>CAWJSY010000006.1:0-739306 GCA_963845645.1 uncultured Actinomycetota bacterium
AATGCCTCCCAAGGCTCGCGCGGCCGGGGCCAAGAAGGTCCGCCGCAAGGAAAAGAAGAACATCGCTCAGGGCGAAGCCCACATCAAGAGCACGTTCAACAACACCATCGTCACGATCACCGACCCCACGGGTGCGGTCATCTCGTGGGCCTCAGCCGGCACCGTCGGCTTCAAGGGCTCACGCAAGTCCACCCCGTACGCCGCGCAGATGGCCGCTGAGGCCGCCGGTCGTCGGGCGATGGAGCACGGCATGAAGAAGATCGACGTCTTCGTCAAGGGCCCCGGCTCCGGACGCGAGACCGCGATCCGCTCGCTGGGTGCGATCGGCCTCGAGGTCGGCACCATCCAGGACGTCACCCCCACCCCTCACAACGGATGCCGCCCGCCCAAGCGCCGGCGCGTCTGACCCCGAGACTGACAAAGGAGTTCTGACATGGCCCGTTACACCGGACCCATGACCCGGAAGTCGCGCCGTCTCGGTGTCGACCTCGTCGGCGGCGACTCGGCTTTCGAGAAGCGGCCCTACCCTCCCGGCGCCCACGGTCGTGGCCGCATCAAGGAGAGCGAGTACCTCCTCCAGCTGCGCGAGAAGCAGAAGGCCCGCTTCACGTACGGCGTGATGGAGAAGCAGTTCCACAACTACTACACCGAGGCCTCGCGCCGGCAGGGCAAGACGGGCGACAACCTGCTGCAGCTGCTGGAGTGCCGCCTCGACAACGTGGTCTACCGCGGCGGCTTCGCCCGCACGCGTCGCCACGCGCGTCAGCTCGTCGTGCACGGTCACTTCAAGGTCAACGGCAAGAAGGTCGACATCCCGTCCTTCCAGGTCACCGCCTACGACGTGATCGACGTGCGCGAGAAGTCCCTGGAGACCACGCCGTTCATCATCGCGCGTGAGACCCACGGCGAGCGGATCGTTCCCGCCTGGCTGCAGGCCCTGCCGACCCGCATGCGGATCCTGGTGCACCAGCGCCCGGTCCGTGAGCAGATCGACATGCCGATCCAGGAGCAGCTCATCGTGGAGTACTACTCCAAGAAGTAGCCGCACGGGGGGCTCCGCCCCCCGTGTACCCCCCGCTGGTGGCCGGTCGTCCCGCAGACGACCGGCGCCGGCGGAAACCTTCATCACTCGCACAGCAGTCTGGGTCGTCAAATAGCGGTCGACCCGGGAAGGAAAAGAACACGTGCTTATCGCACAGCGCCCCACCCTGTCGGAAGAGACCGTCGACGAGTTCCGCTCGCGCTTCGTCATCGAGCCCCTGGAGCCTGGCTTCGGCTACACCCTGGGCAACTCCCTGCGTCGCACCCTGCTGTCCTCGATCCCCGGCGCCTCGGTCACGAGCATCAAGGTCGACACCGTCCTCCACGAGTTCTCGACCATCGAGGGCGTCAAGGAGGATGTCACCGAGATCATCCTCAACCTCAAGGGCCTCGTCGTCTCCTCCGAGCACGACGAGCCGGTCACCATGTACCTGCGCAAGTCCGGTGCCGGTGACGTCACCGCCGCCGACATCGCGCCGCCGGCCGGCGTCGAGGTCCACAACCCCGACCTGAAGATCGCCACGCTGTCCGACAAGGGCAAGCTGGAGATGGAGCTGGTCGTGGAGCGTGGCCGCGGCTACGTGTCGGCCGTCCAGAACAAGGGCGCCGACAACGAGATCGGCCGGATGCCGGTCGACTCGATCTACAGCCCGGTCCTCAAGGTGACCTACAAGGTCGAGGCCACCCGTGTCGAGCAGCGCACCGACTTCGACAAGCTCGTCATCGACGTCGAGACCAAGCCCTCGATCCTGCCCCGTGACGCCATCGCGTCCGCCGGCAAGACGCTGGTGGAGCTCTTCGGCCTGGCCCGTGAGCTCAACGTCGAGGCCGAGGGCATCGACATCGGTCCCTCGCCCGTCGACGAGCAGCTCGCCGCCGACCTCGCCCTCCCGGTCGAGGACCTGCAGCTGACCGTCCGGTCCTACAACTGCCTCAAGCGCGAGGGCATCCACACCGTGGGTGAGCTCATCAGCCGCTCGGAGCAGGACCTGCTCGACATCCGCAACTTCGGTGCGAAGTCGATCGACGAGGTCAAGGCCAAGCTGGTCGAGATGGGCCTGTCCCTCAAGGACAGCGCGCCCGGCTTCGACCCGCACGCGGCCCTGGCGGCGTACGGCGACGACGACGACGACGCGTTCGTCGAGGACGAGCAGTACTGAGTTGGATGGGCTGAGCGTGTCGGCCTCCGGCCGCCACGCTGCCAGCCCGCAGTCGACGTAGGCGCCCCTCCAGGTGGGCCGGCGGCTTTCGGGCCGCCTGCCCCGGGGTTGCCCCTCGACCAGCAGCGCAATTGTTTGATGCCTCACCCGTTCACCTCTAACCCTGGTACCTCGTACGGCCGGGGAGAATCGAGAGCAGAGCAGTGCCCAAGCCCACCAAGGGACCCCGCCTCGGCGGTAGCCCGTCCCACCAGCGGCTGATCCTGGCCAACCTGGCGACCCAGCTGTTCGAGCACGGTCGGATCACCACGACCGAGGCCAAGGCGCGTGCGCTGCGGCCCCACGCCGAGAAGCTGATCACCAAGGCGAAGAACGCGCACAACGGCGTCAACGCGCTGCACAACCGTCGCGAGGTCCTCAAGACCATCCGCGACAAGGGTGTCGTGCACGTGCTCTTCACCGAGATCGCCCCGACCTTCGCGGAGCGTCCCGGCGGCTACACCCGGATCACCAAGATCGGCCCCCGCAAGGGCGACAACGCGCCGATGGCCGTGATCGAGCTCGTCACCGAGGAGTACGCCCCCTCGGCGCCGAAGTCGAAGCCGGCCGCTCCGGCCGCTCCCGCGGCCGAGACGACCGACGAGACGACCGACGAGACGGTCGAGGAGCCCCCCACGTCGATGACGGAGGAGGCCTCGACCGAGGAGAGCGTGATCGCCGAGGAGGAGCCCGTCACCGACGAGGCGCCTGCTGAGGCGGCCACCGAGGAGTCCGCTGAGGAGTCCGACAAGGCCTGACCGCCTGGTTCGTACGACGGCCCGTCACCCTGCTGGGGTGGCGGGCCGTTGTCGGTGCCGGTGCCTGGCGGCCTCTCGTGTCCGGAGCGAGCTGCGGACACGGGCCGTCCAAATACAGAAGGACCCGCTGGCGGCGTCCCCCGACGCGGCAAGCGGGTCAACTTCTGTTCGTGGAGTGTGCGGTCGGCCCCCCAGCCAACCGCTCTTTCCTTGTCAGCGGGGGCCCCCCGGCTCCTGCTGACAACCAGAACAGTACGACCGGCCGGCCCACGGTGGTTCCACGCGTTCTCCACGGCCGGGTCAGTGTTTGGTAACAAATTCGGTAACAATCTGCTCGGGTCGGCGTGCGCCCGGGTGACGGCCCGGCGGGCGGGCAACCTTTCGGCGGGCCCCGGTGGTCGTACCTGACATGATCACCACGGATGCGCAGCCGCGCCTGCCGCACGAACGCTCGGGAGGCGTGGGCGTGGACACCCGGACGGACTTCGATGAGTTCGTGGCCGCGCGGTCCACCGCGCTGCTGCGCACGGCGTACCTGCTGACCCACGACCACGGCCTGGCCGAGGACCTGCTCCAGACCTCGCTCGCCAAGGCGTGGTTCGCCTGGGGACGGGTCGAGGACCACCCCGAGGCCTACGTCCGCAAGATCCTGGTCAACACCTACGCGAGCTGGTGGCGGCGCCGCTGGCACGGCGAGGTCGCGACCGAGGAGCTGCCGGAGGCGCGTGGCGCCGGGGCGCGGGGCGGAGTGGAGTCGGTCGAGGCCGGTCACGACCTGTGGCAGGCGATGGAGCGGCTCCCGCGACGACAGCGCGCGGTGGTGGTGCTGCGCTACTTCGAGGACCTCACCGAGGCCCAGACAGCCGAGGTCCTCGGCTGCGCGGTCGGGACCGTGAAGAGCCAGGCCAGCAAAGCCCTGTCGAAGCTGCGGATCGACCCCGCGCTCGCCACCACCGAGGAGGAGGCCCTCTCATGACCAGCATCGACGAGCTGCGCTCGACCCTGACGTCCCACACCGACCACCTGCCGCAGGTCGACACGGCGTCGCGGCTGACCGCCGTGCACGGCCGGATCGCGGGCGTCCGACGACGGCGCCGGGCCGCCGTCGCGGGCGGTGCCGCCGCGGTGCTGGCCGTGGTCGCCGGAGTCGCGCTCCTGCCGACCAGCGACAGCGACAGCGGCCCGCTGCCGGCCGACCGGCGGTCCGTGGGGGAGCGTGCCCCGGCGGAGCTCACGGCGCTGGGCTACACCTACGCCCTCGACATCGCGGTCGAGGGCACCGAGGGCATGGCGCGGCTGGACCTGGACGCTGAGGAGAGTCCTCGCCTGGTCACCTGGGCCACCTCCGGCGACGACCAGCGGGTCGACGTACGAACCGTGGACGGGCCGGCCACGAGCTACGACGTCGGCGACTTCACCGACCACGTCCTGGTGCCGCCGGGCGAGCCCGTGAAGGTCCGGGTGGACCGGCTCGACCCGGCTGCCGGCGACGTCGGGCTGGCGGTCTACGCGATCACCGACGACGCGCCGCCGGGGGTCACCGTCGACGGCATCACCTTCCGGCGCACCGTTGCCGACCGGACGCTGGTCGACGCGGTCATCGGCCGCCCCGGCCGGGCCGAGCTCGAGCTGGAGGTCTCGCCCCCCGCCGGCCTGCAGGGCTACGCCGACCTCTGCGTCGGCGCGCCTGAGGGGTCCTGGTTGAGCGTCGAGCTGGGCGGCGAGGGCGGCTTCGAGACGTCGTGCACCGGGACGAGCACCTTCGACCCCGGTGGCTCGGTGGCGACGACGATGGCGGCGGCCGACGAGGGTCCGATCCGCTTGCGCCTCACCCAGGGGCCCGACGGCCCGCTGGTCGAGGACCCCGACGTACGGCTCGGGATCGGGCTCTACCAGGTGCCGCCCGGTGGCGACCGGGTCGCCGGGCAGCGGCCGGCGCTGGTGGTCGAGGAGGCCGGCCACCGCTGGGAGCTGAGCAGGGTGGTCGAGAGCCAGCCCGGTGACACCGCGTTGACGACCACCGCCGACCCGGGCACCGAGCCACAGCTGGCCCGCCTGCTCCTGACGGGGCGCACCGGGCTCGTGGTGCCGAAGATCGACGGCCGCAAGGGCACCGAGTTCAGCAACCAGGTGGGCGGCCCCTCCTCCGGTGGGCTGGGCCTGGTCGGTCCGGGAGGCCGCGTCCACGTCGGGCTCCAGCGCACGGTCGGCGACGACGCCCGGATGGCGATCGCCCTCTACGACCGGGCCGACTGACCCCAGGCCCGCTCGACGAGACGCTGGGCCTCCGGGAGGGCCAGACCGAGGCGCCGCGCGGTCGCGACGTACGTCGCTGCGGCGGTCTCCACCGCCGCAGCGTCGGCCGGGGCGGCCGCGGAGGAGGCCACGAAGGTGCCGCGTCGACCCTCGGTGACCACGACGCCGTCGACCTCCAGCTCGCGGTAGGCCCGCGCCACGGTGCCGGCGGCCAGCCCCAGCCGTTCGGCGAGGGCGCGCACGGTCGGCAGCTTGGTGCCGGGCGGCAGCTCGCCCGAGGCGACCCGCCCCGCGAGCTGGGTGCGCAGCTGCTCGAAGGGCGACGCGGCGGCCTCCGGGTCGGGGGGCAGGACATCCATGGGGACGACCCTATTGAATGGGGCGCATGACTGCTGACGTGCTGGTGCTGGGGGAGTCCCTGGTCGACATCGTGAGGAGCGCCGACGGCGCGGTCGTCGAGCGTCCTGGGGGCAGTGCCGCCAACGTGGCGGTGGCGCTGGCCCGTCTGGACCGCTCGGTGCGCTTCGCGACGGCGTACGCCGACGACGAGCGGGGTGCGGCGCTGGCCCAGCACCTCGGCGCGGCCGGGGTCGAGCTCGCGGCCGACCCGCACGTGCTCGAGCGCACCGCCACGGCGGCCGCACAGATCGCGGCCGACGGGTCGGCCTCCTACACCTTCGACCTGGAGTGGCGCCTGGGCCCGGTCGAGGTGGGGGAGCCGCGCTTCGTGCACGTCTGCTCGATCGGTGCCGTCACCGCGCCGGGCTGTGACGACGTGGTCGAGGTGCTGACCGGGCTCGGGCCCGCCACGACGGTCGTCTACGACATCAATGCGCGCCCGGCCATCACCGGCACCGGGCCGGACCTGGTCGCGGCCACCGAGCGGGTGGTGGCGCACGCCCACGTGGTGAAGGTGAGTGACGAGGACCTCGCCGTGCTCTACCCGACGCTCGGTCTCGAGCAGGCGACCCGCCACCTCCTGGGTCTCGGGCCGCACGCGGTCGCCCTGACGCGGGGGGCCGAGGGCGCGAGCTGGGTCACGACCGAGGGAGAGGTGTCCGTCGCCGCGCAGCCGGTGACCGTGGCCGACACCATCGGTGCGGGCGACACGTTCGCGGCCGCCCTCATCGACGCGCTGTGGGACGACCCCGACCGCGACCGGGCCGAGGTGCTCGCGCACGCGGCGCGGGCGGCCGCGATCACCGTGTCCCGCCCGGGCGCCGACCCGCCGCGGCGCCACGAGCTGACCTGAGCGCGGCGGACCGCTCGGGGCCGGTCGGGTGGGCCTAGCGGACGGTGTGCGAGGCGAAGAGCGACACGGCGAGCGCGACCTCGAGGGCCACGAAGCCCCAGACCACCGCGGTGCCGCGGCTGCGGTCGAGCAGCAGGGAGAGCGTGCGGCCCACGGCCATGCCGAAGGTCAGCACCGCCACGACGCTCGGGATCCACAGCGCCCCGCGGCCGTCGGTGAGCACCGCCCAGGCGAGCAGGCCGGCCGCCGCCAGGCCGAAGCCGCCGTACACGGAACGGATCTCGGTGCGTCCGGCGACCGTGTCGACCCCGATCCCGAAGCGGTCGACGACGCGGTCGGGGCGGGCCAGCGCGAGCAGTCCCATGCCGAGGAAGAAGAGTCCGGGCAGGGCGATCAGGGTGTCGGCGAGCAGGTCCACGTCGGCCATTATCGGGGTGCTGCGAGACTGTCCGCCGTGCGCCTGCGGATCGACCTCGCCTACGACGGGACCGACTTCCACGGGTGGGCTCTCCAGCCGGGTCTGCGCACGGTCGAGGACGAGCTCACGACGGCGCTGAGCACGGTGCTGCGGGCGCCGAGGCCCGCCCTGGTCTGCGCCGGACGCACGGACGCCGGCGTCCACGCCCGGGGGCAGGTCGTGCACGTCGACGTCGCCGACGAGGTGGACGGGCAGCTGCTCCGGCGGCTCAACGGCCTGCTCCCGTCCGACGTGCGGGTACGTCGGGTCGCCCCGGCCCCGCCCGGGTTCGACGCACGCTTCGCCGCCCTGTGGCGGCGCTACGCCTACCGCGTGGCTGATCGGCCCGAGACCCTCGACCCGCTGACCCGGCGCCACGTGCTGGCCTGGCCGCGACCGCTCGACCTGGCGACGCTCGAGAAGGCCTCCGAGACGTTGCTGGGGCGTCACGACTTCGCGGCGTTCTGCCGGCGCCGCGAGGGGGCGACCACGATCCGCACGCTGCTCGACCTGTCCTGGAGCCGCGGCGTCGACGGGGTGGTCGAGGCGACCGTGCGGGCCGACGCGTTCTGCCACAGCATGGTCCGCTCGCTGGTCGGCTGCCTGCTGGCGGTCGGTGAGGGCCGCCGTCCGGTGGCGTGGGCCGAGGAGGTCCTCGGCGCCGGGTTGCGCGACCCGGCCGTGACGGTTGCGCGGGCCCACGGGCTGACGCTCGAGGAGGTCGCCTACCCGGCCGACTCCGAGCTGGCCGCGCGCGCCGACCAGACCCGGGCCAAGCGGGTGGCCGGTGACTGAGGACGACGCGGGCGAGCACTACTTCACCGCCGACCCCTCCGTGGCCTTCCGACGGCAGCCGGTGACGGTCAGCGCCTGGGGCCACGACCTCACGCTGACCACCGGCTCGGGCGTCTTCGCGCGCGGGCGGGTCGACCAGGGCACCTCGGTGCTGCTGCGCGAGACCCAGCCGCCGACGTCGGGCCGCATCCTCGACCTCGGCTGCGGCTGGGGCGTGATCGGACTGGCCGTGGCCGCGGCCGGCGAGGCCGTCGTCACCGCCGTCGACGTCAACGAGAGGGCGCTGCTGCTCGCGCGTGAGAACGCCGCCGCCCTCGGCCTGGCCGACCGCTTCACCGCCGCCACGCCCGAGGCCGTGCCCGTCGACGCGACGTACGACGAGATCTGGTCGAACCCCCCGATCCGGATCGGCAAGCCGGCGCTGCACGCCCTGCTGCTGACCTGGCTCCCGCGGCTGGTGCCCGGTGGCCGGGCCGTGCTGGTCGTGGGCAAGAACCTCGGCGCCGACTCCCTCCAACGCTGGCTGGTCGAGCAGGGCTACCCGACCGATCGCTTGGCCAGCGCCAAGGGCTTCCGCGTGCTGGAGGTCCGCCGCGGCTGAGGTGTTGTCGGCGTACCAGCATCTGCTGTTGTTCTGTCGCTTCTGGGCCACCGCAACACCCCAGAAGCGACGACGTACCAGCAGATGCTGGTAAGTCGCAGCCACGCGCCAGCCGTCGGGGGCCCGAGCCCGCGGGGTGTGCGGGACCGCTCAGCCCTCAGACGAAGGCGTTGACGCCGGTCTCGGCGCGGCCGATCAGCAGCTTCTGGATCTGGCTGGTGCCCTCGTAGAGGGTCATCACGCGGGCGTCACGGAGGAACTTCTCGGCCGGGTAGTCATCGACGTAGCCGGCGCCGCCGTGCACCTGGATGCAGCCGTTGGCGGCGCGGACGGCGGCCTCGGAGGCGAAGAGCTTGGCCTTCGACGCGGCCACCCCGAACGACTCGCCCCGCTCGATCAGGTCGGCGCAGCGCCACACCAGCAGCCGGGCGGCGTCGGCGTCGAGGGAGATGTCGGCGATCAGCTCCTGGACCAGCTGGAAGCCCGCGATCGGGCGGCCGAACTGGGTGCGGCTGGTCGCGTAGTCGACGGCGCTCTCCAGGCAGGCCTGCACCAGCCCGACGCAGCCGGCGGCCACCGAGACCCGGCCCTTGTCGAGCGTGGTCATCGCGATCTTGAAGCCCTGACCCTCCTCGCCCAGCAGGGCCGAGGCCGGCACGCGTACGTCGTCGAGGAAGAGCTCGGCGGTCGCCTGGCCGCGCAGCCCGAGCTTGCCCTTGATCTCGCGGGCCTCGAAGCCCTCGGCGTCGGTCGGCACCAGGAAGGCGCTGACCCCGCGCGGGCCGTCGTCGCTGGTGCGGGCGAAGATCAGCGCCACGTCGGCCCAGGTGCCGTTGGTGATGAAGAGCTTCTGCCCCGAGATCCGGTAGTCGGACCCGTCCTTGACGGCCTTGGCCGTGAGGTTGCCGGCGTCGGAACCGGTGCCGGGCTCGGTGAGCCCGAAGCAGCCGAGGCTGGTGGCGTCGGCGATCCGCGGCAGCCACTCGTGCTTCTGCTCCTCGGAGCCGAAGCCCAGGATCGACTTGCCGACCAGCCCGTTGGAGACCGAGACGATGCCGCGCAGGGCGGAGTCGGCGCGGCCGAGCTCCTCCATGCCGAGCACGTAGGTGAGGTAGTCGCCGCCGAGACCGCCGTACTCCTCGGGGATCGTCAGCCCGAAGAAGCCGAGCTCGGCCATCTTCGGGATGATCGCGAGGTCGACCGACTCCCGCCGGTCCCACTCCGTGCGGTGCGGGACGGCTTCCTTCTCGAGGAAGTCACGGGCCGCGGCGCGGAACGCCTGCTGCTCGTCGGTGAGGGTCAGGTCCATGGCCCTAGCGTGCCTGCTCGCTGGTGGAGTGCCGAGCGATCTCGGCCTTGGCCAGCGAGTTCTTGTGCACCTCGTCGGGGCCGTCGGCGAGACGCAGCGTGCGGATGCCGGCGTAGGAGACCGCCAGCGGGAAGTCCTGCGAGAGCCCGCCGGCGCCGTGCACCTGCATCGCCCGGTCGAGGATCTGCTGGACCACCTGGGGGGTGGCGATCTTGATCGCCTGGATCTCGGTGTGGGCGCCCCGGTTGCCGACGGTGTCCATCAGCCACGCGGTCTTGAGCACCAGCAGCCGCAGCTGCTCGACGGCGACGCGCGCCTCGGCGATCCACTCCCGGACCACGCCCTGCTGCGACAGCGACCGGCCGAACGCCACGCGGCTCTCGGCGCGCTGGCACATCAGCTCGATGGCTCGCTCGGCCACGCCGATCGAGCGCATGCAGTGGTGGATCCGGCCGGGTCCGAGCCGGGCCTGGGCGACGGCGAAGCCCGCGCCCTCCTCGCCCACCAGGTTGCTCACCGGCACGCGCACGTCCTCGAGGAGCAGCTCGGCGTGGCCGCCGTGCTCGTGGTCGTCGTAGCCGAAGACGTGCATCGGGCGGACGATGGTGAGGCCGGGGGTGTCACGGGGGACCAGGACCATCGACTGCTGCCGGTGGCGCGAGGCCTCGGGGTCGGTCTTGCCCATCACGATGAAGATCTCGCACTCGGGGTTCACCGCCCCGGTGATCCACCACTTGCGACCGTTGAGGACGTACTCGTCGCCGTCGCGCACGATGCTGGTCGCGATGTTGGTGGCATCAGAGGAGGCCACGTCGGGCTCGGTCATCGCGAACGCCGAGCGGATGGTCCCGTCGAGCAGCGGGGAGAGCCACCGCTCCTTCTGCTCGGGGGTGCCGAACATGTGCAGCACCTCCATGTTGCCCGTGTCGGGCGCCGCGCAGTTGAGCGCGGCGGGGGCGAGGTTGCCGCTGCGTCCGGTGATCTCGGCGAGCGGGGCGTACTGCAGGTTGGTCAGCCCGGCGCCGACGCCACCGGTGTCGCCGGGCAGGAAGAAGTTCCACAGCCCGCGGGAGCGGGCCTCGCTGCGCAGGCTCCGCATCACCGGGGCCGTGCTCCAGGCGAACGGGTTGTCCATCGCCGCGAGCTCCGCCTCGAAGGCGCCCTCCTGCGGGTAGACGTGGCTGTCCATGAAGTCGAGCAGCTCGCTGCGGAGCTCCTCGGAGCGGGCGTCGTAGCTGAAGTCCATCTCAGTCCTCTCTGGTGGTGCCGGTGACAGCGGCGAGACCGGCGGCGAGCAGCGGCTGGACCGCCTCGCCGACGGTGTCGAAGCCCTCGCCGACGGTCTGTCCGTGCTGGAAGCGGTAGTGGATGCCCTCGAGGATCACCGCGAGCTTGAGGTGGGCCAGGCCGAGGTGGAAGTCCATCGTGCCGAGGTCGCGACCGCTCGCAGCGGCGTACCGCTCGAGCTGCTGGTCGGGCGTCGGGTAGCCCGGGGCGGCGCTGGCGTCGGCGACGGCCGCCCCGCCCGCGAGGTGGGCGAGCCGGTCGTAGACGAGCATCAGCGCGACATCGGTGAGGGTGTCGCCCAGGGTCGCCATCTCCCAGTCGATGACCGCCTTCACCGGCGTCGGGTCGCCCGGGACGGAGAGCAGGTTGTCGAGGCGGTAGTCGCCGTGCACGATGCCGGCGCTCGCGCCGCCGTCGTCGGCCGGCACCGAGTCGGCGAGCAGGGCCAGCAGCCGGTCGGCGTCGGGCAGGTCGCGGCTGCGCGAGCCCTCGAGCTGACGGCCCCACCGGCGGACCTGCCGCTCCAGGAAGCCGACGGGCCGCCCGAACTCGGCCAGGCCCACCTCGGCCGGACGCACGGCGTGGAGCCGGGCCAGTACGTCGATCATCGCGCCCGCCAGGTCGCGGGTGAGCTCCTCGCCGATCTCCGCGAGCTGGCCGGCCGTGCGGAAGGGCGTGCCCGCGACCTTCTCCATCACGTAGAACGGCGCGCCGAGCACGTCGGGGTCGGCGCAGTGGGCGAACGTGCGGGGCACGGGCACGTCGGTGCCGGCGAGCGCCGACATCACGGTGTGCTCGCGGCCCATGTCGTGGGCGGTGGCCTGGACGTGGCCCAGCGGCGGACGGCGCACGATCCACCACGACGTGCCGTCGGTGACCTCGTAGGTCAGGTTGGACTTGCCGCCGGCGATCACCCGGGCGCGCAGGTCGCCGACGACGTCGCCGGGCCGCTGCGCGTCGTACCAGGTGCGGAAGACGGCCAGGTCGAGGCCGGGCACGCCGTCGCTCGCCAGGGTCGTGGAGTCGGTCATGAGCTGGCTCCGGGGTCCGGGGCGGAGCCCCCGTGCGTGTCCACCTTCGTCTGGAGCCGGCGCATGCCGGCCAGCCAGGCGTCGGTGTCGCTCGCCCGGGCGACGTAGTAGCCGGCGACCTCGGGGTGGGGCAGGACCAGGAAGTGGTCGTCGGCGAGCGAGGCGACCCACGCGTCGGCGACCTGCTCGGGGCTCAGGGCCTCGTCGCGCGAGAGAAGGTCCTTGAGCGGACCGGCCTGCTCGAGCATCCGGGTCTGCACGCCTTGGGGGCAGATGGCCTGCACGGTGACGCCGCGGGCGCCGTAGGTGACCGAGAGCCACTCCGCGAAGCCGACGGCGGCGTGCTTGGTGACCGAGTAGGGCGCCGCGCCGATCATCGTGAGCAGGCCCGCGGCCGAGGCGGTGACGACGAAGCGGCCGCCGCCCCCGTCCTCGAGCCACCGCGGCACGAGCAGCCGGGCGGCCCGCACGTGGGACATCACGTTGGTGTCGATCATCCGGGCCCAGTCGTCGTCGGAGGCCTGGAGGCTGTCGGGCTGGGTGCGGTCGATGCCGGCGTTGGCGCAGAACACGTCGATCCGTCCGAGGGCCGAGGTGGCCTGCTCGACCAGGGTCGTGCTGCCCGCCGCCGACGAGCAGTCGCCGGGCACGGCGGTGGCCCCGATCTCGTCGGCGACGGCCCAGGCCGCGTCGGCGTCGAGGTCGTTGACCACGACGCGGGCGCCCTCGGCGACCAGGCGCGTGGCCAGCGCCCGGCCGATGCCGTGGCCGGCGCCGGTGACGACGGCGCCCCGGCCCTCGAGCTGCTCGTGGCCCATCAGACGCCGCCCGTCATGGTGACGCCGCCGTCGACGACCAGGGTCTGCCCGGTCATCCATCCGGCCTCGTCGGAGAGCAGGAAGGCCACGACGCTGCCGACGTCCTCCGGGACGCCGAGCCGCTTGAGCGGGTAGGCCGCGGAGACCTCCTCCTCGCGTCCCTCGTAGAGCGCGGTGGCGAAGCGTGTCTTCACCACGGCCGGCGCGACCGCGTTGACGCGGATCGTCGGACCCAGCTCGACGGCCAGGCTCTCGGTGAGGCTGATCAGCATGGCCTTGCTGGCGCCGTACATCGAGATGCCCGGCGCCGGCTTGACCCCCGAGACCGAGGAGACGTTGACGACCGAGCCGCCGTGCTCGCGCATCCACGCGCGGTGGGCCTCCTGGACCCAGGCGAGGGCGGCGATGACGTTGACCTCGACGATCTTGCGGGCGGCGTCGAGGTCGAGGTCGACCAGCGGGCCGTACGCCGGGTTGATGCCGGTGTTGTTGACCAGCAGGTCGAGGCTGCCGAAGGTCTGCACGGTGCGGGCGACGACGTCGGCGCGGTGCTCGGCGTCACCGGCGTTGCCCGCGATGCCGAGCGCCTTCTCAGGTCCGCCGAGGGCGGCCACGGCCTCCTCGAGCGCCTCGGGCTTGCGGGCGGTGATCACCACGCGGGCTCCCTCGGCGACCAGCCGTTCGGCGACGCCGAGGCCGATGCCGCGGCTGGCTCCGGTGACGATCGCGACCTTGCCGTGCAGACCCTGCATGTGTTCCTCCGTGCGATCTCGGTGCGATCTCGGTGCCGTGTCGGTGCCCAGGACATCACCCAGGGCTCCACCCGGGACTCCACCCGGGACGCGGCCCGGGTCATTGCCAGTGACTAAGCGCTTGCTTACTATGCTGGTCATGAGCGCCGACGTCAACGCCCCGCCCGGGGCTCGGGCCCGGCTGCTGGCCGCCGCCATCGCGGCGTTCGCGACCAAGGGCTTCCACGGCACCACCACCCGCGACATCGCGGCGGCGGCCGGGATGAGCCCCGCGGCGCTCTACGTGCACCACCGCTCCAAGGAGGAGCTGCTGCACCTGATCTCCGGCGAGGGCCACGACCGCACCCTCGCCCTGTGCGAGGCCGCCGTCGCCGACGACCGCAGCCCGACCGAGCAGCTGCGGCGGCTGGTGGCCGACTTCGTGCGGCACCACGCGGTCAACCACACCAGCGCCCGGGTCGTGAACTACGAGATGGCCGCCCTCACCGCCGACCACCAGGTCGAGATCGTCGAGCAGCGGCGCCGGATCGACCGGGTCGTGCGCGACCTGCTGGCGCGAGGCGCGGCCAGCGGCGAGTTCACCACGCCCGACCCGGCGATGACCGCCACGGCGCTGCTCTCGCTCGGCATCGACGTGGCCCGCTGGTACGACGAGGACGGCGGCTGGACCCCCGACGACGTCGCCGCCCACTACGTCGACCTCGCCCTGCGGATGGTGGGCGCGGGGGCGGGGTAGCGCTCGCCGGCTGGGCGGCGGTGGCAGGCTGGGCGCATGTCCTACGACGCGGCCTCGGACCGCTACGACTCGACCAGCTACCGCTTCACCGGCAAGAGCGGCCTCCAGCTGCCACCGCTCTCGCTCGGGTTGTGGCAGAACTTCGGCACCGACCGCCCGGAGGAGACCCAGCGCGCGATCCTGCGCCGGGCCTTCGACCGCGGGATCACCCACTTCGACCTGGCCAACAACTACGGGCCGCCCTACGGTCGCGCCGAGGAGAACTTCGGCCGCTACCTGCGCGACGACTTCGCGCCCTACCGCGACGAGCTGGTGATCTCCTCGAAGGCCGGCTACGACATGTGGCCCGGCCCCTACGGCCAGGGCGGCGGCTCCCGCAAGTACGTCCTCGCCTCGCTCGACCAGTCGCTGGCCCGGATGGGCCTCGACTACGTCGACATCTTCTACAGCCACCGCTTCGACCCCGACACCCCGCTCGCCGAGACGATGCTGGCGCTCGACACCGCGGTCCGCTCGGGCCGGGCGCTGTACGTCGGCATCTCGTCGTACTCGGCGGCCAAGACGCGCGAGGCGGCCGCGATCGCGCGCGACCTCGGCACGCCGCTGCTGATCCACCAGCCGTCGTACTCGATGCTCAACCGCTGGATCGAGGAGGACCTGCTCGACGAGCTCGAGGAGCAGGGGATGGGCTGCATGGCCTTCAGCCCGCTGGCGCAGGGGCTGCTGACCGACCGCTACCTCGACGGGGTGCCCGAGGACTCGCGCGCCGCCCGCGGCGACGGCTCCACGCTGCCCGGCGAGTCCTTCGACGAGCAGACCCTCACCCACGTACGCCGGCTCAACGACCTCGCCGCCGGCCGCGGGCAGAAGCTCGCGCAGCTGGCCCTGCAGTGGGTGCTGCGCGACCGCCGCGTGACCTCGGCGCTGATCGGCGCCTCCTCGGTCGAGCAGCTCGACACCAACCTCGACGCGCTCGACTTCCCCGACCTCACCGACGACGAGCTCGCCGCGATCGACGAGCACGCCGTCGAGGCCGGCATCAACCTCTGGGCCAAGTCGGGCGAGGCCTGACCCACCCCCGCCACCAACGACGGCCCGGCGACGTCAGCGGGTCAGCGGGTCGACGTCCTCGTGGTCGGTCACGGTGGCGGACAGCCCGCGCAGGTGGAAGCCGCCGTCGCCGAGCAGGTGGTCGAGCGCGGTGAGGTGGGCGACGTAGCTGCCCACGGCGTACTCGGCCGTCATGCCGATGCCGCCGTGCAGCTGGATCGCCTCCTGCCCGATGTGGCGCCCGGCCTTGCTCACCTGCAGCGAGACCCGCGCGGCGGCGTCGGCCACGGCGGCCGGGTCGCCGGCCGCGACGACCATCGTGGCCCACTCGACGAGGCTGTGGGCGAGCTCGAGCGAGACGTACATGTCGGCCGCACGGAAGGTCAGCGCCTGGAAGGTGTTGAGCGTGACCCCGAACTGCTTGCGGCTCTTGAGGTAGTCGGTCGTCGCCGGCAGCAGGAACTGCATCGCGCCGAGCGCCTGGTTGGCGATCATCACGCGCCCGATGTCGAGCACGGTCGCGATGCTGGCGGTGACGTCGAGGCCGGCCTCGCCCAGCGGCGTCGCGGCCGTGCCGTCGAGCACGACCTGGGCGACCCGGGTGCCGTCGTACGCCGCGTAGTCGGTGCGCTCGGCGGCCGACCCCTCCACGAGGAAGAGACCGGTGCCGCCGCCGGGCAGGACGGCGCTGACCACGAGCAGGTCGGCCCGCGCGCCGTGCTGGACCGGCTCCTTGGTGCCGGTGAGCGTCCACGCGCCGCCGTCCTCACTGGCGGTGACGTCGTGGGCCTCCGGGCCCCAGCGGTGGCCGGGCTCGTCGTGGGCGAGGGCCAGGACGGATCGACCCTCGGAGAGCGCGCCGAGCACCTCGCCGCGCTGCTCGGCGGTGCCGACCGCGGAGACGAGCCCGCCGGCCAGCACGACCGAGGCCAGGTAGGGCTCGGGGGCGATGACGCGGCCGAGCTCGCGGCACACGATGCCGATCTCGACCGGGCCCGCGCCCACCCCGCCGTCGTCCTCGCCGAAGGGGAGCCCGAGCAGGCCCATCTCGGCCATCCGGGCCCACAGCGTCTCGTCGAAGCCGGGGGCCTCGCCGACCGTCTGCCGGCGGTGCTCGTAGTCGCCGTAGGTCTTGCCGACCAGTCCGCGCACGGCGTCCTGGAGGGCGAGCTGCTCGTCGTCGTAGGTGAAGTCCATCGTCGTCTCCTCAGAGTCCCAGGATCGTGCGGGAGATGATCTGGCGCTGCACCTCGTTGGAGCCGCCGTAGATCGAGGCCTTGCGCAGGTTCAGGTACGTCGGCGTGACCCGGCGGGCCCAGCCGTCGAGGCCGGAGTCGTCCCCGGCCCCGCTGGCGATCGAGGCCGGTCCGGCCAGGTCGACGGCCAGCTCGCTCACGGCCTGCTGGAGCTCGGTGCCCTTGAGCTTGAGCACCGACGAGGCCGGGTGCGGCTCGCCGTCGGCGGAGTGGGCGACCACGCGCAGCGCGGTGAGCTCGAGGGCGAGCAGCTCGTTCTCGAGCTCGACCACCCGGGCCCGCAGCAGCGGGTCGTCCTCGATCTGGTCGCGGGCGAGCTCCTTGAAGCGGGCCAGCGCCCGCTTGGTGGCGCCCACGGGGGCGACGCCGACCCGCTCGTTGCCGAGCAGGAACTTCGCGATCGTCCAGCCGCCGTTGAGCTCGCCGACGAGGTTCTCGGCCGGGACGCGCACGTCCTCGAACCACACCTCGTTGACCTCGAAGCCGCCGTCGATCAGCTCGATGGGGCGGACGGTCACCCCCGGCGTGGTCATGTCGATGAGCAGCATCGAGATGCCGGCCTGCTTCTTGACCTCGGGGTCGGTGCGGACCAGGTTGAAGATCCAGTCGCCGTGCTGGCCGAGCGTGGTCCAGGTCTTCTGCCCGTTGACCACGAAGTCGTCGCCGTCGCGCACGGCCGAGCAGCGCAGGCTGGCCAGGTCGGAGCCGGCGTCGGGCTCGGAGAAGCCCTGGCTCCAGAAGATGTCGACGTTGGCGGTCTTCGGCAGGAACTCCTGCTTCTGCTCCTCGGTGCCGAACTGAGCGATCACCGGGCCGATCATGCGAGGCGTTGAAGGCCAGCGGTGTCGGCACGCAGGCCCGCTGCATCTCCTCGTGCCAGATGTGGCGCTGCAGGTCGCTCCAGTCACGGCCGCCCCACTCCACGGGCCAGTGCGGCACCGCGAGGCCGGCAGCGTTGAGCGTGCGCATGCTCTCGACGATCTGGTCCTTGGTGAGCTCGCGCTGCTCGGCCACCGCGGTGCGGATCTCCTCGGAGACCTCGGTGGTGAAGAACGTGCGCATCTCCTCGCGGAACGCCTTCATCTCGTCGGACAGCTCCAGCTGCATGCCGGCTCCTTACTCGTTGGTAGGTCCCATCATGGCGGGTCCGCGGTGAACCGTCAGCGGGACCTCACGCTCCGACCGATCTGCCGCCTCCCAGATCCCGGGGGTCGGCCGACCCTTCCGCGCCTGCCGGGTGCGTAGTGCAACCGCGCGGTCACGTAGCGCGGCCGGGCTATTGCCCCGCGCGGCGCAGGAGGAGTAAGCCGGAAACCGGTTGCGGGTGTGGGGGGTGCCCTCCGCCGGGGAGGACGTGACGCAGCCGCCGAACGAGAGGCAGATCCATGCTGCGCCGAATTGTCATGCTGATGCTCGCCGGTGCCCTGGTCGGCTTCCTTGCGGAGCCCGCGGCATCGAACGGACGCGGAAGCGTCTACGAACGCAACCACTACGACGATCCCTACTCGTACACCGACAAGGAGTGCGGGTTCAGGATGCAGGTCACGGGGCGGGCGCGTGGCCGCTCCGTGACCCACAACGTGAGGGGCTCGGGAGGACAGGCCTTCCTCATCGACAACCGTTTCCGCTTCCGGGACGTCCTGAGGAACCCCCGCAACGGGAAGACGATGTACGTCTCCGGGAAGGGCCGCTTCCGGGAGCGCACCGCCGAGCACGTCGAGGGCGACGTCTGGGAGTTCATCCAGGTCGAGCGGGGCCGGCCCTTCGTGGTCAAGAACGCGCGCAAGAAGGTCGTCCTGGCCGATCACGGCAAGATCATCCTGCGGCAGGTCTTCGACACCCTGGGCGACAGCAAGCCCGGGGGTGAGGAGGTCGACTTCGAGGTGCTGAGGACGGCTCGTGGGAAGTTCCCGTCCTACGACCCGGACTTCGACTTCTGTCGGCTGGCGAGGAGGCTCATCGGCTGAGCGCGGAGGGAACGCGAGGTCAACGCCGAGGTCCACGAGGTCCACGCCGGGCCCCTAGGTCGCCCCCGCTCACCCCGGGGGCGCCGACCTCGGGCGGCGGGTTGCAACGCAAACCGGCCGGCGAGCGTCCATGGTGCATGGAGACGGCGGTGGCGAGCGGGAGGAGCCTGGTGGTCGGTGACGTGCCGGACTTCGACGCCTGGGTCGCCGCGCGCGGTCCGTCGCTGCTGCGGCTCGCCTACACGCTGACCGGCAGCAGGGCCGACGCCGAGGACGCCGTGCAGGACGCGCTGGCCCGTGCGCTGCCGCGCTGGGACCGGATCAGTGCCGCCGGCGACGTCGACGCCTACGTGCGCCGGATGGTCGTCAACGCCCACATCTCGTGGTGGCGCCGGTGGCGGCGCCGCGAGACCCCGGTCGCGGAGGTCCGGGTCGTCGAGGTCGCGCCCGGTCCGGAGGACCGCCCGGCCGCCGACGAGAGCGAGACGATCTGGCGGGCCTGCCGCCGGCTTCCCGAGGCGCAGCGCACCGCGGTGGTGCTGCGCTACTACGAGCAGCTCGAGTACGCCGAGATCGCGGCCCTGACCGGGATGGCCGAGGGCACGGCCCGGTCGCGGGTGTCGCGCGGGCTGGCGGCGCTGCGCGCCGAGCTGGGAGAGCAGCAGGAGGAGGAGTCATGAGCGACTTCGAGTCACGGCTGGGCGAGGCGCTCGCGTCGGGCGCCGAGCGCGCACCGGGCGCCGAGGGGCTGGCCGACCTTGCGCGACAGCGGGCGCAGCGCCGGCGGCGCACGACGCGCTCGGTCGTCGCTGCGGTGGCGGCCGTCGCGGTGGCGGTGCCGGTGGGCGCGCTGGCCCTGCGCGACGACGATGCGCCGGGGCCGGGCTTCGCAGGCGACGCCAACGGCAGCGGCCCCGACGGCGGCGTCGCCCGCGACCCTGCCGGAGACCCGGGCCTCCCCAGCGGCTTCCGGGTCGAGAGCTGGCACGACGTCTCGGTCAACGTGCCGAGCACCTGGGGCCACGGCAGCCTCGCGACGTGGTGCCTCGACGACGCAGCGACGCCGGCGGAGCACGTCGTCGAGCGGCCCGGAGGGGTGGTGCCGGCCATCGGCTGCGGGGGTCCCGACCTGGGCTACGGCCTGCGCTTCTCCGCAGCCGCCGAGGGCGAGGGCGGGTCGGGCGTCGAGCAGGCCGGTGACGGCACGACGTACCCGGTCGACGCCTGGGTCGGCTCGGCCGAGCAGGACGGGATCCGGGTCGAGGTGGTCACCCGGTCCGCCTACGACGCGCGCTACGTGCTCTCCTCGGTCCGCGCCATCGAGGACGTCGACGACAACGGCTGCCCGGCGACGGACGACGGCCGCGGTGACGTGGGTGAGGGCGGCCCGGACGAGGTGACGGTCTGCCGGTACGACGCGGAGTCGCGGCTCGAGCAGAGCGAGCGGCTGACCGGAGCGCAGGCCGCGGCGGCCGCGGCCGCGGTGGAGGCCGCGCCGCCGAGCTCGAGCGGGCGCGACTGCCGGAATGCTCCGGGCGAGCACGTCGTGCTGGCCGTCGACGGGCAGCGTGTCGAGGTGCAGTACACCGGTCAGCTCTGCAGCGACCGCGGACTGCTGGTCGGCGACGACCGGCGCGAGCTCACCAGCGACGTCCTCTACTGGGCGCTCTCGCCTGGCTGGTCGGGCGCGTGGGAGAGCTGGGTGCCGATGCCCGACGCCCTGCGCGACCTGACCAGCCGCGAGCCGCCCGCCGCCCCCACCTGTCCCGACGGCTTCTACGCCAACAGCGACTTCGCCCTCGACCCCGACCCGGGCGGGGCGATGACCGTGTGCCGGATGGAGCGCGACTGGGACGGCGAGTCGGGCGGCACCTACCTGCTGGACGAGACGGTCCCGCTCACGGCTGCCGACTCCGACGAGGTGCGCGCCGCGCTCGCCGCGGCTCCGGTGGTCCGCAGATCGGCGTTCCGCGACTGCCGCACCGGTCCTGGTGAGTTCTTCCTGGTCCTCGCCGGCGAGACGGTCTCGCTGTGGGTCTACAACGGCGAGTGCGGTGACCAGGCCGCCCTCGCGGTCGGCCCCGACGGCGACGTGGTCGAGCGCTCGGTCACTCCGCGGCTGCTCGACGCCCTCGGGTCGCCGTACGGCGTGCTGCGCTGACGGCGGCAAACCGACGTGCGTCCGGCGCCGACGTACCGGACAATGGTCGGCCGTGGGTCACGTGGATGTCGCCGGGGTGCGTTTCGAGCTGCCGGACGGGCGGGTGCTGCTCGACGACGTCTCGTTCCGTGTCGGCGAGGGAGCCAAGGTCGCGCTGGTCGGGGCCAACGGTGCCGGCAAGACCACGCTGCTCAAGATCATCACCGGTGACCTGGTGCCGCACGCCGGGGCGGTGACCCGCACGGGCGGGCTGGGCGTGATGCGGCAGATGGTCGGCGCCGGCCTGGGTGCCGCCCCGACGGTGGCCGACCTGCTGCTCGGCGTCTCCCCGCCCCGGGTCCGCGCGGCCGCGGAGGAGGTCGACCGCTGCGAGCTGGCGCTGATGGAGACCGACGACGAGCGCACCCAGATGCGCTACGCCGAGGTGCTGGCCGAGTACGCCGACGCCGGCGGCTACGACCTCGAGGTCACCTGGGACGTCTGCACGGTCAAGGCGCTCTCGCTGCCCTACGACCGGGCCAAGCACCGCGCGCTCTCCACGCTCAGCGGGGGCGAGCAGAAGCGGTTGGTGCTGGAGTACCTCCTGGCCGGCCCCGACGAGGTGCTGCTGCTCGACGAGCCCGACAACTTCCTCGACGTCCCCGGCAAGGTGTGGCTCGAGCAGAGGATCCGGGCCTCCGCCAAGACGATCCTGTTCATCAGCCACGACCGCGAGCTGCTCGCCAACACCGCCACGCGGGTCGTCACCGTCGAGCTCGGCGCGGCCGGCAACACCGTGTGGACCCACCCCGGCGACTTCACGTCCTACCACCAGGCGCGGGCCGACCGCTTCCTGCGCTTCGAGGAGCTGCGGCGACGCTGGGACGAGGAGCACGCCAAGCTCAAGGCGCTGGTGCTGCGCTACCGCGTCAAGTCGGAGTTCAACGACGGCTTGGCCTCCCAGTACAAGGCGGCGCAGACCCGGCTGCGCAAGTTCGAGGAGAAGGGGCCGCCGACCGAGCAGCCACGCGAGCAGCAGGTCACGATGCGCCTCACCGGCGGGCGCACCGGCAAGCGCGCCGTGGTCTGCGAGTCCCTGGAGCTGACCGGGCTGATGCGGGCCTTCGACCTCGAGGTCTGGTACGGCGAGCGGGTCGCCGTGCTCGGCTCCAACGGCTCCGGCAAGTCCCACTTCCTGCGGCTGCTGGCCGCCGGGGGCAGCGACCCCGACGTCGAGCACCAGCCGGTCGACGAGACGCCGGTGCAGCCGGTGCCGCACACCGGCCGGGCCAAGCTCGGCGCGCGGGTGCGCCCCGGGTGGTTCGTGCAGACCCACGAGCACCCCGAGCTGCTCGGCCGCACGCTGCTGGAGATCCTCCACCGGGGCGACGCCAAGCCCGATGGCCGCGGTCGGCAGGGGATGGGGCGCGAGCAGGCCAGCCGGGTGCTCGACCGCTACGAGCTCAGCGACTCCTCGGAGCAGAAGTTCGAGAGCCTCAGCGGTGGTCAGCAGGCCCGCTTCCAGATCCTGCTGCTCGAGCTGTCCGGCGCCACGCTGCTGCTGCTCGACGAGCCCACCGACAACCTCGACGTGCAGAGCGCCGAGGCGCTCGAGGAGGGCCTCGCTGCCTTCGACGGCACGGTGGTCGCGGTCACCCACGACCGGTGGTTCGCCCGCGGCTTCGACCGGTTCCTGGTCTACGGCTCCGACGGAGACGTCTACGAGTCCGACGGACCGGTCTGGGACGAGGGACGGGTGGTGCGGGCCCGCTGAGCCCGGGTCCGCCGAGCGCCCCCGTCGGACTCCGGCGAAGCGGCTCCCCGGTGCCCACCGGTGTGCCACGCTGACCGGCGTGGCTGCCCCCGCCGTACCGTCCCTCACCGAGCTGCTCCACGACGCTCCGCCCCCGAGCGTCGCGGCGCTGCCCGAGCCCAGCCAGCGCCGCCTGGCCGAGCTGCTGGTCGCGGCCCGTGCGCGCCAGCAGCAGCAGGGCGACGAGTCGGTCGAGCGCGCGCTGAAGGGCGTGCCGCTGCCGGTGCGCGGGCTGGTCCGCAAGGCGCTGGTCGGATGAGCGCCCCCGAGCCTGGACGCCGCCCCCGACGCCGACACCGACGCCGACGCCGACGCCGACGCCGACGCCGCTCGGACGGTCCAGGTCGCCCGGCTGGCCCGGCTCCTCGGCGTCGAGCCCGCCGAGCTGCCCGACCTGGACGGCGTCACCGACGCCGACCTGCGCACCCTGCACGGACAGGTCGGTCGCAGCGTCTTCGCCGGCTCCGAGCAGCGCCTGGCCCGGATCGCCGGGTTGTCCTCGGCCCTCCCCGGCCCGGTCGCGGCCAAGCTGGCCGAGAAGTTCCTGCCGCCCTCCATCGCCGCCCGGGTCGCCGAGCTGCTCGAGACACCTCGCGCGGCCGATCTCGTACGCCGGCTCTCGGTGCCCTACCTCGCCAGCGTCGCCGGCGCGCTCGACCCGGACCGCTCGCGCCACGTCGTCCAGACGATCACGCCCGAGCGGATCGGCGAGGTCGTGCGCGACCTGCGGGGCCGAGGGGCGCACGACGTGCTGGCGCAGCTGGCCGGGGCCGTCACCCCCGAGCAGCTGGCCGTGGTCCTGGCCGAGCTCGACGACCCCGACCTCGACGCCGTCCGGACCCACCTGGCCCCGGAGCTCGCCGGTCTGCTGGACCGGTCACCGGGCCCGGCCTGACCGCCGTCAGTCGGCGCCGTACCCCGCGTCGCGGGCCCGCACGATGGCGCCCGAGCGATCGGCCACCTGGAGCTTGAGGAAGATCGCCGAGACGTTGTTGGCGACCGTCTTCACCGCGACGCCGAGCCGCTCCGCGATCCTGGCGTTGGGCAGCCCGGCTGCGAGGAGGTCGAGGACCTCGCGCTCGCGCGCGCTCAGCTGGGGGAACGGCTCGGTGACGGCCGCAGGTCCGCGGGCGAAGACGTCGAGCAGCCGGCGCGCCACCCCCGGGCTGAAGATGGCCTCGCCGGCCGCGACGGCCTGGACCGCCCGGCTGATCTGGGCCTGGTCCGCGCCCTTGACCAGGTAGCCCCGCGCTCCTGCGCGCATGGCCGCGAACACCGACTCGTCGTCGTCGTGCATGGTCAGGACCAGGACCGCGACGTCCGGGCACAGCGACGCCAGCCGTCGAGTGGCGGCGATCCCGTCGACGCCGGGCATGTGGAGGTCGAGGACCACCACGTCCGGCCGAGCCGTGACCACCTCGCGCACCGCGCTCTCGCCGTCGCTGGCCTCGCCCACGACCTCGAACTCCGGCAGCGACGAGAGCAGCGCGACCAGCCCCTCGCGCACGATCGGGTGGTCGTCGGCGATCACCACCCGCACCGCCGCGGTGGTCACGGCGCCGCCAGTGGCAGCTCGACCCGCACCCGGCCGCCGTCGACCCGGGGCCCGGCCACGAAGCGACCGCCGAGCTCGGCGGCCCGCTCGCGCATGGCGGCCAGCCCGACCCCCGGCAGCCAGGCCCCGGTGTCGGGGCCGTCGTCGGTCACCTCGAGGCACAGCTCGTCACCCACCGAGAGCGCGAGCCGGACGTGGGCCCCGTGCGCGTGTCGGACCACGTTGGTCAGGGCCTCCGTGGCGATCCGGTACGCCGCCACCTCGACGGCCGCGGGCAGGGGCGGCAGCGCCGCGGGGATGTCGAGCGCCACCGCGATCCGGTCGCCGCCGGCACGCCACTCGAGCTCCTCGGCGTGCCGACGGAGAGCGCCGACCAGCCCCAGCTCGTCGAGGGCCGGCGGGCGCAGCTCGTCGACCAGGCGCCGGACCTCACCGATCGCCACCTGGGTGCGAGAGCTCAGCCGCTCGAGCAGCTCGCGGGCGCGCGCGGGGTCGTCGGCCACGAGGTTGGTGGCGGCCTCCGCGGTGAGGGCGATCCCGGTCAGGCTCGGGCCGAGCCCGTCGTGCAGGTCGCGGCGCAGGCGCCGGCGCTCGTCCTCGCGCGCGGTCACGATGCGCTCGCGGGAGGCCTGGAGCTGGCGGGACAGCTCGAGCGTGTGGACCGCCACGGCCAGGGGGGCCGCCAGCAGCAGCAGGGCGGCGCGGTCGGGCTCCGCGAGCACGCGCTCACCCGAGCGCAGCCCGACCCGCAGCTCGCCCACGGGCGCGCCGTCGTACGTGAGGGGGACGCTGCCGAGGACCGCAGGCGGATCGCCGTGCACGGCGGCGATGCCGCTCCCGGTGGCCAGGGCGACGTACGGCAGCCGCAGCGCCGTGGCGACGGCGCTCACCGTGCCGTCGAGCCCCTCGCCGGCTCCCGAGGCCAGGTGGGTCCCGACCCGCGACACCAGGCGCGAGGGGTCGCGCCGCTCGCCGTAGAGCCGGTGCTCCACCAGGCGCTGGAGCCGGGGCAGCACGGGCGCCGCGGCGAGGGCCACGAGCACCGTCACCAGCGCCGACCGGCCGAAGCGAGCGGTCGCGACCCGGTCCAGGGCGCCGACCAGGACGGTGTAGGCGAGCAGCGCCGCCAGCGACAGCAGGACCCAGCTCAGCACCCGCGAGAGCACCAGCCGGATGTCCAGGAGCTGGTGGCGCACCACCGCCAGCGCCACGGAGGCGGGGATGAGCGGGATCGAGAAGAGCACCAGCGCCGAGGTGCCGGAGACCAGGCTCCACGGGACGATGAGACCCAGCACGAGGGTCGCCGCGAGCATCAGCCAGAGCACCTGGTGCTGCTCGGTGTCCTGACCACGGCGGTAGCGCACGACCAGGGCCGTGACCCCGAGGAGCAGCGCGGCCAGGGTGCGCACCTCGCCGGCCGCCCACAGCGGCGCGAGCGCGTCGTAGCCCGGCACCCGGGGCCAGGGCGGCGCCGAGGCGACGACCGAGCCGGTGGGGTCCAGCGCCGCGACGGCGAACACGGGAGCGCTGGCCACCACGGCGACGACCCCCCAGCGCCAGCGCGGACCCGGCACCCGGCCGTCGGGGTAGACCAGCAGCATCAGCGGCAGGAAGAGCGCGATCGACCACGGCCAGGCGAACGCGAACACGGTGGCCGTCGCGCGCTGGAGGGGCTGGGGGCCGCCGGCGTCGGCCAGCACCTGCCCGAGCGGGGCCGCCACGGCGCTGAGCAGGTGCGCCACACCCGCGGCAGCCATCAGCCGGCCGAGCGGATGGCGCGGGCGGTGACGCACCACCACCAGCCCGCACAGGCCGAAGGACAGTCCGATCACCAGGTTGCTGGCGACGAACCACTCGAGCACCTCGTCGACGCCCCAGCCGGCGACCGGCACCAGGACGACTGCCGACGCGGTGAGCACCGCCAGACCCGCGCCGAGCGCGAGCGGGCCGTGGCCGTCGCGGGTGTCGGACGTCGTCCCCATGGGCTCAGTGTGACGCGGTCCGGTCCCGGCGTCGCGGGATCACGTTCCCGAGGAGCCGGGCAGCCTCCCGTCGGGACCGGACGCCGAACCCTGCCCGACGGGCCCGGGTCGGCGCGACGGTGAGGTCGTCCGTCCTCACCCGCCGCACCCGGAGGTCCCCATGCCCGCCACCACCCGTGACCGTGACACCGCCACCGTCGTCGACACCCGCCGCGCCACCCGGATCGCGGCGGCCGTCCTGCTCCCGCTCGGCCCCGCCTGCATCGCCGTGCTCCGCTTCCTGCTCCCGACCTTCGACGCCGCCCCTGGCCGGGAGGCGGTGGCCGCGGTCGCTGCGCAACCCGGGCGGCAGGACGCGGTCGTGTGGCTCGGCACGGCGGGGGCCCTGCTCCTGGTGCCCGCCGTGCTGTGGGTCGGACGGCTGACCAGGCGTCAGGCCCCGGTCCTCACCGCCTGCGCCATGGCGCTGCTGGTGCCCGGCTACGTCGGGCTCGCGATGATGATCCCCGGCGACACGCTGCTCTGGTGGGGCGTCCACGAGGGTGTCCCCGCCGAGCAGCTCGCGGTGCTGAGCACCAACGGTCATCCGACCGTGGCCCTGCACCTGGTCGCCTTCGTGGTCGGGCACGTCGTCGGCACGGTGCTCCTGGGCCTGGCCCTGCTGCGGTCCGGGCGGGTCCCGCGCTGGGCGGGCGTGGCGGCGGTGGTCTGCCAGCCGCTGCACTTCGTCGCGTTCGTGGTGCTGGTGATGCCGGTGCTCGACCTCGTCGCCTGGGGCCTGAACACGGCCGCCTTCGCCGCGGCCGGCGTGGCGATCCTGCGACTCACCGACGACGAGTGGGACCTGCCCGCTCAGGAGCGCGACGCGTCGCCGTCCGACTCCAGGGTCAGCGACGTGGTGGCCTCCCGGTCACCGCGCAGGTAGGTGACGGTGACCTCGTCGCCGGGCCGGTAGCTGCGGATCGTGGCCACCAGCGAGTCGGCCGAGCTGATCAGCCGATCGTCGATCTTGGTGATCACGTCGCCGTCCTCGAGCCCCGCGGCCCCGGCGGCCGAGCCGTCGGTGACCTCCTGGATCTCGGCCCCGTCGACGACCTCCGCGCCCGCGGAGGGGGTGCCCGGGGTGAGCGGGCCGCTCTGGGGCTGCTGGCTGCCCGCGCCCACGTTGCTGACGGTGATCCCGAGCCGGGCGTGGGTGGGGGTCTCCCCGTTCTTCATCTGGTCGACGATCGGCAGCACCTCGTCGATCGGGATGGCGAAGCCGAGGCCGATCGACCCGGCGGCCGCACCTTCCGTGCTGCCGGTGCTGCGGATCGAGGAGTTGATGCCGACCAGGTTGCCGGCGAGGTCGACCAGCGGACCGCCGCTGTTGCCGGGGTTGATCGCCGCGTCGGTCTGGATGGCCGGGTACGTCGTGCTGTTGCCCTGACCGTCGGAGCCGACGTCCACCGGTCGGTCGAGCGCGCTGACGATGCCGCTGGTGACGGTCGCGTCGAGCCCGAACGGCGACCCGATCGCCACGACCACCTCGCCGACGGAGAGGTTGGCCGACTTGCCGATCGTGACCGGGGTGAGCCCGGAGACGTCCTCGGCCTGGACCAGCGCGGTGTCGGTCAGCGGGTCGGTGCCGAGCACCGTCGCCTGGGCCTTGCTGCCGTCGTTGAACGAGACCGTGATCGACCCGCCCTCACCGGCGACCGCAACGACGTGCTCGTTGGTCAGGATCTGGCCGTCCTCGGTCAGGACCACCCCCGACCCGGAGCCGGTCTGGCCGTCGCCGCTCACGTCGAGCTTGACCACCGACGGCAGCACCCGGGCCGCCACGTCCTGGACGGAGCCGTCGGCCGCCGCCTGCTGCGGCGCGTCGCCGGCGACCTGCGCCGAGGTGGAGGTCGACGATCCGCTCCCGCCGGTCGCGCCGTCGTCGGACAGCGCCGACCACGCGGCAGCACCGCCCAGGCCGGCCGCGCCGCCCGCGATGATCGAGGCGGTGACGACCGCGGCGGCGAACCCGCGTCGGCCCCGGCGCGGGGGAGTGCTCGTGGCCGGGGCCGAGGCCGGGATGGCCGCCCACGGTGGCAGGGGCCGGGTCGGCTCCGGCTGGTGGCGCTGGGAGAGGTCCGACGACGCGTCAGCGTCGGACCGTGGGGGCGGGCCCGCCGGGGGAGGGAAGGTCGGGTAGTCGCTCATGCCTCCCAGGATGGCGCCCTACTCTGTGACGATCCTGAGATGTCACTGGGTCGGAGGCAAGAGTTCCGTGGGTCAGGGTCTCGACGCGCCCGTCACGGCCTCGTGCCTCCGCCGCTGCTGCTCAGGCCCAGCGGGTGGAGGCCGGGACGAAGTCGAGGGTCCGGTCGCCGGTGTAGATCTGCTTGGGGCGAGCGATCTTCTGCTCCTTGTCCTGGACCAGCTCGAGCCACTGCGCGAGCCAGCCCGGCGTACGGCCGATGGCGAAGAGCACGGTGAACATCTCGGGCGGGAACTGGAAGGCCTCGTAGATCAGCCCGGAGTAGAAGTCGACGTTGGGGTAGAGCTTGCGCTTGACGAAGTACTCGTCCTCGAGCGCGATCTTCTCCAGCTCCTGGGCGATCTCGAGGAGCGGGTTGACCCCCGTGACCTCGAAGACGTCGTCGCAGGCCTTCTTGATGATCGTGGCGCGCGGGTCGTGGTTCTTGTAGACCCGGTGGCCGAAGCCCATCAGCTTCTCGTTGCCCTCCTTCACCCCGGAGATGAAGGCCGGGATGTTCTCCTTCGACCCGATCCGGCGCAGCATCCGCAGCACCGCCTCGTTGGCCCCGCCGTGCAGCGGGCCGTAGAGGGCCGCGACACCGGCGGCCACCGCGGAGTAGGGGTCGACCTGCGAGGAGCCGACCGAGCGCACCGCGTTGGTCGAGCAGTTCTGCTCGTGGTCGGCGTGCAGGATGAACAGCACGTCGAGGGCCTTGACCAGCCGCTCGTCGGCCTCGAACTTGCGCTCGCTCATCTTGAAGAGCATCGAGAGGAAGTTGGCGGTGTAGCCGAGGTCGTTGTCGGGGTAGATGAACGGCTTGCCCTGGGCGTGGCGGTAGGACCACGCGCCCAGCGTCGGCATCTTCGCGATCATCCGGACGATCTGCATGTGCCGGTTGTCGGCGTCGGTGATGTTGCGCGCGTCGGGGTAGAACGTCGACAGGGCACCCACCGAGGCCATCAGCATGCCCATGGGGTGGGCGTCGTAGCGGAAGCCCTCCATGAAGCTCTTCACGTTCTCGTGCACGAACGTGTGGTAGGTGATCTCGTGCTCCCAGGCCTGGAACTCCGTCTGGGTGGGCAGCGCGCCGTGGATCAGCAGGTAGGCCACCTCGAGGAACGAGGAGTGCTCGGCCAGCTGCTCGATCGGGTAGCCGCGGTACTCGAGGATCCCCTCGTCACCGTCGATGAAGGTGACCGAGCTGCGACACGAGGCGGTGTTGACGAAGCCCGGGTCGTAGACGGCCAGCCCGGAGCCGTCGTCGATCTTGATCTGTCCGATGTCGGCGGCTTTGATGGTGCCGTCGCTGATCGGTACGTCGTACTCCTGTCCGGTGCGGTTGTCACGGACGGTGAGAGAGTCGGTCACGCGGGCCAACCTAATAGGCGATCCCGTTTCACGCACACCGGGTGTCCACCGTTTTGACGCTCCGGACCTGCCGCACGTACTCTCTTCTGTCGGGCCTGCCCCGGTTCGCACCCGATGCACGACCAGGTGCGAGACACCGCGTGGGCGGCCCCGCCCAGCACCACCCGAACAAGCTCGTCCAAGACACCGAACTCGAAGTAAGGCTGAATTCCTGTGCGCACGTACAGCCCGAAGCCCGCTGACATCCAGCGTGTGTGGCACGTCATCGATGCCGAGGACGTCGTCCTCGGCCGGCTCGCGGTCGAGGCCGCCAACCTGCTGCGCGGCAAGCACAAGCCGATCTACGCGCCGCACATGGACACCGGCGACTTCGTGATCGTCATCAACGCCGAGAAGGTCCACCTCTCCGGCAACAAGCGCACCACGAAGATGGCCTACCGCCACTCGGGCTACCCGGGCGGTCTGTCGTCCACCCCGATCGGTGAGATCCTGGACAAGGACGCGCGCAAGGCCATCGAGAAGGCCGTGTGGGGCATGCTCCCCAAGAACAAGCTCAGCCGCGGCCAGCTGAAGAAGCTCAAGGTCTACTCCGGCCCCGAGCACCCCCACTCGGCCCAGCAGGCCGTTCCCTTCGAGATCAACCAGATCTCGCAGTAGTCATCACGACCCGCAGACGTCGAAAGCAGAGTTGAGGAACACCGTGGCTGAGAGCAGCACCGAGGTCGAGGAGACCTTCGAGACCGACGAGAGTGGCGTGGCCTACAGCTCCGAGAGCGCCCCGTCCGCGGACGCGCCCGAGCGCGCCGCGACGATCGCCCCCGCAGCGGCCACCGGCCGCCGCAAGGAGGCCGTCGCCCGTGTCCGGATCGTCCCCGGCACCGGTCAGTGGCGGGTCAACGGCCGCGCGCTGGACTCCTACTTCCCCAACAAGCTGCACCAGCAGGTCGTGAACGAGCCGTTCGCGAACCTCCAGCTCGAGGGTCGCTTCGACGTCGTCGCCCGCATCCACGGCGGCGGCATCACCGGCCAGGCCGGCGCGCTGCGCCTCGGCGTGGCCCGCTGCCTGAACTCCATCGACGAGGAGGCCAACCGCCCCTCGCTCAAGAAGGCCGGGCTGCTCACGCGTGACGCCCGCGTCATCGAGCGCAAGAAGGCCGGTCTCAAGAAGGCCCGCAAGGCGCCGCAGTTCAGCAAGCGCTGATCCGAAGCACCGCCGACATGTCCTCGCGACTTTTCGGCACGGACGGGGTCCGGGGTCTGGCGAACGGTGAGCTCACCGCGTCGCTGGCCCTGGACCTTTCTGTGTCCGCGGCCCGGGTCCTCTCCGAGCACGGCGAGTTCGCCGGACCCCGGCCCCTGGCCGTCGTGGGCCGCGACACCCGGATCAGCGGTCAGTTCCTCGAGGCGGCCGTCGTCGCCGGGCTGGCCTCCGCCGGGGTCGACGTGCTGCTGCTCGGCGTCCTGCCGACCCCCGGGGTCGCCTACCTCACCGACACCCTCGGCGCCGATCTCGGCGTCATGCTCTCGGCCTCGCACAACCCGATGCCCGACAACGGCATCAAGTTCCTGGCGCGCGGCGGACACAAGCTCAGCGACGCGCTCGAGATCGAGATCGAGCGACGTCTGGGTGAGTCCTGGACCCCGCCCACCGGGGGCGGCGTCGGCCGGGTCAGCACCCACGACACCGCCGTCGAGGAGTACGCCGCCCACCTCACCGCGACGATCGGCCGCTCGCTCGAGGGGCTGACCGTCGTGCTCGACTGCGCCGAGGGCGCGGCCCACGAGGTCGGCCCACTCGCGCTGCGCAGCGCCGGGGCGACCGTGATCGCCATCCACGACCAGCCCGACGGGCTCAACATCAACGACCGGTGCGGCTCGACCCACCTGGAGTCGCTGCACGCCGCCGTCCGCGAGCACGGCGCCGACGCCGGCTTCGCGCTCGACGGCGACGCCGACCGCTGCCTGGCCGTCGACGCCGACGGCGCGGTCGTCGACGGCGACCAGATCCTGGCCGTGCTGGCCCTGTCGATGGCCGAGAGCGGCCGGCTGGCCAAGGACACGGTGGTCGTCACGGTGATGAGCAACCTCGGCTTCGTGCAGGCCATGCGGGCCGCCGACGTGGGCGTGCGCCAGACCAAGGTCGGCGACCGCTACGTCCTCGAGGCCATGCGCATCTCCGGCTACACCCTCGGCGGTGAGCAGTCCGGCCACGTGATCATGAGCGAGCACGCCACCACCGGCGACGGCGTCCTCACCGCGCTCCACGTGCTCGACCGGATGGCCCAGACCCGCTCGACGCTCACGTCGCTGGCCTCGGTCGTGACCCGCCTCCCGCAGGTCCTGGTCAACGTGCCCGACGTCGACAAGAGCCGCGCCGACGACGACGCCGTCCTCGCCGCCGCGATCGCCGAGGAGGAGGCCGCGCTCGGCGACGCCGGCCGGGTCCTGCTGCGCCCGTCGGGCACCGAGGCGCTCGTGCGGGTGATGGTCGAGGCCCCCACCGAAGAGCTCGCCCACGACGTGGCCCACCGGCTCGCCGACGTGGTGAGGGCCCAGCTCTCCCTCGGCTGAGAGCCTGTGGGTCGGGCGGGGTGCTCAGAGCTTGCGCAGCCGCACGTAGCGCACCGAGTGGTCGCGGTCCTTGCGCAGCACCAGCGTCGCCCGGGAGCGGGTCGGCAGGATGTTGGCGACCAGGTTGGGGCCGTTGATGGTGTCCCAGATCCGCTTCGCCTCCACGGTGGCCTGCTCCTCCGACAGGGTCGCGTACTGGGCGAAGTAGGAGCCGGGGTCGCGGAAGGCGGTCTCGCGCAGCCGCAGGAACCGCTCGACGTACCACTCGCGGATCTTGTCGCGGCCGGCGTCGACGTACACGGAGAAGTCGAAGAAGTCGCTCAGCGTCAGGCCGCTGCTGCCGTCGTCGCGCACGCGCGCCGGCTGCAGCACGTTGAGGCCCTCGATGATCACGATGTCGGGGCTCTTGATCACGACCTTCTCGTCGGGCACGACGTCGTAGACGAGGTGGGAGTACGTCGGCGCCTCGACCTCGTCCTTGCCGGACTTGATGTCGACCACGAACCGCAGCAGCGCCCGCCGGTCGTAGGACTCCGGGAAGCCCTTGCGGTGCAGGATGCCGCGCCGCTCGAGCTCGGCGTTGGGGTAGAGGAAGCCGTCGGTGGTGACCAGCGCGACGTGCGGGTGCTCGGGCCAGTGGGCGAGCATCTGCTGGAGGACGCGCGCGGTGGTCGACTTGCCGACCGCCACGGAGCCGGCCAGCCCGATCACGAACGGGGTGCGCGGGGGAGTGCGCCGGTGCAGGAAGTCCTCCTGCTGGCGGTGCAGGCGGCCGGCCGCGGCGACGTACAGGCTGAGCAGGCGGCTGATCGGGAGGTAGACCTCCTCGACCTCGCGCAGGTCGAGGGACTCGCCCAGGCCGCGGAGCCGAGCGATCTCCTCGTCGCTCAGCGGCGTCTCGGTGTCGGGGGCCAGCGCGGCCCAGGCGGAGCGGTCGAGCTCGATGTAGGGGGAGGACTCGCGCCCCAGCTCCTCACCGGTGGACTGACCGCCTGGCGACATGGGACGGGATTCTTGCAGCACGCACGGGGCAGCGTCGCGGTGGTCCCGCTGGCTAGAGTGCCGTGCATGAGCGGCGGCGGCGGATTCCTCGGGTACGTCGGCCGGCCCGGCCGGCCCGGCCGGTCGGTGTCGAGCAGGCGGGCCCGTTCGTGGCGGTGATCGGCGTCGGCATCGACGTGGTCGACATCGAGCGCTTCGAGGCCTCCCTCGAGCGGACCCCGAGCCTGCGCGAGCGGCTGTTCACCCCCGCCGAGGCCACCCGCCCACCCGCGTCGCTCGCCGCCCGCTTCGCGGCGAAGGAGGCGATGGCCAAGGCCCTCGGCGCGCCGTACGGGATGAGCTGGCACGACGCCGAGGTGGTCTCGGAGGAGTCCGGCCGTCCGGTCCTGACCATCCGGGGCACGGTCAAGGCCCGCGCCGACGAGCTCGGCGCCGTCCACGTCCACCTCTCGCTGTCCCACGACGCCGGCATCGCCTCGGCCGTCGTGGTGCTGGAGTCCTGACCGCCCCGTGCCCCTCAGCGTGCGCTCCTGCGCACGCTAGGCCGCACGAGGGACGCCGAGAGCCCTCAGGTCGCTCGCTAGGCCCTTCGCCTCCTCTCTCGCCTCTCTGGCTGTGCATCTCACGATCACCCGGCCCGCGCCCGAGAGGCGGCGCTGACGTGCGAGGTCGTCCTCCCAGTGGGCCACCTCCATGTGGAAGGCGCCGTCGACCTCCAGCACGACGGTGGTGCCGTCGGGCAGCGTCCACTCGCAGTCGGTGTAGCGCCACCGCCCGGCGGAGTCCTGGCGACGGGTCTGGCGCGACGGCATCGCGAGCCCGCCGTCGCGGCACATCCGTCGTACGTCGATCTCGGCCAACGACTGCGCACCGCCGGCGAGGTCGCCGAGCACCCGGCGGTAGAGCGGGGCCCGGCGCAACGGTCGCAGCTCGCCGACCCAGTCGAGCAGCGCGGCCGGCGTGGTGAGTCGCTGCTGCACGGCCGCGGCGACCACGCCCTGGGCGGTCCGCCGCGACCGCTGGTAGGCGCCGAAGACCAGGACGGCCGGCTCGACCCGGGCCCGGGGCAGGCCCGGCGCGGGGTGGCGCAGGCGGGGCAGGTCTCGCCGCGTGCGCACGAAGCGCACGCCCTCCAGGTCGTCGAGATCGAGCTCGTCGGGCACCCAGATCGTCACCTCGTCGCGTGGCCAGCCCGTCAGTCCGGCCAGCTCGGCGGCGCTGAGCCCGCCCACGACCGAGGTCGGGCCCGCGTGCAGCACCCCGAGCCACGCCCGCTGCTCACGCGACAGGGGCCCGGTCGTCGTACCGACCACGAGGGCGGAGTGCTCGACCCACCGCCGGGCCCGGACCTGGTTGCGCACCCGCCAGCGGTCGACGCCGACCCCGCGGAGCTGCCCTCGCGAGATCATCCCGCCCTGGCGGGCGGCGACGTCCTCCCACGACTCGGTGCCCATGGAGAGAATCCTGCCGAAGGGCGAGCGCCGGTGCGTCGCGCTCTCCACAGCCACGCCCCGTGCCCCTGAGCGTGCGGCGCAGCGCACGGTGAGGGGCACGCGGCGACTAGGTTCGGTCCGTGAGGCATGCACACACCGTCGAGCAGGTCCGGGCCGCCGAGAGCGAGCTGCTGGCGCGACTCCCCCCGGGGGCACTGATGCGCCGCGCCGCGCAGGGGCTGGGGTACGCCGTCCTCGACCTGCTGGGGTCGGCGTACGGGCGCCGGGTGCTGCTCCTGGTCGGCTCCGGCGACAACGGCGGCGACGCCCTGTACGCCGGCGCGCTGCTCGCCAGCCGCGGCGCGGCGGTGGAGGCCTGGCTGATGAGCGAGGGAGTGCACGAGGAGGGAGCGGCCGCGCTGCGGGCGGCGGGCGGCCGTCTCGTGCCCGCCAGCGTGCGCGCGAGCGCACTCTCCACCACACGACCCGAGGTGGTGGTGGACGGGATCGTGGGCATCGGGGGGCGCCCCGGGCTGCGGGCCGACGCCGTCGCCGCGCTGCACCAGCTGCGCGGCATCCCCGTCGTCGCCGTCGACACGCCGTCCGGGGTCGACGTCGACACGGGGGAGATCGCCGGTGACCACGTGGTCGCCGACGTGACCGTCACCTTCGGCACCCACAAGACCGCCCACCTGGTCGACCCGGCGGCCCGCGCGTGCGGGGTGGTGCACCTCGTGGACCTCGGGCTCGACCTGCCGCCGGCGGCGGTCACGGCGCTCCAGGCCGCCGACGTGGCCCGCCTGCTGCCGCGGCCCGACGCCGTGGCCCACAAGTACACCCGCGGCGTCGTCGGCGTCCGCGCCGGCTCCGCGACCTACCCCGGGGCGGCGCTGCTCAGCGTCGGCGGCGCCGACACCGGCCTGGTCGGCATGGTCCGGTACGTCGGCGACGCCGCGGTGGCCGACACCGTCCGCCGGCACCACCCCCAGGTCGTCGGGTCCGGGCGGGTGCAGGCCTGGGTGGTCGGCTCCGGCAGCGGCGACGACGCCGGCCGCCACCTCGCGGAGGCCGTGGCCGACGGCGTCCCGGTGGTCGTCGACGCCGACGCCCTGGCCCACGTGACCGGCCCGCTGCCCGTCCCGGCCGTGCTGACGCCGCACGCCGGCGAGCTGGCCCGGATGCTCGGGGTCGACCGCGCCGACGTCGAGGCCCGCCAGCTCGAGCACGCCCGCCGCGCCGCCGAGCAGTACGCCGCCACGGTGCTGCTCAAGGGACGCCGCTCGCTCGCGGTCGACCCCGACGGCCGGGCGCGGGTGAACTCCAGCGGCACCCCCTGGCTCGCCACGGCCGGCGCCGGCGACGTGCTCGGCGGCCTCGTGGGAGCGCTGCTCGCCGCCGGACTGACCCCGCTCGACGCCGCCGCGGCGGGTGCCTGGCTGCACGGCGCGGCGGCCACCGTTGCGGGCGCGGGCGGCCCCCTCGTGGCCGGCGACGTGGCCGGGTCCGTCCCGGTGGTGGTGCGCGGCCTGCTCGGTGCGTGATGGGAGAATGCCGCGCATGACCACGAGCGCGCGAGCCGAGATCGTGGTCGACACCGGCGCGATCCGGCGCAACGTACGCCGGCTGCGTGAGCTGGTCTCCGTCGACCACCCCGTGCAGATGATCGCCGTGGTCAAGGCCGACGGCTACGGCCACGGCATGGTCGAGGCCGCTCGCGCCGCGCGGTCGGGCGGTGCCGAGTGGCTCGCGGTGGCGACGCCCGACGAGGCGGTCGCGCTGCGCGACGCCGGCGACCCCGGTCGTCTCCTGTGCTGGCTCACGGTGCCCGACGACGACCTGGCGCCGGCCCTGCAGCGCGACATCGACGTCACCGCCTACTCCGTCGCCGAGCTCGAGCAGGTCACCGACGCCGTACGCCGCTCGCGCCCGGCCCGGCTCCAGCTCAAGGTCGACACGGGTCTCTCCCGCGGCGGCGCGCCCCGCCAGGAGTGGCCGGCGCTGTTCGCCCATGCGGCGGCCGGCGAGCGCCAGGGCCTCTGGCGGGTCACCGGTGTCTGGTCCCACTTCGCCAGCAGCGACGACCCGTCCGACCCCACCAACGACCGGCAGGAGCAGGCCTTCCGCGAGGCGCTGACCCACGCCGACCGCGCCGGGCTGCGTCCGGAGGTCCGTCACCTCGCCAACTCCGCCGCGGCCGTGCTGCGCCCCAGCGCGCGCTTCGACGCCGTGCGCTGCGGCATCGCCATCTACGGCCTCGACCCCGCGCCGGGGGCCACCCGCGACCTCGGGCTCACGCCGGCGATGACCGTCCGCGCCCGGCTGGGCATGGTCAAGAGCCTCGTGGCCGGCGACGGCGTCTCCTACGGTCACGCCTGGACCGCCGACCGGCCCACCACGGTGGGGCTGGTGCCGGTCGGCTACGGCGACGGGGTGCCCCGCCACGCGAGCAACCTCGCCGAGGTGGCCGTCGACGGCAAGCGCCGTCCGGTCCGCGGGCGCATCTGCATGGACCAGTTCGTCGTCGACCTCGGCGGCGACGACACCGCGGCCGGCGCCGAGGTCGTGCTCTTCGGCACCGGCGAGGCCGGCACCCCCACCGCGCAGGACTGGGCCGAGGCCTGCGGCACCATCAACTACGAGATCGTGACCAGGATCGGAGGCCGGATGCGCCGCACGTACGTCGACACCGAGGTGACCGCCCCATGAGCGCCCGCAGCCGCGTCCTCGGAGCCGTCGCGGGGGCGCTCGGTGTCGCCGCAGCCGGGACGGCGGTCGGCGTGCTCCGCCAGCAGCACGCGATCAGCCTCCGGGCCGGCGAGGAGGCCGAGTTCGGGTCGCTGCGCTCGACGCCGACCACGGTGGTCGCCTCCGACGGCGTACCCCTGCACGTGGAGGTCGACGAGGTCGAGCAGGCGCCCGGTGGGCTGCGCCGACGGCTCAGCCGGGCCCTCGACCATCCCGAGCTGACCGTGGTCTTCGCCCACGGCTACTGCCTCAACCTCGACTCCTGGCACTTCCAGCGCGCGGCCTACCGCGGGCTGGTCCGCACGGTCTACTACGACCAGCGCTCCCACGGCCGGTCCGGGCGCTCCGACCGTGAGCACTCCACGATCGAGCAGCTCGGTGACGACCTCTTGCGCGTCATCGAGGCCACCGCTCCCGACGGTCCGGTCGTGGTGGTCGGTCACTCGATGGGCGGCATGACGATCGTCGCGCTGGCCGAGGCCCACCCCGAGCTCTTCGGCGACCGCGTCGCCGGGGTGGCCCTGGTCTCCACCACGGCGGGCGGGCTCGACCCCGGCCGGTTGCTGCTCCCGATGTTCCCGGCGCGGCTCACCGGCGGGGTGACCTACCGCGCGATGGCGACGCTCCGGCGCGGCCACCGGCCGATCGACCTGGCCCGGCGGGCGAGCCACGCCGTCGCGGTGGTGGCCACCGACCGGCTGGCCTTCGGCGACAAGGTCCCGCAGAGCTACGTCGACTTCGTCGACGCGATGCTCTCCTCCACCCCGTTCGAGGTGGTCGCCGACTTCTTCCCGAGCTTCCGCGGGCTCGACAAGTTCGACGCCGTGGAGGTGATGACCCAGGTGCCGACCTCGGTCATCTGCGGCACCAAGGACTGGCTCACCTCGATCGGCCACTCGCGCAAGCTGCACTCTCGTATCGCGGGCTCCCGCCTGCTCGAGCTCGAGGGCGCCGGTCACATGGTCCCCCTGGAGCGCCACGACCGGGTCAACGCCGAGCTCGACCAGCTGATCAGCGCCGCCAGCCAACGGCTGAGGACCACGTGACGCTTCCGGCGCGCGTCGAGGTGCGTGCGGTCGGGGCCGAGGCCGCCGCCCAGGTGCGGGCGGTGATCCTCCCGGCGTTCCAGGCCCGCCAGCCCCTCGACCCGCCGGCCGCGGCGCTCGGTGAGACCGAGGCCGACCTGGCGCGGCTGCTCGCCCACCACGGTGGCCTGATCGCCTCCTTCGAGGGTCAGGACGTCGGCGCGCTCGTGCTCGACCCCCGCGGGTCGACGATGTACCTGCGCCGTTTCGGGGTCTCCCCGGACCACCAGGGTCACGGCATCGCCCGCGCGCTGATCGACGCGGCCGTCGACGCGGCCGTCGGCCACGAGGACCTCACGGTCGTCGCGCGCGCCGAGCTGCCGTCGACGATCCGGTTCTGGGAGCGTCAGGGGTTCCGCGAGATCCTGCGCGAGCCCCCCAACGTCGAGCTGCGGCGACCGCTGCGCACGTTCCTCTTCGACGTGCCCGACGCCGCAGCCATGCGTGAGCTGGGGGAGGACCTCGCCGCCCAGCTCGAGCCCGGCGACCTCGTGGTCCTGGCCGGCGAGCTCGGGGCCGGCAAGACGACGTTCACCCAGGGGATCGGCAGCGGCCTCGGGGTGCGCGGACCGGTCACCTCGCCGACCTTCGTGATCGCGCGCGAGCACCCCTCGCTCGAGCGCGGCACGCCGCTGGTCCACGTCGACGCCTACCGGCTCGGCGGCGTCGACGAGCTCGACGACCTCGACCTCGACACCTCGCTCGACGACGCGGTCACGGTGGTGGAGTGGGGTGAGGGCGTGGCCGAGGGACTGGCCGAGTCGCGGCTGGAGGTGCGCATCATCCGGGCCCTCGCCCACGAGGACGAGCACGACGACCTCGACCCGCGCCGCGTCCTGATGACACCGATCGGGCCGCGCTGGCACGACCTCGAGGTCCCCGCGAGCCAGCGGCCGCCGCTGGCCGAGAAGTTCGACGAGACCCTGCTCCTCGACTTCCGCCCCTGCGCCGAGGACGAGCTCTCGGGGCTCGACCCGTCCATCCCGCTGCGGCTGTCGCTGATGACGGCCCGGCTGCCCGACGACCGGGTCCTGCTGGTCCGCAACGCCCGCAGCGGCGAGTGGGAGCTCTCCGGCGGTGAGATCGCCGACGACGAGACCCCCCGGCGTACGGCGGAGCGCCGGTTCCTCGAGGAGACCGGGCTGCAGGCCGGGGCCACGGCCTTCGTCGGCATCGCCACGGTCCAGATCGGGCACGCCCGCGCCATCGAGCTGCTCGCGCTGTTCCGGACCACGCTCGACGAGGCGTCGGCCGAGGCCCTGGGCCGCAGCGAGCGCGAGCTGGCCTGGTGGCGCCCCGGCTCCGACCACGGCGGGCTCTCGCCCATCGACGCCCACCTGGCCGAGCTCTCGGTCCGCGCGGTCTAACCTCGGACTGTGCTGCTCGCCTTCGACACCTCCTCCGCCACGGTGAGCGTCGCGCTCCACGACGGCGAGGCCGTCGTCGCCGAGCGGGTGTCCGAGCAGGCGATGCGCCACGGCGAGCAGCTGGCGCCCCTGGTGGCCGAGGTGCTGGCCGCCGCCGGCCGGGTCCGGCAGGACGTCACCGCGGTCGCCGCCGGGGTCGGGCCCGGGCCCTTCACCGGGCTGCGGGTGGGCCTGGTCACCGCCCGCACGTTCGGCCTGGTGCTCGAGGTGCCGGTGCACGGCGTGTGCTCGCTCGACGTCCTCGCGGTCGAGGCCGTGCACGGAGACCCGACGGGCGACCTGGCCGGCGACCTGGCCGGCGACCTGGCCGGTGGCTTCCTGGTCGCCACCGACGCCCGGCGCAAGGAGGTCTACCTCGCCACGTACGACGGGCGGGGCTCGCGCCTCGAGGGGCCCGTGGTCGACAAGCCGGCGCTCCTGGCGAGCGACCGCCCCGTGGTGGGCGAGGGCGGCCGCCTCTACCCGGAGCAGTTCCCCGGCGCCCGTGGCCCCCACCGTCCGTCGGCGGGCTGGCTGGCCCGGGGGGTCGCCGAGGGGCTCGTCGAGCTGCGTGACCCCGATCCGCTCTACCTGCGCCGCCCCGATGCGGTCGCGCCGGCGGCGCCCAAGCGGGTCTCGTGATCCGCACGGCCGTGCACGCCGACGTCCGCGCGGTCGCGGCGCTCGAGGCCGAGTGCCTGGGCCAGGACGCCTGGTCGGCCTGGCTGATCGAGCAGGGCGTCAGCGGCGGGCTGCCGACCGTGCACTACGTCGTCGCGGAGGTGGACGGCACGGTCGTCGGGTACGCCGTGGCCAGCATCGTCGCCGACATCGCCGAGCTGCAGCGGATCGCGGTGGCCCCCGACCACCGTCGTACCGGTGTGGCGGCCACCCTGCTCGCCGCCATGGTCACGCGGGCGCGCGCGGGGCGCGCCGACCGGCTGCTGCTGGAGGTGCGCGAGGACAACGTGGGCGCGCAGGCCTTCTACGGTCGTCACGAGTTCGTGGAGATCGACCGGCGGGCGCGCTACTACCGCGACGGCGCCAGCGCGATCGTCATGCTGCGCGACCTCGGCCACGACCACCACGGCTAGGGGCTGCTGGGCGCCGCCCCCTCGAGCCGTCGTCCTCCGATCGGTCACTTCCAGGACCACCCGGACGGACGGTCCGAGCCGTCACTCGGCTGAGGATCGGCGACCGGGCTGCGGGTAAGCCCGGACTTGTCCAGGATGGCGGGTGGGAGCTTGAGGGAGCGCTCGACCGCGCGTCGGAGGAGCCGGCGGGTGGCCCCGTCGCGCGTGCCCCTCGGCGAGGAGGGTCGTCACCGTGGGACGCAGCGCCGCCGCCGGTGTGCTGGTCGTGGTCGGCCTGCTGTGCTCGCTCGTGGTCGTCGGACCGACCGCCACCGGCGTGCGGGGCGGGCCGACCCTGGCGCCCCCGGTCTTCGTCGGTGACGGCGTGGTGCGGCTCCGCGGCCGGGCCGGCTCGGCCACGCGGGTCGTGGTGCAGCGTCGCGAGCACGGTCGGTGGACCCGCCTCAAGCACGTCCGGGTGCGCGGCGCGCGCTTCTCGACCCGGGTGCGCACCGGCCACCGGCCGCAGCGGCTGCGGGTGGTCGCCGGTGGTCGCCGCAGCGCCGTGCGGGTGGTGCGGCCGGGAGGACCCGGGACGCCGTCCGCACCGCCGAGCACTCCTGCCCCCGCGCCGGTCGACGCCTGCGGAGCCCGCCCGGCCAAGGGTGACGGAACCTGGTGGTCGTGCACGCTCGCCGACGACTTCGACGGCACCGAGCTCGACCGCGACGTGTGGCTGCCCCAGACGGTCTTCGCGACGGGGGAGCGGCTCGGCCGGTACGCCTGCTACCGCGACGACCCCGGCAACGTCGCGGTCGCCGGCGGGGCGCTCCACCTGACCCTGCGCGAGGAGCCACTGCCGTTCGCGTGCGCCCTGCGCGAGTGGGGCCCGGCGACGTACTCCGCGGGGATGGTGTCGACCTACCACCGGTTCAGCCAGCGCTACGGACGCTTCGAGGCCCGCATCCGGTCGACCGCGACGTCGTCGCCCGGGCTGCAGGAGGCGTTCTGGCTGTGGCCCGACGACCGGCAGAGCATCCCGGTGCTCTGGCCCGAGGCCGGCGAGATCGACATCGTGGAGACCTACTCCCAGCACCCCGACCTGGCCATCCCCTTCCTGCACTACACGGCCAACGACAACGGCGGCCCGGTCCCCGGCGTCAACACCGCGTGGCACTGCCGCACCTCGCGAGGGGTGTTCCACACCTACACGCTGGAGTGGACCGCCGAACGGCTGGCGATCCTCGTCGACGGTCGGCCCTGCCTGGTCAACACCTCGGGCGACCCCGCCTTCCAGCGGTCCTACATCGTGGCGCTCACCCAGGCACTCGGCGTCGGGCTCAACGCCCACACCGGCGACGCACCGCTGCCGGCCACGATGAGCGTCGACTACGTACGCGTCTGGGAGTGACCCCGCGGCGCCCGCGTCACGGCGGTCGGCACAATGAGCCCATGAGCGAGGAGCCGCTGGTCCTGGGCATCGAGACCTCGTGCGACGAGACCGGGGTCGGCATCGTGCGCGGTCACACGCTGCTGGCCGACGCGGTGGCCAGCAGCGTCGAGGAGCACGCCCGCTTCGGCGGGGTGGTCCCGGAGGTCGCCAGCCGGGCGCACCTGGAGGCCATGGTGCCGACGATCCAGCGGGCCTGCGACACCGCGGGCGTGCGCCTGGGCGACCTGGACGCCGTGGCCGTCACGAGCGGCCCGGGCCTGGCCGGCGCCCTGCTGGTGGGCGTCGCCTCGGCCAAGGCCTTGGCGCTGGGGCTCGGGGTGCCGCTGTACGGCGTCAACCACCTGGCGGCTCACGTCGCCGTCGACCAGCTCGAGCACGGTGCGCTGCCGGAGCCCTGCCTGGCCCTGCTGGTCAGCGGCGGACACTCCAGCCTGCTGCGCGTAGAGGACGTCACGGGCACGATCGTGCCGCTCGGGGCGACGATCGACGATGCGGCCGGCGAGGCCTTCGACAAGGTGGCGCGGCTGCTGGGGCTGCCGTTCCCCGGCGGCCCGCACATCGATCGCGTGGCGCGCGACGGCGACCAGGTGGCGATCGACTTCCCGCGGGGGCTGACCCACCGGCGCGACCTCGAGCGGCACCGCTTCGACTTCTCCTTCTCCGGTCTGAAGACCGCGGTGGCGCGGTGGGTCGAGGCCCGCGAGCGGGCGGGGGAGCCGGTGCCGGTCGCCGACGTGGCCGCGAGCTTCCAGGAGGCGGTCTGCGACGTGCTGGTGCGCAAGGCGCTGGACGCCGCGGTGCGCGACGGGGTCGAGCACCTGCTGATCGGTGGCGGTGTCGCCGCCAACTCGCGGCTGCGGGCGATGGCCCAGGAGCGTGCGGCGGCGGTGGGCGTCCGGGTCCGGGTGCCGAGGCCAGGCCTGTGCACCGACAACGGGGCGATGGTCGCCGCGCTCGGCACCGAGATGGTGAGCCGCGGCCGCACTCCCTCGGAGCTCGACCTGCCCGCCGACTCCAGCCTGCCGGTCACGGTCGTCCAGACCTGAGCCGACCTGCTCGGTCAGTCGAGCACGCCGGTGGCGGCGTCCTCGTCGTCGACCCAGTCGTGGCCGTCGTCGAAGAGGTCGCCGGTGCTCGGGTCGCGCTCGTCGTCCTGGGAGCCGCGACCTCGTCCGGCACCGACGCCGGCGGCTCCTCGGCCGCCGGAGCCGCGTCCGGCCGTGCCGCCGCGTCCGGTGCCCGGCCCGCCGCGCTGACCGGTGCTCTGCCCGGGCGCACCGGCCCGGCCCGCGGCCCCGCGACCGCCGGCGGCCCCGCGCGCGGTCGAGCCGGCGGCGGGCGCCGCGCCACCCCGTCCGAGCGCTCCGGAGACCGCCGAGCGCGACGTGCTGCCGATGGGCTTCGCAGCTCCGCTGCGCACCGCCTGCCCGGGCGTCGCCACCCCGCCCCGGAGCGCGTGGGTGAGGCCCCGGACCCCCAGTCCACCGGCGATGCCGGCGGCCATGCCGCCCGCCGCCCCGGGGCTCATCCCGCCGGGAAGGCTGGCCGAGGTCGATCCGGTGCCGGCCCCGACCGGGGTGACGGAGTCGCCCGCGGTGCTCGGCTCGAGGGTGTCGGCGCGGCCGGGATCCTGGTCGGTGCCGGTCGTGGGGTCGCCCGGCGTGCCGGTGGGGTCGTGGGGGCCGTCGCCCGTGGGGTGGGAGGGCCCGACCGGGTCGCCGGAGGAGCCGGGGCCGCGCGGCCCGTACGTCGTGCCGCCGCCACCGCCTGGTGCGCTGCCGCGGCCACCACCACCGCGACCGGTCCCGTCCTCGGTGGTCGTCGGGTCGGGCTCGCCGTGGACCTTCTTCATCCGCTCCGCGGCCCGGGCGTAGTCCTGGTCGAGCTGGTCGGCGATCCGTCTCGACTCAGCCTCGCGCCGCGCGTGACGGCCCCAGTACTGGGTGACCTGACCGTCGTGCAGACCACGGTCCGTCCGGTTCTCGGCAGCGGTCTTCTCCGGATCGGGCTGGAAGGCGGTCGGGGGCGCACCGACCTGCATCTCGGGGTCGGCGTCCATGGCCGTGCGGGCGGTCCGCGCCCGGTCGAGCGCGCTCGCCGCGTCGTCGAGGGCGCCCTGGCCCTCGACCAGCACCTCGACCTTCTGACGCAGGCCGGTCGCGGAGGCGGTGAACGCTCCCTTCATCGAGCGGCCCGTCTCGCCGCGGATGTCGACGGTGCTGGCCTGATCGAGGCTGGAGGCGATCCGGGCGAGGCGCTGGCTCAGGAGGCTCCACTCGGTGGAGCCGAGGTCGATGCCGCCGCGGTCGGCGGTGTCGAGGGCGTGGTCGAGGCGCAGTCTCTGAGGGCCGTCGGGCATGGCTACTCCTGGTGGGCTCGGGGACCGGGGCGGGCGGCGGCCGAGGTCACGGTCAGTGGGTCGAGCTGTCGCTGAGGTCGGGCTGGCTCAGGCTGCTCGAACCCTCGTTCATGGTGGCGGTGTCGACGATGAGCGGCGCGCCTGCGAGGGCCCGCCAGCGGTCGGCGACGTCGCCGTCGGCCTCCACGGCCAGCCGCTCGGCGTTGACCACGGCCTCGCGGAAGTCGCCGAGGCCGGAGATGACCCGGGCGCGCGCGTCTTGCACGTGCTGCTCGGCGATGCTGGTGTGGTGGCCGAGGTAGCCGCCGCCCCAGGACTCGCCGAAGACCCGGTGGGGCGTGCCCTTCATCGGCTCGCCCTCCAGGTCGGTGATCAGGCCCGACAACGTCTCGCGCAGCTCCTCGATCTCGCTCTGGCTGACGTAGTACTCGCCGGCGGCGTCGATCGTGTCCACAGCGCTCTGCAGCTGGGTGACGATCCCGGAGATGAACGTGCTCATGTCGCTCCCGCGAGGTGGGCTGGTCGAGGTCTCGAGGAGGTGATTACCCTGCCCGGGACGAGCCAAACCCTCGGGCGCGACTCCGTCCGTCGTCCCCACCCGACCCCCCGGAGGATCTGATGCTGCGTCCGCTCAGGAGCGCCACGGTCGTGCTCGCGGTGCTCCTGTCCGTGGGTGGCTGCTCCGACGACGACCCGTCCGGCCCCGGGGCAGCACCCACGACCTCCGCGACCGGTGACCCGTCCTCGGCCTCGGCCTCGGGCGAGTCCTCGCCCAGCAGGCAGCCCGAGCCGACCGGCCCGGTCATCGAGGGCGACGCCGTCGTGCTGCGGTTGCCGGAGGGCTACGAGGTCTTCGACCGGGGCGAGATCACCTCCGGGGCCCGCGATCCGAGCACGGGGGTCTACGTGGGGTTCTCGGAGTCGGGCGCCTTCGGCGACGACCTGACGCTGACGAAGATCGCCGAGCTGGCCCGGCGCAACGCCCTGACCACGCCGCCGCCCGAGATCCTCGAGCCCGTGAGCGTCGACGGCGTGGAGGTCTACCACCTCCGCGGCTCCGGCACGTCGGGCGACCTGGTGCTCGACGAGTACGGCGCACGCGTCGGTGGCTCGGACTTCTCGGTCCGCATCGAGGCCCCGCAGGACGCCGACCTCGACGCGATCGCCACCGAGGTCCTCGCCGGGGTCGACGTCCGCGACTGACCGCGGACGGCCCTCCGCCTCGGCTCAGCCGGCGCCCAGCAGGGTGAACGCCGGTGTCGCGTCGTCGCCGGCGTCACTGGCCAGCACCTGCTCGACCGAACCGTCGACGCCGAGGCGGTAGATCCGCCACTCGCCTGCCTCGTAGGCGTTGATCAGCAGGTGGTCGGCGTCCTGCCACACCGAGTCGCGCACGTAGCCCGACTCCGGGCTGTAGCGGGCGACCTCCGAGCCGTCGCCGGCGTCGAGGATCGTCACGTAGCCCAGGCCGATGCCGTCGAGGTAGGCGGAGCTCCCGCTGAGGTGGGCACCGTCGGGCGAGAAGTCGAAGAGCGTCGCGTCGCAGGTCTCGAACACCGGCTGCGGGTCGCCTGCGCCGCTGCGGTCGAGGACCGCGGAGCACGAACCGTCGTCGGAGGAGGAGATCTGCGCGGCCACCAACCCGTCCGCGGACACGTCGTTGACCTTGACGGTGCCCGGGATCGGGGTGCTCCGGCCGTCCTCGATGACCTCCGGGGTCGAGCCGTCGCCGTGGACGACGTACGCCGAGCAGCCCTCCAGGGCCGCGGCGCAGTCCGGCCCGCCGGTCACGGCGGCGAGCATGTCGCCGTCCCTCAGGTCGGTCGAGTAGCCCACGCCCCCGTCGACGCCCTGGAAGCTCAGGCTGCCGTCGCGGGCGAGGTACGCCGCGACCGTGTGGTCGTCGTTGGCCACCGGGTAGGACCACGCCTTGATCGTCTCGGCCACCATGCCGTCGCCGACGACCACGTCGATGCTCAGCCGGCCGTCGGCGTTGCGCACGCCCAGGAACGTGTCGCCGACGGTGGTGCCACCGACGTACTGCGTGTCGAGCACGACCGTCGAGCCGTCGGCGCGGTGGAGCGTGCTGCCCTCGAGGTAGGCGACCCCCAGGGCCCCCGCGCCCGGCCCGTCCGGCCCGTCGGTGTTGTCGTCCACGCCCTGCGACGGGGTGACCGGGGCGGTGGCGGGCGGGATGGTGTCGCCGTCGGTGCGCCCGAGCAGGGCGTTGCTGCCGAGCACGGCGACCGGGGTGATCACGGCGGCCGTGGCCAGGACGGCGCCGGCGACCGCGACGCGCCGCCTGCGCTGGATCGTGCGAGCGGTGCCCTGGACGTCGGCCAGGCTCAGCGGGGCTTCGTGGAGGTGGCGGACCCGGTCGTCGAGACCTCGGCTCATCGCGTCCTCCCAGACGTCGGTGCGGGGCGCGTGCGGGTCGCGGGGCTGGTCGTTCATCGGTCCTCCTCCGTCTCGCGGGGGTCGAGGTCGGCGGGCACCCGGTCGCGCAGTGCCGCCAGGGCCCGGCTGCACTGCGACTTCACGGTGCCGACCGAGATGCCGAGCACGTCGGCGGTCTCGGCCTCGCTGAGCTGTTCGTAGTAGCGCAGGACGACGACGGCGCGCGCCTTGGGCGGCAACGAGGAGACGAGGTCCCACAACGCGCCGCTGAGGCCCTCGTCGTACTCGTCGACCACCGGTCGGTCGGGCAGGACGTCGCTGGCGTGCTCCCGGCGTTTCCACGCCCGGCGCCACAGCGAGTTGTTCTCGTTGACCATGATCCGGCGCACGTAGCCGTCGAGCGAGTCGCGGTCGCGGACCTTGTCCCACGACAGGTAGAGCTTGGCCAGGGCCGTCTGCAGGATGTCCTCGGCCTGGTGCCGGTCGCCGGTCAGCAGGTACGCCGTGCGCAGCAGGCTGGGCTGCCTGGCGTGCAGGTAGGCGGTGAACTCCTCGTCGCGGGTGTGCTGCCGGGAGCGCGTGCCAGTGCCCGCGCCTGTCCTCGCGCCTGTGCCCCTTGCGGTGCCCATGCGACCAGTGTGGTGCACGGTCCGGGGCGCGAGGCTCATCACTGTCATCGCGTCGTTCACACCACCAAGACGCGAACGGGGCCCGCAGGGTTGCAATCGGGGTGGGCCGTCGGCCCGGGCCGGACGCCACCGGGACCACCCGGGGTGGTTGCATGGACCTCCAGATCACGGGCGTCGTCGAGGGAGAGCAGCATGCAGCAGGTCCGAGCAGTGGTGGCGCGGTCGAAGGGTGCCCCCGTCGAGGTGACGACGATCAACGTGCCCGACCCGGGGCCGGGCGAGGCGGTCGTGGTGATCCAGGCCTGCGGGGTCTGCCACACCGACCTGCACTACCGCGAGGGTGGGATCAACGACGAGTTCCCGTTCCTGCTCGGCCACGAGGCCGCCGGCATCGTGGAGTCCGTCGGCACCGAGGTCACCGGCGTCGCGCCGGGCGACTTCGTGGTGCTGAACTGGCGCGCCGTCTGCGGTGAGTGCCGGGCCTGCAAGCGCGGCGACGCGCAGTACTGCTTCAACACCCACAACGCGTCCCAGAAGATGACCCTGGCCGAGGGCGACGACGCCGGCACCGAGCTCAGCCCGGCCCTCGGCATCGGAGCCTTCGCCGAGAAGACGCTGGTGGCGGCCGGCCAGTGCACCAAGGTCGACCCGTCCGCGCGGGCGGCGGCCGTGGGCCTGCTGGGCTGCGGCGTGATGGCCGGCATCGGGGCCGCCATCAACACCGGAGCCGCCACCCGCGGCAAGTCCGTGGCGGTCATCGGCTGCGGCGGGGTCGGCGTCGCCGCGGTCGCCGGTGCGGCGCTCTCGGGCGCCAGCCCGGTCATCGCCGTCGACATCGACCCGAAGAAGCTCGAGGCCGCCACCCGGCTGGGTGCCACGCACACCGTCGACTCCTCGCAGAGCGACGCGGTCGAGGAGATCAAGCGGATCTGTGCCGAGACCTACGCCGGCGCCGAGGGGGCCGACGTCGTCATCGAGGCCGTCGGTCGCCCGGAGACGTGGAAGCAGGCGTTCTACGCCCGCGACCTCGCCGGCACCGTCGTCCTGGTCGGCGTGCCGACCCCGGACATGAAGGTCCCCGACCTCCCGCTGATCGACGTCTTCGGTCGCGGCGGAGCGCTCAAGTCGAGCTGGTACGGCGACTGCCTGCCCTCCCGCGACTTCCCCATGCTGGTGGACCTCTACCAGCAGGGCCGGCTCGACCTCGATGCGTTCGTCACCGAGGAGATCGGCATCGAGGACGTCGAGGCGGCGTTCGACAAGATGCACGACGGCGCGGTCCTGCGCAGCGTGGTGGTGCTCTGATGGCCGCCGGCAGCCTGCGGGTCGACCACGCGGTCGTCTCCGGCACCTTCAGCCTCGACGGCGAGACCCACGAGGTCGACAACAACATCTGGGTGATCGGCGACGACGACGAGTGCGTCGTCATCGACGCCCCCCACGACGTCGACGCGATCCTCGCGGTCGTCGCCGGCCGGGCGGTCAAGGCGATCATCTGCACCCACGCCCACGACGACCACGTCCGTGTCGCGCCCGAGCTGCGCCAGCGGGTCGGGGCCCCGATCCTGCTGCACCCGGCCGACAAGCCGCTGTGGGAGCTGACCCACAGCGACGAGCTCTGGGACGCCGACCTCGAGGACGAGCAGAGCCTCAAGGTCGCGGGGGCCTCGGTCAAGGTGCTGCACACCCCCGGGCACGCCCCGGGCGCGGTCTGCCTCTACGTGCACGACCTGGGCTGCGTCTTCACCGGCGACACCCTCTTCCAGGGCGGCCCCGGCGCCACCGGGCGGTCCTACTCCGACAGCGACCTGATCGTCGAGTCGATCAAGGCCCGGCTCTTCGCGCTGCCCGACGACACGGTGGTGCACACGGGTCACGGCGACGACACCACGATCGGGGCCGAGAAGCAGACGATCGGCTGAGCGGCCGCAGAAGAATCTCGGGCCGCCGCCCCCTCCGTCGCCGACCTTGGGCGCGTGGTCCTGTTGATGACCACGCCCCCGGGGACCCACCTGGCGACGAGCAGCGCGTCTGGCCCGACCCCTCGAGATCGGGTCACACGCGCGTCACTCTGGACCTAGTTCTCGCAGCCGACGGGGCTGGGATCCAGCCCGACATCGAACGTCGCGGTGTCGTTGCCGCCGTCCCCGCAGTCGATGACTGCGTCGGCCGTCCCGTCCTCAGCCTCGAGGCGGTCGTCGCCGCCCCGACCGAACAGCGAGTCTGACCCGAGTCCGCCGAGGAGGACGTTGGCGAGATCGTTGCCCGTCAGCGCGTCGTCAAACGCGGTTCCGACGACTTCCTCGATGGTGGAGGAGACGTCGTCGCGCGCCCCGACGGGACCATCCTCGGCGCTGCCGTCGTTGCGTGCGGGGCCAGCCCCGATGGTCACTGTAACCCCGGTGAGCCGGTAGGACTGTTCGTCAGTGTCGTACCCGGCCCGGTCGAATCCCGGTCCACCGACCAGCTTGTCAGCCCCACGTCCTCCGTAAAGAAGGTCGTCGTCGTCCTCGCCGTCCAGCCGGTCGTCTCCGTGCTGGCCGAAAAGCGTGTCATTGCCGCCGCGGCCGGTCACGCGGTCGTTGCCGGCCTGGCCCTCGATGTAGTCATTGCCTCGACCTCCCGCAACGTAGTCGTCACCATCGCCACCCCACATGGCGTTGCCATCATCGCCGCCAATCACGCCGTCGTTGCCTCCCCGGCCATCGAGGTAGCCGTAACCGGCGCCACCGACGATGGTGTCGGGCCCGGCACCTCCGAGCACCGAGTCGACTCCCGGCCCGCCGTAGAGGACGTTGGTGCCGCCGGCGGCAGTCATGGTGTCATTCCCTGAGCCGCCGAAGAGGCGGTCGGCCGAGGCGGTCGGAGCAGCGGGGTCGCCGTCGGCCGGACCGGCGTCGAGGGTGTCCCTGCCCGACAGTCCGCTGAGCACCTCTCCCGAGGCCGTGCTGCCGGTCAGTGTGTCGTCGGCCTGGGTGCCGATCAGCCGCTCGACACCCGAGATGGAGTCGCGGATGCCCTCTGAGTCGTCCTGGGCGCTGCCGTCGTCGCCAGGGCTGCCGGACAGGTCCGCCGTCACGCCGACGTCGCGGCCCGCGTACGACACGATGTCCGTACCCGTGGAGCCCTCGAGCGTGTCGGACCCAGTGGCACCGTCGAGGAAGTCGTCCTCCTCGCCACCGTCCACGAGGTCGTCCCCTGCTCCGGCGTAGAGGCGGTCCTGACCGGGCTGGCCGTAGAGCTGGTCGTCGCCCGCCCCTCCGATCAGCTTGTCGTCGCCGTCTGACCCGACCATGTAGTCGATTTCGCCACCGCCGCGCAACACGTCGTCGCCGCCTCCGCCACTGATGAAGCTCGGGCCAGCGCCACCCACGAGGTTGTCCGGTCCCGGACCGCCGTAGAGCTCGTCGCCGCCTGGCTGTCCGCGGAGCACGTTGCTGCCGCCCAGTGCGGTGAGGATGTCGCCCCCGCTCCCTCCGTTGAGGGTGTCTACCTCTGCGGTCGGCATCGTCGGGTCGCCGTCCGACTCACCGGTGCTCAAATTGTCGTCGCCGCTGCCGCCGTGGAGGGTCTCGCCCTTCTCCGCGCCCCCGGTCAAGGTGTCGTTGAACGACGTGCCGACGAGTGTCTCGACGTCGTCGGCGATGGTGTCGCGCACTTCGCCGGATGCGTCCTCGTCGTTGCCGTCGTCACCGACGGACCCGGTCAGGTCGGCGACGACACCAGCTGTGTGGTCGTCATAGGACACGGTGTCCAGCCCGTCGCCGCCGGTCAGGCTGTCCGCGCCGGGACCTCCGCACAGGACGTCGTCCCCGGCGAAACCGTCAATCGTGTCGTTGCCACCGAGCCCGACGATCACGTCCGGTCCGTCTGTGCCCGAGAGTGCGTCATCTCCAGCGGTGCCGACGATCGTTGCCTCCAGTCCCCGGCACGTACGAGGCGGCGGAGCCGCCGCCCAAGAGGGCTCCGAGTCCCGGCTGTACTGGGACTGCCCGATGAGCAGCTGCACGTCGGAGCCGTCGGGGTTCATCAAGGCGATCCCTGATCCTGCCTCGCGGAATGAGAAGAACGCGATTTTCTGGCCGTCAGGAGAGAAGGTCGGGTGGTCGTCCGTGCCAGGGTGGTTCACGGTCAGGCGGGTCAAGTCAGTGCCGTCGATCCCCATCGAGTAGATCTCGTCGTTACCGTCGCGACTGCTGGTGAACACGATGCGCTGACCGTCGGGAGAGAACTCCGGAACCATGTCGTAGCTTGCGTCCTCGGTCAGACGGGTCGGGTTGCTGCCGTCCGCATTCATCACGTAGATCTCGTGGTTGCCGTCTCTCTCACTCTCGAACACGATGCGGGACCCGTCGGGCGAGAAGTCGGGGGCCGTGTCGACGCCAGCGCTGCTGGTGAGCTGAATCTGGTTCCCGCCGTCGGCATCCATCACGAAGATCTCTCTGTCGAGGCCCACGCGATTGGTCTCGAAAAGGATCTGCGACCCGTCCGGAGAGAAGGAGGGTGTGCCCGCGGAGTCGTTGATCAGCGTGATCTGGTCGCTTCCGTCCGCATTCATGACCAGGATGCGACCCCCGTCCGTGAACACGATGCGCTGCCCGTCTGGAGAGAACACGGGTCGGACGCCCCGGTCGGCGAGCTTCCGCCGGTCGGAACCATCGGGGTTCATGGAATAGATGCCACCTTCCATGAAGTGATCCTCCGATGAGAACGCGATGCGCCCGTTCGTGACGGCAGGGGCGACGCCTGGCGGGGTCTCGGCAACGGCCGGTGCCGAAGCGGCGACCAGCCCTGCCGTGCTGCCCGTGACCAGGGCGACGGTGAGCAATGCTCGTCCCAGCAGCGCAGGGACCGGCCGTGGGGAGATCAGGTGAGGTTCGGAGCGCACGAATAACCGCCTTGGACGGGGTCACCAAAGTGACCGGAGGAGGCTCGCTATCCCGGTGCCAATTGTGGGGGAGAGCGGGTGGCCCGCAGAGTCGAGCCGCGGCGAGCGTACGACCCGAATCTGAGCAGAGTCCGGCCATCGCGAATTTCCCGAACTGTGGACCAGACCAGGGCGATGCCGCGGGGCTCGCAGTCCCTGACCTCTCAGAAGGGCTGGACCAGCAGGGCCACGCCCTTGCCGGCGACCCGGGTCAGCACGAGGGTGGCCTCCTCGTCGCCGGCCAGGGCCAGCCGGCGGCGCAGCTGCTCCGGCACGATGTCGACGCCGCGCTTCTTGATCGTCAGTCGGCCGATGCCCCGCTCGCGCAGCGCCGCCTTGAGCGGCTTCTCGCGGTAGGGCAGCCGCTCGAGCACCTGGTAGCCGCGGGCGAACGGTGAGTGGAACGACGCGTCGGAGGTCACGTAGGCGATGTGCTCGTCGAGGAGGCCGCCGTCGACACCCGCGGCCACCGCGGTCACGAGCCCGGCCCGGATCACCGCGCCGTCGGGCTCGTAGAGGAAGGCGCCGACCTCACGGACCTCACCGCCGGGGTCGTCGTCCTCGGTGAGGGTGGCCAGGCCGCCGGTGCCGATCACCGTCGCCCGCCGCGCGGTCGAGGCCAGGGCGCCCGACCACAGCGCGGCCTCCTTGACCTCCCCGTGGTCGCTGACCCACTCGGCCTCGACCCCGGCCGGGACCAGCGAGTGGGGGATGCCCGGCGCGACCTTCACGCACGAGTCGCGGGTGAGCAGCCGCTCGACGAAGGACCACGGCGGGCTCCACGCGTCGACGTCGAAGGTGCGGCCGGCGCCGGTACGTCGCGCGGGGTCGGCGTACGCGACCGCGAACGGGGTCGTGTCGATGTCGGCGGCGTCGGCCACCGCGACCGCCCCGCCCAGCTCGAGGGCGGCCAGGTTGGCCTCCGCCACCGCCACCCGCAGCGGGTCGAGGTCGACACCCACGCAGGTGACCCCGACCCGGGCCGCCGCCAGCAGGTCACCGCCGATGCCGCAGCCGAGATCGACCAGCGAGTCGGCGCGGAAGGCAGCCAGCCGGCTGGCCCGGTGGGCGGCGACCGGGGCGCGGGTGGCCTGCTCGAGGCCGTCTCGCGTGAACCACATCGAGGCGGCGTCCGCGCCGAACTTGGCGACGGCGTGGCGCCGCAGCTCGACCTGCGTGATCGCGGCCGCCACGTGCTCGGGAGCGGCGGTGCGCCGCAGCTCGGCCTGGACCGCCAGCTCGACGCCCCCGGCGAGCTCCTCGGCGCGCGCGAGCAGAGCCGTGCCGGCGTCGCTGAGCAGCCAGCGGAAGGCGTCGAGGTCCACGTCCGGATCCTGTCAGGTCCGACTCGCGGGAGCGGCTGAGCACCCCTGCCACTGGCACTCGTGACAGGGGAGTGCTAGTTTTTGGACTGGCACTCTCACCATGAGGGTGCCAGAGCTTGCAAGAAGTGCGACCCCCGCGACGGCGTACCTCCGGCAAGCCCCAACGTGGGAGGACATCCGTCCTCCATCCGAAGTCAGAGCCAGCTTACGAAAGTGGAGGTCGACACTGTGTCGGTCAACATCAAGCCTCTCGAGGACCGCCTCGTCGTGAAGCCCCTCGAGGCCGAGCAGACCACGGCTTCCGGCCTGGTCATCCCGGACACCGCCAAGGAGAAGCCCCAGGAGGGCGAGGTCGTGGCGACCGGTCCGGGCCGCATCGACGACAACGGCAACCGCGTCCCGCTCGACGTGTCCGTGGGTGACAAGGTCATCTACAGCAAGTACGGCGGCACCGAGGTCAAGTACGCCGGCGAGGAGTACCTCATCCTCTCCGCGCGCGACGTGCTCGCTGTCGTTTCCTGATTTTCCCCCGGGTCGTGTGGTCCACCGTGCGCTGAGGCGCACGCTGGACCGCACGGCCCGAACTCGTTAGAGGAGAACAATGCCCAAGATCCTGGAGTTCGACGAAGGCGCCCGGCGCGCCCTCGAGCGTGGCGTGGACGCCCTCGCCAACGCGGTCAAGGTGACGCTCGGCCCCAAGGGCCGCTACGTCGTCCTCGACAAGAAGTGGGGAGCCCCCACCATCACCAACGACGGGGTGACCGTCGCGCGTGAGATCGAGCTGGACGACCCGTTCGAGAACCTCGGTGCCCAGCTCACCAAGGAGGTCGCGACCAAGACCAACGACGTCGCCGGTGACGGTACGACGACCGCGACCGTGCTGGCCCAGGCCATGGTCCACGAGGGTCTGCGCTCGGTCGCCGCGGGCTTCAACCCGATGGGGATCAAGCGCGGCATGGACGCTGCGGCCGAGGCCGTCGGCGAGGCGCTGCGCGAGGCCGCCCGTGAGGTCGAGACCCGCGAGGACATGGCGTCGGTCGCCACGATCTCCAGCCGCGACGCGATCATCGGCGACCTGCTCGCGCAGGCCTTCGACAAGGTCGGCAAGGACGGCGTGATCACCGTCGAGGAGTCCAACACCATGGGCACCGAGCTGGAGTTCACCGAGGGGATGCAGTTCGACAAGGGCTACATCTCGCAGTACTTCGTGACCGACCCCGAGCGCATGGAGGCCGTCCTCGAGGACCCCTACGTCCTGCTCCACCAGGGCAAGATCTCGGCGATCGCCGACCTGCTGCCCCTGCTGGAGAAGGTCATCGCCGCCGGCAAGCCGCTGTTCATCCTGGCCGAGGACGTCGACGGGGAAGCCCTCTCGACCCTGGTGGTCAACAAGATCCGCGGCACCTTCAACGCCGTCGCCGTGAAGGCCCCGGCCTTCGGTGACCGCCGCAAGGCGATGATGCAGGACATCGCGACGCTGACCGGCGGCCAGATCGTGGCCCCCGAGGTCGGGCTCAAGCTCGACCAGGTCGGCCTCGAGGTGCTGGGTCAGGCCCGTCGCGTCGTCATCACCAAGGACAACACGACGATCGTCGACGGCTCCGGCGACGCCGCCGAGGTCGAGGGTCGCGTCAACCAGATCAAGGCCGAGATCGAGAACACCGACTCCGACTGGGACCGCGAGAAGCTCCAGGAGCGTCTCGCGAAGCTCGCCGGCGGCGTGTGCGTGATCAAGGTCGGCGCCGCCACCGAGGTGGAGCTGAAGGAGAAGAAGCACCGCATCGAGGACGCCGTCTCGGCGACCCGCGCGGCCATCGAGGAGGGCATCGTCCCCGGCGGTGGCTCGGCCCTCATCCACGCGGTCTCCGTGCTGGACAAGGACCTCGGCTTCACCGGCGACGAGGCGGCGGGCGTGCGCATCGTGCGCAAGGCCGCCGACGAGCCGCTGCGCTGGATCGCGGAGAACGGCGGTGTCAACGGCTACGTCGTCACCAGCAAGGTCCGCGAGCTCGGCCTCGGCCACGGCTACAACGCCGCCACCGAGGAGTACGGCGACCTGGTCGCCCAGGGCGTCCTCGACCCGGTCAAGGTCACCCGCTCGGCGCTGGTCAACGCCACCTCGATCGCCGGCATGCTGCTGACGACCGAGACGTTGATCGTCGAGAAGCCCGAGGACGAGGAGCCGGCCCCGGCCGGTGGCCACGGCCACGGGCACGGTCACTGACCTCGTCCCGCAGCACCTGAGCAGCACCCCACGACCCGCCCGGACCCCGTCCGGGCGGGTCGTTCGGCGTTCTGCTGCTCCTGCTTCTTCTTCTGCTCGTTACGCGCAGGAAGCGTCGAGGCAACCTGGGCGGACCAGGCTCTCGAGCCATGAGGACCCCCCTGCTCTGGCGCGTGCGCGCGACCCTGACCGACCGTCCCGGTGCTCTGGCGCAGCTGGCGAAGGAGTGCGGCGAGGCCGGCGTCAACATCCTGGCCCTGCAGGTCTTTCCCGGTGTCGACCGGGTGACCGACGAGCTGGTGCTCAGCGTGCCCGCCGACTGGCACGAGCCCGAGCTGCGCGGGCTGTTGGAGCGTGCCGGGGCGACGTCGGTCGTGGCGGCGCCGTGCACCGAGGCGGCGCTGACCGACCAGCCCACCCGCTACGTGCGGGCGGCCCGCGAGATCCTCGCCCACCCCGAGTCGTTCCCCGAGGTCGTCGCGCGACTCTTCGACGCCGACACGGAGGTGGCGGTCGGCGAGGGGGCGGACGTGATGGACCTCCTCGTGGGTGACGTCGCGGTCCAGGTGCGGCGGGTCGCCCCCTTCACCGCGACCGAGCACGCTCGTGGCACCGCGCTCGCCGAGCTGGTCGCCGACGTGCTCGGGCGTCAGCAGCGCCGGGTGGCGGTCGGCGGCGCCCGCCGGATGGGCACCGGCAGCACGCCGACGTACGCCGTGCGGGGAGAGGCGGTCGTGGCCGCCATCGACGGCGTCGAGGTGGGGCGGGCCCGGGTGGGCTACGCGACGCTCGAGGAGCCGCTGACCCGCGGGGTCGTGCTCGAGGTCGATCCCGCCTGGCAGCGCCGCGGGATCGGGACGCGGCTGCTGGGGCACGCGGCCCGGGTCGCCCGCGGTCTCGGGGCCACCGAGATCGTGCTCACGACGCGGGCCGACGACCGGGCAGCGCTGCCGATGGTGCTCGCGGCGGGCCTGCGTGGACGGATCCGGATGACCGGTGAGGTGCTGACGGTGCGGATCGGGCTCCAGGAGCTGCGGCCGTTCCGGGGAGAGCGCCCCTGCCTCGTAGACTGAGGATCGTGGAGCTCCCCGAGAAGTTCGCCAGCCTGGGCCTGACCTACGACGACGTCCTGCTGCTGCCGGGCCACTCCGACCTGGCGCCCGACGAGATCGACACCCGGGCGCGGCTGACCCGCGAGATCAGCCTCCAGGTGCCGCTGATCAGCGCCGCCATGGACACCGTCACCGAGTCGCGGATGGCGATCGCCATGGCCCGCGAGGGCGGACTCGGCGTGCTGCACCGCAACCTCTCGATCGAGGACCAGGCCTACCAGGTCGACCTGGTCAAGCGGACCCAGACCGGCATCATCTCCAACCCCGTCACGATCGGGCGCGACGCGACGCTCGAGGACCTCGACCGGATCTGCGGCGAGTACCGCGTCTCGGGCCTGCCCGTGGTGGACGCCGACGACCGGCTGCTCGGCATCATCACCAACCGCGACCTGCGGTTCACCCCGGTCGCGGAGTGGGCCACGACCAAGGTCGACGAGGTGATGACCCCGATGCCGCTGATCACCGGCCCGGTCGGCATCTCCCGCGACGACGCCACGATGCTGCTGCGCCAGCACAAGCGCGAGCGGCTGCCGCTGCTCACCGACGACGGCCGTCTGGGCGGGCTGATCACCGTCAAGGACTTCGTGAAGTCCGAGCAGTTCCCCCACGCCTCCAACGACGCGAGCGGTCGCCTGATGGTGGGTGCCGCCGTCGGTTACTTCGGCGACGCCTGGCAGCGCGCCACCACGCTGGTGGAGGCGGGGGTCGACGTGCTCGTCGCCGACACCGCCCACGGCCACGTCACGCTGCTGCTCGACATGGTCCGTCGGCTCAAGACCGACCCCGCCACCCGCCACGTGCAGGTCATCGGCGGCAACGTCGCCACCCGCGAGGGCGCGCAGGCGTTCGTCGACGCCGGCGCCGACGCGGTCAAGGTCGGCTTCGGCCCCGGCTCGATCTGCACCACCCGCGTCGTGACCGGCTGCGGCGTACCCCAGATCACCGCCGTCCACGAGGCGTCGCTCGCCTGTGGCCCGGCCGGCGTCCCGGTCATCGCCGACGGCGGTCTCCAGCAGTCCGGCGACATCGCCAAGGCCCTGGTCGCCGGCGCCGACACCGTGATGATCGGCTCGCTGCTGGCCGGCTGCGAGGAGTCGCCGGGCGAGACGATCTTCGTCAACGGCAAGCAGTTCAAGGCCTACCGCGGCATGGGCTCCTTGGCCGCGATGTCCAGCCGGGGCAAGAAGTCCTACTCCAAGGACCGCTACTTCCAGGCCGAGATCAGCAGCGACGACAAGATCGTCCCCGAGGGCATCGAGGGCCAGGTCGCCTACCGCGGCCCGCTGGGCGCCGTGGCCCACCAGCTGATCGGCGGGCTCACGCAGTCGATGTTCTACGTCGGCGCCCGCACGATCCCCGAGCTCCAGCAGAGGGGCCGTTTCGTGCGGATCACCTCGGCCTCGCTCAAGGAGAGCCACCCCCACGACGTGCAGATGACGGTCGAGGCGCCCAACTACTCCGCCTGAGCAGCACCGCGCGCGGCGCGCCGCCACGGTGGCGGCTCGCCCTGGAGGAACCACGCCATCCGAGCCGTCATCCACGGCAGCGCGACGTACGTCATCGTCGGCGTCATCACCACGACCGCGAGCAGCACCCGCCACAGCAGGGCGAGGTCGGGCACCAGCACGCCGAAGACCGCGTTGACCAGCAGGCTCAGCGGGAAGAAGACCAGGAAGATCGTCACCATCTGCTTCCACCGCGGCGGGGGAGCGGCGCCCGGTCGGAGGTCCTCGTGGTCGTACGACGTCGGGGGGTCGAACCAGCCCTCGATGCCGGTGAAGCGCTCGACCTTCGACGCGCCGACGAGTCCCTGGGCGGCGCCGAGCCACCACCGGCGCTGCGAGGACTCCTCCCAGGCGGTCAGCGAGGCCTCGTCCGCGAAGCGGTAGAGCATGTGCCACTGGTCGGAGTCGGCGGCCGGGCGCACCCAGCCGGAGCCGAGGAAGCCCTCGAACCGTTGGGCGAGCGCCGCGCCGGCGCGGATCCAGGCGATCATCTCGTCGTCGTGACCGGGCTCGAGGTGACGCGTGATCGAGACGGTCACGGGCAGGGTGGGCATGCGCCCATCTTTGCCCCTTGGATCGCCACACCCGCGGCCCGGGTGAAAGACTGTCGCGGTGACCGAGATCCAGATCGGACAGGCCAAGCGCGGCCGCCGGGCCTACTCCTTCGACGACATCGCCATCGTCCCCTCGCGACGCACGCGCGACCCCGAGGAGGTCAGCACCGCCTGGCAGATCGACGCCTACCGCTTCGAGCTGCCCGTGCTGGCTGCACCGATGGACTCGGTGATGTCGCCGGCCACCGCGATCGCCCTGGGCAACCACGGGGGTCTGGGGGTGCTCAACCTCGAGGGCCTGTGGACGCGCTACGACGACCCGGAGTCGCTGCTGGCCGAGGTGGCCGCGCTCGAGGGCACCGACGCGACGCGGCGGATGCAGGAGATCTACACCGAGCCGATCAAGCCCGACCTGATCTCTGCGCGGCTGCACGAGATCCGTGAGGCCGGGGTCACGGTGGCCGGTGCGCTCTCGCCGCAGCGGACCAAGGAGTTCGCGAAGGTGGTGGTCGACGCCGGCGTCGACATGTTCGTGATCCGGGGCACCACGGTCTCCGCCGAGCACGTCTCCTCGCAGTCCGAGCCGCTCAACCTCAAGGAGTTCATCTACGAGCTCGACGTCCCGGTCGTGGTCGGGGGCTGTGCGACCCACCAGGCCGCGCTCCACCTGATGCGCACCGGGGCCGCGGGCGTCCTCGTCGGCTTCGGCGGGGGAGCCGCCCACACCACCCGCACGGTGCTCGGCATCGCCGTCCCGATGGCCTCGGCCGTGGCCGACGTGGCCGCCGCGCGTCGTGACTACCTCGACGAGTCCGGCGGCCGCTACGTGCACGTGATCGCCGACGGCTCGATCGGCAAGTCCGGCGACATCGCCAAGGCGATCGCCTGCGGCGCCGACGCGGTCATGGTGGGCTCGCCCCTCGCGCGGGCCAGCGACGCCCCCGGCCACGGGTTCCACTGGGGCGCCGAGGCCCACCACGCCGACCTGCCGCGCGGGCAGCGCGTCGGCTTCGAGCGGATCGGCACCCTGGAGGAGATCCTCTTCGGCCCCTCCCGCGTGGCCGACGGGACGATGAACCTCATCGGCGCACTGCGGCGCTCGATGGCGACCACGGGCTACACCGAGCTCAAGGAGTTCCAGCGCGTCGAGGTCGTCGTCGAGTAGTCGCCGCCCGTCACGGCACGTCGACCAGGGCTCGCTCCAGGATCGCGTCGAGGTCCAGGCCCGGCGGCAGGGTCCCGAGCGCCCCGCCCCAGTCGCGGGCCAGCCGGGACGCGCAGAACGCGTCGGCGACCGCGGCGGGCGCGTGCTGGACCAGCAGCGAGCCCTGCAGCACCAGGGCGAGCCGCTCCACCAGACGCCGCGCGCGCAGCTCGACCTCGTCGAGGTCGGAGAGCTCCTTCTTCACCGTGGCGATCGCGTCGTCGAGACGGTGGTCGGCGCCGGCCGCGAGCTCGACCTCGGCGAAGAACTGCTCCACGGACTCCGGCTCGCGGCCCATCGCGCGCAGCGCGTCGAGGGCCGCGACGTTGCCGGAGCCCTCCCAGATCGAGAGCAGCGGCAGCTCGCGGTAGATGCGTGGCAGGCCGGACTCCTCGACGTACCCGTTGCCGCCGAGGCACTCCATCGCCTCGCCGGCGTGGGCCGGGCCGCGCTTGCAGACCCAGTACTTGCTGACCGCCAGCCCGAGCCGGCGGAACGACGCCTCCGCCTCGTCGCCGCGGACCGCGCGGTCGGTGGCCCCGGCCAGGCGCATCGCCACCGTGGTCGCGGCCTCGGACTCCACGACGAGGTCGGCGAGCACGTTGCGCATCAGCGGCTGGTCGAGGAGCGGGCGGCCGAAGGCGCTGCGGTGGCGGGCGTGGTGGACGGCGGCCACCGTGGCCGTGCGCATGCCTGCGGAGGTGCCGAGCGTGCAGTCGAGCCGGGTCATGTTGACCATCTCCACGATGGTCCGTACGCCGCGGCCCTCGTCGCCGACCCGCTGCGCCACCGCGCCGTCGTACTCGATCTCGGAGGAGGCGTTGGAGCGGTTGCCGAGCTTGTCCTTGAGCCGCATCAGGTGCATGGCGTTGCGGCTGCCGTCGGGCAGCACCCGCGGCACCAGGAAGCACGTGAGCCCGCCCGGCGCCTGCGCGAGGGCCAGGAAGAGGTCGGACATCGGGGCCGACGTGAACCACTTGTGCCCGGTGAGCCGGTAGCTGCCGTCGGGCTGCTCCACCGCCTGCGTGGTGTTGGCGCGGACGTCGGAGCCGCCCTGCTTCTCGGTCATCGACATGCCGGCGATGAGGCCGGCCTTCTCGGTCGGCACGCGCAGGCCGGGGTCGTACGTCGTCGCGGTGAGCAGCGGCTCGTACGTGGCGGAGAGCCCGGGGTCGGTGCGCAGCGCGGGCACGACGGCGTACGTCATCGAGATCGGGCAGCCGTGGCCGGCGTCGACGTTCCAGACCATGAACTTCGCGGCCCGGGCCACGTGTGCGCCCGGGCGCGGGTCGGCCCACGGCGACCCGTGCAGGCCGTGACCGACGGCGGTCTCCATCAGCGAGTGGTACGCCGGCACGTAGTCGACCTCGTCGATCCGGTGGCCGTAGCGGTCGTGGGTGACCAGGGTCGGCGGGTGGTGCTCGGCCAGCCGGCCGAGGTCCTGGGCGCGGGCGGTGCCGGCCAGGCGTCCGAGGGCATGGATCTCGTCGGTGGCCCAGCCCGCGCCCTCGCGCTCCACCGCGGCGAGGAGCGCGGGGTCCTGGGCGGTGTCGTGGCCGACGAGCGGCGGGACCTGGTTGGTGACGTCATGCGTGGGCACGGGTGGCTCCTGTGGGGTCGTGGGCGCCGAGGGATCGGAGGACGAAGGCGGTGAGCTCGGGGACGGTGCTGCTGCTCGCGGCACCGGCGTGCAGGGGGACGACCAGCGCCTCGGCCATCGCGCCGACCACCGCGGCGGCCGAGACCCCGGCGTCCTGGGCGGGCAGGTCACCGGCGTCGACGGCACCGGCGACGACCTCGGCGAAGAGGTCGCGGTAGGCGCGGCGGTAGACGAGCCGCTCGCTCTCGACCTGCGGATCGACGGGCTCGGCGATCAACGCGTAGGCCAGGCGGGGGCTCTTCAGGGCACGGCGGGCGAAGGTCTGGACCGCGCGCTCGAGACGCTCCGAGATCGTGCCCGGAGCCGAGGCGGCCTCGGCCACCGCGTCGACCTCCCGTTGGGTGGCCGCGCGGAAGACCTCGGTGAAGAGCGCCGACTTGTCGGGGAAGTGCCGGTAGACGCTGCCGGTGGCCATGCCGGCGGCCTCGGCGACCAGCGAGATCGAGCACCCGGCGTACCCGCGCTCGGCGACGAGCCGCAGCGCGGCGCCCACGAGACGCGCCCGGGTGGCGTCGAGCCGCTCCTGCACGGCGGGGGTGCGTCGATAGGCCACGCAAGCAGTGAACCGCAGTTCAGTGCTTGCGGCAAGGGTGCGACTTACCAGCATCTGCTGGTAAGTCGTCGCTTCTGGGGTGTTGCAGCCGCCCAGAAGCGACCAAGTACCAGCAGATGCTGGTAAGTCGCACCCGCAGCCTGCCTTGACACACCGGCGAGATGTGTAAAGCACCACAAAGTTACCAAACGGTAGATCGGACCGGGGGGACCCTCTACCCTCGGTGCATGAGCACCCCCAGCCAGGTCCCCCCGGGTGGTGCTGCCGTCGACGGCCCGCACGACCCCGAGCACGACCCGCGCGCGTCGTACGCGCTGGAGCCCGAGTACGTCGCCGGCCTCACCGCCCGGCTGGTGGCGACCACCGGGCGCACGGTGCCGGTGGAGACGCCGATCAACGGTGCGCCGCTGGCCTCGATGCCCCAGTCGAGCGAGGACGACGTCGCGGAGGCGTTCCGTCGGGCCCGCCGGGCGCAGGCGGCGTGGGCGCGGACGCCGCTCGACGAGCGGGCGGCCATGCTGATGCGGCTGCACGACCTGGTGCTGGATCGCCAGGACGAGATCATCGACCTGATCGTGTGGGAGTCCGGCAAGGCCCGCAAGCACGCCTTCGACGAGCCGCTGCACATCGCGCTGACCGCGCGCTACTACGCCCGCACGGCCCACCAGCACCTCGACACCGAGCGCAAGCTCGGCGTGGTCCCGGGCCTGACCCGGGTCGAGGTCAACCACGTGCCGAAGGGCGTCGTGGGCATCATCTCGCCGTGGAACTACCCCTTCACGATGGCGCTCTGCGACGGGCTCCCGGCCCTGCTGGCCGGCAACGCCGTCGTGGCCAAGCCCGACGCGCAGACCATGCTCTCGGCCCTGCTGGGCGCCCGGCTGCTCGACGAGGCCGGCTTCCCGAAGGACCTCTGGCAGGTCGTGGCCGGCCCGGGCTCCGAGCTCGGCCCCTCGATCATCGACGGCTCCGACTACGTCTGCTTCACCGGCTCGACCCCCACCGGCAAGATCATCGCCCGCCAGTGCGCCGAGCGGCTGATCGGCTGCTCGCTCGAGCTCGGCGGCAAGAACCCGCTCCTCGTGCTGCGTGACGCCGACCTCGAGAAGGCCGCGGAGGGCGCCGTCCGGGCGTCGTTCTCGAACGCCGGCCAGCTCTGCGTCGCGATGGAGCGGATGTTCGTGGCCGACCAGGTCTACGACCGGTTCGTGGAGCGCTTCGTGGCCCGCACGCAGGCGATGACCCTGGGCGCCACGCTCGACTGGGGCAACGACATGGGCAGCCTCATCTCGCAGGACCAGCTCGACACCGTCGTGGCCCACGTCGACGATGCCGTCGCCAAGGGAGCCCGCGTGCTCACCGGCGGCCGGGCTCGCCCCGACCTCGGGCCCTACTACTACGAGCCGACCATCCTCGAGGGCGTCACGCCCGAGATGACCTGCTTCGGCCACGAGACCTTCGGCCCGGTCATCTCCCTCTACCGCTTCCACGACGAGGCCGACGCGATCGCGCGGGCCAACGACGGCGCCTACGGGCTCAACGCCTCGATCTACAGCCAGGACGGCGCTCGCGCCCGCGCCATCGCGCGGCAGGTCAAGTGCGGCACGGTCAACATCAACGAGGCCTTCGGCGCCACCTTCGCCAGCATCGACTCCCCGATGGGCGGGATGCGCGAGTCCGGCATGGGCCGCCGCCAGGGCAGCGAGGGCATCCACCGCTACACCGAGTCGCAGTCGGTCGCGACGCAGCGCGCGATCCGCTTCGCGCCGATGCTCGGCATGTCCGACGAGACCTACGCCAAGGTGATGACCGCCAACCTGAGGCTGATGAAGAAGCTGGGGAGAGCATGAGCAAGCACAAGCGCGACGACCTGGACGGCGTGACCGGCGTGACCGGAGTGACCGGCGACCGCGACCTGGGTCTCGACTTCGACGTCCTGGTCATCGGCTCGGGCTTCGGCGGCTCGGTGAGCGCCCTGCGGCTGACCGAGAAGGGCTACCGGGTCGGCGTGCTCGAGGCCGGTGCGCGCTTCGAGGACAAGGACTTCGCCAGCGGCACCTTCGACCTCACCCGCTACCTGTGGGCCCCGGCCCTGGGCTGCTACGGCATCCAGCGCATCGACGCCGTCCGCGACACGATGATCGTCGCCGGCGCGGGCGTCGGCGGTGGCTCGCTGGTCTACGCCAACACCCTCTACGAGCCGCTCGAGCAGTTCTTCCGCGACCCCCAGTGGGCCTCGATCACGGACTGGAAGGACGAGCTGAAGCCGTACTACGACCAGGCCAAGCGGATGCTCGGCGTCGTCGAGAACCCGGTCCGCACGCCGGCCGACGACGTCATGGAGCGGGTCGCCACCGACATGGGCGTCGCCGACACCTTCCACCCCACCCCGGTGGGCGTCTTCTTCGGCGGGCCCGGGCAGCAGCCGGGCGAGACCGTGCCCGACCCGTTCTTCGGCGGCGCCGGCCCCGACCGCAACGCCTGCCTCAACTGCGGCGAGTGCATGTCGGGCTGCCGCCACAACGCCAAGAACACGCTGGTGAAGAACTACCTCTACCTGGCCGAGCAGCAGGGCGCGACCGTGCTGCCGCTCAGCACCGTCACCCGGGTGAGCCCGCGCGACGGGGGTGGCTACGACGTCACGATCAAGTACACCAAGGCCACCCGTGCCACCGCCCGTACGACGCGCACCCTCACCGCCGAGCACGTCGTCTTCGCGGCCGCCTCGCTCGGCACCCAGAAGCTCCTGCACCGGATGAAGGACGAGGGCCACCTGCCCCGGCTCTCCGACCGGCTGGGCCACCTCTCCCGCACCAACTCCGAGTCGATCCTCGGCGCCATCGCGCCGAAGTCCGACCCGATCGACTACTCGCAGGGCGTGGCGATCACCTCCAGCTTCCACCCCGACGAGGACACCCACATCGAGCCGGTCCGCTACGGCAAGGGCTTCAACGCCATGGCGATGATGCAGACGGTGCTGACCGACGGTGACGGCGACGCCCCGCGCTGGCAGACCTGGCTGAAGCAGATGTGGAAGGAGAAGAAGAACCTCTTCGAGCTCTACGACCTCCGGCACTGGTCGGAGCGCACCGTCATCGCCCTGGTGATGCAGAGCCTCGACAACTCCATCACCACCTACGGCAAGCGCAACAAGGTCACCGGTCACTGGCGGATGACCTCCAAGCAGGGTCACGGCGCCCCCAACCCCACCTGGATCCCCGTCGCCAACGAGGCCGTACGTCGGATCGCCGCCGACCTCGGCGGCACGCCGGGAGGCAACGTCGGCGAGCCGTTCAACATGCCGCTCACCGCTCACTTCATCGGCGGCTGCGCGATCGGCGAGTCGTCCGAGACCGGCGTCGTCGACCCCTTCCAGCGGGTCTACGGCCACCCCGGGCTGCACGTCGCCGACGGCTCCGCGATCACCGCCAACCTCGGGGTCAACCCCTCGCTGACGATCACCGCCCAGGCGGAGCGGGCGATGTCGTTCTGGCCCAACAAGGGCGAGGCCGACCCCCGCCCGGAGCTGGGGGCGGGCTACGAGCGGATCGGTCCGGTGGCACCGGCCAATCCCGCGGTGCCCGAGGCTGCCGTGGGGGCCCTGCGGCTGCCCATCGTCGGCGTCTCCTGACCGCCATACCCCCGGTCTGGACCGATCCGAGATTTCCCCGAACCAGCGCGTAACCCCCGTGCCCGCCCCTCGTTGAGAGGTTCGGACCCGGCAAGCTTTGCTCCCTCCCGAAAGCCGGGTCCTGGTCCAAGCGACAAGTCCAACGTTGCATGGACGATCAGGGCCCGGCCACCCTCCCTCCCCGGCCGGGCCCTGATTCCATGTCCGGGCCAGGGCGCCCCCGCAGGCCCGTTCGCGAGCGCCCTGGACACGTGGACCCCTTGACAAGTGACCCGGAGTTCGATAGTCCGGCAGGAGTCACGAGTACGGGGGGTGCTCCATGACGCAGGGGAGTGGTGGAGCCGTCGCGGAGGCGGTCAGTCCGCCTCACCGCAACTGTTCGCAGCTCAACGTGCCCGGGCTCGCCGACGGCACGATGCACAGCTTCGTGCACGGCCTCGACGACGTACCACGCGAGCTGGACGCCGCCGCGATCGCGGCCGAGCTGCAGGACCCGTTCGCCGCCCGGCTGCTCGGGGCGGGGGTCTTCCCGTCCACCGCGGGCGACCTGCTGGACGCGCTCGCCCAGGCCGACCCCGGAGGACCGCTGTCGCTGCACCGGTTCTTCCTGGTGGGCGAGGGCAGCCAGATCGCGGCGTCGCCCACGATCGGCGTCGGCCGCAACATGCGGTTCCTGGTCACCTGCGGCCGCGGGCCGGACGGCCCCGACGTCATCGTCAGCAGCTTCCACCCTGACCAGGGCATGGTCGAGGTGATCGCCTGGGACCTCGGCCGCGGCGGCTTCAACTTCTACCGCACGATGCCCGGCAGCAGCGCCTGGCTCTTCGCCGGCAACAGCCGGCACGCGCTGGTCGCCCCGACACGGGGGTCCGGGCCGTTCGAGAGCCACGTCAACGGACACTTCCTGATGAAGGAGTTCGTCTCGCCGTGGGTCCACTGGCACTCGCCCTTCGCCACCGTGGCCGCCACCGTCCTCGCCGACCAGGGGCTCGACACCCACCCCTGGGTCGGGTCGCTGGACCCCGGGGGCGCCTACACCCTCGAGGACGACGCCGCCCGTCCGGCGACCGAGCGCTGGACCACCGCTCGGGTGCAGGCACTGCTCGCCGGCACCGCCGAGGAGACCCCCGCGCGCATGCTCGAGCAGCTGCTCACGACGCTGACCGTCACCCTCGTCTCCAGCTTCACCTCGAGCGCCGCTGCCCTCAGCGGCTCGGTGGGCTCGGTCGACCTGCCGGCGTCCTTCTTCGTCGACTCCGGCCTGGTCGCGGCGCTGGGGCTCCCGCCGCCCCCGAGCTTCTCGGTGAGCGCGGCGACGTACGCCGCCACCCTGGGCGCGCTCGACGTCCACCTCACCGACGGCGGCTCGTTCAGGCGGGCCGGCGACACCCACTTCGCCTTCGTCGTGCCCGACCGGTCCTTCGAGGACGTCGAGACCCTGCGCCAGGCCGTCGCCGCCGGACTCCTCACCCCCCGGCTGGTGGCCTGCCTGATGATGGTCGACCACCCCAACCCGGTGTTCTCCGAGCGTCGGTCGGCGTTGCTGCGCCACGTCCCGGAGACCCCCTTCAGCGGTGACGGCGCCGCCACGAGCGAGGCGGTCGCCGACGCGATCCGCTCCAGCGTCGAAGCCGCCACGCCGGGGTCGCCCGAGGCGGAGTTCGCCGAGCTGTGGGCCGTGGGCGACGACTTCATGGGCGAGCTGGGCGAGCGGCTGATCATCTACTACGACGCGGTGGCCGCGCGCCTGGCCACCCCGGAGGGCTTCCGCGCGTTCTACGAGCTGGCGGAGTCGCGGCGCGACCTGGTGCGCGAGATGCCGATCGCCGAGAGCGAGCTGTTGTTCTCCCGCAGCGCGGTGACGCCGGCGCGCCGTCGGATGCGGCCCGACGCGACGGTCGAGGTGGTGCCCACATGAGCCACGTCTTCACCTGCCCCGGGCTTCTCGACGAGCTGCCCCAGCCGGCCCGCGACTCCTGGTCGACCCTCCTGGGGGGCCACACCGCGGAGTTCGCGTCGCGGTTCACCCACTACGTCGACCCGGCCACCTCGACGAGCGACGACCAGAGCGCCCACGCGATCGTGTGGAGCGCCTTCCCTGCCCGGCTCGCCGCGCTGCCCGAGCAGCAGCGGTGGCGCCAGGCCGACCAGAGCCGCGACGAGCAGGACGAGTACTGCGAGTGGGTCGTCACCCGCGATGCCGACGGGGGCCTGCTGTCGGTCACGTTCTCCACCGAGGTGCCGGAGTACTGGTCGCACGTCGCCGAGACCGACCCCGCCCTGCTGCTCGACCTCTACCACCAGCACGTCTCCTCGGCGGTCTCCGTCGACGACCTCGTCGACGACGCCGGCGCCTACCAGCGGCGCAACCAGTGGAACGGGCTCGGGTCGCCCGGCATCGTCCACCTGTGCCAACCGACCAACACCCTGCTCGCGGCGATCCAGCTGGCGGCCGACTCCACGATCCAGCGGCACCGCGCCGACGGCTCACGGGTCACCGATCGCCAGGAGCTCGTCGCGTGCGGCCGTCTGGGTGACCCGCGACGCAACAGCGACCCGCAGATCGCCGACATCGTCAACGACGCCGTGCACGCCGGTCTGGCGGTCACGCTGGCCGACCCGCTGGGGCTCTACCTCGACGGGCTCCAGTCGGCCGGGCTCCGGGCACCCGACGGCGCCGACGCCGCCGACTTCTGGACCGTCGAGCGGGGCGAGCCGGGGCACGCCGTACGAGCGCGCTTCGAGGTGCCGCCCGGACGCGACTACTCCCTCGCCGACCTCACGGTCGGCGGCCAGCCGCTCACCTTCGGCGCGCAGGTCGCCGAGAAGGTCCGCGTGCGACTCGACGCGGTGCTGGTGCCGAGCGGTCTCGCGCCGGAGTCCCGCCCCTGCGAGGCGTGAGCGGGCCCCGATACGATCAGCGCTGACCGCCTGTCGAAAGGGCCTGCATGTCCCTCGTGTCCGACCACGACCTCGTCCTCGTCGTCGACTTCGGCGCCCAGTACGCCCAGCTGATCGCCCGACGGGTCCGCGAGGCCCGGGTCTACTCCGAGATCGTGCCGCACACGATGGCCGTCGAGGAGATCCTGGCCCGCAAGCCGAAGGCCGTCATCCTCTCGGGTGGGCCCTCCTCGGTCTACGCCGACGACGCTCCGGGCCTCGACCCCGCGCTGCTCGAGGCGGGGGTCCCGGTCTTCGGCATGTGCTACGGCTTCCAGCTGATGGCCCAGGGCCTCGGCGGCACGGTGGCCGAGACCGGCGCCCGCGAGTACGGCCGGACCTCGGTCGCCGTCAGCGACGGCGGCACCCTCCTGGCCGGCCTGCCCGACGCCCACACCGTGTGGATGTCGCACGGCGACTCCGTGACCGAGGCGCCCGCCGGCTTCCGCGTGCTCGCCTCCACCGGTGTCACGCCGGTCGCGGCCTTCGAGTCGCTGGAGCGCCGCATGGCCGGCGTCCAGTGGCACCCCGAGGTGATGCACACCGAGCACGGCCAGCAGGTGCTCGAGCACTTCCTGCACGACATCGCCGGCTGCCGGCAGACCTGGACGATGCTCAACATCGTCGACGACCAGGTCGAGATCATCCGCGAGCAGATCGGCGAGGGCCGGGCGATCTGCGCGCTGTCGGGCGGCGTCGACTCGGCCGTGGCCGCCGCGATCGTGCAGCGCGCGATCGGCGACCGCCTCACCTGCGTGTACGTCGACCACGGGATGATGCGGCTCGGCGAGACCGAGCAGGTCCGCCGCGACTTCGAGGAGGTCTTCTCGGCCCTCGACGTGGTCGACGCGGCCGACCAGTTCGTCGGCGCCCTGGAGGGCGTGGTCGACCCCGAGGAGAAGCGCAAGATCATCGGTCGCGAGTTCATCCGCACCTTCGAGGCCGCCGAGCTGCGCGTGTTCGCGTCCGCCGAGGCCGGCGAGACGGCGTACCTCGTGCAGGGCACGCTCTACCCCGACGTCGTCGAGTCCGGCGGTGGCGCCGGCACCAGCAACATCAAGAGCCACCACAACGTCGGCGGCCTGCCCGACGACCTCCAGTTCGAGCTCGTCGAGCCGCTGCGCACGCTGTTCAAGGACGAGGTCCGCGCGGTCGGCGAGCAGCTCGGCCTGCCCTCGACGATGGTGTGGCGCCAGCCCTTCCCGGGGCCGGGGCTCGGCATCCGGATCATCGGCGAGGTCACCCGCGACCGGCTCGACATCGTCCGCGCCGCCGACGCCATCGCCCGCGAGGAGATGACCCGCGCCGGCCTCGACCGCGACATCTGGCAGATGCCGGTCGTGCTGCTGGCCGACGTACGCTCCGTCGGCGTCCAGGGCGACGGCCGCACCTACGGCCACCCGGTCGTGCTGCGTCCGGTCACCAGCGAGGACGCCATGACCGCCGACTGGGCCCGCCTGCCCTACGACGTGATGGAACGCATCTCCACCCGGATCACCAACGAGGTCTCCGAGGTCAACCGGGTCACCGTCGACATCACCTCCAAGCCGCCCGGCACCATCGAGTGGGAGTGAGACCGGACCCCCGACCGGACTCCCGACCGGGTTCCTCGACGGGCGATCCGGCCGACCTGCGTCCGTAGCCGCAGCGCTCGGAGGTCGTTGTCCCTGCGACACCAGCCCCGAGAGAGGTCCCACCGTGCAGGTCCCCAACGTCCGTCGTGCCGCCGTCCCGCTGCTGGCTGCGTCGCTGTCCGCAGGCCTCGTGCTCCTCGGGCCGGCCGCGCCCGGAGCCACCACGCCCCCGGCGGCCGCGCCGAGCTCGCAGCCCCTCGACATCGTGCTGCTCGGCGACTCCTACTCCGCCGGCAACGGCGCGACCAACGAGGCCGGGCAGCCGGAGACCTACGGCCCGGCCAACTGCTTCCGCAGCCGGGTCAACTGGGCCGAGAAGTACGCCGCCGTGCTGCGCGCCCAGGGCCGGACCGTCAACCTGGTCAACCACGCCTGCAGCGGGGGCAAGGCCGGCGACATGATCTCGCCCCGCGCGATGGACACCGCGAGCGACTCGACGCCCACCCCGGAGGGGGTGACGACCCTCGCGCAGGCCGACGCCTACCTCGCCGAGGAGGACCTCTGCAACACCGGGGCCTTCCCCGACGAGGAGTTCTGGACCTACCGCGCGACCAACGTCGACGCCTCGGAGATCGACTACGACTGCACCCGCAAGCTGCGGCCGCAGGCCGACTTCGTCACCGCCGACACCGACCTGGTGCTCTTCACCATGGGCGGCAACGACGCGGGCTTCACCAACATCGTCACCCAGTGCTTCATCCTCAAGTCGGCCAGCGGTTGTGCGGGCACGATCGAGACCGCTCGGACGAAGCTTCCGGAGATCAAGCAGCTGCTGCTCGACGGCATCGACGGAGTCCGCGCCGCCGGTCTGCGCGACGACGCCAAGATCGTGCAGCTCGGCTACCCCTACCTCCAGACCGACAACGACTACGCGCTGCTCGCCGTGCCGCCGTACCCCGCGGGCGACGAGGTGCGCGCGCTGATCGACGACGGCACCGTGGCGCTGGCCAGCGTGGCCGACGACGCCAACGTGGGCCACGAGGGCCAGATGACGTTCGTCAGCGGCATCAAGGAGGCCTTCGCCGAGCACGAGCCCGACGCGACCACGCCGATCGGCAACCGCGACCGGTGGGTCAACCAGGTGGGCGACGGCACCGTCACCTCGCTCTGGTACCACCCCAACCGGCTCGGCCAGAACGCCTACGCGGCCGTGCTCCTCACCGGTGGCGACTACGGGGCCACCCCGCCGGACCCCGAGGTCCCCGACAACCCGCCGCCGGCGTCGCGCACGATCTTCCGGGCCAAGCCGGTGCAGCACAAGGTCAACGCCGGACAGGCCGTCAAGGTCCGCACCCGGGTCAGGCACACCGACGGCAGCCGCCCCGGCGGGCGGGTGCTGGTCCGCGTCTCCGGGACGAAGAAGTCCGACAAGGCCCGCGTCTCGGCGGACGGCCGCAACGTGCTGCGCGTGCGCGGCCTGCGTCCCGGCCGCTACCGCCTCAAGGCGGTCCACGTCGAGAGCAAGAAGCGGAAGGTCGTCTACGCCAACGTCGTCGTACGGCGCCGCTGACGAGGGGCGCCCCGGTAGCCAGGGGCGCCCGGTCTTTGCTTGCCATTCGAACACCTGTTCGATACACTCGAGACATGGTCTCGGACTCCCTCGCCACCCGCCGCGTACGTCGCGCGTGCGAGGCTGTGGTGTCGGGTCCGCGGCCGGTGGGTGACTCGCTCGAGGCCGACGCCGACCGTGTCGAGCAGATCGCCGAGCTCGAGCGGCTCAAGGCCGCGGCCTGCGCCCGCCAGGCCGACCTCGCCGTCGACCTCGACCGCTCGGTGCGCTCGCGCGAAGCAGCCGAGGGGCTCTCCCCGCGCCTGCGCGGCCGCGGCGTCGCTGCCCAGGTCGCGCTGGCCCGCCAGGGGTCGCCCCATCGCGGGCAGGTGCTGCTCGGGCTCGCCCACGACCTGGCCACCGACCTGCCCTGCACCCGCGAAGCGCTGCGCGAGGGCCGTCTCGACGAGTACGCCGCGCTCCTGGTGGCCCGTGAGACCGGCTGCCTGAGCCGGGAGGACCGCTCGGTGATCGACGAGGAGGTCTGCGGCGACCCCGAGCTCCTGGCCGGCCTCGGCACTCGCCGCCTGGTCGGTGAGCTCCGCCGCCGCGTGGCCGCCGCCGACCCCGCCGCGGTCGTCCGCCGCGCCCGCCGCGCCGAGGGGGAGCGCCACGTGAGCCTGCGTCCGGCCCCCGACACGATGACCTACCTGACCGCACTGCTCCCGTTGGCCCAGGGCGTCGCCGCGTTCGCGGCCCTGACCCGCGAGGCCGACAGCCTCCGCGCCACCGGCGTGGCCGGCGAGCGCGGCCAGGGCCAGGTGATGGCCGACCTGCTGGTCGAGCGACTCACCGGCCAGGCCCGCGCCGACCAGGTCCCGGTCTGTCTCGACGTGGTGATCTCCGACGAGTCGCTGCTCGGCGCCGGCCACGAGCCCGCCCTCATCCCCGGCCACGGCCCTGTCCCGGCCCAGATCGCCCGCGAGCTCGCCGCCGCCGCGGTCGAGGACACCGTCGCGTCCTGGGTCCGCACCCTCTACGCCGACCCCACCGGCCGCCTGGTCGCCCTGACCAGCAAGCGGCGGCTGGCCTGCGACGGCCTCGCCGACTTCCTCCACCTCCGCGACCAAGGCATCTGCCGCACCCCCTGGTGCAACGCCCCGATCCGCCACCGAGACCACATCGTCACCGCCTTCGCCCACGGCCCCACCGACGACGACAACACCCAGGGCCTCTGCGAAGCCTGCAACCACGCCAAGCAGGCCACCGGCTGGCGTCAACGCACCCTCGATGCCGTCGAGGCCGACCGCCACACCGTCGAGACCATCACCCCCACCGGTCACCGACATCGCTCCTGTGCCCCAGCACCACCCGCACCGGCCCGACGCACCGCACGACGCGTCAGCCGGATGGAGCTGTACTTCTCTCCGGTCCTGTGTGACTACGTCCCGGCCTGACGTCGCTGGCACGGACGTCGCCACGGCTGCCACCCCTCGGCCTTCATCACCTGACCGAAACCCTGGGCAGAACCGCCGGAGCAGGAGCAGAATCCAGGCATGCCCTCTCCTCAGGTCACCGACCGACCGCGTGTTCAGCGTCGACGCTCGATCCCTCTCGTCGTCAGCGCGGCCCTGCTCGCGCTCGCGCTCGTGCCGGCCGTCGCGTCGGCCCGCACCATCACCGGCACCGGCGGTGACAACCGGATCGTCGGGACGCCGCGGGCCGACACGGTCAACGCCAAGGGCGGCAACGACCGCGTCGACGGCAGGGGCGGTGACGACACGCTGCTCGGCAAGGGCGGCCACGACCTGCTCTACGGCGGTGGTGGCAACGACAGGCTCGTCGGCGCCGCCGGCAACGACCGCGCCTACGGCAGCGCCGGCAACGAGAACATCGCGGGCGGGAGCGGCAACGACGTCGGCATGGGAGGCGACGGCAACGACGTCGTGGGCCTCGGCGGCGGCGACGACATCGGCTACGGCGAGGCGGGCAACGACAAGGTCGACGGCCAGACCGGCAACGATCTCGTCGTCGGCGGGCCCGGCAACGACCACGTGTCGGGCGGCGACGGCAACGATCGGGTCCACGGCGACGACGGCGACGACGAGCTGGACGGCGGGGGCGGCGACGACCTGATCTACACCGGCAGTGGCGACGACCAGGTCACCGGCGACCCCGGCGACGACACGATCTACCTCGGCCCGGGAGCCAAGCACATCTACGGCGAGGAAGGCTTCAACGTCGTCTACAACGCGCCGAACGACGGTGACATCGACGTGATCTTCTGCGGGTGGCTGCCGGACCAGAACTACGGCAAGGCCGTCTACAGCGCCCCCACCGGCAGCGACCCGCGGACGGGCGCGCTGTGGTTCGGCGACAACGTCAAGTGCTGCTCGGTGTGGACCAAGGACCCCGTGACCGGGGTCGAGACGAAGGTGGCCGACAGGCCCGAGGTGCGCTGCGAGCTGGGTCGGGCGCCGGCCGTCCGCTGAGCCTGGCCGGGCTAGCTGAAGATGCTGTAGCCGCCGGGGCCGACCGCGAAGCCCAGGATGATCAGGACGACGCCCCACAGCACGGCACCCTTGAAGAGCTGGAAGATGCCGCCGATGACGAGCAGGACAGCGAGGACCCACAGAAGGAACAACATGGCTGCCGGTTCCCCGCGCGGGTCGATCCATGCCCCGCGACGAGCCCGCCAGAGCGCAGAGCCGCGGATCTCAGCCACCAGGTGACTGAGATCCACGGCCGTCGTCAGTGTTGGCGGGCGACCAGCCGTGCGGGGTCGCGGGACGGGAGTGTCGCGGGCCACTAGGGTGCCCCTGTGGACATCGACGGTCTTGTTGCCGAGCTGGACCAGCACCTGGCGCAGGCTGACGCCGCGCTGCAGGAGCAGTACCCGGGGGCAGCCCCCGGGCGCCAGCCGGTGCACACCGTCTACGTGCCGGCCGACCGCTTCGACGCCGGGACCTTCAAGGCCCTCGGCCGCACCGCCGAGTCCACGGTGCTCGAGCACGGCGAGCTGCTGCTCGACGTCCTCGGTGGTGACGACGACCTCCTGGACCGGGTGCTGGCCAAGCTGGCCACCGAGCCGGTCGAGGACCTCCGGATCGACTTCGAGGACGGCTACGGCGTCCGCGACGACGAGGAGGAGGACGCCGCGGCGACAGGCGCGGCGACCGCGCTGCGCGAGGCCGTCGACGCCGGCACGGCCAGCCCCTTCCACGGCCTGCGGTTCAAGAGCCTCGACCCCACCAGCCGGTCGCGCGGCGTCCGCACGCTCGCGCTCTTCCTCGAGCACCTGGGCGAGGTGCCCGAGGGCTTCGTGGTGACGCTCCCGAAGCTCACCTCGATCGACCAGGTCGAGGCCATGGTCCTGCTCGCGGAGCGCCTCGAACCGACGCCCGGGTCGCTGCGCTTCGAGCTGCAGATCGAGACGCCGCAGTCGATCCTCGGCCCCGACGGCACCGCGCTGGTGGCGCGGATGATCCACGCCGCCCAGGGCCGCTGCACGGGCCTCCACTACGGCACCTACGACTACTCGGCGTTCTGCGGCATCGCGGCGCCCTACCAGTCCCTCGAGCACCCGGTCGCCGACCACGCCAAGGCCGTGATGCAGGCGGCGGCGGGCGGCACCGGCGTCCGCCTCTCCGACGGCTCCACCAACGTGCTGCCGGTCGGCGACGCCGACGCGATCCGCGAGGCCTGGACCCTCCACCTCCGGCTGGTCCGCCGGGCGCTCGAGCGCGGCTACTACCAGGGCTGGGACCTCCACCCCGCCCAGCTGCCCACGCGGTACGCCGCGACGTACGGCTTCTACCGCGAGGGCCTGGCCGCGGCGGGCGAGCGGCTGCTGCGCTACGCCGACGGCGGGACGTCGTCGGTCCAGGACGAGCCCGCGACCGCGCGGGCCCTGGCCGACTTCCTGCTCCGCGGTCAGGAGTGCGGCGCGCTGAGCGACGCCGAGGTCACCGAGGCCTGCGGGCTCGACCACGCCGCGCTCGCCTCCCTCGCCCACCGGGCGCCTCGCGTCTAGACTCGATCGCAACCCGTCGTTCGGCATGGACAACCGGCGGGTGGTCCCACCCCGAACCATGCACGACCGCGCGTGCCAGCAGGGAGTGCCGATGACCCAGCAGACGACCGCCCCCACCACCGGAGGGTCTCCGCCGGAGCCCGGGCCGGCGGTCACGGTCAACGGCCGCTCGCGCCCGCTCGAGGGCGCACCCTCCTGGGTCAGCGCCCTCGACTGGCTGCGCGGCCTCGGCCTCACCGGCGCCAAGGAGGGCTGCGCGGAGGGGGAGTGCGGCGCCTGCTCGGTGATGGTGGCCCGACCCGACGTGGCCCCCGGCGAGGGAGGCAGCACGACCCGGTGGACCGCGATCAACTCCTGCCTGGTCCCGGCCCTCACCCTCGACGGCCAGGAGGTCGTCACCGCCGAGGGGCTCGGCACGCCCGCCGACCTCCACCCCGTGCAGCGCGAGCTCGCGCACCGCGGGGGGTCGCAGTGCGGCTACTGCACGCCGGGCTTCGTGTGCAGCATGGCCGCCGAGTACTACCGGCCCGAGCGTGCCGACGGGGGCAGCGGTGCCGAGGGCAGTGACTTCGACCTGCACGCCATCGGCGGCAACCTGTGCCGCTGCACCGGCTATCGACCGATCCGCGACGCCGCGCAAGCGTTGACCGCGCCCGCCGCCGACGACCCGTGGGCCGGCCGGTCGGGCCTCGCGGCGCCCGAGCCGGTGCCCACCCGCACCGATGGCTTCGCACGCCCGGCCGACCTGGCCGAGGCCCTCGAGCTGCTCCGCGAGCGGCCCGACGCCACGGTCGTGGCGGGCTCCACCGACTGGGGCGTCGAGGTCAACCTGCGCGGCACGCGGGCGGCGTACGTCGTCGCGGTCGACCGCCTGCCCGAGCTGCGCGAGGTCCGGGCGTCGGCCGACGCCATCGACGTCGGTGCGGCGCTGACCCTGACCGAGGTGGAGCGCGCCCTCGCCGGACGGGTGCCGCTGCTCGACGAGGTGTGGCCGCTCTTCGCCTCGCGGCTGATCCGCAACGGCGCCACCATCGGCGGCAACCTCGCCACGGCCTCGCCCATCGGTGACCTGGCGCCGGCGCTGCTGGCGCTCGACGCGGGCGTCGTGCTGACCTCGCTCGAGGGCGACCGCGAGGTGCCCCTGGCCGACTTCTTCACCGGCTACCGCGAGACCCTGCGGCGCGCCGACGAGCTGGTCCGGTCGGTGCGCGTGCCGCTGCCGCTGGCGGGGCTGACGGCGTTCCACAAGATCGCCAAGCGGGGGATGGACGACATCTCCAGCGTGGCGGTCGGCGTCGCGCTCGACGTGGTCGAGGGCGAGGTCGTCCGGGCCCGGATCGGGCTGGGCGGCGTGGCCGCCACCCCCGTGCGGGCGCGGGCCACCGAGGCGGCGCTCGAAGGACGGCCGTGGAGCGCGGCGACGGCGCGCGAGGCGGCCGCCGTGATGCGCGAGGAGGGCACACCGATGGACGACCACCGCGCCAGCGCGGCCTACCGCTCGGCGATGCTCGGCACCAGCCTGCTGCGACTGTGGCAGCGCGAGACGGGAGCGTCGTCGTGAGCCGGCTGTCCGAGCGCCCGGCCGACCCCGTCGTCGGGCTCGAGGTGCCCCACGAGAGCGCCGCGGAGCACGTGGCCGGCACGGCGCTCTACACCGACGACCTGGTCTTCCGCACCAAGGACTGCCTGCACGCCTGGCCCGTGCAGGCCCCGCACGCGCACGCCCGGGTCACCGCGCTGCGCGTCGACGCGGCGTACGACGTCGCGGGGGTGGTGCGCGTGCTCACCGCCGCCGACGTGCCCGGCGTCAACGACAGCGGGGTCAAGCACGACGAGCCGCTGTTCCCCGACGAGGTCTGCTTCCACGGTCAGGCCGTGTGCTGGGTGCTCGGCGAGACGCTGGAGGCCGCGCGGCTCGGCGCGCTGGCGGTCGAGGTCGACTACTCGCCGCTGCCGGCGCTGGTCTCGCTGCGCGAGGCGATCGCGGCGGAGAGCTTCCAGGGCGGCCAGCCGCAGGTGGTGCGCGGCGACGTCGAGGACGGTCTCGCGGCCGCCGCCCACGTCTTCAGCGGCGAGACCGAGATGGCCGGGCAGGAGCACTTCTACCTCGAGACGCACTGCTCGCTGGCCCACGTCGACGAGTCCGGCCAGGTCTTCGTCCAGTGCAGCACCCAGCACCCCAGCGAGACCCAGGAGATCGTCGCCCACGTGCTGGGGCGCCACAACCACGAGGTGACGGTGCAGTGCCTGCGCATGGGCGGCGGCTTCGGCGGCAAGGAGATGCAGCCGCACGGCTTCGCCGCGGTCGCCGCGCTCGGCGCGACGCTGACCGGACGTCCGGTGCGCCTGCGGCTCAACCGCACCCAGGACCTCACGATGACCGGCAAGCGCCACGGGTTCCACGCCCGCTGGCGCGTGGGCTTCGACGACGAGGGCCGCCTGGTCGCGCTCGACGCGACGCTGACCTCCGACGGCGGCTGGAGCCTCGACCTGTCCGAGCCCGTGCTCGCTCGGGCCCTGTGCCACGTCGACAACGCCTACTGGCTCCCGCACGTGCGGCTCAACGGCCGCGTCGCCCGCACCCACAAGACCTCGCAGACCGCCTTCCGCGGCTTCGGCGGACCGCAGGGGATGCTGGTCATCGAGGACGTGCTGGGCCGCTGCGCGCCGCTGCTCGGCATCGACCCGGTCGACCTGCGCCGTCGCAACCTGTACGTCGACGGGCAGGACACGCCGTACGGCCAGCCGGTGCGGCACGCCCACCGCGGCGCCGCGGCGTGGGACCAGGTCGTCACCGGCGCCGACGTGGCCGCCCGGCAGGAGGAGATCGAGGCGTTCAACGCCGCCCACGACCACGTGAAGCGCGGGCTGGCGGTGACGCCGGTGAAGTTCGGCATCTCGTTCAACTTCACCGCCTTCAACCAGGCGGGGGCGCTGGTCCACGTCTACAAGGACGGCTCGGTCCTGATCAACCACGGCGGCACCGAGATGGGCCAGGGCCTGCACACCAAGATGCTCCAGGTCGCCGCCACCGCGCTCGGCATCCCGCTGGCCCGGGTGCGGCTGGCGCCGACCCGCACCGACAAGGTGCCCAACACCTCGGCCACCGCGGCGAGCTCGGGTGCCGACCTCAACGGCGGCGCGGTCAAGCACGCCTGCGAGCAGATCCGCGAGCGGCTCGACGTCGTGGCTGCCGGGCGGGTGGTCGGAGACGACGTCACCTGGGACGAGCTGGTCCGCGAGGCCTACTTCAGCCGGGTGCAGCTGTGGGCCGCGGGCTTCTACGCCACCGAGGGACTCCACTGGGACTCCACCGCGATGCGCGGTGAGCCGTTCAAGTACTTCGCCTACGGGGTGGCCGCCGCCGAGGTCGAGATCGACGGATTCACCGGTGGCTACACCACCCGGCGCGTCGACATCGTCCACGACGTGGGTGACTCGCTCTCGCCGTTGGTCGACCTGGGCCAGATCGAGGGCGGCTTCGCGCAGGGCGTGGGTTGGCTGACCCTGGAGGACCTGCGCTGGGACGAGTCCGACGGCCCGCACCGGGGTCGGCTGGCGACCCAGGCGGCCAGCACCTACAAGCTGCCGAGCATCGGCGAGCTGCCCGAGGAGCTCCACGTGGCGCTGCTCGAGCACGCCCACGAGGACGGCGCGGTCTACGGGTCGAAGGCGGTGGGGGAGCCCCCGCTGATGCTCGCCTTCGCGGTGCGCGAGGCGCTGCGCCACGCCGTCGCCGCGTTCGGACCGACCGGCACCAGCGTCGACCTCGCGTCGCCCGCCACACCCGAGCAGGTCTGGTGGGCGATCGAGCGGGCTCGCTCCGACGAGCCCACGAGCCACCTCGCCGAGGGCGCCCCCGGGGTCGAGCCGGCGCAGCCGGACGCCGGCGCGCCGGCCCTGCACCCACGCTCCGAGCAGGCGGCCCGGCCGGTTCCGGCGGGAGACGTCTCGTGAGCTGGATCGAGGTGGTCCAGCGGCTGCGGCGCGATCGCCGGGCCGGGGTCCTGGTCACCGTGACCGACGTACGTGGCCATGCGCCGCGCGACGCCGGGGCCAAGATGGTCGTCGCGGCCGACGACGTCTGGGGCAGCGTGGGTGGTGGCAACCTCGAGGAGACCGCGATCGCGCGGGCGCGGTCGATGCTCGACGACGGCGAGGCCTCGCCCGCGTCGATGACGATGTCGCTCAGCGACAAGGCCCGCACCGACCACGGCCGGCAGTGCTGCGGCGGCGAGGTGTCGCTGCTGCTCGAGCCGCTGGCCGTCGTCCCGGCCGTGGCGGTCTTCGGCCTGGGCCACGTCGGGCTCGAGCTGGCCCGGATCCTGGCCCGCCACGACGTCGAGCTGCACCTCGTCGACTCGCGGGCCGACCAGGTGGCGGCCGAGCGGCTGGCCTGCCTCGACGGGCCGGCGACCGTGCACGCCCACCACGCCCCGGTCCCTGAGCTGGTGCTCGGCACCGTCCCGCCCGGCACCCACGTGCTGGTGCTGACCCACGACCACGCGGAGGACTTCGCGCTCTGCGACGCCGCCCTGCGCTGCGCGCACCTGGGGTCGATCGGGCTGATCGGCTCCTCGGCCAAGTGGACGCGCTTCGCCCAGGGCCTGCGGGTCGAGGGCCACGACCCCGCGACGATCGGCCGGATCCGCACGCCGATCGGGCTGGCCGGGGCCGACCGCCCGTCGGGCAAGGAGCCGGCCGCGATCGCGGTCTCGGTGGCCGCTGCCCTGCTGGGGGCCTTCGCCGACGACCGGGCCGCAGCGGGTCGACCGCGGTGACGATCTTCCGGGCCCGGGCGCTCGACACGCCCGTCGACCCCTTCGCCGGTGGGGTCCTGCGTGCGGAGGAGGACGTCGCGCTGGCCGTGGTCGACGGCGAGATCCGCGCGCGCGGCGACCTGGCCTCGGTGCGCGCCGACCACCCGGGGCACGCGGTCGTCGACCTGCGTGACGGCGTCCTGCTGCCGGGGTTCGTCGACACCCACGTCCACTACCCGCAGGTGCGCGCGATCGGGGCGCTCGGCATGCCGCTGCTGGAGTGGCTGGAGCAGTGCGCGCTGCCCGAGGAGGTCCGGCTCGCCTCGGTCGACTACGCGCGCGAGGTCGCGGCGGAGTTCTGCTTCGGCCTGGTCTCGGCCGGCACCACCTCCTCGCTCGTCTTCGGCTCCCACTTCGCCTCCGCGGTCGACGTGCTGTTCGAGGAGGCCACCCGGCTGGGGCTCCGGGTGACCAGCGGACTGGTGGTCAGCGACCGTGGGCTGCCCGAGCCGCTGCTCACCTCGCCCCAACGGGCCTTCGACGAGGCCGTCGAGCTCGCCGACCGCTGGCAGGGCGTGGGCCGCACCCGGTACGCCGTGACCCCGCGCTTCTCGTTCTCGGCCAGCGAGGCGATCCTCGACGCGTGCGCCGCCGTGCGCGCGAAGGCGCCCGACGCGCTGTTCACCTCCCACGTCAACGAGAACCCCGCCGAGATCGCCGAGGTCGCCCGGCTCTTCGCCGACAGCGGCTCCTACGTCGACACCTACGACCGTCACGGGCTGCTCGACCAGACCGCGGTGCTGGCGCACAACGTGCACCCCACCGACGCCGAGCTCGCCGTCCTGGCCGAGCGACGTACGGCGGTCGCGCACTGCCCCACCAGCAACGCCGCGCTCGGCAGCGGGCTCTTCCCGCTGCGCCGCCACGTCGACGCCGGCGTGCCGGTGGCGCTGGGCTCCGACGTCGGCGCCGGCACCGGCTTCTCGCTGCTCAAGGAGGGCCTCCAGGCCTACTTCGGCCAGCGGCTGCTCGGCGACGCCGGGCTCCCGCTCACCGCCGCCCACCTGCTCCACCTCGCCACCCGGGCCGGTGCGCTGGCGCTCGGGCTCGACGAGGTGGGCGACTTCTCGGTCGGGCGGCAGTTCGACGGGGTGCTGGTGCGACCGCGCCTCGGCGACCCGCTCGACGTCTGCCTGCGTCACGCCGCCTCCGCCGAGGACGCGCTCGCCAAGATCTTCGCCCTCGGCGGCGTCGCCGACCTGGTCGGCGTGTGGGTCGCCGGTGAGCAGATCAGCGGCGCCCTCCGCTCGCCCCGCTGACGCGGCGAGCGGCGCCCCTGGTCAGCGGGCGGGCGGGACGCCGTACGTCGTGGTCCGCTCGCGCACCGGGCGACCGATGCCGGCGCCGATCTCGGCGAGCTCGGCGACGGTCTTGGCCGAGCCGTGCTCGGAGCCGGCCATCCGGGAGATGGTCTCCTCCATCAGCGTGCCGCCGACGTCGTTGGCTCCGGCCTGCAGCATCGCCCGGGTGCCGTCGACGCCGAGCTTGACCCAGCTGGTCTGGATGTGGTGGATCCGCCCGTGGAGCATGATCCGCGCCATCGCGTGCACCGCGCGGTTGTCGCGCAGCGTCGGCCCCGGGCGGGCGACGCCGGCCAGGTAGATCGGCGAGGAGGTGTGCACGAACGGCAGCGGCACGAACTCGGTGAAGCCCGTGGTCCCGGCCTCGAGCGAGGCGTCCTGGATGCCGGAGAGCACCCGCAGGTGGCCGACCCAGTGGCGGGGGTGGTCGACGTGGCCGTACATCATCGTCGAGGTGGTCGGCAGGCCCACGCGGTGGGCGGTGGACACGATCTCGACCCAGGTGCGGGTCGGCAGCTTGCCCTTGGTGAGCACCCAGCGGACCTCGTCGTCGAGGATCTCGGCGGCGGTGCCGGGCAGCGACCCGAGGCCGGCCTCGCGGGCCTTGATCAGGAAGTCCTCGATCGAGAGCCCGGTGCGGGCGGTGCCGTTGACGACCTCCATGGGTGAGAAGGCGTGCACGTGCATCTCGGGCACCCGCTGCTTGACCGCCGAGACGAGGTCGAAGTAGGCGGTGGCGGGCAGCTCGGGGTCGATCCCGCCCTGCATGCAGACCTCGGTGGCGCCCAGGTCCCAGGCCTCGGCCGCGCGGTCGGCGACCTCGTCGAGCGACAGCGAGTAGGCGTCGGCGTCGGTGCGTCGCTGGGCGAACGCGCAGAAGCGGCAGCCGACGTAGCAGACGTTGGTGAAGTTGATGTTGCGGTTGACCACGTAGGTCACGTCGTCGCCCACGGTCTCGCGGCGCAGGTCGTCGGCGAGCCGGCAGACCTGCTCGAGCAGGTCGCCCTCGGCAGTGATCAGGGTCAGCGCGTGCTCGTCGGACAGCCCGCCGGGGTCGCGTTCGGCCGCCGCGAGCGCGGCGCCGCCCTCGGCGTGCAGCACCGCGGGGGTGCTGGTGGTGGAGGCGGCCTCCTTCACGGCGTCCCAGTCGCCGTAGACGCCGGCGAAGTCGGAGCGGCGGTCGTCGGTGCGGCCCTCGGTGTCGACCGCCTCGTGCAGGTCGGTGCGACCCACCGAGGCGAAGCCGCCGTCGGGCTCCTGCCAGGGCAGGCCCACGGCGCGGACGCCGGGCCGCGCGAGCCCGTCGTCGCCGGCCAGCGCCGCGACGTGGCCGGAGACCCGGGGGTCGAGCCACGGCTCGCCGGCGCGGACGTGCTCGGGGTGGACGGTCAGCCGCGCGCGCAGCGTGAGGCCGGCCGCCGCGGTGATCTCGGTCAGCCGCTCCAGCGAGGGCCAGGGCCGCTCGGGGTTGACGTGGTCAGGGGTCAGCGGTGAGACGCCGCCCCAGTCGTCGACCCCGGCGTCGAGCAGCGCGCGGCACTCGGCGGCGCCCTCGGAGTGGTCGACGAGGTTGGGGGGTGCCTGCACCCGGGCCTTCGGACCGAGCACGATGCGGGTGACCGCGATCGCGGCCCGGAACTCCTCGAGCCCGAGGTCGTCGGTGTGGCGCATCGCGGTGTCGGGCTTGGCCCGGAAGTTCTGGACGATCACCTCCTGCACCGCCCCGTAGGCCCGCGAGGTCTCGCGCAGCGCGAAGATCGTCTCCGCGCGCTCGGTGAGCGTCTCGCCGATGCCGACCAGCAGCCCGGTGGTGAAGGGGATCGAGAGCCGCCCGGCGTCCTCGAGCACCCGCAGCCGGACCGCGGGGTCCTTGTCGGGGGAGCCGTGGTGGGCCTCGCCCCTGGTCTCGAAGAGCCGCCGCGAGGTGGTCTCGAGCATCATGCCCATCGAGGGCGAGACCGGCTTGAGCCGGTTGAGCTCCTCCCACGACATGACGCCGGGGTTGAGGTGGGGCAGCAGCCCGGTCTCCTCCAGCACCCGCACGGCCATCGCCCGCACGTAGGCCAGCGTGGAGTCGTAGCCCTGCTCGTCGAGCCACGCCCGGGCCTCGGGCCAGCGGTCCTCGGGCCGGTCGCCGAGGGTGAACAGCGCCTCCAGGCAGCCCGCCTCGGCGCCCTGCGCGGCGATCGTCAGGATCTCGTCGGGGGAGAGGAACATCGCGTGCCCGGCCCGGCTCAGCTGTCCGGGCGACTCCACGAACGTGCAGTAGTGACAGCGGTCGCGACAGAGCTTGGTGACCGGGATGAAGACCTTGGGCGAGTACGTCACCACGCCGGGGCGGCCGGCCGCGACCAGGCCCGCGTCGCGCACCCGGCCCGCGACCACGCACAGCCGGTCGAGGTCGTCGCCACGGGCGGCCAGCAGCGCGGTGGCCTCGGCCACGTCGAGCGTGGCGCCGCGCTCGGCGCGGGCGAGCGCGCGACGTACCTGCTGAGGAGTGGGCGTCTCGGTCATCCCGATCGAGGATAGGCGCGGACGGGACGGGGCGGGTAGCCGGTCCCAGCCGCCGGTACGTCGCCGGGTGCTCAGACGCGGACGGGTGCGTCGCGCCCGGCGCGGGTCGTGGGCTCGACCTCGTGATCGCCCCGGTCGAGCCGGCTCGGCCACCAGATCCGACCACCGAGGTCGAGGTTGATCGCGGTGACGAGCACGGAGCGCACGATCATCGTGTCGAGCAGCACCCCGAGCGCGACCGTGAGGCCGAGCTCGGCCAGGAAGACCAGCGGCAGGGTGCCGAGGACCAGGAAGGTCGCGGCCAGCACCACCCCGGCGGAGGTGATCACGCCGCCGGTGGAGGTGAGCGCCACCAGCGAGCCACGACGGGTGCCGTGGACGGCCGTCTCCTCGCGGACCCGGGTCATCAAGAAGATGTTGTAGTCGATGCCGAGGGCCACGAGGAACACGAACGCGAAGAGCGGGAACGCCGCGTCGGCCCCGGCGAACCCGAGCACGAACTCGAAGATCAACGTGGAGATGCCGAGCGCCGCGCCGAAGGACAGCACGACCGTGGCGATCAGGATCGCCGGCGCCACCAGCGCCCGCAGCAGCAGGATCAGGATCAGGAACACGACCAGCAGCACGATCGGGATGATGACCTGGTTGTCGCGCGTCGAGGCCTCCTTGGTGTCGAGGTAGATCGCCGAGAAGCCGCCGACCAGCGCGTCGGCGTCCGGCACCTCTGCGACCGCGTCGCGGGCGGCCTCCACGAGGGCGAAGGCCTCCTGCGAGGCCGGGTCGCCGGGCACCGCGACGCTGACGAAGCCGACCCCGCCCTGGGTGATCGGCTCGGACGGCGGCGCCAGGCCCTCGACGCCCGCCAGCGCGGTGCGGACGGCGTCGACGTGGTCGGCGTCGGCGGCCACCATGATCGGGTTGGAGGCGTCGACCAGGCCGTGGTCGAGCAGCACCCGCTGGCCCAGGACGGAGTCGAAGTCCTTGGTGTACTGGTCTTCGGTGGCCAGCCCGCTGGCGTCGAGCCGGAGCACGCCGAGGCAGGCCAGGAGCAGGAGACCGGTGGTGACGACCCAGACCCCTCGGGGTCGACGCTCGATGCTCCGCCCGACGCGGCCCCACACCCCGCCGCCCGCCCGACCTTCGGAACCGGACGCCGGACGCATCGGCCAGAAGATCCAGCGGCCGAAGATGACCAGGAGGGCGGGCAGCAGCGTCACCATCACCAGGAAGGTCATCGCGACGCCGATCGCCGCGACCGGGCCCAGGCCGGCCGTGGAGCTCATCTCGGCGAAGAGCAGGCAGAGCATGCCGACCGCCACGGTGGCGGCGCTGGCGAGGATGGCCGGTGCGGCCCGGTGCAGCGCGAAGGCCATCGCCTCGTGCCGGTCGTCGTGGCGGCGCAGCTCTTCGCGGTAGCGGGCCACCAGCAGCAGGGCGTAGTCGGTGCCGGCGCCGATGACCAGGATGCTGAGGATCGCCTGGCTCTGCCCGTTGACGGTGAGGTCGGCGTACTTGGCCAGGAAGTAGACCAGCCCGAGGCTGGTGCCGAGCCCGACCACCACCGAGAAGATCGGCAGGATCCAGAGCACCGGGCTGCGGTAGGTGAGGAGCAGGATCACGACCACGACGCCGAGCGCGGCGAGCAGCAGGGTGCTGTCGATGCCGGCGAAGGCCTCGAAGGAGTCGGCCGCCTGACCGCCGGAGCCCGCGACGTAGACGCTCACGCCGTCGATCGCCGACAGCTCGCGCAGCTCGTCGGCGGTGTCGGGCATGCCCTCCCAACCGTTCTTGCCGAAGTTGAAGGTCACCACCGTCTGGGCGGCCTCGCCGTCCTCGGAGGCGATCGGGCCGACGACCGGCCCCTGGACGCCGTCCATGCCCTCGAAGGCGGAGACCTGCTGCTGGGCGGCCGCGAGGTCGTCGGGGGTGAGGCCACCCTCGCGCTCGTAGACCACGATCGTGGGGATCGCGTTGGGGTCCTGGAAGGGCGCGAGCTTCTCCAGCGCGCGCGTCGACTCGGCGCTGGCGGGCAGCCAGGAGGACGCCTCGTTGTTCTGGACCTCCGCGAGCTTGCTCGAGAACGAGCCGAGGCCCACCAGGGCGACCAGCCACACGCCGAGCACGATCCACTTGGTGACGGGGCCGGTCAGCCGACCGGCGATCTGACGGTGCATGACCACGACTCTTCCACTGGGCGGGGACAGTCCGCATCGGGGTTTCCCCCGAGTCGACCACCCGAACGCCCCGCGGTCATCGCCCCGCCCGGATCCGGTCTAGACCGCCCGGCGCGGCTCAGTCGTAGAGGCGCTCCAGCACGTCGGCGTACTTGGTGTTGACCACGCGCCGCTTGAGCTTGAGCGTGGGCGTCAGCTCGTCGGACTCCGCCGTCCACTCCACCGGCAGCAGCTCGAAGGCCTTGACCTGCTCGGGGCGCGAGAGCCGGGCGTTGGCGGCGTCGACCGCGGCCTGGGCCATCGCCAGGATCTCGGGTCGACGCGCCAGGTCGGCGAGGTCGGCGAACTCGATGCCGTGCTTGGCGGCGACCAGCGGCGCGATCTCGGCGTCGAGGGTCAGCACGGCGACGACGTACGGCTTGGCGTCGCCGACGGCCATCGCGTGGCCGATGATCGGCGACTCCTTGAGGTAGTTCTCGATGTTGGAGGGGGCGATGTTCTTGCCCGCGGAGCTGATGATCAGCTCCTTCTTGCGGTCGACGATCGCGAAGAACCCGTCGTCGTCGAGGGTGCCGATGTCGCCGGTGTGGACCCAGCCGTCGTCGTCGATCAGCGCCCTGGTCGCCTCCTCCTGACGGTGGTAGCCGGGCGTGACCACGGGGCCGCGCACCAGGACCTCACCGTCGTCGGCGAGCGCGACCTCCATGCCCGGGGTCGGGCGGCCGACGGTGCCGAGCTTGAAGCCGCCCGGGCCGTTGGCGGTGACGGCGCCGCAGGTCTCGGTCATCCCGTAGACGTCGTAGACGGTGAGGCCCAGGCCGGCCATGAACTTGGCGACCTCCAGCGGCATCGGCGCCGCCGCCGACCCGGCCCAGGTGACCTGGTCGAGCCCCAGCAGGAGCTTGAGGAAGCCGAGGATGGTCTCGTCGGCCTTGCGGTAGGCCGCCTCGATCTCGGGCGTCATCGTCCCGCCGACGCCCTGGGCCTCCACCCAGGCCAGCCCGGCGGCCATCGACTCCTCGACCATCGCGACGTTGGCGGGGTCGGGGTCGGCGGCGAGCTTGGCCGAGATGCCGGTCTTGATCTTCTCCCACACCCGGGGCACGCCGAAGAACGCGGTGGGGTGGACCTCGCCGAGGGTGCCGAGCAGCTCGGCCGGGTCGCCGATCGCGTAGCTGTGGCTGCCGACGATCTGGGGGCCGTAGAGGCCGAGGACCCGCTCGGCGATGTGGGCCAGGGGCAGGTAGCTGACCTGGGTCTGACGCTCCTCGAGGCCGGCCGCCTGCAGCGTGCTCAGGGCCTCGTAGAGGACGTTGTGGTGGGTGAGCACCACGCCCTTGGGGCTTCCGGTGGTGCCGGAGGTGTAGAGGATGGTCGCGGGCGCGTCGGGGTCGAGGCCGCGGTGGCGCTCCTCCAGGGCGTCGGGGCCGCTGGCCCGACGGGCGCGCCCGATCTCGACCAGGTGCTCCCAGCCGAGGAAGCGCCGGTCGTCGGGCCGGGCCGCCGCGTCGAGGACGAGGATCCGCTCGATGCTGGGGACCTCCTCGATGGCCTGGGCCCAGCGGGCGAGGTGGTCGGCCGTCTCGAGCACGACGATCCGGGGCTGGGCGTGGTCGGCGATGTAGGAGACCTGCTCGGGGGAGAGCGTGTTGTAGATCGACATCGGGGTCGCCGCGGCGTGCACCGCAGCCATGTCGGCGAGGAAGTGCTCGATCCGGTTGGTCGCCATGATCGCGATCGTGTCGCCGGGCTGGACCCCCAGCTCGACCAGCCCCGCGGCCGCGTCGAGGACCTGCTCGCGGACCTCGGCCCAGGTCAGCGTGCGCCACGCCTCGCCCTCGGCGACCTCGTGCCGGTCGGAGTACGCCGGCTCCCCGGCGTACGCCGCGGCGGTCTCGGCCAGGGCGTCGATCAGGGTGCGGCCGGCCACGCGAGCGGCGATGTCGGCGCGCTGGGCAAGGACGTCGTGGGTCATTCAGGCTCCTCCAGGATCCGGTGTGCGCGACAGTGTGGCTCAGCACCCCACCCGCCACAAGGGTCTGCGGTCACACCCCGAGCATCCGGCCGATGATCTCCTTCTGGATCTCGGTGGTGCCGCCGTAGATGGTCTGGATCCGGCTGTCGACGTAGGCCTTGGCGATCGGGTACTCCATCATGTAGCCGTAGCCGCCGTGCAGCTGGACGCCCTGGTCGACGAGCTTCTTCTGCAGCTCGGTGGTCCACCACTTCGCCATCGACGCCAGGGCCGTGTCGACCTCGCCGGCGTTGAGCTTGAGGATGCAGTCGTTGACGAAGACGCGCGCGATGTGGACCTCGGTGGCCATCTCGGCGAGCAGGAAGCGGTTGTGCTGGAACGAGCCGATCGGCTTGCCGAACGCCTCGCGCTGCTTGGCGTAGTCGAGGCAGAGCTCGAGCACGTGCTCGCAGGCGGCGACGGCGATCGCGGCGATCGAGATGCGTTCCTGGGGGAGGTTGACCATCAGCGAGACGAAGCCCGAGCCCTCCTCGCCGAGCAGGTTGGTCTTGGGCACCGCGACGTTGTCGAAGAAGAGCTCGGAGGTGTCTTGAGCCTTGAGGCCCATCTTGTCGAGGTTGCGGCCTCGCTCGAAGCCCTCCATGCCGGCCTCGACGACCAGCAGGCTGATGCCCTGGTGGCCGGCGTCGGGGTCGGTGCGGGCCACGACGATCACCAGGTCGGCCATGATGCCGTTGCTGATGAAGGTCTTCGAGCCGTTGAGCACGTAGTGGTCGCCCTTGTCGACCGCGGAGGTGCGCACGCCCTGCAGGTCGCTGCCGGCGCCCGGCTCGGTCATCGCGATCGCGGAGATCAGCTCGCCGGAGACCAGCCCCGGCAGCCAGCGCGCCTTCTGCTCGTCGGTGCCGAGCTGGCTGATGTAGGGAACGATGATGTCGGTGTGGACCGGGAAGCCGAGCCCGCTCGCGCCCACCTTGCTGATCTCCTCGGAGATGATCGCGTTGTAGCGGAAGTCCGCGATCCCGGCGCCGCCGTACTGCTCCTCGACGTCGAAGCAGAGCAGCCCCGTCTCGCCCGCACGCCGCCATACCTCGCGGCTGACCTGGCCGTCCTTCTCCCACTGCTCGTGGTGGGGGACGACCTCCTTCTCCATGAACGCGCGCACGGTCCGACGGAAGTCCTCGTGCTCCTGCTCGTAGATGGACGGGCGCTCGGGCATGGGACTCCTCGGGGCGTGACGAACGGTCCCGCGCATCGTGACAGTTTCACTGTCACGATTCAAGGGGGGTCGGGGTGGCGGTGGGTGAGCCACGGTTTGTCGGCGGGAAGGGTGGCTGGGGCACCGCTGGGGTGTCGGCCCGGGGGCAGCGGTGGGTGGGCCACGGTTCGGTCGGCGCGAAGGGTGGCTGAGGCACCGCTGCGGTGTCGGCCTGGGGCGGCGGTGGGTGAGCCACGGTTTGGTCGGCGGGGAAGGTGGCGGAGGCACCGCTGGGTGTCGGCCCGGGGGCGGCGGTGGGTGGGCCACGGTTTCGTCGGCGGGAAGGGTGGCGGAGGCACCGCTGCGGTGTCGGCCCGGGGCAGCGGTGGGTGAGCCACCGTTTCGTCGGCGGGAAGGGTGGTGGAGGCACCGCCGGGGGGTCGGCCCGGGGGCGGCGGTGGGTGAGCCACGGTGTGGTCGGCGGGAAGGGTGGCCGGGGCACCGCTGCGGTGTCGGCCCGGGGGTGGCGGTGGGTGAGCCACGGTTTCGTCGGCGGGAAAGGTGGCTGAGGCACCGCCGGGGGGTCGGCCCGGGGCAGCGGTGGGTGAGCCACCGTTTCGTCGGCGGGAAGGGTGGTGGAGGCACCGCCGGTGGGTCGGCCCGGGGGCGGCGGTGGGTGAGCCACGGTGTTGTCGGCGGGAAGGGTGGTGGAGGCACCGCCGGAGGGGCGGTCGGGCCGCCCGGGGGTCAGCCGACCATCTCCTTGACCTCGGCGACGGTCGCGGCGGGGTCGTCGGAGGCGGGGTTGATCTGGAGGTGGGTGACGCCGGCCTCGCGGAAGGCGGCGATGCGCTCGGCGACGTACGACTTGGGGCCGACCAGGTTGCCGGCCTCGAGCCAGGCCAGCGGGACCTTCGCCTCGGCGTCGCGCTTGTTGCCGTTGAGGTAGAGGTCCTGGATCTCCTTGGCCTCCTGCTCGTAGCCGTACTGGCAGGCGAGGTCGTTGTAGAAGTTCTTGCCACGGGCGCCCATGCCGCCGACGTACAGCGCGTACATCGGGCGCATGAAGTCGAGGCATCCCCTTGACGTCCTCGCCGATCGCGACCATGCCGCCGGCGCTGACCTGCAGCGGGCCGAGGTCGGCGGAGCGCTTGGCGGCACCCTGGGCCAGCGCGTCGCCCCAGACCTCGTGGGCCTTCTCGGGGTGGAACAGGAAGGGCAGCCAGCCGTCGGCGATCTCGGCGGTCATCGCGACGTTCTTGTCGCCGAGCGAGGCGACCCACAGGGGTACGGCGGACCGCTCCGGCTTGTTGAGCAGCTTCAGCGGCTTGCCCAGGCCCAGCCCCTGGTCCTCGGGGAGCGGGATGGTGAAGATCTTGTCGGAGACCAGGGCCTCGCGGCGCAGCCCGCTGCGCAGCAGCCGGACCACCTCGCGGGTGCGGCCCAGCGGCTTGTCGTAGGGCACGCCGTGGAAGCCCTCGATGACCTGCGGGCCGGAGGCGCCCAGGCCGATCACCGCGCGTCCGCCGGAGACGTTGTCGAGGCCCGCGGCGGTCTGCAGCAGCGCGCCCGGCGTGCGGGAGTAGACGTTGAGGATGCCGGCGCCGATCTCGACGGTCTCGGTCTTGGCGGCGAGGTAGCCCATCAGGGTGGGGGAGTCGAAGCCGTAGGGCTCGGCGACCCAGACCAGGTCGAGCCCGGCCTTCTCGAGGTCGACGACCTGGTCGGCCGTCTCACGCGGGTTGCCGGCGTAGACCAGCGGCATGGCGAGCTTCATGGTGCTCCTCGGGGTGGGGTGCGGGCCGGGTCGGTCGACCGGGCAGGGCGGGACGTCACGGTAGGCGGCGGTGCGGCGCTCACTCGATCATCGAGAGGGCCCGCCCGAGCGGACCGGCCAGGCTGGCGGCGTACTCGGCGGTGAGGTGGTTGTCGTCGCGGTAGGACAGGGTGCCTCCGATCACCACCGGGCACTGGTCCTGGTAGCACAGCCACGGGGTCGGGTCGACGACCTCGGCGCCGGTGGCCAGCGCGGAGGAGACCGCGACGTCGCCGAGGTAGCGGGAGCGCTCGACCGGCTGGAACATGCACCGCGACAGCGACCGGTCGGTCTGGGACAGGCAGGTGCCGGGGTCGTCGGAGGACTTGGGTACGTCGCGCAGCAGCACCACGCGTTCGGCGGACGCCCCGAGCTCGTTGAAGAGCTCCTGGTAGCCCTCGCTGAGCAGACCGGCGACCTCCTCGACGCCTTCGTAGCGCTCGGTGCCGTCGTAGACCCCGTTGACCGGCGGCGAGGAGGCGACCACGACCAGGTCGGGCTCGAGCGTGTCGACCTGGTCGACGACCCAGTCCTGGAAGGCGTCGCAGTCGGTGAACGGACGGTCCGCGTTGAGCGGGGCCACGGTCACGTGGGCGGCGGTGCACTGCGACTTGACGAGGTAGAAGGCCCGCCAGCCCGCCTGGGCGGTGATCTCGTCGAACGCCGGGATCCAGGCGCGGGCGTGGGAGTCGCCGATCACGACCAGCGTGCGCGAGCCCTCCTGGTCGCCGCGGACGCACAGGGCCTGCACGTTGTCGTTGTAGTCGCACTTCCCGACGTCGGCGATGCTGTCGCGCAGCTGGACGAGGTCGGGGGTGAGGTCGCTCGGGACGGCGATGTCACGGCTGGCGGCGTCGACCGAGGCCCGGACCAGGGCGACGGTGCCCTCGTGGTCGCCGGCCACCGTGATCGGCGGGTTGTCGCCACGCTCCTGGAGCCGCGAGTCGCTCCACTGCCACCCGCCCACGCAGGTGGCAGCCACCAGGCCGAGGGACACGGGGTAGAGCACGAGGGCCCGCGGACGGCGCAGCGTCCGGGCGACCCGACCGGCGCGGAAGGGCTCCTCGACGAAGCGGTAGGTCAGCCCCGAGAGGACCAGCACCCCGAGCACCGCGAACGTCGTCTCGAGCGCGCTCAGGCCCCGACCCAGCGCGCGCTCGGACAGGATCAGCGCCGGCCAGTGCCACAGGTAGACCGAGAACGACCAGTCACCGACCGTGCGCATCACGGGGTTGTCGAGCAGGGGCGAGGTGATCGGCGCCCGCGGGGCCGACCCCGCCATCAGCAGCAGCACCGCGCCGCCGACGGGCAGCGCGGCGGCGTAGCCGGGGAAGGGGGTCTCGGGGCGGAAGAACACCATGGCCGCGAGCACCGCGCCCAGGCCGAGGACGGCCATGACCGAGGCGCCGCGTCGCGTGACCCTGGCGACCAGGGCGGGGGACATCAGGGCCAGCAGCGCGCCGGCGCCGAGCTCCCAGGTGCGGGTGAACGTCGAGAAGTACGCCGCCTCGGGTGCGGTCTGGGTCTGCACGACCGACCACACGAAGGAGGCGAGGGTCAGCACCCCGAGCACCCACGCGATCGTGGCGCGCGGCAGCACGCGGTCGGCGTCGCGGGCGCGACCCACGGTGCGGGCGGCGCGGTTGCCGCCCCTGCTCCCGCCCTTCTTCTCGACCTTGCCTTCGCGGCGACCCTCGACGTACCAGGCCAGGGCCAGGCAGAGGGCGATCAGCAGGGGCCAGACGAGGTAGAACTGCTCCTCGACCGCGAGCGACCAGTAGTGCTGCAGGGGCGAGGCGGCGCTCTCGAGGGCGAAGTAGTCGACGTCCTGCCGGGCGAAGTGGAGGTTGGCCAGGAACGCCGCTGCCCAGGCGCCGTCGACGACCACCTGGCGGGCGTCGATGGCGCTCAGCACGGCCAGCGACGCGACCACGGTCACGACCGTCACCAGGGTGGCGGCCGGCAGGATCCGGCGTGCCCGGCGCGACCAGAAGGACATCAGCGAGACCCGGCCGTGGGTGGCCGCCTCGCGGAACAGCAGCGCGGAGATGAGGTAGCCGGAGATCACGAAGAAGACGTCGACGCCGACGAAGCCGCCGGGGAGAAAGGGCGCGCCAGCATGAGCGGCGACCACCATGAGGACCGCGAGTGCTCGCAGCCCCTGGATGTCGCCGCGCAGGTCTCGCGCACTACCGGTCATATCGCTCCCGTGACTGGTGGCGAAGATACCAAAGAGTGGGTTCGCGCCAGCGCGGTCGGGGGGCCTCTGGCACCATCACCGAAGCCATCCCACACCGCCGCGAGGCTGCGGCCGACCCAGGAGACACCGTGACGACGTACCGCATTGCCGTGATGGGAGGCACCGGCCCGCAGGGCAAGGGCCTCGGCTACCGCTTCGCCCGCCAGGGGCACTCGGTCGTGCTGGGGTCGCGCTCGGCGGAGAAGGCGGTTCCGGTGGCCGAGGAGGTCACCGAGCGGCTGGCCGGCGTCAGCGGCGCCGGAGAGGTGACGGGTGCGGCGAACGCCGACGCCTGCGCCCAGGCCGACGTGGTGCTGCTCGCCGTCCCGTGGGACGGTCACGACGAGCTGGTGGCCTCGCTGCCGCTGGCCGGCAAGACCGTGATCTCGTGCGTCAACCCGCTGGCCTTCGACAAGCGCGGTGCGCACGGTCGGATCATCAACGACGGCGAGGGCTCGGCCGCCGAGTCCGCCCAGGCCCTGGCCCCCGAGGCCACCGTGGTCGGCGCCTTCCACAACGTCTCCGCGGTGCTGCTGTGGGGCGACGACGAGACCCTCGACGAGGACGTGCTGGTCGTCGGCGACGTCGTCGAGGCCAAGCAGGTGGCCATCGAGCTGGCCCGCGGCGTCAGCGGGCGGCCCGGCATCGACGCCGGCAAGCTGCGGCTGGCCCGCCAGCTGGAGCCCTTCACCGCGGTGCTGATCTCGATCAACCGCAAGTACAAGACGCACGCCGGTATCCGGATCTCCGGCGTCGACCTCGACGCCTGAGGACGCCCGGGGGCGGGGTCGGGCTCAGCGCGCGGCGAGGACGACCCAGGACCCCAGCACCAGGGTGCCGACGACGACCTCGACCCGACGGGCCCACGAGCGCGGGTAGATCCGGCCCACGAAGTAGTGGTCGATGAAGCCACCGTCGCGCAGCCGCGGGCGGCCGGACCCGGCGCGACCCCAGTTCTCGATCGCCGACAGCGGGCAGGTCGAGCGCCACCGCACCATCCGGGCGCCCCACAGGGCGGAGGCGACGTGGGGCAGCAGCACCCACGGCAGCAGCAGGGCCAGGAAGCCGCCGAGCACCGTGAACGCCACGAAGACCACGTGGGTCCAGAGCGCGAGGGCGGCGACGAGGCGGTGCACGCCTCGAGTCTAGGGCGCGAGCGGTCGGCGGCGGGTGGTCGTCGTGGCCACCGGGTGCGGTCAGTGCCGCCCGTTCCAGCTGTCCCACAGCGCGGCGTACGAGCCGCCCGCGGCGACCAGCTCGTCGTGGGAGCCCAGCTCGCTGATGACGCCGTCCTCGACCACCGCGACCCGGTCGGCGTCGTGCGCGGAGAAGAGCCGGTGGGCGATGGCGATCACCGTGCGTCCCTCGAGCACGGCCGCCAGCGACTTCTCGAGGTGGCGCGCGGCTCGGGGATCGATGAGGGAGGTGGCCTCGTCGAGCACCAGCGTGTGCGGGTCGGCGAGCACGAGCCGGGCCAGCGCGACCTGCTGGGCCTGGGCGTCGGTGAGGCGCCGTCCGCCGGAGCCCACCACGGTCTCGAGGCCGTCGGGCAGGGCGTCGACCCAGCCGAGTGCGTCGACGGCGTCCAGCGCCTCGCGGATCTCGTGGTCGCCGGCGCCCGGGGGCGCGGCGAGCGCGAGGTTCTCGCGCAGCGTGCCGACGAAGACGTGGTGCTCCTGGGTGACCAGCGCGACGTGACCGCGCAGGTCGCGCAGCGGCAGCTCGACCAGGCCCACGCCGCCCACGGTCACCGCACCGGTGCGCGGCGGGTGGATGCCGGCCAGCAGCCGGCCCAGCGTGGACTTGCCGGCCCCCGACGGCCCGACCATGGCGATCCGCTCGCCCACGCCGATGTCGAGGTCGACACCGTGCAGCACGTCGCGCCCCTCGACGTAGGCGAAGCGCACGTCGGCGACGTCGAGCTGCTCGCTGGCCGGCCGGGCGCCGGTGACCCGGCGGTCGTCGGGCACCTCGGCCACCCCGAGCAGGCGCGCCAGCGACGCCGCACCCTGCTGGAGCTCGTCGAGGATCGAGACGATGCGGTCGACCGGGTCGATGAGCATCTGCACGTAGAGCGTGGCCGCGGTGACGTCGCCGAGCGAGACCTGGCCCTGGATGTGCAGCCAGCCCCCGAAGAGCAGCGTGCCCACGGTCGGCACGAGGTAGCTGAGCTCCATGCTCGGGAAGAACACGGTGCGCAGCCGCAGGGTGTAGCGCTCGGCGGCGTAGGACTCCGCGATGTCGTGGTCGATCCGGCGCAGCCGCGCGGGGCCCAGGCCCAGGGCCTCGACGCTGCGCGCTCCCTCGACGGTCTCGGCGAGGCTGGCGTTGATGGCCGAGTACGACGCCGACTCGCGCAGGTAGCCGTCCTTGGCGCGGGCGAGGTACCAGCGCAGCCCGACGACCAGGGGCGGCAGCCCCAGCAGGCACGGCAGGAGCACCCACCAGCCGACGCTGACCGCGGCGGCCAGGGTGAGCGCCGCGGTCACGACGGCGGTGGTCCACTCGGGCAGGGCCCAGCGCACCGACCACCCGAGCTGCTCGACGTCGCGGTTGGTGCGGGTCAGCAGGTCGCCCGAGCCGGCCGACTCGACGACGCCCACCGGCAGGGCGAGCGCGTTGCCGACGAAGTCCTCGCGCAGCTGGGCCAGGACCGTCTCGCCGAGGACCTGGCTGAGGTAGCGGGCGTAGCGGGTGAGCACGGTCTGGAGCAGCAGGAACAGGGCGAGCAGCGCGACGACGCGGTCGACGTACCCGGTGGTGGTGCCGGTCTCGACCGCCTCGACCAGGTTGCCGAGGAGGCGGGGGGCGGCCAGGGCGGCGAGCGCGGCGAGCAGGTGCAGGCTGAGCGCACCGCCGAGCATGCGGGGGTGGCGGCGGGCCAGGCGCTGCACGTAGGCACGCAGGGCAGGCGGGTCGGCGACCGGGAGGGCGGTGGCGGTCATCCGACCTCGACCTCCTCGCGGGTCACCACGGCGCGGTAGGGCGCGCAGGTGGCGAGCAGGTCGGCGTGGGTGCCGGTGGCGACCACCCGGCCGTCGCGCAGGAAGGCCACCACGTCGACCGCGTCGAGCACGAGCGGGCTGGTGGAGGTCACGACGGTCGTGCGCCCGTCGCGGTGGTCGCGCAGGCGGGCGGCGATCCGGGCCTCGGTGTGGGCGTCGACGGCGGACGTCGGCTCGACCAGGACCAGCACCTCCGGGTCGGCGACGAGCGCCCGGGCCAGGACCAGGCGCTGGCGCTGCCCACCCGAGAAGCGGCGGCCCCGCTCGTCGACCACGGACTCCAGGCCGTCGGGCAGCAGGTCGAGCACGTCGCCGGCCGACGCCGCCTCGAGCGCCCGCCGGACCGCGGCGAGGTCACCGCGACCGGTCACGTCGAGACCGTCGGCCAGCCGGCCGGAGAACAGCGCCGCGCCGGTGTCGGAGACGACGACGCGTCGACGTACCTCCTCGCGGGCGAGCGCGGTGAGCGGGACGCCGCCGAGCCGGACGTCGTCGTCGACCTCGGGGGCGACGAGGCCGAGCCGGTCGGCCAGCGCGGCGGCCGCCTCGGGGTGCTCGCTGACCAGCGCCACGATCCGGCCGGCAGCGACGTGCAACCCGGTGCGTACGTCGACCAGGTCGGCGCCGGTGGGCGGCGAGGGCGCCGGGTCGCGAGGTCCGGTCCAGTCGGGGGTGAGGGCCATCAGCCGCACCACGCGCTTGGCCGACGCCCGGCCGCGGATGACCTTGTTGGCGAACTCGGTGGCGGTGCGCAGCGGGATCATCAGGAACGCCGAGTAGCCGTAGAACGCCACGAGCTCACCGGGGGAGATCGCGCCCGCGGCCGCCGAGCGCGCGCCCAGCCAGACCACGACGACGACGAAGACGCCCGGCAGGAGCACCTGGAGCGCGTCGAGCACCGACTGGAGCCGCGCCACCTCGACGCCGGCGCGACGCGTGGTCTGCGACTCGCGGCGGTAGCGGTCGTGGAAGACCTCCTCGCCGCCGATCCCGCGCAGCACGCGCAGCCCCGAGACGATGTCGGTGGCGGTGTTGCTGAGCGCTCCCATCAGCGCGCGCTGCCGGTCGCTGCGGCGCTGGAGCGGGGCCAGCAGCGGCCCGACGAGCAGCATCAGTGCGGGCACGCCGAGCAGCACGACGAGCCCCAGGGTGACGGAGGTCTGGAGCAGGATCACCGCGACCAGCACGAACGACACCACGGCTCCGGCGAAGCGCGCGGAGACGTCCATGACCTGCCCGAGGTGGGCGATGTCGCTGCTGCCGATCGTGACGACCTCACCCGTGGAGACCTTGCGCGGCAGCGTGCCCCCGAGGTGGACGGCCTGGCGGGCCACCACCTGCACGGTCCGGTAGGCCGTGATCAGCCAGTTGGTGACCGCGAACCGGTGGCGGACGATCCCCGTCACCGCCTGGGCCAGCCCGACGGCGAGCATCAGGCCGGCGTACCGCAGCAGGGCGGCGCCGTCCTGGTCGGCGACGCCCCGGTCGATCGCGCGGCCGATCACGAACGGCATCACGGCCTGGCTGCTCATCCAGAGGATGCCGAAGGCCATCCCGCCGAGCAGCGTGGGCCACTGCTGGCGGGCCAGCCACCAGAGGAAGGCCCCGGGCGTGCGCGACCCGCGCTGCCCCGGGTGCCCGGGGTGGTCGTGGGGGAGCGTGTGCACTGGCCCCATGCTACGAAGCCGGCACCCCGCCGCGCGACCGAGTTTCCCCCGACTCGCCGGGTCAGGAGAGGCCGCAGGAGCGGGCGGCGTAGCGGAGCGCCGCGCCCATGCCGGCGGGGCTCATCCGCAGCAGCACCTCACCGGGCTTCCCGTCGAGGACGAGCGAGACCCGGAAGGCCGTGGCGCCGCCGCCGTCGGCGAACGCGTGCCCGTCGCAGCGCGCTGGTGCGACCGGCAGCTCGACGCGGGTGGGCGGATCGTCACCGGCTACCGCCAGGTGGGGCGCCCACGCCTCGGGCCCTCCGGGCGAACCGAGCAGGTAGGAGCCGGAGACGCGGTCGATCACCAGGCGGTGCCCGGCCGCACCGGTCGGACGGACGAGGAGGGTCAACGTCGCGGTCGCTCCCTCCTCGTCGGAGTCGGGCGGCACGTCGTCGCTCCAGCGCAGGTCGGCCACCGCGGCCAGCGCGATCTCCTGGCAGCGGCCGGCGAGGTAGCGCCCGACCACGTCGGTCGGGTCGGTCACGGGCACGCGGTCGACCCGGCCGGCGTACCGGACCTCGAGCGTGCCGCTCTCCGCGGGCGCCGAGGAGCCGCAGCGCGGCCGGCGGGGGAGCCGGAGGGGGTAGCCACGCTCGGACTGGGCCGGGTCGGTGCGCAGCCGCTGACCCGGGACAGGCCGCGGGAAGTGCGGGTCGCGGTAGCGGATCAGCGTGGGGGTGACGTCGCGCGTCGTGTCGTTGTCGACCCACACCTGCACCTGGCCGAGGGAGGCGTCGATGCTCGACTGCCGCAGGTCGGCGACCAGCCGGCCGCTCGGTGGCGGATCCTCGGGCTGGGGCAGCGGCTCCAGGGTCGGCAGCGCGGACGTCGATGCGGACGCCGACGCCGATGCCGATGCCGACCCTGGTTGCGGAGGGTCGTCCGGCCCACCAGCGCAGGCGACCAGGCCGAGCACGAGCGTCACCGAAGCCAGGACCGAAGCCAGGACCGGGGTGAGGACCGTGCGCACGAGACCCATCCTCGCCTCAGTGGGCCAGGTCGTCGACCACCTCGGCGCCCGGCAGGTCACCGAGCAGGCGGCCCGGCAGCAGCAGCTTGGAGCGGCGTACGCCGGAGCCGATCACCGCGACGTCGACGTCGAGCACGCGCGCGTCGACCAGCACGCGCCACCCGGCCGGGAGACCGACCGGGGTGATGCCGCCGTGCTCCATCGCGGCCTCCTCGACCGCACGGTCCAGGGCCAGGAACGACGCCTTGCGCACGTCGAGCAGCCGCTTGACCCGGTTGTTGACGTCGGCCCGGGTGTCCGCGCGCACCACGCACGCCGCCACGCGCTCCTCCCCGTCGCGCCGGCCAGCGACGACGACGCAGTTGGCGCTGGCCAGCAGCGGGATGTCGTAGGCCTCGCTCATCGCGGCCGTGTCGGCGAGCGCCGGGTCGATCTCCACGACCGCGACCCCGTCGGCGGCCGGCCACGCGGCGAGCGCGGCGGCCACCGACGGGGCCAGCAGGTCCGGTCGCTCGGCCGGGGCGAGCGAGGTCAGGGTGGGGTACGACGGCAGGCTCATGGGTCCATCCTGCAGCGGCCTGTCGGGCAGCACGGCCGAGTCGACCCGAAAGGGAAGTGGGCGTCCACCAGACGTGGCAGCATGACGCCCGATCGCGATGACGAGATCGCGAAAAGTCAGATCGGGTGATGTGCCGTGAAAAAACTGTTCATGCCGATACTCGGTCTGCTTGCCCTGACCCTCATCTATCTGGTTCCGGTCGACGCCCCGGCTGTGGCTGCCGGGCAGAGAGCCTCGTTGCAGGTGACGATCCGGGGAGGGCACTCGTCATTCTTCGGCGGACAAGGAGTGATGCTCACCGGACGCCTGTCGGTGCGCGGGGTGCGCACCGTTCACGTGGAGCACCACATGAACCGGCCCGGTGACCAGTGGGGTGAGGCGGACGAGCCTCTCTACCGCGGGAAGACCAAGCCGAACGGAAGCTTCAGCCTGGCGATCCATGCGCCGGACATGATGGGAATCAGCTACCGAGTCCGGGGCGGCAAGTACGTCACCCCGTCGTACCTCTTCAACGCCAAGAGCGAGGAGGTTGGTCTGACGGCATCCGCCTCCTACCCGATGCTCGGCGAAGACTTCGAGCTCACCGCGGACACCACCCCCGATCTCTACCACCGCGAGGACACGCGAGGTGGACCCGTGCTCACGGGTCGCAAGCTCACCCTTCAGGAGCAGACTTCCGCCACGGGATGGCGGACACTCGCGACTGCTTCGGTGGGGGCCGACGGGGCTCATACCTTCGTCGCCCGTGGTGTCCCGGCCGGACGGCACGTCTATCGGGTGCGGGCTGAACGGTGGACGGAGGATGGCAGCGACGTGGGATGGCACGCGTCGTTCCCACTCGCCGTGTCGGTGCTCAACCCGGACGAGGTCGCGCCCGACGAGCCCGATGTGAGGGCCACGCCGCCGCCGCGTCCGACCGGCGGGGTGAAGGGAGCCACCACGACGGCGCAGTCCCGGTTCGGCTGGTCGCACGCCTTGTGGGACTTCGCTTGGGAGCGGGGCGAGGATCTGGACTCTGCGCCGAAGAGAGGGAGCCGGCTGCGGGGCCGTTGGGAACAGGCCATCACCGGACTCGGGCGGGCGAGCAAGCACAACGGAGCACTGCGCCTCGACAGCGGCCTCAACACCAGGAGCGGGGGTCGCGACCATGGCTCGGTCCACGCCACCCTCCGAGGGAATGCCCTCAAGTACGGCCGGTGGGAGACCAGGCTCCGGGAGCGCGTGGGCGAGGGCGGTGGGAGCCCCTACGCCATTCGCGTGGAGCTCGTCCCCAGCAGCGACAAGAAGTGTGGCCCGTCCATCCTCATGGCGGAATACTCCGGCGTCGACAACACCCTGCGTTTCGGCGCGACCAAGGGCCGCAAGACGTGGCAGAAGAGGGTCCGGACCACCTCGCCCCTGAACAACTCTCCAGCGATCGCGGTCGAGGTGGCCAAGGGTCACGTCACCTGGTTCCTGGACGGGAAGCCCCTGGGTGTGGTCAGGACCAAGGCTGCCGTGCCGGGAGTTCCGCTCACCATGCGGTTCAGTCTGGTGGGCGGCCCGGGAGAAGGGCAGAACACCTCAATATTCTCGGACTGGCAGCGGGCCTTTCCCATCTCGTACGGAAAGCAGGCGCTGCGGGGTCCCAGGCTGAAGGCGGGTGCGGCGCCACGCTGCCGGTAGGCGTGGTACGACGTCAGCCCATGGCTCAGCGCCGCGCCCGCGCGACCGTGGCCAGCACCCCGGCCAGCCCCGCGGCGACCCACGGCAGCGGCAGCAACCAGCGGATGTCGGACCCGGTGACCGCGTCGCTGACGATCAGCGACCAGATCAGCACCAGGCCCAGGAAGGCGATGCCCATCACCAGGTGGGCGGTGTGGACGGGGTGCCGCCCGGTCGCCCGGGTGTCTCCGGCGTCGGTGCCCCCGCCCTCGGTCGAGTACGTCTGCTCGCTCATCGTGCGCTCCTCTCGTCGACCCGGACCACGATCTCGCCGAGCGTCACGCGGGCCAGGACCGTGATCTGCGGGCCGACCCCGTCACCGACCTCGGCGTTGGCCGAGCCGTCCCTGCTGTCGCCGAGGAGGGTCGTCTCGCCGGCGCCGTCGACGGTCGCCTCGATGTCTGCGTCGAGCCCCTCGGGCAGCACCACCTCGATCCGCCCGAGAGTGGCGTCGAGCCGGATCGTCTCGCCGTCGAGCTGCTCCAGGTCGGCGACCTCGGTCAGGTCCAGGACGATCTCGCCCGCCCAGAGGTCGTAGGGCTGGTCGACCTGAGCCGCGGTCTGCGGCGCGAACACGAGCTCGCCGCCGTCCACGCGGTCGGCGGCGGTGGCGCCGAGCGTGGCGACGGTGGCGATCACGCCGGCCAGGATCAGACCCCCGGCCCGGCCGTAGAACGCACCGACCACGAGCATCACGCCGATGGTCGCCAGGGCCATCGCGGGGTAGGCCGAGCCCGGCACGTCGAGCCCGCCGGCCTCGGCCAGGCCGAGCACACCGATCCCGAGGGCGACCAGCGCCATCGTGAACCAGAAGAGCAGGGGGCCGCTCCGGCGCGGGTCGCGCTGCCGGCGCTGCACCGCTGCGGCGTACGTCGGGGGGCCGGCGGGCGGCCACGGGAGCGGGCCGCTCGCCGACTCGGGCGGCCGCGCGGTGGCGCCGTACGGGTAGCCGGGGGTGCCGGGCGGGGGAGGCGGCGTCCGGCGTGAGCCGAGCACGAGGTAGACGACCAGCCCGATCACCAGCAGCGGCCAGGGCGCCCACCACCCGCCGCCCAGCGAGTCGCCCAGCAGCGCCAGGAAGGCGATGCCGCCGGCCAGCAGGAGGGCGACGGTGCGGGTCCGCTCGTCGAGCCGCAGGGGCGCCTGGATCGCGTCGTCCTCGGGCACCAGCAGCCAGCAGGCGCCGTAGACGATGAGCCCGGCCCCGCCGAAGAAGGCGAGGACCACGAAGGCCACGCGCAGCAGCAGCGGGTCGAGGTCGAAGTGGCGGGCGAGCCCGCCGGCGACGCCGGCGACCTTCTTGTCGTAGCGGGTCCGGCGCAGCCGGCCGAGGTCGCGCATCTGCTCGGCGGACACGCGGGGTCCGGTGTCCGGCCCCTGGTCGGGAGCCGGCCCGGAGGGTGCTTCGGGAGGTGTCGTGGTCATGGGCTCAACCTTGGTCGTCGCAGCGGGTCCGCGCCATCGGGGACGACCCTGGTCTCGTGGCCGGTGTGGGGGTCCGGGAGTCAGGGTCCGACCAGGGTCGCAGCAGGGTCCTACCTCGTGGGAGGCGCCCGCGCGCTGTGTGACGATGGAGCGCCATGAGCAGCCACCCCTTCCCGGTCACCGGGCCGCCGACGTACCGGAGGGCGACCCGCGACCTCGACGCGTCCGTCGTCGGCGGGGTCGCGGCGGGCGTCGCGCGCCACCTCGGGGCGCCGGTGCTGTGGGTGCGGGTCGCATTCGTGGTCACCGCCGCGCTGGGCGGCCTCGGCGTGATGCTGTACGCCGGGTGGTGGCTGATGCTGCCGGCCCAGCGGCGGCCGGACCTCGAGGCCCCGGGGCTGGCGAGTGCGCGCCGGGGCGGTCGCCGGCCGGGTCGGATCCGACGGCTCGGCGACGCCGGCCCGGCGCTGACCCTCGCCGTCCTCGGGGTGGGCCTGGTGCTGGCCGCCGAGGCGCTGTACGGGCAGGGTGCGCTGCTGTGGCCCCTGGTCATCGGCATCGCCGGGGTCGCGCTGCTGTGGCGGCAGGCCGACGAGGCGCAGCGCGAGCGCTGGCTCGACAGCACCGGCCGGATCAATCCCGTCCGCGTGGTGCTCGGCGACGGCGGCTGGGCGGCCTACGCGCGGCTCGCTGCGGGCATCGCGCTGGTGGGGCTCGCCCTGGTCCTGTTCTCGCTGCGCAGCGGCTCGCTGGCGGAGGCCCGCGACGTCACGCTCGCCGCCCTGCTGGGCGTGCTCGGCATCGGCATCGTCGTGGGGCCCTGGATCTTCCGGCTGGCCGCCGACCTCACCGAGGAGCGGGCCGAGCGGGTCCGCACCGAGGAGCGCGCCGACGTCGCCGCGCACCTGCACGACTCCGTGCTCCAGACCCTGGCGCTGATCCAGCAGAACCCCGGCGACGCCGCCACCGTGGCGCGGTTGGCCCGCGCCCAGGAGCGCGACCTGCGGGGCTGGCTCTACGCGGGGGAGTCCACCGACGAGCGGAGCGTGGCCAGCGCCCTGCGTGGGGTCGCCGCGCTGGTCGAGGACGACCACGGCATCGCGGTCGACGTGGTCGCGGTCGGCGACTGCGCCATGTCGGAGCAGCTGCGCTCGATCGTCGCCGCGACCCGCGAGGCGGTCACCAACGCCGCCAAGCACGCGGGGGTCCCGCGGGTCGACGTCTACGCCGAGGTCGGTCCGGAGGCGGTCGAGGTCTACGTGCGCGACCGAGGCCGCGGCTTCGACCCCGACCACACCGCCGAGGACCGCTACGGGCTGCGCCACAGCATCCACGACCGCATGCAGCGTCACGGGGGCGTCGCGCAGGTCCGCTCGGCCCCCGGCGAGGGCACCGAGGTGCGGCTGTGGCTGCCGCGTCGCGACCACCAGGAGGAGCAGTGACCGACACCGTCTCGGTCGTCATCGTCGACGACCACGCGATGTTCCGCAGTGGGGTGCGCGCCGAGCTCGCCGCCGCCGGCACCGGCCTGGTCGACGTACGCGCCGAGGCGGCCGACGTCGACGAGGCCGTCGCCGCCATCCGCACCCACCGACCCGACGTGGTGCTGCTCGACGTCCACCTGCCCGGCGGCGGCGGCGTCGAGGTGATGCGCCGCCTCGCGGCCGAGCGCGCCGCACCGTCGGGGGCGCCGCGGTTCCTCGCCCTCTCGGTCAGCGACGCCGCCGAGGACGTCATCGGCACGATCCGCGGCGGCGCTCGCGGCTACGTCACCAAGTCGATCACCGGGCCCGAGCTGGTCTCCGCCGTACGTCGCGTGGCCGAGGACGACGCCGTCTTCTCCCCCCGGTTGGCCGGCTTCGTCCTCGACGCCTTCGCCGGCTCGATCCAGGTCGCCGCCGTCGACGAGGACCTCGACCGGCTCACCGAGCGCGAGCGCGAGGTGATGCGCCTGATCGCCCGCGGCTACGCCTACAAGGAGGTGGCCAAGGAGCTGTTCATCTCGATCAAGACCGTCGAGACCCACATGTCGTCGGTGCTGCGCAAGCTCCAGCTCTCCTCGCGCCACGAGCTGACCCGGTGGGCGTCGGACCGCCGGCTGCTCTGACGGGGCCGACCGCGTCGACAGCGAGGGTTCTCAGTCACCTGGTGACTGAGAACCCTCACTGTCAGGTCCGTGCCGCGATCGGCGCGGCCGACACCGTCAGGTTCGGTGACGATCGCGGCGACGGACGTAGCGGAGACCCCGCGGACTGGACCAGGTCCGTGCGCGTGGCCCAGGGCTGATCCTCAGCCTTGTCGCGGACCGACAAGAGGTTGCTTGCCGGATGCCGCTCGGGTTGACAGAGTTGACGGATGGGCTCGGGCCCGGTTCGTTGGGAGGCCGCACTCGCAACCGGAAGAGAGACCCGTGCCCGAGATCTACATCGCTGGTCGGTGGCGTGACGCCTCCGACGGTGCCACTCGAGAGATCCGCTGCCCCGCCGACGGCTCGTTGGTGACGACGGTGTCGGAGGGGACCGCCGAGGACGCGCTGGCCGCCGTCCGGGCCGCGCGGAGCGCCTTCGACAACGGCCCCTGGCCCACCACGCCGGCGCCCGAACGGGCCGCGCTCCTGCACCGCCTGGCCGACCGTCTCGAGGCCGAGAAGGAGGAGGTCGCGCGCAAGGAGTCGCTCGACACGGGCAAGCGGATGGTCGAGTCGCGGCTCGACGTCGACGACATCGTCAACGTCTTCCGGCACTACGCCGGGCTGGCCCAGGCCGACGCCGGCCGGGTGGTCGACACCGGGATGCCCGACGTCGTGAGCAAGGTGGTGCACGAGCCGGTCGGCGTGTGCAGCCTGATCACCCCCTGGAACTTCCCGCTCCTCCAGACCTCCTGGAAGGTCGCGCCGGCCCTCGCCGCCGGCAACACGTTCGTGCTCAAGCCCAGCGAGCTCACGCCGTCGACGGCGATCTGGCTGATGACCGCGCTCACCGAGGCGGGCCTGCCCGACGGCGTGGCCAACCTGGTGCTCGGCGCCGGCGACCGCGTGGGGCCGACGCTCACCGAGGCCCCCGAGGTCGACCTGGTCTCGTTCACCGGCGGCCTGGTCACCGGTCGGCGGATCATGGCCTCGGCGGCCCCGACCGTGAAGAAGGTGGCCCTCGAGCTCGGCGGCAAGAACCCCAACATCGTCTTCGCCGACGCCGACCTCGAGGCCGCCCTCGACATGGCGCTCACCGCGGTCTTCCTCGACTCCGGCCAGGTCTGCTCCGCGGGGGCCCGGCTGATCGTCGAGGACACCATCCACGACGAGTTCGTCGACGAGCTGGTGCGACGGGCCGGCCAGATCCGCCTCGGCGGACCGTTCGACGAGGACGCCCAGACCGGCCCGCTGGTCAGCGCAGCCCACCGCGACAAGGTCGAGGCGTACGTCGCGGCCGGCCTGGCCGAGGGCGCGCGGCTGCGGGTGGGCGGCGTACGCCCCGAGGGTCCGGCGTACGACGACGGGTTCTACTACCCGCCCACGGTGCTCGACGACTGCTCCGCCGACATGTCCTGCGTCCAGGACGAGTCCTTCGGGCCGGTGCTCACCGTCGAGACCTTCACCGGCGCCGACCGCGACGGGCGCGAGCAGGCCGCGATCTCGATCGCCAACGACACGATCTTCGGGCTGGCGGGAGCGGTGTGGACCCGCGACGGCGGACGGGCCGAGCGCGTGGCCGCGCGGCTGCGGCACGGGACGATCTGGATCAACGACTACCACCCCTACGTGCCGCAGGCCGAGTGGGGCGGCTTCAAGCAGAGCGGGATCGGTCGCGAGCTCGGCCTGGCCGGGCTCGAGGAGTACCGGGAGGTCAAGCACGTCTGGCACAACACACGACCGGGGCCCCAGCACTGGTTCGGCGACGGGAGCAGCTGACATGACTGACCGCTTCGACTACGTGATCGTGGGCGGGGGCTCGGCCGGCTGCGCGCTGGCCAACCGGCTCTCCGCCGACCCCGCCACCTCCGTGCTGGTCCTCGAGGCCGGACGCAGCGACACCAGGCTCGACCCGTTCATCCACATGCCCGCGGCGCTGCCCATCCCGATCGGCAACCGGCTCTACGACTGGAAGTACGAGTCGGAGCCCGAGCCGCACATGGACGGCCGGCGGGTCTACCACGCGCGCGGCAAGGTGCTCGGCGGCTCCTCCAGCATCAACGGGATGATCTTCCAGCGCGGCAACCCGCTCGACTACGAGCGCTGGGCGGCCGACCCCGGCATGGAGACGTGGGACTACGCCCACTGCCTGCCCTACTTCAAGCGGATGGAGACCTGCGTGGCCGGGGCCGACGCCTGGCGCGGCGGGTCCGGACCGCTGGTCATGGAGCGCGGGCCGGCGACGTCCCCGCTCTTCGGCGCGTTCTTCGAGGCCGTCCAGCAGGCCGGCCACCCGCTGACCGACGACGTCAACGGCTATCGGCAGGAGGGGTTCGCGAAGTTCGACCGCAACGTCCACCGCGGACGGCGCCTCTCCGCCAGCCAGGCCTACCTGCGCCCGGTCCGGTCGCGCCCCAACCTCACGGTCCACACCCTGGCCCAGGTGACCGGCCTGCGCACGCAGGGCAAGCGGGTGGTGGGTGTCGACTACGCCCGCGCCGGCAAGGTGAAGCGCAGCGTCGAGGCCGGCGAGGTCATCCTCTCCGGCGGCGCGATCAACTCACCGCAGCTGCTCCAGCTCGCCGGCATCGGTGACCCCGAGCTCCTGCGGAGCCTCGGGATCGACGTGCTCGCCGACCTGCCCGGCGTCGGCGCCAACATGCAGGACCACCTCGAGGTCTACATCCAGCACGCCTGCAAGCAGCCGGTCTCGATCGCGCCCTGGCTCAAGCACCGGCACAAGCCCCGGATCGGGGCCGAGTGGCTGTTCCTGCGACGCGGGGTGGGCGCGTCCAACCACTTCGAGGCCGGCGGCTTCATCCGCAGCAACGACGAGGTGTCCTACCCCAACCTGATGTTCCACTTCCTGCCGATCGCCATCCGGTACGACGGCTCGCAGCCGGCGGCCGAGCACGGCTACCAGGTGCACATCGGGCCGATGTACTCCGACGTCCGGGGCTCGCTCAAGATCCGCAGCACCGACCCGTTCGAGCACCCGGCCCTGCAGTTCAACTACCTCTCGACCGAGCGCGACCGGCAGGAGTGGATCGAGATGGTCCGCGCGGCGCGCACCATCCTGGAGCAGCCGGCGTTCGCGGCGTTCTCCGACGGCGAGATCTCACCCGGGCCGGGCGTCAGCACCGACCAGGAGATCCTCGACTGGGTCGCCGAGGACGCCGAGACCGCGCTGCACCCCTCGTGCACCGCGGCGATGGGCACCGGCGAGCAGAGCGTGGTCGACCCCACGACGATGCGCGTGCACGGGGTCGAGGGCCTCCGTGTCGTCGACGCCTCGGCGATGCCCTACGTCACCAACGGCAACATCTACGCGCCGGTGATGATGCTGGCCGAGAAGGCCGCCGACCTGATCGCCGGCAACACCCCGCTCGCCCCGATCGAGGCCCCCTGGTACCGGCACGGGGGTGACCTGCCGCTCTGGCCGCAGGGGGACCCGCGCAACGACGCAGTACCGGGCACCGTCCACCCGTAGCCCCGGCCCGCCCACGACAGGAGATCCGCCCATGACCGACCTGCAGACCCCACGACCGGCGCCGCCGGCCGACCCGGGGTCATCACGCGCGACGCTCAACCTTCCGGTCTTCATCTCCTCGGCGGTGGTCACCGTCGCCGTCACCCTGTGGTGCGTCTTCGCACCCGGCCACGCCTTCAGCACCCTGGAGAGCGTGGTCGGCTGGGTCTCCACCTGGTTCGGCTGGTACTACGTCGCGCTGACCACCGCGGTGCTCGTGTTCGTGATCTACCTCGGTGCGTCGCGCTACGGCAAGGTCCGGCTCGGTCCGGAGCACTCGCAGCCGGAGTTCAGCACCGGCGCGTGGGCCGCGATGCTGTTCGCGGCCGGCATCGGCACCGACCTGATGTTCTTCGCCGTCTACGAGCCGGTCACCCAGTACCTCTCCCCGCCCGCCATCCAGGGCGAGACGGTCGAGGCCGCCCGCGAGGCCACGGTCTGGACGCTCTTCCACTACGGCATCAGCGGCTGGGGCATGTACGCGCTGATGGGCATGGCGCTGGCGTACTTCGCCTACCGGATGAACCTGCCGCTGGCGGTGCGCTCCGCGCTCTTCCCGCTCATCGGCAAGCGCATCGACGGGCCGATCGGGCACGCCACCGACACCGCGGCGGTGCTCGGGACGATCTTCGGCGTCGCGACCTCGCTCGGCATCGGGGTGGTCAGCCTCAACGTCGGCCTCGACGTCGTCTTCGGTCTCTCCGTGGGGCTCCCGGTGCAGGCCGGGCTGATCGTGCTGGCCGTCGTGATCGCCACGCTCTCCGCGGTCTCCGGCGTCGAGAAGGGGATCAAGCGCATCTCCCAGCTCAACGTCGTGCTCGCCATCCTGCTCGCGCTCTTCATCCTGGTCACCGGGCGCACGGCGTACCTGCTCAACGCGATCGTGCTCAACGTCGGCGACTACGTCCGGCTCTTCCCGGACATGACGCTGCAGACCTTCGCCTACCAGGACACCGGCGACTGGATGAGCTTCTGGACGCTGTTCTTCTGGGCCTGGTGGATCGCCTGGGCGGCCTTCGTCGGCCTCTTCCTGGCGCGGATCTCGCGCGGGCGCACGATCCGGCAGTTCGTGGTCGGGACCATGGTCATCCCGTTCAGCTACATCGTCATGTGGATCTCGATCTTCGGCAACGCCGCGCTCGACGAGATCCGCTCCGGCAACGAGGGGTTCACCACCGCGGCCGCCGAGGCGGTCGACCCGTCCGAGGGGCTGTGGGCGCTGCTCCAGGAGTACCCCGCGTTCACGTTCGTCGCCGGCCTCGCGATCATCGTCGGCCTGCTCTTCTACGTGACCTCGGCCGACTCCGGCGCGCTCGTGATGGCCAACCTGTCGTCCCGGCTGCCGACCGCCAACCACGACGCCGCCCCCGGCCTGCGGATCTTCTGGGCGGTCGCCACGGGCGGGCTGACCCTGGCCATCCTGGGCGCCGGCAACATCTTCGCGCTGCAGTACGCCACGGTGATCATCGGGCTGCCGTTCGCGTTCGTGATGATCGCGGTCATGTGGGGGCTCTACAAGGCCCTCTCGGTCGAGGCGCACATGGCCGACAGTCGGCAGGGGATGCTGCCGGGCGCCCTGTCGGGCCGCAGCTTCGAGGAGGGTCCCAACCGTCACCACGTGCCGTGGCAGGCCCGGATCCGCCGGGTCATGAACTTCCCGGACCGAGAGAAGGCCGACGACTTCCTGGCCGATGTGGTGACGCCGGCCCTGGAGGAGGTGGCCGCCGAGCTCGGCGAGCAGAACGTCGGCGCCGAGGTCGCCAGCGTCCTCGACGAGACCGGCCAGCCGGCGATCGTCCTCACCGCGGACGTCGGGGCCGACCTGCCGTTCTGCTACAAGGTCCAGCACCGACCCGTGCCGATCCCGGCGTACGGCGGGTGGGCGCCCCGCGGCGACGACGTCTACAGCCGGCTCGAGGTGCACCTGCGCGACGGCGGTCAGGGCTACGACGTGATGGGCTACACCCACACCCAGCTGATCGACGACGTCCTCGACCAGTACGAGCGGCACCTGGAGTTCCTGCGGCTGCACGACGGCTCGGGGGTCTGACCGCGGTCGTAGCATCGGGGCCGTGCCCCGGTCCACCCTGCTCCTCGCCGGCGCCGGGGTCTCCCTGGCGCTGGCGGGCTGCGCCGCGACGACGGAGCGGGAGCCCGCCGAGGCGCCGGTGAGCGCCGACGCACGCCCGTCGTCGGCGCCCCCGGTCGGTACGCCGACGGGGTCGGGGGAGCCGACGGAGCCGACGGAGCCTGCCGAGACCGCGGGGCCGACGTACTCGACCTGGGCGCTGGGGGCCTCGCCGCTGCCGGTCGGACCCGACGGGTTCGGCGAGGTCCGGCGTACGCCGCCCAGCCTGCGCGAGCGTCGCTACCCCTCGCGCGACCTGCTGCCCCCGCCGTCCGGCCCCGCCTTCGCGTCGACCGTCGGGCCGGTGACGCCGGCCCTGCGCCGCCGGATGGGCCGGACCTGGTCGCCGCAGTGCCCGGCGGCGCTGACCGACCTGCGCTACGTGACCGTGAGCTTCCGCGGCTTCGACGGCGCCGCCCACACCGGCGAGCTCGTGGTCGCGGCCAGCGCCGCTCGCGACGTGGTCTCGGTCTTCGCCGCGCTGTACGACGCCGACTACCCGATCGAGGAGATGCGGCTGCCCACGACCGCGGACCTCGACGCGCCCCCGACCGGCGACGGCAACAACACCGCCGCGTTGGTCTGCCGGCCCTCGACCGGGCAGACGCAGTGGTCCGCCCACGCCTACGGGCTGGCCCTCGACCTCAATCCGTTCCTCAACCCCTACCAGCGCGGCGACCTCGTGCTGCCCGAGCTGGCCGGCAGCTACCTCGACCGCGGGTGGCGGCGTCCGGGCATGGTCCACGCCGACGGCCTGGTCGTGCGGGAGTTCGCCCGGATCGGCTGGTCGTGGGGCGGTGCGTGGTCGACGCTCAAGGACTACCAGCACTTCAGCGCGCTCGACCGCTGACCCTGCGCTGAGGCGGGCGCCGTGGGCACTACCCTCCTGGCATGGAGACCCTCCGGCTGATCCTGCTCATCCTGCACATCCTGGGCTTCGCCGCCCTGATCGGCGGACTGCTCGTGCAGGCAGGGCCCGGAGAGAAGCGGGTCAACAACGCGATGCGCGACGGCATCGGCACCGCCTTCCTCACCGGGATCGCGCTGGTCGGGGTGCTCGAGGCCGGCGACGACGCCGTCAACCACGCCAAGGTCGCGGTCAAGGGCGTGGTCGGCCTGGTGCTGCTCGTCCTCGTGATGGCCAACACCCGCAAGGACAAGATCCCGCCGGGCCTGTGGGCGGGCCTGGTGGCCCTCGCGGTGCTCAACGTCTGCCTCGCCGTCCTCTGGGCCCCCGTCCACGCCTGACCCGCCGCCCGCCCGCGCAGCTGTAACGCGGAGTTGTCCACCTCCTCCGCGGGGGTGCAGCCCCGCGGAAGAGCGGTCAGACCCGCGGCAGAGGCCACCGGCCCGGACCCGCACCCCGGGGCCGGCCGCGCCGGGGGCGGTGGCCCGTACGCTGGTCGCAGCATGAGTACGCCGCTTCCGCTCCCCGGCTTCGACGCCGGCCACGCCCGCACCGACCCCGACGACGCCGGCCACGCCGCACCCGTCTCCACCCGTCGCGGGCCCTCGCCCGACGAGCTGCTCGAGGGGCTCAACGCGCCGCAGCAGGCCGCCGTACGGCACGCCGGAGCGCCGCTGCTGGTCGTCGCCGGCGCCGGGTCGGGCAAGACCCGGGTGCTCACCCGCCGGATCGCCTGGCTGATCTCGGAGCGCAAGGCGCACCCCGGCTCGATCCTGGCCATCACCTTCACCAACAAGGCCGCGGCCGAGATGAAGGAGCGCGTCGAGGAGCTGGTCGGCCGACGCGCCCGGATCATGTGGGTCAGCACCTTCCACTCCGCCTGCGTCCGCATCCTGCGCAAGGAGGTCGACAAGCTCGGCCTGAAGTCCAACTTCTCGATCTACGACGCCCAGGACCAGAAGCGCCTGATGGGTCTGGTCCTCAAGGACCTCGACCTCGACCCGCGGCGCTACCAGCCGCGCGCGGTGCTCCACTGGGTGAGCAACCACAAGAACGAGCTGCGCGACCACGAGGAGGCCGCCGCCGCGGCGTCCAACGGCGTCGAGGAGGCCTACGCGAAGGCCTACACGCTCTACCAGCAGCGGCTCACCCAGGCCAACGCGCTCGACTTCGACGACCTGATCATGAGCACGGTCCACCTGCTCCAGGCCCACCCCGAGGTGCGCGAGACCTACCGGCGGCGCTTCCGCCACGTGCTGGTCGACGAGTACCAGGACACCAACCACGCGCAGTACGCCCTGATCCACCAGCTCTGCGCCGACAACCCCGAGCTGAGCGAGGCGGAGCGGGTCGAGCCGGCCGAGCTGATGGTGGTGGGCGACGCCGACCAGTCGATCTACGCCTTCCGGGGCGCCAACATCCGCAACATCCTCGACTTCGAGCAGGACTTCCCCGACGCGACCTCGATCCTGCTGGAGCAGAACTACCGCTCCACCCAGACCATCCTCACCGCGGCCAACGCGGTGATCGGCCACAACAAGGGCCGCAAGGACAAGCGCCTGTGGTCCGACTCGGGTGAGGGGGAGCGGATCGTCGGGTACGTCGCCGACGACCAGCACGACGAGGCGCGGTTCGTCTCCGACGAGATCGACCGGCTCACCGACTCCGGTCACCGGGCCGGCGACGTCGCCATCTTCTACCGGACCAACGCCCAGTCGCGGGTCTTCGAGGAGGTGTTCATCCGCACCGGCCAGCCCTACAAGGTCGTCGGCGGGGTGCGCTTCTACGAGCGTCGCGAGGTGCGCGACGCGCTCGCCTACCTGCGCATGCTGGTCAACCCCGACGACCAGGTCTCGCTGCGCCGCATCCTCAACGTGCCCAAGCGCGGCATCGGCGACCGGGCCGTGGAGTGCGTCAACGCGCTGGCCACGCGCGAGCGGATCACCTTCTGGGAGGCGCTGCGCCGCGCCGACGAGTCGCCCGACCTCGCCACCCGTTCGCGCACCAACATCCGCGGCTTCGTGGCCCTGGTCGAGGAGCTCCAGTCGATGGTCTCCGCCGACGAGCGCGCCGACGTGATCCTCGAGTCGGTCCTGGCGCGCTCGGGCTACCTCGAGGAGCTCGAGGCCTCCGACGATCCCCAGGACGCCACCCGCGTCGAGAACCTCGGCGAGCTCGTCGCCGTGGCGCGCGAGTTCTCCGACGACCCGGTCGCCGGCCCCTCGGCCGACCCCGCCGACGTCGACGCCGGCGTGGTCGCGCCCGGCCTGGGCGACTTCCTGGAGCGGGTGGCGCTGGTCGCCGACACCGACCAGATCCCCGAGGAGCCCGACCCCGACCGCCCCGAGGACACCGGCGTGGTCACCCTGATGACCCTCCACACCGCCAAGGGGCTGGAGTTCCCGGTCGTCTTCCTGACCGGGCTCGAGGACGGCGTCTTCCCGCACTCGCGCTCGCTCGGCGACCAGACCGAGCTGGAGGAGGAGCGCCGGCTCGCGTACGTCGGCGTCACCCGCGCCCGCGAGCGGCTCTACATCTCGCGGGCCGTGGTCCGATCGGCGTTCGGGGCGCCCTCGCACAACCCCGGGTCCCGCTTCCTCGACGAGCTGCCGATCGACCTGGTCGACTGGCGCCGCACCGAGGCCTCCCAGACCAGCTGGAGCCGGCCCGACCTCGCCGGAGGCTCCCCGGCCGCCGCGCGCTGGGGCGAGCCGACCTCGGCGGGGCGTCGGCACTTCTCGGCAGCGGCCGCCCGCGCCGACGTCGCCGCCAAGGCCAAGCCCGCCCGCCAGATCCCCTCGCTCGACCCGGGCGACCGGGTCCTCCACGACTCCTTCGGCATGGGCACCGTCGTCGCGCTCGAGGGCGCCGGCGACAAGACCGTCGCCTCGATCGACTTCGGGTCCGAGGGGGTCAAGCGGCTGCTGCTGCGGTACGCGCCGGTGGAGAAGCTCTAGTCAACGCGGAGCGCTTGACTGGAGCTTGATGGTGGTCGAGTAGCACGGCGCGGCTGAGGGACGAAGGCGCGGCGGGCGTATCGAGACCCGGTGAGTGCCGCGCCAACATCGGGGAGCGCCGTCCCCCAGGCGGACGCGTACGTCACCGCGTCTCGGTACGCCCGCCGGGCCTTCGCTGGCTCAGTCCCGCCGTGCTACTCGACGACCAGTGTCACTCCCTGACGGGGAGCGTCCTCGTGCCTCGGTCGCACTCCCGTCAGGGCGTGACGCCGTGGACCACGAAGGCGGCGTAGGGGTCGACCGGGTCGCCGCCACCGGGTCGGACCTCGACGTGCAGGTGCGAGCCGGTGACGTTGCCGGTCGTGCCGACGGTGCCGATGACCTCGTCGGCGCTGACGGTGTCGCCGGGGGAGACATCCATCGTGGTCTGGTGGCAGTACCAGATCTCGGTGCCGTCCTCGAGGGTCACGACGGTCTTGTTGCCGTAGGCGCCGTCGTAGCCCGCCGAGGTCACGGTGCCCCTGGCGACCGAGTAGATCGGGTCACCGCTCTCGCCGTTGAAGTCGAGGCCGGTGTGGCTGCTGGCCCACAGGCCGACCTGGCCGAAGGTGGCCGTCGTGACCGAGGGGCGCAGCGGGAGCACCCACTGGTTGGACGCGAGCTTGGCGGCCTGGGTCTCGGCGGCGGCGGCGAGCTGGCCCAGCGCGGCGTCGCGCTGCCGGGCCTGCTTCTCGGCCTGCGCGACGAGCTCGGCGTCGGCCGCCTCGGCCAGGGCCTGGCGGCTGGAGTCGCGCGAGACGGGGCGGTTGCGGTCACCGACCGCGGTGACGCGGCCACTGCCCGTCGAGCCGCTCATGGCGCTGACCGGGGCGACCCCGCGCGCCTGGTCGCCGGACACCAGGGTCGGCTGCGGCTCGGCCGACACCACGGCGCCGCCGACGGCGAGCGCGAGGACGGCGACCCCGACGAGGAGCGGCGGGGAGGGGAGCCCACGGAACAGCGGGCCACGGGGGCCGACGTGCTTGACGGCCTTGCGCTTGCCCGCAGAGACCGGCGGCGCCGGCGTCAGGGGCAGCTCGGCCGTGACGTCACTGGCGAAGGCGTGGATCTCGACCGCGTCGAGAGCCATCGTCGCGGGCTCGTGATTGAGGGCGGTGCGGGTGGGTACAGGGGCCTGGACGACGGGGCGTGCGGCCCGACGACCGACGTACGTCGGGTCGTGAGGGGTCGACCGGTCGGCACGGCGTGAGCCGCGGTGATCTCCGCGATGGTCAGGCACTCGGTAGCTCCGGGGTGGCCGGTCGATGGACGGTGCAAAAACTGCGTGCACAACGAGGAAGGACTGTAACGGAAAGGTCTCGACGCTCGAAATCGCGTCGGCCGCTCCTGTGCATGACCGCCGCGCTGACGGGGTACGTGGGCGGGGCGGTGTGACGGACGACACTGTCGCGCAGTGCTCTCGCCTAAGGTGGGCCCATGACTTCCTCGAGCGACGCACCACGGCTGCGCATCGTGGTGGGCAAGCCGGGCCTCGACGGTCACGACCGTGGAGCCAAGATCGTCGCGCGAGCGCTGCGCGACGCGGGCCACGAGGTCATCTACACCGGCCTGCACCAGACGCCGGAGCAGATCGTCGAGACCGCGATCCAGGAGGACGCCGACCTGATCGGGCTGTCGGTGCTCAGCGGAGCCCACATGACGTTGTTCCGCAAGCTCATCGAGCTGCTCGAGGCCCGCGAGGCCCGCGACATCATGGTCTTCGGCGGCGGGATCATCCCCGAGGAGGACATCCCGCTGCTGGAGGAGATCGGGGTCGCCAAGGTCTTCACCCCGGGGGCGGCGACCACCGAGATCACCTCGTGGGTGTCGGGGCACGTCACCCCGGCCTGACCCTGCTGCTGCCGTCGGCCCCGGTCTCCCGGGCTGGGGTCTCGTCATCTCCTCGTCGAGACCCGCTTCGTCGTGAGGCGGGTTCCGCACTAGGGTGCGACGGGTACCCGACCCGGCGCGAGCACCCGGCGCGCCCCTGCAGAGGACATGGTGGATCAGTGGACTTGATGGAGTTTCAGGCGAAGGAGCTCTTCGCCAAGCATGACGTGGCGGTGACGCTGGGCCTCGTGGCCAACACCCCGGCCGAGGCGCGATCTGCGGCCGAGGAGCTCGGGGTCGTCGTGGTGAAGGCCCAGGTCAAGGCCGGCGGCCGCGGCAAGGCCGGCGGCGTCAAGCTGGCCAAGACGCCCGACGAGGCCGAGCAGCACGCCGAGGCGATCCTCGGCATGCAGATCAAGGGCCTCACGGTCAACCGCGTCCTGGTCGCCCCCGCGGCGAGCATCCTGGAGGAGTACTACTTCTCCTTCCTGCTCGACCGCGCCAACCGTCGCTACCTCTGCATCGCCTCGATCGAGGGCGGTGTCGAGATCGAGGAGGTCGCGAAGACCAACCCCGACGCGGTCAAGCAGATCCCGATCGACCCCGGCACGGGCGTCGACGAGGCCAAGGCCCGCGACATCGTCGCCGAGGCCGGCTTCCCCGAGGCGCTGGTCGACCAGGCCGTCACCCTGGTGCAGCGGCTGTGGGCGGTCTTCATCGAGGAGGACGCCACGCTGGTCGAGATCAACCCGCTGGCGCGCCTGGAGGGCGACGTCCTCGAGGCGCTCGACGGCAAGGTCTCGCTCGACGAGAACGCCGAGTTCCGCCACGAGGACCACAAGGCCTTCGAGATCACCGACGAGACCGACCCGCTGGAGCTCAAGGCGGCCTCCAAGGGCCTCAACTACGTCAAGCTCGACGGTGCCGTCGGCATCATCGGCAACGGCGCCGGCCTGGTCATGTCGACCCTCGACGTGGTCGCGTACGCGGGCGAGAAGCACGGCGGCGTCAAGCCGGCCAACTTCCTCGACATCGGCGGCGGCGCCTCGGCCGAGGTGATGGCCAACGGCCTCGACGTGATCCTCAACGACGAGCAGGTCAAGAGCGTGTTCGTCAACGTCTTCGGCGGCATCACCTCCTGCGACGCGGTGGCCAACGGCATCGTCGGCGCGCTCGACATCCTGGGCGACGAGGCGAGCAAGCCGCTCGTCGTACGCCTGGACGGCAACAACGTCGAGGAGGGCCGCCGGATCCTGGAGGAGAAGAACCACCCCCTGGTGACGCTGGTCGACACCATGGACGGCGCGGCCGACAAGGCCGCCGAGCTCGCGAACGCCTGAGACGCGCGGAAAGAAGACGAGAACTCAATGTCGATCTATCTCAACAAGGACTCCAAGGTCATCGTCCAGGGCATCACGGGCGGTGAGGGCACCAAGCACACCGCCCTGATGCTCAAGGCCGGGACCCAGGTCGTGGGGGGCGTCAACGCCCGCAAGGCCGGGACCACCGTGAGCCACACCGACGCCGACGGCAACGCTGTCGAGCTGCCGGTCTTCGGCTCCGTCGAGGAGGCGATGAAGGAGACCGGCGCCGACGTGTCGGTCGCCTTCGTGCCGCCGGCGTTCACCAAGGACGCGTGCCTCGAGGCCATCGACGCGGGCATCAGCCTGCTCGTGGTCATCACCGAGGGCGTCCCGGTGCAGGACACCGCGGAGGTCTTCGCCTACCTCGACGGCAAGCCGACCCGGATGATCGGGCCCAACTGCCCGGGCATCATCACGCCGGGCGAGGCGCTGGCCGGCATCACGCCGGCGTCGATCTCGGGCTCGGGCCCCGTCGGCCTGGTCTCCAAGTCGGGCACGCTGACCTACCAGATGATGTTCGAGCTGCGTGACTTCGGCTTCTCGACCGCCATCGGCATCGGCGGCGACCCGATCGTCGGGACCACCCACATCGACGCCCTCGAGGCGTTCGAGGCGGACCCCGACACCAAGGCGATCGTGATGATCGGCGAGATCGGTGGCGACGCCGAGGAGCGGGCCGCCGACTACATCAAGGACCACGTGACGAAGCCGGTCGTCGGCTACGTCGCCGGCTTCACCGCCCCCGAGGGCAAGACCATGGGCCACGCCGGCGCCATCGTGTCGGGCTCCTCGGGCACCGCGGCCGCCAAGAAGGAGGCCCTCGAGGCCGTCGGCGTCCGCGTCGGCAAGACGCCGTCCGAGACCGCCGAGCTGATGCGGGAGATCCTGAAGGGCCTCTGAGCCACTCGCACCACCACGAACGGCCCGCCGGAACGATCCGGTGGGCCGTTCGTCATGCGTGGAGCGACTGCCTCAGCAGCCGCTCTGGGTGAAGACGCACATCGCGTCGATGACCGGTGCCAGCGCGGCGTGCTGGGTGCGGTACTGACGCCGCACCTCGTTCTCGTAGGCGCTGGCCTCGTTGCTGACCGAGTCGATCACCACCGAGCGACCGACGCGGACCGCGACGAGGACCTGGAGGCCGATCGCCGGCGCCCCGAACTCATCGGCCGTCAGCGCGACCACCGTCGCCGACTGGTCGCCGAGGTCGGAGGGGCGGAACTCGTGGCCGACCTCCACGCCGTCGGAGCTCTGCTGCGGGCAGGCCTCGTAGAACGCCGCGAACGCATCGACGGCCTCGACGGCGCCCCGGACGGTCCGGAAGGTCTGCAGCTCGCGGGTGCGGAGGTCCTCGGGACCGCTCAGCCTGGTGCGCAGGTAGCGCGTGTCGGCGGACGTCGGCAGCTCGGCCCCGCAGGCCCGGTAGACGAACGGCTCGACCGAGGTGCCGGGGCCCTCCAGGGAGTAGTCGCCCCCCGCCTCGGGCCAACCCGAGGTCAGCGGCACGTCGTCGGGAGCGCCGGCAGTGCCGGGAGCGTCGGGTGTCGAACAGCCGTCGGCGGAGAAGGGGCACAGCTGGTCGACCAGCGGGCGCAGCGCCTCGACGTCGTCGGTCGTGGCGTCCTCGAGGATCGGGCCCGGGGCGTACTCGCCGGAGGTCGCGGTGGCGAGCACCGCGTTGCCGACCCTCACCACCTGCCACCAGGTCGCGCCGATCGAGGGCGCGCCCTGGTTCTCGAAGGTGCGCTGGACCGTGTACGACGCCTCGCCGAGGTCGGTCGGGGTCACGGCGTGCACCCAGGTGGTGTTGCCGAGCTCCTCGCCGAGGTCCTCGCGCGGGCACCCCTCGGCGGCGTCGACCACCTGGTCGACGGCCGCGGTGGCCTGCTCGGTGGAGCCGTAGACGCGCAGCTCGCGGGCCGAGGCGTACTCCGGCCCGATGGCGGTCGCAGCCAGGCGGTCGACGAGGTCGTCCCGGAGCGGGAAGGCCGGCTCGGCGCAGAACTGCAGGTCGACGACCCCGTCGCCGTCGGTCGTGGCCGTGACCGGCTCGCCCGAATCGTTCGCGGGCATGTCGGCGGTGAGGTCGACGCTGTCCGGGATCTCGGCCAGCACCTCGCCCGACACGAGGGTGTCGGTGGTGACCGACGGCGAGGTGGGCGCCGGGGCCGGCTCGGGCTCGGTGGAGTCGCTGCCGGAGGTCAGCACGGCGATCGGCGTCGCGATGACGGCCACGGCGAGCGCCGCGCCGACGCCGGCCAGGACGGTGTTGCGGCGACGGAGCCGGTCACCTCGGCGGCGGACCTCGGCGGCGGGGAGCGGTGGCGCTGCAGGGTCGCCGCCGTCGAAGCGTGCGAGCTGGTCGAGGGGGTCAGACATGACTCACTCCTCCGCAGGACGGGCCCTGGGGCTGGTCGGGCTGGCGGGACCGGTCGGGCTGGTCGGGCCGGTCGGGCTGGTCGGGGTCGGTCAGGAGCGCGGCCAGCGCGACGCGACCGCGGCTGAGGCGGGCCTTGACGGTGCCCTCGGGGGCGCCGACCTCGGCCGCCACCTCGCGCACGGAGAGGTCGGCCAGGTGGTGCAGCACGAGTGCCTGGCGCTGCGCGGTCGGCAGCTGCCGCAGCGCCTCGACCAGTGCGACGTGGGACTCATCGGGGGCCCGGGTCGTGGTGGGCGGCGCCACCGCGCGGTCGGCGGGGCGTCGGCCACGCGTCGTACGCCGCCACCGGCTGACGGCGAGCCGGTAGGCGGTGGTGCGCACCCACGCCTCGGGGTGCTCGACGCGGGCGAGCGTCCGGCGGTGGGCCCAGGCCCGCACGAACGCCTCCTGCACGCACTCCTGGGCCTCGTCGCGGTCGCCGATCATGGCGTGCAGCTGGCGCTGGATCCGGTGGAACGACCCCGAGTAGAAGTCGTCGAACTCCTGTTCGTCCACGGCCGGCCTCCCCTCGGGTAGTCATGGCAGCGGTGGCGATCTCAGCATGGAGACGCCCGAGCAGCCCGCGGGGTTGCCTCCGCACCACGAGTTTCCTCCCCGCGCGCTCAGCCGCAGCCGCGGTACCTTCTCGGCCGGCCGGCCGGCCACTCACTCGCGCTTGCGCCGCGGAAGCTCCACCAGCCGTTCGAGGGCGCGGTCGGCGAGGGCCAGGAAGTCCGGCTGGGTCATGGCGACCCCGGGGGCGGGGACGAAGGTCAGCTGGGCGACGGCGCTGTCGCGTCGCAGGATCGCGGTCGTGAACTGCACCGAGCGCTGGTCGGAGACGTCCACGGTGACGCGCCAGGCGGTGAGGGAGGTCGAGGGGCTGCTGCGGTCGGCGATCAGCTCGACCTGGGTGCCGAGCCCCTCGTCGTCGTTCTCGCACCGGGCCAGCCGTCCGCGCAGCTCCTCGACGAACGCGAGGGCGCGGCCGGGCGGCAGGGTCGCGACGGTCTCGGTGAGCCCGAACTCCTCGGGCAGCTTGGCCTCGGGCACGAGGAAGGTGCGGGTGGCGCTGTCCTTGAACGCGGCCTTCTGGAAGGTGCCGCTGAACGAGGCCTGGTCGCAACGGGTCGCCGCGGTGTTCTGCTTGGCCTGGCGGGGCTTGGTGCCGACCCAGGGACGGTTGACGTTGCTGACCGGAGGCAGGTCGATGACCGAGAGCAGCGCGGGCGCGTCACCGATCGGCAGCGGCGGGATGCGGCGCAGCCGAGCGCCTCCCGAGCACTCGCCGCCCTCCGGCAACGGGCACAGCCGCGACACGGACGCGGCGAGCAGCTGTGCACTGCGGGCCAGGTCGGGGCGGGCGTCGTTGCCGATGCTGGTGGCCGTGGTGGTGAGGAACTGCCCGCTGCGCGCGAGGCCGATCGTCATCGTGGTGACCGGCCGCTGCCACGAGCGGAGCGTGACCAGCATCGCCTGGTCGCCGACGGAGAAGACGCGGTGGAGCCCCAGCAGCTGCACGCGCTCGCCCTGGCAGTCGGCGTACCAGCCGAGTGCGGTGCTGAAGGCGCGGCGGGCCGCCCGCACGCTGCGGGAGAGCTCGGCGGTCTGGACGCCCTCGATGGTGGCCGAGTCGCTGCCGCGCACGGGCTTCGCCTTGAACGTGCGCGCGAACGCGGCCTGGCCCCGCGGGTCGGCGTACCGCTCCTGCTGGCACGGCACAGCCTGGGCGTTGACCTCGTCGTTGGAGACGGTCGAGACCGTGCGCCACTGGCGGCGACCGGTCGCGGTACGCAGCTGTTGCTGGCCGATCAGCACCTCGGAGGTCAGGGACAGCGCCGGCTCCTCGGGCTCGTCCGGGCCGGGATCACCCGGGGTCTCGCCGCCGCCGGGCGTGGACGTCGCCGACGCGGGCGTGCGGTCGAGCGTGGGGCGCGCGCCGGTGGCGTCGGTGACGACGGCGCCGCTGATGAGCAGCGCTGCCACCGAGACGCCGGCCCCGATGACGGTGTGGGTACGACGACGGGTGGCCCCGGCCCGCCGGACGATCGACGACCGCGGCCACTGCACGGCGGCCACCACCGCGGCCAGCGGCTCGAGCTGGCTGCGGACCTCGGTCTCCGGCACCCCTCGGGCGCGCGCGAAGTCGGCGGTCGCGGTGTCCAGCACCCGCTGCGCGTCGACGGGCGGGATCCCGATCTCGCGCGCCATCTGGCGCACGTCCGCCTCGGCCAGCTGGACCAGGAGGAGGGCCTTGCGCTGCGCGGACGGCAGCTTCGCGAGCGCGTCGAGCGTGGCCAGGACCTCGGGCGGGACGCCCTTCTCGCGGTGCCAGATACGGGCGGTGTGGCGGCGCTGCGCGTGCTGCCAGGCGTGCGGCCGCACGGACTCCTCGGGGTCCTCGAGCCGCGAGACCTTGCGCCAGTGGTGCCAGGCCACGATGAAGGAGTCGCGGACCGCGGCCCGCGACGCGGCCAGGTCACCGGTCAGGGCGTAGGTCTGGAGCAGGAGGCGCTCGCGCGCGTCCCGGTAGAACGAGTCGAACAGCTCAGGATCCCTCATGGCAACCGCCCACGGTACGCGAGCCGAGGCAGCGCCCACCAACCCGTGGGTCGCCACCTGGACCGCTCCGAGGCCGGGGCCTCCCGGCGTGGGAGACCCGCCTGGCCGCCGGCCGCGGGCGATGATGGGGAGGTCATGACCTCCCTCCTGCCGCCCTCAGCCCGCAGCCGGGACGCCGCGGTCGACGACCTGCGCCACCGCAGCCCGCTCGCCCTGCTGGCCACCGCCGGTGGCGCCGTGGCCGCCTCGGCGACCCTGGTGGTCTTCCTGGGGCTCGGGGTGGTCGGCTGGTTCCTCACCGACGGCGGAGCCCACGGCACCCCTCGCGACGGTCTCCGGACCGGTGCCCTGGGCTGGTTGGCCGGCCACGGCTCGGGCGTGCGCATCGACGGCGTGCTGGTCACGGCCGTGCCCCTCGGGGTCACCGCCCTGGTCGCCTGGGCCCTGTGGCGGGTCGGTCTGCGCGTCGGCGACCTGGTCTCCGGCCACGGACCCGACGTACGCGCCCTCGAGGACGGCGGCCGCGACTGGACCGTGCCGGTGGCCTCCGGGCTCTTCGCCGCCGGGTACGTCGTGACGGCGGTGCTCGTCGCCTCCGTCGCCGCCACGCCCGACACCGACCCCAGCACGCCACGGGTGGTCGTCTGGTCGCTGCTGCTCTGCGGGCTGTTCGCCGCCCCGGCCATCGCCGTGGGGTCCGGGCGGATGCCTGTCTGGGCCTCCTCGGTGCCGCGGCCGGTGCTCTCCACGCTGCGGCTGGCCCGCACGCTGCTGGTGGCCTGGCTCGGGGTGTCCGCCGTCGCCTTCGCGGCCGCGCTCGTGGTCGACGTCGACACCGCGGCCAACATCTTCAGCCAGCTCGGGGCCGGGCCCGGCGACGTGGTCCTCTTCGGCGCGCTGATGCTGCTGGTCGTGCCCAACGCCCTCGCGTTCAGTGGCTCCTACCTGCTGGGCCCCGGTTTCACGGTCGGGGTCGGCACGCTCGTGACGCCGCAGGCGGCGGTGGTCGGCGCCCTCCCGATGTTCCCGATGCTGGCCGCGCTGCCCGACGACGGACCGGCGCCCGGCTGGACGATCGGGCTGAGCGCGCTGCCTGTCCTGGTCGCCTTCCTGGCTGCCGGGCACGCCCAGTGGCGGCTGCCGACCGTGCGCTGGGAGGAAGGTCTGCTGCGCGGCTGCGCGGGCGGCATCCTCGCGGGTCTGGCCTTCGCGGTGCTCGCGGGCCTCGCGGGCGGTGCGGTCGGGCCGGGGCGGATGCGCGACGTGGGTCCGCTCGCGGGCGACGTGCTGGTGCACGCCGTGACGGCCTTCGGGATCGGCGGCCTGCTGGGCGGAGCCGCGGTGACCTGGTGGCAGCGCCGGACGGGGCGGCGCGAGTCGCTCGCCCCGGCCGTCGACGGCGCTGACCCGCAGGGTTCTTAGGGGCCGCTGTCTCCTAGACTGCGGGGCGTGCCCACCCCCCGCCCAGCACGCGTCGTCGTGCTCGTCTCCGGCGCGGGCACCAACCTCCAGGCCCTGCTCGAGGCCTGTGCCGACGCGGCGTACGGCGCCCAGGTGGTCGCGGTCGGCGCCGACCGCGACGGCATCCTCGGGCTGGAGCGGGCGCGCGAGGCGGGCATCCCGACGTTCGTCCACCGCGTGGCCGACCAGCCCTCGCGGGAGGAGTGGGACCGCGCGATGGCCGAGTCGGTCGCCGCGCACGAGCCGGACCTCGTGGTGTCCGCGGGCTTCATGAAGCTGGCCGGCGAGCACTTCCTGCGCCGCTTCGGCGGGCGCTACGTCAACACCCACCCGGCGCTGCTGCCGTCGTTCCCCGGCATGCACGGGGCGGCGGACGCGCTCACCCACGGCGTCAAGATCACCGGCGCCACCCTCTTCGTGGTCGACCTCGGCGTCGACACCGGCCCGATCCTGGCCCAGACCGCCGTGCCGGTCGAGGACGACGACTCCGTCGAGTCGCTCCACGAGCGGATCAAGGTGGCCGAGCGGCTGATGCTGGTCGACACCGTCGGTCGCATCGCCCGCGAGGGCCTCACCATCACCGACAGGAAGGTCCGTTTCGGACATGGCTGAGCAGCAGACGCACGACCAGGTCCCGATCAGGCGCGCCCTGGTCTCGGTCTACGACAAGACCGGGCTCGAGGACCTCGTGCGCGCCCTGCACGACGCCGGGGTCACCCTGGTGTCCACGGGCGGGTCCGCGGCGCTGATCGAGGGCCTCGGCCTGCCGGTCACCAAGGTCGAGGACCTCACGGGCTTCCCCGAGTGCCTCGACGGCCGCGTCAAGACCCTGCACCCGCGGGTGCACGCCGGCATCCTCGCCGACCGTCGCCTGCCCTCCCACGTCGAGCAGCTGGCCGAGCTGGAGGTGGAGCCCTTCGACCTGGTCGTCTCCAACCTCTACCCGTTCACCGCCACCGTCGCCTCCGGCGCGGGGCCCGACGAGTGCGTCGAGCAGATCGACATCGGGGGCCCGTCGATGGTGCGCGCGGCGGCCAAGAACCACCCGTCGGTCGCGATCGTCACCTCCCCGGAGCGGTACGCCGACGTCGTGGCCGCGGTTGCCGCCGGTGGCTTCACCCTCGCCGAGCGTCGGTCGCTCGCGGCGGAGGCCTTCGTGCACACGGCGACGTACGACGTCGCGGTGGCCTCGTGGATGGGCAACGTGCTCACCGACACCTCCGAGGGGTCCGGCTTCCCGGCCTGGATCGGCGCCACCTGGGACAAGACGGCGGTGCTGCGCTACGGCGAGAACCCGCACCAGCCGGCGGCGCTCTACCGCAGCGGCTACGGACCCGGTGGCCTCGCTGCTGCTGAGCAGCTGCACGGCAAGGAGATGTCCTACAACAACTACGTCGACACCGATGCCGCCCGCCGTGCGGCCGGTGACTTCGACGAGCCGGCGGTGGCGATCATCAAGCACGCCAACCCCTGCGGGATCGCGGTCGGCGCAGACGTCGCCGAGGCCCACCGACGCGCGCACGCCTGCGACCCGACCTCGGCCTTCGGTGGCGTGATCGCGGTCAACCGCCCGGTCTCCGTCGAGCTCGCCGAGCAGGTGGCCGAGATCTTCACCGAGGTGATCGTGGCGCCGGCGTACGACGACGGCGCGGTGGAGGTCCTCCAGGGCAAGAAGAACATCCGGATCCTGGTCTGCCCGGTCGATGCCGGCACCGCGGTCGAGACGCGCCCGATCAGCGGCGGGCTGCTCGTGCAGCGCGTCGACCACGTCGACGCCGAGGGCGACGACCCCACCACGTGGACGCTCGCCACCGGCGAGCCCGCCTCGCCGGAGGTGCTCGCCGACCTCGCCTTCGCCTGGACCGCCTGCCGGGCCGCGAAGTCCAACGCGATCCTGCTGGCCAAGGACGGCGCCTCGGTCGGCGTCGGGATGGGCCAGGTCAACCGGGTCGACTCGTGCCGGCTCGCGGTCACGCGGGCGGGGGAGCGGGCGCGGGGGGCCGTCGCGGCCTCCGACGCGTTCTTCCCCTTCGAGGACGGACCGCAGATCCTCATCGACGCCGGCGTCAGCGCGATCGTGCAGCCCGGCGGGTCGGTGCGCGACGAGCTCACGATCGCGGCGGCCGCGGCCGCCGGGGTCACGATGTACTTCACCGGGACCCGGCACTTCTTCCACTGATCGGGTCGGCGAGGCCGACCCGATCGACGGTGGTCGAGCAGCGACCGCGACCGAGCAACGAGGTCGCGACGGAGCGTGCCGAGACCCGGTGACGAACGAGCAGACCTCCAGCAGCAACGAGTGACAGGATGACGACGATGACCGCACAGAAGCTCGACGGCACCGCCACGCTCAAGGCGATCAAGGCCGAGCTGACCGAGCGCGTCGCGGCGCTGCGCGAGCGGGGCGTGGTGCCCGGCCTCGGCACCGTGCTGGTCGGTGACGACCCGGGCTCGCACTGGTACGTCGGCGCCAAGCACAAGGACTGCGCCGAGATCGGCATCGAGTCGATCCGCGTCGACCTGCCGGCGTCCTCCACCCAGGCCGAGGTCGAGGCCGCCATCGACGGGCTCAACGCCGACCCGTCCTGCACGGGCTTCCTGGTCCAGCAGCCGACCGGCCTCGACGAGGTGGCGCTGCTCTCGCGCGTCGACCCCGACAAGGACGTCGACGGGCTCCACCCGGTCAGCCTCGGCCGGCTGGTGCTGGGGGAGAAGGGGTCGCTGCCGTGCACCCCCGTCGGGGTGATCGAGCTGCTGCGTCGCCACGGCGTCGAGATCGCCGGCGCCGAGGTCGTCGTCGTGGGCCGCGGCCTCACCGTGGGTCGTCCGCTCGGCCTGCTGCTGACCCGCCGCAGCGAGAACGCCACCGTGACCCTGTGCCACACCGGCACCCGCGACCTGGCGGCCCACACCCGCAGCGCCGACATCGTCGTGGCCGCTGCCGGCGTCCCCGACATCATCACGGGCGCGATGGTGAAGCCCGGCGCGGCCGTGCTCGACGTCGGCGTCTCGCGTCGTGACGGCAAGATCGCCGGCGACGTGGCCGCCGACGTCTGGGAGACGGCCGGTTGGGTCTCGCCCAACCCCGGCGGCGTCGGGCCGATGACCCGGGCGATGCTGCTGGCCAACGTGGTCTCGATGGCCGAGCAGTCCCTCGTCGGCGCGGCGCCCCAGGCGGCGACCCGCGCGTGAGCCCGGCAGACGCGGTGGGTGGCGAGGCGGAGGATCCGTCCGCCGAGCCGCGCGCGGTCGAGGCTCCGCTCGTCCCCGGCGAGGAGCCGGGTGAGGGCCTGGAGGTCGCTGAACCGGCGGAGCTCGAGGAGCGCCGCTACCCCTCGACGATCGGCGGCTTGTTCTACCTGCTGATCCTGGCCACGGCGACCACCGGCGTCGTGCTGGCGTACGTCGACGACTGGCGGCTGGGCGTCCGCGTGCTCGGAGGCGGCCTGGTCGGCGCCTCGGCGCTGCGCCTGGTCCTGCCGCAGCGCGACGCCGGGATGCTCGCCGTGCGCCACCGGCTCACCGATGTGCTGCTGCTGCTGGCCACCGGTCTGGCCCTGTTCTTCCTGTCGGGCGACATCCCCGACCAGCCCCTCTGAGCCGCTAGCATCTCGCGGTGCCCTCCCTCCGCCTGCGCGGTCTCGCGCTGCTCGCCGCCCTCGTCCTCCTGGTCCCGGTCTCCGGATCAGCCACGGCGTCCACCACCTCGGCTCCCCGACCCATGTCGGCGGACCGGGCCGGGCAGGTCGTGCTGGGCTCGCCCGGCCACTACGCGCCGTACGGAGCGGGCTGGGGCGAGGCCAGGCCCCGCGAGGTGTACAACGGCGGCGTGCCGAGCGGGCGGGCCTACCGGCTGACCTGGCGGACGTGGGGGAGGGCCCGCAGCCACGCGCGTGGTCTGACGGCCCTCTACCGGCCCGAGGGTGGCTACTACGCCCGCCCCGGACGGATCGTCCTGCGCGCCCAGCGGCTCGGTCGGTGCGACGGCCAGCGGGCGTACACGCGCCTGTACGCCCGGGTCGCCGAGCGACCCGGTGAGGCGCCCTCCGGCCGCTGGTTCGCCTGGGCCGGCGGCGGGAGCCTCTGCTCCACCTGACCACGCCGGATCCCGACCGGCTCGACCACCGGGTGAGGACGCTCGTCCGCGCCTGTGGTGGTCGAGCCTGCCGGCACCCTCGACGCTGGTGTCAGATGAGGCCGAGCTCGGTGACGGCGTGGCGCTCCTCGTCGAGCTCCTGGACCGAGGCGTCGATGCGCCCGCGGGAGAAGTCGTCGATCTCGAGGCCCTGGACGATCTCCCAGTCACCGTTCTTGGTGACGACCGGGAACGAGGAGACCAGACCCTCGGGCACGCCGTAGGAGCCGTCGGAGGCGACCGCCATCGAGACCCAGTCGCCCTCGGCGGAGCCGAAGAGCCAGTCGCGGGCCGCGTCGATGGTGGCCGAGGCGGCCGAGGCGGCCGAGGAGGAGCCGCGTGCCTCGATGATCGCCGCGCCGCGCTTGGCGACCGTGGGGATGAACGTGTTCTCGATCCACTCCTGGTCGCCCACGGCCTCGGCGGCGTTGCGACCGCCGACCTCGGCGTGGAAGAGGTCGGGGTACTGGGTCGCGGAGTGGTTGCCCCAGATCGTCATCTTCTTGATGTCGGTGACCGAGGCGCCGGTCTTGGCGGCCAGCTGCGAGATCGCGCGGTTGTGGTCGAGGCGGGTCAGCGCCGAGAAGCGCTCACCGGGGATGTCGGGGGCGTTGCTCCTGGCGATCAGCGCGTTGGTGTTGGCGGGGTTGCCGGTGACGCCGATGCGTACGTCGTCAGCAGCCACCTTGTTGAGGGCCTTGCCCTGCGCGGTGAAGATCGCGCCGTTGGCCGAGAGCAGGTCGCCGCGCTCCATGCCGGGGCCACGCGGACGCGCACCCACGAGCAGGGCGAGGTTGACGCCGTCGAAGATCTGCTCGGCGTCGTCGCCGATCTCGACCCCGGCGAGGCCGGGGAACGCGCAGTCGTCGAGCTCCATGACGACGCCCTCGAGCGCCTTGAGCGCCGGCGTGATCTCGAGCAGACGCAGCTCGATCGGGCGGTCGCCGAGCAGGCCACCGCTGGCCAGACGGAAGAGCAGGCTGTAGCCGATCTGGCCGGCCGCGCCGGTGACGGCGACCTTCAGCGGGGTTGAGCTCACAGGGACTCCTTGGGGTGCGCACGAGACAGAACTGCGCTCGAACCTAGCAGCGCTCCGCCCTCGTCAGGCACCCGCCCGACCCGCGAGCGGCCCGCGGCTACTGACCGCCCGGAGGCCTGATCTGGGTGCGGTCGCTGGCGGCGTCCGGGGTGGGCCACCCGCCCTGCTCGGCCTGACCGGACTGGCCCGGGTCGGGCTGCTGGGCCTGCTGGGGCGCCGGGAACCACTGCTGGGCCTGCGGGTCCCACTGCCACCCGTCCTGGATGATCGGCTGCTGTACCGGCTGGGCCGGTTGCGCCGTGCCCCACTGGCCGGTCGCGCCCTGGCCGGAGCCCTGGGCCGTGGCGGCCTGACCGGCCTGCGACGCGTGCGCGTCCATCGCCCGGGCGCCCGGGTCGGAGGTGCGCACGGCGGGCTGCGGGGTCGCAGCCCCCTGGCCCTCGTGGCCGAGCGGCTGGAGCACCTGCTGGTCCTGGGGGTAGCCGGCGACCTGCTGGTTCCACTGCTGCTGGTACTGGTCGGGAGCGCCGTAGCCGGGCACCGCGGCCGACCGGCCCGAGCGCAGACCGGAGCCGGGCACCGGGTCGGTGCCGTGGCCGAAGAGCGCGGGGTAGGCCGCGCCGGCGATCGCGGCCCCGGCGACGGGAGCGAGCAGGAAGAGCCAGATCTGGGCGATCGCGTCGCCGCCGGAGAAGAACACCGTCGACAGCGAACGGGCCGGGTTGACCGAGGTGCCGGTGGCGGCCATCGAGGCGAAGTGGATCGCCGAGAGCGTGAGACCGATGGCCAGCGGGGCGAGCGCGGGGTGCTCGTTGCGGGTGTCGGTCACCGCCAGGATGACCAGCACGAAGATGAAGGTCATCACGACCTCGATGATCAGCGCCCCACCCAGGGCGAAGCCGCCGCGGTCCCCGAAGCCGTTGGCACCGAAGACGTCGTCGCCGAAGCCGGCGCCGGTGTCGCCGGCGACCACCATCAGCACCACGAGGAGGCCGCCGACCAGGGCGCCGCCGATCTGGGCGCCGACGTACGACCCGGCCTCGCGCCAGGCGATGCGCCCGCCGAGGGCGGCGCCCACCGACACCGCGGGGTTGAAGTGACCGCCGGAGATCCGGCCGAACGCGTAGACCATGGCGACCACGGCGATGCCGAAGGACAGCCCGACCGCGGCGTAGTCCTGGGCCAGGACGGCGGCACCGACGCCGAAGACGACGAGCACGAAGGTGCCGATCGCTTCGGCGCTGAGCTTCTGGGCCAGCGTGGGGGCGGGGGCGTCGTTCATGAAGGGGACTCCTCGAGGCGGTGTGATCGCTGCTGCACGAGTGCCCCCGCAGCGTAGACCCAAACCTGGCCGTGGCGTCGGGGCACCGGCTCCCCGTGACGGGCTCGTTGATCTGTGGTCGTCGGGCTGCGAGGCTGACCGCATCGCCTGGCCGGCTCCCGGTCAGGTATCTTGACGTCAAGGAACTTTCCGCGACCCACCCGCAGGAGTGCTGCCCACATGGCCAACCCGTCCCGGATCATCTACACGCTCACCGACGAGGCGCCGCTGCTGGCGACGTACTCCTTCCTCCCGGTCATCGCGGCGTACGCCGCCAAGGCAGGGGTCGCGGTCGAGACCCGTGACATCTCCCTGGCCTCCAGGATCCTGGCGCAGTTCCCCGACCGCCTCGGTGACCGCGCCGTCGACGACGCCCTGGCCGAGCTCGGCGACCTCGCGAAGACGCCCGAGGCCAACATCATCAAGCTGCCCAACATCTCCGCCTCGATCCCGCAGCTCAAGGCCGCGATCAAGGAGCTGCAGCAGCAGGGCTTCGACCTGCCGGCCTACCCCGACGACGCGACGTCGGAGGAGGACCAGGACGTCCGGGCCCGCTACGACAAGGTCAAGGGCTCCGCGGTCAACCCCGTGCTGCGTGAGGGCAACTCCGACCGCCGGGCACCCGCCTCGGTCAAGGGCTACGCGAAGGCCCACCCGCACCGGATGGGCGCCTGGAGCCCGGACTCCAAGACCAACGTGGCCACCATGGGCGAGCACGACTTCTTCTCCAACGAGCAGTCGGTGGTCCTGGAGTCCGACGACAGCCTGCGCATCGAGCACGAGTCCGCCGACGGCACCGTGACGGTGCTCAAGGACGCGGTGAAGGTGCTGGCCGGCGAGGTCGTCGACGGCACGTTCATGGACGTCGCGGCGCTGCGCCGCTTCCTCACCGAGCAGATCGCGCGGGCCAAGGCCGACGACGTGCTGTTCTCGGTGCACCTCAAGGCCACGATGATGAAGGTCTCCGACCCGATCATCTTCGGCCACGCGGTGCAGGCCTTCTTCCCCACTCTCTTCGAGCAGTACGGCGAGCAGCTGGCCGCGGCCGGCATCTCGCCCAACGACGGCCTGGGCGCCCTCCTCGACGCGGTCGCCGACCTGCCGGACGGGGCGGCGATCAAGGCCGCCGTCGACCAGGGCCTGGCCGACGGGCCGGCGATGGCGATGGTCGATGACCGCAAGGGAATCACCAACCTGCACGTGCCCTCCGACGTCATCATCGACGCCTCGATGCCGGCGATGATCCGCACCTCGGGCCACATGTGGGGCCCCGACGGCGAGGAGGCCGACTGCCTGGCGGTCATCCCCGACTCCTCCTACGCCGGCGTCTACCAGACCGTGCTCGACGACTGCCGCGCCCACGGCGCGTTCGACCCCTCGACGATGGGCTCGGTGCCGAACGTCGGGCTGATGGCCCAGGCGGCCGAGGAGTACGGCTCCCACGACAAGACCTTCGAGGTCCCGTCCGCGGGCACCGTCCGTGTCGTCGCCTCCGACGGCTCGGTCCTGATGGAGCACGCGGTGCAGCCCGGCGACATCTGGCGTGCCTGCCAGACCAAGGACGCGCCGATCCGCGACTGGGTCAAGCTCGCCGTCACCCGCGCCCGGGCCAGCGGCTCGCCCGCGATCTTCTGGCTCGACGAGTCGCGCGCCCACGACGCGCGGCTGATCGCGAAGGTCAACGAGTACCTCCCCGAGCACGACACCGACGGGCTGACGATCGAGATCATGGCGCCGGCGGAGGCGACGGCGTACTCGCTGGAGCGGATCCGCAAGGGCGAGGACACCATCTCGGTCACCGGCAACGTGCTGCGTGACTACAACACCGACCTCTTCCCGATCCTCGAGCTCGGCACGTCGGCGAAGATGCTCTCGGTCGTCCCGCTGATGAACGGCGGTGGACTCTTCGAGACCGGCGCCGGCGGCTCGGCGCCCAAGCACGTCCAGCAGCTCGTGCAGGAGAACTACCTGCGCTGGGACAGCCTCGGCGAGTTCTTCGCCCTGGCCGCCAGCCTCGAGCACCTCGCGCAGGCCGACGACAACAACCGCGCGCAGGTCCTGGCCGACACCCTCGACCGGGCCACCGGCACGTTCCTCAACGAGGACAAGTCGCCGACCCGCAAGATCGGAGGCATCGACAACCGCGGCTCGCACTTCTACCTCGCGCTCTACTGGGCCGAGGAGCTCGCGAAGCAGAGCGACGACGCCGACCTGGCCACCGACTTCGCCTCGCTGGCCGAGACGCTGCGCGGCCACGAGGAGACGATCGTGGGCGAGCTCAACGGCGTCCAGGGCGAGCCGGCCGACATCGGCGGCTACTTCCACCCCGACGCCGAGAAGGCCGAGCAGGTCATGCGCCCCTCCTCGACGCTCAACGAGGCCCTCGCCGGCCTCTGACCGCTGGGTCTCGGCAGGCTCGACCACCGGCGGTCGAGCCTGTCGAGACCCATAACCCGTGCCACCGACGCCCGTTGAGCCGGGCATGACGACGCGTGCCACCGGTCCGACCAGGCTCGCCGTGGCCGTGACTGCGGTCGCCGCAGCACTGCTGCTGGCTCCGAGCGCCGGGGCCGAACCGATCCCCGACGACTCCACGCCGCTGTCCGGCCCGGCGTACGTCGGACGCCCGGCGACGCCGCGGCCGGACTGGGTGCCGGCCGCGCCGCCCCATCCATCGATGGCGCCCAACCAGAAGAGCAACATCCACTCCGACGCCTACCAGAGCGACACCAACCGCTGGGCCGGTCCGCTGGGTCGCGACCCGCAGACCACCTCGACCTTCCAGGTGGCCGAGTGCGCGTCGCTCACCTTCGACCGCCGCGGCCGCGTCGAGACCGTCTGCGTCGGGGCCGAGGCGCCGCGGCTGGTGCTGATGGACCCGGTCACCCTCGAGGTGCTGGCCACCCACCCGCTGCCGCCGCGGACCCCCGCTGCCGACACGCTGAGCGACTTCAGCGGTGGTGGCTACTTCTACCTCGACGACCGCGACCGCGCCGTCATCCCGACCACCGAGCGGCACGTGGTGGTCATCGCGCAGACCGACGGACCCGGGGGACCGGGCTTCCGGCAGGTCCGCGACCACGACGTCAGCGGGCTGATGGCCGACGACGACAAGATCGTCTCGGCGCTGCCCGACTGGGCCGGACGGATCGTCTTCGTCACCAAGGCCGGCGTGGTCGGCTCGATCGACCCGACCACCGGCCGGGCGCACCGGCTGGTGCTGGGCGAGGAGATCGCCAACTCCTTCGCCGTCGACGAGGACGGCGGGGTCTACGTGGTCACCGCGCGCGCCCTCTACCGGCTCGACCACGACCGGCGCGGCCGGCTGCGCGTGACCTGGCGCCAGGTCTACGCCAACTCCGGTCAGCTCAAGCCCGGGCAGGTGTCCGCGGGTTCGGGCACGACGCCCACGGTGATGGGCCGCCGCTGGGTGGCGATCACCGACAACGCCGACCCGATGCGAGTGGTGGTCTACCGGCGCGGCGCCCAGGTGCGCGGGCGGCGCGAGGTCTGCTCGGTGCCGGTCTTCCGCCGGGGTGCGAGCGCCACCGACAACTCCCTGATCGCCGCCGGCCGGGCGCTCGTGGTCACCAACAACTACGGCTACGACGGCCCCGTCCGCGACGCCCTCGGCGGGACCAGCGAGCCCGGCCTCGAGCGGATCGACGTCGACCGTGACGGCCGGGGCTGCCACCGCGTGTGGCGCAACACCACCGAGAGCTCGACCTCGGCGGTGCCGAAGCTCTCGCTGGCCACCGGGCTCGTCTACACGGTCACGAAGGCCCCCGTCCGGGGGCAGGACGTGTGGTTCCTCTCCGCCCTCGACTTCCGCACCGGCCGGCTGGTGTGGGGGCAGCGCTACGGCACCGGGCTGGGCTTCAACAACAACTACGCGCCGGTCAGCCTGGCCCGCACCGGCGTGGCGTACGTCGGCGTCCTCGGCGGCCTGGTCCGGGTCGCCGACGCGAGGCCGGCCCGGGTGCCGCCGGCCCGCCCCGTCCTGCGGTTGCGCAGCCGCGCCGGAGGCACGGTGGTGTCCGGCCCCGACCGCGAGTTCGTCGTCCGGGTGGTGTTCCGGCGCGGGGGACGGGTCGTCGGGCGCGACCGCACGGCGCCGTTCACCACGTCGGGTCCGCGACGCGGGCTCCGCGCCGCCGTGGTGCTCGAGGACGGCACCCGGGTGGCCCTGCGCCGGCGCTGAGACAGGGCGGCAGCGGCTCGGCAGTCGCGACCACCGCGGGAGGTCGCGCAGGCCGCACCCTTGTGGAACCGGCCGCGGCGTGCCCATGGTGGGGCATGACCGATTCCACTGACACCCAGATCACCGTCCAGCGCTCGATCGACGCCTCGTCCGCCGAGGTCTTCGACGTGCTCACGAATCCTGAGCGGCACCCCGAGCTCGACGGGTCCGGCTTCGTCCGCAGCGTCGACCAGGCCGACCGGATCACCGCGACCGGCCAGTCCTTCCGGATGAACATGGCCGGCGACCACATGGGCGGCGACTACCAGACCGACAACGTCGTCACCGGTTACGACCCCCACCGCCTGGTCAGCTGGAAGACGGCCCCCGCCGGTCAGGAGCCTCCCGGCTGGGAGTGGGTGTGGGAGCTCGAGGCACAGGGACCCGACAGCACCGACGTCCGGCTCACCTACGACTGGAGCAAGGTCACCGACCAGGCGCTGCTGGCCAAGATCCCCTTCCCGCTGGTGCCCGCCGAGGCCCTCGAGGGTTCGCTGGCCAAGCTCGCGGAGGCGGTCAGCGGCTGAGCGTCGCCGGGTCGGGGGCCGGGAATAGGTCACGGCCCCGGACCGGTTGGAGGATGAGCACGCCGATCCTCGTTCCGGAAGCCCCGCCATGACCGTCACCGCCCCGCCCCCGCCGCCGCTCGCCGACCTCGGCGCCCGTCGGACGACGCTGGCCGTGCTCGCGCTGGCCATGGGGGGCTTCGCGATCGGCACGGCCGAGTTCGTCACGATGGGGCTGCTGCCCCAGGTCGCCGACGGGGTCTCCGTGTCGATCCCCTCCGCCGGACACGTGATCTCGGCGTACGCCGTGGGCGTGGTCGTGGGGGCACCGGTGCTGGCCTTCTTCGGGGCCCGGTGGCCCCGCCGTGGGCTGCTGATCGCGCTGATGGTGGCGTACGCGCTCTTCAACGGCCTGTCCGCGCTCGCGGGCGACCTGCAGATGCTGGTCCTGGCCCGCTTCCTCGACGGGCTGCCGCACGCCGCCTACTTCGGCGTCGCCTCGCTCGTGGCGGCCGACCTGGCCGCGCCGGGCCGCAAGGGCCGTGCGATCGCCTCGGTGATGCTGGGCCTGTCCGTGGCCAACGTCGTGGGCGTCCCCGCGGCCACCTGGATGGGCCAGCAGCTGGGTTGGCGCTCGGCCTACTGGGCCGTCGCCGGGCTCGCCGTGCTGACCGTCGTGCTCGTCATCGCCTTCGTGCCCTCCCGCCCCGGCAACACCGAGGCCACCGGTCGTGGCGAGCTCGCCGCGCTGCGCGAGCCGCAGGTGTGGCTCACGCTGCTGGCCGGCGCGATCGGCTTCGGCGGCATGTTCGCCGTCTTCTCCTACATCGCCCCCACCGTCACCGACGTGGGTGGCCTGGGCGAGGGGGCCGTGCCGGTCTTCCTGCTGGCCTTCGGCCTCGGGATGGTGGCCGGCACCTGGCTGGCCGGCGAGATGGGCGACTGGTCCATCTTCCGGTCGCTGGTGATCGGTTCGGTCGGCATGGCCGTCTCGCTGCTCGCCTTCTGGCTGCTCGCGCCCCTGGGGTGGGCGCTGCTGCCGGTGGCGTTCCTGATCACCTTCCTCGGCTCCGTGCTCGTCGTGAACCTCCAGCTGCGGCTGATGGACGTGGCCGGTGACGCCGAGAACCTCGGCGCCGCCATGAACCACGCCTCGCTCAACGTCGCCAACGCGCTGGGGGCCTGGATCGGCGGCGTCGTCATCGCCTCGGGCCTGGGCTTCCGGGCGCCGGCGCTCGCAGGGGTCGGGCTGGCCGTGGCCGGCCTCGCGGTGATCCTGTTCTCCGCGACCCTGGCGCGCCGGACCCAGACCACCCCGGTTGGGTAGCAGTCAGTAGGGTTCTCCGGGTGCCGACGATCGGAGTGGCAGTCGCGATCCCGGAGCCGTGGGCGACCCAGCTCCAGGACTACCGGATGTCGGTGGGCGACACCACCGCCACGATGATCCCGACGCACATCACGCTGGTCCCGCCCACCGACGTCGACAGCGACGTGTCCGGCATCGCGCGGCACCTCGAGGTCGCCGCGGCCCAGGTCAGCCCGTTCCGGGTCCACCTGCGCGGCACCGGCACCTTCCGCCCGACCTCGCCGGTGGTCTTCGTCGGGCTGGTCGAAGGCATCTCGCAGTGCGAGCAGCTCGCCGACGTCGTACGCCGGGGGCCGCTGGCGGTCGAGCTGACCTTCCCCTACCACCCGCACGTGACCATCGCCCACCACCTGCCCGACGACCGGCTCGACCAGGCCTTCGAGGAGCTCGCGGGCTTCGACGCCGAGTTCGAGGTCAGCGGATTCCATCTCTACGTGCATGATGCGGACCTCGGGTGGCAACCGACGAGGGACTTCCCGCTCGGCGCCCCACCCGACCCAGGAGCCTGACATGGCCTCGTTGTCCGACCGCCTCAGAGCAGCCCGTGAGCGGCGGCCCGCACTCGACCACGTGCTGTGCATGCAGGAGCACTACGGCGGGGTGAAGGCCAACCAGCAAGCAGGCGGGGTCACCTACTTCGGCTTCCTGTCGTTCTTCCCGATCCTCGCGCTGGCCGTCTTCACGGTGGGGGTGGTCTCCCGCGTCTATCCCGACGCCAACCAGGACCTCCAGAAGGTGATCAACGACCTGCTGCCCGGGATCATCGGGCCCGCCGACGGTCAGGTCTCCCTCAACGACATCCGGACCTTCTCGGGCTGGGCCGCGGTGATCGGGCTCGCCGGTGTCCTCTACAGCGGCCTGGCGTGGATGTCGGCGCTGCGCGATGCGCTGTTCGTCGTCTTCGAGCAGCCGAGCTTCAAGCAGCCCAACTTCTTCATCGGCAAGCTGCGCGACCTGGCCACGCTGGCCACCCTCGGGGTGACGCTCTTCGTCTCGGTGGCCGTGACCAGCTTCGTGCGCGGCTTCTCGGACGTCGTGCTCGACTTCCTCGGGCTCGACAGCGCGCTGGGCTGGCTGGTCGGGCTGGTCACGATCGTGCTCGGGCTCGCCGCCAACGCGCTGCTGTTCTTCCTGATCTTCCGGCTGCTGGCCGACCCCGACCTCCCACGCCGCTCGCTGGCGTCCGGCGCAGTGCTCGGCGCGGTGGGCTTCGAGCTGCTCAAGCTGCTCTCCCAGTACCTGCTGGAGGCGACCAAGGACCAGCCGGCCTTCCAGGCCTTCGGGATCGCGCTCATCCTGCTGGTCTGGATCAACTACTTCTCGCGCGTGGTCCTGTACGCCGCGTCCTGGGCGTGGTCGACCGCCGAGGCGCGGGCCGGACGACTGCCGAAGGACGCCCGGCCCGTGCAGGGCCCGCGCTCGCCCTCGCTGGCCGAGCACCCGGCCCTGGGCGGCGAGGCACCCGGTGGCGGACGACGTACCTGGGCCGCGCCCGCAGCCGGCGGCGCCGCCGCGATGCTGGCCGCGGTCGCGGTCCTGCGCAAGCGCAGCTGACCGCGGGGCGGGCGCGGGGCCGCGCTCAGCGGCCGCCCCGCGCCGCGCTCAGCGACCGTGGCGCAGGGCGGCGTGCAGGTCCCAGTTGAGGCGCGAGATCACGTCGAGCGGGATCTCCTTGGGGCAGGCCGCGGTGCACTCACCGATGTTGGTGCAGCCGCCGAAGCCCTCGTGGTCGTGCTGGCCGACCATGTTGACCACCCGGGTGTCGCGCTCGGCCTGGCCCTGGGGCAGCTCGCCCAGGTGGGTGATCTTCGCGCCCAGGAACAGCGAGGCGGAGCCGTTGGGGCAGGCCGCCACGCAGGCGCCGCAGCCGATGCAGGTGGCCACGTCGAAGGCCCGGTCGGCCTTGTCCTTGGCCACGGGGGTGGCGTGCGCGTCGGGGGCAGCACCGGTGTTGACCGAGATGAAGCCACCCTGCTGGATGATCCGGTCGAAGGCGCTGCGGTCGACGACGAGGTCCTTGATGACCGGGAACGCATCGGCGCGCCAGGGCTCGATGGTGATCGTGTCACCGTCCTTGAAGGACCGCATGTGCAGCTGGCAGGTGGTGGTCACCTCGGGGCCGTGGGCCTCGCCGTTGATCATCAGCCCGCAGGTGCCGCAGATGCCCTCGCGACAGTCGGAGTCGAAGGCGATCGGCTCCTCACCGGCTGCGTTGAGCTTCTCGTTGAGCACGTCGAGCATCTCGAGGAACGACATGTCCTCGGAGACCTCGTCGAGCTCGTAGGTGTGGATCTTGCCGGCGGCGGCCGTGTGGGCCTGGCGCCAGATGTTCAGGGTCAGTCTCACTTGTAGCTCCGCTGCTTCATCTCGACGGCCTCGTAGGTCAGCTCTTCCTTGTGCAGGACCGGGTCGCCGTCGGCGCCGCCCCACTCCCAGGCCGCCACGTAGGCGTACTGGTCGTCGTGGCGCAGCGCCTCGCCGTCCTCGGTCTGCGACTCGGCCCGGAAGTGGCCGCCGCACGACTCGCGCCGGTTGAGCGCGTCGATGCACATCAGCTCGCCGAGCTCGAAGAAGTCGGCGACCCGACCGGCACGCTCGAGGGACTGGTTCATGCTCTCGGCGCTGCCGAGGACCTTGACGTTGCGCCAGAAGTCCTCCTTGAGGCTGCGGATCAGGTCGATCGCCTTGCGCAGGCCGTCGGCGGAGCGGTCCATGCCGCAGTACTCCCACATGATGTTGCCGAGCTCGCGGTGGTAGGAGTCGACGCTGCGGGTGCCACCGGTCGTCATCAGCTGCTCGATGCGCGAGGCCACCGACTCCTGGGCCTCGACCACGGCCGGGTGGTCCTCGGGCACCTTGTCGAAGGGCCCCTCGGCGAGGTAGTCGCGGATGGTGTTCGGCAGCACGAAGTAGCCGTCGGCCAGGCCCTGCATCAGCGCCGAGGCGCCGAGCCGGTTGGCTCCGTGGTCGGAGAAGTTCGCCTCGCCGGTCACGAAGAGCCCCGGGATCGTCGACTGGAGGTCGTAGTCGACCCACAGACCGCCCATCACGTAGTGGACGGCGGGGTAGATGCGCATCGGGACCGAGTAGGGGTCCTCGCCCGTGATCCGGGCGTACATGTCGAAGAGGTTGCCGTACTTCGACTCGATGGTCTCGCGCCCGAGCCGGCCGATCGCCTCCGCGAAGTCGAGGTAGACCCCGCGGCGGACGCCGTCGACCTCGGGGCCGACGCCGCGGCCCTCGTCGCACATGTTCTTGGCCTGACGCGAGGCGATGTCGCGGGGGACCAGGTTGCCGAACGCCGGGTAGATCCGCTCCAGGTAGTAGTCGCGGTCCTCCTCGGGGATGTCGCGGGGGTCCTTGTCGCAGTCGGCCTTGTTCTTCGGCACCCAGATCCGGCCGTCGTTGCGCAGCGACTCCGACATCAGCGTCAGCTTCGACTGGTGGGCCCCCGAGACCGGGATGCAGGTCGGGTGGATCTGCGTGTAGCAGGGGTTGGCCATCAGCGCGCCCTTGCGGTGCGCCCGCCAGGTGGCGGTGACGTTGCAGCCCATCGCGTTGGTCGAGAGGAAGAAGACGTTGCCGTAGCCGCCCGAGGCGAGGACGACGACGTCGGCGAAGTAGGTCTCCAGCTCGCCGGTGACCATGTCGCGCACGATGATGCCGCGCGCACGGCCGTCGACGACGATCAGCTCGACCATCTCGTGGCGGGTGTAGGTCTTGACCGTGCCGGCCGCGACCTGGCGCTCCAGGGCCTGGTAGGCGCCGATGAGCAGCTGCTGGCCGGTCTGGCCGCGGGCGTAGAAGGTGCGGGAGACCTGCACGCCGCCGAACGAGCGGTTGTCGAGCAGGCCGCCGTACTCGCGGGCGAAGGGGACGCCCTGCGCGACGCACTGGTCGATGATGTTGGTGCTGACCTGCGCGAGGCGGTAGACGTTGGACTCGCGCGAGCGGTAGTCACCGCCCTTGATGGTGTCGTAGAACAAGCGGTAGACGGAGTCGCCGTCGCCCTTGTAGTTCTTGGCCGCGTTGATGCCGCCCTGGGCCGCGATGGAGTGCGCGCGGCGCGGGGAGTCCTGGTAGCAGAAGGACTTCACGACGTAGCCGGCCTCGCCCAGCGTGGCGGCCGCGGAGGCGCCCGCCAGTCCGGTGCCGACGACGATCACCGAGAGCCGGCGGCGGTTGGCGGGGTTGGCGATCCGGGCCTCGAACTGACGGGTGTTCCACCGGTCGTCGATGGGGCCGCCGGGCGCCTTGGTGTCGGCGATCGGGTCGCCCTGGACGTAGTAGCCGGCGGCGTCGTCGTACTGCTCCTCGCCGAGGTGGCTGGTGTGGGAGGAGTCGGCGGCGTTGGTGGTGTCGGGCATGTCGGTCATGGGTTCCTCAGCTCACTTCTCGATGACGCCGGCGAGGACGAAGATCGGGACCAGGGAGAAGCCGCCCGCGACGAGGACGGCCAGCCCGTAGCCCAGGACGTTGGCGTTGCGGCGCGCCCGGTCGTTGTTGGTCAGGCCGAGCGTCTGTGCGGCGCTCCAGATCCCGTGGCGCAGGTGGAGGCCGAGCGCCAGCATCGCGGCGAGGTAGATGAGGGTCATCCACCAGACGCCGAAGCTGTCGACCATCAGGTTGTAGGGGTCGTTGGTGGCGCCACCGGCCGGATTGACCTTGCCGACGGTGAAGTTCAGCAGGTGCCAGATGATGAAGAGCAGCAGCGCGATGCCGCCCCAGCGCATCCAGTGGGAGGCGAACGTCGAGTGCTTGTTCTTCTTCACCACGTACTTGACGGTGCGAGCCTGGCCGGCTCGGCGCCACAGGGCCACGGCGGACGCCACGTGCACGACCAGCGCGACCAGCAGCACGACGCGGATGATCCAGAGCGCACCCGCGTACGGGAGGATCGGCTCACCCAGCTCGCGCAGGTGCTCGGCGTAGTCGTTGAACGCGTCGTGCCCCGCGAAGGCCTTGAGGTTGCCGTACATGTGCGCGAGCACGTAGCCGATGAAGATCAGGCCGGTGACGGCCATCAGCATCTTCAGGGCGATCGTGGAGCGCGATGCGCGCGAACCCTTGACGAGGGAACGCTGGGCCGGTCGAGGAGGCTGGGTTGCTTGTGCCACGATCCTGAACGCTACCGCCGCCCGCCAGCGAACGGTGCGGCGAGGTGTGTGAGATAGGTCCGGTTAGGGCACCCTTTCCTTCGAACGCCCTGCGGTTCAGGCCGGGGCCGACGCGCCGACGAGCCCCTCGAGATGCCCCCGCAGCTCGCCGACGGCGTCGGGCCAGCTGCGGGTGGCCAGCTCGCGGCCGCGGCGTCCGAGCAGCGCGCGGCGCCGGTCGGTGACGACCGCAGCCACCGCACGGCGCAGGTCGTGGGGGTCGGCGGGGTCGTAGAGCAGCCCGGACTCGAGGTGCCGGACGACGGCGGGGGCGCCACCGGCCCGCGCGGCGACGACGGGGACGCCGCTGGCCCCGGCCTCGCGCAGCACGTGGCAGCACGTCGCGTGCTCGTCGGGGTGCACCAGCGCGTCGAGGGTCGGCAGCGCGACGGTCATCTCCGCCGTCGAGAGGGGCCCGACGAACTTCGCCTCGGGGAGGCGGGCGGCGAGCCAGCCGCGGTGCGGGCCGTCGCCGATGATCACCGGACGGATGCCCGGCACCGAGCCCAGCACGGCCAGCCGGCGTACGACGTGGCGCTGGTGGAGGCCGCCGACGTAGCCGACCACGACGCGTCCGCCCTGCGGGGACCGGGAGCGGGCCCATGAGTCGTGGAGCCACTGGTCGCGCAGCGCCGGGGTGAAGGCGGCGGTGTCGACACCCGGCGACCACACGTCGGCGGCGACGCCGAAGCCGGCGACCCGGTCGCGCATCCACGGCGAGGTGACGAGCACCCGGTCGGCCCGGTCGGCCACCTTGGTGCGCCAGTAGTCGGCGGTCTGGTCGAGCACGGCCGACTGCTCGACCACGACCGTCGGCACGCCGGCCCGCGACGCGTGCTTGAGCGCCTGCCGGCCGACGGCGCCGGGCGAGGTGACGTGGACCAGGTCGGGCGCGAAGGCGTCGAGGGCCGTGCGCACCTGCGGGCCCCCCGGCTCGAGCGGCCGCACGCGCGCCACCCGGCTCCGGCGGTACGTCGACAGGCCGGGCGCCGGCGCGACCAGCAGCACCTCGTGGCCGGCGTCGACCAGACCGTCGGCGACCGCCTTGACGGTCGTGGTCGTGCCGTCGAGGGCGGGGAAGAAGGTCTCGGTGACCAGGGCGATCCGCATGGCCCCAGCGTGGGCGACCCGCCGTACCACGGGGTCACGAGCAGATGTCGGCGACGTGAACTCGTGGCCGCCCCCGGGCTGCGACTGGTACGCCCCGGCTCGGTGTGGCCCCTTTCACATCGGGCGCTCAGTGTGCAGACTCAGCACGACTCGGCTCCAGGAGAGGTGCGAATGTCCACAGGTGTGCACGGCCCGACCCGGGCGCAGATCGAGGAGAAGACGCTCCGCGCCGACCGGTGGTGGCTCGCCCCGCTCGCCACGTTCGTGGTGTTCAGCGCCTTCGTGGTCTATGCGACGGTGCGGGCGTTCATGGGGCGCGACTACTACGCCTCGCCCTACCTCTCGCCGTTCTACTCACCCTGTCTGGGCGACTGCGTCGAAGGGGCCTCCGACTTCGGCCAGCCCTTCGCCTGGTGGCCGCTGTCGGCGGCGCTGATCATCCTGGTCTTCCCGCTGGGCTTCCGGATGACCTGCTACTACTACCGCAAGGCCTACTACCGGGCGTTCTGGCTCTCCCCGCCCGCCTGCGCTGTCGCCGAGCCGCACCAGGCCTACTCCGGCGAGACCCGCTTCCCGCTGATCCTGCAGAACCTCCACCGCTACTTCTGGTACGCCGCCATCGTGGTCGGCTTCATCCTCTCCTTCGACGTGGTGCTGGCCTTCCGCGACGAGACCGGCGACTGGGGCCACATGGGTCTCGGCACGCTGCTGATGCTGGTCAACGTGGTGCTGATCTGGCTCTACACGCTCTCGTGCCACTCCTGCCGGCACGCCGTCGGCGGACGGTTGCGCCACTTCTCCAAGCACCCGGTGCGCTACAAGCTCTGGACCTGGGTCTCCAGGCTCAACGGCAGCCACGCGAAGTACGCGTGGTACTCGCTGTTCTCGGTGGCGCTGGTCGACCTCTACATCTTCCTGCTGGCCACCGACGTGATCGAGGACCTGAGGTTTTTCTGATGAGCACAGCAGAGCGGCACCCGATGACCGGCAACGAGATGGACGGCGCGTCCGAGGGCGGCATGGAGCGTCACCAGTACGACGTCGTCGTGGTCGGGGCCGGCGGCGCCGGTCTGCGCGCGGCGATCGCGGCCCAGGACTCGGGGGCCCGCGTCGCGCTGGTCTGCAAGTCGCTGCTCGGCAAGGCGCACACCGTGATGGCGGAGGGCGGCATCGCCGCAGCCATGGGCAACCGCTGGCCCGAGGACAACTGGGAGGTGCACTTCCGCGACACCATGCGCGGCGGGAAGATGCTCAACAACTGGCGGATGGCCCAGCTGCACGCCCAGGAGGCGCCCGAGCGCGTCATGGAGCTCGAGGACTGGGGCGCGCTCTTCGACCGCACCGACGACGGGTTGATCAGCCAGCGCGACTTCGGCGGCCACAAGTACGCCCGGCTCGCCCACGTCGGCGACCGTACCGGGCTGGAGATGATCCGGACCCTCCAGCAGCGTGCGGTCCAGCTCGGCATCGACGTGTTCATGGAGTGCACGGTCACCGACGTGATGAAGGACGGCGCCAAGGTCTCGGGCGTCTTCGGCTACTGGCGCGAGACCGGCCGCTTCGTGCTCTTCGAGGCGCCCAGCGTCATCCTCGCCACCGGCGGCATCGGCAAGTCGTTCAAGGTGACCTCCAACTCCTGGGAGTACACCGGCGACGGTCACGCGCTCGCGCTGCGGGCCGGCGCCAGCCTGATCAACATGGAGTTCGTGCAGTTCCACCCCACCGGCATGGTGTGGCCGCCCTCGGTGAAGGGACTGCTGGTCACGGAGTCGGTGCGCGGCGACGGCGGCATCCTCAAGAACTCCGAGGGCGAGCGCTTCATGTTCGACTACATCCCGGAGTTCTTCAAGGCCGAGACCGCCGACACGGTCGAGGAGGCCGACCGGTGGTACGACGACAAGAAGAACAACCGACGACCCCCCGAGCTGCTGCCCCGCGACGAGGTCGCCCGGGCGATCAACTCCGAGATCAAGGCCGGCCGCGGCACCCCCCACGGGGGCATCTACCTCGACATCGCCTCACGCCGGTCGGCGGAGTTCATCCGCAAGCGGCTGCCGTCGATGTACCACCAGTTCAAGGAGCTGGCGGACGTCGACATCACGGCCGAGCCGATGGAGATCGGCCCCACCTGCCACTACGTGATGGGCGGCATCGAGGTCGACGCCGACACCCAGGAGAGCGCGGTCCCCGGCCTGTACGCCGTCGGCGAGTGCTCGGGCGGCATGCACGGGTCCAACCGGCTCGGCGGCAACTCGCTGGGAGACCTGCTCGTCTTCGGCAAGCGCGCCGGCGAGGCGGCGACGGCGTACGCGAGCGCGGCGGGTGCCGACCGGCCGAAGGTCGACGAGGCCGACGTCAAGGCGGCGCAGACGAGCGCGCTGGCGCCGTTCGAGGTCGAGGGGGGCGAGAACCCGTACACGATCCAGTCCGACCTCCAGCAGTCGATGAACGACCTCGTCGGCATCATCCGGACGGCGTCCGAGCTGGAGAGCTCGCTCACCGAGATCGAGGCCCTGAAGGTGCGCGCCGAGTCGATGAAGGTGGAGGGCCACCGGCAGTACAACCCGGGCTGGCACCTGGCGCTCGACCTGCGCAACATGCTGATCGTCAGCGAGGCGGTCGCGAAGGCGGCGCTCGCCAGGCAGGAGTCGCGCGGCGGTCACACCCGCGACGACTTCCCGGGTCCGAACCCGGAGTGGGGCACGAAGAACCTGGTCGTCGACCTCACGGAGGACGGCACCGGGGTCGACCTGCACGAGAAACCGATCCCGGTCATGCCCGACGAGCTCAAGAAGTACTTCGAGGAGTCCAAGTGAGCAGCTACGACCTGAAGATGCGTGTCTGGCGCGGCGACCAGTCGGGCGGTGAGCTGGGCGACTACACCGTGGAGGTCTCGGAGGGCGAGGTGGTCCTCGACGCGCTGCACCGGGTGCAGGCCACCCAGGCCGGAGACCTGGCCATCCGGTGGAACTGCAAGGCCGGCAAGTGCGGCTCCTGCAGCGCCGAGATCAACGGCAGGCCGCGGCTGCTGTGCATGACCAGGCTCTCCGACTTCGACGAGACCGAGACGATCACGGTCACGCCGATGCGGTCCTTCCCCGTGATCCGCGACCTGGTCACCGACGTCTCGTACAACTACGAGAAGGCCAAGGAGCTGCCCTCCTTCCAGCCTCCGCCGCGTGACGCCGACGGCAAGCGACGGATGGCGCAGATGGACGTGGAGCGCGGGCAGGAGTTCCGCAAGTGCATCGAGTGCTTCCTGTGCCAGAACACCTGCCATGTCGTGCGCGACCACGAGGAGAACAAGCCGGCGTTCGCCGGGCCGCGCTTCTTCCTCCGGTACGCCGAGCTCGACATGCACCCCCTCGACACCCACGACCGCCGTGAGCTCGCGCAGGGCGCAGCCGGCATCGGCATGTGCAACATCACCAAGTGCTGCACCGAGGTGTGCCCCGAGGGCATCAAGATCACCGACAACGCGATCATCCCGATGAAGGAGCGGGTGGTGGACAAGAAGTACGACCCGTTGGTGTGGCTCGGTAACAAGATCGGCCTGCGCAGCAAGGACTACGACGGGCGCAGCGAGGGCTGAGGCGGTCGCCTCAGCGGCCGACCAGGCGGGCGCGCGCAAAGCCGTCGAGGTCGGCGTCGGCCCGGCGTACCGCCTCCTCGAGCGACTCCAGCACCTCGGCCCCGGGCAGCTGCTCGGCCCGCGCACTCTTCTCGATCGTCTCGCAGATCATGGCCACCTCGACGAGTCCCAAGTTGGCGGCGCTGCCGCGCAGCGCGTGCACCTCGGTGGCAACCAGTGAGGGTGAGGCCTCGGCGGCCGCCCGGACCACCCGCTCGGCCATGCCCGGCGCCCGTCCGCGGAAGCGGGTGACCCAGCGGGCCACCTCGCTGGCGTCGATCCCGTCCTCCTCGACGAACTCGAGCAGCCGCTCCCAGGCCGGCGACGCGTTCGTGTGCAGGGCGGGTGACCCCGGCACGGCATCCGCCGCCGCGGCCGGGTCGGACACCCAGCGCGCCAGCGTCGACTCGAGCAGCGGGACGTCGATCGGCTTGGCCAGGAAGTCGTCCATGCCGGCCTCCAGGCAGCGGACCCGCTCGTCGGCGACGGCAGCCGCCGTCATCGCGATCACCGGCGTACGCCGGCCCTGGCTCTGCACGGCCCGGATCGCCCGGGTCGCGTCGAAGCCGTCCATCACGGGCATCTGGCAGTCCATCAGCACCGCGACGAAGCCCTCGGGCTCGTCGGCGACCGCCGCCACGGCGACCGCGCCGTTCTCGGCGATCACGACGTCGTAGCCGAGCCGGCGCAGCACCCCCTCGGCCACCAGCTGGTTGATCTCGTTGTCCTCGACGACGAGCAGGCGTCCACGCTCGCCGGCCTGACCTGTCGCGGCGGGGTGGTCGCCGCGACCGAGGTGGTCGTGGCCCTGAGAGGGGGCGTGCTCCAGAGCGCCGCCGAGATCGGCCAGCACAGCGAGCAGCGCGGCCGGCAGCACGGGCTTGGCGAGGAAGGCGTCGATGCCGGCGTCGGCCAACCAGTCGGCGTGGGGCTCCTCGGCCGAGGACACCAGGACGATCCTGACCAGGTGGTGGCGCGGCTGGGCCCGGAGGCTGCGCGCCAGCTGGGCGCCGTCGGTGCCGGGCATCATGTAGTCGAGCAGCACGACGTCGTAGAGGTCGCCGTGGTCCCCGACCCGGGCGGGGACGGCGTCCGGTCCGACGTCGGCGGCCAAGGCCTGCTCGGCCTCGGCGGCCGAGGCGACCGCGGTCACCTCGACCCCCCAGACCGTGAGCTGCTCGGTGAGGATGAAGCGGTTCGTCGCGTTGTCGTCGACCACCAGCACCCGCAGGCCGATCAGGGCGTTCTCGCGCTCGAGGTCCTGACGCGACCGTTCCCCGACCGGCTCCGGCAGGTCGACCGCGAACCAGAAGGTGCTGCCGACGCCGGGAACGCTGTCCACGCCGAGGTCACCACCCATGGCGGAGACGATGCGCCGGCAGATCGCCAGGCCCAGCCCGGTGCCGCCGTACTCGCGGGTGGTGGAGCTGTCGGCCTGGGTGAAGGACTCGAACAGCCGGTCCTGGGCCTCGGGTGCGATGCCGACGCCGGTGTCGCGCACCTCGACCCGCACCCGCCACCCGCCGGCCACGGGCTCGCCGGTGGCCCGGACGGACACCTCGCCCGCTGCGGTGAACTTGACCGCGTTCGAGACGAGGTTGGTGATCACCTGGCCGAAGCGGACGGGGTCGCCGAGCACGAGCGCGGGCATGTCGCCGGCGCTGGAGACCAGCAGCTCGAGCCCCTGCGAGCTTGCCTGGTCCGTCAGCAGGCCCACGCTCTGCTCGAGGACGACCCGCGGGTCGAAGTCGACCCGCTCGAGGTCGAGGTGGCCGGCCTCGATCTTCGAGAGGTCCAAGATGTCGTTGACGAGCGCCAGCAGCGTGCGCCCCGCGTCGTCGATGCCGGTCGCGAGGCGTCGCTGGGGGGAGTCGAGCGAGGTGCGCCGCAGCAGCTCGCTCAGCCCGATCACGCCATTGAGCGGGGTGCGGATCTCGTGGCTCATCGTGGCCAGGAAGTCCGACTTGGCCCGCGAGGCTTGGAGCGCCTGGTCGCGAGCCTCGGCGATCTCTTCCGCGGCCCACGCGCGCTCCGCCACGTGGGCGAGCATGACCAGCATCTGCTGGAAGATCGTCAGGTCGGCGGGGTCCGGCGCCGAGCGGGCGAGCGTGTCGGAGGCGATCGCGCAGACCAAGCGCTGGTTGACGAAGACCGGTCCGGCCACCTGGATCTCGCCGTGGGGACCGGGTGCGTGGACGATGGCTCGCTCCTCGATCGCCCGACGGGTCAGCGCCTCGGCGCTGGTCACCACCTCGGGCGACGTCTCGTGGCTGACGTCGAGGATCTGAAGCGCACCTCCGGACCCGGAGGGCGGCAGCGCGACCAGGAGGGCGGGCCAGCGGGCCAGTGGACGGATCTGGGTCTCGAAGGCGACGAGCACCTCCGACAAGTCCCGGGCCTCGTTGGCCGCGCCGGCGAGCGCGCTGAGGAACTCCAGGCCCTGGGCGCGCTCCTTGGCGGCGGTGATGTCCTGCACCGTCCCGCTGATCCGGATCGGTGTGCCGTCGCGATGCACCGCGATCGCCCGGAGCCGTAGCCAGACGGTGCCGTCGTCGCGACGCTGCAGCCGCGCCTCGACGTCCATCGGGTCGCCCTCCTCGAGCATCCGCACGTAGGCCTCCCGCACCCGACCGAGGTCGTCGACGTGGAGCATGTCGAAGAAGTTCTCTGCCGTCGGGGTCAGACCCTCGGGGTCGAGGCCGCACAGTCGGTAGACCTCTGCGGACCACTCCACGTCGCCGGTCACGAGGTTGCGGTCGAAGCTCCCGATGCGCGCGATCGTCTGCGCCTCGGCGAGCTGGGCGTTGCGGCGACCGAGCTCGGCCAGCAGGGCGCGCTGCTGGGTGTGCTCCTTGACCCGGTAGACCCAGCCCAGGCGCTCGCCCGCCTCGTCGTGCACGGGGGAGTGGCTCACCAGGGCCCAGAGCTGGGTGCCGTCGGGCCGGTGCAGCAGGACCTCGAGGTCGTGCGCGGGCTCTGAGGTGACCTGCCGCTGCTGCAGGTGGAGGCGGAGGTCGGCCGCACCCTGCTCGTCCATCGCCGAGAAGGCCGGGTAGCCGAGGGCCTGGTCGCCGGTGATGCCGAGCAGCTCGACCATCCGGTCGTTGGCGTACGTCGTGCGGCCCTCGTCGTCGAAGACCCACACGCCGTCGGGCAGCGCGCGCAGCAGCAGCTCGGTCGTGGCGGCGTCGGGTTTCGGCGCACCGGGGCACGTGTGGGGGGACACCCGACCATGGTGACCGATCGCTGGGGATCTCGGGCGGAAGTGGCACAGGACTGCCCGATCGGGCAGTCGGCCCGGTCGACCGGCTGCCGCCTAGGGTGGCTGCGTGCCCGAGGCTGATCCCACCCCGACCCAGCGGCCCGCCGAGTGGTGGAGGTCGGCCGTCGTCTACCAGGTCTATCCCCGCAGCTTCGCCGACAGCGACGGCGACGGCGTGGGCGACCTCGCCGGCGTGCGCCAGCGGCTCGACCACCTCGAGCGGCTCGGCGTCGACGTCGTGTGGCTGAGCCCGGTCTACCGCTCGCCGATGGACGACAACGGCTACGACATCAGCGACTACCACGACGTCGACCCGCTCTTCGGCACCCTGGACGACCTCGACGGCCTGATCGCCGACCTGCACGCGCGCGGGATGAAGCTGGTGATGGACCTCGTGGTCAACCACACCAGCAGCGCCCACGCGTGGTTCGAGGAGTCGCGGTCGGGCCGGGGCTCGGCCAAGCGCGACTGGTACTGGTGGCGCGCGCCGCGCCCGGGGCACACCGGTGGCGAGCCCGGGGCCGAGCCGACGAACTGGACCTCGGCCTTCTCCGGTCCGGCCTGGACCTGGGACGCCGAGTCCGGCGAGTACTACCTGCACCTCTTCGCGGCCAGCCAGCCGGACCTCAACTGGGAGAACTCGGAGGTGCGCGAGGTCGTCTACTCGATGATGCGCTGGTGGCTCGACCGCGGCGTCGACGGCTTCCGGATGGATGTCATCAACCTGATCTCCAAGGTCCTCGTCGACGGTGTGCCGGGCCTCCAGGACGCCGTCGATCCGGCCGACCCGTTCGAGCAGGCTCGCAGCGGCCCTCGGCTCCACGAGTTCCTCCAGGAGATGCACCGGGAGGTCTTCGCTGATCGACCGGACGGGCTGCTCACGGTGGGGGAGATGCCGGGCTGCACGCTCGAGGAGGCGCGGCTGTTCACCGACCCCGCCAGGGGCGAGGTCGACATGGTCTTCCAGTTCGAGCACGTCGACCTCGACACCGGCCCCGGCGGCAAGTGGGACGTCGTCCCGGCGACCTCGCGCGACCTCAAGCTCTCCTTGGCGCGCTGGCAGGACGGCCTCGCCGACGTCGGCTGGAACAGCCTCTACCTCGGCAACCACGACCAGCCCCGGTGCGTGAGCCGCTTCGGCGACGACTCGCCGGCCCACCGGGTCGCTTCGGCGAAGGCGCTGGCGACGGTGCTGCACCTGCACCGCGGGACGCCGTACGTCTACCAGGGTGACGAGCTCGGGATGGCGAACGTGCCGTTCGCGCGGATCGACGACCTGCGCGACATCGAGTCGCTCAACGCCCACCGCGAGCTGCTGGCCGGGGGCGCGTCACCGGACGAGGCGATGGCCGCGATCCTCGCCAAGAGCCGCGACCACGCTCGGACGCCCATGCAGTGGGACTCCACGGAGTCGGCGGGGTTCACCACCGGGCGGTCGTGGATCGACCCGCACCCCGACCACCTCGAGGTCAACGCCGCCGCGCAGTGGGCCGACCCCGACTCCGTGCTGCACCACTACCGCCGGCTGATCGCCCTGCGTCACACGGAGCCGGTGGTGGCGCACGGCGACTTCACGCTGCTGCTGCCCGACCACGAGCAGGTGCACGCGTTCGTACGCCGCTGGGAGGGCATCGAGCTGCTGGTGGTGGCCAACCTGTCCTCCGACGACGGCGTCGTGGCGGACGTCGGCGACGGGTGGGGCGATGCTCCGCTGGTGCTCGGCGACGCCGACGCGCGCGACGGGGAGGACCGGTTCTTGCTCGGGCCCTGGGCGGCGAGGGTGCTCCGCCGCCCCGCCACGGTCTAGACACCTCGCGCCACGTCCGGACGGGCCGTCTGGGCCATTGCCACCGGCGGTGTCGAGGAGGAACGTGGGTAGTCGTCTCGGAACCATCCAGGAGGCGACATCACATGAAGTGGACCGGACCATCAGAGCCCGAGTACGACGAGCAGCGGACGCTGTTCAACGCGATGATCGACAAGCGCCCGCGACTGATCGCGGCGTGCGAGAGCCCGTCCGACGTGCGGGAGGCGCTCGAGAGGGCTGAGCGCGACGGACTGGCCGTCGCGGTCCGCTCCGGCGGGCACTCCGTGGCCGGGCAGTCGAGCAACGACGACGGGCTCGTGATCGACGTACGCCCGATGAAGGGCGTCGACATCGACCCCGCGACCCGCCGGGCCCGGGTGGCCGGCGGCTGCACGTGGGCGGAGTTCGACGCGGCTGCGCAGGAGCACGGCCTGGCCACCACCGGGGGTCGGGTGTCGACGACCGGTGTGTCCGGGCTGACGCTCGGGGGCGGCTCGGGCTGGCTCGAGCGCCAGCACGGTCTCTCCTGCGACAACCTGGTGGCCGTCGAGCTGGTGACCGCCGACGGGCGCGAGGTCCGCGCCGACGACACCCAGCACCAGGACCTGCTGTGGGCCTGCAAGGGCGGGGGCGGCAACTTCGGAGTGGTGACCGCGCTGGAGTTCGCGCTGCACCCGGTGGGCCCGATGATCTACGGCGGGCTCCTGCTCTGGCCCCTCGCGCGGGCGGCCGACGTGGCGCCCGCGTACCGGGACTGGGCGGAGGCCGCTCCTGAGGAGCTGGGCAGCGCGATGGTGTTGCTGAACGCGCCACCCGAGGAGTTCGTGCCGGCCCACCTGCGCGAGCAGCCGGGCGTCGGCGTCGCAGTCATGTGGAACGGCGACCACGACGCCGGGAGCGACCTCGTCTCCACGATGCGCGACCTCGGGCCCGAGGTCGACCTGGTCGGGCCGATGCCCTACGCCGGTCTGCAGTCGATGATCGACGACCCGCCAGGGATGCGGCAGTACTGGAGCGCCGACTACCACGACGCCGTCACCGACGAGGCGCTCGGTGTCTTCCTCGAGCACGGGGAGCGCCGGGCCTCACCCTTGACCCAGCACCTGCTGGTGCCGTGGGGCGGGGCGTTGGCGCGGATGGACGACGACTCCACCCCGCTCAACCAGCGCGCGGCCCGATGGGTGAGCCACCCCTTCGCGACCTGGACCGAGGCCGGCGACGACGCCGCCAACATCGCGTGGGTCCGCGACTACCGCGCGGCCATCGCGCCGTACACGAGCGGCGGGGTCTACCTGAACTTCATCGGAGAGGAGGGGGTCGACCGGATCAAGGCGGCGTTCGGTGAGGAGAAGTACCACCGGCTGGCCCAGATCAAGGGCGAGTACGACCCGCGCAACGTCTTCGCCGGCAACCAGAACATCCGCCCCCTGGTGTCGGCCTGAGTGCGTCGCCGGGGTGTCACTGCCCTCCTGGCGGTGGTTGCGTTGCTTGACCGGCGGGGTGAAGCCGCTGCCGCTGGGCAGGAAGATCACCGAGACCTCGCGGCCGGTGATGAAGCTGCCGGTGCCGATCTCCTGGCCGTCGAGGTGCACGGTGTGGGCTCCCGGGGTGACCGGCACGACGCCGGTCGCTGCGCCGCTGTCGCCTCCGCCGTCACCCGGGTAGTCGCGCTTGACGGGGTCGGGTGCCTGGGACCGGCCGATGGCTCGGTCCCGGGCACACGACCCCGGTGTCGGAGGGAGCGTCCCCTACTGGCGGTGGTTGCGTTGCTTGACCGGCGGGGTGAAGCCGCTGCCGCTGGGCAGGAAGATCACCGAGACCTCGCGGCCGGTGATGAAGCTGCCGGTGCCGAACTCGCGGCCGTCGAGGTGCACCGTGTGCGGGCCGGCGGTCACCGGGACCACACCGGTCGCGGCGCCGGAGTCGCCCGCGCCGGAGCCGGGGTAGTCGAGCTCGTGGGCGAAGACCTCCGAGGTCAGCGGCGTGCCGTCGAGCCTCAGCCGGTAGAGCAGACGCCCGTCACCCGCGAGGCTCCCGTCGTCCTCGGCCGAGACCGCGCCGGTGATGTGCAGGACGCCGTCGGTGGGTGCGGTGAAGGAGGTGGAGACCAGGGGCGTGAACGCCGCCGAGGTGAAGTCGTCGATGAACGCATCGATCGCGTTGCCGTACGCGGCGATGTCGCCGGGGCGCAGCAGGCCCTTGAGCGAGCTCTCCTTGATGTCGGCGCCCTTGAGGGAGTCGTTCTTGACGTCCTTGCCGGTGAGGTTGTTGTTCTTGATCTTCTTGCTGGTCACGGAGTTGTTCTTGAGCTGGTTGCCGTTGATCAGCTTGGCCGCCTCGCTGGGCACGCCCCAGGCGACGGCGACGGTGGCGGCTCCGGCGATGAGGATCAGTCGCTTCCTCAAGCCTGCTCGCGGGCCCCGGTGGGTGTGGATGTCGGTCATCTGCTTCTCCTGCTCTCTCGGATCACGTCGGTCCAGGGGGGCACCGACCCGTACGAGGAGGAGGAGCGGCCACCGTGCGGCGTGATACAGGCCACCGGGAAGACGTGGGAACAACGGGGTCGCGACCCGAGCCGATGAGGCCTAGCGTGGCCGGCATGGACCTCAAGCTGGAGCTGGTGATGGTCCCGGTGACCGATGTCGACCGGGCCAAGGAGTTCTACGTCCGCGCGGGGTTCGTGGCCGACCACGACCACACGATCAGCGAGGACCTCCGGTTCGTGCAGCTGACCCCGCCGGGCTCGGCGTGCTCGATCGCGGTCGGGCGGGGCATCACGGAGATGGCGCCGGGCTCGCTCGACAACCTGCAGGCCGTGGTGGCCGATGCCGACACCGCGCTGGCCGACCTGCGCGGCCGTGGCATCGAGTGCGAGGGCGTCGACGACCAGCCGTGGGGGCGGTTCGTGCGCTTCGCCGATCCCGACGGCAACCGCTGGGCGTTGCAGCAGATCGTGGTCCCGTAGCCCGGCCCGCTCAGCACGGGCGGGTAGGCGCCCTGGCCACGGGTCGTCGTTCCGATCGAGCACGCTCCGCCGACCTCGAGAACCTGGTCGAGCGTGAGGGGTGGATGACCACGAACGCATCGTCGACCGAGTCCGAAACCTCACACCTGGTGGAGACCGGCGGCCGCGCCTTCTAGGGTGCGGACCATGACCGTTGACGGCAGCGTGGAGGGTGGGCTCGACGAGCCCACCGAGCTCGAGCCCGCACAGGGCACCCTGCGGCTCGCCGCCGCCGACGACCGCAGCACCCGCGCCGACTGGGAGGCCGCGGCGGCCGGCGTGCTCCGCAAGGCCCGGCGGATGAAGGACGACGACGCCGACGACCTGGTCTGGCAGAAGCTCACGCGCACCACCCTCGACGACATCGAGGTGGCTCCGATCGGCAGCCCCGAGATGCTCGACCAGGTGCAGACCGAGGGACGACCGACGCGGTCGGGGGAGTGGGACATCCGCGCCCATGTCGGGGGCGCTGACGCGAAGGCGCTCAACGAGACCGCGCTGGTCGACCTCGACGGCGGCGTGACCTCGCTCTGGCTCGAGGTCGACGCCGACACCGACCTCGCCGCCACGCTCGACGGCGTCCTGCTCGACCTCGCGCCGGTGGTGCTCGATGCTCCAGCCGGCGACCCGGCTGCCCAGGCTGCCGTGGCCCGCGCCTTCCTGGAGGTGCTGGGCGACACCACGCCGGCCGACGGGACCAACCTGGGTGGCCGTGGCGACAGTGTCGCCGAGGTGGCCGGCCTGGCTCGTGACGCCGGGGTGCTCGGGGTCGTCGTCGACGCGACGACCGCGCACGACCTCGGGGCGTCCGACGCCCAGGAGCTCGGCTGGTCGATGGCCACCGCTGCGGCGTACCTGCGCGAGCTCACCGGAGCCGGCTTCTCCGTCGACGAGGCCGCCGGGCTCATCGAGTTCCGCTACGCCGCCACCGACGAGCAGTTCCCGACGATGGCCAAGCTGCGCGCGGCGCGCCGGCTGTGGCGGCGGGTGCTCGAGCTCAGCGAGGCCGAGGGTGACCACGCGCAGCGCCAGCACGTCGTGACGAGCCGTCCGATGATGAGCAGGTACGACCCCTACGTGAACATGCTGCGCACCACCGTCGCCTCCTTCGCCGCCGGTGTCGGGGGCGCCGACGCCGTCACGGTGCTGCCGTTCGACAGCCCGCTCGGTCGCCCGGAGACGCTCGGACGCCGGGTGGCGCGCAACACCAGCGCGCTGCTGATGCACGAGTCGCACCTGGCCAAGGTGACCGACCCCGGTGGCGGGGCCTTCGCGCTGGAGAAGCTCACCGACGACCTCGCCGCCGCGGGGTGGGCCGAGCTCGGACGGATCGAGGAGGACGGCGGGGTCGGCGCGGGCTTCGAGGCCCGGGTCGCCGAGGTGGTCGCCCGCCGCGAGGCGGAGATCGCCCGCCGCGAGCGCCCGATCACCGGCCTCACCGAGTTCCCGAACCTCGCCGAGGAGCTCCCCGAGCGCGAGCCGACCGGCGGAGCCGCCGAGACCGTGCGTCGCTACGGCGCGAGCTTCGAGGCGATGCGCGACGACCCCCCGGCCGGGCGGGTCTTCCTGGCCACGCTCGGACCGGTTGCCGCCCACACGGCGCGCGCGACCTTCGCCACCAACCTGCTCGCGGCCGGAGGCGTCGCGGTCGACGTCGCCGGGGCGACGGCCGGCGTCGACGAGCTCGTTGCGGCGTACGACGGCCACCCGGTCGTCTGCCTGGCCGGCTCCGACCCGGCGTACGCCGAGTGGGGGCGCGAGGCGGCCGCCGCGCTGCGCGAGGCCGGTGCGACCCACGTGGTGGTCGCGGGCAAGCCCGCCGACTACAGCGACGACGCCTGCGCGACGGGTGTCGACGCCTTGGACTTCTTGACCCGGACGAGGGAGAAGCTGTCATGACCGTCCCGAAGAGCTTTGCCGGCCTGCCGCTGAGCGAGGTCTCGGCAAGCTCGACCACCGACGGCCGCTCGACCACCGGGGGCGGCTCGACCACCGGGGGCGGGGCGGAGGCGTGGGCCTCGCCCGAGGGCATCGGCATCCTGCCGGTCTACGGGCCCGAGCACCTCGAGGGCCTTGATGCGCTCGACACCTGGCCGGGGCTCAGCCCGTTCCTGCGCGGGCCCTACCCGACGATGTACACCACGCAGCCCTGGACGGTGCGGCAGTACGCCGGCTTCTCCACGGCCGAGGCCTCCAACGCCTTCTACCGCCGCAACCTCGCGGCCGGTCAGAAGGGTCTCTCGGTCGCCTTCGACCTGGCCACCCACCGCGGCTACGACTCTGACCACCCGCGGGTCCGCGGCGACGTCGGGATGGCCGGGGTGGCGATCGACTCGATCTACGACGCGCGCACGCTCTTCGACGGCATCCCGCTCGACGAGATGTCGGTGTCGATGACCATGAACGGCGCCGTCCTGCCGGTGCTCGCGCTCTACATCGCGGCCGCGGAGGAGCAGGGGGTGAAGCCTTCGCTGCTCGCGGGGACGATCCAGAACGACATCCTCAAGGAGTTCATGGTCCGCAACACCTACATCTACCCGCCGTCGCCGAGCATGCGGATCATCTCCGACATCTTCAGCTTCACCGCCGAGAAGATGCCGCGCTTCAACTCGATCTCGATCTCCGGTTACCACATCCAGGAGGCCGGCGCGACGCAGGACCTCGAGCTCGCCTACACGCTGGCCGACGGGGTCGAGTACATCCGGGCCGGGCTCGACGCGGGGCTCGACATCGACGCCTTCGCGCCGCGCCTGTCGTTCTTCTGGGCGATCGGGATGAACTTCTTCATGGAGGTCGCCAAGCTGCGCGCCGCGCGAGCCCTCTGGGCGCGGATGGTGCGCGACTTCGACCCGAAGAACCCCAAGTCGCTCAGCCTGCGCACCCACAGCCAGACCAGCGGCTGGTCGCTGACCGCCCAGGACGTCTACAACAACGTCGGTCGCACCTGCATCGAGGCGATGGCCTCGACGCAGGGCCACACCCAGTCGCTGCACACCAACGCCCTCGACGAGGCGATCGCGCTGCCGACCGACTTCTCGGCCCGGATCGCCCGCAACACCCAGCTGCTCCTGCAGCAGGAGAGCGGCACCACCGGCACGATCGACCCGTGGGCGGGTTCCTACTACGTCGAGCGGCTCACCCACGACCTCGCCGAGCGGGCCTGGGGCCACATCCAGGAGGCCGAGGCCGCCGGTGGCATGGCCCAGGCGATCGAGCAGGGCATCCCGAAGATGCGCATCGAGGAGGCCGCCGCCCGCACCCAGGCCAGGATCGACTCCGGCGCCCAGAAGGTCATCGGGGTCAACACCTACCGGCTCGCGGCCGAGGACAAGCTCGACGTGCTGCGGGTCGACAACGACGACGTCTACCGCCAGCAGATGGCCAAGCTCGAGCGGCTGCGCGAGGAGCGTCACGACGACGACGTACGCAGCGCGCTGGAGGCGCTGACCAACTCCGCGGAGCGCGGCGCCTCGCACGGCTCGCTCGACGGCAACCTGCTCGGGCTGGCCGTCAAGGCCGCTCACGCGAAGGCCACGGTCGGGGAGATCTCCGAGGCCCTGGAGAAGGTCTACGGGCGGCACCAGGCGGTGATCCGTACGATCAGCGGCGTGTTCCGCGACGAGTCCGCCGCCTCCGGCAGCACGCTGGTGCAACAGGTCCGCGACGCCACCGACGAGTTCGAGGAGGCGGAGGGACGCCGTCCGCGCATCCTGGTCGCGAAGATGGGCCAGGACGGTCACGACCGGGGCCAGAAGGTCGTGGTCTCGGCCTTCGCCGACATGGGCTTCGACGTCGACGTGGGCCCGCTGTTCTCCACGCCCGAGGAGGTCGCCCAGCAGGCGATCGACGCCGACGTGCACATCGTCGGGGTCAGCTCGCTGGCCGCGGGCCACCTGGCGCTGCTGCCGGCGCTCAAGTCGGCGCTGGAGGAGCAGGGTCGGCCCGACATCATGACGGTCATCGGCGGCGTGATCCCACCCGACGACGTACCGACGCTGGTCGAGATGGGCGCCGCCGCGGTCTTCCAGCCCGGCACGGTCATCGCCGAGTCGGCGCTCGACCTGCTGGCCAAGCTGCGCGAGCAGCTCGGACACTGATGCCGGCTGACGTGCTCGGGGCCTCCGGTGGTTGAGGTGCGAGGAGCGCCAGCGACGAGCCACGAAACCACCCGTGCCTGACGTCGACGCCCTCGCCGCGGGCATCCGCGCCGGCCGCCGCGCTGACGTCTCGCGTGCGATCACGCTCGTCGAGTCGAGCAAGCGGGAGCACCGCACCGCGGCCCGCGAGCTCCTCACCGAGCTGTCGGGGGAGGGGAACGCCGTCCGCGTGGGCATCTCGGGCGTCCCGGGCGTCGGCAAGTCGACGTTCATCGAGGCCCTCGGCACCCGGCTCACCGCTGCCGGACACCGGGTGGGCGTGCTCGCCGTCGACCCGTCGAGCGTCCGCACCGGCGGCTCCGTGCTCGGCGACAAGACCCGCATGTCGCGCCTCTCGACCGACCCCCGGGCCTACATCCGGCCCAGCCCGTCGGCCGGCACCCTCGGCGGGGTCGCGCGAGCGACCGTGCAGGCGATGGCGGTCCTCGAGGCCGCCGGCCACGACGTGGTGCTGGTCGAGACCGTGGGCGTCGGCCAGTCGGAGGTCACCGTGGCGGGCATGGTCGACACGTTCCTCTTCCTCACCCTGGCCCGCACCGGCGACCAGCTCCAGGGCATCAAGAAGGGCATCCTCGAGATCGCCGACGTGATCGCGGTCAACAAGGCCGACGGCGACCGCGAGGGCGAGGCCCGCGCCGCTGCTCGCGACCTCGCCGGCGCGCTGCGGATGGTGCGCGGCAAGGGCGAGTGGGCGCCGCCGGTGGTGACCTGCTCGGCGCTGCACGAGATCGGCATCGACGACCTGTGGGAGCGGGTGCTCGCCCACCGCGAGCACCTCGGCCCCGACGGGCTGCACCGCAAGCGCGCCGAGCAGCAGCTCGACTTCACCTGGGCCCTGGTCCGCGACGAGCTCGAGCAGCGGCTGCGGCACTCGCCCGGGGTCCGCGCCATCCGAGACGACGTCCGGGCCGAGGTGCTCGCCGGAGACCTGCCCGCCACCGTGGCCGCCGACCGCATCGTCGCGGCCTACGACGCGTAGTCAGAGCGATCGCACGGTGACCAGGCTGGTCCCGTGGACCTGGTCCACCTCGGCCACCCCGGTCTCGGTGAACCCGACCTTGGCCAGCACGCGTCGAGAAGCGGTGTTCCAGTCCCAGACCGTGGCCCACACGCGCTCGCAACCGGACGACCTGGCCCAGTCGAGCACCGACCACGAGGCCTCGGTCGCGTAACCGTGACCCCAGACCCGGCGCAGCAGCTCGAAGGCCAGCTCCGGCTCGCCGACCGCCCCTGCCCCGCTGACGACCAGCCCGCAGTAGCCGATGACGTCGCCCTCGGACTTCCGCTCGACCGCCAGCAACCCGTACGACGCCGGCTGGTTGTCGCTGCGGATCGACTCCTCGAGGTCGGCCACGGTGGGGCGTCCGTCGGCGTCGATCCGGCGGTGCGGCGGCACCCGTGGATCACGTTCGGTCCACAGCTCGTGCTGGACGACGGCCTCGGCCACGCGCCACGGCCTGAGCAGCAGGCGCGGCGTCTCGAGCACCGCGTCGCGACGCCCGGCTGCTCCAGCCGTCATCCCGGCACCCTCTCACGCGGTGCAGGCGGTCGCCGGAGGGTCCCGGTGGCACGCGCCACGGTGTCGCCAGGGGCCCTGCCCTGGTAGAACGGAGCCAGGAGCCCGGCGAGGAGACGTGACATGTCAGGTCGAGTCAGGATCGGTAGTGCGGCGGACCTCGCCGACGGACAGCTGCACGCGGTGGACGCCGGGGGCACAGCCGTGGTGGTCGGCATCGCCGGGGGCTCGTTGTGCGCGGCCCGCAACCGCTGCCCGCACCTGGGCTTCTCCCTCACGAAGGGGCCGGGCGGCCTGAGCTACGACGACGGTCAGGTCGTCTGCCCGTGGCACAGCTCCCGCTTCGACCTGGCCTCGGGTGACAACCTGGACTGGACGCCCGGCTTCGCCGGCAGGGACATGCCTCGCTGGTCTCGCCGGTTGATCGCGATGGGCCGCAAGCCGGCGTCGCTGACGACGTACCCGGTGACGGTGGAGGGCGACGACGTCTACATCGACGTCTGAGTCGATCTGTCCGGGGCGGTTTTATTGTTTCGAACTTTCTTCTGCAAAGCCTGTGGTTGAGCGGGATTCTCGGCCAAGACTGTCGGTGGCCAGTGCTTGGGTTGACCTATGAGCAGGCACCTCGGAGACTCCGGATCGGCACACCCGATCCTGGCCTTCCTCGATGACCTGGAGGCCGGTCTCGACGAGGTGACCGAGGCGCCGACCTGGTCGCTCGACAAGGCGCAGACGACGCAGGTGGTCACCCGTCTCGTGGGAGCACTGGGGCGGTTGGGTGAGCTCGAGTCGCGTGCCCTGGGCCAGGCCGAGACCCTCGACCTCGCCGGCGACCTCGGGGCGCGCTCGCTGGTCGCGTGGCTGTCGCGCGTCACCCGGCAGACCCGGGCCGAGGCTGCGCGTCAGGTGCGCGTGGCCCACACCGTGGCCGCGCACGAGCAGACCCGCGAGGCGATGGCCCGTGGCGAGGTCCATCCCGAGCAGGCGGTGGTGATCGGCCGTGCGGTCGACGAGCTGGTCGGCGAGCACGCCCACCACCGTGACCTGGCCGAGAAGCACCTGCTCGGTCTGGCCGGCGACCACGACGCGCACGCTCTCGCCACGCTGGGTCGACGGGTGCTCGAGGTGGTCGACCCCGACGGTGCCGACGAGCACGAGGCCCGGCTGCTGGAGGCCCAAGAAGCCCGCGCTCGCAAGCGGACCGCGATGCGGATGTGGGACGACGGGGAAGGCCTGACCCATGGCCACTTCACGATGCCGGTGGCGCAGGGCTCGATGCTGCGCAAGATGCTGCACGGGTTCTCCGCGCCCAAGCACGTGCGGGCGACCGAGGGGGCCGGCTCCTACCACTTCGAGAAGCCCACCCCGGAAAAGCTCGGTCAGGCGTTCTGCAGCCTCGTCGAGCGCTACCCCCGCGATCAGCTCCCCAAGCTCGGTGGGCTGACGGCCTCGATCATCGTCACCGCCGACCACGAGACCCTGAGCGGCGCCTACAAGGCGGCCCACCTCGACACCGGCGTCGCGATCTCGCCGGGCCAGCTGCGCCGGTGGGCGTGCGAGGCGCGGCTCTACCCCGCGGTCCTGGACACCAAGAGCCACGTGCTCGACCTGGGCCGCAGCACCCGTCTGCACACCGAGGCCCAGCGCCTGGCGCTGATCGTGGAGCAGAAGACCTGCCAGCACGTCGGCTGCGACGTCCTCGGCGCGTTCTGCCACGTCCACCACACCGACCCCTGGGGCCACGGCGGCCCGACCGACACCGAGCTCGCCGCCCTGCTGTGCCCGTTCCACCACCACCAGGTCCACGCCGCCGGGGCGACGTACCCGATGCGCACGTAGAGAGCCTGCCCAGGCTCCTACCGAGACGCCGGTCGAAACGAGAGCCACGATCGGGGACACTGAGGACCTGATGAGCTGGGGCACCCTCTTCCGTTCGGCGGCCGGCACCGCTGCCGTCGCTGCCCTGACGGGATGCGGCGGGGCGGTGCCACAGTCCGACGACGCGTCGGCCCGGCCCACGCCCTCCGCGGCCTCGACCGATCCCGACGGTGTCCCGGAGCCGAGTAGCGAGCCCATGGCGACGCCTACGATCCGCAGCGAGGCAGAGCAGACTGCGCTCGATGAGCGGTTGCGTAGGGCCGCCTGGGCCAACGACGTGGACCGGGCAGCGGCGCTGGTGAAGCGTGGCGCGGACGTGAACGACAAGGACGATACTCAGCAGTCGGCGTACCTGATCGCGACCAGTGAGGGCTACACGGACCTGCTCGACCTGACCCTCGCGCACGGAGCGCGGGTGAACGACAAGGACAGCTGGAACGGCACCGGCCTGATCCGCGCGGCTGAACGGGGGCACTCCCTGGTCGTCGGGCGCCTGCTGCAGGAAGGCATCGACCGCGACCACGTGAATCGGATCGGCTACCAGGCGGTTCATGAGGCGGTCTGGCTGGGCGAGGACACCACCGACTACGTCGACACCGTGCGGGTCCTGGTGGCGGGGGGCGTCGAGCTTGGCCGCCCGTCCGGCAACGAGGGCCTCACTGCGTTGGAGATGGCCGGACAACGGCGCTACCCCGCCCTGGAAACCGTGCTGCGCGCCGCTCTCGACCCGGCCGACAGCACTCGCCCGAACGCCGCACTCCTCAGTGCGGCGCAGCGAGGTGACGCCGACGCTGCCGCTCGTGCCCTGCGGGCGGGCGCGGACATCGAGACCCGCGACGCACTCCAGCGCACGCCCCTGCTGCTGGCCGTCACCGAAGATCGCGTCGATGTCGCCCGGCTCCTCGTCGCCCTGGGTGCCGACCCCGATGCCGTGGACCACCAGCACGACACACCGTGGCTGGTCACGGGTGTCACAGGCAGCGTGCCGATGCTCGAGGCGCTGCTCCCCGCGAGACCCGACCTGCGGCTCCTCAACCGGTACGGCGGCACCTCGCTCATCCCCGCCAGCGAACGGGGTCACGTCGATTACGTGCGCCGGGTGCTGAAGACGGACATCGACGTCGACCACGTCAACCGGCTCGGCTGGACCGCGCTCCTCGAGGCCGTCATCCTCGGCGACGGAGGCCAGGACCATCAGCAGATCGTCGGCCTCCTGCTCGCCGCCGGCGCCGACCCGACCATTCCCGACAAAGACGGAGTCACCGCACTCAGACACGCTGAGACACGGGGACACACCACCCTCGCCCGGGTGCTCGAGAGCCGCTGAGACCACGAGATCAGGAGGTCACGGCGACGCGAAGGGCCCGGGCGACCGCGTGGTCGCCCGGGCCCTGCCCCGGGGTCTGCGTGAGTCCGGAGCGCGGTGGGGCGGGTCAGGCCCCGATCGCGGTCTTGTCGTCGGCGGACTCGCCGCTGATCTCGATCTTGCGGGGCTTGGCCTTCTCGGCCACGGGCACGACCAGGCGCAGGACGCCGCCCTCGTAGCCGGCCTCGATCCGGTCGAGGTCGAGGTTGTCGCCCAGCACGAGCTGGCGGCTGAAGACGCCGCGGGGACGCTCGGCGGCCAGCGACTCCCAGTCGCCGTTGCGCGCGACGCGCTCGGCCCGGACGGTCAGCACGTTGCGCTCGACGTCGAGGTCGATGGACTCACGGCTGACCCCGGGGAGGTCCAGCTCGATCACGAAGCGGTCGCCCTCGCGCCAGGCGTCCATCGGCATCACCGCGGGTCGGTTGGTGGTGCCCATCGCGCCGCCCATGAGCTGGGCGGTCAGTCGGTCGAAGTCGCGGAACGGGTCGGTGGTGCGCAGCAGCATGGCTCTCCTCCTTGCTCTCTGTTCTCTTTCCTCGTGCCGGCGCCCGGAGCGCCGGATCTGTATCAGTGGATACAGGTATGTTGTAGCCCAAGAATCAGCAAATGACAACCGGCAATGTCAGGTCCGCGCTAGCCTGGAGCCATGAGCAGCCAGGCCCGAGGCGTCTACGCCATCTCGGTGGCGGCGGAGATGGTCTCGATGGAGATCCAGAACCTCCGCGTCTACGAGCGTCGTGGCCTGGTCGACCCCGACCGCAGTGCCGGCGGCAGCCGTCGCTACAGCCCGGCCGACATCGAACGGCTCCACCGGATCCGCACGCTGCTCGCGGAGGGCCTCAACCTCGCCGGCATCGCCCAGGTCCTCGAGCTCGAGCAGGAGGTGGTCCGCCTGCGTCAGGCCAACGCCCGCCTCCGCCAGCGCTGAGCCGCCCCCGGGGCCGGCGCAGCCGGAGCGATAGGCTGGGACCCTGATGTCCGACCTGCCCGCACCGTCCCAGCTCATCCGCCAGGTCGTCGACAAGTACGACGACGAGCTGGTCGAGCTGCGCCGCGACATCCACCAGCACCCCGAGCTCTCGTGGGCCGAGACCCGCACGACCGAGCTGGTCGCGGGCCGCATCGAGGCGGCCGGCTGGCGGGTACGTCGGCTGCCCGGCACCGGGGTGGTCGCCGACCTGGGCCCCGTGGCGGGCGAGGGCCCGGACGGGCAGGGCCTGGTCGCGCTGCGGGCCGACATGGACGCGCTGCCGGTCCAGGAGGTCACCGGCGAGCCGTGGGCCAGCCGCACCGAGGGCGTCGCCCATGCCTGCGGCCACGACGTCCACACCACCGCGCTCCTGGGCGCCGCGCTGGCCCTCGCGGAGGTCCACGACCGCGGTGGGCTGCGCCGCGGCGTACGCCTGCTCTTCCAGCCCGCGGAGGAGGTGATGCCCGGGGGAGCGGTCCACCTGGTCGCCCACGACGTGCTCGACGGCGTCGACCGGATCTTCGCGCTGCACTGCGACCCCGGCGTCGACGTCGGCCGCGTCGGGCTGCGGGCCGGGGCGCTGACCAGCGCGGCCGACAAGATCGAGGTCCGCCTGGAGGGCACCGGCGGCCACACCTCGCGACCCCACCTGACCGGCGACCTGACCTTCGCGCTGGCCAAGGTCACCACCGAGCTGCCCGCCGTGATCAGCCGTCGGATGGACCCCCGCGCCGGGGTGAGCGTGGTCTGGGGCGTCCTGCGCGCCGGCTCCGCCGTCAACGTCATCCCCGGCACCGGCCTGGTCGCCGGCACCGTGCGCATCCTCGACGCGGTCGCGTGGGCGGAGTGCGAGCCGATCATCCGCGAGGCGATCCTCGAGATCGTCCGCCCGTACGGCGTCAACGCGATCGTCGACTACCAGCGCGGCGTCCCCCCGGTGGTCAACGAGCCCGCCGCCAACGCCGTGCTCGCCTCCGCCGTCCACGAGGTGCTGGGCGCCCACGGCCAGGTCAGCGTGCCGCAGAGCCTGGGCGGCGAGGACTACGGCTGGTACCTCGAGCAGGTCCCCGGCGCCATGGCCCGGCTCGGCACGCGCAGCCCCGGCGGGCCGACGTACGACCTCCACCAGGGCAACCTCGTCGTCGACGAGCGCGCGATCGGCATCGGCGCCCGGGTGCTGGCCGAGGTGGCCGTGCGCGAGGCGCCCCACCGCGACGCGGGCGTACGCCGCTGACCGGCCGGGCCCGAGCGGCCCGTGCCGTGCCTAGCCCTTGCGGTAGGGCTTGCCGACCGCCGCAGGTGGTCTCGAGCCACCCACCAGCCCGGCGACGGCGAAGATCGTGACGACGTAGGGCAGCATCAGCATGAACTGGCTCGGCACGGGCGAGCCCAGCACGGACAGCACACCCTGCAGGCTGGAGGCGAACCCGAACAGCAGCGCCGCCAGCGTCGCGCGGATCGGGTCCCACTTGCCGAAGATGACCGCGGCGAGGGCGATGTAACCCGCTCCGCCGGTCATCTCGCGGTTGAAGGCCGGCACCGAGACCAGCGTGTAGAAGGCGCCGCCCGCTCCGGCGATCGCCCCGGCGAGCAGCACGGTGCGGTAGCGGGTGCGGTTGACGTTGATGCCGACCGTGTCGGCTGCCTTGGGGTGCTCGCCGACCGCTCGCACGCGCAGACCCCACCGGGTGCGGTAGAGCGCCCACGTGACGGCCACGACGGCGACGTACAGGAGGTAGACGATCGGCGACTGCCGGAAGAAGATCGGCCCGAGGAGCGGGATCTCCGAGAGGACCGGCACGGCGACACCGCTGAGCCGGGGCGGGGAGTTCAGGTTGGCGGCGTTGGGGGCCAGGACCTGGGAGAACAGGAAGCTGGTGACGCCGATGACCAGCACGTTGAGCACCACGCCGACGATGACCTGGTCGACGAAGTAGGTGATCGCGAAGACGGCCAGGATCAGCGCGACGAGCGCGCCGGCCAGCATCGCGCCCAGGACGCCGGCCCAGGGCGACCCGGTGACCGACCCGATGATCGCGGCCGCGAAGGCGCCGGCGAGCAGCTGGCCGTCGATGGCGATGTTGACGACGCCGGCGCGTTCGCCCAGCACTCCGCCGAGCGCGCCGAAGACCAGCGGAACGGCCAGGGCGAGCGAGGCGGCCAGCAGCCCGACCACGGGGATGGTGCCGCCCGAGGCCGCCCAGCTGAGGAAGCCCACCAGGCCGACCACGGCGAAGAGGGAGGAGAGCCACAGCGGCGTACGTCGCTTCGCGAGGTAGCGGCGAGCGGACTCCGCGGTGCACACGGCGAGGACGGCGACCGCGAGCAGGGCGGTGCCCTCGGAGGGGACCGTGACGGCGGGCAGCGGGAACAGGTCGTTGCGCGTGGCGAGCCGGAACGTCGTCTCACCGGACTGGGAACCCAGGAGGACGGCGGCGCCGAGCGCCACGGTGATGACCCCCAGCAGCACGGGGACCTTGGGGCTGAGGAGCGTGATCGAGGTCGGCTGGTCGGGGACCGCCCCCCCGGGTGCGGCCCCGCTGGTGGGGTTCGTCGTCTGGGTCACTTCGCCTCCTTGGCGGGCAGCCGGAAGATGGCCCGGATCAGCGGCGGGGCGGCGATGAACAAGACGATGAGCGACTGGATGACCAGGACGATGTCGACCGGGATGCCCTCGGAGGCCTGCATCGAGAAGCCGCCCGCCTTGAACGCTCCGAACAGCAGGCCCGCGCCGAGGATGCCGAACGGGTGGGAGCGGCCGAGCAGCGCGACCGTGATCGCGTCGAAGCCGATGCTGGCGTCGAGGTCGACGGTGACGCCGTTGGTCACGGTGCCGAGCACCTGGTTGGTGCCCGCGAGCCCCACCAGCGCCCCGGCGATCAGCATCGCGACCACGTACGTGCGGCCCACGTCGATGCCGGCGGTGCGCGCAGCGTGGGGGTTCTCGCCGACGGCCCGGAAGCGGTAGCCGAGGGCCGAGCGGTTGAGCAGCCACCACACGATGACCACGGCGACCAGCGCGAGCACGAACCCGAGGTGCAGGTTGTAGCGGTCGCCCACGATCTTCGGCATCACTGCGCTGGACTGCATCGGCAACGACTTGGGGTTGACCGAGCCGGGTGCCTGCAGGATGCCCTGCTTGGTGAGGGCGTAGAAGACGAGGTAGAAGCCGACGTAGTTGAGCATGATCGTGACGATCACCTCGTGGGCCCCGGTGCGGGCCTTGAGCAGCCCGGCCAGACCGGCCCACAGCGCCCCCGCCAGCATGCCGGCGGCGATCGCCAGCGCCAGGTGCAGCGGGAACGGGAGGTCGACGTTGATGGCGATCCAGCCCGCCGCCGCGCCGGCCAGCAGCATCTGGCCACGACCACCGATGTTGAACATGCCGGCCCGGAAGGCCAGCCCCACGCCCAGCCCGGCCGCGATCAGCGGCCCGGCGAACTTCAGGGTCTCGGTGAGGGGGCGGATGGCGGTCGGGAAGTCGTCGACCCGGGTGTTGTAGATCGAGCCGCGGAACAGGGCGGTGTAGGCCCCGGAGATGGCGTTCCAGGACGCCTGGAAGAAGTCAGCGGGCCGCGCGGTGATGTAGGAGGCAGACTCGCGCACGTCGTCGTCGGTCAGCAGGATCAGCAGCGAGCCGACCACCATCGCGAGGAAGATCGCCCCGAGGGCGACCGTCGCGTTGCCGGTGGTGATCGAGCGCCAGACGTGGTGCCAGTGCCCGTCGTCGGCGGGGCGGGGGGCGTCCTCGTCCTCGGGCGGGGGCGAGCCCTGGGCCTCGAGGTCGACCTCGGCGGGCTGCTCGCCCGGTCGGTCGGAGGGTCGCTCGGAGGGCCGCTCGGACGGGGTCTCGGGGGGCGTCACGCGACGGCTCCGCTCGGTCGTTCGCCGGTCATCATCAGGCCCAGCACCTCTCGGGGGGTGTCGCCCGGCACGATCCCGACGATCCGACCGCGGTAGAGCACCATGATCCGATCGGCCAGGGCCTCCACCTCGTCGAGCTCGGTGGAGACCACGAGCACGGGCACCCCCGAGTCGCGGGTGGCGATCACCTGCTTGTGGATGAACTCGATGGAGCCGACGTCGACCCCGCGGGTGGGCTGGGCCGCCACGAGCAGGCGCAGCTCGCGGGACAGCTCGCGGGCCACGACCACCTTCTGCTGGTTGCCACCGGACAGGTTGGCGGCCTGGGTGTGCACCCCGGGCGCCCGGATGTCGTACTCGGCCAGCTTCTCCTCGGCGAAGGTCTGCAACCGGGACTTCTGCACGGTGGCGCCGCGGACGAAGGGGGCGCCGAAGCTGCGGTCGAGCATGAGGTTCTCGGCGATCGTGAAGGAGCCGACCAGCCCGTCGACCTGGCGGTCCTCGGGGACGAAGCCGACCCCGGCGTCGAGGACCTGGCGCACGGACCGACCGACCAGCTCCTGGCCGTCGAGGCGCGCCGAGCCCAGCACGTGGTGCTGGAGCCCCAGCAGCGCCTCGGTCAGCTCGGTCTGGCCGTTGCCCTGGACGCCGGCGACGGCCAGCACCTCGCCGGCGCGGATCGTGAAGCTGATGTCGTCGACGTGGACCAGCCCGGTGGCGTCGGCGACCGTCAGGCCGGAGACCACCAGGGCGTCCTCGCCGAGCGTGGGCGGTTCCTTGTGCACCATCAGCTCGACCGGTCGACCGACCATCAGGGAGGCGAGCTCGGCGTTGCTGGCGGTGGGCTCGGCCTCGCCGACGACCTTGCCCAGACGGATCACCGTGATCCGGTCGGCGACCTCGCGCACCTCGCGCAGCTTGTGGGTGATGAAGACGATCGCGGTGCCGGTCTCGCGCAGCTGCCGCATGATCTGCATGAGCTCGTCGGTCTCCTGCGGGGTGAGCACCGCGGTGGGCTCGTCGAAGACCAGGACCTCCACGTCGCGGGAGAGGGCCTTGATGATCTCGACCCGCTGCTGCACGCCCACGGGGAGGTCGCCCACGACCGCGTCGGGGTCGACCGCCAGGCCGAAGCGCTCGGAGATCTCGCGCACCCGGGAGCGGGCCGACTCGAGGTCGAGGGAGCCGGCGAAGCCGGTCGACTCGTTGCCGAGCATGACGTTCTCGGCGACGGTGAACACCGGGATCAGCATGAAGTGCTGGTGCACCATGCCGATGCCGGCGCTGATCGCGTCGCCGGGACCGGAGAAGCGGCGTACCTGGCCGTCGAGCACGATCTCGCCCTCGTCGGCCTGGTAGAGCCCGTAGAGCACGTTCATCAGCGTGGACTTGCCGGCACCGTTCTCGCCGAGCAGGCAGTGGATCTCGCCGGGCTCGACGGTCAGGGAGATGCGGTCGTTGGCGACCAGGGTGCCGAAACGCTTGGTCACGTTGCGCAAGGCCAGCTGCATGGGGTGATCCTAGGAGAGGGCTCCCGTCCGGCCTCCAGGACAGGGCGGGCGGCGGGGCAACCGGTGGGGCGACCAGTGGGCAGACAACAGGGGGAGGCCGACCGTGGGCCGGCCTCCCCCCGAGTCAGCTCACTGGGTGAGGTAGGACTCCACCGTGATGGAGCCGTCGATGATGCCGGCCTTGATCTCGTCGAGCTCGCCGGTGAGCGAGTCGGAGACCTTGTCCTCGAAGTTGTGGAACGGGGCGAGGCCCACGCCGTCGTTCTCGAGGGTGCCGATGTAGGGCGTGAAGTCGAACTCCTCGTTGCCCGCGGCCAGCACGGCCTCGTACGTCGAGACGTCCATGCCCTTCAGGACCGAGGTCAGGATGACCTCCTGGGTGCTCGGGTCGGTCTCGTAGACGTCGGCGTCGACACCGATCATCGCCACGTCGCCGCCCTGGTCGTTGATCGCCGTCAGCGCGCCCTGGTAGATCGGGCCGCCGACCGGGAGGATCACGTCGACGTCCTGGTCGAGCAGCTGCTTGGCGGTGTTGGTGGCCGCCTGGTTGGCCTCGAAGCCACCGGTGAACGAGCCGTTCTCGCCGTCCCAGCCGACGACCTTGATGTCCTCGCCCTTCTCCTGGGCGTAGTACTCGGCGCCCTGCTTGAAGCCGTCCATGAAGATGGTGACGGTCGGGAAGGCCAGGCCGCCATAGGTGCCGACCACGCCGGTCGTGCTGTAGTCGGCGGCCGCGTAGCCGGCCAGGAAGGCGGCCTCGGCGGTGTTGTAGAGCAGCGGCTTGATGTTCTCGACGTCGGCCTGCCCGTCGAAGGTCTCCCCGTCGTCACCACCGTCGGCCGAGTCGTCGATGAGCACGTACTCGATGTCGGGGTTGGCCGCAGCCGACTCCTTGGTCGCCGCGGCGAGCGCGAAGCCGACGGTGACGATCGTGTCGCAGCCCTCGGCGACGAGGCTCTCGAGGTTGGGGCCGTAGTCGTTCTCGCTGTTGGACTCCACGGCGTTCAGCTCGGTGCCGAGCTCGTCGGCGGCCTTGGTGGCGCCCTCGAAGCCCAGCTGGTTGAACGACTTGTCGTCGAAGCCACCGGCGTCGGAGACGATGCAGGGGAGGAAGTCGCTCGCCCCGTCGCCCGAGCCACTCGTGGTGTCGTCAGATCCGTTGGAGCTCTCGTCCGGGGCATCGCCGCACGCTGCCAGCGTCAGGGACGTCGCGAGCACCGCGACACCGCCGACGACGACCTTCCTCATCTTCTTCACTGTTGCCTCCAAGTCCTTGCCCCCGGCTCTGGGGGCGACCGTCGGACGGTACCGAACGAAGCGGCGTCGGGGAACGGACTCGCGACCTCACGGCGGAAGGGTTATCGAGTTGGGACAATCCGGTCCCACCCCGCGTGCTGGGCTGGGGGCCGGGTGGGCGAGGCTGGAGGCCCGAGCAGAGGAGTCACCGGTGAGCGAGACCTCCGTGAGCTGGAGCGCGCTGCACGACGCCGCGATCGAGGTGTCGCGCCGCGCCTACGCGCCGTACAGCCGCTTCCCGGTGGGAGCCGCCGCCCTCGTCGACGACGGCCGTGTGGTCGTGGGGTGCAACGTCGAGAACGCCGCGTACGGCGTGACCCTGTGCGCCGAGTGCGGGCTCGTCTCGGCGCTGGTGGCGGGCGGGGGCGGCCGGCTGACCCACTTCGTCTGCGTCAACGGTGCGGGCGAGGTGATCATGCCCTGCGGCCGCTGCCGGCAGCTGCTGTGGGAGCACGGGGGCCCCGAGCTGCTCGTGCAGACGCCGGAGGGCGTGCTGGCGATGACCGAGGTGCTGCCCCAGGCGTTCGGCGCCGACGACCTCGGAGACCGGTGACGGCGCGACCCTGGTTAGCCTGAGCCGGTGACGGTTCATGATGCGGTCGAGGTCATCCTGGTCAAGCGCGACGGTGGCGAGCTCACCGAGAGCCAGATCGACTGGGTGATCGGTGCCTACACCCGGGGCGAGGTGGCCGAGGAGCAGATGTCGGCGCTGGCCATGGCCATCCTGCTCAACGGCATGACCCGGCCCGAGATCGGGCGGTGGACCGCCGCGATGATCGCCTCTGGTGAGCGGATGGACTTCTCCGCGCTGTCGCGGCCGACCGCCGACAAGCACTCCACCGGGGGAGTGGGCGACAAGATCACCCTGCCCCTGGCACCGCTGGTCGCGGCCTGCGGCGTCGCGGTGCCGCAGCTGTCCGGCCGCGGGCTGGGCCACACCGGGGGCACCCTCGACAAGCTCGAGGCGATTCCCGGGTGGCGCGCCGCCCTGTCCAACGAGGAGATGCTGGCGCAGCTGGAGTCGGTGGGCGCCGTCGTCTGCGCGGCCGGCGACGGGCTGGCGCCGGCCGACAAGAAGCTCTACGCCCTGCGTGACGTGACCGGCACGGTGGAGGCGATCCCGCTCATCGCCTCCTCGATCATGAGCAAGAAGATCGCGGAGGGCACCGGTTCACTGGTGCTCGACGTCAAGGTCGGCACGGGCGCGTTCATGAAGGACCTCGAGCGCGCGCGCGAGCTCGCCGAGACCATGGTGGCGCTCGGCACCGACGCGGGCGTGCACACGGTGGCCCTGCTCACCGACATGAGCACCCCGCTGGGCCTCACCGCCGGCAACGGGCTCGAGGTCGCGGAGTCGGTGGACGTGCTCGCCGGCGGTGGTCCGGCCGACGTCGTCGAGCTGACCGTGGCCCTGGCCCGCGAGATGCTGGCCGGCGCCGGGCGCGACGACGTCGACCCGGCCGACCGGCTCGCCGACGGGTCGGCCATGGACAGCTGGAAGGCGATGATCCGCGCCCAGGGCGGCGACCCCGACGCTGACCTCACGACCGCGCGCGAGCAGCACGTCGTCACTGCCCCGGCCGCCGGCGTGCTGACCCGACTCGACGCCATGGCGGTCGGGATGGCCGCCTGGCGGCTGGGCGCCGGCCGGGCGCGCAAGGAGGACCCGGTGCAGGCCGGTGCCGGCGTGGTCTGGCACGCCCGCCCCGGTGACACGGTCACCGAGGGTCAGCCGCTGCTGACCCTCCACACCGACGAGCCGGCCCGCTTCGAGCGAGCACTGGCCTCGCTGGAGGGTGGCTACGACGTCGCGCCGGCCGGGACGGCGTACACCCCCTCCCCGCTGGTGATCGATCGCATCGGCTGAGGCTGCGGGCTGCGAGACTGGCGGTCATGACCGCCCTGCGCACCCCCGACGCACGCTTCCGCGACCTGCCCGACTACGACTTCCCACCGCGCTACACCGAGGTGGGCGGCGGGCTGCGGATGCACCACGTGGAGGCCGGGCCGGCCGACGGCGCGCCGGTGCTGATGCTCCACGGCGAGCCCACCTGGAGCTACCTCTACCGCCACATGGTCCCGGTCTTCGCGGCCGCAGGGCACCGTGCCGTCGCCCCCGACCTGATCGGGTTCGGCAGGTCGGACAAGCCCGGTGCCGTGGCCGACTACTCCTACCAGGCGCACATGGACTGGCTGACCGAGTGGCTCGTGGCCCTCGACCTGCGCGACATCACGCTCGTGTGCCAGGACTGGGGGTCGCTGCTCGGGCTGCGGCTGGCCACGGAGCAGCCCGACCGGTTCGCGCGGATCGTGGTCGCCAACGGCTTCCTGCCGACCGCCGACCGGCCGAGCCCGCTGGCGTTCAAGGCGTGGCGGGCCTTCGCCCTGCATGTTCCGGTGCTGCCCGTCGGCCGGATCGTGGCCACCGGCACCAAGCGGCGGCTCAGCAAGGGTGAGCGCGCCGCCTACGACGCGCCGTTCCCGAGCGCGGCGCACAAGGCCGGTGCCCGCGCCTTCCCGGCGCTGGTGCCCACCTCGCCCGACGACCCCGCGGTGCCCGCCAACCGGGTCGCCTGGGAGCGGCTGGGGGAGTGGGAGAAGCCGTTCCTCACGCTCTTCGGCAAGCACGACCCGATCCTGGGCAAGGCCGACGGGCCGCTCCTGAAGCACGTCCCCGGCGCGGCCGGTCAGCCGCACGCGCGACTGAGCGGCAGCCACTTCGTGCAGGAGGACGCCGGCGACGAGATCGCCCGGCGCACGGTGGCCTGGATGGCCGCTACCGCCTGAGGGGTACCCCGGCGGCAGGTGCCTTCGCAGGCTCAGGCACGCTCAGGACAGGAGCAGGACGACGTTCTCGGCGACGCAGGCCGGCTTCTGCTCGTCCTCGATCTCGATCACGCTGCGCATGGTGAGCTGACGCCCCGCGGGCATCTCGGTGATCTCGCCCAGGGTGATGGTCACGCGGACCCGCTTGCCCACCCGCACCGGGTGGGGGAAGCGGACCTTGTTGAGGCCGTAGTTGAGCTTGGCCCCCGGGGTCTCGAGGCTGAAGACCTTCGACCCGAGCCAGGGCAGCAGCGAGAGCGTGAGGTAGCCGTGGGCGATGGTGCCGCCGAAGGGTCCCTCCGCCGCGCGCTCGGCGTCGACGTGGATCCACTGGTGGTCACCGGTGGCCTCCGCGAACTGGTCGACGCGCGCCTGGTCGATCTCCACCCACTCGCTGGTGCCGATCTCCTCGCCCGCCGCGGCGGCCAGCTCCTCGAAGGTCGTGAAGGTGCGCATCTGGTGTCCCCTGCCGGTGCCCGTGGTGGTTGGATGACTCAATGGAACCTACCGCCCTCACCCGAGACCAGATCCGGCAGGCTCCGAAGGTCCTCCTGCACGACCACCTCGACGGCGGCCTGCGTCCGCAGACCGTGCTGGACCTCGCGGCTGAGGTCGACCACGCGCTGCCGGCCGACGACGCCGAGGGCCTCGGGCGGTGGTTCGCCGAGTCGGCCGACTCGGGCTCGCTGGTGCGTTACCTGGAGACCTTCGACCACACCGTCGCGGCGATGCAGACCGGTCCGTCGCTGACCCGGGTGGCCCGCGAGTGCGTCGAGGACCTCGCCGCCGACGGCGTGGTCTACGCCGAGGTCCGCTACGCGCCCGAGCAGCACGTCTCGATGGGGCTCAGCCTCGACGAGGTCGTCGCTGCGGTGCAGGAGGGCTTCGACGCGGCGACCGTCGCCGCGGGCGGGCGGATCGTCGTACGCCAGCTGCTGACCGCGATGCGCCACCAGGCGCGCTCGATGGAGATCGCCGAGCTCGCGGTGGCCTGGCGCGACCGTGGGGTCGCGGGCTTCGACATCGCCGGCGCCGAGGCGGGCTACCCCCCGACCCGCCACCTCGACGCCTTCGAGTACCTCCAGCGAGAGAACTCCCACTTCACGATCCACGCCGGGGAGGCCTTCGGGCTGCCCTCGATCTGGCAGGCCATCCAGTGGTGCGGCGCCGACCGGCTCGGCCACGGCGTCCGCATCGTCGACGACATCACCGTCAACGACGACGGCAGCGTCGAGCTCGGTCGGCTGGCCAGCTACGTGCGCGACCAGCGGATCCCGCTCGAGATGTGCCCGGCGTCCAACGTGCAGACCGGTGCGGCGACCTCGATCGCGGAGCACCCGATCGGGCTGCTGACCCGGCTCCGCTTCCGAGTCACCGTCAACACCGACAACCGGCTGATGAGCGGCACCTCCATGACCGACGAGATGGCCGCGCTCGTCGAGGCGTTCGGCTACGGGCTCGAGGACCTGCGGTGGTTCACGATCAACGCGATGAAGTCGGCCTTCCTGCCCTTCGACGAGCGGCTGGCGATCATCGACGAGGTGGTCAAGCCCGGCTACGCGGCGCTGATGGCCTGAGCGACACCGGGCAGCACGGGGGCAGCACCGGCAGCATCGGGCGGGTCAGGTGGTGACGGTGATCCACGGCCGGTCCCACCCCGCCAGACGCAGTCGAGCTCCGAGGAAGTCGGACCGGTCGACGTCGGCCCGCACCCCGCGGCTGGGTTCGTAGCAGGTCAGTCGCTGGTCGGCGGCCGCCACGACCAGGACGACGTGGCGCGGCAGCCAGGCGCTGCCGACGAACAGGGCCGCCGGGAGCAGCGACCCCACCAGGCGCTCGTACGCCGGCTCGCGACCCAGCACGAGCCGGTCGTCGTAGTCGTGGGCGCTGGCCGCCGAGAGCTCCCGGTCCACGGCCCACGGCGGCGTGCCGATGATCCGCGGCCAGGGCAGCTGGAGGGCCCCCCTGGCATCGACGGTGCCGGTGACCCGGCGGTGCGTGGCCAGGACCTCGTCGTGGAAGGAGGCGCCGGCCTGCCCGGCGTACGCCGGGTCGAGCAGCATCCGAGCCACGACCAGCGAGGCCGCCCCGCAGGAACGCGGATCCGGCTGGCGCAGGCCCGCCGACCCGGCGTCCGCCAGCAGCTGGTCGAGGCGTGCGGCGAGTCCGGTGGGCATGGAGCGATGATGCCTAGACCGAGCGGGTCCTGACCAGACCCCGGGTCCGGTGGACGACCTCGTCGGGGGTAGCGGCCTCGCAGCCCAGCGCGACCGCGTGCGCGACCACCCGGTGCTGGTCGCGCAGCAGCGCCAGGCCGCGGCGGAGGAGGACCAGCGGCGGCTTTCTGCGCTCGCGCAGGTCACGCGCCAGCCGGCGCCAGAAGGTCAGGAGAGGGTGCTGTCGCACGCAGTACGCGGCGGCGAGCAGGCCGGCCTCGCGGCAGGTGGGCACGATCTCCTGGGCGAAGATGCCCTCGGCGACGAAGAGGTCCGAGCCGCCGAGGTCGAGCACGCGGTGACCCTGGCGCCCGTCGAGCGCGATGTCGTAGACCGGGACGTCGGCCCGGCCGAGCTCGCAGAGCCGACGGACCGCGGCCAGGGCCTCGTCGGCCCACCACGAGTCTGGGTGGTCCCAGTCGACCAGACCGGCGTTGGCGCCGTGCTCGATGTGGGGCAGGCCGGGGTCGCCGGCGGACTTGTAGAAGTCGTCGAGCCGCAGCACCGGCAGCCCGAGCCGCTCACCGAGGCGCGACTTGCCGGCGCCGCTCGGCCCGGCCAGCACGATGACGCGGGACCTCATCCGCTCATGCTGCCACGGCGCGGGGGGCCGGCCGCCGTCGGCCGCCGGGCCTGCGTCGCTCTGCCCGCCGAGGAGGGCGCCCCCGGGACCGCGACGCGATGACCCGACTCGCGGAGGCCGCGACCCCGACGGAGTGGGGTCGGGGGTGGAGCTCGGATGGGTCAGACGCCCATCGGGTGCCAGACCGTCTTGGTCTCCAGGAAGGCCGTCATGGTCTCCAGGCCAGGGGCCTGCGACCAGTCGGGCTCGGTGGCGGGAGCGCGGCGTACCCGTTTGAGGTTGTCGGCCGCGGCGACCTCGAGGTCGGTGGCCAGCGTGGTGTCGCCGGAGACACCGACCAGGTCGATCGCGTTGACGTCCATGTGGCCGGCGAGCCAGGGGCCCACCGTGGCGGCCGAGCCGGTCAGGATGTTGACCACGCCGCCGGGCACGTCGGAGGTCGCCAGCACCTCGGCCAGCGTCACCGCCGGCAGCGGGCGGTCGAAGGAGGAGACCACCACGACGGTGTTGCCGCTCACGACCACCGGAGCCACGACGCTGACCAGACCCAGGAGCGAGGACTCCTGGGGGGCCAGGACCGCGACGACGCCGGTCGGCTCGGGGGTCGAGAGGTTGAAGAACGGGCCGGCGACCGGGTTGGCGTTGCCGACCACCTGGGCGAGCTTGTCGGCCCACCCGGCGTACCAGACGAGACGGTCGATCGCCTGGTCGACGACGGCGTTCGCGCGAGCCGCCGACAGGCCCTCGCTCTGGCGCACGGCGTCGACGAACTGTGCGCGCCGGTCCTCCATCACCTCCGCGACCCGGTAGAGCACCTGGCCGCGGTTGTAGGCGGTGCGGGCGGACCAACCGCCGAAGGCCTTCCGAGCCGCGAGGACCGCGTCACGGCCGTCCTTGCGGGAGGCGAGGGCGGCGTTGGCCACGAACTTCCCCTTCGCGTCGTTGACGACGTAGGAGTGCCCGGACTCCGAGCGCGGGAACTCCCCACCGATGTAGAGCTTGTAGGTCTTGCGGACGTCGAGTCGGGCCACGGCTCACTCACCACCCTTCAGGTAGGACGCGAGGCCGTGCTTGCCGCCCTCGCGGCCGTAGCCGGACTCCTGGTAGCCACCGAAGGGGCTCGTGGGGTCGAACTTGTTGAACGTGTTGGCCCAGACGACCCCGGCACGCAGCTGACCGGCGACCTTGAGGATGCGCGAGCCCTTCTCGGTCCACACCCCGGCCGACAGGCCGTACGGCGTGTTGTTGGCCTTCTCGACCGCCTCGGCGGGCGTGCGGAAGGTCAGCACCGACAGCACCGGCCCGAAGATCTCCTCGCGGGCGATCCGGTGGGCCTGGGAGACGCCGGTGAACAGCGTGGGCGGGAACCAGAAGCCGGTGCTGGGCAGGTCGCACGCGGGTGACCAGCGCTCGGCCCCCTCGGCGTCGCCGACGTCGGACAGCTCACGGATCCGGGCGAGCTGGGCCGCGGAGTTGATGGCGCCGATGTCGGTGTTCTTGTCGAGCGGGTCGCCGACGCGCAGCGTCGACATGCGCCGCTTGAGGCGCTCGAGCAGCTCGTCGGCGATCGACTCCTGGACCAGCAGGCGCGAGCCCGCGCAGCAGACGTGGCCCTGGTTGAAGAAGATGCCGGTGACGATGCCCTCGACCGCCTGGTCGAGCGGGGCGTCGTCGAACACGATGTTGGCGGCCTTGCCGCCGAGCTCGAGGGTGGCGCGCTTGTCGGTGCCGGCGATGGCCCGGGCGATGGCCTTGCCGACACCGGTGGAGCCGGTGAACGCGACCTTGTCGACGTCGGGGTGCTCCACCAGGGCCTGCCCGGTGGGGCCGGCGCCGGTGACGATGTTGACGACGCCGGGGGGCAGGTCGGCCTGCTGACAGATCTCGGCGAAGAGCAGCGCGGTCAGGGGCGTGGTCTCGGCCGGCTTGAGCACCACGGTGTTGCCGCAGGCCAGCGCGGGCGCGATCTTCCAGGCCAGCATCAGCAGCGGGAAGTTCCACGGGATGATCTGGCCGGCCACCCCGAGCGGGGTGGTGCCGTAGCCCGCGTGCTCGAGCTTGTCGGCCCAGCCCGCGTAGTAGAAGAAGAAGGCTGCGACCGTCGGGACGTCGACGTCGCGCGACTCCTTGATCGGCTTGCCGTTGTCGATCGTCTCCAGGACCGCGAGCTCGCGGCCGCGCTCCTGGATGATGCGGGCGATCCGGTAGAGGTACTTGGCGCGCTCGCTGCCGGGCATCTTCGACCACACGCGGGTGTGGGCGCGCCGGGCGGCGCGGACCGCGGCGTCGATGTCGGCCGCGTCGGCCTCCGCGACCTCGGAGAGGACCTCCTCGGTCGCCGGACTGATCGTCTTGAACGAGGTGCCGTGGCCGTCGACGAACTCACCGTCGATGAACAGCCCGTAGGAGGGCTTGATGTCGACGATGCCGCGCGACTCGGGGGCCGGTGCGTACTCGAACGGCGAGCCGGTGGTCGAGCTTGGGTTGCCGGTGGTTGAGCGTGTCGAAGCCATCATCAGTCCAGAGTCACGTAGTCGGGACCGGAGTACCGGCCGGTCTTCATCTTGGAGCGCTGCATCAGCAGGTCGTTGAGCAACGTGGAGGCTCCGAACCGGAACCAGTCGGGGTCGAGCCAGTCGGGTCCGGTGACCTCGTTGACCATCACGAGGTACTTCAGGGCGTCCTTGCTGGTGCGGATGCCACCCGCGGGCTTGACCCCGACCATCTGGCCGGTGGCCTCGCGGAAGTCGCGGACCGCCTCGAGCATGATCAACGTGACGGGCAGCGTCGCCGCCGGCTGCACCTTGCCGGTGGAGGTCTTGATGAAGTGGGCGCCGGCCAGCATCGCCAGCCACGAGACCCGTCGTACGTTGTCGTAGGTCTGGAGCTCACCGGTCTCGAAGATCACCTTGAGGTGGGCGCTCGTGCCGTCGGGGCGCTCGCAGGCGCCACGAACCGCCACGATCTCCTCGAAGACCTGGAGGTAGTGCCCGGAGAGGAACGCGCCCCGGTCGATGACCATGTCGATCTCGTCGGCCCCGGCCTCGACGGCGTCGCGGGTGTCGGCGAGCTTGATGTCGAGCGCGGCGCGCCCGCTGGGGAACGCCGTAGCGACGGCCGCGACGTGGACCCCGCTGTCGCCGAGGGTCTGCTTGGCGGTGGCGACCATGTCGGGGTAGACGCAGACGGCAGCGGCGGCGGGACAGCTCGGGTCGGTCGGGTCGGGTCGCATCGCCTTGGTCGCCAGCGCGCGGACCTTGCCGTGGGTGTCCTGGCCCTCGAGCGTCGTCAGGTCGACCATCCGGATCGCGAGGTCGATCGCGTAGTCCTTGGCGGTGGTCTTGATCGACCGGGTGCCGAGCCCGGCGGCCCGCGCCTCGCAGCCCACCTGGTCGACGCCCGGCAGACCGTGCAGGAAGCCGCGGAGCGAGGCGTCGGAGCGGGTCACGTCGGAGAGCCCGTCGCGGTCGGTGACCGCGGGCGGAGACGAAGAAGCCATAGCGGCCAGCATAGGCTTGTCCGCAGCGAGGCAGGCAATCTGCGCGGGCGGGCCACGTGGCACGACCCGGTCGCGGGAGGAGCGGTGTGAGCGACGCGGCGGTCGAGCGCTTCCGACCGGCGAGCGGCCGTGAGACCGGGGTCCTGGGGCTGGCCCTGGTGACGGGCCTGGTGGTGGTGGCTGCCCTCCAGGGCCTTCCCCTGTGGGTGTTCGGCGGCTGCGTGGTCACGGGGCTGTTGATGTGGGCCGCCTTCCTGCGTCCGGCCGTGCGGATCGACCACGCCGACCTGGTGCTGCGCTCCATGTTCGCCACGACCCGGCTTCCGCTGGCGGCGATCGAGGAGGTCCGGATCGGCCACACGCTGGCGGTGGTGGTGGGGGAGCGCCGCTACGTCTCGCCCGCGGTCGGTCGTCCTCGCCTCCGGTTCGTGCGCGCGGGCGGCAGCGGGCTCGGCGGGGGCGTGAGCGCCCAGGACGACTACGCGGGCTACGTCGAGCGACGGATCCGTGCGGCGGTGGAGTCGAGCCCGACCGGCGAGGTGGGCGTCCGGCGTTCTCCGGCGTACGTCGAGATCGCGGTGCTGGTGGTCGGGCTCGTCCTGCTCGGCGTCGGTCTCGTCGTCGCCTGACGCCGCCCGCCCTCCGGCGTTGGATCAGCGGCGACGGCGCCACTCGATGGCGGGGCAGGTGTCCATCACCATCGGGACGCCGGCCGCGACCGTGCGGTCGAAGGCGTCGGCGTCGATCACGCCGAGCTGGAACCACACCCCGCGCGCGCCGACGGCGACCGCCTGGTCGGCGAACTCCCCGGCGGCCTCCGAGCGACGGAAGACGTCGACCACGTCGACCGGGAAGGGCACGTCGGCCAGCGTCGCGTAGCCCTGCTCGCCGAGCACGGTGGGCGCCGAGGGGTGGATGGGGACGATCCGCTTGCCCCGCTGCTGCAGCAGGCTCGCGATCTCGTACGCGGTCCGGCTGGGGTCGCCGGACAACCCCACGACAGCCCAGGTCCGGCAGTCGTCGAGCATCAGGCTGAGGGCATCGGGGTCCTGCCAGTCGGTCATGCCACCGAACCTACGATGGGGGGCATGAGCAGCGACTACCCGATGTACGGACTCTCCGAGGAGCACCAGGCGATCCGGGAGGCCGTGCGGGCGATCTGCGACGCCAAGGTCGCGCCGTACGCCGCGGAGGTCGACGAGCAGGCCCGCTACCCCGAGGAGGCCGCGGCCGCCCTGCTGGCGGCCGACTTCCACGCTCCGCACGTGCCCGAGGAGTACGGCGGAGCCGGCGCCGACGCGCTCGCCACCTGCCTGGTCATCGAGGAGGTCGCACGCGCCTGCGTGTCGGCGTCGCTGATCCCGGCGGTCAACAAGCTCGGCTCGCTGCCCGTCCAGCTCGGGGGCGGCGCGGAGATCAAGCAGAAGTACCTCACCAGGCTCGCCTCCGGCGAGGGCGGCTTCTCCTACGCGCTCTCCGAGCCCGACGCCGGGTCCGACGCGGCTGCGATGAAGACCAAGGCCGTCCGCGACGGTGACGACTGGGTGCTCGACGGCGTCAAGCGCTGGATCACCAACGCCGGCGTCTCGGAGTACTACACCGTGCTCGCCGTCACCGACGCCGAGAAGCGGACCAAGGGGATCACGGCCTTCGTCGTCGAGAAGTCCGACGAGGGCGTCTCCTTCGGGGCGCCGGAGAAGAAGCTCGGCATCAAGGGCAGCCCCACCCGGGAGGTCTACCTCGACAAGGTGCGCATCCCCGGCGACCGGATCATCGGCGCCGAGGGCGAGGGCTTCGAGATCGCGATGCGCACGCTCGACCACACCCGCGTGACCATCGCCGCGCAGGCGGTCGGCGTCGCCCAGGGCGCGCTCGACTTCGCGCTGGGCTACGCCAAGGAGCGCCAGCAGTTCGGCAAGAGCATCGCGGAGTTCCAGGGCCTGCAGTTCCTGCTGGCCGACATGGGCATGAAGGTCGAGGCGGCTCGCCAGATCACCTACGCCGCGGCCGGTCGCTCCGAGCGCAACGACCCCGACCTCACGTTCTTCGGCGCCGCCGCCAAGTGCTTCGCCTCCGACGTCGCCATGGAGGTCACCACCAACGCGGTCCAGGTGCTCGGCGGCTACGGCTACACCCGCGACTACCCGGTCGAGCGGATGATGCGCGACGCCAAGATCACCCAGATCTACGAGGGCACCAACCAGGTCCAGCGGATCGTCATCGCCCGTCAGCTGCTCGCAGGGATCCAGGCTGAGCTCTGACCTCGAGCGGCGTGGGCTGACCGGTGACCGGGCGGCCTAGACCACTCGGTCAGAAATGAGGACGAGTTGCGCATACACCCGAGACCGGCGGGTACGGCGACCACAAGGCCGGGGTCGCCGAATTCCCCCCACTTCGGCGGCCGCCGGCCTGATACGCCTCTGCGCGGACTCCGCCGTTTCGTTGTCGGCCCCGCGGGTGACGTGCGACGATCGCTCTCGTGCCGCCCCGGCACGCGTCCGACCGCGGAGGTGACCTGCTGTGGCCGTCAGCGAAGCTGAGCCCGTGCCTGCGGCTCCTCCGCGCGCGCCCACGGTCAGCGAGTCGCGGCGCCGGATGGAGACGGCCCGGCTGCTGTCGCGGGCCCGCGCCACCCGGGGGACCCAGCGTCGCCGCTACGAGGACGAGGTCATCCGGATCAACATGCGGGTCGCCAGCGAGGTGGCGCGGCGCTACCACGGCCGTGGCATCGCCGCCGAGGACATCGACCAGGTCGCGCTGCTCGGACTGGTCAAGGCGGTGCGCGGCTTCGACCCCACCCGCGGCGACGACTTCCTCAGCTATGCGGTGCCGACGCTGCGAGGCGAGATCCGCCGCTACTTCCGCGACGCCGGGTGGGCCGTGCGCCCGCCCCGGTCGGTGCAGGAGGTGCAGGCCCGGGTCACGCTCGCGGAGTCCGAGCTGTGCCAGCGCCTCGGCCGCGCACCGCGGGCCTCGGAGATCGCCGTCCACCTCGACGTCCCGCTGACCCTGGTGCTCGACGCGCAGGCCGCCAGCGGGTGCTTCTCGCCGGCCTCGCTGGATGCGTTCACGGACGGGTCGGAGCAGGACGAGGCGCCGACGGACCGTCTCGGCGACCTCGACCCGGCGTTCGCGACCACCGAGGCACGACTGGCGCTCGAGCCCCTGATGAGCGCGCTGCCCGACCGTGACCGCAAGATCATCGAGCTCCGCTTCTTCGGCGGGCGCACCCAGGCCCAGATCGGCGAGGAGGTCGGGGTCACCCAGGAGCAGGTCTCCCGCCTGCTCAGCGGCATCCTGCTCAAGCTGCGCCGCAGCCTCGCCGCCTGACCCCTGCCTCCGGGGGTCGAGCCCCGCCCCCGGTGGTCGAGCCTGCCGAGACCCTAGAACACCCGCGGGAGCTCCGAGGCCCGGCCGGTGAAGCGCGGAGCCCGCTTCTCGCGGAAGGCCGCCACGCCCTCCTTGCCGTCGCCGATCGAGGTGTAGAACATCGCCAGCGAGTCGGACAGGTGCGCCTCGAGCGGCTCGGCCGCGGCGCTGTTGCGGTAGAGCAGCTGCTTGGCCAGCCCGAGAGCGGCGGGCGAGCGGTCGCGGACGAAGCCGCGGACCAGCTCGTAGGTGGCCGGCAGCAGGTCGTCGGGCTCGTGCACCGACCGCACCAGCCGCCCGGCGTGGGCCTGCTCGGCGGTGAGGACGTCGGCGGAGTAGACCCACTCCAGCGCCTGCTGGATCCCGACGATGCGCGGCAGGAACCAGCTCGAGCAGGCCTCGGGGACGATGCCGAGACGGCCGAAGACGAAGCCGATCTTGGCCTTGGTGGAGGCCAGGCGCAGGTCCATCGCCAGCGTCATCGTCGCGCCGATCCCGACCGCGGGGCCGTTGATCGCGGCGACGACGGGCTTGGGCAGCGCGTGGATGGCGAGGGTGACCCGGCCGCCCGTGTCGCGCACCCCGGCGTCGTACGGCGCCTCGGTCAGATGGCTGCGGAGGTCCTCGGGGGTGGGGGTCAGCGACTCGTCGAGGCCGAAGACGTTGCCCTCGGCGGAGAGGTCCATGCCCGCGCAGAACGCCCGCCCGGCCCCGGTGACGACGACCGCCCGGACGTCGTCGTCGTGGGCGTCGGTGAGGAAGACCTGCTCGAGCTCGCGCGCCATCGTGACCGAGAACGCGTTGAGCGCGTCGGGCCGGTTGAGCGTGAGGGTGGCGATGCCGTCGGCGTCGACGTCCCAGGTCAGGGTCTCGTAGTCGGTCACAGGACCCAGTATCGAGGGGGGCCTAGCCGGTGGCGCTCTTGGGCAGCCCCGAGGGGGTGCACAGGTCCTTCCCGATCGCCTCGGTGTCGTCGCCGATGATCGCCTCGAACATCTGCTGCGAGCGCTCCTCGTCCCAGGTGGCCGACCCGTCGGCCAGCGGGACCGTGCAGGTCAGGCCGTTCTCGCCGTTGACGCGCGTCATCGCGAAGGCCCACATCGCCGCGCGCACGGGGTTCATCCCCTCGCCGAAGGTGAAGAAGTCGGGCAGCGCGTTGTTGAGGCGCCAGTAGCGCACCGGGTTGAGCACCGACCACGGGGAGACGACCTTGCCGCCGATCGCCGAGACGACCGCCCGCTGCTGCTGCACCCGGTCGAGGTCGCTGAGCGCGGACGCGCGGGTGCGGGAGTAGCCCAGCGCGGTCTTGCCGTCGGCCTCCTGGCAGCCCTTCTTGATCTTGAGCTTGGCCTTGGGGTCGTCGATCGGCTTCTTGGGGCAGATCTCGATGCCGCCGACCGCGTCGACGATGCCGACCACGCCGCCCATGCCGATCTCGACGTACTCGTCGATCCGGATGCCGGTGAGGTCCTCGACGGCGGTGACCAGCCCCTCGGGGCCGTCGGCGGAGTAGGTGCCGTTGATCTTGCCGTTGCTGGCGTCGGCGGGGGAGTCCCGCGGGATCGACATCAGCAGGTTGGGGCCCGAGCCGGTGTGCAGCACCATGATCGTGTCGGTGCGGTTGCCGGCCTCGTTGCCGGTGCCGAGCTCCTTGCGCTCCTCGGCGGAGAGGCCCTCGCGGGAGTCGCTGCCGACCATCAGGTACGTCGTGCCGGGCTGGTCGTCGGGGCGATCACCGCTGGGCTCCCAGGCGACCTTGTCGACGCTGGTCCAGGCGAAGATCGGCACCGCCACCAGGAAGAGGACCCAGAGCAGGAGGACGGCGAGCAGGGTGCGCAGCCGCAAGCGCGGCCGCGGGACCCGGCTCAGCCACGAGCGCGAGCGGTACGACGACCCGGCTGGCGGCGCGGGAGCCGGCGCCGGCGGCCGCGGCGGGGCCGGCCGCTGGGCCGTCGGGTCGGGTCGCGGCTGGCTGCGCATGACCTGGGTGGCGTCGTCGGCAGCGCGTGGTTGCGCGCGCATGGCGCGGGTGGCGTCGGGGTCGTCGGCCGGGGGCTTGCCCTTGCCGCCGTAGAGCCAGGTGAAGTCCGGGCCTTCGCCCGAACCGTCGCGTCCGGGACGATCTGCCATGGCGGTGACGCTACCGTGCCGAGCATGCTCGACCGCCTCGGCCACGCGCCGTCGTCCGCCGCGGCGTCCTCGTGACGACGAGGTCGCCGAGGCTCGGCGTGCGCGCGACCGCTCACGAGGAGCGCGTCGGGCTGCCCGGCGACGACCGGCTCGCCGCCGTCGTCGTGCTCGACCGGGGGTTCTCGCTCCCGGCCGGCCCGGACCTCGTCTGGCCGTGGCTCGTGCAGGTCGGCAAGGGACGGGCGGGGTGGTACCTCCCGCGGTCGGTGGAGCGGTTCGTGCCGCGGTCGCGGCGCGCCGCGCGCCACGTCGAGCCGCGGCTGCAGTCGCTCGAGGTGGGCCAGGTCATCGATGACTGGGGCGGGTCGCGGGCCACGCTGACCGTGCTCGACCTCGCGCCCGGGCGGCTGCTGCTGCTCGGCACCCGGCGCGGTCGGGTGTCGATGACGTGGGCGGTGACCCTGACCGCGACCGGGGCGGGGTCGGCCACCCGGGTCCACTCCCGCGTCCGCCTGGCCGGCGTACGCCGGGTCCGGCTGGCCGAGCGCGGCGGCGGTCTCCTCGACCTGCTGAGCATCGCGGGGCTGGCGGCCGGACTGCGGGAACGCGTGGGCGAACAGCCGGGCGGGCCGCCGGGCCGAGCCTGATCGCCGGTTCCGGCGCGTCGCAGCACCGTGTGACGCCTGTGACTGGTGATACTGGCGGGGCCCCTGCTTCTTCCCCAGCAGAAAGGCGCTCGATGTCACCCGTATCGGAGCGCGCCGCCCGCGTGCGGTTCCGCCGTGCGTTGTCGCTGATGGCGATGACGCTCCTCGTGCCCGGCTCAGCCCAGCTGGTGGCCGGCAACCGCACCGTCGGACGCATCGCGTTCCGCCTGTGGCTCGGTCTCCTGGCCCTGTCCACGCTGCTGCTGCTCGCCGTCCTCGTCCACCGCGAGCTGGTCCTGACGCTGCTGTTCAACACCTCGCTCCTGCTGGTGCTGCGCCTGGCCCTGATCGGCGGGGCGGTGTTCTGGGCCTACCTCTTCGTCGACGCGTGGCGGCTGGGCCAGCCGCTCTCGCTCGGGCTGAGCCACCGGCGTGCGGTCGTCGGGGTCAACGGCGTGCTCTGCTTCGGGGTCGCAGGCACCCTCCTGTTCGGCGCCCACCTGGTGGGCGTGCAGCGCGACTTCATCGTGACGATGTTCGGCGACAGCACCGTGGTCGGCGCTCACGACGGACGCTTCAACGTGCTGCTCATGGGCGGTGACTCGGGGGCCGGACGCTGGGGGCTGCGTCCCGACTCCATGACCGTGGCCTCGATCGACGCCGTCACCGGCCAGACCGTGCTGATCAGCCTGCCGCGCAACATGGAGAACTTCCCCTTCGCGCCCGGCTCGACGATGGACAAGCAGTTCCCCGACGGCTTCGACTGCGACGGCTGCTACCTCAACGGCGTCAGCACCTGGGCCGGGGACAACACCGAGCTCTTCCCGAAGTCCAAGAACCCCGGCATCACCGCCACGATCCAGGCCATCGAGGGGATCACCGACCTCAAGATCAACTACTGGGCGATGGTCAACCTCCAGGGCTTCAAGAGCCTGGTCGACGCGATGGGTGGGGTCACGCTCAACGTCCGCGACCGGATCCCGGTCGGCGGCCTGGGCGACGACGTCTACGACTACATCGAGCCCGGCGAACAGACCCTCGACGGCTTCGAGACGCTGTGGTTCGCCCGGGCCCGGGAGGGCTCCGACGACTACTCGCGGATGGCCCGGCAGAAGTGCGTGATGAACGCGATGCTCCAGCAGGTCAGTCCGCAGACCGCCGTGACCAACTTCGAGTCGATCGCCCGGGCCTCGAGCGAGATGATCTCCACCAACCTCCCGGCGTCCGAGCTCGACACCTTCTCCGCCCTCGCCCTCAAGGCCCGCGGGCAGAACATGTCGACGCTGTCGCTGGTGCCGCCGATGATCAACACGGCCGACCCCGACATGGACGTCGTCCACGCCAAGGTCGAGGAGGCCATCGAGCGGGCCGAGGGCACCGCCACGCCGGTGGCGAAGAAGCGCCGCAAGAGCGCCGCGCCGACCTCGGTCACCGGTGGCTCGATCGGCTCCCGCGACGAGGGGTACGCCGCCAACGAGTCCACCGACCTCGGCGCCGCTTGTTGAGCGAGCGCGTCGAGACCCGGTGAGAGGGGGCAGCTACCCGAGCGGCGAGGCGGCCAGACGGGCGACCACCTCGTCGTACGTCGCCCGGTCGCCGGCGGCGACCAGGCCCGGGCCCTGGACACGCGGGTCGAAGGCGCCGCCGTCGGCCTGACCGAGGTGGCCGCCGGCCTCGTGGAGCAGCAGCGATCCGGGGGCGTGGTCCCAGGGGTTGGTGTGCGCGTAGAGGATCGCGTCGGCGTCCCCGGCGACCAGGTGGGGGTAGTCGACGCCGCAGCAGACCCAGGTCAGCACCAACGGCGCCAGGCCACCGGGGCTGCGCCCCAGCCAGCGCCGGCGGCTCGTCGCGACCCGCCAGGCGGACGCGTCGGGGCCGGGAGCCGGGCGGTGCAGCGGCTCGCCGTTGACCCGAGCCCCGGCCCCTCGCTCGGCCACGAAGGCCAGCCCGTGCTGGGGCTGCCAGATCCAGGAGCGGGTCACCTCGGCGCCGCGCACCTCGGCCACCATCACCGCGTGGTCCTTCGAGCCGTGGACGAAGTTCTTGGTGCCGTCGACGGGGTCGACCGTGAAGGCGTGCTCCGCGGCGGCGTAGCGCCCGAGCAGGGACGCGTCGTGGGCGTAGGCCTCCTCGCCGAGCACGACGGCGTCGGGGTAGGCCGCCAGCAGGGCGTCGGTGATCAGCACCTCGGCCTCGTGGTCGGCGACGGTGACCAGGTCGCCGGGGTTCTTCTCGTGCACCTGGTCGTCGTCCAGCGCCCGGAACCGCGGGTTGATGACCTGCTCGGCGACGTCCTTCAGGAGGGTCAGGATCGCGTCGGTGTCCACACCGCAAACCTAGCGAGCGGGTAGGCCTGTGGAGGAGCCGGGCGGCGTCGGCCCTCGGCGGCCATCCTTGGACGTCATGACGATCTGGAGGCACCATGGACACCGTGACGACCCTGCCGCGCGGACGCGAGTTCACCGAGGACGACCTCGCGCTGATGCCCGATGACGGCAACCGCTACGAGCTCGTGGACGGGGCGTTGATCGTGACCCCGTCCCCGGTCACCCGCCACCAGGTGGTCGCCGGCGAGCTCTACCTGCTGCTGCGCGCCGCATGCCCCGGTTCGATGCGCGTGCTGTTCGCCCCCTACGACGTCCGGCTGGCCGCCACGACCGTCCTGCAGCCCGACCTCCTGGTCGCCGACCGCAGCTCCTTCACCGAGGCCAACCTGCCGGTCAGCCCGCTGTTGGCGGTCGAGGTGCTCTCGCCGAGCACCCGCCACATCGACCTGGGCCTCAAGCGCAGCCGCTACGAGGCCGCCGGCTGCCCGTCGTACTGGGTGGTCGACCCGGGCGTGCCCTCGGTGCGCGCCTGGGAGCGGCGCGGCGCCGAGTACGTCGAGGTGGGTCACGTGCGGGGGGCGGAGCCGCTCGCGCTGGCCCGGCCGTTCCCGGTCACGCTGGTGCCGGAGGACCTCCTCGGCTGAGCCCTCGACCGGCGCCCCCTAGGGTGTGGCCGTGCGCGTCGTGGCGGTGGTGGTGACCTTCAACCGGCTGCCCCTGCTGCAACGGCTCCTCGCCCGGCTGCGTGAGGTGCCGGACGTCGAGGAGGTCCTGGTCATCGACAACGCCTCCAGTGACGGCACGGGGGCGTGGTTGGTCTCGGCGAGCTCGACCGCCGGGGCGGGCCCCGCGGTCCAGCACCGCACGCTGAGCGAGAACCGCGGTGGGGCGGGCGGGTTCCACGCCGGGCTCGCGTGGGCGATGGAGCGCGGCGCTGACCTGGCCTGGCTGATGGACGACGACGGCATCCCCGAGCCCGACAGCCTGGCGCTCCTGCTGCGTCGGGAGGACCTCGACTTCTGGGGCCCGGCCGTGCTGGCCGAGCAGGACCCCGACCGGCTCTGCTTCCCGATCCGGCTCCCGGGCGGCACCCGCGTGGTGCACCGGATGGCGGAGGTCGAGAGGGCGGCCGTCGAGGGGCTCATCCCCGGAGTGGTCATCCCGTTCAACGGCGTGCTGGTGACGCGTGACCTCGTGCAGCGGATCGGCCTGCCGCGCGAGGAGTTCTTCATCTGGGGCGACGACGTCGAGTACCTGTGGCGCGCCGAGCGTGCCGGCGCCCGGATCGCGACCGTCGTCGACGCGCACTTCCTGCACCCGGCCACCGACGACCTCGGCACGCCGATGATGTTCGGTCGGACGACGTACAACCACAGCCCGAGCGACCTCAAGCACTACTGCATGGCCCGCAACAACCTGCTCAACCTCCGCGACTACCGCGGCTGGCCGCACGCGCTGGCCTTCGTGGTGAAGACGATCTGGTTCTACCTGTTCACGAAGCCGCAGCCGCGACGGATCGCCACCAGCCTCCGAGCGATGTACGCCGGCCTGCGCGGCGACTTCACGGGCCACCGGACGTACCTGCGGTGAGACCCGAGACGGTCGCGATCGCGGTGGTGACCTACAACCGCGCCGACCTGCTGGAGCGGATGCTCGCCGGGCTGGCGGCGCTGGACCGGCCGGCGGATGCGGTCGTCGTGGTCGACAACGCCTCGACGGACCACACGCCGCAGGTGCTGGCCGCCAGCACGCTCGCCGGGCTCCAGGTCGTCCGCAGCGATGACAACCTCGGCGGCGCGGGTGGTTTCCACCTGGCCGTGCGCACCGCCTACGAGCAGGGCTTCGACCGGATCTGGTTGATGGACGACGACGTGGTCCCGGCGCCGGACTGCCTTGCCGTGCTGCTGGCCCAGGACGAGGCGTGCCTGATGGCGGTGCGCGAGGACACCGCCGGAGCCCTGCGCGAGAAGGCCGCCATCACCTTCGACCTGCGCAACCCGCTGGCCATCAAGCCCAAGACCGCGATGGTGGAGTCGACGTACGGCACCCGGGCGGCGATGCCGGAGCGGGTCGAGCTGCACAACGTCGCCTTCGAGGGCTTCATGGTGCGGCGCGAGGTGGTGGCCGACATCGGGCTGCCCGACCCGACGTACTTCATCTTCTACGACGACGTCGACTTCGCGCTGCGCGCGCGACGGGCGGGCTTCCGCATCTGGGCGGTCCGCGATGCGGTGCTGGTGCGCCAGCTCGACTTCGACCAGCAGCACGACCTGGCGGGGTGGAAGGGGTACTACATGTACCGCAACCTGTTCGTGGTCCACCTGCGCTACGGGGAGAACCCCCTGGTCCGGCTCAAGCCGTGGCTGATCACGGCCCTGGTGGTGCTGCTCAGCCCCTGGCGAGGTGGCCGGGCGGAGGCGCGCAACGTGACTCGCGCCATGCGCGACGCGCGGGGGATGCGGAGGCTGCCGCCGGTGTCCGTAGAGTGACGTCCCGTGTCCCAGACTGACTCTGCCCCTGATCTCGTCGTCGTCGGCTCCGGGTTCTTCGGTCTCACGATCGCGGAACGCTGCGCCACCGAGCTCGGACTCAAGGTCCTCGTGCTCGAGCGGCGCCACCACCTCGGCGGCAACGCCTACAGCGAGGCCGACGCCGAGACCGGCATCGAGATGCACGTCTACGGCGCGCACCTCTTCCACACCTCCAACGAGAAGGTGTGGGAGTACGTCAACCGCTTCACGGCCTTCACGAACTACCAGCACCGGGTCTTCGGCCAGTACGACGGGCAGGTCTACTCGCTGCCGATGAACCTCGCGCTGATCAACTCCTTCTTCGGCAAGTCGCACACGCCCGACGAGGCCCGCACGCTGATCGCCGAGCAGGCCAGCGAGTTCGACACCGCCGAGGCCACCAACTTCGAGGAGAAGGCGATCTCGCTGATCGGGCGCCCGCTCTACGAGGCCTTCATCAAGGGCTACACCGCCAAGCAGTGGCAGACCGATCCCACCAAGCTGAGCGCCGAGATCATCACGCGGCTGCCGGTTCGCTACAACTTCGACAACCGCTGGTTCAACGACAAGTACGAGGGCCTGCCGGTCGACGGCTACACCGCCTGGCTGACCAAGATGGCCGACCACCCGAACATCGAGATCCGGCTCGAGACCGACTTCTTCGACGTGGCCGAGCAGTACAAGGGCACGGTCCCGATCGTCTACACCGGCCCGGTCGACGAGTACTTCGGCAACTCCGAGGGACGCCTCTCGTGGCGGACCGTCGACCTCGAGGCCGAGGTCAAGCAGGTCGATGACTACCAGGGCTGCGCGGTGATGAACTACAACGACCAGGAGGTGCCCTGGACCCGGATCCACGAGTTCAAGCACTTCCACCCCGAGCGCACCTACATCTCCGGCAAGACCGTGATCGTGCACGAGTACTCCCGCGCCGCGACCGAGGACGACGAGCCGTACTACCCGATCAACACCGCCGAGGACCGCGCGAAGCTGCTCAAGTACCGCGAGCTGGCCAAGCAGGAGCCGATGGTGCTCTTCGGTGGCCGGCTCGGGACCTACAAGTACCTCGACATGCACATGGCGATCGGCTCGGCGCTGTCGATGTTCGACAACAAGCTGCGGCCCCACTTCGAGGACGGCGCGACCTTCGCCAGCGGGGGCATCGAGACCGACTGACCCGGCCGACCGACCGGGGGGTCGGTCACTCCGAGCCGAGCAGCGCCTCGGGCACCGGCCCGCCGTGCGTGGCGGTGGACACCACCAGCGGGTGGTCGGTGGCTCGACCGCCGCTGATCCGTGCGTAGCTGGAGAACACCAGGTCGCCCAGGCCGAAGATCCAGTCGATGCCCATGCCGCGCGGCGGCGAGCAGGGGCTGCCGCTGCCGCCGTTGGCGGCGACCAGCCCGGCCCCGGCCACCCGGCAGAAGGCCACGCCGGTCTCGTTGAAGTCACCCATCACCAGGACCGGTCGCCCGGACGCCCCCAGCTCGCGGGCGAGCGCGATCTGGATGTTGGTGGCGGCCGCCCGGAACCGGGCGTTGTTGCCGCGGCGGGGGTTGCTGGTCGGGTTGTGCAGGCTCATGGCGTAGACCTCGCGCCCGGTCTCGCGGTGACGCAGCAACACCCAGGGCATGGGGATGATCTCGCCGCCGAAGTAGGGAACGTTGCGGGCCCCGGCTTCGACCAGCTCCCAGGTGGAGGTGCGCCAGGCGACCGCGTCGCGCGCGCGCGCCGAGCCGGAGTGGAAGTCCCACGAGCCGCCGGTGATGCGGTTGAACGCGCCCTTCTGGACCGCCTCGAACTCCTGCAGGGCCACCAGGTCGACGCCGTTGCTGTTGAGCAGGCCCAAGGCCGCGTTCATCCGCGCCTCGCCCGACCCGTAGCCGGGCTTGTTGCCGCCGCGGGCGGTGTGGGAGGCGCCCAGGACGTTGAGCGTCGCGGGCCGGAACACCGCGGCGGGCGGCTGGGCGGGGACGGCAGCCTCCTCCGCCAGCCGGGCCAGTTCTGCGAGGCCGGCGCGGTCGCGCTTCGGGAGCGCTCTCAGCGTCCGACCCGGCACCACCGGCACGACGGGAGCCTCGGTCACCAGGCCCGCCGCGGACGTGGTGGCCCCGGGCTCGCCGGTCGCGGGGGCGTCCTCGGAGACCAGCGTCGCCTCGTCGGACTGCGAGATGAGCACCCCGGCCCCGGTGGCGACCGCCACGACGGTCACGACCAGCAGCGCCACCAGCGAGTGCCGCAGCCCCGTGAGTCGCAGCCCGCTGAGTCGGCGGGGCCACCGGGACCCTCCGGTCTCGGCCGCTCGGCGGCGGGGAACGGTCATCGCCGACCGCCGCGGTGCGAGCCTGCGCGGGGGGTCGGGAGGAGCCCGGGCGCGGCGACGCGCAGCCGGGAACGGGGAGGGAGGAAGGGCATCAGGGTTCTCACGAGTGTCGACGAGGCAGCGGAGCGTCAACTCTACCGGTCACGAGGCGCACGCCTTTCCTCGATCGGGGCTCTCGGCACGTATAGTCGGCCGGGGTCACCTCCACCGGCCCGTCCTTCCTGACTTCCCCTGGAGTGTTCATGCGTCGCTTCGCCGTCCTCCTGGCGCTCGTCCTCGCCTTCCCCGGCGGCGTCGCGCCCGGTGCCGCCTCGGACTCGGCGCCGAGCGCCGCCCGACGATCCGGCGCGCCGACAGCTGTCTTCAACGTGCCCGACCCCTTCGGCAACACCGGTGCCAACTACCGCATCGTGTCCTCGGTCGAGGCCGCGATCCGCGCGGTGCCGCGGCGGACGAAGAAGCTGAAGTACCCCACGATCACGATCGCGAGCTACCTGCTCGACCGAGGCGCGAGCGTCGATGCCCTCATCGCTGCCTGCCGCCGTGGCGTGGGCGTGCGGGTCGTGCTGGACTCCGGCATCAACAACCCGCACTCGCGGCGCCTGATCTCCTCCCTCAACGGCGACAACTACCTCGACCGCAACCGCGACGGCAAGCCCGACAAGCCGCCGCGCACCGGCAAGTGCGGCACGCCCAAGCGCAACAAGAGCGGTCGGATGGCGGCGGGCCAGGTGTCCGACAACGGTGTCTCGGTCATGAGCCGCAGCGCCGCACGCGCGAGCCTCGACGTCCCGACCCAGGACGGCAAGACCTGGGGGCGTGACCGCAGCTACGTGAAGCGCTGCGCCGGAGCGTGCCGCTCCGCGGGGTCCGAGGGCAACATGCACAGCAAGTTCTTCCTCTTCTCCCACACCGGCTCGCGGCGCAACGTCGTGATGATCAGCTCCTCCAACCTCAACCGCGGCGGCGCGGAAGCAGGCTGGAACGACATGATCGCCGTCCAGGGTCGCAAGCGCTTCTACACCTACTTCCTCAAGATCCACCGCCTGATGACCCAGGAGAAGCCGGCCGACGGCCGGATCCTCGGGATCACCGACGGTCCGTTCACCGCCCGCTTCTTCCCGGTGCGCGGGGCGACCAAGGCCAAGGACCCGGTGCTGTCCGACCTGCGCCAGATCAGGTGCCGCAGCGGCTTCGGGCGCACCGAGGTGCACATCTCGATGTTCTTCTGGGGTCAGCGTCGCGGCAACTACCTGGCCGACCGCGTCTTCGAGCTGGCCCGTCAGGGCTGCAAGATCAACGTCATCTACGGGGCTCCGACCAAGCAGCTCGGCGACCGGCTGCGCGCCGCCGCCAACAGCGGGCGGATCAACCTGTGGGACTCGCGCTTCGACATGGACAAGGACGGCTACAACGAGGTCCGCACCCACGCGAAGTACGTCCTGGTCAAGGGGGGCTTCGGCAAGAGCGGCAAGGCTCGGGTCGTGATGACCGGCTCCCAGAACTGGGTCGGCGGCATGGCGAGCCACGACGAGGCCTACCTGCGGGTCAAGCTTCCCCGGGCCTATTCCGCCTACCGCAGCAACTGGTCGAACATCCGCGACCACTCGAAGCGCTACCCGCGCCCTTGATCCGCTCCCGAGGGGTGTGAGCACCATGGCCTCCCGCATCTTCGTGCACGTCGGCAGTCCCAAGACCGGTACCACCTTCCTGCAGCAGGTGCTCTGGGCCGAGCGTGACAAGGCGGCCGCGCAGGGGGTGCACCTCCCGCTCGGCTCGATGCACGACCACTTCCTCGGGAGCCTGGACGTGCGGGGGCTGGGCGGGAAGCCGCCCCACCCTGCCGACTCCGAGGGGGCATGGCCGCGCCTCGTCGACGCCGCCCTGGCCGTCGACGGGACGGCGTTGATCTCGCACGAGCTCTTCGCCGCGGCCACCCCGGCCCAGGCCAAGAACGCCATGGGGTGGTTCGGCGTCGCGCCGGAGATGCACGTGATCATCACCGCGCGTGACCTGGTGCGCCAGGTCACCGCCGAGTGGCAGGAGCACGTCAAGCACCGCTCGAGCCTGACCCTCGAGGAGTTCGTGGCCCGGGTGCGCACCAGCGCCGAGGGCCGCTCCTCCTGGTTCTGGCGGGTCCAGGACTGCGCGCGGCTGGCGTCCTCGTGGGGCAGCAGGCTGCCCGCGTCGCGCGTCCACGTCGTCACGGTGCCGCCGCCCGGCGCGAGCGGTGAGCTGCTCTGGGAGCGCTTCGCGGGGCTGCTCGGGCTCCGGCCCGAGGCCTTCGACCTCGAGGCCGCCCGGAGCAACACCTCGCTGGGGCGGGAGCAGACCGAGGTGCTGCGGCGGGTCAACGCGGCCCTGGGCGAGCGGCTGCCCATCCCCGGGCCCTACCCCGGGGTGGCGAAGGACGTGCTGGCCCACGGCATCCTGGCCCAGCACGACGGCGCGCCGCTGCGGCTCGACCCGGCCGACGCCGAGATGCTGGTGACGGAGTCGCACGCAGTCGTCGCCCGGCTGGCGGAGTCCGGGGTCGACGTGGTGGGTTCGCTGGACGACCTGGTCCCGTCCGACCAGCTCGTGGCAAAGGTCACCGACCCGGACGCCTACGCGGTGCCCGACACCGAGGCCCTGCTGGCCGAGAGCGTGCAGGCGCTCGCCGACGTCCTGGTCACCCTCTCCGAGGTGATGGCGCGGCGCCGCGAGCTCGAGCACCAGGCCGAACGGCTGCGTGAGACGCCGGTCCGGGCCGCGCTGGGCAGCGCGAGCGAGGGACACCCTGCGCTCGACAAGGTCCGCGGCCTATACCGCAGATCTCGCGGAGCCTGAGCGACGACACGCCAGGTCAGACAAAAAACCCCTGGGATTTGTGTGACAGGTGGGGTTGTAGTGAGTAGTGTGCCGCTGGAGGTCGTCGGCTGCGCATCGCCGTCAGTGGCGCCCCGCCCCCCAGGCTTCGCTGACCAGGAGAGTCCATGAAAACGCTGACCACCGGCCTCCGCGCCCTCGCCACGGCCGCGCTGCCCGTCGTCGTCCTCGGCAGCCTGCTGGCTGCGCCGGTCTCTGCCGCTCCCGCGGCCGCACCCGACGGGCAGCAGCAGCGCCGCGGCGCGGGCGACATCAACATGCGCGTGGTCACCTTCAACACCTCGGTGGACCAGTCGTTCGCGTCCGCGATGTCGGACCTCCGGGCGACCTTCGCCCGCCGGCCCGACGTGGTCGCCCTGCAGGAGTTCTGGAGCCCGCGGCGCCAGCAGGCGGTGCGCGACCTCTACACCGACTGTGCCGACTGCGTCTACGACATGTATCTCCCCGTCGGTGACGGTCGGGGCTCGGTGCCGATCATCTACCGCTCCGACCGGTTCACGCTGCTCGGTGCGCGCTCGGTGCCGGTCACCGAGGACACCTACGTCGGGCCCCGCGGCGCGGGTCCCTCGATGCAAGCCGGCAAGTACGTCAACCACGTCGCGCTGTTCGACAACGTCGCCAACCGCACGGTCAACGTGCTGAACAACCACCTCGTGGCCTCGGTCCAGGGCCCCGGCGGACGCCCCAACCGCAGGATGGGCCCCCGGCTGAAGCTCTACCGGACCCACATGAACAACCTGCTCACGATGATCAACGAGATCACGGTCGGAGCGGTGGTCGTGACGGGTGACTTCAACGTCAACTACCGGCGCGACCGGGTCACCCGGGCCGCGATCTTCCCCTACCGCAAGCTCTCCTCCGTCGGCCTGGAGGCCAACTTCGGACAGCTGCGCGAGCCGCGCACCGGCACCCACCGCCTGCGGGGCGGCAACGACACCCGTCTGATCGACCAGGTGTGGGCCACCGGCGGCGAGGCGTCGTTCCTGCGGGCCAAGTGGCAGCGGATCATGCTCGGCCTCAACTCCGACCACCGTCCCCTCCTGGTCTCCTACCGGCTGACCGCCGGCGACGAGACTCCGCCTCCTCCGCCGGAGGAGGGAGCCGCCGCCGGCTCCCCGCGGCTGACGCTGCTGCGCGAGGAGGAGCCGTCGGCCCAGCGCCGACGGTCCCTCTAGGCTGACGCGGCACCGCCGGGACGACGGTGCCCACGCAGCGGGGAGGTCGGATGGCACACGCAGGCGCACCGCGACGGGTCGTGCTCCACGTCGGCACCCCCAAGAGCGGCACCACCTACCTCCAACGTGCGCTGTGGCGCCACCGCGACGAGCTGGCCGCCCACGGGGTCATCAGCGTGGGGGCCAGTGAGAGCGCGATGTTCCGCGCCGCGGTGGAGGTGCGGGAGGCCTACGAGTTCTGGGGGATGACGCGCGCCGAGCTCGACGGCACCTGGCAGCGCGCGTGCCAGCAGGCGCGGCGACACCCGGGGATCGCCGTGATGAGCCACGAGCTGCTGGGTGCGGCGAGTGCCGAGCAGGTCGAGCGGGCCCTGAGCGGGTTGGCCGACGTCGAGGTCCACCTCGTCGTGACCGCTCGCGACCTGGGCCGGCAGGCGACCTCGGAGTGGCAGGAGCTGATCAAGAACGGCGGCACCCGGTCCTTCCCGCGGTACGCGCGCCGCATCGTGCGTGACATCGAGACCGGTCGCTTCTCGTCGATGTTCTGGCGCAACCAGGACCTCACCGGGATCCTGGGGCGGTGGGGCGCGAACCTGCCGCCCGAACGCATCCACGTGGTGGCGCCGGCCCCCGGGACGGGTGACCCGCACGAGCTGTGGCGCGCGTTCGCGTCGGCGGCGGGCTTCGACGGCTCCCTGGTCCTGCCCGACTCGGACCGTCTCAACGCGTCCCTGGGGGTGGCCCAGATCGCCGTCCTCCGCGAGGTCAACCAGGTCCTCGACGGGACCCTGTCGATGGGCAGCTACCTGCGGGTGGTCAAGGAGCGCTTCGCCGAGGAGGTGCTGGCCGCGCAGCCCGGTGAGCCGCTGCGCTGCCCCCCGGCGCTGGCCGTCCGCCTGCGCGCGGTCGCCCTCGAGCGCAACGCCGCGATCCTCGAGGCCGGCTACCGCGTCCACGGCGACCTGGCCCACCTGGTCCCCGTCGTCCCCGAGGAGGGGCCCGAGGGGCTCAAGCTCGGCAAGCCCCGACCCGCGCAGCGCCAGCAGGCCTACGTCGAGGCGCTGGCCGTGCTCCTGCTCGAGCAGGCCCGCTCGGAGCGCGAGAGCCGGGTGCGAGCCGTGGCCCGTCGCTGGCGCGAGCGAGGCCTGCCGGTGCGGCGTACCCGGCCCTGAACGGTCAGAGCTGAACCGTCACCGCCGCCAGGTCGCCACGATCCGGCACACGACGGGATCCTCGTTGCGCAGGACCGCCAGGCCCTGACCCTCCTCGCGGTGCACGACCTGCCCGCCGCGCGACTCGATCGCGCGCTGCACCTCGTCGGGGTCGACGTAGCGACGGCGGTCGTGGCTGAAGTGATGGGGGCGTCTGCGGTCCGCGGGGGTGCGGAACTCCAGGAAGAGGTAGCCCCCGCGCCGGGTGGACATCGAGGCCAGCCGGTAGAGGTGGTCGCGACCAGCGGCGTCGAGCGCGTGGAGCAGGAAGCGCGCGTAGAGGTCCACCGGCTGCTCGGCCCGGGAGAGCCGGTGCCCCAGGGCGAGCACCTGACGCGCGTCGTTGAGGTTGAAGGCCTCCATCGCGACGGCGGGCTCCGGGCGCCGACGCGCCCAGCGGCGCATGACCCCTGCGCTGTAGTCGAGGGCGAGGACCTCCCGCGACTTGCGGGCGAAGAACCGTGAGTCGCGACCGTTGCCGGCACCGAGGTCGACCAGCGGGCGCGTCGAGGGGTACTGCCGGGCGACCCACGTGGCGAAGTCGGAGGCGCGGCGCGGGATGCGACGACCGCGCGAGGCGTACAGCGAGTCCCAGGTCTTGCGGTCGACGCTGACACCACCGAACCACCCGTTGAGCCGACGGACGAGCCAGCGGGGCGTCTCGTACTGGAACGACGGGTCGGGGGTGCGCCACGCCGGCCCGTAGGTGGCCGCCAGCAGCTCCTCGTAGCGAGCCGGGGCCGGCATCTGCCGCCCCAGCATGTCGACCGTGGTGAGCGGGAGGATCGCCTCGCGCGGGATCCGGAACCCGGTGTCGGACGGCATGTAGAGGACGTCGCCGACCCAGTGGGCAGTGAAGACGTCGACGTAGCGCGCCGACCCGTCGTCCTGGGCGAACTGGACGTTGAGCCGGGTGCCGGCCCCGCGGCGGACCTCCCAGCCACGCGCGGACAGCTCGCGCTCCACGCGGTAGCTCTCGCGCACGACGTCGACCGGGAACACCGCGTCGCTGACGTAGGAGATGTCGATGTCGTTGTCGTGGCCGATCGGGCGGGCGTTGCGCACGGCGCCGAGCAGCGTGCCGTAGCTGATGAAGGCCGGGACGCCGATCTCCTGGTCCAGGACGCGGAGCAGCTCGAGGACCTGGTCGACGAACACCCCCAGCGTCTCGTCGCTCTCCACCGAGAGAGGGCGGATGAGACGGCCGTACTTGTCGAGGACCAGCGGGTTGCCGTGGGCGTCGGTGACGCTCACGGTGCGCTCGGGGTCGGCGCCGAAGACGTGGCGGGCCCGACCCACGACCACGCCGTCGGCGTGACGGCGCACGACGACGTCGGCCGTCCCCACGAGGAAGCGGTGCAGCGCCGGGGGCCAGGAGGCGACGACCAGGTCGTCAGTGGGCCGGGTGTCGCGCTCGACGTTGATCGACCACGCGTGCACCTCGTTGAGCAGCACGTCGTAGACCTGGCCGGGGTCGAGGTCGGCGGGCAGGCCGAGGGACTCGTCGTCGACGACGAGCTCGCGTGGCTCCGTGGTCATGACGGCTCTCCGTCGGCGCCGCGGCGCACACGCCGGCCGGCGAGCAGCCGACGGCGTACCCGCGCCCCGAGCCGTCGCGTCCGGCCGACCCCGCCGCGCTCCAGGCGGCGGCGCAGCGCGTCGCGCTCGATCGTGAGCGCTCGCACGTCGGCGACCATCTGGGCGATCGCGGTCGCCGCGACGTCCAGCACCTCGTGGTCGCTGACGTCGTCGGGGTGCGTGGTGTCCGCGGGAGGCGGGGCGAGGAGCTCCTGGAGGTCGCCGAAGACCTGGTAGCGCCCCGCCTGCACGACCTCGACGGCCTCGGCGGCACGCCGCGCGAGCTCCTCGGCGTGAGGCGGCCGCAGGGCGAACCGGTCGCCCCGCTGTCGCAGCAGGACCTCGTGGGCGAGGTAGCCCCGGACCCAGCGGTGACGTTCGCGGTTGGGCTCGAGCGAGCTGTCGACCCGGTCCTGCACGCGCCGCACCAGCGCCGCCTGCTGGGCGCCGAGCGACTCGTTGCTGAAGGTGAGGTCGCGGTCGAAGCCGGTGTCGTCGATCTCGACCGCGGCGCACCAGCGTTGCCACAGCAGGTCGGGGGACGAGCCCGGCGGGGGCACCGTGACGATGCGGAGCCGCTCGGGCGGGACGGCGCTGCTCCAGCGCGACGCGATGTCCGGGATGCTCTGGCTCCGCCAGCTCCAGGCGCCCCGTGGTGCCTGGGTGAAGGCGCTCTCCATGAACTCGTCGAGGGAGCGGGTGTCGCCCATCTTGACGGCCTCCTGCCACACCGCCGGCCACTGCCGCACGTACGCCCGGACGGTCATCACGACCGTGACCTCGGCGCCGGCCAGGTCATCGACCACGCGCTGGGCCTGGGCGTCGGTGCAGAGGCTGAAGAACTCGTGCGAGATCAACAGCGAGGTGGCGTCGGGGGTCGAGCTCCACTCGGCCAGCAGCCGGTCCCACGCCTCGGGGTCCGGGCCCTGGGGGTCCCTGGTCGGGTAGTCGCTGCGGCGTCGGACCTGGACGGTCGCGTCGTGGTGGTCCATCCGCCGTTGTCCGGGGTAGAGCATGCCCTGGGCCCGCAGCAGCGGCCGGTTGTGCCACATGGTCGTCTGGAGGAAGGTCGTGCCCGTCTTGGGCAGACCGACGTGCAGGAAGACGCGACGGGTCACAGCACGTGGCGGTGGCTGTCGAGGTAGGCGCGCACCCGTGCCTCGTCCTGCTGGCTCAACGGCACGAGGAGCTCCTCGACCACGTCCATCAGCTCGGCGAGGCGCCGGTTGAGCTGACGGGACTCCTGCATCTCGGCCTCGAGGTCGCTCACGCGCCGACGCAGGGTGCGGACCTCGTCGGGGGTGCCGCGGCGGACCTTCCGGCCCAGCTTCTCGCGCCAGCCGCCCTGGGTGTCGGTCATAGCTTTGGCTCCCTGTCGACGGTCACGGCGCAAGCAGGCTACTACTACGGCGACGTACGTCGGCCGTCGCGCAGGACGACGCGCCCGGCACGGTAGCCTGACCGCCGCAGCAGGGGTGGTGAGCGTCATCCTCCCGCGCGACGAGAGGTGGTGACCGTGATCGGTCTGGTGCTGGCGGCAGGAGCGGGCAGACGACTGCGGCCCCTCACGGACACGTTGCCGAAGGCGCTGATGTCCATCGACGACGACCGCACGATCCTCGACGTGAGCCTGGCCAACTTCGCCGCGGTCGACCTGCGCGACGTCGTGGTGGTCGTCGGCTACGCCGCCGACGCCGTGCGCGAGCGCCAAGCCGAGCTCGAGCGTCGCCACGGCGTCCGCCTCACGCTCGTGCACAACGACAAGGCCGAGATCTGGAACAACGCCTACTCGCTGTGGACGGCGCGCGAGCACCTGGCCGAGGGCGCCCTGCTGGTCAACGGCGACACCCTGCACCCCGTCTCGGTCGAGGAGACGCTGCTGGCGGCTGCCGGATCCGGCGTGCTGCTCGCGGTCGACGCGGTGAAGCAGCTCGCCGAGGAGGAGATGAAGGTGCAGTTCGACGCCGAGCGTCGCCTGCAGCGGATCACGAAGCTGATGGACCCCGCCGACGCCCAGGGCGAGTACATCGGCGCCTCGCTCATCGGCGCGGAGGCGGCGCCGGCCCTCGTGGAGTCCCTCCAGGCCACCTTCGAGCGCGACCCCGACCTCTACTACGAGGACGGCTACCAGCACCTCTGCGACCACGGGGGCGACATCGGCGTCGTCCCGATCCCCGAGGACGCCGTGTGGGTCGAGGTCGACGACCACCGCGACCTCGCCCGCGCCCAGGAGATTGCGTGCCACTACTAGCCCGGATGACCGCGAGCCCGCTGTTCGTCGACATCCGACCCGGCGCGATCGCCGAGCTCCCCGCGCTCCTGCACGAACGCCGCATCTCCAGCAACGGCGCGGTGCTGGTGGTGCTCGGCCCCTCGACGGGCGGCGAGATCTGGGACCGGATCGCGCCGTCGTTGCCCGAGGCCGACATGATGGTCGTCGAGGGCGCGAGCCTGGCGTCGGCCCGGCAGGTCGAGGAGCGGCTCGGCAGCCGCGGCTACGACGCCGTCGTCGCGATCGGGGGCGGGCGCACGCTCGACGTGGCCAAGTACGCCGCCACCCGGGGCGCCGTACCGATGATCGCGGTGGCGACCAACCTGGCGCACGACGGGATCTGCTCGCCGGTGGCCTCGCTCGAGCACCCGCACGGCAAGGGCTCGTTCGGGGTGGCGATGCCGCTCGCGGTCGTCATCGACCTCGACTACGTGCGGGCAGCGCCGGCGAGCCGCGTCACGGCCGGGGTGGGTGACGTGATCAGCAACCTCTCGGCCATCGAGGACTGGCTGCTGGCCCACCGCGAGAAGGGCGAGCCGATCGACGGCCTGGCCATGGCCTTCGCGCGCACCGCGGGCGAGGCGGTGGTGGCGCGCACTGACTCCGTCGAGAGCGACGACTTCCTGGTGGTGCTCGCCGAGGCGCTGGTCCTCTCGGGTCTCGCCATGTCGGTGGCCGGTACGTCGCGGCCGTGCTCCGGCGCCTGCCACGAGATCCTGCACGCCCTCGACGCCGCGTTCCCCGGTCGTTTCAACCACGGCGAGATCGCCGGGCTGGGGGCGTTGTTCGCCACGCACCTGCGCGGTGACCTCGCCCGGCTGGAGCAGATGCGGGCCTGCCTGGTGCGTCACGGGCTGCCGATCACCCCCGGCGACCTGGACCTGAGCGTCGACGACTTCGTGGCGGCCGTGGTGGCCGCCCCCGGCACGCGTCCCGACCGCTACACGGTCATCGAGCACCGCGACCTGGACCCGGAGGCGATCCGGTCCGAGGTCACCGACTTCGTCGACGCCATGGGCGCCGCCGAGACGCACTGACCGCACCTGGCGGTGGCGCGCTCGGCCGGGGGAGCCACGCCCGGGATGGCGCGCCGGGCCGCACGGCCGAGAGGGTCCGACTGGTACCTTGACCGCTGTCGTTGACCCCACAGCAGACCAAGGATCCACCACGTGCCGACCGCCCTCGACCGCACCGACCCGACCGCATCCGATCGGCGGCGCGTGGTCCAGCGCACCCTCATGCGCTCCGAGCTCGAGCTCGACGTGCGTGCGCTCTACATGTGGGCCGTCACCACGATCGCCAGCGGTGACCCCTCCTCCGACGCCCTGGCGACCGACAGCTTCACCCCGTCGAGTCGCAAGAAGGACAGCAACTACAACTCCGCCGACGTGGGCCTCCAGGGCTACGGGCGGATCACCGACGCCGACACCACCGTGGTCGAGCCCGGTCGCCGGATCACCTTCGGCAGCTACTTCAACGCCTTCCCGGCCAGCTACTGGCGGCGCTGGACGGTCGTCGACGACGTGCGGCTCTCGATCCGGGTCCGCGGCGAGGGGTCGGTCATCGTCTACCGGTCGACCTCCAAGGGCCACGTCCTGCGGGTGAGCTCGAGCGCCGTCGACACCCAGGGGTCCGACGAGGCCGAGCTCCTGGAGTTCGACCTCTCGCTCTCGCCCTTCATCGACGGCGGGTGGTACTGGTTCGACGTCGAGGGCGGCGAGCAGGAGCTCGAGCTGCTCGCGGCCGACTGGTCGGTCGAGCGTCAGGACGTCGAGGTCGGCACCGTGACCATCGGGATCACGACGTTCAACCGCCCCGACTTCTGCACCGACCAGCTGATCAACCTGGGTGGGGCGCCGCAGGTGCTGGAGATCCTCGACGAGATCATCGTCGTCGACCAGGGCACCCAGCAGGTGAGCGACGACCCGCGCTACGCCGCGGCGGCCGAGGCCCTGGGCGACACCCTCTCGATGCTGCGCCAGCCCAACCTCGGCGGTTCGGGCGGCTTCTCGCGCGCGATGCTGGAGACGGTCCAGAAGGAGAAGGCCGACTACGTCCTGCTCCTCGACGACGACGTGGTCGTCGAGCCCGAGGGCATCCTGCGCGCCGTGGCGTTCGCCGACTTCGCCAAGAGCCCCTCCATCGTGGGTGGCCACATGTTCAGCCTCTACGACCGCACCGTGCTGCACGCGTTCGGCGAGACCATCGGCAAGTGGCGGTGGTTCTGGGGTCCGGCGCCGGCCACGATGCACGGCCACGACTTCGCCCGCATCCCGCTGCGCTCGACCAAGTGGCTCCACCGCCGCATCGACGTCGACTACAACGGCTGGTGGATGTGCCTGATCCCGACCGAGGTCATCCGCAAGGTGGGGCTCTCCCTGCCGATGTTCATCAAGTGGGACGACGCCGAGTTCGGGCTGCGCGCGGGTCGCGCGGGCTTCCCGACGGTCTCGCTGCCCGGTGCCGCGGTGTGGCACGTGCCGTGGACCGAGAAGGACGACACCGTCGACTGGCAGGCCTACTTCCACCAGCGCAACCGTCTGGTCTCGGCGCTGCTCCACTCGCCGTTCGAGCACGGCGGCCGGCTGGTGCAGGAGAGCTTCGAGAACCACGTCAAGCGCCTGATGTCGATGCAGTACAGCGCCGGCGAGATCATCATGCTCGCCCTGCAGGACGTGCTCGACGGGCCGGAGCGGATGCACCGTGACCTGCGCGAGCGGCTCGGCGAGATCCGTCAGCTGCGCTCCAAGCACCACGACGCGGCGTTCCGGACCGACCTCGACGTCTTCCCGGAGACCAAGCTCAAGAAGCCCCGCAAGCGCGACCGCGGGGTCGCCAACCCCAACAACCTGCCGGGCATGATGAAGATGGCGCTCGTCGGGCTGGCGCGGCAGGCGATCAAGCCGCGCGACTTCGCCGCCAAGCACCCCGAGGGCTTCGTGCCCCACGTGGAGCAGAAGTGGTTCCGGATGGCGCACTTCGACAGCGCGATCGTCTCGTCGGCCGACGGAACGACCGCCGCGTGGCACCGCCGTGACCGTGCCGAGTTCGCCAAGCAGGTCAAGGCGTCCGCCGCGCTGCACGCCCGGCTCTACCGCGAGTGGCCGACCCTGCGGCAGAGCTACGCCGACGCGCTGCCCGAGCTCACCTCGCCCGAGGCCTGGAGCGCGTCCTTCTCCGGCGAAGATACGTGAGTCTGGTCGGCGAGCCGAAGGAGGCCGACAGCGAGGCCGAGCTCCGGCCGCCGACGTCGGACCAGGGCCTGCTCGAGGTCTTCCGGCGGCGCTACCTGCTGCGGCTGCTGGTCCGCCGTGAGATCAACGTGCGCTACTCCGGCTCGTTCCTCGGGCTGATCTGGTCCTACATCAACCCGCTCTCGCAGCTGTTCATCTACTGGTTCGTGATGCAGAAGATCATCGGCCGCGGGTCCGAGAACTTCGCCCTGCACGTCTTCTCCGCGCTGATCGTCGTCTACTTCTTCACCGAGACCTTCAACGCCGGCACCCGCTCGATCGTGCGCAACAAGGCCCTCGTCAAACGGATGGCGATGCCGCGCGAGATGTTCCCGGTGGCCTCGATGCTCGTCTCGCTCTACCACGTGGGTCCGCAGTTCCTGATCCTCATCGCGTGCTGCCTGTTCACCGGCTGGACCCCCGACCTCGTCGGCATGACCGGGGCGCTGATCGCGCTGCTGCTGATCATGACGCTGGCGACCGCGCTGGCCCTGATCTTCAGCGTGGCCAACGTGTTCTTCCGCGACGTGGCCAGCGTGGTCAACATCCTCACCAACTTCGTCCGCTTCGGCGTGCCGATGATCTACCCCTACGAGCTGGTGGCCACGCGCTTTCGTGGGTACACGGAGATCTACCTGGCCAACCCCATCGCCGACGCCGTGCTGCTGATGCAGCGGGCCTTCTGGGTGGGCACCACCGACGACCCGGCCGCCACGGCCGCGACAGCCCTGCCCGACCACCTCCTCACCCGCGGCCTGATCGCCCTGGGCATCTCGCTGGTGCTGCTGGTCCTGGCCCAGCTGATCTTCGCGCGCTTCGACCGACGCATCCCGGAGAGGCTGTCGTGACCGACTCGATCCGCGTCGAAGGCGTCACCAAGGAGTTCACGCTCCACTACCACCGCACCTTCAAGCAGGTGAGCGTGGCGCTGATGAAGGGCCGCGACATCAGTGACACCTTCCGGGCGGTCGACGACGTCAGCTTCACCGTCGAGCAGGGGGAGTCGATCGGGTTGATGGGCCTCAACGGCTCCGGCAAGAGCACCCTGCTGAAGATGATCAACGGGGTGATGGCCCCCGACAGCGGCCGCATCCTCACGCGCGGGCGGATCGCGGGCCTGATCGCCACGGGCGCGGGCTTCCACCCCCAGCTGTCGGGGCGCGAGAACATCTTCCTCAACGCCGCCATCCTCGGGATGGGCGAGGCCGAGACCAAGGCCAAGTTCGACGCGATCGTCGACTTCAGCGAGATCAAGGGCAAGTTCCTCGACACCCCGGTCGGCACCTACTCCAGCGGCATGTTCGCCCGGCTGGGCTTCTCGGTCGCCATCCACGTCGACTCCGACATCTTCCTGGCCGACGAGGTGCTGGCGGTCGGCGACCGGCCGTTCAAGCGCAAGTGCCTGGAGCGGATGCAGGAGATCCGCAAGGGCGGTCACACGCTGTTCTACGTCAGCCACGCCGCCGGCTCGGTGCGCAAGATGTGCGACCGGGTGATCGTCCTGGAGCAGGGTCGCGTCGGCTTCGACGGCGACGTCGACGAGGGCATCCGCTACCTGCACTACGAGGACGACAAGGCCACCGACAACCCCGACGGCGGGTCCGACGAGGAGACCGACGAGGAGCTCGGCGCCGACATCTGAGCTCGCAGCGGCGGGCGAGGCACGAGCACGCCGCGTGGGCGAGCGAAGGTTGAGCAAGCGGCGCGCCTGAGCCTGCGAAGGCGCGGCAAGCGCGTCGAAACCCAGTCGTGACGCGGACGGGGTGGACGAAGCCGCCTGGGGTGTGGGCGACTGCCCGGTTCCCGGCGCGGTCGTTGCGCTCGGCGCCGCTTCGGACCCACGCCCGGATGCGCGACTCGAACGGTTTCGACGCGCCCGTCGCGCCCTCGCGAGCTCGGGCGCGGGGCTTGCTCAACCTGCGCTCGCCCACGCCCCGTGCTCGTGCCTCGCACGGGGCTGCTCGCTTGCTCCACCGTGGTGGGTGTGAAAAACGCTCGTTCCTCGCTTTTTTTACACCCACCACGGCGTGTCGGCTGGTAATTACACGTTTGTAGTTACTCACTTCCTCTTCCCAGGCTCTGTGACGCATGTGAAAGTTGCTTCTCGTGTGACTCTTCCCCCGCACGCAGGAGCAGCCCGACATGTCGCAGACATCCCCGTCCCGCCCGGTCCGCAAGGCCCGGTTCGTCACCCTCACCCAGCAGGTGCTGGCGCTCGGCCTGATCGTGGCCGCGCTCACCCCCGCAGCCGGCGTCATCTCCCTCGACGTGGTCCCCGCGCGGCCCGACGCGGCCCCTCGGGCCGGTGGCGCCGACCAGGTGCCGGCCGCCTTCGCGGCCTACGCCCGCGCCTCGCAGCAGAAGTCGGTCGTGCCGACGGAGGTCGTCGAGCCGACGGTCGCCGAGTACGCCCTCACCGCGCCGACCGGCGCGCGGGTCGCCGCGGGCAGCCTGCTCGCCCGGACCCGCGTGGCCCGCGGCGGCGCCAGCACCGTGACCAGCCAGCCGCAGCCGGTGGCCGGCTACGGCGCGGTCGGCGTCACCTGGGGCCACGGCCAGGCGGTCCCGGCCGACGAGATCGACGTCGAGGTCCGCACGCAGCAGGACGCCGCCTGGTCGTCGTGGGCGCCGGTCAACTACGACGACGACCACGGTCCCGACCCCGACAGCGCCGAGGGCCGGCGTGCGCGCCCCGGCACCGACCCGCTGCTGATCGGCGACGTCGACGAGGTGCAGGTCAGGGTCGCCGCCGACCGCGGCGCCCCCGCCGACCTCAAGCTCGCCGTCATCGACCCGGGCGAGACCGACGCCACCGCGGTGGAGGCGCCGGCCATCGACACCGCCGAGTCCACCTCTCCTGAGGGTGGGTCGGACGGCGGCCTCGTGCCGGTGCCCGGCGCGGTCGCCGAGCGGGGTGCCACCACCGTCGACGGCGAGGACGGCCTGGCGCTGCAGCGGGCGACGTACACGCCGAAGCCGACGGTGTACTCCCGCGCCCAGTGGGGCGCCGACGAGCGGATGCGTGACGCGGGCTCGCTGCGCTACCACGAGGTGCACTCCGGCTTCGTCCACCACACGGTCAACGCCAACGACTACACCCGCGGCCAGGTGCCCTCGATCCTGCGCGGCATCTACGCCTACCACACCCGCTCGCGGGGGTGGAGCGACGTGGGCTACAACTTCCTCGTCGACCGGTTCGGTCGCATCTGGGAGGGCCGGTACGGCGGCATCGACCGCCCCGTGGTCGGGGCCCACACGCTGGGCTACAACGACGACGCCTTCGCGATGTCGGCGATCGGCAACTTCGACGTGCGCAAGCCCTCGCAGCGGATGGTGCAGGCCTACGGCGCGCTCTTCGCGTGGAAGCTCTCGCTGCACGGCGTCGACGCCACCTCACCCAGCCAGTACGTGACCTCCCGCCGCTTCCCGGCCATCAACGGGCACCGCGACGCGGGCTCGACCGCCTGCCCGGGGGGCTACCTCTACGCCAAGCTCGGCCAGATCCGCCGGTTGGCCGGCCAGGCGCAGGCCGGGTTCGCCGGTCGGCAGCTGGAGTCCAACCTGGCCGCGGGGCCCCTCCCCGACATCGTCGTCCGTCGGGCCAGCGACGGCCGCGCCTTCGTGATGCCGGTGAAGCGCAAGCGCGACAAGTCGCTCAAGCTCGGCCGGGCCATCGACACCGGGCAGAGCCTGGCCACCGCCAACAAGGTGATGAACGCCGGCGACTGGGACCGCGACGGCTACGGCGACGTGATGTTCCGCCACAAGCCCAACGGGGCGGTCTACCTCTACCGCGGCAACGGCACCGGGGCTCTGGCCCGACCGATCCGGATCGGCACCGGCTTCAAGGGGGTCCGCCTGCTGGCGGCCGTCGGCGACATGACCGGCGACGGCTGGCCCGACCTGATGGGCAAGCCGAAGGGTGGCGACATGCGGATCTACCCCGGTCTCGGCACCAGGGGCTTCCGCGCCAGCTACGTGGCCTACAGCGCGATCACGGCCAGCAAGCAGATCCCCGTCGGCCTCTGGGACGGTGACGGCGCGCCCGACACCATCTTCCGGCGCGGGGGAGCGATGACGCTCTACCCGGGCAACGGCCCCGGGGGCCTGGTCGGCTCGCGCAGCCTGCCGCTGAACACCAAGGCCTTCGACTGGGTGATCGGCGTCAGCGACGTCCGTCTCACCGGGCACCCCGACCTGCTGCTGCGCTCGCGGTCGAACAAGCGCCTCTACGTGATGGAGGGCTCCTCGACGGGGTTCGCCACGCCGGTCCTGCTCAGCGGCGGCCTCCAGCAGTACGACATGGCGGGCTGACGTGGAGCCGGGCTGAGAGCCAGCGCACCGGACGGGGGTCCGGTGCGCGCGCGGCGTCGGGCGGGGGTCCGACGCCGCGCGAGGGACCTGGTCGCTCAGGCAGGGAAGCGATCGGTCACGCGCTCGGCGGCAGCGATCGCCTCGAGCCGTGCCGGATCGGTCCGGACGACCAGCACGAGCGAGCCGCCGCGTACGAGCGGCTCGCTCAGGGTGGCGATACCCGGTGGGGAAGCCGGGTTCGCCGCCGACAGGAGGCGGCCGCCGTCGGTGAGGAGACTCCCGGCGGCGGTCGTCGTCCAGAGCGCGTCCTGGGTGACCGGTCCGCCGCCCAGGTCGTGGGCGACGTCGTCGCTCTCCGGGGCGTCCCAGGCGACGAACGCGTCGGGCTGGCCCCAGATCTCCAGCCCCACGTCGTGCACGCCGGGCGGGACCGGCTCGGCGAAGCGCACGCCCAGCGGGAGCAGCGAGCAGGCCAGCACCGGCAACGACCCCGCGCGAGGAGCCCAGGCCGCCAGGGTGTCCGGACCGCACACGACCGCGTCCGGTGTCTCGGCGTCGGTCACCCGCAGCCCCGCGCTCCAGGCCGCGCCCAGGAAGACGGTGGTGAGCCAGTGGGGCGGGAGGTCGACGCGCAGCGCGTCACCACGCTCCAGGCCGTGCTCCTCGACCAGCAGCGAGGCGGCCTTGGCCACCCAGTTGGCGTACGTCGTCGTGGACAGCTCGACGCGCTCGCCCGTGCTCTCGTCGTAGAAGGTGACCAGGGGCAGGGCCGCGTCGCTGCGCAGGCGCGCGGCGAGGACCTCGGAGAAGACCGTCATCCGACCAGTCTCTCGTCCCGGCACTAGGCTCGCGTCCCGTGTCCTCCCTCGAGCGCGGTCCCCTCGACGACTTCTGGGCCGTCGTGCCCGCCGGCGGCGCCGGGACCCGGCTGTGGCCGCTGTCCCGCTCGACCTCGCCGAAGTTCCTGCACGACCTGACCGGGAGCGGGCGGTCGCTGCTCCAGGCCACCCACGACCGGCTCGCTCCGCTCGCCCAGGACCGCTTCCTCGTCGTCACCGGGCGCGCCCACCGCGACGCGGTGCTGGCCCAGCTGCCCGACGTACGCCCCGACCGCGTGGTGGCCGAGCCCTCGGCCCGCGACTCGATGGCCGCGATCGGGCTGGCGGCCGCCCTGCTCGAGCGGGAGGACCCCGACGCGGTGATGGGCTCCTTCGCGGCCGACCACGTGATCACGGACCCCGACGGCTTTCGCGAGGCCGTCCGGACCGCGGTCGCCGCGGCTCGCGACGACTGGCTGGTCACGCTCGGGATCGACCCGACCTTCCCCTCGGCGGCCTTCGGCTACATCCACCTCGGGGACGCGCTGCCGAGGCACGCGGGCGTCTTCGCGGTCCGCGAGTTCGTCGAGAAGCCGTCGGAGGCGGTGGCCGAGACCTATCTCGCCACCGGCGCCTACCGGTGGAACGCCGGCATGTTCGTCGTCCGGCCCCGGGTGCTGCTCGACCTGCTGGCCGACCAGGACCCCGACTTCGCCGCGGCCCTGCGCCGGATCGCCGCCGACCCGGCGACGCTGGAGGCGGGCTGGCCCGACCTGCCGAAGATCGCCCTCGACCACGCCGTCGCCGAGCCGGCCGCCGCGGCGGGACGGGTCGTGACGGTGCCGGCGTCCTTCGGGTGGGACGACGTCGGCGACTTCGACTCCCTGGCCACCATCCTCGGGCAGGGCGGCGGACCCGACGCGGGGACCACCGTCCTGGGCGATGCCGACCTGCTGACGGCCATCGAGGCCTCGGGGCTGGTCGTCGCCGGCTCGGGGCGGCAGGTCACGGTCATCGGGCTCGAGGACGTGGTGGTCGTCGACACCCCCGACGCGCTGCTGGTGACCACGCGGGCGCGGGCTCAGCAGGTCAAGGACGCCGTGGCCGCCCTCAAGGCGTCCGGGCGCGGCGGGCTGACCTGACCGGCCGGTCTGTCGGCAGCGACGCTCAGAGATCCATCGGGCTGAGCGCGTTGGGCTCCGGGGAGTCGAAGTAGGGGTACTGCTCCATGAAGTCGGTGAGGGCCTCGCCGCTGAACTCCGAGCAGTACTGCCACGCGCCCTGCTGCTTCTCGGCGGCCGTCTCGCCCTCGCCGCCGGCGGACCAGTGGGTCATCGCGACGTGCTGGCCGTCGGGGAAGGCCTTGCCGTCCTCGGAGGTCCACGGCACGGCCAGGAACTTGTAGCGGTAGTTGGTCGTGCCCGGGAACTTCTTGGCCACGGCCTCCAGCTCGGTGAGGGCGTCGCCGTCACCGGCCAGCGTCTCGTCGTACCAGACGATCGTGAAGCCGTGCTCGAGGTTGTGCACCAGCTGCTCGAGCTCGGGGCGGTCGTCGGGGCCGTAGAACTTGCGGGCCATCGGCACCGGGGCCTCGTCGCTGTTCCAGTGCGAGCCGAACGCCGGCGGCGCGTCGTCGTAGGTGACCTGCTGGGTGTCCGGCACGTGCTCCTGGTTGCCGTCGGCCTTCTTGGTGACGACCTTCTCGCACGAGGCGGCCGGCGCGCCGATCTCGGAGAGCGACTGGTCGGCGTAGCCGCGCAGCTCCAGGGAGTTCTTGATCGGGCGGTAGGCGGCCGCGCCGACGATGAGGATCGCGATCGTCACGCAGACACCCACGATCAGGAAGCCGCGGCGCTGGTCGGCGCCCTTCTGCTTCTTGCGGATGTCGTCGATGACCTTCTGGCGGTCGGTCTTGGCGGGCTTGGCCACGGTGCGGGTTCCTCGAATGGTCGAACGACGGGCAGGGGGACGGCGGTGCGGGTCCGCGTCGAGTCTACGGATGGACCGGCTGCCACCGGCGGTCGCCCGTGAGATCCGCCGTGCCCGGGTCGGGGACGGGCCTCCAGCCGTGGGCGAAGACGACCGCCCGCACGCCGGGGTCGTCGGGCGCCGAGACCTCCCCGGTGGCCAGCACCTCGGCCCGGACGACGCCGGCCCGGGTGAGCGCCGAGACGACCTCGGCGGCCCCGGCGGGGGCGCCGAAGGGCGCCTGGTCGGCCGGGTCGCCGGCCACCGCGCGGACGACGGCCTCACGGGCCCCCCAGCCGAACAGGTCGCCGCCCTCGGGGCGGACCAGCGCGAGGGCGCCGGGCCCGTCGTCGGAGGGCGGCAGCACGTGGTGGGACAGCCCCCGGACGACGGTGAAGGGACGCCCGCCGAGCTTGCCCGAGGCGAGCTCGGCGAGTCCGGCCACCTCGTCGGCCACGGCGGGCGCGGTCACCGCGAGCTCGTTGCCGTGGCCGTCGCGGCGCCCGGCGAAGGACTCGAGGGGGAGCAGGCCGGCGACCCCGACGGCGATGTCGGTCTGCCCCTCGCGCCACGCCCGGCCGGCGGTGTCGCTGACCACCACCCCGACCGTGAGGCCGGTGCGGTCGCGGATGGCGGCGCGGAGCGCGCGGGCCGAGGCGTCGGGGTCCTCGGGCAGCAGCACCGACCAGCCGGCCTGCACGTTGGAGCCGTCGATGCCGGCCGCGGCCATGGTCAGGCCCAGGCGGGTGCGCACGATCGTGGTCGGGCCGCGCCGGGCCACCACGCGCACCGTCTCGCCGGCGAGCAGGTCCTCGCGCGCGCCGGCGACGACGCGGCCCTCGGCCTTGCTCACGACCTTGCTGGTGACCACGACGACGTCGCCCTCGTCCAGCGTGACCTGCGCGAGCAGCAGCGCGAGCAGGTCGTCGCCCGCCCGCACCTCGGGGACGCCGTCCGGCGCGTGGGCCGTGATCACCGGACCAGGGCCAGCGCGGCCGCGGCCATCGCGGCCGTGGCGTCGTCGTCGGTCATCATCAGCGGGACGGCTGCGGCGGCGAGGCCCACGGCCTCGAGGCCCGGGACCGCGTCGGCGTCCTGGGTGTCGACGAGCCAGCCGTCGAGGACGCCGCCGGTGGCCCGGGCGCCGTAGTGCCGACCCACGGGCCCGGCCCCGACCTCGACCCCGATCGACTCGAGCATCTGGCGGGCCATGCCGCGCACGTGGGTGCCGCCCACGATCGGCGAGAGCCCGACCACCGGGGCGGCCGTGGCGGCCAGGGCCTCGCGGAGGCCGGGGACGCCCAGGATCGTGCCGATCGACACGACCGGGTTGGACGGGGAGAGCACGACGAGGTCGGTGTCGGTGAGGGCCTCGAGCACGCCCGGACCGGGGGTGGCGTCCTGCAGGCCCACGACCACGACGGTCTCGGCCGGCACCGCGGCGCGCAGCCGCACCCAGTACTCCTGGAAGTGCACGACGCGACGACCACTGGGGGCGTCCTCGTCGAGGATGGCGACGTGCGTCTCGACGCGGTCGTCGGTCATCGGCAGCAGGCGTACGCCTGGTCGCCACCGACGGCAGAGCGCCTCGGTCACCGCCGACAGCGGATAGCCGGCCTCGAGCATCTGGGTGCGCACCAGGTGGGTGGCCACGTCGCGGTCGCCGAGCCCGAACCAGGTGGGCTCGACGCCGTACTCGGCCAGCTCGGTCTTGACGCTCCACGTCTCGTCACGGCGGCCCCAGCCGCGCTCGAGGTCGATCCCGTCGCCGAGGGTGTACATGAGCGTGTCGAGGTCGGGGCACACCTTGAGCCCGTGGACCCACAGGTCGTCGGCGGTGTTGGCGATGACCGTGACCTCGGCGTCCGCCGCGACTCCGGGAAGCGTGCCGGTGGCGATGCCGTGGCGCAGGCCGCTGACGAAGCGGGCGCCACCCATCCCGCCGCAGAGCACGGTGATGCGTCGGATCGGGTGGTGGGTGGGGTCCCCGCTCTGGCCGGCCATGGGGCGTACTCTGCCGTCCCGGCGGGCACCGTGACGCACCCGGCCCGCCCGGGCAGCTGGTCCGTACCGCTGAGCCCATACCAGATCAGGGCTTGACTCAGGTGGTACGACAGGCATGTAATTCCCACAGTGTCGTTCACCGTTTTCCCGCTCCGGCGGGGTGCCCGACACTGGCAGGGTCGAATCCAGGGTCGAAACAGGGTCGAAAGGGGCGTGAACCGATGCGAGAGCTCTTCCTTCTCGAACCGGACGCCGAAGAGGCAGGATGGCAGGACCGCGCACTGTGCGCGCAGACGGACCCGGAAGCATTCTTTCCGGAGAAGGGCGGATCAACCCGCGAGGCCAAGAAGGTCTGCCTCACGTGCGAGGTCCGCACCGAGTGCCTGGAGTCCGCGCTCATGAACGACGAGCGCTTCGGGATCTGGGGTGGTCTCTCCGAGCGTGAGCGGCGCAAGCTCAAGAAGCGCGCGGTCTGAGACCGGCCCGGCAGGGCCAGCAGCAGGCGAGAAGAACGACCCCGGCCGGTGGCCGGGGTCGCTCGCATTTCCCCGCCCGGGCCGAGCCATTTCGGGCCGGGGCGACACGCCGATAGGGTGGCCGATCGTGTCCGCGAGCCCCTTGACGATCCCCTCCGTCGCCGTGCTGCTGGTCAGCCACGACGGCGCTCGGTGGCTGCCGGCGGTCATCGAGGGGCTCCAGGCCCAGGCTGCGGTGACCCAGGGCGAGGCGCCGGTCGTCTGCGTCGACACCGGCAGCAAGGACCAGAGCGCCGACCTTCTCGCGGCGGCCTTCGGCGACGTCGTCGCGGCGCCGTCCTCCACGTCCTACCCGGCCGCGGTGCTGCTGGGCCTCGAGCGGCTCGCGACGGTCGCGCCGGAGGCCGAGTGGGTCTGGCTGCTGCACGACGACGCCAACCCCGCCCCGGACGCCCTGGCCGCGCTGCTCGCCGCCGCGCAGGAGCACCCCGAGGTCGACGTGCTCGGCCCCAAGCTGCGCGAGTGGCCGTCGTTGCGCCGGCTCCTGGAGGTCGGGGTCACGATCACCGGGACCGGCCACCGCGAGCTGGGGCTGGAGCGGGGCGAGTACGACCAGGGGCAGCACGACGACGTCCGGCCGGTCCTCGCGGTCAACACCGCCGGCATGCTGGTACGCCGCCAGGTGCTGGTCGACCTCGGCGGCTTCGACCCCCAGCTGCCCGTCTTCGGCAACGACGTCGACTTCGGCTGGCGGGCCGCGGTGGCGGGCCACACCACCCTGGTCGTACCGCACGCGGTCGTCTTCCACGCCGAGGCCGCCCACCGCGGGCTGCGGCGCACGCCGCTCACCGGTCGGCACACCCACTACCAGGAGCGCCGCGCCGCGCTCTGGACCCTGCTGGTCAACGCCCCGTCCCGCGCGCTGCCCTTCCAGGTGGTCCGGCTGGCGATGGGCACGCTGCTGCGGATGCTGGGCTTCTTCCTGGTCCGCTCGCCCGGCGAGGCGCTCGACGACCTGGCGGCCCTGGTCTCGCTCTACTCGCAGCCCGGCCGGATCCGGGCCGCCCGGCAGGCGCGCCGCGCCGCGTTGTCGACGGGGGCCGAGGAGCAGGCCCGCGACCAGACCCGGGTCCGGGGGCTGCTGGCCCCGCGCTGGCTGCCGTACCGCCACGGCCTCGACGTCGTGGGTGACCTGCTCTCGGCGCTCACCGACCAGGCCAGCGACGTCGCCGAGCGCCGGCGCGCCGCCCAGGCGGAGCACGACCCGTCGTCGATGGCGGCGCGGAGGTCCGGGCCCGCGAGCAGCTTCGGCGACCAGGCCGACCCCGACGGGGACGACGAGGGTGACTTCGCCGACGACGGCATGCTGGCGCGGTTCGTGACCAACCCGGTCGCGGTGCTGCTGGCGGTGTTCGTCGTGGTCGCGCTGGTCCTCGCCCGGCCCGCGTTCGGTGCCGTGACCGGCGGCGGTCTCTCCCCGGTGCCCGAGGCGGTGGGCGACTGGTGGAGCCTGCACGCCCGGGCCTGGCACCCGTTGGGGCTCGGCACCGACGTGCCCGCGCCGGCGTATCTGCTGCCGCTGGCGCTGCTCGGCTCGCTCGTCGGCACGACCGCGGCGGTCTCGTCGCTGATGGTGCTCGCGGTCCCGGTCGCGCTGTGGGGCTCGTGGCGCTTCCTGCGGGTGGTGGGCCGCCTGGTCAGCCCGCTGGGCGCCCCCCGCTGGCTGCTGCTCGCCGGCTCGACGTCCTACGCCCTGGTGCCGCTGGTCTCGGGGGCGTGGGGCGACGGCCGGCTCGGGCTCGTCGTGGTGACCATGGTCCTGCCCTGGCTGGCCCACGCCGCGCTCGGCTTCGCCGACCCGGTCGCCGATCGTCGGTGGCGCGCCGCGTGGCGCACCGGCCTGCTGCTCGCGCTCGGCGTGGCCTTCGCCCCCGTCCTCTGGCTGCTGGCCCTGGTGCTCGCGGTCGTGGTCCTCGTGGCCGCTGCCGGGGTCGTGCGCGGGGTGCTGCGCGACCGGTCCGTGTGGGGGCCGCCCGCGACCGCCCTCGCCGCCGTCCCGCTGCTGCTGCTGCCGTGGTGGCTGCCCGCGCTGCTGACCGGCGCCGGTGAGGGCCTGCTGCTGCCGACGGGCCGGCTGCCCGGCCCCCGGGTGGAGGCCACCGACCTGCTCGCCGGACGGCTGGCCGACCTGGGCGCCCCGCTCGGGCTCGGGCTGCTGCTGCTCGCGCTGGCGGTCGCTGCCCTGCTGCCCCGGATGAGCCGGCTCCCGGTGCTGGTGTGCTGGGTCGTCGCCGTGGTCGTGGCCCTCCTCGCGGCCGTGCTCGCCCGGGTGACGGTGGACCTGGCGGTGGTGCAGGCCCCGGTCGGCCTCGGCGTCCTGGTCGTCGTCCTCCAGGGCACGCTCGTCACCGCGGCCGTGCTCGGAGGGCTCGGGGTGGTCCGCTCCCGCGACGGCGCCCGCCGCTGGCTCGTCGCCGCGCTGGCCGTGCCGGTGGCCCTGGTGCCGCTGGGCGGTCTCGTGTGGTTCGCCCTCGCCGACGTCGGCCTCGCGTCGCGGGCCGACACCGACGTACCGGCCTACATGGTCCAGCGCGCCGAGACCGCCCCCGAGCGAGGCGTGCTGGTCGTGCGCGGCAGCATCGACGAGGGCCTCACCTACACCGTCCTGCGGGGTGACGGCGTCACCCTCGGCGAGGACGAGGTCGTCGGCCTCGCCCGCGAGGACCGCGACTTCACCGCCGCCGTGCGCGCCCTGGTCTCCCGACCGACCCCGGCGGTCGTCGGCGAGATCGCCGCGGCCGGCATCCAGCACGTCGTGCTGCCGGCCCCCGCCGACCTCGCGGTCGCTGCCGACCTCGACGCCACCGGTGGCCTCGCCCAGGCCAGTGCGGCCGACCGGCTCACCCGGGCCTGGCAGGTGACCCGCGAGCTCGATCCGGACGCCGTCGACGGACCCGGCCACTGGTGGCGGGTGCTGCTGCTCGTGGTGCAGGCCCTGGCCGTCGTCGTGGTCGGCGTGCTGTGCGCCCCGACCGTGCGAGGTGGTCGTCGATGAGCGGGTCTCCGGTGACCTCCGACCCGTCGCAGCCGGGACGTCGTACGGCGGCGGCCGCAGGGCGGCGGCGGCCCGACGCGACCCTGGTCCTGGCGGTGCTGCTGCCCCTGGTCGCGATCGGGCTCGCGCTGCTGGTGCGACCCCCGATGCCCACCACCCCGACGAGGGCCCCGGTCGTCGACGCCCTGAGTCGCGCCACGCTCGTCTGCCCCGGCGGCGGCACCTCGTCGGTGGTCGCCACCGCCACCGACGCGACCGGCGAGGTGACGGCCAAGGTCGGCCAGGGGGAGCGCCGCGTGCGTCTCGCGCCGCGGACCCTCACCCGCTTCTCGGGGAACCGTCCCGTGGTCGTGATCGGCGAGGACGACCTCGCGCCCGGCCTGGTCGGCAGCGTCCGGGGCCGCGACTCCGCCTCGACCTGCCGCGCGCCCCGCAACGACCAGTGGTTCACCGGCGTCGGGGCCGGGGCCCGCCACCTCTCGACGCTCGAGCTGGTCAACCCCGACGCCGGCCCGGCCCTGGTCGACGTCCAGGTCTACGGCCGCCGTGGGATCGTCGACGCCCCCGGTCTGCGGGGCCTCGCGGTCCCCGGCAACGGTCGCGCGCGCGTCGACCTGGCCTCGGTCGTCCCCCGGCGCGACGACCTCGCCCTGCGCGTCACCACGGCCCGCGGCCGGGTGGGTGCCAGCGTGCTCGACCGCTACGACCAGCTGGGGGCGGGCGCGTCCTCGACCGAGTGGCTGCCCTCGCAGCCGGCCCCGCTCGACGACAACCTGCTGCTGGGGCTGCCCACCGGCCAGGGCCAGCGCACGCTCGTGCTGGCCAACGCCGGCGACGACGAGGCCCGCGCGACCCTCCAGGTCGTGACCGAGACCTCCGTGTTCACCCCCGAGGGGATCGAGGACGTGACCCTCGCCCCGCAGTCGGTGACCCGGGTGTCGCTGAGCAAGGTGCTGGGCAAGGCCGCGCTGCGCGACGCGATCGGGCTGCGGGTCTCGACCACGGCGCCGGTGACGGCGAGCCTGAGGGCGTTCCTGTCCGGCGACCTGAGCCACACCGTCGCGGCCGAGCCGTTCTCGGAGGACACCACGGTCCTGGTCCCCGAGGGCGGGGGACAGCTGCTGCTGTCCGGTGCGACCGGGGCCGGATCCGTCGAGGTGACCGCTCGCGACGCCGCCGGGGCGGTGGTGACGCGTCGGACCCTCGACGTGGTCGCCGACCGCGGCTACACCGTGCCGCTGCCGGCGAAGGTCGCCCTGGTCGAGGTCGCCCCCCGCGGGACCCCGGTGGCCGGTGCCGTGCTGGTCACGGACGCCGGGCGCGCGGTGCTGCCCCTGGTCGAGCTGCAGCGCACGGGGCTCGTGGCCCAGGTCCGGCCCGGGCTGCGGTAGCCGGCTGCGGTGTTCGGCTGCGGTGGCCGGCTGCGGTGGTCGGCGGCCGCTCAGTCGCCGTAGCGCGGGTCGACGTCCTCGGCGTCGACCCCCAGCAGCTCGGCGACCTGCTCGACCACGACGGTCAGCACCAGGGCCTCCAGGTCGTGCAGCGTCTCGGCCCGGTGCTCGATCGGTCGGCGGAAGAGCACCAGCCGCGTGGGGCGCGCGCCCGACCCGCGCAGCAGCGAGGAGAGCGGCACGGTGTCGGAGGACCAGTCGTCGGGCAGGTACGGCGTCTCCTCGACGGCGTACTCCACCAGGCCCAGGCGCGCGTGCCACCGCTCGTCGATCGCGGTGACGATGTCGAGCACCACCTCGTCGAACCGCTCCTTGGCCGTGGGCCGGGCGGGGACGCCGGGCTGCTGGGGGAGCACCGCGGGGCCGCGCATCCCGCGCCCGCGACGATCACGCGTACGACGCCTGGCGGGCCGGGGAGGCTCGGGTGCGGCGCCGGTGGACATGACCGCGAGCCTAAGCGGGCGGCGGCGGAAGGGCGGGTACCGTGCGCCGTGTGAGTCTCGCCCGGCGCTGTTCGCGCACCGCCTGTGGTCGCGCTGCGACGGCGACGCTGACCTACGTCTACGCCGACCAGACCGCGGTGCTGGGCCCGTTGGCGACCTACGCCGAGCCGCACGCCTACGACCTCTGCGAGACCCACAGCCAGCGGCTGTCGGCCCCGCGCGGCTGGGAGGTGCTGCGGCTGCCCACCGACCACGCCGCGCAGGGCCCCAACCAGGACGACCTGCTGGCCCTGGCCGATGCGGTGCGTGAGGCCGGCCGCCCGCTGCGGCCCGTCGTCGCGCCCGACGACGACACCGTGCGGCTCGCCCCGGGCGCCGAGCACGGCCGCGAGACCACGCGCCGCGGGCACCTGCGGGTGCTCTCCACCGACTAGCCACCCGCGGGCCACCGAGGGGCAGCACCCCGGTCGTGATGGCCTAGGGTCTGCGCCATGGTCGACACCGGCGGCGGCACGCTCTCGCCCGACAACGTGCGGGCCGTCTTCAAGGCCTACGACGTGCGCGGCACCGTGCCCGACCAGATCGACGAGGACCTCGCCCGGGCGACCGGCGCCGCCTTCGTCCAGGTGCTCGGCACCCAGGAGATCGTGGTCGGCTACGACATGCGCCCGAGCTCGCCGGGCATGGCCGGCGCCTTCGCCGACGGGGCCGCCTCGGCCGGCGCCGACGTGACGATGATCGGGCTGGCCTCCACCGACCAGCTCTACTTCGCCTCCGGGCACCTCGGCCGTCCCGGCGCGATGTTCACCGCCAGCCACAACCCGGCCCAGTACAACGGGATCAAGCTCTGCCGCTCCGAGGCGCGCCCCGTCGGGCTCGACACCGGCCTGGCCGAGATCCGCGACCTCGTCGCCGCGGGCGACGTACGCCGGGGGCCTCGCGAGGGCTCGCTCGACGAGCACGACGTGCTCGAGGCCTACGCGGCCCACCTGCTCTCGCTGGCCCCCGTCACGGGACGTCGGCTCAAGGTGGTCGTCGACGCCGGCAACGGCATGGCCGGCCACACCGCGCCCGCGGTCTTCGGGCGGCTGGGCGAGGAGCGGGTCGAGCTGGTGCCGATGTACTTCGAGCTCGACGGCAGCTTCCCGAACCACGAGGCCAACCCGATCGACGAGGCCAACCTGGTCGACCTCCAGCGCCGTGTGGTCGCCGAGCGCGCCGACATCGGGCTGGCCTTCGACGGCGACGCCGACCGGTGCTTCCTGGTCGACGAGCGCGGACGCGCGGTCTCGCCCTCGACGCTCACCGCGCTGATCGCGGCCCGCGAGCTGGCCAAGGAGCCGGGCTCGACGATCATCCACAACCTGATCACCAGCCGGGCCGTGCCCGAGCTGGTCACCGAGCTCGGTGGCACCCCGGTGCGCACCCGGGTCGGCCACTCCTTCATCAAGACCACGATGGCCGAGACCGACGCGATCTTCGGCGGCGAGCACAGCGGCCACTTCTACTTCCGCGACTTCTGGCGCGCCGACTCCGGCATGCTCGCCGCGCTGCACGCGCTGGCGGCCCTCGCCGAGCACGACGGCACGCTCTCCGAGCTGCTGGCCGACTACGAGCGCTACCCGATGAGCGGCGAGATCAACTCCGAGGTCGCCGACAGCCAGGCCGTCGTCGACGCGCTCGAGACGACGTACGCCGGGCAGGACGGCGTGACGACCGATCGGCTCGACGGGCTGACCGTGAGCCACGCGGACTGGACGTTCAACGTCCGGGCCTCCAACACCGAGCCGCTGCTGCGGCTCAACGCCGAGGGCAAGGACTCCACCACCATGGCGCGCGTCCGCGACCAGGTGCTGCAGAGGATCAGGAGCTGACATGAGTGACCCGACCACCCCACCCGTGGCGTCCGCGCCCGAGCTGGACCCCGCGCTGCTGGAGATCATCGTGTGTCCCGACTGCCGCGGTGAGCTCGACCTGGTGGGCGCCGAGCTGGTGTGCCGCTCCTGCGGGCTGGCCTACCCGGTGCGCGACAACATCCCGGTGCTGCTCGTGGACGAAGCCCGCAAGCCGAGCTGAGCGCCCGTGGCCACCTGGTTCGACGAGTCCCGTCTCGACGACGACACCGCCCTCGGGGCGGCCGACCTGCGGCTGCGCACCCTCGCGGAGTCGGGCGCTCGCGTCCGCCGCGAAGCCGGTGATGCCGCGGCGGTGATCGACCTCGCGGTCGCCGAGCGCTGGGACACCCGCCCCCGCGCGGTGATCGCCGCCGGGCCCGACTCCCGGCTGCTGCGAGCGGTGCTCGAGCCGTGGTGCCCGGTGCCGTTCGTGGCCTGGCCCGGGCCGGCGCTGCCCGGCTGGTCGGGCAGCCTCGACCTCGTCGTCGTGCTCGCCCCCGACGGTGCCGACACCGGCACCGCCTCGGCGGTGGCCGAGGCCGTGCGCCGCGGCTGCCAGGTCGTGGTGGCCTGCCCCGGAGGCTCGATGGTCGCGGAGCACGCGGCCGGCCGCTGGAGCACGATCATCCCGACCGCGACGCGCGACCAGCTGGCCACGGCCGTGGTCGTCCTCGACTACCTCCACCGCGTCGACCTCGGACCCAACGCCGAGCCCGACCAGGTCGCGACGGCGCTCGACGACGTCGCCGTCTCCTGCTCACCGCACCGCGACCTCGCGGTCAACCCCGCCAAGATGCTGGCCATCGCGCTGGCCGACGCCAGCCCGCTGGTCTGGGGAGGGTCGGTGCTCGCGGCCCGGGCGGCACGCCGCGTGGCGGAGTCGATCCGCCGTACGAGCGGCCGCACCGCGCTGGCCGGCGACGCCGAGCACCTGCTGCCCGTGCTCGAGGCCGCTCGTCCGCGCAACGTCTTCGACGACCCCTTCGCCGAGGAGGGTGGCGAGCGCCGGCCGGTGCTCGTGGTGCTCGACGACGGGGCCGAGGAGCCGGTCGTGCACGAGCAGCGGGGCCGCTTGCTGGCGACGGCTGCGGAGCGCGGCGTGCGGGTGGAGACGGTGACCACCGACGCCCGCAGCGAGGTGGCCCGTTACGCGTCCCTGCTGCTCACCGGCACCTACGCCGCCGAGTACCTCCGCCTCGGCCTCGTCGACGACTGACGCCGGCCCCGCCGACGTCGCTACGATCCGGTCCATGGCCACGCGCGATCCCTGGTTCGACAACGCCAAGATGGCGCTGGTCACGCTGGTCGTCGTCGGCCACGCGTGGACGCTGCTGCCCGACACGGCGCTGGACAACCAGCTCTACGACTTCCTCTACGCCTGGCACGTGCCGGCCTTCGTGCTGGTCACCGGCTACCTCTCGAAGGGCTTCGCCTGGAACCGGACCCGGATGTGGCAGCTGGTCCGTCTGGTCGCGGTGCCCTACCTGATCTTCGAGGCCGCGATCGCGCTCTTCCGCATCTACGTCGGCGGGGAGAAGCTGGAGGATCTCTTCGCCGATCCGCACTGGCCGATGTGGTACCTCGCCGCGTTGTTCTTCTGGCGGTTGATGACACCGGTCTTCAAGGCGCTGCCCGGGGTCGTCCCCGTCGTGCTCGCGGTGGCGATGAGCCTCGCCGCCGGCCTCTACTTCAGCGACACCCTCGACCTGGCGCGGGTCTTCGGCCTGCTGCCGTTCTTCGTGCTCGGCCTGGTCACCACGCCTGAGCGCCTGGAGCGGCTGCGGAGCCGCGCGGCCCGGGTGGCGGCGGTCGTGGTCTTCGCCGTGCTGGCCGTGCTCAGCCGTTTCACCGACCAGCTCGCGGAGACGGAGTGGCTCTACTACCGGGCGCGCTACGACGAGCTGGTCTCCTCCGACCTCGAGGCCGTGGTGATCCGCTCGGTGCTGCTGGTGATCGGCACGGCCGGCGCGCTCGCGTTCCTGGCGCTGGTCCCGCGCCGCGGCGGCTGGTTCGCCCGGATGGGTGCCGCGAGCCTGGTGGTCTACCTCTTCCACGGCTTCGCCGTGAAGGGCGCCGAGTACGCCGGCTTCGGCGGCTGGGCCGACCAGCACGCCGGCCTCGCGCTGGTGATCACCACCGTCGCGGGCGTCGGGCTCGCCCTGCTCCTGGCGTGGCGTCCCGTGGCGACGCGGCTCACCGACGTGGTGGACCCGTTCGGCTACGCGGAGCGCCACACCCACAAGGCCGCCCGGCTGGCCGACGTGGTCGACGTGGTCGTCGAGACGCCGGTCGAGGACCTCGCGGCCGGGCTCGAGAAGGCCACCGGCGACAGCTGAGGGCCACCACGCCGGGGCTGCCTGCAGCGGATGCGACCGGTGGTGACTACGCTCCGCGCATGGCGACAGATGGTGGGACCAAGGCAGTCGTGGCGGCGCTGGTCGCCAACCTCGGCATCGCGGTCACGAAGTTCGCGGCGTTCTTCATCGCCGGCAACTCCTCGATGCTCGCCGAGGGCATCCACTCGGTCGCCGACGCCGGCAACCAGGGGCTGCTCCTGCTGGGGGGCAAGCGGGCCAAGCGTGATGCGACCGCGGAGCACCCGTTCGGCTACGGCCGAGAGCGCTACATCTACAGCTTCATCGTGGCCATCGTGCTGTTCAGCGTCGGCGGACTGTTCGCGCTCTACGAGGCCTACCACAAGTTCCACGAGATCGCGGAGGGCCACGGCAGCCTCACCGACGACTGGCGCCGCTTCGTGCCGCTGCTGGTGCTGGGCGTCGCGATCGTGCTCGAGGGCTTCTCGTTCCGCACGGCGATCGTGGAGACCAACAAGGTCAAGGGCCAGGCGTCGTACTGGACCTTCATCCGGCGCGCGAAGTCCCCGGAGCTGCCGGTCATCCTGCTCGAGGACCTGGCCGCGTTGCTCGGCCTCGTCTTCGCGTTCGTCGCCGTCAGCCTCACCCTGCTGACCGAGAACGAGTACTTCGACGTCGCCGGCACCGCCCTGATCGGTGTCCTGCTGGTCGTCGTCGCCATCACGTTGGCCATCGAGACCAAGAGCCTGCTGCTCGGGGAGTCGGCCTCGCCCGAGGCTCAACGGAAGATTCGCGCAGCGCTCGAGTCGACCGACGGCGTGGACAGCGTCATCCACATGAAGACCCTCCACCTGGGCCCCGAGGAGCTCCTCGTCGCCGTCAAGATCGCCGTGACCCCCACCGACAGCGCCGCCGAGGTCGCCGCCACCATCGACAGCGCCGAGACCGCCGTACGCGCCGCCGAGCCGATGGCCACCGACATCTACCTCGAGCCCGACCTCTACCGCGCCGACCACCAGCCCGCCGACCGGCCCGAGCCCGCTTCTCCAGCTGCGCACTGAGCCTCCCGCGCCGCGCGAGGTGCTGCCGGGGCTGGCGGACCGGTCGTCAGGCGCTGTCGTCGCTGTCGTCTGGGCCGTGGTCGAGCCCCCGGTGGTTGAGCTTGTCGAGACCGCTGCGTCGCCTTTCGGTGGTCGTCCCCGGTGGTCGAGCCCTGGTGGTCGAGCCCCGGGTCGAGCCTGACAAGACCGCAGTGCTGCCCCTTGGCGGTCGTCCCCCGGTGGTTGCCCTTCGGTGGTCGCCCTCCGGTGGTCGCTCCGGTGGTCGAGCTGTCGAGACCCAGCGGGGCGACCGGCGCCTGCGCCCGTACGCGCGCGCCGCAACGGACCCGGCGTCAGAGGTGCACGTCGGGTCCGCGGGGCGGGGTGGTCAGGGTTCGCCGGGTGCGTGGTCGGGCGGGGTCGCGGGGTGGGTGCCGTGGTGGTCGCGGAGGATGCGGTAGCCGTGCGGGGTGGTCCACTCGTAGCCGGTGGGGTGGATCCGCCGGTAGCGCCAGCGGCTGTGGGTCTTGGCGCGGTGGTGTCGTCGGCACAGGGGCGCGATGTTGTGTGAGCAGGTCGCGCCGCCGGTGCCGTCTGGTGCCCAGGGGTCGATGTGGTCGTGGTCGCAGGTCTCGGCGCGGCGGGTGCAGTGGGGGAAGACGCAGGTGTGGTTGAGCAGCTCTGTCTGGGTCTTGATCCGGTCGGGGATCTCGTAGGCCTCGACGTGGTGGTGGGCGGTGAGGTCCTTGATCGGGACGATGGTGATCTGGCCCGCGGTCTGGCACCAGGCGCGTACTTGGTCGAGCAGGACGGGGGTGCGGGTGTTGCCGCAGCGGGCGACGTTGCCGCCGACACCGTCGATGGCGGCTTGGGTGAGGTGGACGTTGAGCACCACGCTCCGGCCGTGGCCATGGTGGATCTCGCCGGTGTCCAGGTCGAGGGCGAGCTGTTGGCGGGCGATCTCGCCCACGGCCATCGAGCGCCTGACGTCCAGGGAGTCGGTGGAGCCGAGCTCGGCGAGCTGGGTGGCGGTGCGGCTGACCGCGGCCTCGAGGTCGAGGGCGTCGGCCAGGTCGAGGCACCCGGTCGACCTGGACGGTGCCGGCGGTGTCGACGAGGTCGGTCTCGACGTCGAAGCGTCGCCCGTCGGCGGCGCGCTGGCGCCGTTCCTCGGCCTGGTCGGGGTCGTGGCGGGCGAGGGCTTCCTCGACGAGCCGGTCGACCTGGCTCCAGGAGCACGTGCCGGCGGCCGGTGCGAGTGCCTGGTCGACCTCGGCGGCCGCGGCCGCGGGGAGGCAGCAGGTGTGCTCGGCGATCCGCAGCGCCCGCCAGACCGCCAGCCGGCCGGTCATGACGTGCTCCCAGAGCTTCGGGAGGCGGTAGCGCAGCTCGAGGGTCTTGCCGACGTAGGCCTTGCCGGCGTCGGTGGACATGCCCAGGGTGGCGGCGTACTCCATGAGCGCGAACTCCGAGACCAACGGTGCACCGGGTCCGGCGATCGGCAGCGCGCGGTCGCCGAAGATGCTGACCTGGTGGGCGGCCCACTCGCCGTCGGCGGTGGCGGTGTTCTCGACGGCCCAGTCGACGGTGAGCCGGAGCTTGCGGATCTCCACCTGAGCGATGTCGGAGTTGGCCGTGCGCAGCGCACCGAGGAGGGTCTCGGTGGTGGTCTGCGCTGCTTCGGTCATAGGTCTATTGCAGCACCGACCACCGACAGTCCGACCCCGAAATCAGGGTTGTGCACAGGGTCTGCGGGTCACGGGTTGGTAACGACTTTCCCGCTCAACCACCGGGGTTCCGACGTCGTGACAGCGATGGCTTCGAGGCTCGGGACCGGCGGCCTTGGCATCCCGGCCAGCGTCCCCCGGGTGAGGTGCGAGCATCGGCGAGCCACGGACATCGCACCACTGTGCCGAGGACATCACCGCGCGCGGGACATCGGCGCGTCCAGGGCCGGGTCTCGACAAGCTCGACCACCGGACCAGACAAGCTCGACCACCGGTCCGGACGACCCAGGACCGCCCGCCGCGGTACCACCACCTGAGCGAGCACGACCACCTCGACCCCCACCACCCCGACCGAGCCGGCGAGGCGACCTGCTCAGCCGACCTGCCACTCGCCACCCTCCCGGCGGTCACGTCGCTCAGACCCGGCGGCCCTCGCGCCTCCACCAGCGGGGGGTCGGGCTGCTGCTTATACCTGGTGACGAAAAGGGGTCGGCAGGGGGTGTCGCGAGGATTCCTTGTTCGTTGATCGCACGTTCTAACCTCATGGTCACGCCCTCTCGCACCTCTCAGGAGCCCCACATGGACTACAAGGTCGCTGACCTCTCCCAGGCTGACTACGGCCGCACCGAGATCGAGCTCGCCGAGCACGAGATGCCCGGGCTGATGGCGATGCGCGAGCGCTACGGCGACTCCAAGCCGCTGGCCGGCGCGAAGATCGCGGGCTCGCTGCACATGACGATCCAGACCGCGGTGCTCATCGAGACGCTGACCGCGCTGGGCGCCGAGGTCCGCTGGGCCTCGTGCAACATCTTCTCCACCCAGGACCACGCGGCCGCGGCGGTCGTCGTCGGCCCCGAGGGCACCCCCGAGAGCCCGGCCGGCGTCCCGGTCTTCGCCTGGAAGGGCGAGACCCTGGAGGAGTACTGGTGGTGCACCCAGCAGATCCTCAACTGGCCCGGTGACACCTTCGCCAACATGATCCTCGACGACGGTGGCGACGCCACCATGCTCGTCCACCTCGGAGTCGACGCGGAGAAGTCCGGCCAGGCGCCCGACCCCGCGACCGCGAAGAGCCACGAGCAGAAGATCGTCTTCGACGTCCTCAACGCCTCGCTGGCCGAGAGCAAGGACCGTTACACCAAGGTCGCCGGCGAGCTCATGGGCGTGACGGAGGAGACCACCACCGGCGTGCTCCGCCTCTACGACATGATGAAGGAGGGCTCGCTGCTCTTCCCGGCCATCAACGTCAACGACTCGGTCACCAAGTCGAAGTTCGACAACAAGTACGGCTGCCGCCACTCGCTCATCGACGGCCTCAACCGCGCCACCGACGTCCTCATCGGCGGCAAGGTCGCCGTGGTCTGCGGCTACGGCGACGTGGGCAAGGGCTGCGCCGACTCGCTGCGTGGCCAGGGCGCCCGGGTGATCGTGACCGAGATCGACCCCATCTGCGCGCTGCAGGCGGCGATGGACGGCTACCAGGTCACCACGCTCGACGACGTGCTCGGTGTCGCCGACATCATCATCACCGCGACCGGCAACAAGGACGTCGTCACGGTCGACCAGATGAAGCAGATGAAGCACAACGCGATCCTCGCCAACATCGGTCACTTCGACAACGAGATCGACATGGCCGGCCTCGAGGCCGACGGCGTCGCGGAGCGCAAGAACGTCAAGCCGCAGGTCGACGTCTGGACCTTCCCGGGCGACAAGCCGATCATCGTGCTGTCCGAGGGCCGGCTGATGAACCTCGGCAACGCGACCGGCCACCCGTCGTTCGTGATGTCGAACTCCTTCACCAACCAGGTGCTGGCGCAGATCGAGCTCTTCACGAAGCCCGAGGACTACCCCGTCGGCGTCTACGTGCTGCCCAAGCACCTCGACGAGGAGGTCGCGCGGCTGCACCTCGGCTCGCTCGGCGTCAAGCTGACCACCCTCAGCGACGACCAGGCCGCCTACCTCGGTCTCTCGGTCGACGGTCCGTACAAGTCCGACCAGTACCGTTACTGATCCTGCATCCGCCGCGCCCCGGTTCCTCCACCAGGAGCCGGGGCAGCGGCGTGCAGTGGCAAGATTGAGGCCATGAGCCAGACCAGCAACGGCAGTCTCGCGACCAAGGGTCGCGTGCTCGTCGTCGACGACGACGCCGCCCTGGCCGAGATGCTCACGATCGTCCTGCGCCAGGAGGGCTTCGACTCGCGCATGTGCGTGCGCGGCGACGAGGCGATGGACCAGTTCCGCGACTACCGCCCCGACGTGGTCCTGCTCGACGTGATGCTGCCTGGCAAGGACGGCATCGACGTCTGCAAGGAGATCCGGGCCGAGTCCGGCGTGCCGATCGTGATGCTGACGGCCAAGGGCGACACCGTCGACGTCGTCGTCGGGCTCGAGGCGGGCGCCGACGACTACGTCGTCAAGCCGTTCAAGCCCAAGGAGCTCGTCGCCCGCATCCGGGCCCGGGTACGACGCTTCGACACCGCGGAGCCCGAGTCGCTGACGATCGGCGACCTGGCCATCGACGTCCCCGGCCACGCGGTGAGCCGCGACGGCACGTCGATCAACCTGACCCCGCTGGAGTTCGACCTGCTGCTCTGCCTGGCGCGCAAGCCCTGGCAGGTCTTCAGCCGCGAGACGCTGCTCGAGCAGGTGTGGGGCTACCGCCACGCCGCCGACACCCGGCTGGTCAACGTCCACGTGCAGCGGCTGCGGTCCAAGGTCGAGCACGACCCCGAGCACCCCGAGATCGTCGTGACGGTCCGCGGCGTGGGCTACAAGGCCGGCAACGCGTGAGGGCCTGAGGAGGCCCACGGTGGCGCGGATCCCCTCGGTCCAGCTGCCGGCCGGACTCCGGCGGGCACTGACCTTCTGGCGAAGGTCGGTGCAGGCGCGCGTCGTGGCCAGCACCGTCGCGCTGTCGACGGTCGTCGTCGCCGCCGTCGGGTGGCTGCTGGTCGAGCAGACCCGTGACGGGCTGCTGCAGCACCGGGTCGAGATCGTGGTGGCCGAGGCGACGGGGGAGACCAACCAGGCCTTCGACCGGCTCGCCGCGGCCGAGGGCACCGAGTTCGACGCGGTCAGCCAGCAGGCCGAGCTGGCCCGTCCGATCATCCGCGCCGGCGAGACCCGCGGCTTCGGCGTGATGCTGGGTGGCCCGGTCGGCAGCGGCAAGCGGCTCGATGACGGCGGGGCCGAGCGAACCGCGGGGCTGGAGACCTCGAGCGTGCCCGCCACGATGGAGGACCGCTTCGACCAGGTGGCCGCCACGGCGTGGACCTACAGCGAGCTCGAGCGCACCGACCCCGACACAGGAGCGGTGACGCGCGAGCCCGGGATCGTGGTCGGCTCCCAGGTCCAGCTGCCGGCCGACGGCAACGTCTACACGCTCTACTACCTCTTCCCGCTCCAGGAGGAGCAGGAGACGCTGGCGCTGGTCACCCGGGCCCTGCTCACCGCCGCGGTGCTGATGGTCGTGCTCGTCGGCGCCATCACGTGGTTGGTCACCCGCCAGGTCGTCACGCCGATCCGGATGGCCCGGCGGGTCGCCGAGCGGCTGGCCTCCGGACGGCTCCAGGAGCGGCTGCGGGTGCGCGGTGAGGACGACCTCGCGCGGCTGGCCACGTCGTTCAACCAGATGGCGACCAACCTGCAGAAGCAGATCCGCCAGCTCGAGGAGCTCAGCCGCGTCCAGCGGCAGTTCGCCTCCGACGTCTCCCACGAGCTGCGTACGCCGCTCACCACGGTCCGCATGGCCGGCGACGTGCTGCACGACGCCCGCGACACCTTCGACCCGGTCACGGCCCGTGCGGCCGAGCTGCTGCAGACCGAGCTGGACCGCTTCGAGACCCTGCTCCAGGACCTGCTCGAGATCAGCCGCTTCGACGCCGGGGCCGCGCTGCTCGACGCCGACGACGTCAACCTCGTCGACGTCGCCCACCGGGTCGCCCAGACCACCCGCCACCTGGCCGACCAGCGCGGCGTCACCGTGGCCGTCGAGCTGCCGGCCAAGCCGTGCGTGGCCGAGGCCGACGCCCGCCGCGTCGAGCGTGTGGTCCGCAACCTGGTCACCAACGCCATCGACCACGCCGGCCCCGACGGCCGGGTCGTGGTGCGCCTCGCCGCCGACGACCAGTCCGCCGCCGTCGCGGTCCGCGACTACGGCTCGGGCCTGGCGCCGGGTGACTCCGCGCTGGTCTTCAACCGCTTCTGGCGCGGCGACCCGGCTCGCGCCCGGACCAGCGGCGGCACCGGCCTGGGGCTCTCGATCTCGCTCGAGGACACCCGGCTCCACGGCGGGTGGCTCCAGGCCTGGGGCCGGCCGGGCGAGGGAGCCCAGTTCCGGCTGACGCTGCCGCGCCGGGCGGGGGAGCCGCTGCGGTCCAGCCCGCTCCCACTCGTGCCCGAGGACTCCCGCGAGGCACTGACGGCGGTCGTCCGGTGAGGGCCGTGACGGCGCGCCCTCGTCCTGCTCGCGTCGCGCCCGTCGTGCCCGTCGGGCTGCTCGCGCTGGTCGTGCTGCTCGTCGGCGGGTGCAGCGGGCTGCCCACCGACGGCCCGATCGTCGAGACCCGCTCCAGCCCCGAGGTGGCACAGCCACGACCGATGGGCATCGACGCCGACCCGCCCGAGGAGGGCGCCTCGCGGGCCGAGGTGGCCAACGGGTTCCTCAACGCCATGAAGGCCTGGCCCCGCAGCTTCGACGTGGCCCGTGACTACCTCTCCCGCGACGACCAGGCCTCGTGGAACCCCGACCAGGCGACGCTCACGTACGCCGGTCGCGGACCGATCACCGAGATCGGCAGCACCGTCGGGCTGCGGCTGGTCGACCCGGCGCGGCTCGACGCCAAGGGCGCCTGGATCGGCAGGCTGCCCGAGGAGGACCAGCAGCTGCGGCTGCGGATGGTCAAGGAGGACGGTGAGTTCCGCATCGTCGACCCGCCGGACGAGCAGATCGTCCCCAACGAGTGGTACGCCGACCGGTTCCGCAGCGCCAACCTCTACTTCTTCGACCCCACCTCGCGGATCCTGGTGCCAGAACCGGTCTTCGTGCCGGTCGGCGAGCAGCTGGCGAGCACCCTGGTGCAGCGGCTGCTGGCCGGCCCTCCCGAGAACGGCGTCACGACGACGGCGTTCCCGACCGGGCTGAGCGTCGAGCTGTCGGTGCCGGTCTCCGACACGGGGGTCGCCGACATCCGGCTCGAGGGCGCGCCGGCGCCGCGTTCCCAGGACGTCAACGACCGGATGCTGGCCCAGCTGGCCTGGACGCTGGGCCAGGAGGGCATCACCTCGCTGCGGCTGACGATCTCGGGTGAGGAGATCCGCGCCTCGGGCGCCGGGGGTGCCGACGGCGACTACGACGTCGACAGCGCGCCGCGGCCCGATCCGGCCGGGTTCGGGGCCAGCAACGCGATCTTCGGCCTGACGGAGGGGCGGCTGGTCACCGGGAGCACCGAGGACCTGGGCCCGGTCGACGGCCCCTTCGGGGCCGAGGCGCTCGGCGTGCGAGCGGTCGCGGTCGACCTGACCGCCGACCTCGCGGCGGCCGTCACCCTCGACGGCCGGAACCTGCTGCTGGGCCCGGTGTTCGCGCCCGGCGAAGCAGTGCCCGGCGACGTCACGACCCTGGTCGACGACGCCACGAACCTGCTGCCGCCGGTCTGGGACTTCGACGACCGGCTGTGGCTGGTCGACCGCACCGGCGACGGGGTCGAGGTGTCCTACGTGATGCGCGGGGTGCGGCGCACCGTCGAGGTGCCGGGCGTCTCCGGCGAGCAGGTGGGGGCCTTCCTGGTCTCGCGCGACGGCACCCGCTTCGTGGCAGTGGTGCGGTCCGGCGGCGTCGACCGGGTGCGGGTGGGGCGGATCCTGCTCCGTGAGGACCCCTCGGTCGTGCGCGTGCTCCCCACCCAGGAGATCGAGATCGACACGGTGCGGCCCCCTCGTCGGATCGTCGACCTGGCCTGGACCTCGACCACGACCTTCGCGGCGCTCTCACCGGTCGTGTCCGGGGAGCGTTACGAGGTGCGCACGCTCGGCGTGGACGGGGCGCCCACCGAGGCCGACACCACCAGCGTCAACGGGCGCGTCACCGGCCTGCTCGGCACCCCGGTGCCCGACAAGAGCCTCTACGCCCTGACCCGCACCAGCGTCTTCGACCTCGACACCCTCACCTCGATCTTCTTCGCCAATGACGTGACCTACCTCGGCTACGTCGGCTGAGCAGGGTCGTCGTTTCCACAGGCATCGCGGCCGCGGTTGCCGCCGGCGTCCCGCGCTGGTGACATCGGGAGGTGCTCACCGACGCCGCCGGCGACCTCCTCCTGGGCAGCCACTGCGTGGGCTGCGCCCGTCCGGGGCGCCTGCTCTGCCACGGGTGCCGGGCCCGCCTGCCCGAGGCGCCGTTCGTGGCCCGACCGAGGCCCGGCCCCCCTGGTCTGGTCCTGCCGGTGGCGGCCGCCGCCTACGACGGCGTGGTCCGGGCGATGGTCCTGGGCCACAAGGAGGACGGTCTGCACGCGCTCCGACGTCCGCTCGGTGAGCTGCTGGCCGGGGCGGTCGCCGTCGCTGCGGTGGCCACGGCAGCGGACGGGCCGCTCGTGCTCGTGCCGGTGCCCTCGCGGGCCGCGACCGTGCGCAGCCGCGGCCACGACCCGACGTACGCCGTGTGCCGGGTGGCGGCCGGTCTGCTGCGCGCCGCGGGGCTCGAGGTCGTCGCGTGGCCGCTGCTGCGGCTGCGCAGCGGGGTGGTGGACCAGTCCGGGCTCGACGCGGCCGCGCGGGCGGCCAACCTCGGCGGGTCGATGGCCTGTGGCGCGCCCCGACTGCGTGCGCTGGCCCGCCGGCACTCCCGGGCCCACCTGGTGGTCTGCGACGACGTGCTCACCACGGGATCGACCGCGCGCGAGGCCCAAAGGGCACTGACCGAGGTCGGTCTCGGCGTCGCCGCGGTGGCGGTGGTGGCGGCCACGCCCCGACGCGGTCGGCCGGCCCCGGATGCCCGTGGCTGACCCCGGACACGGGGGGAAATGGGGGTACGGCTTTCGAACCCGGTGCCCACCCACTAACGTCTCTGTATGGAGTCCGTCCGGGTCCGTGGTTGCGTCGTAGGGGCGCCCGCGCCCGCGCGACAAGCCGATGCCAGTCGCAGGCGAAACGGCCCACGTAACCACGTCGAGGCGCCCTGGGCGCCGCGCGTGGGATCACGGTGCGGCTTAGAGGTAAGACCTGCCTCGTCCCGACCGTCAGATGCGGTCGGTGCCGGGAGAAGGCCAGTAGTGGCACTCAAGCTGCGAACGCCTCAGCAGGCGGTTGTGGGGTCGAAGACCAGGTCGGCCGGACGGACTCCACCTCATGCCCCCCACCCCCCGCACCTGCGGCAGGGTGGGGACTGACCGGCCTCTTGGCCGGTACGACCAACTGTTGCACGGGAGGTTCGCATGGAAGTTGTGGTCACGGGACGTCACTGCGAGATCACGGATCGATTCCGAGAGCACGCCACCGAGAAGCTCGCCAAGCTGGAGAAGCACGATCACCGCATCATGCGGGTGCACGTCGAGGTCAACTGTGAGCCCAACCCCCGCCAGCACGACCAGTCGGTGCACGTGGAGCTCACGGCGTTCTCCAAGGGGCCGGTGATCCGGGCGGAGGCTGCGGCCGACCACCAGATGGGTGCCCTCGACCTCGCGCTGGACAAGATGGCCTCGCAGATGCGCAAGGCGGCCGACCGCCGGCGTGTCCACCGGGGCCGCCATGCCCCGGTCTCGGTCGGCCAGGCGCTGGCCAGCCTGCCCGTGGTGGAGCCGGAGGACGACAGTGCCGAGGAGGTGACCCAGCGTCGGGTCGGACCCATCGAGGTCGTCGGTGACGGCCCCCTGGTGGTGCGCGAGAAGTCCCACGGAGCCAGCCCGATGACCCTCGACCAGGCCCTCTACGAGATGGAGCTGGTGGGCCACGACTTCTACCTGTTCGTCGACAAGGAGAGCGAGCGACCGTCGGTCGTCTACCGCCGCCGGGGCTACGACTACGGAGTCATCTCGCTGGACTTGGGCGGTGAGTGAGGCCGGACGTGCCATGATGCCCCCGTGGCGCATGTCGTAGGCGGTCTTGGGGCCGAGCCCATCCGGGTGCTCGTGGTCGACGACCAGGAGCTCTTCCGGCGCGGGCTGACGATGCTGCTTGCAGCCGAGGACGGCATCGAGGTGGTGGGTGAGGCCGGCGACGGCGTCGAGGGCACCGACCTCGCCGCCAGCGCCGCGCCCGACATCGTGCTGCTCGACATCCGGATGCCCAAGCGCACCGGGATCGACGCCTGCCTCGCGATCAAGGAGTCCGTGCCGTCGGCGAAGATCATCATGCTGACGGTGTCCGACGAGGAGGCCGACCTCTACGAGGCGGTCAAGAGCGGGGCCTCCGGCTACCTCCTCAAGGACTCCTCGATCGACGAGGTGGCCCAGGCGATCCGCGTGGTGGCCGACGGCCAGTCGCTGATCAGCCCGTCGATGGCGGTCAAGCTGATCGACGAGTTCAAGCAGCTCTCGCGGCCCGAGCGCGAGCCCGGGGCCGGCTTCCGGCTCACCGACCGCGAGCTCGACGTGCTCAAGCTCGTCGCGCGCGGCCACAACAACCGGGCGATCGCCGGCGAGCTGTTCATCAGCGAGAACACCGTCAAGAACCACGTGCGCAACATCCTCGAGAAGCTGCAGCTCCACTCGCGCATGGAGGCCGTGATGTTCGCGGTCCGGGAAAAGCTGCTAGAGCTCCCGTAGGCGGTCCGGGCATGTCGGCGCCTCCCGAGTCGCTCTCCCGGGCGCAGGCCCGCCGGGTCGCGCTGGCCGCGCAGGGGTTCCTCGACCCTCCGCACGCGCTGCCCACGATGCGCACGCTCGCCCGCACGGTGCAGCGCACCGGCGTCCTCCAGGTCGACTCGGTCAACGTGCTGCAGCGGGCGCACCACATGCCGCTCTACTCGCGGATGGGCCCCTACGACGTCGACCTGCTGCGGCGGGCGTCGCAGCGCGCTCCGCGGCGCGTGGTCGAGTACTGGGCCCACGTCCAGGCCTTCATGCCGGTCGACCTCTGGCCCGTGATGCGCCACCGGATGGACTCCTACCGCACCCAGCGGCACAAGTGGTGGGGCACCACCGTCACCCCCGAGCTGACCGACGGCCTGCTGGCCGAGATCGCCGACCGGGGTGCCGCGACGGCGCGCGACCTCGACGACGGACTGCCGCGCGCGAAGGAGCACTGGGGCTGGAACTGGTCGGCGACCCGCCAGGCCCTGGACTACCTCTTCATGGTCGGCGACGTGGCGGTCGCCGGTCGCAACGGCTCGTTCGAGATCCGCTACGACCTGCCCGAGCGCGTCATCCCCCGCGAGCACCTCGAGGCGCCGACCCCGACCGCCGACGAGGCCGCCCGTGAGCTCGTACGCCGGGCGGCGCGCTCGCACGGGGTGGCCTCGGCCCGCTGCCTGGCCGACTACTACCGGATGCGCCTCCAGCCGGCGCCGGGCCAGCCGTCGGCCCGCACGGCGATCGCCGAGCTGGTCGAGGACGGCGAGCTGCTGCCGGTCGCGGTCGAGGGCTGGTCGCGGCCGACGTACCTGCACCGCGACGCCCGGCTCCCGCGCCGGGTCGGCGCCCGCACGCTGCTGAGCCCCTTCGACCCCGTGGTGTGGGAGCGCGAGCGCACCGAGCGGCTCTTCGACTTCCGCTACCGCATCGAGATCTACGTGCCCGCCGCCGAGCGGGTGCACGGCTACTACGTGCTGCCGTTCCTGCTGGGTGACGAGCTCGTCGCGAGGGTCGATCTCAAGGCCGACCGGGCGTCGGGCCGGCTGCTGGTCCAGGCGGCGTACGCCGAGCCGGGCGCGCCGCCGGAGACCGCCGAGCAGCTGAGCCTCGAGCTGCACCGCCTGGCCGGCTGGCTGGGTCTCGGAGAGGTGAGCGTCGGGCCGACAGGGTGATCTCGCGGCTGCGCTTGCCGCCGCGGTCGGCCGCACGTGAGAGATCGCTGTGCCCGCTGGGTAGAGTGGCGGACGCCGTGCGCCTCAGCGACCTGGCAGCCCCAACGTCTAGGAGTCTCCCCGCCGTGCCCGTGATCATCGACCGCCTCCTCCGCATCGGAGAGGGCAAGATCCTCCGCCAGCTCGAGACCGTCGCCAAGGCTGTCAACGCCATCGAGGACGACTTCGTCAAGATGAGCGACGCCGAGCTCCAGGGCATGACCGTGGAGTTCCGGGAGCGCCTGGCCAAGGGCGAGACCCTCGACGACCTGATGCCCGAGGCCTTCGCCACGGTGCGCGAGGCCGCGAACCGGGTCATCGGCCAGCGACACTTCGACGTCCAGATCATGGGCGGCGCCGCCCTCCACATGGGCAACATCGCCGAGATGAAGACCGGTGAGGGCAAGACGCTGGTCTCCACGCTGCCGGCCTACCTCAACGCGCTCGCCGGCGAGGGCGTCCACGTGGTCACCGTCAACGACTACCTCGCGAAGTACCACGCCGAGTGGATGGGTCGTATCCACCACTTCCTCGGCCTGACGACCGGGGTGATCCTGCCCTCGATGCGTCCCGACGCCCGCCGCGACGCCTACAACTGCGACATCACCTACGGCACCAACAACGAGCTCGGCTTCGACTACCTGCGCGACAACATGGCGGGCTCGATCGAGGAGTGCGTGCAGCGCGGCCACTTCTTCTCCGTCGTCGACGAGGTCGACTCGATCCTCATCGACGAGGCCCGGACCCCGCTGATCATCAGCGGACCCACCCAGGACGAGGTGCAGTGGTACGGCGAGTTCTCCACCATCGTCAGCCGCCTGGTCCGTGACGAGGACTACGAGGTCGACGAGAAGAAGCGCACGATCTCGGTGCTCGAGCCCGGCATCACCAAGGTCGAGGACCACCTCGGCATCGAGAACCTCTACGAGTCGGCCAACACCCCCCTGATCTCCTTCCTCAACAACGCGATCAAGGCCAAGGAGCTGTTCCGCAACGACAAGGAGTACGTCGTCATGGACGGCGAGGTGCTCATCGTCGACGAGCACACGGGCCGGATGCTGGCGGGGCGCCGCTACAACGACGGCCTCCACCAGGCCATCGAGGCCAAGGAGGGCGTGACCGTCCGCGAGGAGTACCAGACCCTCGCCACCGTCACCCTGCAGAACTACTTCCGGCTCTACAAGAAGCTCTCCGGCATGACCGGTACGGCCATGACCGAGGCGAGCGAGTTCGACAAGATCTACAACCTCGGCGTGGTGATGATCCCCACCAACAAGCCGATGCAGCGCAAGGACCAGCCCGACCTCGTCTACCGCACCGAGGAGGCGAAGTACGACGCGGTGATCGACGACATCACCGAGCGCAGCGCCAAGGGCCAGCCGGTCCTGGTCGGCACCGTCTCGGTCGAGAAGTCCGAGTACCTCTCCGAGCACCTCACCAAGCGCAACGTGCCGCACACGGTGCTCAACGCCAAGGTCCACGCCGACGAGGCGAAGATCGTGGCCATGGCCGGTCACAAGGGTTCGGTCACGGTCGCCACCAACATGGCCGGTCGAGGCACCGACATCATGCTCGGTGGTTCGGTGGAGTTCCTCGCCGACGCCGAGCTGCGCAAGCAGGGCCTGGAGCCCCTCGGCGAGACCGCCGAGCAGTACGAGGCCGCCTGGCCGGGCACGCTGGAGCGGATCAAGGCCCAGGTGGCGGCCGAGCACGACGAGGTCCGCGACCTCGGCGGTCTCTACGTGGTCGGCACCGAGCGCCACGAGTCGCGCCGCATCGACAACCAGCTGCGCGGTCGTTCCGGGCGCCAGGGCGACCCGGGGGAGTCCCGGTTCTACCTCTCCCTCCAGGACGAGCTGATGCGGCTGTTCAAGTCGGAGTGGGTCGACCGGGTGCTGACCATGCTCAAGATCCCCGACGACGTCCCGATCGAGAACAAGCGCGTCACCAACGCCATCGCCAACGCGCAGGGCCAGGTCGAGTCGCAGAACTTCGAGTCGCGCAAGAACGTCCTGAAGTACGACGACGTGATGGACCGGCAGCGCAAGGTCATCTACGGCGAGCGCCGCGAGGTGCTCGAGGGCGCCGACCTCCAGGACCAGATCCACACCTTCATCGACGACGTCGTCACCGGCACGGTGCGCGGCTCGCTCGACGAGTTCGCCGAGACCTGGGACCTCGAGCAGCTGTGGACCGACCTCGGCCAGTTCTGGCCGATCTCGCTCGACGTCGCGAGCCTGGAGGACGAGGCCGGTGGACGGGCCGCGCTCGACCGTGACGAGCTGATCGAGGTGCTCCAGAAGGACGCCCAGCGCGCCTACGCCGAGCGCGAGGCCGAGATGGGCGAGGAGGTCATGCGCGAGCTGGAGCGCCGCGTGCTCCTGTCGGTGCTCGACCGCAAGTGGCGCGAGCACCTCTACGAGATGGACTACCTGCGCGAGGGCATCTACCTGCGGGCCTACTCCCAGCGCGACCCGCTGGTCGAGTACCAGCGCGAGGGCTTCGACATGTTCACCGCGATGATGGACGGCATCAAGGAGGAAGCCGTCGGCTTCCTGTTCAACCTCGAGGTCCAGGTCGAGGAGGACGAGGAGCAGGGCGGCTTCCTGTTCGAGGGTGAGGGCGAGGACGACGAGGTCGAGGAGCCGCTGCGCCGCGAGCTGCGTTCGCAGGAGCAGCCCGTCCACCGCGACGCCCCGCAGATCCGGGCCAAGGGTCTCGAGACGCCCAAGCAGCCCGTCAACCTGTCCTACTCCGCCCCCACCGAGGACGGCGAGGTCGAGGTCCGCGGCGAGACGGCCAGCAACGACGGCGACGAGTTCGCCGACGTGGGCCGCAACTCGCTGTGCCCCTGCGGCTCGGGCAAGAAGTACAAGCGCTGCCACGGCGCTCCCGGTGGCCCCACCGGGCTCACCGCCCGGATGGGGTGAGGGAGAGGCGCGAAGGAACGAGCGCCACTCCCTCCTCGGTCATCGAGTAGCCAGCTCACCGGCCGAGCCTGCGAGGCCGGTGACCTGGCGTATCGAGATGCGGTGAGGTGATCGGGGCCTGGGGGCGGCGTTAGGTCTTGCCCGGTCCCCGGCGTGGGCGCCTACCTCACCGCGTCTCGATACGCCCGCCGGGACTTCGCAGGCTCAGTCCCGCCGTGCTACTCGACGACCGTCGAGCTCGCCTTCGCGGGCTCAGTCGAGCCCGCTGGACGACGTCGCCGCCGGTCATCGGTGATCTGGCGTATCGAGATGCGGTGAGGTGTCTGGGGCCTGGGGGCGTTAGGTCTTGCCCGTCCCCGGTGTCGGTGCCTACCTCGCTGCGTCTCGATACGCCCGCCGGGACTTCGCAGGCTCAGTCCCGCCGTGCTACTCGACGACCGTCGAGCTCGCCTTCGCGGGCTCAGTCGAGCTCAGTCCCGCCGTGCTACTCGACGACCGTCGAGCTCGCCTTCGCAGGCTCAGTCGAGCTCAGCCGAACTCGAGCGCGGTGCAGAGCCAGCGGTCGTCGCGGAGCTCGAAGCGGGAGGCCACGGCGCGCGAGCGCTCGCCGTACCGCACGTGGGCGCTGGCCTCGACCACCCCGTCGGCGACGAAGGACAGGTGCACGCTGCGCACGCGGGGTCGGGCGGGCTGCACGCGCGCCTGCCCCGGCACGTGTCCACCGGCCCGCGCGACGAGCAGGGCTCGGCGGTGCAGATCGGCGTAGACGTCCCGGTCGGTCCACCGCAGCAGCTGGGCCACCGGCCGGTCGCCGCCCACGATCTCGACCACGGCCTGCGAGAACCGGTGCGCCCATGCCTCGAGCGCCCGCCGTCGACGCTGGTCGATCGGCACCACCTCGGCCGGCGGTGGGTCCAGGTGGGGCTGCAGGTCGAGGGCCAGGGTGCCCTGGACGGCGCTCAGCGGGGCCGTGGAGCGCAGCGCCACGACCTTCTGGTGGAAGGGGCTGGTCATCGGGCGTCCTCTCCTCGGACGGGTGGGGGTGGGGTCCGGACCGCTTGGCCGGGGCGGATCAGGTCGGGGTCCGCGCCGATCAGGTCGCGGTTGGCGGCGTAGACCTCGGGCCAGTACGCCGCCACCTCGGCCGCGGAGGCCGGCGTACCGGCGGCGCGGGCGAAGGCGTCCTCGGCCACCGACCACAGCGACTCGCCCGGGCGGACCACGTGGACCGGGGCACCGGTCGTGGCGGGTCGCGGCGTCGGGGCGATCCGAGGCGGGGTCGGGGGAGCCGCGGGCACCGCGGGCCGGACCGCTGCCCGGGGCACCCGGCCCCGCTGCCGGACCAGGGCGCGGGCGACGGCCTCGGACGCCGAGGGCCCCACGGCCCGGTCGGGCAGCGGGAGACCGTCGAGCGCGCGCTCGCCGCTCGGGGCCGAGCCGGGGCGCTTGCCGGGCCGAGCCCCGGGGTCCGGCGCGTCAAGCGCGGAGGGCGCCGCGGCGCCGCTGGGGGTAGCCGCCGAGGCGACGCCGGGCACGACGGCCCCGACGACCAGGGCGCCACAGGCGCCGAGCACGGCCCGGCGGGCCCAGGCCGGGACCCCGGCCCGAGCCGGCCGCTCGCGTCCGGTGAGCGCCTCGGCGACCACCACCGTGGTGACCCACCAGCCCCAGACGGCGCTCAGGGCCACCGCGACGGCGCAGCCCCACGTCAGCCACAGCGCGAACGGGGCCCCGCCGCGGCCGGCGCGGACCGCGGCCAGCCCGTCGGCCAGGCCGCGCAGGTCGGGCAGCACCCAGAGCCCGAGCAGCGCTGCAGCGGCAGTCGCGGCCAGCCAGGTCGCGAGGCAGCGGGCGCTGCTGCTGGGGATCATCGGCCACCTCGGAACGTTGCGTTTGCTTCTGTTTGAACAAGTTGACTGCGATTAGACGTCGTCGTCAACCCTTTGTCCACAGGTGTCCTCGCCCGTGCGACGGGCCGGGCCCGTCTGGCAGGGTGCGGTCATGGGCTGGGACGAGGACCTCTTCGCGCTGCTCGACGACCTCGAGCACCAGGCCGAGGCGCTCTACGACGACGAGCGGGCTCCCGAGCTGGCCGACCGGACGCGGGCCGAGTACCAGCAGGTCACGCTGGCCAGCCGGTTGATGGCGTCGGTCGGCACCGACGTGACCCTCGACGTGCGCGGGGTCGGGCCGGTCGCGGGCCGGCTGGAGCGGGTGGCCGCCGGCTGGTGCCTGGTCGGCACCGGCAGCATGGGCGTGCACGACTGGATCGTGGCCCTGCCGGCGCTCACCCGCGTGCTGGGTGCCTCGGAGCGGTCGGTGCCGGAGCTGGCCTGGTCACCGCTGACCCGGCTCAGCCTGGGGTCGGCGCTGCGTCGGCTGGCGGAGTCGGGCGAGCGGTGCGTCCTGCACCTGCTCGACGGCAGCCGGCACGACGGGGTGGTGCGCCGCGTCGGGCAGGACTTCGCCGAGCTGGTCGACTCGGGCGGTCGCCACGTCCTGATCGCCTTCTCGGGCCTCGCCGCCGTGCAGAGCCGCGAGATCTAGGCGAGCGAACGTGGGGCGGGGTTCGGCTCAGGTGGCGTCGACGTCGTACGGCGGCAGCTCGCCCTCGCCGAGCGGGCGCAGCCCCATCCGCTTGGGCGAGGTCGACCTCTCGCCGTCGTCCTCCATGGCCTCGACGATGTGGCGGCGCACGATCGCGCGGGGGTCGAGGTCGCGCAGCTCGAGGTCGGCGTACTCGTCGCCGAGCTCGGTGCGCAGCTCGTCACGCGCGGAGTTGGCGAAGTCGCGCGCCTTGCGCAGCATCGCGCCGACCTGCTTGGTCAGCTCGGGGATCTTGTCGGGGCCGAAGACCAGGATGGCGATGAACGCGATGACGACGAGCTCACCGAAGCCGACGTCGCCGATCACGTGCTGAAACCTATCGGGTCGGTCCGCACGCGGTCCGCATCGAGGTCGGGACGGATCAGAACCGGCTGGAGGGCGTGAGACCCAGCTGCAGGCCGGCCAGGCCGCGGCCACGGCCGCCCAGGTGCTCGGCGATGTCGTGGAGGACGACGGCCGCGGGGGCGGTGGGGTCGGCCTCGACGATCGGCTTGCCGACGTCGCCGCCCTCGCGCAGCGAGACGTCGAGCGGGATCCGGCCGAGCACGGGCACGTCGTAGCCGAAGCGGGTCGACAGGGTCGCCGCGACGCGGTCGCCCCCGCCGGAGCCGAAGATCTCGAGGCGGTGGTCGGTGCCCTCGGGGGTGCAGTGGGGGCACGCCAGGTAGCTCATGTTCTCGATGACGCCGACGACGCGCTGGTGCATCATCGAGGCCATGGTGCCGGCCCGCTCGGCCACCTCGGCGGCGGCCTCCTGCGGCGTGGTGACGACGATGACCTCGGCGCCGGGCAGGTGCTGGCCCAGCGAGATCGCGACGTCGCCGGTGCCGGGCGGCAGGTCGAGGAGGAGCACGTCGAGGTCGCCCCAGTAGACGTCGGCGAGCATCTGGACCAGGGCACGGTCGAGCATCGGGCCGCGCCACGCCACGACCTGGTCGCGGCGGGGCTTGAGCATGCCGATGGAGATGACCGAGACGCCGCTGGCGGTCGGGACGGGCATGATCAGGTCGTCGACCTGGGTGGGGCGGCTGTCGGCCACACCCAGCATCGCCGGGACCGAGTGGCCGTAGATGTCGGCGTCGACGACGCCGACCTTGAGGCCCTGCTTGGCCAGACCGAGCGCGAGGTTGACGGTGACCGACGACTTGCCGACCCCGCCCTTGCCGCTGGCGATCGCGAAGACCTTGGTGAGGGAGCCGGGCTGGGCGAACGGGATCTCCCGCTCGGCCTTGCCGCCGCTCAGCACCTCCTTGAGGCCGGCGCGCTGCTCGGTGGTCATCACGCCCAGCTGCAGGTCGACGCCGGTCACCCCGGCGACCCGGCTCACGGCGCCGGTGACGTCGCGGGTGATCGTGTCCTTCAGGGGGCAACCGGCCACCGTCAGCAGCACGACGACGTTGACGAACCCGGCCTCGTCGATCTCCACGGAGTCGACCATGCCGAGGTCGGTGATCGGACGCTTGATCTCGGGGTCGTTGACGGTCGCCAGTGCGGCGTTGACCTGCTCGAGAGTGGGGGTGCTCATGGCTCCCGAGTCTAGGCGCCCGGCGTGGGCGGTCCGGCATCGCCGGGGGGAGGGGGCTCGTGAGACTCCGCACGTTCGCGCTCGCGCTCCTCGGCGCGGTCCTCGATCTCGGTGAGCAGCGAACGCAGCTCGGAGCGCAGGAAGTCGCGGGTGGCGACCTCGCCCACCGACATCCGCAGCGAGGCCACCTCACGGGCGAGGAACTCCATGTCGGCGTGGGCCCGGGAGTTGGCCTGGCGGTCCTGCTCGGCGATGACCTTGTCGCGGTTCTCCTGCCGGTTCTGGGCCAGCAGGATCAGCGGGGCGGCGTACGACGCCTGGAGGCTCAGCATCAGGGTCAGGAAGATGAACGGGTAGGTGTCCCACGCCATGTCGGCGGGGGCCAGGACGTTCCACGCGAACCACACGATGACGAAGAGCGTCATGTAGATCAGGAACGTCGCGGTGCCCATGAACCGCGCGAACTGCTCGGCGAAGACCCCGAACGCGTCGGCGTTCACCCTCGGGACCTTCAGCTGGCGCCGGTGGTCGCGCGGGGTGTCGAGGCGCTCGCGAGGCGCCCGGGAGGTCAGCCGGGGCTCAGCCATGACGGCTCTCGTCCTTGTGCAGGGCGCGGTCGCGCCAGTTGTCGGGCAGCAGGTGGTCGAGCAGGTCGTCGACGGTGACCGCGCCCAGCAGGTGGTTGCTCTCGTCGACCACGGGCGCCGCGACCAGGTTGTACATCGCGAGGTGGGCGGCGACCTCGTCGATGGTCGCCTCGGGTCGGAGGTACTCCAGCGACGTGTCGAGCGCACCGGCGACCAGCGTGGACGGCGGCTCGCGCAGCAGCCGCTGGATGTGGGCGGCCCCGAGCAGCCGCCCCGTCGGCGTCTCCAGCGGCGGTCGGCAGACGTAGACCAGCGCGGCGAGCGAGGGGGTCAGATCCGGGTGGCGCACGTGGGCCAGCGCGTCGGCGATCGTGGCGTCGGGCCCCAGGATCACCGGCTCCGGGGTCATCATCGCGCCGGCGGTGTCCTCGACGTACGACATCAGCCGCTTGACGTCCTCGGCCTCGCCCGGCTCCATCAGGTCGAGCAGGAGCTCCTGGGTCTCCGGCGGCAGGTCGGAGATCAGGTCGGCCGCGTCGTCGGCGGACATCTCCTCGAGGATGTCGGCGGCGCGCCGGGTGTCGAGCGCCTTGAGCATGTCGACCTGGTCCTCGTCGGACATCTCCTCCAGCACGTCGGCGAGGCGCTCGTCGTCGAGCGCCGCCGCGACCGCCGTACGTCGGTCGGGCGGGAGGTCGTGGAGCATCCGCGCCGCGTCGGCCGGGCGCATCTCGTTGAGCGCCGCGACCAGGTGGGTGGCGCCCTGGGTCTCCTCGATCCGGCCCAGCCCGGAGACGTCGCGCCACTCGACGATGTGGGACTGCCCCCGCCGGCGCAGGCCCTTGGCGGGCTCCTGGATCGCCACCCGGCTGAGCACCCAGTCGCGGTTGCGGGCCTGCTCCATGCCGACGTCGTAGACGGTCCCGCTGATGCCCGTGCTCGAGCCGGCGGTGATCGTGACCGTGCGGTCCAGCATCTGGCCGATGACCAGGGTCTCGGTGGAGCGCTGCTCGAAGCGGCGCATGTTGAGCAGCCCCGTCGTGTAGACCTGGCCGCTGTCGATGTTGGTGACCCGGGTCATCGGCACGAAGATCCGGCGCCGGCCGAGCACCTCGGCGACCAGGCCCAGCACCCGCGGCTGGCTGGCCTCGCTGCGGATGGCCACCACGAGGTCGCGCACCTTGCCGACCTGGTCGCCCTGGGGGTCGAAGATCGGCAGCCCGACCAGGCGGGCCGCGTAGACGCGGGACGGGGCGGTGCTCACAGCGCGAGGTTAGCGCCCGACGGCGCCCGATCAGCGGTGGCGCAGCGGTGGCAGCATGGTCTCCCGTGAGCGTCGTCCTCCACGTGGGGCTGCCCAAGACCGGGACCACGTACCTCCAGCGCCTGCTGGCCGAGCAGCGGGAGCCGCTGCGCGCTGCGGGCGTGAGCTATCCGCTGGTCCGGCCGGGGCTGATGTTCCACGGGGCGCTGGACGTGCGGGGGAGCGCCGCCAAGTTCGGTGTCGACCCCGGCCGCGTGACCGGCAGCTGGCAGCGGCTCTGCGACGAGGCGCGTGACTTCGAGGGGACGACGGTGATCAGCCAGGAGATCCTGGGCGGCGCGTCGCGGGCCGAGGTCGAGCGGGCGCTGGCACCGCTCGCGGGGCTCGACGTGCACGTCGTGGTGACCGCGCGCGACCTCGGACGGCTGGCGACGGCGCACTGGCAGGAGGAGGTGAAGCTCGGCGCCACGATGTCGTTCGCCGACTTCGAGCGCGACCAGCTGCGGGCCGACTCCGGACGTGACGAGGGCCCCGATGCCGGCGGTGCGCGCCCCCACTTCTGGCACGCGCAGGACTTCGTCGACGCGCTCGACCGGTGGGGCCGGGGGCTGCCGGGCGCCCAGCGTCACCTCGTCGTCGCGCCCGCGCCCGGAGCCGAGCCCGGCGAGCTGTGGCGCCGCTTCGCCGCGGCGATCGGGGTCGACCCCGGGGTCATCGAGGTGCCCGACGTCGCCGCCAACCCCTCCCTCGGCGCCGCCGAGGTCGCGCTGCTGCGCGCGGTCAACCTGCGGCTCGCCGGCCGGATCCCGCCCGGCGCCTACCACCGCGTCGTGAAGGCCGGGTGGGCCGAGCAGGACCTGCCCGGGTCGGTGTCGACCGCTCCGCTGCGGGCTCCGGCCGAGCTCGGTCGGGTCTTCGGGCCCGTGACCGACGGGTGGCTGGCCGAGCTCGCGGCGGCCGGCGTGAGCGTGCACGGTGACGCCGCGGACCTCGCGCCGGTGCTCGCCCCGGCCGGGGCGCCCCCACCGGACGCGCCGCCACCGGGGGACGCGGAGGTCGACGCGGTCGTCGAGCGCCTGCTCGTGGCTGCCGCGGCGCGCGGCGGCCCGTCCGGCCCGTCCGGCCGGTCCGGCCTGTGGTGGGCACGAGTGCGGCGGGTGTGGAGCCGGTTGCGGGCCCGGTCGCGGGCCCGGCGTGACCCGCAGCCGCCGTCCTGACCCTGTGACTCTTCTCCCTCCCGCAGGCCCGGTGCGGCCGGGTCCGAGCGGATACCCTCGCTGACACCGACCCAACGAAGGAGCACGAATGGCCCGCCTGTGCGAGACCGACGGACTGACCGAGGACCAGATCGAGATCCTCAAGGCCGTCCGCACCTTTGTCGACGAGCAGATCATCCCGGTCGCCACCGAGCTCGAGCACAAGGACGAGTACCCGCAGGCGATCGTCGACGGCCTCAAGGAGCTCGGCGTCTTCGCGCTGATGATCCCCGAGGAGTACGGCGGGCTCGGCGAGTCGCTGCTGACGTACACCCTGGCGGTCGAGGAGATCGCGCGCGGCTGGATGAGCGTGTCCGGCGTGATCAACACCCACTTCATCGTGGCCTGGATGCTGATGCAGCACGGCACCGACGAGCAGAAGCAGAAGTACCTCCCGAGGATGGCCACGGGCGAGGTCCGCGGCGCCTTCTCGATGTCCGAGCCGGGCTGCGGCTCCGACGTCGCGGCCATCAAGACCAAGGCCACCAAGAACGACGACGGCGGCTACAGCATCACCGGCCAGAAGATGTGGCTGACCAACGGCGGCTCCTCCAACCTGGTCGCCGTGCTGGTCAAGACCGACGAGGGCAACGACTCGGTCTACAAGAACATGACCACCTTCCTGGTCGAGAAGGAGGAGGGCTTCGGCGAGACCGCCCAGGGCGTCACGGTGCCGGGCAAGATCGAGAAGATGGGCTACAAGGGCGTCGACACCACCGAGATGATCTTCGAGGGTCACCAGATCGGTGCCGACCAGGTCCTCGGGGGCGAGCCCGGCAAGGGCTTCTACCAGATGATGGACGGCGTCGAGGTCGGCCGCGTCAACGTCGCCGCCCGCGGTGTCGGGGTCGCCAACCGCGCCTTCGAGCTCGGTGTCGAGTACGCCCAGCAGCGCGAGACCTTCGGCAAGAAGATCGCCGAGCACCAGGCCGTGCAGTTCCGGCTCGCCGAGATGGCCACCAAGGTCGAGGCCGCCCACCAGATGGTCGTGCGCGCCGCCCGGATCAAGGACAAGGGCCAGCGCAACGACCTCGAGGCCGGCATGGCCAAGTACCTCGCCAGCGAGTACTGCTCGCAGGTCGTCGAGGACTCCTTCCGGATCCACGGTGGCTACGGCTTCTCCAAGGAGTACGAGATCGAGCGCCTCTACCGCGAGGCGCCGATGCTGCTCATCGGTGAGGGCACCGCCGACATCCAGCGGATGATCATCGGTCGCCGTCTCCTCGAGGACTACAAGCTCAAGTCCTGATCGGCCCCGGCCCGCAAGGGCGTCGACGCCGGGCGGCCGGGGTGGCAGGCTGAGGGCGACCACCCGACGTACCGCCCGGAGGACCTCATGGCCGACGCCCAGGACAACCAGGACCTCAAGCAGAAGATGCGCGAGGCCCTGGACAAGAAGAACGACAAGGAGAAGGGCGTCCACCAGGACGGCCCGACCCCGGAGAAGGCCCACGGGTCCGAGGTCGTCGGCGGCGGTCCGAAGATCCACCGGCGCAAGGCCGGTGGCGGAGGCTCCTAGCCCGGCTCCTGGCACGATGGGCCGGTCCGGTCCCGACGTGAGCAAAGGAAGCCCCGCATGCAGTTCGGCCGCAGCTACGAGGAGTTCGAGGTCGGTGCGACCTACAAGCACTGGCCCGGCAAGACGGTGACCGAGTCCGACGACCACCTGTTCTGCCTGATCACGATGAACCACCACCCGCTGCACCTCGACAGCAACTACGCCGAGGAGACCACCCAGTTCGGCAAGAACGTCGTGGTCGGCAACTACGTCTACTCGATCCTGCTCGGCATGTCGGTGCCCGACATCTCCGGCAAGGCGATCGCCAACCTCGAGATCGAGTCGCTGCGCCACGTCGCCCCGACCTTCCACGGCGACACGCTCTACGGCGAGACCCGGGTGCTCGACAAGTGGGAGTCGAAGTCCAAGGACGACCGTGGCGTGGTCCACGTCGAGACCATCGGCTACAACCAGGACGGCAAGGTCGTGTGCATCTTCCGCCGCAAGGTGATGGTGCCGAAGGACAGCTACCTCGAGGCGCGCGGCGGCGAGCAGCCCGGCCGCCCCGTGCCCCAGGCGGACAAGAACTGGCCCGGCCCCGACGGGGAGTAGGGCCGCTGGGTGGAGGCGATCAGGGAGGGTTCTCAGTCACGAGGTGACTGAGAACCCTCCCTGATGCCGATCGCGACGCCTGTCAGACCAGGCGCAGCCGCAGGTGCCCGTCGGTGTCGGTGCGGGTCTCCACGGTGCCCTCGAGCGACTCGATGAAGGCCGAGAAGGACTTGAAGCCCAGTGACTTCTCCTTGAACGAGGGGTCCATCCGCTGCATCTGGCTCTTCACCCCGCCGCCGTAGAGCCACTCGCCGTCGCCCTTGTCCTGCGCCACCCGCATCGCCCGGACCAGGAGCTCCTCGCCCTCGCGCTTCGGGTCGGGCTCCTTGGCCTCCACGGCGCGCTGGCCGCGGCGACGGGTGGTCGTCCGGGTGGTGGGGGCGGACGGCGGGGGCGGCTCGGCCGCCCCGACCGACTCGTCGTCCCCCGCCTCGGCGGTCGCGTCCTCGGCCGGAGCCGTCTCCGCGTCCTCCTCGGACGCTGCTGCCCGGCCCGCGGCAGTCTTCTTCGCGGCGGTCTTCTTCGCCGTGGTCTTCTTGGCGGCGGTCTTCTTCGCCGCCGTCTTCTTCGCCGGCTTGGAGTCCTGCTCCGGCTCCTGCTCCGCCTCCTTCTTGGGCGGCGGCGGGACGCCCGGCAGCGCGTCGTAGCTGCTGAACTCGTCGCACGCCGCGATCAGGGCCCGACTGGTCGAGCCCGCGACCCCGATGCCGACCACGAAGCGGCCGAGCTGCTTGCAGCGCTGGGCCAGGGCGATGTAGTCGGAGTCGCCGCCGACGATCACCACGTGGGTGAGGTCGGCGTACTGCATGAGGTCCTCCATCGCGTCGACGGAGAGCCGGATGTCCGCACCGTTCTTGGTGCCGCTGACCGGGAAGAGCTGGATCAGGTCGACCGCGCGGTCCACCAGCTGGCGGCGGTACGCCGCGTTCGCCGGCACCGACCAGTCGGCGTAGGCGCGCGACAGGGCCACGGTCCCGAAGGAGGAGGCGTAGTCGAGCAGCGCCCCGACGTCGACGGTCGCCTCGGCCAGCTTGACCGCGATCGGGTCGTCGCTGTCGGCCTGGGCCTTGTGGTCGCGGGCGTTGTCGCTGCGCCAGGAATCTCGCTTGCCGTCGTGGACCTGGTCGTAGCGCGAGATGACGACGTTGTCGAAGTCGATGTAGACCGCTACCCGGGTGTCTGGCATGCCGCCACCCTACGGGCGCGGGACCGGAGGGCCTGTGCCGCGCCCCGGTGCCACCCGGGGACACCGGAGCGCGGCACAGGAGACTCGGACCGCCGTTTCGTGGCAGAGTCGGGTCATGATCGAGATGTGGCTGGTTCGACACGGGCCCACCGAGTGGAGCGAGAGCGGCCGGCACACGTCGGCGACGGATCTGCCGCTGCTCCCCGACGGCGAGGAGAAGGCTCGCGGTCTGACGGACCGGCTGGCGGCGCTTGATCCGGTGCAGGTGCTCAGCAGCCCACGGCTGCGCGCCCGGCGCACGGCCGAGCTGAGCGGCTTCGGTGACGTCGAGCTCGACGCGGACCTCGCTGAGTGGGGCTACGGCGAGTACGAGGGCATCACCACCCCGCAGATCCGCGAGTCGCGGCCGGGGTGGACGATCTGGAAGGACGGTTGCCCCGGCGGCGAGACCGCCGAGGAGCTGGCGGCTCGGCTCGACCGGGTCGTGGCGCGGGCTCGGGCGGTCGAGGGCCGCACCCTGGTGTTCGGGCACGGGCACGCCCTTCGGGTGCTCGCCGCGCGCTGGCTGGGGCTGGCCGTGGCCGACGGCCGGCTGTTCAAGCTCGACACCGCGACGATCTCGACGCTCGGCTACGAGCGCGAGCGGCCGGTGGTGCTGCGCTGGAACACGTGACGGGCCGGTGACCGAGCGCAGGCGAGCCCGAGGGGCCGCGGTCCCGACGGGCCCGGGGTCGCCGTCGGTGGTGCTGCCATGCCGCTGAACGCCGGCTGTCCGCGCTGCCCCGCTCCCGTCTCGCAGACCGCGGACGGCTGGGTGTGCGTCGACCACGGGTCCATCGAGCCGCTGTGGCGCCCCGAGGAGTCGACGTACGACGACTTCGCCGACCACCTGCGGGCCACCGAGGGCTTCCCGACCTACCTGCCGTGGCCGATGAGCCCCGGGTGGCGCGTGACCGACTTCGCGGCGGTCGGCGCGCGGCCCGAGCAGGCCCGCGCCACGATGACCTGCTGCTCGGGCACCAGCGAGCTCGACGGACCGGTCGACGTCATCGTGGTCACCGAGGAGGCCGGCACCGGCCTCGGCGCCCGACTCGCGGGCACCCTCCACGACGACCCCGGCCACCAGATCAGCCAGGGTCCGCCGGCGGTCAAGGTCCGGGTCGAGGGCCAACCGGTGAACCTCTGGCCGGTGTCGACCGACCTGGCCGAGGGGGAGTGGGACCGCTCCGTCGTCGCGGGCGAGGCCGAGGGGCGCTGGCTGTGGCTGGTGCTGCGCCCGGCGTCGGCGATCCTGCTGCTGCGCGACGAGTGGATCCTGCGCGACGTCAGCGCCGTGGGGCCGCAGCTGGTGGAGATGCCGTTCGGCGGCCCCGCGCCCCTGTGGTGAGGTGGGGCCCGTGAGCCCCGGCATCGACCTGCACACCCACTCCAGCGCCAGTGACGGCACGCAGACGCCCACCGAGCTGGTGCTCGCCGCGCTCGAGGCCGGGCTCGACGTCCTCGCGCTCACCGACCACGACACCGCTGACGGCTGGCCGGAGGCCGTCGAGGCGGCCGAGCAGCACGGGCTCACGCTGCTGAGGGGCATGGAGATCAGCACCGTCCACGGCGACGCGTCGGTGCACCTGCTGGCCTACCTGCCCGACCCGACCGAGCCGCGGCTGGCGGCGGCCCTGACCCGGATCCGGGCCGGCCGCACCGACCGGGTCCCGCGGATGGTGGAGCGGCTGCGCGAGCGGGGCAGCGCGATCACCGTCGAGGACGTGCTGCGCGCCAGTGCCGGCACCCCGGCGCCGGGACGCCCCCACGTGGCCGACGCGCTGGTCACCCTCGGCGAGGTACGCGACCGGGACGAGGCCTTCGCGCGCTTCCTGGCCAACGGACGCCCGGCCTTCGTCGACCGCTACGCCACCCCGCTCCAGGAGATGGTCGGGCTCGTGGCCGGGGCCGGTGGGGCCTCGGTGATCGCGCACCCGTGGGGTCGTCACGGCACCACGGCGCTGGACGCCGACCTGCTCGGCGCGCTGCGCGCCCGGGGGCTGTCCGGCATCGAGGTCGACCACGAGGACCACGACCCCGACGAGCGCTCCCGGCTGCGTGCGCTGGCCCGCGACCTCGATCTCGTCGCGACCGGTTCGAGCGACCACCACGGGCTCGGCAAGACCGGTCACGACCTCGGCTGCAACGTCACCGCTCCCGAGGAGCTCGACCGGCTGCTCGCGCGCGCGGCCGACGCGGCCGCGGCCTCGGGCCGACGTACGCCGGAGGTCGTGGGCGGCTGACCGGGGGTCGGTGCGCTACTTGCGACCGATGGACTGCAGCGACTGCAGCGCCCGGTTCGGGACCAGCCGGGCCAGCGCGACGATCGCCTTGTACTGCGGCGACGGGATCGAGTAGGCCCGCCCCTTGTCGAAGTCGGCCAGGGCCGTGGCCACCAGCCGGTCGGCGTCGAGCCACAGCGGTCCGGTCCCGCGCGCGACCTCCATCCGCTCGTGGAACTCGGTCTGCGTGAAGCCCGGGCACAGGCAGGTGACGGTGACACCACGCGGTCCGTACTCGGTGGCCGCCCACTCGCTGAAGCTGTTGACCCAGGACTTCGCGGCGCGAGTAGGTGCCGCGCGGCAGGAAGGCCGCGACGCTCGAGACGTTGATGATCCCGCCGTGGCCCCGCTCGGCCATCGGGCCGAGGGCCGCGTGGGTCAGTCGCAGCACGGCGGTGACCAGCACGTCGAGCATCGCGGTCTCCGCGTCGACGTCGTTGTCGAGGAAGCGCTGCTTGAGCCCGAAGCCGGCGTTGTTGACCAGCAGGTCGACCGGCCGCTCGAGGTCGGCGAGCCGGGCCTCGACGGCGCGCAGCCGGTCGCGGTCGGTCAGGTCCGCCGGCAGCACCTCCACGGCGACGCCGTACGTCGTGCGGAGCTCCTCGGCGGTCGCCTCCAGGCGGGCCTCGTCGCGGGCGACCAGCACCAGGTCGTGGCCGCGCGCGGCCAGCGCGTGGGCGAAGGAGCGGCCGATGCCGGCGGTGGGTCCGGTGACAAGTGCGGTCGACATGGACGTCAGTGAACCAGGCAGGGCACGACGTCCGGCATGATGGACCCTGATGAGCCAGCAGACTGTCCCGCCGCCGTCGTCGCCCACGACGCTCGCGATCGCCAACCAGAAGGGCGGCGTCGCGAAGACGACGACCGTGGCCTCGATCGGGGCGGCCCTCGCCGAGCTCGGGCACTCGGTCCTGCTCGTCGACCTCGACCCGCAGGCCTGCCTGACCTTCTCCCTCGGCATCGACCCGGAGGACCTCGAGCTCTCGGTCCACCACGTGCTGACCAAGGGGCTCGACGCCTCCGAGGTGCTGATCCACACCGACGACGGCGTCGACCTGCTGCCGGCCACGATCGAGCTGGCCCGGGCCGAGGCCGACCTGCTCACCCGCACCGGGCGCGAGCACGTCATCCGCAGCATGATCGAGGACCTGCGCGAGAAGGGCACCCACCACGACTGGGTGCTGCTCGACTGCCCGCCCTCGCTGGGGGTGCTCACCGTGGCTGCGCTCACCGCCGCCGACGGGGTGCTGATCCCGCTGCAGTGCGAGACGCTGTCGCACCGCGGGGTCGGCCAGCTGCTCGACACCGTCCACGACGTACGTCGCTTCACCAACCGCGGGCTCGAGGTCTGGGGGGTGCTGCCGACGCTGTACGACGGCCGCACCAACCACGCGCGCACGGTGCTGGAGACGATCTCGGAGACCTACGACCTCGCGGTGATCGAGCCGCCGATCCCGAAGACGATCAAGTTCGCCGAGGCACCGGCCGCAGGCCGCTCGATCCTGTCCACCAGCCGCAGCAACAAGGGCGCCCAGGCCTACCGCGCGGTGGCCGCCAACCTCGCCGCCCGCGTCACCGACGGGCCCCGCTGAACCATGGGCAAGCACCGCAGCGCGCGCCGGCCGGAACCCGGGGCCACCAACCGCCACCGCGCCGAGGTGCGGCCGCGCTACGGCCGGATCGCCACGCTCGGCTCTGCGGTCACGGTCACGCTGATCGCCGTGATGGGCGGCACCGGCGCCCTGCCGTCAGCCGCCGGCCCACCCCGGGCGGCTGCCGAGATCACCTTGGTCGACCGGATCGGTGCCCAGGAGCGCGACGTCGCCCCCGACCCGACGCCCGCGCCGTCCGCGAGCCCCGCCCCGTCACCCCAGGTGGACGCAACCACCGGCAGTGACGCCGAGACCGAGAAGGCCGACGACGGGCTGGTCCCGATCGCGCCCGGCGCCGCGTCGGCGCTCGACACGGCCCTGCCGCCCGACTCCGGCACCGGTCGACGCGTGGTCTTCAGCGAGAGCCGCCAGCGCACGTGGCTGATCGGCGACGACGGGACCGTGCAGCGCACCTACCTGGTCTCCGGGAGCATCTACGAGAACCTCGAGCCCGGCACCTTCGAGGTCTACTCGCGCAGCGAGGACGCCGTCGGCATCGACGACTCCGGCACGATGAAGTACTTCGTGCGCTTCACCCAGGGCACCTCGGGTGCCGCGATCGGCTTCCACGACATCCCCGTCCTCGACGGGGAGCGCATCCAGACCTTCGCCGAGCTCGGGACACCGCTCTCGCACGGCTGCGTGCGGCAGAAGCGCAGCGACGCGATCGCGCTCTGGGAGTTCGCCCCGCTCGGCACCACGGTCGTCGTCACCGCCTGATGGTCGCCGCTTGATGGTCGCCGGGCGGCGACCCGCCGGCGTCGGGAGTCGACGCCGGCCGGTCAGCGGCTGAGGAGGGCTACTCCGACGCGGTGGCCGTGGCGGCGTCGCCGCCACCACCGCCACCCGAGCGCCGACGGCGCCGGTTGCGGCTGCGCGGCGCACCGTCACCGGAGCCCGAGCCGGCGTTCGCGCTCACGCCCTGCTCCTGCGCCGGGGTGCTGTCGGCCGAGCCGGCTCCCTCGGTGACGCTCCGACCGCTGCGGGTGCGCGACCGGCTGCGGTCGCGATCACGGCTGCGCTGCGGGCGGTCGCCGCCCTCGCGGCGGTCACGACCGCCGCGGTCGCCGCCCCGGTCCTCGCGCGGCTTGCGCTCGACGGGCGCGGCGTCGACGATGCGCCCCTTGGTGCCGGGAGCGATGCCCTGGTCGTGGTAGAGGTGCTCGGAGGTCGAGTAGGTCTCCTGCGGCTCCTCGAAGGGCAGGTCGAGCGCCTTGTTGATCATCTTCCAGCGGTGCAGGTCGGCCCAGTCGACGAAGGTGATCGCGGTGCCCGAGGCGCCGGCGCGGCCGGTGCGGCCGATCCGGTGGACGTAGGTCTTGTCGTCCTCGGGGCAGGTGTAGTTGATGACGTGGGAGACGCCCTGCACGTCGATGCCGCGCGCGGCGACGTCGGTGGCGACCAGGACCCGCAGCTTGTTCTCGCGGAACTTGGTGAGTGCCTTCTCGCGCGCCACCTGGGCCATGTCGCCGTGCAGCGGGCTGGTGCTGAAGCCGCGCTCGGCGAGGTCCTCGGCGATCCGCTGCGCCTGGCGCTTGGTCCGGGTGAAGACGATGATCTTGTCGGCGTCCTCGGCCTGGAGGACGCGGCCGATGATCTCCGGCTTGTCGAGGTCGTGGGCCAGGTAGATGAACTGGGCGGTCGCCGGCACCATGCTGGTGTCGTAGGACGACTCGGCCCGGATGTTCATCGGGTGGCGCATGTGGGTGCGGGCCAGCGAGACGATGGCCGCGGGCATGGTCGCCGAGAAGAGCATGGTCTGCCGCGTCTCGGGGGTCATCCGCAGGATCCGCTCGACGTCGGGCAGGAAGCCGAGGTCGAGCATCTCGTCGGCCTCGTCGAGCACCAGCGCGTGCACGTGGGAGAGGTCGAGCGCCTTGCGGTTGCACAGGTCGATCAGCCGACCGGGGGTGCCGACGACGATGTCGACGCCGGAGGCGAGCGTGTCGAGCTGGGTGTCGTAGCCGACGCCGCCGTAGACGGTCAGGACGCGCAGACCGAGGTCCTTGCTGGCCAGGTCGAGGTCGGCCGAGACCTGGAGCGCGAGCTCACGGGTCGGGGCGACGATCAGCGCCTGCGGCTTGCCCTGCGGCAGGTCGGCGTACGCGGGGTCGGTGGGGGTGACGCTGCGCTGCAGCACCGGGATGCCGAAGGCGAGGGTCTTGCCGGTGCCGGTGCGGGCCTGACCGATCAGGTCGGTGCCGAGCAGGGCGACCGACAGGGTCATCTCCTGGATGGCGAAGGGGGTCGCGATGCCGACGCGGTCGAGCGCGTCACAAATCTCGGGCAGGACCCCGAGCTCTCGGAAGGTAGTCAGTGTCTTCTCTTTCGTGGGATCAGCCGGTGTGTCCGAGCCAGTGCTGGTGTCGCTCACCGTGGTCAACTGGGGCTTCGGATGCGGCTGATTCACACGCAGCCGCGCACATACGGGCCGCCGTTCGGCGGCGCTAGACCCCTGCAGCCTATCGGTAGCATGCGCGCATGGCTGAATCTCTGTCCGAGTCCGAGTCCGAGTCCGCGCCGGATCCCGACCATCCCGGTGAGGTGCCCGTCGCCTACCAGGACCCGGACTACCGCAACGCCGTGGTCGATCTGCTCGGGGTGATCGCCTACGGCGAGATCACGGCCTTCGAGCGGCTGGCCGAGGACGCCAAGCTGGCGCCCACCCTGGAGGACAAGGTCGCGCTGGCCACGATGGCCAGCGCCGAGCTGGGCAAGGTCGGGCCGCTGCACACCCGGATCCGCGAGCTCGGCGTCGATCCCTTTGCTGCGATGGCGCCGTTCCGGGCGCCGATCGACCAGTTCCACACCCACACCGCGCCGGCCGACTGGCTCGAGGGACTGGTCAAGGCGTACGTCGGCGACGGCCTGGCCAACGACTTCTACCGCGAGATCGCCGCCTACCTCGACGCCGACACCCGCGACCTGGTGATCTCCTCGGTGTACGGCGAGGAGCACGCCGCGTTCGTCGTCGACCGCGTCCGCGCCACCATCGCCGCCGACCCGCCCACCGGCGGACGCCTGGCCCTCTGGGGTCGTCGGCTGATGGGCGAGGCGCTCACCCAGGCGCAGCGGGTCGCCGCCGACCGCGACGCCCTCACCGCCCTGCTCGCCGGCGGCGTCGACCGCCCCGGCCTCGACCTGACCGCCATCGGGCGGATGTTCACCCGGCTGACCGAGAACCACGCGGCCCGGATGGCGGAGCTGGGGCTCGACAGCTGAGGCTTCGGGTTGGTGTGGGGCCCGCGCGCTTAGCAGGTCGGGTCTCGCCGTCAAGGACGTCGCTGCGCTCCGCCGCTGCGCGGTGGCCTGCGGCCATCCTTGACCGCGAGCCTCGCCCGACCTGCTGAGCGGCGCACGGGGCGGCGGCAGGCCGCCGCCCGCGCAAGCGCGGGCCCCGCTGAGGAGCTCACCTCGGATCAGGGAGGGTTTTCAGTCACCTGGTGACTGAGAACCTTCGCTGATCGTCGATCACGCCCCCCGCGTGGAGATGGCCGTGGTTTCTGGTCACGGGCTGACTTGGATCCACGGCTATCGCTCGATCCACGCCCGCAGGGCCCGCGCTTGCGCTGGCGGCGCGGCGGAGCCGTGCCGCCTGTGCGCCGACTCAGCAGGTCGGGCGAGGCTCACTGTCAAGGGCGCCGAAGGCGGCGGAGCGAACCCTTGACAGTGAGACCCGACCTGCTAGGCGCGCGGGCCACACCAGCCCGGAAGCCACCAGCCCGAAGCCACCAGCCGTCCCGCCCGAGCAGCCGGCGTCCTCAGAACCCCGTGATGCAGTACGGCGCGGGGCCGACGTCCGCCATCGCCGCCCAGGTCTGCACGGCCTGGGCGTCGCCGACGATCCGGCCCGACGCGGCCAGCACGTGGACGCCGACGCCGCCGAGGTAGAGCGACCCCAGGGTGTCGGCGGCCAGGTGGAGGGTCGGGGAGGCCGACGTACGGCGCACGGTGGCGCGACCACCGGCGGTGGTGACCTGCCAGCGACCGGCGGCGTGGCCGAGGTCGTCCTCGACCTCCAGCACGACCTCGCCGTCGGCTCGCCCAGGCGCGGGCCTCGAGCGCGACCGGGACGTCGAGGACGCGGACCCACAGCAGGTCGGTGTCGCGCACGACCTTGACCACGAAGGGGTCGACCAGCGCCCACGCGAGCGGGTCGTCGACGGGTGCTTGCTTCCAGCTCACCTGGGCGACCAGGTCGAGGTCGGCGAGGAAGCGCCACAGCCGCAGGTAGACCTGGGGGTCGAGGGCCACGAGGTCGCGGACCGTGGCCGTGCGGGGCTGGTCCGGGCGCTCGGTGGGGCTGTAGAGGACGTAGCCGTCTGGCGTGCCGTCGGCGCCGACGTGCACCGCCGCGCGGAGCTTGCGGTCGGGGCCCTGCTCGAAGTCGTAGACCCCGGTGAGGATCACCTCGTAGAAGCTCGGGCGCGCCACCGAGCCCCGGGTCGAGGCGTGAAAGGCCTCGAAGACCTGCTGGACGCTCGGCCACGCCTCCTCCGGCTCCAGCAGCTCGACGTGGCCGGCGTCCACCGGTGTGCGCAGCGCGAAGCGGCTGCTGGCGTCGACCTCGAGGTGCCGCTGACGCGTCGCCAGCCCGAAGCCGAACCGCCCGTAGATCGAGCCCTCGGAGACGGTGAGCGCGGCCAGCGGGAGGCCCCGGTCGGCGGCCTCCTGGAGGTCGTCGGTCATCAGCCGGCGCAACAGCCCGCGGCGTCGGTGGGTCGGGCTGACGGTGACGTCGGTGATCATGTGCAGCGGCAGCAGACCGGGTCCGACGTTGATGGTCTTGTCGAAGCTGCTGAACGTCGCCACCGGGATCCGGTCCGAGCCCAGGGTCGGCTGCTCGCGCCACACCCCTCGCAGCGTGACGTCGTCGGCCACCAGGTGGCGGCGCGCGTGGGTGCGGAAGTCGTCGCTGACCCGGCCCTGGTGGAACCCGCGCGACACCGCCTCGAACCAGCCGAGCAGCCGGTCGGGGGCGTCCTCGCCCTCGGCGGGGGCCAGGAAGGAGTCGACGATGAGTCCGGGGGACAGGGGAATCTCGTTCACGGTCGACCAACCTACGTCCCCCGTCGGGGTGGATGCCTCCGGTTAACGTGTCGCCCATGGCGAAGACCCCAGCAGCGGAGGTCGAGGCGGGTGGGCGCGCGGTTCGCGTCTCCAGCCCCGACCGCGTGATCTACGAGGCCACCGACCACACGCCCGAGGTCACCAAGCTGATGGTGGCCCAGTACGTCGCCAGCGTGGACGACGGCCTGATGCGGGCCCTGCGCGACCGGCCGACGGCGCTGGAGCGCTGGACGTCGGGGGTGCGACCGGGCATGAAGCTGGCGACCGGACCGCAGGACCGCGACGCCGATGCGTTCTACCAGAAGCGGGTGCCGAAGGGCGCCCCCGACTACCTCGAGTCGGTGGAGATCACCTTCCCCAGCGGGCGCACGGCCGAGGAGATCTGCCCGACCGAGATCGCGGTGCCGGTGTGGTGCGCCCACATGGGCACCCTCACCTTCCACCCCTGGCCGGTCCGTCGCGCGGACGTCGACCACCCCGACGAGCTGCGCCTCGACCTCGACCCGCAGCCGGGCACGACCTTCGGCGACGCCGTCAGGGTCGCCGGGATCGCCCGCGAGCTCCTCGAGGAGCTGGGGTTGGTCGGCTACGCCAAGACCAGTGGCAACCGGGGCATCCACGTCTTCGTCCGGATCGAGCCCCGGTGGGAGTTCGTCGACGTGCGCCACGCCGCGATCGGGTTCGGCCGCGAGCTCGCGGCCCGCGACGACCAGGTGACCGTGGACTGGTGGAAGGAGGAGCGCGGCGAGCGGATCTTCGTCGACTACAACCAGAACTGCCGCGACCGCACGATCGCCTCGGCCTACTCGCTGCGGCCCCAGCCGGGTGCGCCGGTCTCGATGCCGCTGGGCTGGGACGACCTCGCCGCGACCCGTGACCCGGCCGAGCACAACCTCTTCACGGTGCCCGAGCGGCTGGGCGACCGCGGCGACGCGTGGGCCACGATCGACGACACGGCGTACTCGCTGGAGCCGCTGCTGGCGCTGTGGGAGGAGCAGGGTGCGGTCGAGCTGAACTACCCGCCGGACTACCCGAAGATGCCGGGGGAGCCGCCGCGCGTGCAGCCGAGCAAGAAGGTCGCGGCGCACTGGGACGACCAGGGCAACCGCCGCCCGCCGACCTGAGCGGGTCCGGACACGACGGAACCCCGCCCGCGCGCCCCCCAGCGCTGTGGACGGGGTCCTGGTCGACCGGCCGAAACCGGTGTTCACATACCTTCACCCGGACCGCGATCGCCCCCCAGCGACGTGGTCCGAGACCCTCCAACGGAAAAAGTTGCTCCCTCCGTTGACCGCAACCCTAGGCCGGACGGTTTCTCGCCGGGTCCACGTCAGATCCACGATTGGGTAACGATGCCGGGCTCCGCGTCGATCTCGAAGTGCACCGTCACCCCGGCGTCGGACGCGGGGGCCGACGCCGGCCAGGGCTCCACCCGCACCACCGGCGTACGACCCCGGCGGAGGAGGGCCGCGAGCTCGGTGACGGAGCCGCGGCGCGCGGGCCAGCCGCCGTGCCCCGGGTCGAGCAGCGAGAGGTACGTCGGCGCCTCGACCGCCGCCAGCGCGTCGAGCAGGTCGCGGCGCCGCGCCATCGGCACCCGCACCGTGTCGGCGTCGGACGGGCCGGGCTCGACCCCGACCCGACGCGCCGCGGCGTGGACCAGCGCGCGGGCCGCCGCCTGCGCCTGTGCGGGCTCGACCCCGGGCGGCTCGACGGGTCCTGCGGGAGCACCCGGGCCGACGTCCACGCCGGAGCCGGTCAGGGCCCGGGCGAACACCCCGACCCACTGCTCGGTGATCGTGGTGCTGTCGAAGGTCGCCGCCTTGCTGGCGGCCGCTGCCCCGAGGTCGGCGCGCAGGTCGTGGTCGTCGGCGAGGAGCAGCAGCGCCCCGGCCAGTGCGGCGGGGGAGTCCTGCGGCACGAGCAGCCCGTCGACCCCGTCGTCGATGATCGCGCGCGGGCCCGAGGGGCAGTCGTAGGAGACGACCGGGACCCCCGCGGCCATCGCCTCCTGCACGACGAGCGGGTAGCCCTCGGCGCGCGACGTCAGGGCCGAGATGCCGGCGCGGGCCCACTCGCTGGCCAGGTCGGTGGTCGACCCGGGCAGCTCGACGCGGTCCCAGAGCCCCAGGCGGCGCGCGGTCCTCCGGATCTCGTGGCGGGCCGGTCCCTCGCCGAAGATCCGCAGCCGCCAGTCAGGCAGGCGGTCGGCGACCAGGGCGAAGGCCTCGACGAGCTGCGGGTACTGCTTCTCGCCGGCCAGGCGACCCGCGGCCACCACCAACGGGGCGTCGAGCAGCGAGCGCGGACGGAAGCCCGGGGGCAGGGCGTTGGGCACCACCACGAGGTGGGGGCAGGCGGCGCCGAGCCGCTCGCGGAGCCAGTGGGCCATCGGCTCGGTGAGCAGCGCGACCACGTCGGCGGCGGGCGCGTAGGTCAGGAGCGGCTCGAGACCGGACGTGCGCTGCGAGGAGGACCGGTGCTCCTGGTGGACCAGCGCGGTGCCCGGCGCACGCCTGCGGGCCGCGAGGCTGAGCAGAGCGGGGGTCACGGTGACCAGGACGTCGGCCGCCAGACCGGGCAGAGCGGACTGGACGGCGAGGTCGCCCCGGGCGTCGAGCGTGGGGTCCCACTCCGGGCGCACCAGCCGGTCGGGGTGCTCGGCCGCCCCCGGACCGTCCTCGCCGCGTACGTCGACCAGGTCGCGGCGCACCACGCGTGGAGAGACCGCGAAGTGCGGCTCGTCGGCGGAGCGGTAGACGCTCACGACCGTCACCTCGTCGACGTCGTCGCGCGCGGCGAGCGCGTTGGCCTGCGTGGTCACGGCGCTGGCCGTGCCGCCCTGGTCGTAGAGCGTGGGGACGAGGTAGGCGATCCTCATCGCTGGTCCCGGGCCACCGCGAGCCGGCCGTCGGGCAGCCACCGCAGCCGCAGGTCGGCGCCCAGGCCCGGCAGGTCGACGGCGTGCTGGGCGCGGCGCAGGTCGTCGTGGGCCCGGACGACCGGGAGACCGTCACTGGCGAGGGGTACGGGCGCTCCGGGCGCGGGCGCGTGATCGCCGACCCGGACGTCGAGGGGCGGGTGCGGGGCGGCCAGCTCGACCCGGACACCGCGACCGTCGTCGTGCGGCACCAGCCGGGCGACCGGAGCGCTCGGCGGCTCCGGGTGGCGCACCAGCCCGAGCCGCCCGTCGGCGGCCACGACCCGCCAGCGCCAGCGCCGGTCGCGGGTCGGCATGGCGGCCCGGACCGGGCCGGGCGTGGCGGCCTCGGTCCAGGCGATCGGCGCGGCGGCCGGCCCGTCGTGCGCCAGCACCTCCACCGTCAGCGGCCCGTCGGCCGGGCCCGGCACCTCGCCCAGCGCGGCCAGCGGCACTCGTGCGCTCGCCAGCCCGGGCCCACCGGCCCCGGGCTCGGGCTCGGTGGGCGTCACGACCTCGCCGCCGGCGTACCTCAGGGTGACGCTGGTCGCGTCACCCTCGACCGCGAGCCAGAGCGTCTCGCCGTCGAGCACGCGCGCGTAGTGACCGACGACGGCCGCGACGCTCGGCCCGCGACGGCGCCGCAGCACCATCAGGCGATCTCCCAGGGCGCCGCGACCGGGAAGTACTCGGCGTAGAAGTCGGCCAGCAGCCGGTCGAGCACCCCCGAGCGCAGCGCGTGGTCGTGGTGGTCGCCGAGGCAGATGAAGTCCTGGTCGCGGGCCAGCGCCTCGTCGAGCTGCCGGTCGACGTCGGAGTTGGCGAGGTTGATGTAGGCCAGGTCGGCCGTCGCGACGTAGGAGGCCCCGGTCATCAGTCCGTGGTGCTGGGCCAGCGAGCTCAGCGTGGACACGTCGGTGTCGTCGCGGAACGGCGAGCGGGCGGTGGCCGCCAGCGCCTCGGGGAAGTCGTCGTGGACGGCCTTGATGACCGAGACCCGGTGGGCGTACGGCGCGTGGGCGAGGTGGTGGGTGATCGCCGCCCCGAACCGCTCCTGGAGCAGCGCGCGGTTGTTCCAGGCGGCCTTGAGGAACGGCGGCGCGTCGGGCACGCCGCTGAGCCCCACGGTCGTGGGGGAGAAGAACACCGCGTTGAGCCCGGCGGGGGCGAAGAAGGCCTCGGGCCCGACCGGTCGGGCCAGGAAGAAGTCGTCGTTGAAGTAGAGGAACTGCTCGCTGAGGCCGTCGATCGTGTGCAGCGAGGTCTCGATGGCGTGGGAGTTGAACGTCGGCAGGCCCTCGGCCGGCAGGATGTCGCGGTGGTCGACCAGGTTGATCCGCGGGTGGTCGACGTCGAGCCAGGGCGGCACCTGACCGGCGGTGACCAGGTGGATGCGGCGCACCCACGGGGCGAACAGGTGCAGGCTCCGCAGCGACGACCGCAGCTCGTCGCGGTCGAGGTAGCGGGCCTGGCCGCTGGACTCGCGGGTCTGCGCCGTGGCCAGCGAGGTGCCGGTGATGCCGCCGAGCCGCTGCTCGCGGGCGCGGTTCCACTCCGGGTCGGAGCCGTCGACCCAGGTGTAGACCACGTCGACGGGGAAGCGGCACTCGCCGGTGGTGGGCTCGGCCATCAGCGGCAGCGTGGGGACGAGCACGCCGTCGACCTCGAGGTCGATGGTGGGGGTCCCGGCCGGGACGAGGTCGGCGTAGGGGTTGCGGCGCGGGGCGACCAGGTCGCCGTCGGGCGTCGACTCCCAGAACTCCACCTCCACCGAGCAGCCGCCGGCCAGCACGCCGACCGGCCAGGGCTCGACGCAGACCAGCGGCGTGCGACCACGGCGCAGCTCGGCGGCGAGGTCGGCGAGGGTGCCGCGACGCTCGGGCCAGCCGTGCGTCTCGGGCTGGCGCAGGCACAGGTGGGGTGGCGCTCCGGGCGCCGCCACCGCGTCGAGGAACCCGGTGCGGGCCTCCATGGGCAGGACCAGCACCGGGCTCGGGCGCTCGTGGGCGGGCATGACGAGCCAGCTGCCGGTGGCCCCGCGGGTGGCAGTGCGCGCGGCCTGCACGGCCCACGCGAGCGCGTCGTGCCGGGCCTGCGCCGGGGTCAGCTCAGCGACGTCGAGGGTGGCGGCGGGGTCGGCGGGCCGTCGCGGCACGCGAGCAGCGGCCCGGGCCGTGACGCGGCCCCGGCCCGCACGCTGGGCGCGGGCGTCGGCGAAGACCCCGACCCAGCGCTCGGCGAGCGCGCGGGCGGCGTACGGCCGGGAGGTGCGGTGGGCGCCCTCGCCGAGGCGCCGGCGCAGGTCGGTGTCGGTGGCCACCCGCAGCAGCGCGGCGGCCAGGCCGGAGACGGACTCGGGGCCGACCAGGAGCCCGTTGACCTCGTGCTCGACGAGCTCGCGCGGGCCGGACGCGGCGTCGAAGCTGACCACCGGGACCCCGGCGGCCATCGCCTCGAGCCCGCCGAGCGGGAAGCCCTCGGAGCGCGAGGAGATCGCGGCGACCGAGGCCTTGGCCCACTCGGCCCGGAGGTCGGGGACGGACGGGACGATCTCGACGCGGTCCCAGAGGTCCCACTTGCGGACCTGGCGCACCAGGTCGACGCGCTGCGGGCCCTCGCCGACGATGCGCAGCCGCCAGTCGGGGATGCGGTCGGCGATCTCGGCGAAGGCCGCGACCAGCTTGGGCAGCTGCTTGTCGGGCACCAGGCGGGCGACGGCGAGGATGAGCGGCCGGTCCAGTCGGGAGCGTGGGGCGAAGCCGTGCGGCAGGGGATCGGGCACGACGACGGTGGGCGGCGCCACCTCACCGAGGCTGTCGGCCAGCCACGCGGCGAACGCCGGGGTCGGGACGGCGACCACGTCGGCGGCGGGCGCGTGCTGCAGCAGCGCCTCGGGGGTGCGCCCGGTGGAGGGCCGGTGGTCCTGGTGGACCACGACGACCCGCTGGGGCAGCAGCTCGACGGCGGCGGCGAGCAGCCCGGGGGAGGTGGAGACGACCACGTCGACGTCGAGGTCGCCCAGCGCCGCCTCGAGCGCGGCGTCGGTGAGGGCGGTGAACTTGCGGTCCCAGCCCGGTCGCACCAGCGACGACTGCTTGGCGTGCCACAGCGCGGCGGTCGGGGCGTCGGCGACCGTGGCGGCCACGCGCGGGCGGCGGGCCTCGCGGACGTCGACGAGGTGGCTCAGCGGCACCGGTGCCACCTCGACGCCGGCCGGCTCGTCGGTGTTGCCGCTGCTGTGCAGCACGCTGACGACCTGGACCTCGTGGTCCTCGGCCAGCGCGGCGGCCTGGGTCAGCACCGAGCGGGTCGCCTCGTCGGTGGCGGCGACGTCGACGAGCAGGTAGGCGATCCTCATGCGGAGACCTCCGGGTCGAGCACGCGGGCGACCAGCGCGCCGGTGTCGGACCAGCGCAGGCGGACCCGGACCAGGCCGAGCGGGTCGCGGACCCCGTCGCCGGGCGAGTAGAGCTCGGGCAGGGGCGCCCCGCGGCCGGGGTTGAGCAGGTCGTGGTCGCGGCGCAGCACGGGGCGTCCGTCGTCGGTCGTGACGTGGACGGTCTGGTCGGCCACGTCGGCGACGGCCTCGACGGTGAGCAGCCCCGGGGTCGGCTCGCCCGACAGCCGGGCGACCTCGGTGCCGTCCTCGGCGCGCAGCACCAACGGGGCGGGTGGCTCCACCGTGAGGTGCAGGCCGTCCGGACCCGCGCTGATCGCGGCCAGCTCGACGTGGGGCGCGACGGCACGGCGGCGCAGGCCGAGCAGGCCGGCGTCGTCGCGCACGACCTGCCAGCGGTGCCCCTCGTGCGTCGGCACCCGGGCCGGCGGCAGCGGCGCGCTCCAGACCTGGCGCGGCGCACGGCCGCCCGACGGCACCAGCACGACGTCGTACGCCGCCTCGCCGGTCAGCGCGAGACCGTCGAGGTCGACCCGGACCGAGCGGTGCTCGACCGAGTCCTCGACCAGGTCGCTGGCCAGCGCCACGACGTCACCCGAGCCGACCTGACGCAGGGCCAGGGCGCCCGGGCCGGCGCCGACGGCGAGCCACAGGCTCTGCCCGTCGAGCACGCCGGCGAACGACGCGACCGGTGCGCCCCGCGGCGGGGTCGGCGGGGCCGGTGGCTGGTCGGACGGCTGGTGGGAGGACGGGTCGGGGTCGGCGGCGGAGCGCCGTCGCGCGAGCTTCACACCGCGACCCTAGTGCGGTCGGTCAGAGCCCGCTGATGCCCTCGCCGCCGCCGGCCTGCTCGTCGAAGTTCTCGTGCTCGAGCAGGTGCAGCACGGGGACCCCGATCTTGCGCCGGGCGCGGGAGGTCCAGTCGAGGTGGAAGAACTCCGCCACCACGTGGGGGCGGGTGAGGATGATCGCCTCGCGACCGTCGACCGTGGTCACCTTCTCGGCGAGCGCCTCGATCGGGGGACCGGTGACGATCGTGCTCGAGCCGAGGGTGGCCCCGGCCGCCTCCATGGCCGCGACGGTGCCGGCGAGCTCGCCGCGCGAGCGGTCCTCGCAGTCGCGGCGGACCTGCTCGAGGTCGACCTCGCTCATGCCGAGGCTGGGCGTGGGCATCATCTCGCCCGTGGAGAGCGAGCCCATGGACGCCTCGATCTGCGCCGCGGCGTCCTCCATGGGCAGCAGCAGGTGGTAGGTCACCGGCTCCTCGATGCCCTCGTGGAGCGAGCGGACCTGCAGCGCATCGGCGGGCGTGAGCTGTTGCTCGATGAGCACCACGACGTCGTAATCGGCCATGTCGCCAGGCTACTCGCAACTTCAGGCGGGCGTGCCGCCGCTGAGCACCTCGCCCAGGTCGTAGCTCACCGGCTGCTCGAGCTGGGCGTAGCCGCACGACTCCGGGTCGCGGTCGTCGCGCCAGCGCTTGAAGTGGGCCGTGTGCCGGAAGCGGCGGCCCTCCATGGCGTCGTACTTGACCTCGAGGACCCGCTCGGGTCGCAGGGGGGTGAAGCTCAGGTCCTTGCCGGCGCTCCAGCGGCTCTGGGTGCCGGGTGCGCGGTCGGGGTTGGCGATCGCGCCCTGCTGCCACTCGCCCCAGGGGTGCTCGCTGATCGGGCAGACCAGCGGTCGGAGCTCGTCGATCAGCTCGGCGCGGCGCTTCTCGGTGAAGCTGGCGCTGACGCCGACGTGCTGCAGCGTGCCGTCGGCGTACAGGCCCAGCAGCAGGCTGCCGAGCAGCGGACGCTCGGGGGTGCTGGTCTTGTGCTCGCGGTAGCCCGCGACGACGACGTCGGCGGTGCGCTCGTGCTTGATCTTCATCATCGTGCGGCCGTTCGGGACGTAGGCGCCACCCAGCGGCTTGGCGATGACGCCGTCGAGGCCCGCCCCCTCGAACTGCTCGAACCACCGCTCGGCCTCGGCGCGGTCCTCGGTCGTGCGGGTGAGGTAGCAGGGTCCGTCGAGGCCGGCCAGGGCCTCCTCCAGCGCGGCGCGGCGCTCGGCGAACGGCCGGTCGACGTACGACGTGTCGCCGAGCGCGAGCAGGTCGAAGGCGACGAACCCGGCCGGTGTCTTCTCGCTCAGCATCCGCACCCGGGAGTCGGCCGGGTGGATCCGCTCCTGGAGCACCTCGAACTGCAGCCGGTCCGACCCGTCCTCGCCCCGCAGCGCCACGAACACCTCGCCGTCGAGCACGCACCGCTCCGGCAGCTGCTCCCGGGCGGCCTCGACGAGCTCCGGGAAGTAGCGGGTCAACGGCTTGGTGTTGCGGCTGGTCAGCTCGACCTCGTCGCCGTCCTTGAAGACCAGGCAGCGGAACCCGTCCCACTTCGGCTCGAAGCTCAGCCCCCCGTGCTTGCCCGGGTCCGGCATCCCCGCCACCGCCTTCGCGAGCATCGGCTGGACGGGCGGCATGACGGGCAGGTCCACGCCCGTCACCCTAGTCCGAGCCGCGACCCCACTCGAAGCACAGAGCCGCGGATCCTCGTCAGCCGGTGACTGCGATCCACGGCCGTCCTACCGGGTCGAGGTGCTGACCCCCGCGCAGGGCTCTAACCTTGACCCCCTATCCCCGGTTGGTCTGCCGGCAGGGCCCGCCTGACTTTGAATCAGGACTAGCGACGTAGGTTCGACTCCTACCCGGGGAGCCGTCTCGGTGTTGTCGCTGGGTAACCCGGTGTGACGCGAATCGTTGCGTCTTACGTGACGACACCCACCGGAGACCCCGCGACCCACTCCCACTGGCAACCCCAGCTCGACCGGCGCACGCTGATCCGAGGAAGCGCCGTGGCCGCGGGCGCGACGGCCCTGGGGGCCAGCCGCGCAGCCCCAGCCCAGGCGGCCGGTCGCAGACGTGAGGTCGTCGTGCTCGGTGGCGGGATGGCGGGGCTCACTGCCGCCCAGGAGCTGGTCGAGCGCGGGTTCTCGGTCACCGTCTTCGAGCCCACCGCGTGGGGAGGCAAGGCTCGCAGCATCGGGGTGCCCCGTACGGCGCGCGGCGGTCGCAAGGACCTTCCGGGCGAGCACGGCTTCCGTTTCTTCCCTGGCTTCTACCAGAGCGTCCCGGACACGATGCGCCGGATCCCGTTCGGCCGGAACGCTCACGGGGTGTGGGACAACCTGGTGCCCGCCCAGAGCGGCAAGTTCCTGCGCGGCGGTGACCGAGCCGACGCCTTCATCTTCGGGATCGGCCCCGACCCGCAGGCGTTGCTCACCGTCGACGGGATGCGCCGCTACCTGACCGAGAACCTCCAGGGTCAGTCGATCCCGCCCGACGAGCTGGCCTACTTCGTCGAGCGTCTGCTCGTCTTCGTCACCAGCAGCAAGGAGCGCCGGTTCGGTCAGTGGGAGAACACGTCGTGGTGGGACTTCGTGGGGGCGGCGACCCGCTCGCCGGACTACCAGCGGGTGCTGGCGGCAGGCCTCACCCGCAACCTGGTCGCGGCCAAGGAGACCGTGGCCAGCACGCGCACGATCGGGACCATGGGTGAGGCCTTCGTGCACACGATGGCCGGCGCGGGCGCCGACGGCGAGATCGACCGCGTGCTCGACCTGCCGACCGACGAGGCGTGGATCCGCCCCTGGATGAGGTTGCTCCGGGCCCGGGGCGTCCGGTTCGTCAAGGGACACGGACTCACCCGCTTCGAGATGAAGCGGGGCCGCATCGCAGCGGTGTGGGTGGCCGACGGACGCGGCAACCGCCGCCGGGTGAAGGCGGACTGGTACGTCAGCGCCATGCCCGTGGAGCGTCTGCGACGCCACCTGAGCGCCGGGGTGCTGCGAGCCGACCCTTCCCTCGAGAGCCTGCGCGAGCTGCGTACCGACTGGATGGTCGGCATCCAGTACTACCTCAAGCGTCCCGTCGACATCGTCCACGGCCACATCACGTTCATCGACTCGCCCTGGGCGCTCACGGCGCTGACCCAGGCCCAGTTCTGGGAGGGCCGCGACTTCGCCCGTGACTACGGCGACGGCAGGGCCGTCGACTGCCTCTCGGTCGACATCTCCAACTGGGACGCTCCCGGCATCCTGTTCGGCAAGCCCGCGAAACGGTGCACCCGTCGGCAGGTCGCGCAGGAGGTGTGGGCGCAGATCCAGCAGCACCACACGGCGGCCGAGCAGCTGCCCCACGACATCGTCCACTCCTGGTCCCTGGACCCCGGTGTCACGTGGGACTCGACGTCGAAGCGCAACCGCAACGCGACCCCGCTGCTGATCAACACCAAGGGGTCGTGGGCGGATCGCCCCGACGCGGCCACGAGGATCCCCAACCTGTTCCTCTCCGGCGACTTCGTGCGCACCAACATCGACCTGGCCACGATGGAGGGCGCCAACGAGTCGGCCCGGGCGGCCACGAACGCGCTCTGCCGGGCCGCCGGCTCGAGAGCAGCGCCCGCCGAGATCTTCCAGCTCTGGTCGAACCCGGCGCTGGAGCCGGTCAAGCGTGTCGACGCCGGGCTCTACCGGGCCGGTCTCCCGAACCCGCTCGACGTCGAGGTCCCCGGCAGGTACTGACGGTTGTCACCCTGGGTCGGCCGGGGCTACGTTGCGGCGACGCGTCGCCGCGGCGCGCCACCGCCGAGTCCAGGAGCCCCGCGTGAGCCAGGTCGACGTCCCCCCGGTCGAGCCACAGCCCGCCTTCGCCGCAGACGAGGCGAGGGCACTCGTCTCGCGGTTGCGCACGACGTACGCCGGGGGGCGGACGCGGCCGTTGGCGTGGCGGCGCGCGCAGCTCGACGGACTGCTGCGGATGTTGTCCGAGCGCGAGGACGAGATCGTCGCGGCGCTGGTCGCGGACCTGGGCCGGGCGCCCTTCGAGGCGTGGGCGGCCGACATCCGGTCCTGCGGTCGCGAGATCGAGGACCTGCGCCGCCACCTGTCTTCGTGGGCGGCGCCCGAGAAGCGCCGGGTCCCGGCGATCCTGCGCCCCGGTCGGGCCCAGCTGGTCAGCGAGCCGCTCGGGGTGGTGCTGGTGATCGCTCCCTGGAACTACCCGTTCCAGCTGCTCGTCAACCCGGTCGCGGCCGCCCTGGCCGCCGGCAACGCCGTGGTCGCCAAGCCCTCCGAGGTCACGCCGGCGTCGTCGGCGGTGATCGCCCGCCTGCTGCCGCTCTACCTCGACACCGACGCGGTCGCGGTCGTGGAGGGCGGCGTCCCCGAGACGACCGCCCTGCTGGAGCAGCGCTGGGACCACATCTTCTACACCGGCAACGGTGCGGTCGGCCGGATCGTCGCGGCCGCGGCCGCCAAGCACCTGACCCCCGTCACCCTCGAGCTCGGCGGCAAGTCGCCGGTGATCGTGGCTCGTGACGCCAACCTCAAGCTCGCGGCGAGCAGGGTGGCGTTCTCGAAGTTCCTCAACGCCGGCCAGACCTGCGTCGCGACCGACCACGTGTGGGTCCACCGCGAGGTCGAGCAGGCGTTCCACGACGCGCTCCGCGCCGAGATCACCCAACGCTTCGGCCGTGACCCGCGCGCCAGCAAGGACTTCGGTCGGATCGTGACCAGCCGCCACGCCCAACGGGTGGCCGACCTGCTCGACGGCACCGGCTACGAGGTCGCGGTCGGCGGCCAGGTCGACGTCGCGGCGCGGTACGTCGCCCCGACGGTGCTGCGCGGGGTCTCCCGCGACGCGGCGGTGATGGGCGAGGAGATCTTCGGGCCCGTGCTGCCGGTGCTCGCCTTCGACGACCTGACGGAGGTGATCGACACGATCAACGCGGGCGACAAGCCCCTCGCGCTCTACCTGTTCACCGCCTCCGACGAGACCGTCGACCGGGTCGTCGGCGGTACGTCGTCGGGCGGGGTCTGCGTCAACGACGCGATCAGCCACCTCCTGGTCTCCGAGCTGCCGTTCGGAGGTGTGGGCGAGAGCGGGTACGGCGCCTACCACGGGCGGGCGGGCTTCGACACGTTCAGCCACCGCAAGTCGGTGCTGCGCCGGCCCTCGTGGCTGGTCGACGTACCGCTGCTCAGCCCGCCCTACTCGCGCTGGAAGCGCGTCGTCGCGCGCTGGTTCTTCTAGGGCTGTCGCGGTGCAGTGATGGTCACGACCCCCGACGACGTGCTCCCGACGGAACCACGGTGGGACCCCACGCGCTTCCCGCCAGCCGCCCGCGGCATCCGGCTCCTCCAGACGCTTCGCTTCGCCCGTGACCCGTTGGGCGAGCTGCAGCGTGCTCGGCGGCGTCACGGTGAGGTCTTCACCCTGCGCATCCTCCCGTACCGCAGCGGGCTGGTGTGCGCGGCCGACCCGGAGACCAACCGCGCGGTGCTGACCGACGCCGAGCGCTTCGCGGCGGGGCACGCCGCCGCGCTGCTCGAGCCGCTGATCGGTGCACGGTCGCTGATCCTGACCCCGTCGCCGCGCCACGCCCGCAACCGCAAGCTGTTGATGCCGCCTCTGCACGGGAGCCGGCTCGAGGCCTGGCGGGGGCGGGTCAGGCTGCTCACCCACGAACACCTGCCCGAGCTGCTCGACGGACGGGCGCACCCGGTCCGTCCCTGGGCCCAGCGCCTCACGCTCGACGTCATCCTGCGCGTGGTCCTCGGCATCGAGGACGTCGACCGTCGCGCCCGCTTCCGCCACGCCCTCGACGGGCTGCTCGACCCTCGCGTGCAGGCGCTGCTGTTCGCGCCCGCGTGGCTGGCGAAGGACCGCGGCCGGTGGTCGGCCGGCGCCGTGCTGACGCGACGGCGAGCCGCCGTGGACCGGCTCCTCGGAGAGGAGGTCGCCGCCCGCCGCGCAGCCCCCGGGGTCGGACGTCGCGACGACGTGCTCTCGATCCTGCTCGACGCCCGGCACGACGACGGGTCCGGCTTCAGTGACGAGGAGCTGAACGACGAGCTGAAGGGGTTGGTGCTGGCCGGCCACGAGACGACCGCCACCGCGCTCGCCTGGACGCTCCATCTCCTGGCCCACCACCCCAGCGAGCGCGCGGACCTCCTGGCCAGCCTCGACCGCGGTGAGGACGACGTCCTGCGCGCGGTGATCAAGGAGTCGCTGCGGCTGCGCTCGCCCGTGATCGACGCCGTGCGGATCGCCACCCGCGACACCGAGCTCGCCGGCCGTCCGGTCCCGGCCGGCGCCTTCGTCAGTGGCATGTTCTGCGGGATGCACGTCGACGACGCCGTCTGGGACGACGCCACCGCGTTCCGTCCTGGCCGCCACCTCGAGGGTCGCACCGACCCCTGGGCCGCGACCCCCTTCGGCGGCGGGGCGCGCCGCTGCCTGGGCGCGGCGCTCGCCCAGCTCGAGCTCGAGGAGGTCGTGCGCGAGGTGCTGACCGTCGCCGTCCCGGAGCCGGCCGGGGGGCCGGAGTCCGTGCGCCTGCTCGGGGTGACCCTCGTGCCGTCCCGAGGTGGCCGCGTCACGCTCCGCCCGCGCGGCGGCGCGCGGCCGGGCTTAGAGTGAGCCGGTCGTCGACCCCGGAGGATCAACCTCGTGCCCAGCAACGTGACCGTCATCGTCCTCGCCGCGGGCGGCGGCACCCGGATGAAGTCGAAGAGGATGAAGGTCCTCCACGCCGTCTGCGGGCGCAGCATGATCGGCCACGTGCTGACCGCGGTGGCCGCGGTCGAGCCCGAGCGGATCGTCGCCGTCGTCGGTCACGGGCGCGACGAGGTCGGCCCCCACATCCAGCAGCTGACGCCGTCGGCGCTGCTCGCGGTGCAGGAGGAGCAGCACGGCACGGGTCACGCGGTGCGGATCGCCGTCGAGGCCGTCCTGGCCGCCGGGCAGTCGCTCGAGGGCACGGTGCTGGTCGCGTACGGCGACACCCCGCTGCTCCAGGGCGACTCGCTGCGCGCCTTCGCCGCCGAGCACGAGGCGGCACAGCGTGCCGTGAGCATCCTCAGCGGGATCGTCGCCGACCCGCACGGCTACGGACGGGTCGTCCGCGACGCCGACGGCGACGTCGTGGCGATCGTCGAGGAGAAGGACGCGGGCGTCGACGAGCGCGAGATCCGGGAGATCAACTCCGGGATCCTGGCCTTCGACGCCGAGTTCCTGGCCGAGGCGCTGGGCAAGATCGGCAACGACAACGCCAAGGGCGAGTACTACCTCACCGACACGGTCCAGCTCGCGCGGGACGCCGGCCTGACCGTGGGCGCCTTCCCGATCGAGGACGTCTCGCAGACCGAGGGGGCCAACGACCGCAAGCAGCTGGCCGAGCTGGGCCGGCTCATGAACCGGCGCATCGTCGACGGCTGGATGCTCCAGGGGGTCAGCGTGATGGACCCCGCCACCACGTGGATCGACGCCGACGTCGTCCTGGAGCCCGACGTGACGCTGCTGCCCGGCGTCCAGCTGCTCGGCGCCACCGTGGTCTGCGAGGACGCCGTGATCGGTCCCGACAGCACGCTCAAGGACTGCGAGGTCGGCGCCGGGGCCCGGGTGGCGCGCACCCACGGCGAGCTGGCCGTGATCGGGGAGGGCGCCGTCGTCGGCCCGTTCTCCTACCTGCGGCCCGGCACCAGGCTCGGGGCCGGCGGCAAGATCGGCGCCTTCGTCGAGACCAAGAACGCGCAGATCGGCCAGGGCGCCAAGGTGCCCCACCTCAGCTACGTCGGCGACGCCGAGATCGGTGAGGGCGCCAACATCGGGGCCGGCACGATCTTCGCCAACTACGACGGCGTCGCCAAGCACCGCTCGCGGGTCGGGCGCCACGCCCGCACCGCCAGCAACAACACCTTCGTGGCTCCCGTCGACATCGGCGACGGCGCCGCGACCGGCGCGGGCACGGTCGTGCGCCGCGACGTACCGCCCGGGTCCCTGGCCGTCAGCGGCGGTCCGCAGCGCAACATCACGGGCTGGGCGCAGCGGCGCCGGGCCGGGACCACGCAGGCGGCGGCGGCCGACGAGGCGTTGCGTGCGTCTCAGTCGCCGGGCGACAGCGACCCCGAGTTGGGCTGAGCGGCCCCCGACCGGCAGACTGCGGAGGTACACCAGGCGACCCCCAGGAGCCCCGCGTGACCGGAATGAAGAAGACCACCGAGAAGAACCTGATGGTCTTCAGCGGCAGGGCCCATCCGGTCCTCGCCGAGGAGATCACCACGATCCTGGGCGCCGACCTGGTGCCGCAGTCGGCGTACGAGTTCGCCAACTCCGAGATCTACGTCCGCTACGAGGAGTCCGTCCGCGGGTGCGACGCCTTCGTGATCCAGAGCCACACGGCTCCGATCAACGAGTGGATCATGGAGCACCTGATCATGGTCGACGCCCTCAAGCGGGCGAGCGCCAAGCGGATCACGGTGGTCATGCCCTTCTACGGCTACGCCCGCCAGGACAAGAAGCACCGCGGCCGCGAGCCGATCTCCGCGCGCCTGGTCGCTGACCTCTTCAAGACCGCGGGCGCCGACCGGCTGATCACCGTCGACCTGCACTCCGACCAGATCCAGGGCTTCTTCGACGGTCCGGTCGACCACCTGATGGCCCTGCCGATCCTCGCCGACTACGTGCGCGACAAGTACGGCGGCGAGCGGCTCGCGGTCGTCTCGCCCGACGCGGGCCGGATCAAGGTCGCCGAGCGCTGGTCCGCCCGGCTCGGTGGCGCGCCGCTGGCGTTCATCCACAAGAGCCGCCGCACCGACCGGCCCAACGAGTCGGTCGCCAACCGGGTGGTCGGTGACATCACCGGCCGCATGTGCGTGCTGGTGGACGACATGATCGACACCGGCGGCACGATCGTGAAGGCCGCCGAGGCCCTGATGGAGGACGGCGCCGCGGGCGTGATCATCGCCGCGACCCACGCGATCCTGTCCGACCCCGCCGTCGACCGGCTCAAGAACTGCCCGGCCGTCGAGGTGATCGTCACCAACACGCTGCCGATGACCGACGACCGCGAGTTCGACAAGCTGACCTGCCTCTCGATCGCACCGCTGGTGGCCCGGGCCATCCGCGAGGTCTTCGAGGACGGCTCGGTCACCTCGATGTTCGACGGGCACGCCTAGGGGCTTTGCCCCGGCCATCGGCCGCAAGGGCTCGGCGCTCGCTGCGCTGACCCACCAGCCCCACTGGGGGGTCGCTTCCTGAACTTGTCAGGGCTCGCGAGGGCCGACAAGTTCAGGGATCCCCGGTCGACCGGGGATCCCTGAAACCCGCGCGACGACCGCGATTGGCGACCGCTGTCGGGCAGGGTCTAGGATCGGGAAGTTGCCTCGGCGAGGGAAAGCCAAGCAGGGCTTGGGCTTTCCGTGATCGACAGGGCTGGACCGGCGCTAACCGGTCCGTGCTGCTGGATCTGCGTCGAGGCGGCCACCGACGCGAACGATCCGCAGCCCCCGAGGAGATCCACCATGGCGTACGACACGATCAAGGCCGAGACCCGCACCGAGTTCGGCAAGGGTGCGGCGCGCCGCATCCGTCGCGACGACAAGGTGCCCGCCGTCGTCTACGGCCACGGCAACGACCCCATCCACCTGACCCTGCCCGGTCACGAGACGTGGATCGCCCTCAAGAACGGCGGCGCCAACGCGCTGCTCGAGCTCGACGTGGTCGACGGTGAGAAGCAGCTCGCCCTCACCAAGCAGGTCCAGGTCGACCCGATCCGTCGCACCCTGGAGCACATCGACTTCGTCGCGGTCATCAAGGGCGAGAAGGTCACCGTCGAGGTCCCCGTGCACCTCAACGGCGAGGCGGCCCCCGAGACGCTGGTCGTCACCGGTACCTCGACCATCCAGCTCGAGGCCGAGGCCACCAACATCCCCGAGTACGTCGAGGTCGACATCGAGGGCCTCGAGGCCGGCACCCAGATCCTGGCGTCCGACCTCGACCTCCCCACGGGCTCCGTGCTGCTGCTCGACCCCGAGACGCTGATCGTCAACATCACCCAGCAGCAGAGCGCCGAGTCGCTCGAGGCCGAGCTGGAGGAGTCCGAGGCCGAGGCCGGCATCGAGCGCGAGGAGTCCGACGAGGACGTCGCCGAGACCGCCGGCGACGACACCGCCGAGGCCGGCGACGAGGAGTGATCCTCGGCCGGCTCAGGTGGTTCCTGGGTCGACTGGTCTCACCGGCGGGGGCCGGCTCCACGGAGCCGGCCGCCGTCACCCCCGGGTGGTCTGAGGAGGATGCGATGACGGCCGAGGTCTGGCTGGTCGTGGGGCTCGGCAACCCCGGGCCGACGTACGCCGGTCACCGTCACAACGTGGGCTACCTGGTCCTCGACGAGCTGGCCCGACGCCTGGGCTCGGGCTTCCGGTCGCACAAGACCGGCCGCGCCGACGTGGTCGAGGGCCGCCTGGGCGCCCCGGGCGCCGCCGACGCCGCGCGAGTGGTGCTGGCCCGGCCGAAGTCGTTCATGAACGAGGTCGGCGGCCCGGTCAAGGCGCTCGCGACGTTCTACCGGGTGCCTCTCGAGCGGGTGGTGGTCGTGCACGACGAGCTCGACATCGACTTCGGGACGCTGCGGGTCAAGCGGGGCGGCGGGGACAACGGTCACAACGGGCTGCGGTCGCTGCGCTCCTCGCTGGGCGGGGGCGACTTCTACCGCGTCCGGGCCGGCATCGGGCGACCGCCCGGGCGCCAGGACGTGTCCGACTTCGTGCTGTCCGGCTACTCCGCGGTCCAGCGCAAGGAGCTGCCCTTCCAGGTGGACACCGCGGCCGACGCGGTCGAGTCGCTCATCGAGCACGGCCTGGAGCAGACCCAGCAGAAGTTCAACGGCTGAGGCCCCGGCCGTTACTGAGGCTTGTACCCATTGTGGACGAGCGGGCTACCTCAGCGGTGGCTCGCGTGGCCGAGGCGACGATAAACTCAGGGGGTCCTCAAGGCACGTACTTCCGCCGGCAGGGCCATGGGAATCTTCCAGCACGGGGGTCACCGCCCACATGTCACAGGTCGTCGACGGCAGCGCGACGCTCCGGTTGAGCCTCGTCACTGACGAGGCGTCGCACGGGGCTCACGATGCGTCTGAGCACCGGGTCACCGGTCCTCGGCCGGTCGTGCCCTCGCGAGCCGCTCGACTGCTGCGCCGGGTGCCGCTGGAGACGGCGGCCGTCGCCCTGACGGCGCTGGTGGCGACCGCGGCGGTCCGTGGCACCGACCCGCTCCTGCTCCTCGCCCTGGTGGTGGCCACCGTGGTCCAGGTCTTCCGGGCCGTGCGGCCCGCCGGGGCCAGCCTCACCACTGCCTTCACCTCGACCGCCCAGGCGGTCGTGCTGCCCGCGGGCCTGCTGGCTCTCGGCCTGCACGTCGTCGACGCGTCGCGCCGGGTGGTCGACGACGCGCTGCTCCTCGGGGTGCTGGCCGCGGTGCCGGCCGGCCTGGTCGCGACCGTCGTCTCGCGGCGCTCACGCCCGCCCCGGGTCGTCGTCGTCGGTGACCTCCCGCAGGTGCGCGGCATGGTGGCGCGCTGGATGAACGACCGCTCCGTCCACGTGGTCGGCGGCCTGGTCGTCGGCCCCCGCGCCGAGTTGGCCGAGCCCGGCCTGCGCGACCTCGACATCTCCTCGGTGGGGTCGATCGTCGACGTGATCGACCACGTCGTCACCCACCACGCCGACCTCGTGGTCGTCGCCCCCGGCCCGGCCGTGTCCGCCGACGACGTACGCCGCCTGTCGTGGGTGCTGGAGTCGACCCACGCCCGGCTGGCCCTGATCGGCGCAGCCGAGCACGTCGCCCCCCACCGGATCGACCTCGACGTGATCGCCGGGTCGACGATGGCGGTGCTCAGCCCGTCGCGTGCCTCCGCGCCGCTCGCGGTGACCAAGGCCGTCCTCGACCGCGCGATCGGCGCCGTGCTCGCGCTGGTGGTGCTGCCGCTGGTGGCGGTGCTGAGCCTGATGGTGCGGCTGGACTCCCGCGGCCCCGGTTTCTTCACCCAGGTCCGGGTGGGCCGCGACGGTCGGCTGTTCACGGTCTACAAGCTCCGCACGATGTCCGTCGACGCCGAGGACCACAAGGCCGAGCTCCAGTCGCTCGACCGCGGCAACGGCGTGCTGTTCAAGATCCCCGACGACCCGCGCATCACGCGCCTGGGCCGGCTGCTGCGCTGCACCTCCCTCGACGAGCTGCCGCAGCTGCTCAACGTGCTCAAGGGCGACATGTCGCTGGTCGGGCCGCGCCCCGCGCTGCCCGAGGAGGTCGCCCGCTACAGCGACCTCGAGCGCCGTCGCCTGGCGGTCAAGCCCGGCATCACCGGCCTCTGGCAGGTCAGCGGCCGCTCCTCGCTGAGCCGCGAGCAGTCCATGCAGCTCGACACCTCCTACGTCGACAACTGGCGCACCCGCGGTGACGCCGCGATCCTGCTGCGCACGCTCAGCGCCGTGGTGTCGCGCAGGGGCGCCTACTGATGCGTCCGCCCCACCAGTGCGTCCGGACCCGGTCCGGCCGCCTCGTCGTTGCCTTGCTCACCGGAGCGCTGCTGCTCCCGGCTGCGGCCTGCGGGGCGCTCGACGACGTCGCCGCACCCTCCAGCCGCGACCCGCTGACCTGGCCCTACCCCTCGGACTCGATCTGGAACCACCCGCGCGGTGACGCGGCGCGCCTCGTGCCGTTCCCGCTGGCTCCTCGGTCAGGCACCCTCAGCACCGAGGAGGACCTGATCATCATCGAGCCCGACGCGCCCGGTCGCGACCTGGTCTCCACCACGGCCGGCTGGCAGCCCGGCGCGAGCCGCTGCGACGAGGCCACCGGTGAGGTGCTGGCCGAGGACCTGCCGATCCCCGAGGGCTGGTTCACCGACCCGGGCTACACCGGCCGGACCCCCAACCAGGCGGCGGCCATCGTGATGCCCGACCTCACGGTCTTCGAGACCCAGCCGCTGCACGTGTGCCAGGACGGCACCGCGGTCTCCCAGGAGGCCCAGCCCGACTGGCGCGGCAACTCCATCGTCACCGGCGGCACCGCCGAGGACCCCGGCAGCGGGGCCCACGGCGGGTCGGGGATGACCGCCTTCGGCGGCACCATCCGGCTGGGGGAGTGGGTGCCGGGCGGCCAGATCCGGCACGCTCTCAAGATCACCATCGACGCCTCCCAGCTCTCGGCCTTCGCCGGCGGCTACCGCTGGCCGGCCCAGAACGCCGACCAGTACTGGGACGGCACCTACGTCGGCGACGTGCCGGCGGCCCGGATGGGCGCGCTCATGACGCTGCCGCCGTGGTTCAACCTCGAGAACCTCCAGACCGAGCCGGCCCGCATCCTCGCGGAGGCGCTGATGGGCTACGGCGCCTACATCGTCGACGACACCGGCTGGGACACCGTCGGCATCGCCGTCGAGTGGGGCCCGCAGGGGCGCGTCAAGGACGAGTTCTCCGAGGAGTGGGGCTTCCCGATCGCCGGTCACATCGGCAACGTCGGCGGTGACCAGCTGCACTTCCTCGAGGACCTGTCGCTGATCTACTCGGTGATGCACGTCGTCGACGACAACGACCCCGACTCGCTCGGTGGCGCGGGCCAGCCGATGGCCCCGTTCGCACCGCCGCTGGACGGTGCCTGATGCGCATCCTCCACGTCAACAAGTTCCTCTACCGCCGCGGTGGGGCCGAGTCCTACATGCTCGACCTCGCCGAGGCGCAGCGGGCGACCGGTCACGAGGTCTCCTTCTTCGCGATGGAGCACCCCGACAACCAGCCCGATGCCAACGACGACCTCTTCCCCTCGCGGATGGAGCTCAACCCGCCGCCCGAGGGCCTCGTCGCCCGGGTCCGGACAGCGGGCCAGATCCTGCACCGCCCCGATGCCCGCGCGGGCATGGAGAAGGTGCTGGAGCGGGTGCGGCCCGACGTGGTGCACCTGCACAACATCTACCACCAGCTCTCGCCCTCGATCCTCAAGCCGATCTCGCGCCGCGGCGTCGCCTCGGTGATGACGCTCCACGACTACAAGCTGGTCTGCCCGACCTACCAGATGCTCGACCACGGCGAGATCTGCGAGGCCTGCCTGCCGGGCAAGTTCGGTCAGGCCGTGCGCCGACGCTGCAACGGCGGTTCGCTGTTCGGCAGCGCGCTGTCCAGCCTCGAGCTCACCCTGCACACCCGGCTCGGCTCCTACGACGGCATCGACACGTTGCTCTGCCCCAGTGACTTCCTGCGCCAGAAGATGGTGCAGGGCGGCATCGCGGCCGAGCGGCTGGTGCACCTCACCAACTTCTGCGACCTCTCCTCGATCGAGGCGGCCACGGCGCCCGGCGCGGGCGTCCTGTACGCCGGCCGGCTCTCCACCGAGAAGGGGGTCGACGTGCTCGTCGACGCCCTGCCGCACCTGCCGTCCGGGATGCCGGTCACGGTCGCCGGCGACGGCCCCGAGCGCGAGGCGCTGGAGAAGCAGGCGGCCGACCTCGGGGTCTCCGACCGGATCGACTTCCTCGGCCGGATCCCGGCCGGCGACCTGCACGCGCGGATGCGGGCAGCGGCCGTCCTGGTCGTGCCCTCCCGCTGGTACGAGAACCAGCCGATGACGGTCCTGGAGGCCTACGGCTGCGGGCGGCCGGTGGTCGCCTCCGCGCTGGGCGGGCTCCCCGAGCTTGTCGAAGAAGGCGTCACCGGCGCCCTCGTGCCGCACAATGACCCCAGGGCCCTCGCCCAGGCGCTCACCCGCCTGGCCGGTGACCCGACCACCGCTCACGACAGGGGGTCCGACGGACGGGCGCTCGCGCTGGCGCGACACGCCATCGACGCGCACGTCCAGGCCCTCGACGCGGTCTACGACCGGGCGCGAGCCCACCAGGAACAGGGTGTCGGATGAGCCTCAGGATCGCCATGCTGGGCACGCGCGGCGTGCCCGCCACGTTCGGCGGCGTCGAGCACCACGTCGAGCAGATCGGCACTCGGCTGGTCGAGCGCGGCCACAGCGTCACCGTCTACTCGCAGAGCCACTACTCCCGCGAGCGGATCACCGAGCACCAGGGCATGAGCGTCGTCACCCTCCCCACCGTCCCGGTGCGCAGCCTCGAGGCCATCAGCCACGCCGCCATGGCCACCGTGCACGGGATCTTCCGCGGCCACGACGTCTTCCACTACCACGCGGTCGGTCCCGGCCTGGTCTCGCCGCTGGCCCGCTGGGGCTCGCGCGCAGCCGTCGTCCAGACCGTGCACGGCCTCGACGCCGACCGGGCCAAGTGGGGCGGTGGCGCCCGCGGCGTGCTCAACCTCGCCACGTGGATGAGCGCCCGGGTCCCCGACCGCACGATCACCGTCTCCCGCTCGCTGGCCGAGCACTACGCCAGCCGCTACGGCCGGTCGGCGACGTACGTGCCCAACGGGATCAACACCAAGCCGCAGCGCGACCCCTGGCTGATCCGTCAGCGTCACGGCCTGAAGGGCGGCGACTACCTGCTCTTCGTCGGTCGCCTGGTGCCCGAGAAGCGCCCCGACCTGCTCCTGGAGGCCTTCGCCGGTCTCGAGACCGACAAGAAGCTGGTCATGGTCGGCGGTTCGAGCTACACCGACGACTACGTCGCCGAGCTGCAGCGGCTCGCCGAGCGCGACCCGCGGGTGATCATGCCGGGCTACGTCTACGGCGCCGAGCTCGACGAGCTCTTCAGCAACGCCGCCGGCTTCGTGCAGCCCTCGGCCCTCGAGGGGCTGCCGCTCACGCTGCTCGAGGCCATGGGCTCCGACCTGCCGGTCGTGGTCAGCGACATCGACCCCCACCTCGAGGTCGTCGAGAGCGACCGCCCCGGAGCGCGCGTCTTCGCCGATGGTGACGCCGCCGGGCTGCAGGCCGCGCTGGTCCGGATGCTCGCCGACCAGACCGACGAGGGCAGCGCCGCCGACCAGCTGCGCCGCAGCACCCTGAGCTCCTACGACTGGACCGCCGCCGTCGACGCCCTCGAGGTGATCTACCGCTCGGCCCTGCAGGGTCCGCGGCGCCAGCGCACCACCACGGTCGTCGACGCCCACGGCCAGCCGGTGCCGGCCGCCCCTCACCCGCACTCCCACCACCAGAGGATGTCGGCATGACCACCCCCACTCCCCCCACTCCCCGCACGAGCCGATGGGGGGCTCGCGCCCTGGTCGGCGTCCTCTCGGTGGCCCTCACCGGGCTGTCCGCCGTGGCCCTGGCCCCGGCCGCGACTGCCGGTCAGGACGTCGTGGTCAGCCCCACTCCCGACCCGACCTCCCCCCGGGTGATGAACGGGCGCGTCTACGCGATCGACACCGCAGGGCCCCTCGTCGCCGTCGGCGGCAGCTTCACCACCATCCGCCCCGGCGACAGCGGGGCCGACCAGAGCCGGCAGTGGCTCTTCCTCTACGACTCCACGACGGGCGCGATCTCCCAGACGTTCGTCCCCGAGCTGCGCGGACCGGCCCCGACGCCCACCAACGGCCTGGTCAAGGACCAGCCGGGGGTCGAGGCGATCGAGTTCGCCCCCGACGGCCAGTCCCTCTACGTCGGCGGCTGGTTCACCACGGTCAACGGCCAGACCCGCAACCGCATCGTCCAGCTCAACCTCGACGGTTCGGTGCGCACCTCCTTCGACGCCAACCTCAACAACACCGTCAGCGACCTGGCCCTGGTCGGCGACCGGCTGATCGCCGGCGGACGCTTCGGCAAGGTCAACGGCCAGCCGGTGGCCCGCCTGGTCTCGCTCGACCCGACCACCGGCGCCACGCAGAGCGACTTCAACCTGCCGGCCACCGACTCGCGCAACCAGTACGCGTCGTACGTCAACGAGCTGGACGCCTCCGACGACGGCCGGTTCCTCGCGGTCTCCGGCAGCTTCCGCAAGATCGGCAACGCCACCCGCCAGCAGCTGGCGCTGATCGACCTCACGACCCCGCGACCCTCGCTGGCCAACTGGTCCACCGACGTCTACACGCCCAACTGCTCCGGGGCCAGCACCGACTCCGGCTCCTACATCCGGGGCCTGGCGATCTCGCCCGACAGCTCCTACCTCGTGGTCTCCACCACCGGCGCCTACATCGGCGCCGAGACGATGTGTGACACCGCCACCCGGTGGGAGCTCCCGCCGACGAAGTCCGGTGACAACCTCAGCTGGACCTGGCGGGCCAAGACCGGCGGCGACACGCTGTGGGCCTCCGAGGTCACCGACGCCGCCGTCTACGTCGGCGGCCACCAGCGCTGGATGAACAACCCCCGCCCCTCGCCCGGCGGCGACAACGACGGACCCGGCTCGGTCGAGCGCTACGGCATCGCCGCCCTCGACCCGCTGACCGGCGTCCCGCTCTCGTGGAACCCCGGCCGCGACCGCGGCCGCGGGGCCGAGGCCATCGAGGCGACCGACGACCACCTGTTCGTGGGCCACGACACCGACCTCTGGGGCACGGGCAGCTCCACCACGATCCGCCAGCGCCTGGCGCAGCTCCCGGTCGCCGGGGGCACCACCAACCCGCAGCCGACGCGGGTCGACCTGCCGGTCACCCTCTACGTCACCGAGGGCACGGCCCTCAAGCGCGCCTCCTTCGACGGCGCCGTCGTCGGCTCCGCGGCCACCGTCCCGGGGTCGACGGGCGAGAGCTGGAGCAGCAACCGCGGTGGCTTCGTCCAGGACGGTCGCCTCCACTACTTCGGCAGCAGCCAGAACTTCTTCTCCCGCCCGTTCAGCGACTCCGTGATCGGCACGCCGACCAACCTGTCCACCTCGGTGGGCTACGTCGACGCCAACTACAACCTGACGCCCGACGACCAGCCCTACGGCGTCGCCGAGACCCGGGCGGCGACGTACGCCGACGGTCAGGTCTACTACCTCAAGACCGGCGACTCGCGACTCTTCCGGCGCGGCTACTCCCTCGAGAGCGGCATCGTCGAGGGCAGCGAGTACGTCGCCTCCAGCGCCTCCTTCAGCGCCGCCCGCGCGCTCAGCATGATCGGCGACTGGCTCTACGTCGCCTGGGAGGACGGTCGGCTCTACCGCTACCACGCCCCCGACGGCCAGGTCGACCTCGCCAGCTCGCAGCTGGTCGACAACGGCGCCTCCATCAACTGGGCCAACGTCCGCGGCTTCTGGGCCACACCCACCAGCGGCTCCTCGACCCCGCCGACCCCGCCGGCCCCGGTGACCTGCTCGGGGGCGACGCCGTGGAAGGCGTCGTACTTCGCCAACGCCACCCTGACCGGGTCGCCCAGCGTCACCCGCTGCGAGGCCGACGTCAGCTACAACTACGGCAGCGGAGCCCCGAGCGGCACCAACCTGCCCAACGACAACTTCTCCGTCACCTGGACGCGTGCGGTCGCCCTCTCCGCGCCCGGCGCGGTCAAGGTCGACACCAGCACCGACGACGGCGTGCGCGCCTTCGTCGACGGCCAGCGCGTCATCGACGCCTGGGTCGACGGCTCCGCCACCCGGACCGGTACCTCGCGAGCCCTCGAGGCCGGCGACCACACCGTCCGGGTCGACTACTACGAGAGGGCGGGCAGCGCCCGCGCCTCCGCGCAGACCTCGGTCGTCGCCGCCCCGGCGCCCGACCCGGAGCCCGACAACCTGCCGAGCGACACCTCGGTCACGACGCCGACTCCCGACGAGCGACTCCCTGTCGGCCCGCTGACGACCACCGGTGAGGCCACCGACAACGTCGGGGTCACCGAGGTCCGCGTGGCCGTCTTCGACCGCAACGCCGCGACCAACAAGTGGCTCCAGCCCAACGGGACCTGGGGCCCCTCCTACAGCGCCCGCAACGCCGTCCTGGCCTCACCCAACGCGACCTCCACCACCTGGAGCCTCGGCGGCATCACGCTGCCCGTGGGTGACTACGCGATCGACGCCCGCAGCTTCGACGCGGCCGGCAACGAGGACCCCGACCGGGCCTGGCGCCCGTTCCTGGTCCGGGCCACCGACGCCGACACGGTCAACCCGACCGTCGACATCACCGCGCCGGCCCACCAGCAGACCGTGACCTCTAACCAGGTCACCGGCTCCGGCGCCGCCGCGGACGACCGCGGGGTGACCGAGGTGCGCGTCGGTGTCTACAACCGTGACGGCACCTCCTCGACCCGCTGGCTGCAGGCCGACGGCAGCTGGGGTGCGGCGTACGCCTTCCGCAACGCCACGCTGGGCACGCCCGGCGGCACCAGCACCACGTGGAGCATCGGGGTCACCCTCGCCCAGGGCAACTACGCGCTCGACGTCCGGGCGCTCGACGCGGCCCGCAACGAGACCGACCCGAGGCCCTGGCGCCCGTTCTCGGTCTCCACCGGTCCCGTCGACAACACGGCGCCGAGCGTGGCGGTGACCGGCCCGGCCAAGAACTCCACCGTCACGACCCGGACGTTCTCCGGCTCCGGCTCGATCACCGACGACCAGGCCGCCGACCAGGTCCGCGTCGCGGTCTACGACCGGGCCCGGCCCTCGGGTCCGTGGCTCCAGGACGACGGCACGTTCGGGTCGTCGTACGCCTTCCGGACCGCGACCCTGGCCAGCCCGGGAACGCCGTCGAGCACCTGGGACCTCGGGCTCACCCTGGCCGACGGGCTCTACGCCTTCGACGTCAAGGGCGTCGACGCGGCCGGCAACGTCAGCGGCTCCACCTGGCACCCGTTCGTGCTCAACGCCCCCGACGGCGACGCCGCGGCTCCCAACGCCCGCAGCTCGGCCCGCTCGACCAAGGTCAAGGGCCGCACGGTGTCGCTGAAGGGCACGGCCACCGACAACCGTTCGGTGCGTCAGGTGCTGGTCTCGGTGCGCAAGAAGGGTGCCCCGGCGTCGCGGGCCTGGCTGCAGACCGGTCAGCGCTTCGGTGACCGCGAGGCCTACCGCGTGGCTCGGCTGGCCCGTCCGGGCGCCAGGAAGACCGGCTGGAAGCTCCGGCTGCGCCTGCCCAAGGGCAAGTACGTCGTCTCCGTGCTCGCCGTCGACCGCTCGGTCAACCTGGACCGCAGCCCGAAGCGGCTGCGCGTGAAGGTCTCGAAGCGGTGATCCGCGCGCTCGCCGGCGGCCCCCGCGGGTGACAATCACCCGGTGAAGCGATCGGTCACCGGCACCAGGACGCACACCGACCGACCCAGCCTGGCCCGCGACAGCGGGCGGGCCGTGGTCGGGTCGGTGGTCAGCAACGCCGCGAACGTCCTGGTGATCCTGGTCATCGCGCGCCTGCTGGGCGGCGAGGCGGTCGGGCAGTACACGATCGTCTTCGCGCTCCGAGCCATCCTGCTGCTGGTCTGCGGCCTCGGGATGCGCACGGCGATGACCCGGTTCGTCGCGGCCTACCTCGCGCACGCCCAGCACGACACCGTGCGTGGATCGGTCCGGGCCGGACTGACGGTCCCGCTCGTGGCGTCCACCAGCGTGGCCGTGGGCTGGTTCGCGTTGGCCGGTCCGCTGGCCGACGGGGTGTTCGGCCAGCCGGAGCTCCGGCTGCCGATGCAGCTCTTCGCGGCCAGCCTGCCGTTCTTCGTCTTCACCGACAACGCACTGGCCGCCACCCAGGGCTTCCAGACCATGAAGGCCTACGTGTGGGTCGGGCAGGTCCTCGACCCGTTGCTCCGGCTCGGGCTCACCGTGCTGGTCCTCGTGGCCGGCTACGGCGTCAACGCCGCGGCGGTGGCCCTGCTGGTCAGCAGCGTGATCTCGAGCCTCGCCGCTGCCGTGGCCCTGTACCGGCTGCTCGCGACGCTGCCCGGTGCCGGCAGCTTCACCCCGGGGCGTGAGCTGGCGTCGTTCAGCCTGCTGAGCTGGGTCGCGTCGATGGCGACCCAGGGGCTCCTGTGGGCCGACATCGTGATCCTCGGGGTCCTGGTCAGCGCCGCGGAGGTGGGCGCCTACCAGGTCGCTGCCCGCGTCGTCCTGATCGGGATGTTCGTCATCACCCCGCTCACCTCGTCGATGGCTCCACGCATCGCGCACGCATGGACGCACGGCGACCGCGAGCTGGTCACGCGCCGCTACGTGGGCATCGTGCTGTGGAGCTCTCGGCTCAGCTTTCCGGCGCTGGCCGGCCTGGTCGCCGTGCCGGTCGCGGTGCTGGGCCTGTTCGGTGACGACTTCGGCGACGCGACCGCGGTCGTGCTGCTGCTGTCGGGGGGCGCGGTGGCCGAGGCCGTGGGGGCGCCCTCGTCGGTGCTGCTCAACCAGATCGGGCGCAACCGCCTCAACATGGGCATCAACGTCGCCGCCCTGGTCGTCAACATCGCGCTCAACGTGGTCCTGATCCCGACGTACGGCATCGAGGGCTCGGCCTTCGCCTGGGCCGTCACCATGGTGCTGGGCGCGGTGATCCGGATCGTGGCCGTCCGGCGGGTCGCCACCGAGCGCTGGCCCTGGAGCCGCCCGCTGGGCGTCGCCGCCGTCGGTGGGGTCCTGGCCTCCGGTGTGGCCATGCTCGGAGCGAGCCCGCTGCGCGAGGGCAGCGTCTGGCAGATCCTCGTGGCCGCGCCGCTGGTGGTCCTGGTCTACGCCGCGACCGTGGTCGGGTGGGGCCTGAGCCGCGAGGAGCGCGACGTGCTCAGCCGCGAGGTCTCGCTGCGGCTGCCCGGTCTGCGGCGCTGGCGGGTCCAGCGCAAGCTGCGCCACCTCGAGGTGAGCGACGAGGCGCTGTCGATCGAGGCCCTGGTCAGCCCGTTCCGCCTCGACGTGCTGGCTCGCGCCGAGCTCTTCCGCCTGGCGCGCGAGCAGGCAGCCCTCCGGCGTGACGACCCCGACGCCTTCATGCAGCTGGTGCGCGAGAGCAGCTACGGCGACTGGTTCGAGCACGTGCTGGTCGCTCGCGGGCAGATCTCAGCTGCCCCCAAGGCGCTGGAGCGCACGTTCCGCTCGATCGTCACCGCCAGCCTGCAGCTGATGGACCGGCACGACCGGGCCGGGCGTGAGGCGCTCGGCCAGGTCTCGGTGGTGTCGGTGCCGGCCGGCACCGTGGTGGGTGGCTGGGCGCTCGGCGAGGACCGGTGCGTGCTGCTCGACGGCGGACACCGGGTGGCGCTGGCGATCCTCGACGGCGAGACGCACCTGCGGCCGGGCGAGTACGTCGTGGAGCACGGCGTCGTGCCGCCCAACAACACCGTGGCGCTCCTCGAGACCGGACGGACCAGCGACCTCGAGGTGCTGGCCTTCCTGGCGCGGGGCCTGGTGCCGGTGGAGCAGCGGTCGCAGGTGACGTCGTGGGAGACGCTCCTGGACCTGCTCGCCCTCGAGGACAACCAGGAGCCGATGCGCGCGTGGGCGCTGGGCGCGACGCTCGCGCGACGGGCGTCCGAGCCCGGCCGCTGAGGTCGGGAGGTCACCCCCAGCGCAGGCCGCAGAGCCCCTCGAGGTCGGCGAGGTCGTCGACGAGGGCCGCGCGCACGGTGGCGGCGAAGCCCGGCGGAACGGCCTCCACGGACAGCGCCTTGTGCGCGCGGTAGTCACCCTGGCGGTGCGGGGCCAGCCCGAGGTGGTCGAAGACCCCCGCCATCGTCGTCTCGGGCTCGGTGAAGATCCGCTCGCTCTGCACGACCAGGACCTGCTCGGCGGGGAAGTGCTGCCGCAGCCTCCGCAGGGCCTCGGCGTAGCGGCTGCGACCGACGTAGCTGTGGTGGCGGTGGGAGTACCACCGCGCCTCGTCGTCGGCCTGGGCCAGCCGGCCGGCCTCGGCCTCCAGGGCCGCGTCGGGGCCCAGGGTCTCGAAGCCGCGGGCCACCTCGTAGCGGTAGTGGGACCAGGCCCGTTGGACGGGGTCGCGCAGGACGAGGATCAGTCGGGCCTGGGGCACGTCGGCCGCGATCCGGGCCGGGGCCTCGGGGTGGTAGCAGTAGTAGGGGCTGGACTCGCCGAAGATCGGGCGGGCACCGAGGTCACGCTCGAGGCGGTCGAGGTCGGCGCTCAGCGGGAGGTGGCTGCGGAACCACGCCGGTCCGCGCTCGTAGTTGACGTCGTAGTAGCGGCACCCCTTCTCGACCAGGCCGCGCAGCACGAGCGGGTGGTCGACGACGTACTCGTCGAGCGAGGTGGTGCCGGCGCGCTTGGCCCCGACGATGAAGTACGTCGGCAGCTCGCGCTCGCCGCGGCGCAGCGCGTGGAGCCGACGTGCGGCGAGGTGGCGCAGCCTCCGCGACAGCGGGGGGAGCAGCGAGGACGACGCCGGCATCAGAGCCCGACCCGGCGGGGGCGGGCGTGCCGCGCCCACTGGGCCAGCGCGAACAGCGGCAGGGCGCTCCACAGGAACGTGATGTTGTCGATCAGGTTCTCGCCCGACGCGGCGGCCGCGGCGGCCAGCGAGTAGGCGAAGATCCCGGCGAAGGTGGCCTCGACCAGCGGTGCGGCCGCCGGGGCCCGGGGCCGGGCCTCGGCGATGCGACGGACGCGCGCGAGGGCCTGCCACGAGGCGAGGATGGAGGCGACGACGAACCAGATGTAGACGGCCAGCCCCACGAAGCCGGTCTCGACCACGGCCTTGACGTAGTCGTTGTGGGCCTCCTTGCCGGTCTTGCGCACGGCCTGTCCGGGGCCCCCGCCCAGCACCGGTGCCTGCTCGACGTCGGGCAGGACCCGCTGCCACTGGTCGAGGCGCCAGGTCAGGGAGTTGGAGTCGTAGGGGTTGTCGGGCGCAGGGGCCAGGTCGACGATCCGGCTGTTGACCGGCGGGACCAGGATCGCCGCCGCCACGGCGGCCGCGGCGCCGAGGACGACGATGCGGCGGTCGAGCAGGAGGCAGACGATCAGCACGCCGACCGCGGCGCCGAGCCACGCGCCCCGGGTCTGGCTGAGCAGCAGCTCGACGCCGACCACCGTGCAGAAGCCGAGCGCCGCGAACCGCTGCCATCCCGTGGTGCGCAGCACCCAGGCGGTGCCGATGACCAGCAGCGGGACCAGGAAGTGGGCGAGGTTGTTGGACAGGAAGAAGACCGACTTCAGCGCGGTGAAGCTGTCCTTCTGGTGGGTCACCTGCACGCCGAACGGGGCGAGGAACGGGTAGAGCAGCGGGATCACGCTGACCGTGAAGATCAGCACGAGCAGGTCGCGCATGCTCAGCCGCCGGGTCACCAGCAGCAGGTCGACCACGAAGTAGACCGTCACCCCGGCCGCCATCCGCAGCGTGGAGGAGAAGCCCACGACGGGGTCGGCGCTGCCCAGGGTCGCGAGGCCGTAGACGACGACGATGCTGATCAGCGAGAGCGCCAGCGGGTTGGTGAGCCGGCGCACCAGGATGCGGCGGTTGACCAGCAGCCACAGCAGCATCACGGCGAGCACGACGAAGCCGAAGGCCTCGGTGATCGAGACCCCGCTGGAGCGGGGGCCGGCGGTGAGGTCGACGACGGGCCGCAGCACGCAGGCCGCGGCGAAGAAGTGCACGAAGTTGCGGAAACCGGTGATCAGCGCGATGAAGCCGAACGCCGCCGCGACCAGCAGGGCGATGATCACCGCGAAGTCACCGGACACCGAGGCCAGGACCACGGCCAGGCCCAGGGCGGCCGACCCGAGCACCACCCGCGACGTGCGCACCGGGGCCGGCGCGGCCGCCTGGTCGGTCGGGTCGGTCGGGGTGCCGGGGTTGCCGGGGGTGCCGACGGCGTGGTCAGTAGCCATGGGTGCGCCTCCGGGGGGCGGTGAGGGTGGAGACCAAGCGGCGGTGCCCGGCCGGCATCTGGTCGGCCCACTCGTCGTCGCGTCGCAGCCGGACGGGACCGGAGCGGACGCGGTTGGGGTTGCCGGCGACGGCGTGGGAGGGCCGCAGGTGCAGCTCGGAGCCCTCGACGAGCGCGGCGGGTGGCTCGACGTCGGCGTACCGGGCCACGCCGTCCAGCACCCGCGCGGGGTCGGAGACCAGGTCCTCGTAGCGCACGACGTGGGCCCGTCGGCCGGCCCGGCGTGCGAGAGCGGCGACGCTGGTGGAGGACTCGAGCCACATCAGGCTCGACTTCAGCGGGGAGAAGCGCTCCATGGTCTCCTCGAAGCCGGCGACCTGCTGCGAGGCCGACTCGCGCTGCCACGACCAGGCGACGGCCCGCGGGTCGCGGACCAGGTGGAGGGTGCGGACGTCGAGCAGCGGGCTGCGGGCGATCAGCGCGCCGTACGCCGGGAGCTTGGAGGAGTCGACCAGCACCGAGGCGCCGCTGGCCGCGGCGAGGTGGGTCAGCAGGCGGCCCAGGACGTCGGCCAGGTCGCGGACCTCGTCGCTCTCGCGACCGGCCAGCCACCACGGCGTACGCCGGGTGCGGACAGCGGCGGTCAGCCGACGGTCGAGCTCGCTGGCCTCCGCGCGGGTCGGCACGGTCCCGAACGTCGCCCGCAGCGCAGGGACCCACACGGGGCACTCGCGCACCGGCTCGCGACAGCCGCAGAAGCCGTCCTCGGCGAGCCCGCGACGGAAGCCGAGCTTGACCTCACCCACCGACAGGGCGCCCGGGAACGATCCGACGGCGTTGCCCAGCAGCGTGGACCCGCTGCGGCCGGTGCCGGCGACGTAGATCACTTTCGTGGTCATCGTCAGCCCTTGTCGTGTGCGGGATCCGTGTCTCCGTCCGTGCGCGGCGCGCAACCTGGCTATCCTAAGGCCTCCGCGCATCCGCCGGACGAGACCCAGACCAGGCAAGTCGCCGAGGAGACGGACAGCGTTGATGAAGTTCTTCAGCAGGTCGTGGGGGTGGCTCGACCCGGTTCGCCGTCTGTGGTGGCTGCCCGTCGTGATCGGAGTCCTCGCCGGACTGGCCGTGGGGTCCTTCACCCACGCCACCACCGACGAGACGACCAGCGCGGTGGTCAACACCCGCGCCGGCTCGGCGCTCCCCAACGAGCGGCTCGACCTGATCAACGACCTGGTCGCCACCTCCAAGCTGACCTCGGTGACCAACCCGGTGGCCCGCGACAACGGGCTCAGCGGCCCCGAGCTGCGCGCGGCCCTGCAGGTCGAGCGGATCGAGACCTCCACCCTGGCCCGGATCTCGCTGACCTCCAGCCAGGGTGACGAGGAGTTCCGCAAGAAGGTGATCCAGGAGTTCCTCGACTCGGTGCGCGACTACCTCGTGCCGGAGGGCCCCACCCCTGCCTTCAAGGCGGCCCAGCAGGCCGAGGCGCAGGCCATCGACGCCTACTACCAGGCGATCGCGGACAGCAAGGGCATGGACCCGACCCAGACGCTGGAGCGGCTGCAGGGCAACCTGATCCAGGCGCAGAAGGACAAGGACAAGAAGCTCCAGAACTTCCTGGCCTCGTTGGTGCCGCGGGCCTCCCGCAAGGCTGCGGAGTTCGAGAAGGTCGATGCGCGCCGCCAGCGGGCCATCCAGACCCTCAAGAGCCTCGCGACCAGCGAGGTCACCCAGGCCGAGAGCGGTCCGGCGGCGCTGACGGTCAGCTTCCTGGCCACCAACCGCGAGGCCGGCGTCACCGACTCGGTGCCGCTGCGCCGGGGCCTGGCGGCCGGCATCGCCGCTGCGCTCGTGGTGGCGGGCATGCTGCTCCTGCTGGCTCGCGGTCGACGCCTGAAGTGACCGGGCGGGCCGGGCGGCCGGGCGCAGCACGGCATGAGAGGTTGGACCCCGTGCACGCCGAACCGCCCGCCGAGGCCACCGACGACCTGACCGACGACCACCGGCTGGCCGCGTGGCTCGCCGACGAGGCGGGCCGGGTGCTGCTCGACGTACGCCGGCAGGGCCTGGAGGGACGCGAGCTCAAGGACGCCGGTGACGCGGCGGCCCATGACGTGCTGATGGACCTGCTGGCCCGGATGCGGCCCGGCGACGCGGTGCTCAGCGAGGAGGGCAAGGACGACAAGGCCCGGCTCCGGGCCGACCGCGTCTGGATCGTCGACCCGCTCGACGGCACCCGCGAGTTCTCCGAGCCGCCCCGCGACGACTGGGCCGTCCACGTCGCGCTGTGGGAGCGCCACGCCGACGGGGCGTCGGGTCCGGGTGGCGCCGGCGAGCTGACGGCCGCCGCGGTCGCCCAGCCGGCGCTCGGCCAGACGTTCACGACCGGGCGGCCGCCCGTCGTACCCGCCCGGACCGCGCAGCGGCTCCGGATCGCCGTCTCGCGCAGCCGGCCCCCGGAGTTCGTGCCCGCGCTGGCCGCCGAGCTCGACGCCGAGCTGGTGGCCATGGGCTCGGCGGGGGTCAAGGTGCTCTCGGTGGCGCGCGACCTCACCGACGCCTACGTCCACGCCGGCGGCCAGTACGAGTGGGACTCCGCCGCGCCGGTCGCGGTCGCCCGCGCCGCCGGGCTCTTCACCAGCCGCGTCGACGGCACCCCGCTGCAGTACAACCAGGACGACGTCTACCTGCCCGACCTCATCGTCTGCCGCCCGGAGATCGCCGACCAGGTCGTCGCCTTCACCCGCGCCCACCACGTGCGCTGACCCAGCGCTCGCCTCAGGGCTGGGGGTGGCGGGCCAGCCAGCGGCGTACCGGGATCGCGCGCTGCTGCTCGTAGCCGACCGGGAGCAGGACGTCGCCGGCGCTGCTGAGGTAGTAGACCTGCCAGTGGTGGTAGCCGAAGAACGCCCGGGGATGGTCCTGCATGACCTCGGCCAGGCGTGTCACGCCGCGCACGTACGCCGGGTGGTTGTTGTAGGCGTAGAGGGCGCCGGGCCGGCCGCCCGGTCGGGCGAACCCCCGCGAGGCCAGGTAGCGGCCCGCGGCCATGATCGCGTCGCGGGGGTCGTTGATGTCGCCGCGCCCCCAGCGCGCCCAGGTGGTGGGGATGAACTGCATCGGGCCCTGCGCGCCGGCGACCGAGGTGCCGCGGATGCGGCCCATGCCGGTCTCGACGAGGTTGATGGCAGCGAGGTACTCCCAGTCGACGCCGAAGCGGCGCTCGGCGGCGCGGTAGTGGCTCAGCAGCGCGGGCGCCGGCGCGGGCTCGACGATGCGCCAGGCGGGCAGCGTGTCGGCGAGCGTGTAGTGCATCGAGCGGAACTCCCGCCGCGAGGCGACGTTGCTCCGCACCCGGGCGTGCAGCCGACGCGGGAGGTCGGCCCGGACCCGCTCGTCCCAGCCGGGCCGGGTGCCCAGGACGCGGTAGGCGACCTGCTGCAGGTGACCGGCGGCCGCCAGCACGCGCGGTGGGGTCGCCCGGTCCGCGATCGCGTCCTCGGCGGCCAGGATCTGCCGCGCCACGGCGCGCGGCGTACCGGCCCGGGCCGGCCGGTCGGCGGCGAGGGCGCGAGCCAGGGGAGCGGGCAGGTCGGCGCGGGAGCGCGCCTGCGCCTGCCCGGGTGACGACGACGAGGCCGGCGAGGACTCCGGCGGTGGGGCGCCCGTGGTGGCGGGATCGGCGCTGCAGCCCGCGCCGGCGCCCAGCACGGCCAGCGCCAGCACGAGGGCGGCGGAGCGTGAGCGGCGTCGTGGGTTCATCGACCCCAGCGTAGGCAGCCTAGAGTGGGGTCCCGCACCCCCGGTCAGGCTGGCCGGGGGCCTCTCGTGCTGTTCCGCAGTGCCGTTCGCCCCAGGAGCACCCGTGCCACTCACCGGTCTCGTCGACGCCGTGCTGGCCGACGCCTCCCTCGCCGATGCCGTCCAGGACGTCCGGGCGGGTGCGGCGCGCACCCGCGACCTGACCGGTCCCCAGGCGCTGCGGCCGTTCCTGGTCGCCGGGCTGCTCCGCGCCGGGCGCACGGTCCTGGCCGTCACCCCCACCTCCCGCGAGGCCGAGGACCTCGTCTCGGCGCTGGGCGACGTGCTCGACCCCGCGACCGTCGGCTACTACCCGAGCTGGGAGACGCTGCCCCACGAGCGGCTCAGCCCGCGCAGCGACACCGTCGGCCAGCGACTGGCGGTGCTGCGCCGGCTGCGGCACCCCGGCACCGACCGCACCAACGGCCCGCTCTCGGTCGTGGTCGCGCCCGTGCGCTCGATCCTCCAGCCCCAGGTGCCGGGGCTCGGCGACCTGGAGCCGGTCGAGCTCGTCGTGGGCGACACCGCGCCGCTCGACGACCTGGTCCAGCAGCTGGCCGACGCGGCGTACACGCGGGTCGACCTGGTCGAGAAGCGCGGCGAGTTCGCGGTGCGCGGCGGGATCGTCGACGTCTTCCCCCCGACCGAGGAGCACCCGCTGCGCGTCGAGCTGTGGGGCGACGACGTGGAGGAGATCCGCTGGTTCTCCGTCGCCGACCAGCGCACGCTCGACAAGGCCGAGCGGCTGTGGGCCCCGCCGTGCCGCGAGCTCCTGCTCACCGACGAGGTACGGCGCCGCGCGGCCGCGCTGGGCGCGGAGCACCCCGCCCTGCTCGAGCTCACCGACAAGATCGCCGCCGGGATCGCCGTCGAGGGCATGGAGTCGCTCGCGCCGGTGCTGGTCGACGAGATGGAGCTGCTCGTCGACCTGCTGCCCGACGGCACCCACGTGCTGCTGCTCGACCCCGAGCGCGCCCGCAGCCGCGCCCACGACCTGGTCGCCACCTCCGAGGAGTTCCTCGACGCGAGCTGGGCCGCGGCCGCCGGCGGCGGGTCCTCGCCGATCGACCTGGGCGCCGCGTCGTACCGCTCGCTCGGCGACGTCCGCGTGCACTCCCTCGAGCGCGACCTCGGCTGGTGGACGCTCAGCCCCTTCGGTCTCGATCTCGACGCCCCGGCGGCGGCCCCGGCGGCCCCGGCGGCCCCGGCGGCGTAGTCCCCGACGATCTCGGGGTCTCGGAGCCGGATTCACCCCGGGATCGTCAGGGACTGCCCCACCGGGCGACCGACCCCTACCGCGGCGACGTGGAGCAGGCGATCACCGACCTGGAGCGGTGGCGCGGCGACGGCTACCGCACGGTCGTGGTCTATCCCGGGCACGGGCCGGCGCAGCGGATGGTCGAGGCGCTGGGCGAGCGTGACGTGCCGGCACGGCTGGTCGAGGAGCTCGGGAGCGAGCCGACCGGGGTCGTGGAGGTGACCTGCGGGTCGCTGGCGCAGGGCTTCGTCGACGACGTCAACCGGCTGGCGCTGCTCACCGCCGAGGACATCTCGGGCCAGCGCGCCTCGACCCGCGACATGCGCTCGATGCCGGCCCGCCGCAAGAAGCAGATCGACCCGCTCGAGCTCACGGCCGGCGACCACGTCGTCCACGAGCAGCACGGCGTGGGCCGGTTCGTGGAGATGAAGCAGCGCGAGGTGCAGGGCGCGGTGCGTGAGTACCTCGTGCTCGAGTACGGCCCGTCCAAGCGCGGTGGTCCGCCCGACCGCCTCTTCGTGCCCGCCGACGCCCTCGACCAGGTCACCCGGTACGTCGGCGGCGAGCAGCCCAGCCTCGACCGGCTCGGCGGCGCCGACTGGGCCAAGCGCAAGGGCCGCGCCCGCAAGGCGGTCCGCGAGATCGCCGCCGAGCTGATCAAGCTCTACGCGGCGCGCCAGGCCACCAAGGGGCACGCGTTCGGGCCCGACACCCCGTGGCAGCGCGAGCTCGAGGACGCCTTCCCGTTCACCGAGACCCCCGACCAGCTGACCACGGTCGAGGAGGTCAAGTCCGACATGCGCCAGACCGTCCCGATGGACCGCCTGGTCTGTGGCGACGTCGGCTACGGCAAGACCGAGATCGCCGTGCGCGCGGCGTTCAAGGCCGTGCAGGACGGCAAGCAGGTCGCGGTGCTGGTGCCGACGACGCTGCTGGTCACCCAGCACCTCTCGACGTTCAGCGAGCGGATGAGCGGCTTCCCGGTGGTGGTCAAGGGACTCAGCCGCTTCCAGACCGACGCCGAGGCCGCGGAGGTCACCGCCGGCCTGGCCGAGGGCACCGTCGACATCGTCGTCGGCACCCACCGGCTGCTCAACCCCGACATCGTGGTGAAGGACCTCGGGCTGATCATCGTCGACGAGGAGCAGCGCTTCGGGGTGGAGCACAAGGAGCAGATGAAGCGGATGCGCACCAGCGTCGACGTGCTGTCGATGTCGGCGACGCCCATCCCGCGCACGCTCGAGATGGCGGTCACCGGCATCCGGGAGATGTCGACGATCACCACCCCGCCCGAGGAGCGGCACCCCGTGCTCACGTACGTCGGCGCCTACGAGGACCGGCAGGTCACCGCCGCCGTACGTCGTGAGCTGCTGCGCGACGGCCAGGTGTTCTACATCCACAACCGGGTGAGCTCGATCGATAAGGCCGCGGCCCGGATCAAGGAGCTGGTGCCGGAGGCGCGGGTCGCCACCGCCCACGGGCAGATGGGGGAGCACCGTCTCGAGCAGGTGATGCTCGACTTCTGGGAGAAGCGCTTCGACGTGCTGGTGTGCACCACGATCGTGGAGTCGGGCCTCGACGTCTCCAACGCCAACACGATGCTGATCGAGCGGGCCGACACCCTCGGCCTCAGCCAGCTCCACCAGCTGCGCGGTCGCGTGGGGCGCAGCCGCGAGCGGGCCTACGCCTACTTCCTCTACCCCGCGGAGAAGCCGCTCACCGAGACCGCCCACGAGCGGCTGGCGACGCTGGCCCAGCACTCCGACCTCGGCGGTGGCATGGCGATCGCGATGAAGGACCTCGAGATCCGCGGCGCCGGCAACCTGCTCGGCGGCCAGCAGTCGGGCCACATCGCCGACGTGGGCTTCGACCTCTACGTGCGCCTGGTCGGCGAGGCCGTGCAGGACTTCCGGGGCGACAAGGAGCCCGAGCTCAACGAGGTCCGCATCGAGCTGCCGATCGACGCCCACCTGCCCCACGACTACATCACCAGCGAGCGGTTGCGCCTGGAGATGTACAAGCGGCTGGCCGAGGTGCGCACCGACGGCGACGTCGACCAGATCGCCGAGGAGATGGTGGACCGCTACGGCGAGCCGCCGCAGGAGGTCGTCTCGCTCCAGCTCGTGGCCCGGCTGCGGGCCCGGGCCCGCGACGCCGGCATCGGCGAGCTGACGATCGCGGGCCGCAACGTGCGCTTCGCCCCGGTCGAGCTGCCCGAGTCGCGCCAGGTCCGGCTCAACCGGCTCTACCCCAAGTCGATCGTCAAGACCTCCGGCACCGTGCTGGTGCCGCGGCCGGGCACACCGGGGGCCACCGGCCGCCCGCTGACCGGCGTCGCCCTGCTTGAATGGGCGCGCGGTGTCCTCGACGCCGTCCTCGACCCCCGTGACACCAAGGAGTCCGCGTGACCCGGAGCCGCCGTCGGCCCCTGCGCCACCCCGCCCGAGCCGTGGTCCGTGCCGGGGTCAGCGCCACCGCCGTCCTCGCCGTGGGCCTCGCCGCGACCGGGTGCGGCGTCGGCAGCACCCAGGTCGCCCCGGGCGTCGCGGCCGAGGTCGGTAGCGCGCGGATCAGTCTCGCGCAGGCCGACTCCGCGGCCGGAGACCTCTGCGACATGTTCACCCTCCTCTCCGAGCAGGGAGCGGCCCAACCGCTGCCGGGCGCCCTGGTCCGCAAGGACGCGCTGCGCTCGCTCGTGCTGCGCGAGGTCGCCGACCAGCTCGGCGACGAGTACGGCGCCGGGTCCGGCGCCAACTACGCCGCCGCGGTCAAGGACATCACCGGCCAGCTCCTCGAGCTCGAGGTCGACGCCGACCTGGTCGCACGGGTCGCCCCCGACCTGGCCGCGGTCGCCTACTACGGCGACGTGGTCACCGAGATCGGTCAGGAGCGGCTCGACCTGGACCCCGCGTCGGACGAGCAGGGCGCCGGTCTCCAGGAAGGGTTGAGCGTCGCCACGCAGTGGCAGGACGACAACCCGATCGAGCTCAACCCGCGCTTCGGCACGATCGAGCTGGTCGACAACCCCCAGCTGCTCACCCTGGGCGCCGACGACCTGTCGACCGCGGTCAGCGACTTCGCTGTCTCCGCGCAGGCCGCCACCGACCTCAACGAGGCCGGGCCGGAGTCGGGCGCCCAGCTCGCCGCCGACCTCCCTCCCTCCCAGCGCTGCGGCTGAGCCGTGCCGGCTGAGGGTCAGCCGTTGGTCGACTTCCTGGCCGTGATGCGTCGGCTGCGGGCCGACTGCGCCTGGAAGCGGGGGCAGACCCACCGCTCCCTCGCCCGCTACCTCCTGGAGGAGACCCACGAGACCCTCGAGGCGATCGAGACCGGCACACCGGACGACCTGCGCGAGGAGCTCGGCGACCTGCTGCTGCAGGTCTACTTCCACGCGGTGGTCGCGGAGGAGTCCGGCGACTTCACGCTCGACGACGTCGCCCGCGGGATCATCGAGAAGATGGTGCGTCGCAACCCCCACGTCTTCGGCGACGCCGCCGACCCCGGCGACCCGACGGCCGTCAACGAGCTGTGGGAGTCGGTGAAGGCCACCGAGAAGCCGCGCACCTCCGTGCTCGACGGGATCGCCCCGACGCTGCCGGCCCTGCTGTACGCCGACAAGGTGCTCGACCGGCTCGACCGGCTCGACCGGCTCGACCGGGCGGGCGACGTACCGCCGTCGCCGGCGGCGGCCGACGTCGAGCCGGGCGGCGACCTCGGCGAGCGCCTGCTGGCGCTCGTCGTGGAGGCCCGCGCGTCGGGCACCGACCCGGAGCAGGCCCTCCGCGACGCCGTACGCCGCCGCCTCCCGAGCCCGCCCGTGGCGTCACCCTCGATCAGCGAGGGTTCTCAGTCACCCGGTGACTGAGAACCCTCCCTGTCTCGTGGCCGGGCCGCTACGCCCGACCGAAGGTGTAGCGCACGTCGACGTCGATGCTCGGACGACCGTCCGGGCCGGACCGCTCGGCGAGCAGGGCGGCCACCCGCGCCAGGATCTCGCCGTGCGCCTCGGGGGGAGTGCCCGCCCACAGGGCCCGCATGCCGGTGCCCATCGACCAGCGCCGCCACTGCTCCACGTCCGCGAAGCCGATCGGGTAGGTCACCGACTCGCTCCGGACGTCGGTGAACCCGGCCGCCCGCACGAGGTCGTCGACGGTGGCGTCGTCCTGGAAGACCTGCGGCATGGCCGTGGAGGCCTGCGCGCTGACGTCGATGTAGTCGGTGAAGACCTCCTCCACGGCGCGCCAGGCCGCCGTCCAGGGCCGGAAGGTCGAGAAGCCCAGCCGACCTCCGGGAGCCAGCAGCGGACGCCAGTGCGTCAGGGCGGCCCCCGGGTCGGGGAGGAAGAAGAGCACCAGCGAGGAGGCCACGACGTCGTAGGCGCCGGCCCCGACCAGGTCGCTCTGCTCGGGCGCGCTCACGTCGGCCAGATCGGTGTGGACGTGCGCCAGGCCCCGGCGTACGGCGTCCTCGCCGGTGAGCCGCACCATGGCAGGGGCGAGGTCGATCGCATCGACACGTCCGGTGGCCCCCACCGCCTCGGCGAGCGGGAAGGTCACCGCCCCGCGCCCGCAGCCGAGGTCGAGCGCCCGTTCGCCCGGGGTCGGGGCGAGGCGCTCCACCAGCCCACCGGCGATCGTGGCGAAGAAGACGGCGCCGGACTGGTCGTAGACCTCGGCGATGCTGTCGAACAGGGCGGCGATCCGGGCCGACGGGGCCTCCTCAGGGCTCATGGCCCCGAGTATCGATGCCCGGGCGCGTGGCCCCCGCGTGTCGCCGTACGTCGGCCCGCAGGGCCCGGGGCCGCGCGGGTCTAGGGTGGTCAGCGCACCCCATCACTCGACCCAGGAGCAGCCCCGTGGCATCTATCGAAGCTGTCGGCGCCCGCGAGATCCTCGACTCGCGCGGCAACCCCACCGTCGAGGTCGAGGTACTCCTCGACGACGGAGCGTTCGCCCGGGCCATGGTGCCCAGCGGCGCCTCGACCGGAGCCTTCGAGGCGGTGGAGCTCCGCGACGGCGGCGACCGCTACCTCGGCAAGGGCGTCGGCAAGGCCGTCGACGGGGTGATCCAGAAGATCGGGCCCGCGGTCGAGGGCCTCGCCGCCGACGACCAGCGGCTGGTCGACCAGACGATGCTCGAGCTCGACGGCACGCCCAACAAGGCCGAGCTCGGCGCCAACGCGATCCTCGGCGTCTCGCTGGCCGTGGCGCGGGCGGCGGCCGAGTCGGCCGGGCTCCCGCTCTACCGGTACGTCGGCGGGCCCAACGCCCACCTGCTGCCCGTCCCGATGATGAACATCCTCAACGGCGGGTCGCACGCCGACTCCAACGTCGACATCCAGGAGTTCATGATCGCGCCGATCGGCGCCCCGACCTTCCGCGAGGCGCTGCGCACCGGCGCGGAGGTCTACCACGCGCTGAAGTCGGTGCTGAAGAAGAAGGGCCTCTCGACCGGGCTGGGGGACGAGGGCGGCTTCGCGCCCAACCTCGACTCCAACCGGGCCGCGCTCGACCTGATCGCCGAGGCCGTGGAGGCCGCCGGGCTGACGCTCGGTCGCGACATCGCGCTGGCCATGGACGTGGCGGCCTCGGAGTTCTGCACCGACGGCAGCTACGCCTTCGAGGGCGGGGCCAAGACCGCCGACGAGATGACCTCCTACTACGCCGACCTCGTCGCGGCCTACCCGATCGTCTCCATCGAGGACCCGCTCGACGAGGACGACTGGGCCGGCTGGAAGGCGATCACCGACCGGCTCGGCACCCAGACCCAGATCGTGGGCGACGACCTCTTCGTCACCAACGTCGAGCGGCTGCAGCGCGGCATCACCGGCGGCCAGGCCAACTCGCTGCTGGTGAAGGTCAACCAGATCGGGTCGCTCACCGAGACCCTCGACTCCGTCGAGCTGGCCCACCGCAGCGGCTACCGCTGCATGATGAGCCACCGCTCGGGCGAGACCGAGGACACCACGATCGCCGACCTCGCGGTCGCCACCAACTGCGGGCAGATCAAGACCGGCGCCCCCGCGCGCTCGGACCGCGTGGCCAAGTACAACCAGCTGCTGCGCATCGAGGACGAGCTCGGTGACGCGGCTCGCTACGCCGGAGCGGCCGCGTTCCCGCGATACCAGCCCTGAACCAGGCAGAATCGGGTCCGTGCCCGCCCCTCGTCGTCATCCACCGCGCCCTGCGCCGGGTGGCGGACGCGGCCCCGGCGCCGGCCGCGCCGGGGGCACGGGTGGCCGGACGCCCCGTCCGGGGCCGACGCGGGGCCGGACGACCGGCGAGACCCGCGAGCGGCGCCGACCGCGGCTCACCGGGCGGGCGGCGATCCTGGTCCTGGTGCTCGCGGTGCTCGTGGTCTCCTACGCCTCGTCGTTGCGCGCCTACCTCCAGCAGCGCGCCCACATCGGCGACCTCAAGCAGCAGATCGCCGAGCGCCAGTCGAGCATCGACGACCTCGAGCGCGAGAAGTCGCGCTGGGACGACGACGCCTACGTGCGGGCCCAGGCCCGCGAGCGGTTCGGCTACCTGCTGCCGGGGGAGACGTCGTACGTCGTCCTCGACGAGAGCGGGCGGCCGCTGGAGTCCGAGTCCGAGCTGAGCGACCCCGACTCCGTGGCCCCGAGCGAGCCCGAGGCCATCTACGCCGATGTCTGGGAGTCGGTGAAGCTCGCCGGCAAGCCGCCCCGGCAGGAGCCGCCCCCCGCGAGCCGGATCACGGCCTCCGAGGACGACGCGGGGTGACCCCGTGATCGAGCCCGACGACGAGGACGTCATCGCCCGCCAGCTCGGTCGCCCGCCGCGCTCCATCCACGCGGTCGGTCACCGGTGTCCGTGCGGCAACCCCGACGTGGTCACCACCGAGCCGCGCCTCCCGGGCGGATCGCCGTTCCCGACGACCTTCTACCTCACCTGCCCCCGCGCCGCCTCGCTGATCGGCACCCTCGAGGGCTCGGGGCTGATGAAGCAGATGCAGGCCCGACTGGGGGAGGAGCCCGAGCTGGCGGAGGGCTACCGCGCGGCCCACGAGGCCTACCTCGCCGCACGCGCCGAGCTCGGCGACGTGCCCGAGATCGACGGCGTCTCCGCCGGCGGCATGCCCGACCGGGTCAAGTGCCTCCACGTCCTGGCCGGTCACGCGCTGGCCGCCGGCCCCGGCGTCAACCCCCTGGGTGATGAGGTGCTCGAGCGGCTGGGGGAGTGGTGGGCCGAGGGTCCGTGCGTGGCCCGGCCCGCCGACCCGGTCGCTCCCGCCGATCCGGCATGAGCCGCGAGCCCGTCGCCGCGATCGACTGCGGCACCAACACGGTCAAGCTGCTGATCGGCACCCTGCCCGACGTCGTGGTGCGCGAGGCCCGCATGGTGCGCCTGGGTCAGGGGGTCGACCGCACGGGCCGGCTCGACGACGCGGCGCTGGCGCGGGCCTTCGAGGCCCTCGACGAGTACGCCGCCCTGATCGCCGAGCACGGCGCGACCCGGGTCCGCTTCTGCGCGACCTCGGCCACCCGCGACGCCAGCAACGCCGCGACCTTCGTCGAGGGCGTCGTGGCGCGGCTCGGTGTGCAGCCGGAGGTGCTGAGCGGCGCCGAGGAGGCAGCGCTCGCCTATGCGGGCGCGGTGCGCCACCTCACCCGCACGTCGCGGGCGCTGCCGCCGCCGGTGCTGGTGGTCGACGTCGGCGGCGGCTCCACCGAGCTGATCCTCGGGGAGGAGGCACCCACGGCGGCGCACTCGATGGACATCGGCTCGGTGCGGCTGCACGAGCGCCACCTCCACGACGACCCGCCGACCGCCGCCCAGGTCGCCGCGTGCCTCGCCGACATCGACGCGGCGCTCGACGCCTGCCCGGTGTCGCCGGCCGACGCAGCCACGGTCGTCGGGGTCGCCGGCACCGTGACCACCGTCGCGGCCGCGGTGCTCGACCTGCCGGCGTACGACCGGGACGCCATCGACGGACGTGCACTGAGCGTCGAGGCGGTCCACGACGCGGCGGACCGGCTGCTGGCCCTGAGCGTGGCCGAGCGGCGGGCGTTGCCGTTCATGCACCCCGGCCGGGCCGACGTGATCGGCGCCGGGGCGCTGATCTGGTCGCGGGTCCTGCGGCGGACGTCGGTCGCCTCCGTGGTCGTCTCGGAGGCCGACATCCTCGACGGCATCGCCTGGAGCCTGGTCGAGGAGACCTGACCGGTGCGGGTTTTGCCCGACGGCCGAGTGGCTACCGGAGGCTCATGACCCAGCCGGCCGCACCACCACCCCCGAGCAGCGACGCGCCGCTCGGCGCCCTGGTCCACCAGCTCAGCGAGCAGGTGCCCGACCTGATCCGCAGCGAGATGCGTCTCGCGCAGGCCGAGCTGGCCGAGAAGGGCAAGAACGCCGGCAAGGGCGTCGGTGCCTTCGGCGCGGCCGGTCTGCTGGCGCTCTACGGCGTCGCCTGCCTGCTGGCCGCTGCCGTGCTGGCGCTGGCGCTCGCCCTCCCGGCCTGGGCCGCGGCGCTGATCGTGGGGCTGCTGGTCCTGGCCGTGGCGGCGGTGGCGGCGCTGGCCGGCAAGAAGTCGATCGAGCAGGCCACGCCGCCCGCCCCCGAGCGGGCCCTCGCGGGGCTCAAGGACGACGTCGCGACCATCAAGGGAGGCCACCGGTGACCAGCCAGACGCCCGAGGAGATCGCCGCCGACATCGAGCGGCAGCGCGACCAGCTCGCCGACACCGTCGACGCCCTGCAGGCCAAGCTCGACGTGAAGAGCCGGGCCCAGGACGCGGCCCACGACCTGGCCGACCGCGCGACCACCGAGGGGGGCAAGCCCCGCCCCGAGCTGGTGGCTGCGGGGGTCGGGGTGGTCGTGCTCGTCGGGCTGCTGCTCTGGCGCCGTCACCGCTGACCACCTGCACATCCCTCGTCCCACCCACGCATGACGTCCTCGGGTGGGGCGCTCTCGAGAAGAAGGAGATCACCATGAAGAAGATCCCACTGCTGTTCGCCGGCGCCGCCGGCTACGTCCTCGGCACCCGCGCCGGCCGTGAGCGCTACGAGCAGATCCGCAGCGGTGCTCGCAAGGTCGCCCGCGACCCGCGGGTCCGCTCCGCCACCGACAAGGCCACCGACGCCGTCGCCACCCAGGCGTCCGCGGCCGCCGAGACCGCCAAGCACAAGGTCAGCGACGTCACCGACAAGGTCCGCCGCGACTCCTCCATCCAGCCCAGCCCGTGAGCCGCTGACCCCCGGTGGCCCGGGTGCCTGGGGCTGATCGCGTGAGCACGGCGCTCCCTCACCCGGCCACGGGCGAGCTCTTCGAGTCGCCGGTCCCGCCGGCCTCCGGCTGGCCGGGGGACCCGGCGGTCGGGGCCGGGAGCGGAGACCCGCTGGCCGAGCTCGAGGCTGCGGTCAGCACCTGTCGGCGGTGTCCGCGACTGGTCGCCTGGCGCGAGGAGGTCGCGGTCGCCAAGCGGGCGGCGTACGCCGGCGAGCCCTACTGGGGCCGACCGATCGCCGGGTGGGGCGCCCGGCACCCCGGGGTCCTGATCGTCGGGCTGGCCCCGGCCGCCCACGGCGGCAACCGCACCGGGCGGATCTTCACCGGCGACCGCTCCGGTGACTGGCTCGTCGCCTCGCTGCACCGTGTCGGCCTGGCCACGCAGCCCACCAGCGTGCACGCCGCCGACGGACTCGAGCTCGTCGACACCCGGATGGTCGCCGCCGTGCGCTGCGCCCCGCCGCAGAACAAGCCGACCACCGACGAGAAGGAGCGGTGCGCCCCCTGGCTCGACGACGAGCTGGCGCTGGTCGCCCCCGACGTCCGGGTCGTCGTCGCGCTGGGCAGCATCGGCTGGGACGCCGCCCTGCGCGCCGTACGTCGTGCGGGGTGGGAGGTGCCGCGGCCCAAGCCCCGCTTCGGCCACGGAGCCGAGGCGACCCTCGGTGGGCCCGCCGGCGAGGTGGTGCTGCTCGGCAGCTACCACCCCAGCCAGCAGAACACCTTCACCGGCAAGCTCACCGAGCCGATGCTCGACGACGTGCTCGGTCGCGCGGCCGACCTGGCTGCCAGAATGCGCGAGTGACCGACCAGCCGCCGTGACGTCATACGGACAGAGCCAGGGGTGGCTCCCTCCGCATGACGTCCCGGCGCCGGCGTGGTCACGGACGCCCCCGTATCCCAACCGGCAGAGGAAGCCGTCTTAAACACGGTCCAGTGTGGGTTCGAACCCCACCGGGGGCACCCTCAGGTCGTGGCCGGTGGTCACGGTGCACAGGCGCCGGGCAGGCTGGACCCATGAGCCACGACCACGACCACGACCACTCCGACGATCTCGCCGACCGCTACACCCAGGAGACCTGGGACGAGCGGTACGCCGGCGCCGACCGCGTCTGGAGCGGGCGCCCCAACCCGACCCTGGTGCAGCACGCCGCCGACCTCACGCCCGGCGACGCGCTCGACATCGGCAGCGGCGAGGGGGCCGACGCCGTCTGGCTGGCCCACCAGGGATGGCGGGTGACGGCGCTCGACGTCTCGCCCGTCGCGCTCGGCCGGGTGGCCGCCCACGCGGCGGACGCCGGCGTGGCCGATCGGGTGACCCCGCTGCACCACGACCTGATGGCCGGGGCGCCGGTGCCGGGGGAGCACGACCTCGTCGTCGCCCACTTCATGCACGTGCCCCGCCCGATGTTCGCCGACTTCCACCGCCGACTGGGCGCCGCCGTGCGCACCGGAGGGGCGCTGCTGGTCGTCGGCCACCACCCCGACGACGTCGCGACCGGCGTACGCCGCCCGCACGGCCCCGACCTGCTCTTCACCCCCGAGGACGTCGTCGCCGCGCTCGACCCCGAGGCCTGGGACGTCCGGTACGCCGAGGCCCCCACGCGGGAGACGGCCACCGACGACGGTCCGGTGACCGTGCGCGACTCCGTGGTGCTCGCCGTACGACGCTGACCCGGCCATCGCCGGGCCGGTGCGGGCCACGTCACACCCATGCAGCACCGTCTGGGTCACGGGTCGGGAACGAACCGGACCCGGGGGGCGTTGAAACGGTATCGGGCTCGATAGACTGAGCCGATCACGGTCGAGCCGTCAGACTGACGGTCACCATCGGCCTCCAAGGAGGAGACCATGCAGAGCAACAACCCGGTGTTCCGCCGTTCCGAGGAGTTCTCCCGCTCCGGCGCGACCGCCTCTCGCGGCTACAACGCCGACCCGTCGCAGTGGGGCGTCGGCGCCCCCGGCAGCGGTGCCCCCACCACGCACGAGCCGGTCACCTCCGGCCCGATGACCATCGACTCGGTCGTCCAGAAGACCGCGATGACCGTCGGACTCGTCATCGTCACGGCGGCCGCCACCTGGATCATGACCCCCGACATCACCACCGAGGCCGCCCTCGGGCCGCTCTACCTCGCGCTGATGATCGGCTCCTTCGGCGCCTTCGGGCTCTCGATGGTCAACTCCTTCAAGCGCGTGATCAGCCCCGGACTGGTGCTGGCCTTCGCCGTGCTCGAGGGCGTGGCGCTCGGTGCCTTCAGCAAGCTCATCGAGGCGATGTTCCCGCAGGCCGAGGGCATCGTGACCCAGGCCGTGCTCGGTACCTTCGCGGCCTTCGCCGGCACGCTGGCGGCCTACAAGTTCTTCAACATCCAGGTCGGCAACAAGTTCCGCACCTTCGTGGTGGCGGCCATGTTCGGCATGGTGGCGCTCGGTCTCCTCGAGATGGTCCTCGCCGCGTTCGGCAACGGCTTCGGCCTCTTCGGCTTCGGCGCGATGGGTGCGGTGTTCTCGATCGGCGGCCTGGTGCTGGGTGTCTTCATGCTGATCCTCGACTTCGACTTCGTCGAGAAGGGCGTGGCCAACGGCCTGCCCGAGCGTGAGTCGTGGCGCGCCGCGTTCGCGATGACCGTGAGCCTGGTCTGGATCTACACCAACCTGCTGCGCCTGCTGGCGATCTTCAGCCAGGACTGATCCGACGGGCCCCGGCCCGTCCCCGCACCACCCCGAGAGCCCCGGAGAGATCCGGGGCTCTCGTGCGTCCGGCCCCGGGTACGTCGCAGCGTCAGTCGACCGCAGTCGGGTCCGGCTGCGAGGGGTGCTCGTCGGGGGCCACGGAGTCGGTCCGCGGACGGCGACGGCGGTGCCGCAGCTCGACCCAGCGGCCGCGCAGCCCGCGGCGGGCGCCCGCGAGGTCGGTGCCGTCGAGCTCGGTGCCGGGCTCGTTGACCGCCTGGATGGCGGCCCGGGTGATCGGCAGCACGCCCTCCCCACGGAACGGCTCGGGCAGCGCCTCGTCGTCGGGAGCCAGGCCCGCCGCGGCCAGCACCGAGGGGATCAGCACGGCGGCCATCTGGAGGTAGCCCTCGGCCGAGGGGTGGAACTGGTCGGGCCCGAAGAGCAGCGACGGGGCCGCGAGGAACTCCGGTCCGAGGACCGAGCCGAGCGAGACCGTCCGTCCGCCCTCCTCGAGGACCGCGATGGTCTGCGCGGTGGCCAGTCGGCGCGACCAGGCCCGGGCCACCTGCTTCAGCGGGGGAGCGATCGGCTTGATCGTGCCCAGGTCGGGGCAGGTGCCGACCACGACGCTCACGCCGGCCTCGCGGAGGCGGCGTACGCCCTCGGCGAGCTGGCTGACCGACTGCGAGGGCGGCACCACGTGGGTGACGTCGTTGGCGCCGATCATGACGATCGCCACCTGGGGCTCGATCAGCAGCGCGCGGTCGATCTGCCCGGCCAGGGCCGAGGTCTGCGCCCCGACCACGCAGAACGCCTTGAGGTAGACGCGCCGGTCGGCGTGGACGGCGACCCCGCTGGCCAGCACCGCGCCGGGCGTGTCCTCGACCCGGTCGCAGCCGTAGCCGGCCGCGCTGGAGTCGCCCAGCAGCGCCATCGTGATCGCGGGGCCGGGCCGGCCGCGGCCGTACCAGCCGGTGGCGTCGGGGGGCGGCTCGTCGCTGGCGTTGCCGATCATGCGCCGCGCGAGCTTGGCCTCGGCGGTCAGCACGCCGTACAGGCTCGCGCCGACGAGCGACAGCCCGCCGCCGCCGTACGCCGCAGCGGCCGCCAGTCTCCGGGCCGCACTCGCCTTGCTCACGCACAGAGTCTAGGAAGCCCCGGCCCGGCCAGGTTGGCCGGTCCGGGTGGCTGGCCCCTACATTGGCCGGGTGCAGTATGTGAACTCGCTCATCGACCTCATCGGCAACACCCCTCTGCTGCGCCTCTCGCGCACCCTGGACCTTCCGGCGGGAGGAGCTGCCGGACCGGACGGCGGACCGGACGGCGGGCCGGCCGACGGCGGGCCGCTGGTGCTCGCGAAGATCGAGTACCTCAACCCCGGCGGGTCGGTCAAGGACCGCATCGCCACGCGGATGATCGAGGCCGCGGAGGCCTCCGGCGAGCTCCAGCCGGGCGGCACGATCGTGGAGCCGACGTCCGGCAACACCGGGGTCGGGCTGGCGATGGTCGCCCAGGCCAAGGGCTACCACTGCATCTTCGTGTGCCCCGACAAGGTCAGCGAGGACAAGCGCAACGTGCTCAAGGCCTACGGCGCCGAGGTCGTCGTCTGCCCCACCGCGGTCGCGCCCGAGCACCCCGACTCCTACTACAACGTCTCCGACCGGCTCGCCTCGCAGCCCGGCGCCTGGAAGCCCAACCAGTACGCCAACCCGCACAACCCGCGGTCCCACTACGAGACCACCGGGCCCGAGATCTGGGCCCAGACCGAGGGCCGGGTCACCCACTTCGTGTGCGGCGTCGGCACCGGCGGCACGATCACCGGCACCGGGCGCTACCTCAAGGAGCAGAACCCCGACGTCCAGGTCATCGGCGCCGACCCGGCCGGGTCGGTCTACTCCGGCGGCACCGGGCGCCCCTACCTCGTCGAGGGCGTGGGCGAGGACTTCTGGCCCGACACCTACGACCGCGACATCGCCGACCGGATCATCGAGGTCTCCGACGCCGACTCCTTCGCCTTCACCCGGCGCCTGGCCCGCGAGGAGGCCCTGCTGGTCGGCGGCTCGTGCGGGATGGCGGCCTACGCCGCCCGCCAGCTGGCCCACGAGCTGGCCGGCACCCCCGAGGGCGAGGACGCCGTCATCGTGGTGCTGCTGCCCGACTCCGGCCGCGGCTACCTGACCAAGGTCTTCAACGACGACTGGCTGGCCCAGTACGGCTTCGCGAGCGGCCAGGACACGCCGACGCGCACCGTCGGCGAGGTGCTGCGCGGCAAGTCCGGCCGGTTGCCCGACCTCGTGCACACCCACCCCAACGAGACCATCGCCGAGGCGGTCGCGATCCTCCAGGAGTACGCCGTCTCGCAGATGCCGGTCGTGCGGGCCGAGCCCCCGATCGTGGCTGCCGAGGTGGCCGGCTCGGTCTCCGACCGGGCGCTGCTCGACGCGCTCTTCGCCGGCACCGCCAAGCTGACCGACCGCGTCGAGGACCACATGTCGCCCCCGCTGCCGGCGATCGGCTCCACCGAGGACCCGCGCGACGCGGTGGCCCTGCTCGAGACCGCCGACGCGGTGCTGGTGCAGGAGGACGGCAAGCCCGTGGGGGTCCTCACCCGGCAGGACCTGCTGGCGTTCCTGTCCCGCTCCTGAGGGCGCGGCCGCACCGGTCCGCGGCCCGGCCTCCAGGGCGGCCTCCCGGCACTGGGACGCGACGCCCCCACGCGCTCCGATCGTGCAAGGATAGGAACACGTTCTAGTTGGAGGTCTGATGACGCAGGCGACCCCGGCGGTCGAGGGCTGGTTCACCACCGGCCCCGCACCCGCCCTGCTCGGCTCCCGGTGCACCACGTGCGCCACCGTGTTCTTCCCTCCGGGCGCAGCGGAGGGCTTCTGCCGCAACCCCGCCTGCGAGGGTGAGGCCTTCGAGCCGGCGCCGCTGTCGCGTCGCGGTCGGGTGTGGTCCTACACCGACGCGCAGTACCAGCCGCCCCCTCCCTACGTGCCGGCCAGCGACCCCTACGAGCCGTTCGCGCTCGCCGCGGTCGAGCTGCCCGAGGGCCTGGTCGTGCTGGGCCAGGTGGCCCAGGGCTACGGGGTCGGTGACCTGGAGGTCGGCGCGGAGGTCGAGCTGGTGGTCGAGACGCTCTACACCGACGAGAGCGGTGACCGCAGCACCTGGCGGTGGAAGCCCGTGATCGAGCTGGGCCAGGAGGTCGACCAGTGAGTGCCGCGAGCGCGGAGCGCAACGACGTCGCCGTCCTCGGGGTCGGCATGCACCCGTGGGGCAAGTGGGGCCGCAGCTTCGTGACCTACGGCGTCCACGCCGCCCGCGTCGCCCTGGCCGACGCCGGGATCCCCTGGCAGGACGTCGACCTGGTCGTGGGCGGCGAGACCGTCCGCAACGGCTACGGCGGCTACGTCGCCGGCGCCACCTTCGCCCAGGCGCTGGGCTGGAACGGCGCCCGCGTCGCCACGTCGTACGCCGCGTGCGCGACCGGCGCCCAGGCCCTCGACACCGCCCGCGCCCGGATCATGGCCGGCCTCGCCGAGGTCGCGCTGGTCGTCGGAGCCGACACGACCCCCAAGGGCTTCCTGGCGCCCAACGCCGGCGAGCGGTGGGACGACCCCGACTGGCTGCGCTTCCGGCTGCTCGGCATGACCAACCCGGCGTACTTCGCGCTCTACGCGCGCCGCCGGATGGACCTCTACGGCGCGACGTCCGAGGACTTCGCGCAGGTCAAGGTCAAGAACGCCAAGCACGGGCTGGCCAACCCCAACGCGCGCTACCGCAAGGAGGTCGCGGTCGGTGACGTGCTGTCCAGCGCCGTGGTCTCCGACCCGCTCCACCTGCTCGACATCTGCGCCACCTCCGACGGCGCCGCCGCCGTGGTGGTGGCCAGTGCCGACTACGCGAAGCGGCACGGCCTCGACCGGCCGGTGCGGGTGCGGGCGGTCTCGACCGTGACGCCGACGTTCCCCAACACCGTGCTCGACATGCCGCTGCTCTCCACGGACTCGATGGCCCTCACGGGCGTCCCCGAGCACACCTTCAAGGAGTCGATCGCCCACGCGGCCTACGAGGAGGCCGGGCTCGGCCCCGAGGACGTCAGCCTGGCCGAGGTCTACGACCTCTCGACCGCGCTCGAGCTCGACTGGATGGAGGACCTCGGGCTCTGCAAGCGGGGCGAGGCCGAGACCCTGCTGCGAGCCGGCGACACGACGATCGGTGGCCGGATCCCGGTCAACCCCTCGGGCGGGCTGGCCTGCTTCGGCGAGGCCGTGCCGGCCCAGGCGCTGGCCCAGGTCTGCGAGGTCACCTGGCAGCTGCGGGGTCAGGCCGAGGGGCGCCAGGTCGAAGGAGCCCGGGTCGGGATCACCGCCAACCAGGGGCTCTTCGGGCACGGCTCCTCCGTCATCCTCTCGGTCTGAGGGTCCCGGGGTGTACGTCGACGTCGAGCGCCCCGACCCGGCCGTCGCGCTGGTGCGGCTCAACCGTCCGGAGCGGATGAACGCGATGGCGTTCGACGTGATGGTGCCGTTCCGCGAGGCGCTGCTGGAGCTGGGCGCCGACACGTCGGTGCGCGCGGTGGTCGTGACCGGGGCCGGCCGGGCGTTCTGCGCGGGGGCCGACACCGAGTCGGCCGGCGTGCCGCCAGGGCTCGACGGGCTGCCGCCGCCGACGTACGCCCTGCGGGCGATGCAGCTGCTCGAGGACGTGGTGCTGACCCTGCGTCGGCTGCCGCAGCCGGTGGTCGCCGCGGTCAACGGCCCGGCGATCGGCGGCGGGCTGTGCCTGGCCTTGGCCTGCGACCTGCGCCTGGCGGCGCCGACGGCGTACTTCCGGGCCGCCGGCATCAACAACGGACTGACCGCCAGCGAGCTGGGGCTGAGCTTCCTGCTGCCCCGCGCGATCGGCAGCACCCGCGCGGCCGACCTGATGCTCACCGGTCGTGACATGGACGCCGAGGAGGCCGAGCGGGCCGGTCTGGTCTCCCGCGTGGTCGACGACGTGGTCGGCGAGGCGGTCGAGACCGGGCGCCGGATCGCGGCGCTGTCGCAGCCGGGCATCGAGCTGACCAAGAAGTCGCTCCAGGCCGGTCTGGCCGCCTCCTCGCTCGAGGCCCACATGACCTCCGAGGGGCTGGGCCAGCTCTACCTGCGCCTGCTCACCGACAACTTCGAGGAGTCGACGCTGGCACGCCAGGAGGGCCGGGCCCCGGAGTTCAGGGACCGACGCTGAGCCGTTGGCGCACCGCCTCGTAGACGGTCACGGCCGCTGCGGTGGCGACGTTGAGCGAGTTGACGCGTCCGGCCATCGGCAGCCGGACCAGGTCGTCGGCCGCGGCCTTGAGCGTGGCGGAGACGCCGTCGTGCTCGGTGCCGACCACCAGCGCCGTGGCGCCGGTGAGGTCGACCTCGGTCACCAGGTGGGGCGCCTCGGGGGTGGCCACGACGATCCGCAGCCCGCGGGCGCGCAACCAGGCGACGACCTCCTCGGTCGGCGCGTGCGCGACCGGTACCGCGAACAGCGTGCCCTTGCTCGCGCGCACCACGTTGGGGTTGGCCCAGTCGGTGACCGGGGACGCGGCGACCACCGCGTCGACGCCGGCCGCCTCGGCGGTGCGCAGCATCGCGCCGAGGTTGCCGGGCTTCTCGATGCCCTCCACCACCAGCACCAGGGCCGACGCGGACAGGTCGAGGTGGTCGAGCGGGCGCGCCGGGTCCGGCACCACGGCCAGGAAGCCGTCGGGGGAGTCCCGGTAGGACACCTTGTCGTACGCCGCCCGACCCAGCCGGACGATCTCGCAACCGGTGCCGGCGACCCGGTCGAGCAGCGCAGCGCGCTCCTCGGTGACCAGCTCGGGGCAGCAGAAGAGCGTGGTCGGCACCGCGCCGGCGTCCAGGGCCAGCGCCAGCTCGTCGTGACCCTCGACCACCGTCACGCCGGCCTCGGCGCGGCTGCGGCGCTTGTGGAGCGTCACCAGCGCCTTGAGCCGGGCGTTGCTGGGGCTGGTGATGTCGAGGGCCTCGGTCACGGGGCCAACCTACGGCGGGGGCCGGTCGGCGCGTGGGTCCGGGACGCTCAGCCGATCTCGCCGTCCACATAGACCCAGCGTCCGCGGCGCTGCTCGAAGCGACTGCGCTCGTGCAGCCGGCCCGGCTCGCCGGCGCGCTCGTAGGAGGCCACGAACTCCACCTCGTCACCGGTGGCGTCCAGGACCTCGAGCCCGGTCCAGCGCACGGCGGGGTCGGCGCTCGGGTCGAGCGGTCGGGTGCGGGGGTGCCAGGTGCGGAAGACGTGGTCGAGGTCGCCCAGCACGTAGGCGGCATAGCGCGAGCGCATCAGCTGCTCGGGCGTCTGCGCCTCGGCCTCGCGGCGGTGCAGCCGGCGGCAGCAGGCCTCGTAGGTGGCGCCCGCACCGCACGGGCAGGCAGTCGGGGTCATGGGGGTCATCGTCGCAGCCTCGAAGTGTCGCAGCCTCGAAGTGTTGCAGCCTCAGCGTGACCGCCGATGCTGCGCGTAGGGCTCCCAGCCCCGGATCGACCACGCCCGGCCCGGCGTCGAGGGCACGCGGCGGTCGAGCAGCCGGTCGAACCACGGCCCGGGGTCCACCAGCTGCAGGTCGTAGACGTAGCCGGTCTCGGTGCCGCGTACGACCACGTCGGTGAGGTCGGCACCGTGGACGACGAAGCCGCACACCGTGGCCACCACCGGGAAGCGGCCGCCGGCCCGACCGATGCGGGCCTGGAGGGCCACCCGGGTGAGCCCCGAGAACGTCCAGTCCCGGGCGACCGCCTCGCGTTGCCAGGCCGCCCGCTTCGTCACGTCGAGCATCCGTCGGGCCCAGAGCACCCCGTGGGGGCACGCCTCGTCGATCTCGGCCTCCGGCACCAGGGGACGGGTCGCCAGCGCCTGCACCCGAGCTCGGTCGTGCAGGACCTGCGCACTCGTCCGCTCCGGGTGGCCGGCCAGCCCGCAGGCCAGGACCCGGCGCGCGCGCTCACGGCTCAGGCCCGCGTGGACCTGGAGGACGCCCGCCGCCTCGCGCGCGCTGATCAGCATGCTGACGACCCTAGGGCTGTCGCGAGCACGTCGCCGGCGGCGCCGACCTCCTGTGGAGAACCTGCGCCGGGCCCGACCGGGGCACCTTCGCCACGCTACGGAGACCCGCCCACGTGGGCGGGTCTCCGTAGTCCTCGGAAGGTGCCTCGGAAGGTGCCCCGGCCGGGGCCCACGCCGGTGCTGCCGACGGCATCCCCGGGTGCGAGAAGATGGCGGATGGGCACCCGCCACGCACCACCTTCCTGGACCACCTACCGGGAGAGCATCGGCGACCGGTCCGAGCTGTCTCGAGCGGTGGCACGGACCTAGGCGCCGGCGGGCGTCGACGGGCGTGCGAGTTACCAGCGTCTGCTGGTAAGTCGTCGCTCCTGGGCCTCCACAACAGCCCAGAAGCGTTGGGGTACCAGCAGATGCTGGTATCTCGCATCAGCAGGGCTCGCCTTCGCCGACGTCTGCGCACCCCGGAGCCCGGCCCAACAGGGTTAGCCAGCAGGGTTAGTCAGCAGGGTCAGTCGGCCGTTCGACCCGCCAGAGCACATGGGTGCCGGACAGACCTTTCAGCTCGACCTCGTCGTCCTGGACGAGCACGACTGCGGCGTCGTCGTCGAGCGCCTCGTGCACCGCGGTGCTGGCCAGCACCTCGCCGCCGTCGGCGCAGGCGGCGACGCGGGCGGCCATCGCGACGTTGCGGCCGAAGTAGTCGCCGTCGCGGGTCACCACCGTGCCGGTGTGGATGCCGATCCGGACGCGCAGCGGCGAGAGCCACAGGCGGGGGTCACGGTTGCGGCGCAGGTCCTTCTGGATGTCGAGCGCCGCGCGGCACCCCGCCTCGGCGTCCCGGAAGGCCACCATGAAGCCGTCGCCGGCCGTCTTGACCACCTGGCCGCGGTACTGGTCGACGCGGCCCCGCACCAGTGCCTCGTGTCCGGCCAGCACCCGCACCCACGCCGCGTCACCGAGCTTGTCGTTGAGCGCGGTGGAGTCCTCGATGTCGGAGAAGAACAGCGTCACCGTGCCGTCGGAGGAGGCGATGTTGAGGATGTCGGCGCGCTGGTCGGCCGCCCAGGCCGACAGGTCCTCCAGCGAGGCCTGGAGCAGCCCCGCGACGCCGTGGGAGCGCACCCGGTCGACGGTGCGGACCATCCGGCGCACGGCCCGCTCGGTGGGGCGTACGGCGGGCGGCGGGCGCAGCGCGGCGGCCAGGTCGGCCTCGAGCTGCAGCGTCGCCGCCTTGCTGGCCTCCAGCCGACGCCGGGTCCGCGCCAGCACCACCGCGAGCACCACCACGGCCACGACGAGCAGACCGCAGAGGATCGCGAGGGGGAGGGCCACAGGGCGAATGCTAGAGCGGGAGGGCGGCGGTCAGGCGCGGAGCGTGGACTCGAGCAGGTCCAGCTGCTCGCCGGAGTGGACGGCGATGCGTTGCAGGCTCGGGATCGAGTCGCGGCACCCGGTGTAACCGACGTTGAAGGCACCGTCGTAGGACACGGCGGTGATGTTGAGCGCCTGGCCGTTGAAGAGCAGGCTGACCGGGTAGATCTCCTCCATGGGTGACCCGTCGAGGTAGCGCATCTCGGGGGGACCGGGCACGTTGGAGATCACCAGGTTGGCCGCGGGACGACCGCGACCCCCGAGACCGAGCACGGCCTGCCCGATGAAGGGCAGCATCAGGGCCGAGGTGTAGAGGTCCATCGCGGCGCCGCCGACCGAGGGCAGCCGCTCCTTGCCCAACCGGGTCGAGGCCTGGATCGCGCGGACCCGCTCGACCGGGTCCTCCACGTCGACGCCCAGCCGGGCGTAGAGGAACGTGATGGCGTTGCCGACGCTGGCCTCGTTGCCGGTACGGACCGAGACCGGCACGTTGGCGATCAGGTCCTCGCGCGGCAGCGCGTCCTGCTCGATGAGGTACTGCCGCAGGGCTCCGCCGCTGATGGCCAGGAAGACGTCGTTGAGGCTGGCACCGGCGGCGGTGGCGACGTCCTTCATCCGGTCGACGGAGTAGTGCTGGGTGGCGAAGCGCCGAGGAGTGTGGATCCGCCCGTTGAACAACGACTTCGGGGCGCGGAACGGCACCCCTCGCCCCTCCTGCGCGCCCAGGCCGGTCAGGCTCTCGGTGTAGGTCCGGCCCAGCGACGTGGCGACGGTCACCGCGTCGCGGACGCCGCCCCCGACGCGGCTGCGTACGCCGGAGGGGGCCCGCTCGACGGTGGCCCGTGGGACGCGGACCAGGCCCGACTGGTCGGGTCCGCGGGTGCCGACCGCCCACGGCGGCAGCATGCCTCGTGCGTCGGGATCGACCGAGAGGATGCGCTGGAGCAGGCGGATGCCGCCGACCCCGTCGACCTGGGAGTGGTGGGCCTTCATGTACAGCGACCAGCGGTCCTTCTCCAGGCCCTCGATGACGTGGCACTCCCACAGCGGGTAGCGGCGGTCCATCTTGGCGGAGTGCAGACGCGAGACGAGCACACCCAGCTCGCGCTGCGAGCCCGGCGCCGGCAGCGCGGAGTGGCGCAGGTGGTAGTCGAGGTCGATCTCGTCGGGCTCGAGCTCGGCCCAGCTCGGCACGGGCAGCGAGCGGTAGAGGTAGTTGAACGGCGCGGCGAACTCGCGGTGCTCGCGCCAGCGCGCCACCAGGTCGGCGACGAACGTCGGCTGGTCCTCCGGCACCCGGAAGGTCGCCAGCATCCCGACCTGCATCGGCGTGCGGTGGCTCTCGGTGAACAGCCACGCCGAGTCGTTCGTCTTGAGCATCTTGCGCGCCACCGGTCTCCACCTCGCCTCGTCGAACTCCCCGACCAGACCCTAGTGCTCGCGACCTGACCGGGGGTGTTGTCTCGCGGGATAGCGTGAGGACGTGACCCCGGCTGCGACTCCTGCTGCGCTCCTGCTCCGACGTCCGCCCCGACCCCCGCCACCCTCGGCGAGCTGCGTGCCTCCGGGCACGAGCTGAGGTCGTTGCGACAGGAGCTGCGCGACAACCTGCTGGACCGGCTGCGCGCGGGGGAGGACCCCTGGCCCGGCCTGCACGGGTTCGAGGCCACGGTCATTCCCCAGCTGGAGCGCGCCCTGATCGCGGGCCACGACGTGGTGCTGCTCGGCGAGCGCGGCCAGGGCAAGACCCGGCTGCTGCGCACGCTGGTGGGGCTGCTCGACGAGTGGACCCCGGTCATCGCCGGCGCCGACCTGGGCGAGCACCCCTACGAGCCGATCACCCACGCCTCCCGTCGTCGCGCGAGCGAGCTGGGTGACGACCTGCCCGTGTCGTGGCGCCACCGCGACGAGCGGTACGCCGAGAAGCTCGCGACGCCCGACACCTCGGTGGCCGACCTGATCGGCGACGTCGACCCGATGAAGGTGGCCGAGGGCCGCTCGCTCGGCGACCCGGAGACCATCCACTTCGGACTGATCCCGCGCAGCCACCGCGGCATCGTGGCGATCAACGAGCTGCCCGACCTCGCCGAGCGGATCCAGGTCGCGATGCTCAACGTGATGGAGGAGCGCGACATCCAGATCCGCGGCTACGTGCTGCGGCTCCCGCTCGACGTCCTGGTCGTCGCCAGCGCCAACCCCGAGGACTACACCAACCGCGGGCGGATCATCACCCCGCTCAAGGACCGCTTCGGCGCCGAGATCCGCACCCACTACCCGACCGAGCTGGAGGCCGAGATCGCGGTCATCCGGCAGGAGGCCGAGCTGGTCGCCGAGGTGCCGGACCACCTGGTCGAGATCCTCGCCCGGTTCACCCGCAACCTGCGCGCGTCGAGCTCGGTCGACCAGCGCAGCGGCGTCAGCGCGCGGTTCGCCATCGCCGGCGCCGAGACGATCGCGGCCTCCGCGCTGCACCGGGCGACGTCCCACGGCGAGGACGAGGCCGTGGCCCGGGTGGTCGACCTCGAGACCGCCGTCGACGTGCTCGGCGGCAAGATCGAGTTCGAGAGCGGCGAGGAGGGGCGCGAGGAGGAGGTCCTGACCCACCTGCTGCGCACCGCGACCGCCGAGACGGTGCGCCAGCACTTCCGCGGGCTCGACTTCGCCCTGCTGGTGGAGGCCATCGAGAACGGCGCGATGGTGACCACCGGCGACAAGGTCACCGCCCGCGACTTCCTCACCGGTCTGCCGGTGCTGGGCGAGTCCGAGCTCTACGACGACGTCTGCGACCGGCTCGAGGCCACCAACGACGGCGAGCGGGCCGGCGCGATCGAGCTGGCCCTGGAGGGCCTCTACCTGGCCCGCAAGGTCGGCAAGGACTCCGACGGCAGCGAGACCGTCTATGGCTGATCTGGTGGCTCCGACCCGATGACCCGGCAGCGCACCCGCTTCCGCCGGTACGACGGCGGCGACCCGCTCGCGCCGCCGGTGGACATCGCCGAGGCCCTCGACGCCATCGGTGAGGACGTGATGGCCGGTTACAGCCCCGAGCGGGCGATGCAGGAGTTCCTGCGCCGCGGGGGGCGTGACCAGACCGGGCTCGACGACCTGGCGCGACGGGTGGCTGAACGTCGCCGCGAGATCCTGCAGCAGCACAACCTCGACGGCACCCTCCAGGAGGTCAGGGAGCTGCTGGACCAGGCGCTGCTGGAGGAGCGCAAGCAGCTGGCCCGCGACGCGCTGATGGACGACGCGGATCGCGCCTTCCGCGAGATGCAGCTGGAGAACCTCCCGACCAGCACCGCGGCCGCGGTCAGCGAGCTCAGCGACTACGACTGGGCCTCCCGGGAGGCGCGCGAGAACTACGAGAAGATCAAGGACCTGCTCGGCCGCGAGCTGCTCGACCAGCGCTTCTCCGGCATGAAGCAGGCTCTGGAGAACGCCAGCGACGAGGACCGCGCAGCGATCAACGAGATGCTCGGCGACCTCAACGAGCTGCTGGAGAAGCACCAGCGCGGCGAGGACACCGACGAGGACTTCGCCGAGTTCATGGACAAGCACGGCGACTTCTTCCCCGAGAACCCCGAGAACATCGACCAGCTGCTCGACGCGATGGCCCAGCGCGCCGCGGCCGCCCAGCGGATGCTCAGCTCGATGAGCCCCGAGCAGCGCCAGGAGCTGATGGAGCTCTCGGCCCAGGCCTTCGGCTCGCCCGAGCTGATGCAGTCGCTCGCGCAGCTCGACGCCAACCTCCAGTCGCTGCGTCCAGGCGAGGACTGGGGCGGGTCGGAGCGCTTCGACGGCGAGCAGGGTCTGGGGCTCGGTGACGGCACGGGCGTGCTCCAGGACCTCGCCGACCTCGACGAGCTCGGCGAGCAGCTCGCGCAGTCCTACGGCGGCGCCCGGATGGACGACGTCGATCTCGACAAGCTCGCCCGCCAGCTCGGCGACCAGGCGGCGGTCGACGCCCGCACCCTGCGCGAGCTGGAGAAGGCGCTGCGCGAGAGCGGCACGCTGCGTCGCGACTCCTCGGGCCAGCTCAAGCTCACGCCGAAGGCCATGCGTCAGCTCGGCAAGGCGCTGCTGCGCGACGTCGCCGAGAAGATGTCCGGGCGACAGGGCCAGCGCGACCTGCGCCAGGCCGGCGCGGCGGGCGAGCGCTCCGGCGCGACCCGCGAGTGGGCCTTCGGCGACACCGAGCCGTGGGACGTCACCCGCACCGTCACCAACGCGGTGCTGCGCACCGCGGCCGAGGGCGGCGGGTCCTCGGTGGTTGAGGGGGCGCCCCGCGCCCGTCTCGAAACCCAGTCCGCCTCGAGATCGGCGACGTCGAGGTCACCGAGACCGAGGCCCGCACCCAGGCCTGCGTGGCGCTGCTGGTCGACACGTCGTTCTCGATGGCCATGGACGGGCGGTGGGTGCCGATGAAGCGCACCGCGCTGGCCCTGCACACGCTGATCAAGAGCCGCTTCCGCGGCGACGCGCTGCAGCTGATCTCCTTCGGACGGCACGCCTCGGTGATGGACATCGAGCAGCTCACCGCGCTCGACGCCATGTGGGACAAGGGCACCAACCTGCACCACGCGCTGCTGCTCGCCAACCGCCACTTCCGCAAGCACCCCCACGCGCAACCCGTGCTGCTGATCGTCACCGACGGCGAGCCGACCTCGCACCTCGAGCCCGACGGGCAGGTCTACTTCGCCTACCCGCCCAGCCCGTTGACGGTCGCGTACGCCGTCCGCGAGCTCGACAACGCCGGTCGCCTCGGCGCGCAGACGACGTTCTTCCGTCTCGGCGACGACCCGGGGCTCGGCCGCTTCATCGACTCGATGGCGAAGCGGGTCGACGGCCGGGTCGTCGCCCCCGAGCTCGACGACCTGGGCGCCGCCGTGGTCGGCTCCTACCTCGGCTCGCGGGGCTCGACCCCGATGAGCCAGATGCGCAACGCGTACGGCGACCTGTTCGGCGGCCGCGGCTTCTGGGTCGGCGACTGACGCCTGCGCACCCCGGTGTGCACCTCAGCGTGCGCAGGAGCGCACCCTGACGGGCACGAGGGGGTCAGGGGTGCAGCAGCGCCGCCAGCTCCTCGATGCCGTCGACCAGCCGGGTGCCGGGGCGGGCCCAGCTCGCGTTGGCGTCCACCGCGTGCACCCGCGCCCCCGGGGGCAGCACCCCCGCTGACACCAGCCCGTCGGCGTACGACTGGCAGGTCGGGCGGTCGAAGCCGCAGGGGGCGACGACCACCACCTCGGGCGCTGCTTCGTGCACCTGCTCCCAGGTCACCCGCTCCGACTTCGCGCCGGCCCGCCCGAGCACCGCCACCCCGCCGGCGAGCTCGATCATCTCGGGGATCCAGTGGCCGGGGGCGTACGGCGGGTCGGTCCACTCCAGGAACATCACCCGCACCGGCGTACGTCCCGCGACCCGGTCGCGCACCGCGGCGATCCGCTCGCGCTGGCCGGCCACGAGGGCGCGGGCCTCGGTCTCGCGCCCGGTCACCCGCCCGAGGGCGAGGATGGAATCGAGGACCTCGTCGACCGTGTGCGGGTCGAAGGTCAGCACGTCGGCCGTGCAGCCCAGGTGCGCCAGCGCGTCGTCGACGAGCGTGACGTCGACGGCGCAGACGGCGCAGAGGTCCTGGGTCACGACCAGGTCGGGGTCCAGGTCGGCCAGCGCGCCCTCGTCGAGGTGGTAGAGGTCGTCACCACGGCGTACGGCGTCGGCCACGAAGGCGTCGATCTCGGCCGGGGTCAGCCCCTCGGGCAGCGCGGTGGTGGAGACGATCGCGCGGCTGCGGGCCTCGGCGGGGTGGTCGCACTCGAAGGTCACCCCGACCACGTCGTCCCCGGCTCCGAGCGCGAAGAGGATCTCGGTGGTGGACGGGAGCAACGACACGATCCGCACGCCGCCAGCCTAGGGTGACGCCGGTGGAGGACCCGACGCTGACCGTGCTGGCGCTGCTGGGTCTCGCGGCCCTGACGGCCGGGTTCGTGGACGCCGTCGTCGGCGGCGGGGGCCTGATCCAGCTGCCGGCCCTGCTGCTCGGTCTCCCGGGTGCCTCGCCGGTCCAGGTGCTGGCCACCAACAAGCTCGCGTCGTTCTGCGGCACCACCGTGAGCTCGGCGACGTACTACCGGCGGATCCGCCCCGACCCGCGCACGTTCGGACCGCTGATGCTGCTCGCCTTCGTCGGCTCGACCCTGGGCGCCGGCCTCGCCTTCCTGATCCCCAAGTCGGCCTTCGACCCGATCGTGCTCGTGGTGCTGCTGGTGGTCGGCGGCTACGTGCTCGTCAAGCCGACCCTCGGCGACGCGACCGCGCTGCGCTTCGCGGGCCACCGGCACACCCTGGCGGCGATGGGCACCGGACTCGCCATCGGCGTGTACGACGGCGCGCTGGGCCCCGGCACCGGCAGCTTCTTCGTCTTCACCCTCGTCGGGCTGCTCGGCTACTCGTTCCTGGAGGCCTCGGCCAAGGCCCGGCTGGCCAACTGGGCCACCAACCTGGGCGCGCTCGTGGTCTTCGTGCCGCTGGGGGTCGTGCTGTGGAAGGTCGGGCTGGTGCTCGGGGTCTGCAACCTCGCTGGCGGCTACCTCGGCGCGCGCACCGCGGTCGCCCGCGGCTCGCGGTTCGTCCGGGTCTTCTTCATCGTGGTCGTGAGCGCGTTCGTGCTGCGCATCGGCGGCGACCTGGTCGGCTTCTGGTGAGGTGCCCGTGGTGAGGGGCCCGTGGTGAGGGGCTACCGGACGGTGGCTGGCACCAGCGAGGCCGAGCTGGAGGTCAGCCGCTCGCGGTTCCGGTGCACGCTGGAGCGGGTGGGTGACGAGGCCGCCGCCCGCGCCGTCGTCGACCGGCTGCGCGCCGAGCACCGCGATGCCCGCCACCACTGCTCGGCGTTCGTGCTCGGTCCGCCCCCTGCGCCGGTCGAGCGGTCCAGCGACGACGGCGAACCCTCGGGCACGGCGGGGGCGCCGATGCTCGACGTCCTGCGCGGGCAGGGCCTGAGCGACGTCGTGGCCGTGGTCACCCGCTGGTTCGGCGGCACGCTGCTGGGGGCAGGTGGCCTGGTGCGGGCGTACGGCGACGCGGTGCGCGCGGCGGTCGAGGCAGCGGTGCCGGTGGAACGACGGCTGCTGCGCGAGCTCTCCCTCGACCTCGATCACGGTGACGCCGCCCGCGTGGAGACCGAGCTCCGCAGCCGGGCCGTCCTGGTCCTCGACACCACGTACGCCGCCACGGTGACGTTGCGGCTGGGCGTCGGGCCCGAGGACGAGGCCGGGCTGCGGCGGCTGCTGGCCGGGCTCACCGCGGGCGCCGCCGAGGTCGCGATCGTGGCCGAGCGCTGGGCCGACGTGCCCGGTGCGCCCGGTTAGTCTCGGGGCATGAGCGTTCCCGTCGCCGTGGGCGACCTCGGCAAGGCCCTCACCGACTACGCCGCGGGCTACCTGCTGTCCACCTCGGAGGGCCGGATCAAGGCCGTCACCGTCGAGCCGGCCGTGGACGACGACGGCACCCTCGTCGTGTCCGGCCCCGGTCGCGGCAGCGTGGCCAACATCGCCGCCAACCCGCAGGTGACGTTGGTCTTCCCGCCGCCGACCCCCCGCGGCTACACCCTGCTCGTCGACGGCACGGCCGGCGTCGACGGCGACGACGTCCGGGTGACCCCGACCGGCGCGGTGCTGCACCGTCCGGCGTCCCACAGTGACGGCCCGGTCGGTGAGGGCGGGGTCGGTGAGGGCGGGGCCGGCAGACGGCTGCGGGCACGACTGCGCACCGGTGCCGTGACGCCGGTCTGGGTCAGCGCGTTCCTCGACCTCCCCGCCGAGCGGTACGACGCCGGCGTGGCCTTCTGGAGCGCGGTGACCGGCTTCGGGCTCTCGGCACCGCGTGGTGACCACGCGGAGCTCGCCACGCTGCTGCCGGACCAGGGCGACCCCTACCTGCGCGTCCAGCGGCTCGGCGACGGAGCGGGCGGCGTCCACCTGGACGTGCACCGTCCCGACCACGACTTCCGGGTGCTCCGCTCGCCGGCGGGCCTCGCGTGGTGCGAGGTCTCGGAGCCGCTGAGCCGGCGGCCGGCGCCCGCGACCTGGCCGGGAGGGCATCGCTCGCAGGTCGACCAGGTGTGCCTCGACATCGCGCCGTCGGCGTACGAGGAGGAGTGCGCCTTCTGGCAGACGCTCACCGGCTGGGCGTGTACCCCCACGGGCGAGCCGGAGTTCCGGCGGCTCGCCGGTCCGCCCGACCAACCGATCCAGCTCCTGCTGCAACGGCTCGACGACGAGCAGCCGGCGCGCGCGCACCTCGACCTGGCCACCGACGACCGCGCCTCCGAGGTCGCCCGGCACCTCGCCCTCGGGGCGACCGAGGTCGGGCCCGGTCGCGGGTGGACGGTGCTGCGCGACCCCGCGGGGGTGGCCTACTGCGTGACCGGCCGCGCACCGGGCCAGGGTGCGCGAGACCGGTGAGATCCACGATCCGACCCGCCACGGACGCCGACTGGACGGCGATCTGGCCGGTCTTCGCGAGCATCGTCGAGGCGGGCGAGACCTACGCCTACCCCGAGGACCTGACCGCCGAGCAGGCGCGGGGGCTCTGGCTCGAGAGGCCCCCGGGCGCCACGGTCGTGCTCGAGGAGGACGGTCGCCTGCTGGGGTCCGCGAAGATGGGACCCAACCGCCCCGGGCGGGGCGACCACGTCGGCACGGCGTCGTTCATGGTCGAGGAGTCGGCCCGCGGGCGCGGCGTCGGCCGCAGGCTCGCGGAGCACGTGGTGCGGTGGCACCGCGACCAGGGCTACGCGGCGATCCAGTTCAACGCCGTGGTCGAGACCAACACCGGCGCCGTGCGCCTGTGGCAGAGCCTGGGCTTCGAGATCGTCGGCACCGTGCCGGGCGCCTTCCGCTCGCGCGAGCACGGGTACGTCGGGCTGCACGTGATGCACCTCGACCTCGCCCACTGAGGGGCTAGCGTCGGGGGCGTGCCTGCGCTCGCCCGTGTCGTCCTGCTGCCCCTCCTGCTGCTCGCCCTGGCCGCCCTGAGCGCCTGCGGGGACGACGCGCCCGACGGCGCCGGCGAGGGGGGCGGCGTCGGAGGCGCCGACGTACGCACCTGGGGCGACGGCGACTACGGCGTGGTGCTCGCGCACGGAGCGGCCTTCGACGCCGCGTCGTGGGAGGAGCAGGCCACGGCCATCGCCGACGCGGGCGCCACCGTGGTCGCGGTCGAGGACATCTCCCCGGAGGGGATCGCGGCCGCGGTCGAGCAGCTGCAGTCCGACGGCGTGGCCGACGTGGCGCTGGTCGGGGGCAGTGCCGGGGCCGACGGGATCCTGCGGCTGCTGAGCGAGGAGCCCGATCTCGCCGACCAGGTGATCCTGCTGTCGCCCAACACCACCGTGGAGGGGCTGGGTGACCAGCCGAAGCTCTTCGTGGCCAGCGAGGACGAGCCGGTGGCCGACGTCTCCCGCGAGCTGGCCGCGACCGCCCCCGGCGACGACAACGAGGCGCTGATCCTCCCCGGCTCCGCGCACGCCCAGAACATCTTCGACACCGACCAGGGTGACCGGGTGCTCGACGCGATGCTCGAGCGGCTGGCCCGCCCCTAGCCTCGCCAGGGCCAGGGCCAGGGCCAGGGCCAGGGCCAGGGCTAGGGGCTGGTCGGCTCGGCGAACCCGGGCAGGTACTCCTCCAGGATCGACCGGAACGGGGCCTCCGCCTCCAGCTGGCTGAGCACGCCGATCCCGCCGACCCAGGTGCGGTGGATGAGCATGTACGACGGCGGCAGGTTGAGCTTGATCGCGACCGTGTACGCCTCTTCGCGGGGGTTGTTGATCCGCTGGAACTGCTCCCGCATCCACTCGCGACTGAACCGGAACGTCTCGAGCCGCGTCGGCTCCACCAGCGGGGACAGGTAGTCCATCAGCAGGTGCGGATCCATCTTGATCTTCTCCCGGATGAACCCCTCCCGGCGCAGCCCCTCGAGCAGCTGCTCGCGGTCGTCGAGCGCCGCGATCCGGATCAGGCTGCCCATCGCGTCGGGCAGGTTGCCCTCGGGCAGCCGCGCGACCGCGCCGAAGTCGAGCACGCCCAGCCCGCCGGGGGAGCCGTCCTCACGGGGCAGGATGCGGTAGTTGCCGGGGTGCGGGTCGGCGTGCAGCATGCCGGTGCGCCCGGGGGCGGAGAACATGAAGCGGGTGTAGAGCTCGCCGTAGTGGTCGCGCTCCTGCTGGGAGCCGCTCGCGATCACCGAGGCCAGCGAGGCGGGCGAGTGCAGCCACTCGGTGATGAGCACGGTCGTGCCCACCGCCACGACACCGGGCACGACGAAGTCGGGGTCGCCGGCGAACGCGGCCGCGAAAGCCGCCTGGGCCTCGCCCTCGAGGGTGTAGTTGAGCTCGTCCTCGGCCCGGGCCTGGACCTCTTCGATGAGCGGCTTGATGTCGATGCCCGGAAAGACCGGGCCGATCGTCCGCGCCAGTCGGGACAGGGTCCTCAGGTCGGCGCGGAGCGCCTCGCCGGCGCCGGGGTACTGCACCTTGACCGCGACCTCGCGCCCGTCGTGCCAGCGGCCCTTGTGCACCTGGCCGATGCTGGCCGCGGCGCTCGGTCCACCGTCGAGCCAGACCAGCCGGTCGCGCCAGTCGGCCCCGAGCTCTCGCTGCAGGATGTCGCGCACCGTCTGGGTCGGCATGGGTGGGGCGGAGTCCTGCAGCTTGGTCAGCTGGTCGCGGTACGGCGCCGCGAGCTCCTCGGGGAGCGCGGACTCGAAGATCGACAGGGCCTGCCCGAACTTCATCGCGCCGCCCTTGAGCTCGCCCAGCGTGCGGAAGAGCTGCTCGGCGGTCCGCTGCTGGATCTCGGTCATCACGGCCTCGGCCGGCGCACCGCCCATCCGCTTGCCGAATCCGAGCGCGCTGCGGCCGGCGTACCCGAGCGGCAGCGCGGCCAGGCGAGCCGTGCGCGCGGCGGCTTTGCGGGGGAGGTCGGCCATGTCGTCATTGTGTCCGACGGGCGAAATCGTGTCCGAGGATCGGAGTCGGGCTTGCCGCGGGCTGGGGCGGGCGCGGGGGGCCGTAGCCGTTCAATTGTTGGCGGGTGGCCCCTGCGCGGGCGGGTTGGAGGGGCCGCGCGCCAGCAATTGCAGTGGCGGCGCCGGTCAGCCGGTCAGCCGGTCAGCCGGTCAGCAGGCGCAGCACGCCGAGCACGACCAGCGCCTGCCCGACGTGATAGGTCACCATCACGACCAGCAGGCCTGCGGGGAAGGGCCGGACGAAGCGGTTGATCGAGAGCGTGGCGTCGCTGGCGACGAAGACGGTCGCGCCCAGCGCGATGAGCGGCTCGCCGGTGAACCACGCGGTGACCAGCATCGCGCCGATGACCAGGGTGTAGATCCCCACGGGTGCCGAGAGGGCCAGTCCGCCGAGCGCATGGGCGGCGGGGACGACGCCCCGGGTGGCGACCGTGGTGGCCACCAGCAGGGCCAGCGCCAGCCAGGCCCAACCGGGCCGGGGGAGTCCCAGGGTCGCGAAGCAGGCCAGGTAGGCCAGGTGCCCCACGAGGAAGGCGGCGACGCCGGCCCGGAAGCGGTTCTCGGAGTCGCTGAGCAGCGCGACGTCCCCCAACGTCCCGAAGCCGAGGGCCACCAGCAGCCAGGTCCCGGCCGTCGAGCCCGCGGCTCCGAGCGCCGCGGCGACGACCAGCAGCGCGACCAGCGTCGCCGGCTTCGCCCACGACTCGGTCCGGTGGTCCCGCCGCGCGACCGCGACCCAGTCGGTGAGGGCGAGACCAGCGGGGAGGAGCCAGAGCAGCGCGTGCACGCCCAGCAGCATGGCAGTCGCGCAGGCCGTGCGCTCAGCTTCGCCCGGCCCGCCTCAGGAGCACGGTGAGGTCTGCGGGTCGGGCACCGACCGGCGACCGGCGACCGACGACGTGCGACCGGCGGGTCAGACGTCGGCGGGGAACTTCACGCCCGTGTTGGCGTGGCAGCGGTAGCCGAACGGGTTCTTCGCGAGGTACTGCTGGTGCTGGTCCTCGGCGTAGAAGTACGTCGGCGCCTGGGCGACCTCGGTGGTGATCTGGCCCAGCCGGCGCCGGACCAGCTCGTCGCCGTAGACCTTGGTCAGGTCGCGGGCGACCTGCTCCTGCTCCGGCGTCGTGACGTAGATGGCCGAGCGGTACTGGGTGCCGACGTCGTTGCCCTGGCGCATCCCCTGGGTCGGGTCGTGGACCTCGAAGAAGACCTTGACCAGGTCGGCGAAGCCGATCGTGGCGGGGTCGTAGACGACGCGGACGGCCTCGGTGTGCCCGGTGCGGCCCGAGCACACCTCCTCGTACGACGGGTGCGGGGTGTGACCGCCGGCGTAGCCGACCGACGTCGACCAGACGCCCGGCAGCTGCCAGTAGATCTCCTCGGCGCCCCAGAAGCAGCCGAGGCCGAAGATCACGACCTCGTGCCCCTCGGGCACCTCGTCGGTGACGATCGGGGCGTCGAGGACGGTGTGGCGCTCGCGGATCGGGAAGGTCCGCTCGGGGCGGCCGGGCAGGGCCTGGTCGGCGTCGACGAGCGCGGTCTTGTGGCGGGAGAACATGCCTCCATCATCCCTGGTCGGGCAAGCGGTCGCGGCTCTCGCTAGCCTCGGGGAGTGAGCGAGCAGCAGCACAGGTCCAAGTCCGGCTTCGAGACGCGTGCGATCCACGCCGGCTACGAGCCCGATCCCACGACGGGCGCGGTGATCCCGCCGATCTACGCGACCTCGACGTACAAGCAGGACGGCGTCGGGGGCCTGCGCGGCGGCTACGAGTACAGCCGCTCCGGCAACCCCACGCGCACCGCGCTCGAGGGCAACATCGCCGCCCTCGAGGAGGGCGAGCGCGGCTTCGCCTTCGCCTCCGGGCTGGCCGCCGAGGACACGATCGTGCGCTCGGTGCTGAAGCCGGGCGACCACGTCGTCTTCCCCAACGACGCCTACGGCGGCACCTTCCGGCTCTTCGACAAGGTCGAGAAGGCCTGGGGCGTCGACTACACGCCCGCGGGCCACGACGTCGACGCCGTGCGGGCCGCGATCCGCCCCGGGGTCACGAAGATGGTGTGGGTCGAGACGCCCACCAACCCGCTGCTCAACATCGTCGACATCGAGGCCGTCGCGGCCGTCGCGCACGACGCCGGCGCGCTGCTGGTGGTCGACAACACCTTCGCCTCGCCGTACCTCCAGCAGCCGCTGACCCTGGGCGCCGACATCGTCGTGCACTCCACCACCAAGTACTGCGGCGGCCACTCCGACGTGGTCGGTGGCGCGGTCGTGGTGCGCGACCACGAGATCGCGGAGGCCATCGCCTTCCACCACAACGCCATGGGCGCCATCGCCGGCCCGTTCGACGCCTGGCTCACCCTGCGCGGCCTGAAGACGCTGGCGGTCCGGATGGACCGCCACTGCGACAACGCCGAGCGGGTCGTGGACTTCCTCAGCAACCACGCCGCGGTCACCCACGTCTACTACCCGGGCCTGCCCGACCACCCCGGCCACGAGGTCGCGGCGCGCCAGATGAAGCGCTTCGGCGGCATGGTGTCGTTCCGCGTCGCGGGCGGCGAGGCGCAGGCGCTCGCGGTCTGCGAGCAGACCGAGGTGTTCACCCTGGGTGAGTCGCTCGGCGGTGTCGAGAGCCTGATCGAGCACCCCGGCCGGATGACCCACGCCAGCGTGGCCGGCACCGACCTCGAGGTGCCCGGCGACCTGGTCCGGCTCAGCGTCGGCATCGAGACCGCCGACGACCTGATCGCGGACCTCGATCGTGCCCTCGGCTGAGCCGAGCCCTGCGCTCGCGGTCTGCGTCGACTTCGGCTCCACCTTCACCAAGGCCCTGCTGGTCGACCTCGAGCACGGCACGGTCCTCGCCGCCGCCGAGCACCCCACCACCCTCGCCACCGACGTCCTCGACGGGTACGACGCCTGCCTGGCCGCGCTGAGCGACGCCGACGCCCGCGCGGCCCGGGCCGAGGTCCTGGCCTGCTCCAGCGCCGGCGGGGGGCTGCGGATCGCCGTGGTCGGCAACGAGGAGCTGGTGACGGCCGAGGCCGGACGCCGCGTGGCGCTGTCCAGCGGCGGCACGGTCGTGACGGTGCTCGCCGCCGCGTCGCAGGCTCGTGCCCCTGACGGTGCGGCGTACCGCACCCTCACCCGCACGACGCGGCCCGACGTGGTGCTGCTGACCGGCGGCACCGACGGCGGCAACAGCGAGGTGCTGGTCCGGGCCGCCCAGGACCTCGTCGCCAGCGGGTGGCGCGGGCCGGTCGTGGTGGCCGGCAACGTCGAGGCCCGCCCCGAGGTGCTCGCGATCCTGGCCGACGTCGGCGTCCCGCACGTCGTGGCCGACAACGTGGTGCCACGCATCGGCGTGCTGGCCCCCGAGAGCGCCCGCGCCGCGATCCGCGAGGTCTTCCTGGCCCACGTGATCGGCGGCAAGGACCTCAGCGCCCGCGCCGACTTCACGGCGATGGTGCGGGGGGCGACCCCCGACGTGGTGCTGACCGGGGTGGAGGTGCTCGCCGGCGAGGTCGGTGACGTCGTCGTCGTCGACGTCGGCGGGGCCACGACCGACGTCCACTCCGTCGTCGAGATCGATCCCGAGGACGCCACGCTGGCCCGCGACGTGGTCGCACCGACGCGCGTGACCCGCACGGTGGAGGGTGACCTCGGGATGCGCTGGTCGGCGCCGACGACGGTGGCCGAGGCGGACCTCGACCTGGCCGACGCCGCTCACCGGCGCCAGCGCGAGCCCGGGTTCCTCCCTGAGACGGACGCCGACCGGTCCGACGACGAGGCGATCGCGCGCGCCGCGGTCGGTCTGGCCCTGCGCCGCCACGCCGGCCGTTCCCGGGTGGTGGTGAGCCCCGAGGGGCGCGTGGTCGAGCGGTCCGGCCGCGACCTGCGCGAGGTGCGGCTGCTGGTCGGGTCGGGCGGGGCGTTGCGGCACGGCACCCCCGGGATCGTCGAGCGGGTCCTCGGGGACGCCCTCGGCTCCGGCTCGGACGGCGGGTGGCAGCTCCCGGAACGACCCGAGGTCGTGGTCGACCGTGACTACGTGCTGGCCGCGGTCGGCCTGCTCGCGCCCGGACATCCCGAGGCGGCGTACCGCCTGGCGCGCGCCCTCGCGACTAGCCTGACCCGGTGACCACCGACGCGGCCCCCACCGACGACGAGACACCGTCCGACGACGGCGGCGTCGAGGAACGCCGCCGGCTGCTGCTGCGGCGCTCCCGGGCGAGCGAGGCGGCCGTCCGCGACGAGTCGATCACCCAGCGCCTGGCCACCCAGTGGTCCCAGCTCTCGCAGATCCGCGACGAACGCCGCACGGCCCCCGAGCCGATCACGCCGGCCCCGAGCAACGTCAGCCGGGCCGAGGTGCCGTGGGGCATCGACCTGGCCGCCGCCTGGAGCTGGCGCCTGCTGGTGATCGCCGCCGCCGGCTACCTCCTCTTCCGGGTGGTCGGCTTCTTCTCGGTGATCACGCTGCCGCTGGCCGTCGCCCTGCTCATCACCGCCCTGGCCGCTCCCGCGGTCAGCGCGCTGGGCAGCCGCGGCTTCCCCCGGAGCCTCGCCTCGATCCTGATGGTCCTCGGTGGGCTGGCCGTCGTCGGGGCGCTGCTGACCTTCGCCGGGCAGCAGGTCGCCAGCGGCGCGCAGGACCTCGCCGACTCGACCGTGAGCGGACTGGGCCAGATCAAGGACTGGCTCAAGGACGGACCGCTCCGCGCCAGCGACAGCCAGATCAACAACTACATCCAGCAGGCGCAGGACGCGATCAGCAACCAGACCGGGGAGGGCGGGGCGGTCCGCCAGGTGACCGAGATCGGCACGACGCTGGGCCACCTCTTCGCCGGCTTCTTCATCGTGCTCTTCTCCACCTACTTCTTCCTCGCCGACGGCGAGCGGATCTGGGCCTGGATCGTGCGGCTGACCCCCCGCGCCGCCCGACCGCGCGTGGACAGCTCGGGCCGGGTCGCGTGGATCTCGCTCACCCAGTTCGTCCGGGCCACGGTCATCGTGGCCCTGGTCGACTCGATCGGGATCATGGTGGTCGCGGCCGTCCTCGGAGTGCCGTTCGTGCTGGCGATCGGGGTGCTGGTCTTCCTCGGTGCCTTCATCCCGCTGGTGGGCGCCACCGTCGCCGGCAGCGTCGCCGTCCTGGTCGCCCTGGTCGACCAGGGACCCTTCGACGCCCTGCTCATGCTCGGCGGCGTGATCCTGGTCCAGCAGATCGAGGGCCACATCCTCCAGCCGTTCCTGATGGGACGGTGGGTCTCGGTCCACCCGCTCGGCGTCATCTTCGCGCTCGGCGCCGGCGTGCTGGTCGGGGGAGTGGCCGGAGCCCTGGTGGCCGTGCCGCTCGCGGCGGCGCTCAACGCCGTGGGGCAGCACCTCGCCTCCCACACCGACGTCGGCGACGACTCGGTCGAGGAGCTGCACGAGGACTACGGAGAGCTCGGCGCGAGCGTCAGCTCTCCGACCGACGACACCTCCCTGACCTCCGACCGCGGAGACGACCATGACTGACCTCACGCTGGCCGAGATCCGGACCGCTCGCGAGCTCCTCGAGGGCGTCGCGATCCAGACGCCGATGGAGGAGACCCGGTGGCTCTCCGCCCTGGTCGGTGGCCCGGTCCGCCTCAAGTGCGAGAACCTCCAGCGCACCGGGTCGTTCAAGATCCGCGGCGCCTACGTCCGGATGGCGCGGCTCACCGAGCCGGAGCGAGCCCGCGGTGTCGTCGCCGCCTCGGCCGGCAACCACGCCCAGGGCGTCGCGCTGGCCGCGCAGCTGCTCGGCATCCGCGCGACGGTCTTCATGCCCGAGGGGGCCCCGATCCCGAAGGAGAAGGCCACCCGGGGGTACGGCGCCGAGGTGGTCTTCGACGGCCGCAACCTCGAGGAGGCGCTGGCGACGGCCCGGGCCTTCGCCGAGCGCACCGGCGCCGTGCTGATCCACCCCTTCGACCACGCCGACGTCGTGGTCGGACAGGGCACCGCCGGGCTCGAGATCCTGGAGCAGGCCCCCGACACCCGCACCGTGCTCGTTCCCACGGGTGGCGGTGGTCTGCTGGCCGGCATCGCCCTGGCGGTCAAGGCGCTCAACCCCGACGTCCGCGTGGTGGGAGTGCAGGCGGCGGGTGCCGCGGCCTACCCGAGCTCGCTGGCCACCGGTCGTCCCGTCGGGCTCACCAGCATGAAGACGATGGCCGACGGCATCGCCGTCGGGCTGCCGGGCGACCTGACCTTCGGGCTGGTCCGCGACCACGTCGACGAGATCCTCACCGTCTCGGAGGAGTCGCTGTCGCGGGCGCTGCTCGCCCTGGTCGAGCGGGCCAAGGTGGTCGTCGAGCCCGCCGGCGCGGCCGCGGTGGCCGCCCTGCTCGACGCGCCGACCGCCTTCGGTACACCGGCCGTCGCCGTGCTCTCCGGCGGCAACATCGACCCGTTGCTGCTGGGCAAGGTGATCCGGCACGGCATGGCCGCCGCAGGCCGCTACCTCAACCTCCACGTGACCATCCCCGACGTGCCGGGAGGGCTCGCCCACCTGCTCACCGAGGTCAGCGCGGCGGGCGCCAACGTGCTCGAGGTCGCCCACGAGCGGATCTCACCGACGCTGCACCTCGACGAGGTCGAGGTGCAGCTCCAGCTCGAGACCCGCGGCACGCCGCACGCCGAGACCGTCCTGGCCCGCTTGCGCGAGAGCGGCTACCGCGTCGCGCAGTGACCTGACCGGAGCCGGCCCCGCGAGAGGTGAGGCTCAGGCGCCGGTGTAGGGGTGCGCCTCGAGGATCTCGACCTCGAGGGTCTTGCCGTTGACCTCGTAGCTCGCGTGGTCGCCCTGCTTCTTGCCGAGGATGGCGGCACCGAGCGGGGACTGCGGCGAGTAGGCCTTCAGGTCGCTGGTGACGTCCTCGATCTCGCGGGCGCCGAGCAGGAAGGTGTCGGCCTCGTCGTCGTCGTCGCCGACGAACTTGTAGGTGACGAGCATCCCGGGCTCGACGATCCCGTCGTCGGGAGGGGTCTCGCCGACCTCGGCCCGACGGAGCATGTCCTCGAGCTGACGGATCCGGCCCTCGAGCTTGCCCTGGTCGTCCTTGGCCGCGTGGTAGCCGCCGTTCTCCTTCAGGTCGCCCTCGTCGCGAGCGGCGCTGATCCGCGCGATGATCTCGTGGCGCGCCGGGCCCTTGAGGTGCTCGAGCTCGGCCTGCAGCTTCTCGTGTGCATCGGGGGTGAGCCAGATCTTGCTCTGCTCGGACGACTGGGTCATGGGCGTACTCCTGTAAAGCGATGGATCAGGGTCTCGGTCGACGCCGGGTGCCCGGGAACGGCACATCTCGCACGTCGAGAGTTCGCGGGCCACCTTCCTGGTCGGCCCTGCGGGACGGTCAGAACGAGCAGTTTACCAAGCGGGTCCAGCACGTCCAGCTCAGCGGGGTCGCGGCTGGCTTTCGGTGGTGCATCCCAGGCCCTCCACGGACGTGGCGAGCCGCTCGGTCCGGATGGTCAGCTCGGTGCTGCCGGACCCGGGGCCGGGGGTCCACGTGAGCTCGCCGACGGTGCTGTGGTCCTCGGCGAAGGCGCGCAGGGTGCACGACGCGCCCGCGGTGCCGTCGCGCAGCCCGGCCGCGAGGTCGTCGCTGAGCTGGACCTGCACCGTGGCCACGGCGGTGTGGTCGTCGACCACGTCGAAGGTGACCAGCTCGGAGCTGACCCGCGGGTTCGAGTGCACCACGGTGGTCCAGGCCAGCCACGCCGCGAACATCGCCACCAAGGCCGCGCAGGCACCGAGCAGCAGTCGACGACGCCCGCGCGAGGGGGCGCCGTACCGCTGGGCGAGATGGTCCGGTGAGCTCACCCCTTCAGGGTGACACCTACGATGACGGGGTGTCGCAGCACCCCGCGCCAGCGCCCCCCGACCGTCCGACGTCCGCCCGACCCCGGGCCGGCTACCGGCTGATGCACGTGCACGCCCACCCGGACGACGAGTCCAGCAAGGGTGCCGCCTCCACCGCGCGGTACGTCGCCGAAGGGGTCGACGTGCACGTCGCGACCTGCACCGGCGGCGAGCGCGGCTCGATCCTCAACCCCAAGATGGACCGCCCCGACGTGCTCGCGAACATCAGCGAGGTCCGGCGCCAGGAGATGGAGCGCGCCCGCGACATCCTCGGGGTCCGCCAGGACTGGCTGGGGTTCGTCGACTCCGGGTGGCCCGACGGCGACCCCAAGCCCCCGCTGCCCGAGGGCTGCTTCGGCCTGGTGCCCATCGAGGAGGCCGCCGAGCGGCTGGTGCGGCTGATCCGCGCCTTCCGCCCCCACGTGGTGACGACGTACGACGAGCGCGGGGGCTATCCCCACCCCGACCACGTCAAGTGCCACGAGGTGAGCGTGGTGGCCTTCGAGGCGGCCGGCGACCCGGACCGCTATCCCGACGCCGGCGAGCCGTGGCAGCCGCTGAAGCTCTACTACCACCACTCGTTCAACCGGCCCCGCATGGAGGCGCTGCACCAGGCGATGCTCGACCACGGGCTGGAGTCGCCGTGGGCCAAGCGGCTCGAGGAGTGGAAGCCCGAGCCGGAGTGGGACGCGCGGATCACCACCCGGGTCCCTTGCGGAGACTACTTCGGCGTGCGCGACCAGGCGCTGCTGGCGCACGCGACCCAGATCGACCCCGACGGCTTCTGGTTCGCGGTGCCGCGCGAGCTGCAGGAGCGGGTCTGGCCCACCGAGGACTTCGAGCTCGTCGTGAGCCACGTCGCCAGCGAGCTGCCCGAGGACGACCTCTTCGCCGGCATCGCCGACCCTGCCTGAGAGACTGCACCCATGCTCTTCGCCGATCTGCTCAGCACCACCCCGCCGCTCGTGGCCCGCTCGGTGCACGGCCTCGTGGTCCGGCTGAGCGACCCGACGCCGGAGCCCGAGGACGTCAAGGCGGGGTGGACGGCGTTCGCCCTGTTCGGGCTGCTGATCCTGGCGATCGTGGTGCTCGGGCTCAGCCTCGTGAAGCGGCTGCGCAACGTGGAGAAGGCCGAGGAGATGGGTCTCTACGACCCGTCCACCAAGAAGCCCCGCCCGACCATCCCGCAGGCGGAGGACCCGCAACGGCCCGAGCGGCCGGGGCCCTCACCCTCCGAGTAGCAGCGACCGGTCAGCCCGTCTGCTCGTCGCTCTTCCTCGCGGCCTCGGCGACCTGACGACGTACGTCGTCCATGTCGAGGGCGCGGACGCCGCTGATCACCTTGGCGAGCCCGGCCGGGGGGAGCGCACCGGGCTTGGCGTAGACGAGGATCCCGTCGCGGTAGGCCATCAGCGTCGGGATGGAGGAGATGCCCGCGGCCGCGGCCAGCTCGCGCTGCGACTCGGTGTCGATCGAGCCGAAGGTGATGTCGGGGTGCGCCTCGGACGCGGCCTCGTAGGTCGGGGCGAACTGCTGGCAGGGCCCGCACCACCCCGCCCAGAAGTCGACGAGCAGGATCGCGTCGTCACGCACGTGGGTCTCGAAGTTGTCGCTGGTCAGCTCGATGGTGGCCATCTGCTGAGCCTACGCCTCGGCCCTGACCCGGGCTCGGGGCCAACCAGCCGTAGCGGAGAATGGGGCCATGCCAACCTCCCCCCGATTGGTGACGGTCTCCTCTCCCTCCGATCCCTCCGCGGTCGTCCTCGTGCTGCACGGCGGGGCCTCGCGCGCCGCTCGGGTCGCGGTGAGCCCCACCCAGCTCTCCGTGCTGCGCATGGTGCCGACCGCGCACGCGGTCGCGCGCGCCGGCCGCGGCCGGGTCGCGGTGCTCCGGCTGCTGAACTCCTACCGGGGCTGGGACGCCGAGCACACGCCGCTGGACGACGTCGCCTGGGCGTTGGCCCAGGTCCGCGAGCGGTACGGCGCCGTCCCGGTCGGGCTGGTCGGGCACTCGCTGGGTGGTCGTGCGGCCCTGCTCGCCGGCGCGAGCGAGGGGGTCGTCTCGGTCGTGGCGCTCAACCCCTGGGTCTATCCCACCGACACCGCCGACCTCAGCGGGCGCCAGGTGCTGGTGGTCCACGGCGGTCAGGACCGCATCGCTCCGCCCGAGCGCGCCGCGGCGGTGGCCTCGCGGATCTCGCGGTCCACCGAGGTGGAGTTCGTCCGGATCCCGGGCGGCAAGCACGCGATGCTGCGCCACGGCCGGGAGTTCGACCGACGCGCCGCCGAGTTCACCACGAAGGTGCTGCTCAGCCGGGTCTGACCGGTCCGCGCCAGCCGTCCGGATCCGCCACGCCGTCGTGAGCTCATGACGGGCGCACCGATCCGGGAGAGGATGGGCCGGGACCACCGGAGGACCGGACTGCGGTCCCGACCGACGACGAGGGGCCCGCATGCCGCGATCCACCCGACCTGCTCCGCTGCGAGCGGTGCTGGCCCTGACCGTGTCGGGCGCGCTCGCCCTGGCGGCGTGCGGGTCCTCGTCCTCGTCCTCGGCCGAGCCCCTGCCCGACCCCGCGGTGGCCCTGTCGGCCGGTGAGACCGGGTCACCCGCGGGCACGCAGCCCGCGGACCCGACCCCGACGGCCGCCGGGTCTCGTACGGCGGTCGTCGTCGCGGTCGGCGACGTCGCCTGTGCGCCGGGGCAGCGCCCGACCCGGACGACCTGCCGTCAGGCCGACACCGCGGCCCTGACCACGCGGCTCGACCCCGCGGTCATCATCGGGCTGGGCGACCTGCAGTACGAGTCCGGCGCCCTGCCCGAGTACCTCGGCTCCTACGACAAGAGCTGGGGCCCGCTGATGGCCAGGACCCTGCCGGTGCCCGGCAACCACGACTACCGCACCTCGGGAGCGACCGGGTACGCCGACTACTTCGAGGGGAACCCCGGGGTCGACGCCGAGCCCGATCGGCCCTACGTCCGGACCCTGGCCGGCTGGCGGCTCTACCTCCTGGACTCCAACTGCGAGCTGATCTCCTGCCGGGCCGAGGCGCGCTGGCTCGCCCGTGACCTGCGTCGACACCCGACCCGCTGCTCGCTCGTCGCCCAGCACCACCCCCGATGGTCGACCGGCGATCACGGCAACCAGCGGCTGGTCGCGCCGCTGTGGCGGGCGGCGGCCGTCAACGGCGTCGACGTCGCCCTGGCCGGCCACGACCACCACTACGAGCGCTTCGCCCCTCGGTCCGCGCGCGGACGGGTGAGTGCCTCCGGCTTGCAGTCCTTCGTCGTCGGCACCGGGGGCAAGTCCCTCTACGGCTTCGGTCGCCGCAACGGCGCCACGCGCTTCCGCCAGAACACGCGGTTCGGCGTCCTCCAGCTGCGACTCAGCCCTCGGCGCTACACCTGGAAGTACGTGGCCACGTCGGGGCGGGTCCTCGACCGCGGTCGCAGCGTCTGTGGGTGACCGCCCGGCGGCTCCGCTCGGACGGCTGCTGCTGGGCGTCGCGGCAGGCGGCGCGGTCGGTGCCGCCGGCCGCTACGCCCTCGAGCGCCTCTGGTCCCCTGACGCCGGGTTCCCGACCGCCACGTTCGTCACGAACGTGACCGGGTCGTTCCTGCTCGGCGCGCTGGTGGCCTGGATCGCGCTCCGCGTCGCCCACCCGCTGGTGCGCCCGGTCCTCGGCACGGGAGTGCTCGGCGGGTTCACGACCTTCTCGGCGTACGCCGCGCAAGGCCGGTCGCTGCTCGAGCGGGAGCAGGTGGGGCTGGCCGCGCTCTACCTCGGCGGGACGGTCGTCGGAGCCGTGCTGGCGGCCCTGCTGGGCATGGTGCTGGTCGAGACCCTGCTGGGGCGCGAGCAGACCTCGCAGGTCGCCCCGTGAGCCCGTGGTGGCTGGTCTGCCTGGGGGCCGCGGCGGGCGCTCCGGCGCGCTACCTGCTCGACCGGGGCCTCCAGGCGGGGCGGAGCACGCCGTTCGCGGTGGGGACGCTGACGGTGAACCTGCTCGGCAGCCTGCTGCTGGGCGTGCTGCTGGGCGCGCACGACGCCGGGGCGGTCTCCCTCGAGGTGCTGCTGCTGCTCGGCACCGGCTTCTGCGGCGCCTTCACGACCTGCAGCGCCTTCGCGGTCGAGCTGGTGGGGCTGGGGCGCCGGCGCCGGACCGGGCTCGCCGTGCTCTACGCGGTCGGGGCGCCTGCGGGTGCCCTGGCCGGCGCCGCTCTCGGGTACGTCGTCGGCCGCGCCGCCTGAGCGGGCGTCAGCGGCTGGTGGTGCTGATCACGACCTCGCGGGTCAGCGTCCGGTGCACCGGGCACCGGTCGGCGATCCGCAGCAGGGCGGTGCGCTGCTCCTCGGAGAGGGCGTCGTCCAGCACGATCTCGCGGTGGATCCGGTCGACCTGCCCCGCCGTCGTCTCGCACTCGGCGCAGTCCTTCGCGTGCACCCGCTCATGGGTCAGCGTGACCTCGGTGGTGCCGTAGGCCCACCCCTTGCGCCGCGCGTACATGCGCATCGTCATCGAGGTGCAGGCGCCCAGAGCGGCCAGGAGGCTGTCGTAGGGGTTGGGGCCGGTGTCGCCGCCCTCCACCGCGAGCGGCTCGTCGAGCAGCCAGCTGTGTCCGGAGGCGGTCACGACATGGGCGAAGCCCTCCTCGGCCGACTGCTCCCGGACCACCACCGTGCCCTCGCCGGCGGTGCCCGCGCCGACGGTGCCCTGGGGCGAGTCGCCGGCAGCCGCCGCCGTGACCGGCGCCAGGTAGCGCGTGGCCCAGGTGGCGATCACCGCGGCTGCGAACTGCGAGTCGGCCGCCCGCGACAGCAGGTGGTCGGCGCCGTCGAGGGAGACGAAGGACTTGGGGTGCCGCGCGGCCTCGTAGACCTTGCGGGCCTCGTCGATGCCGACGACCTCGTCGACGGGGGAGTGCAGGACGAGCAGGGGACGCTTGAGGGCGGCGATCCGCTCGTGCTGGGGCTGCTCCTCGAGGTCCTCGGCGAGCGAGGCGGCCACGTGCAGCACGCGCCCGCCGATCGCGACCTCGAGGTGGCCGTCGTCGGTGGGCTCGGCTCCCTCGAGCAGGTGACCGACGTGGGCGGGGCTGGCCGGGGCGCCCACCACCGCGACGGCCTTCACCGACGGGAGCCGCTCGGCCACGGCGATCACTGCGGCGCCGCCCAACGAGTGGCCGACGAGCAGGTCGGGACCACCGTGGTGCTCGGCCAGCCAGGCCGCGGCGGCCTCGAGGTCGCCCAGGTTGCTGGTGAACGTCGTCTCGGCGAAGTCGCCCTCCGAGGCGCCCAGCCCGGTGAAGTCGAAGCGGAGCACGGCGATGCCGAGCTCGGCCAGCTGGGTCGAGATGCGGGAGGCAGCGTGGGACTCACGGCTGCAGGTGAAGCAGTGCGCGAAGAGCGCCGTGGCGAGCGGCGGGCCCCCCGGCAGGTCGAGGGTGCCGACCAGCACCTCACCGGAGGAGCCGGTGAAGCGCACCTGCTCGTGGCGGACCGCGGTGCGTGAGGTCGTCATCGGAGGACCGTACCGGCCCCTGGACGCCACCGGCTCACGAGCCGGCGCCGTCGACGGCCAGCCCGAGCCGGGGGTGGCGCCGCTCGAGGCGGCGACCCCACCAACCGCCGGCGACGACGAGCAGGACCAGGCCCGAGACCGCGGCGAGCAGGCCCAGGGGGTCGGAGCCGAAGGCGCCGACGGCGGTGTAGGCCACGACGCCGGGCACCATCCCGATGGCGCTGCCGAGCAGGTAGTGCCGCAGCCGCACCCCGGAGAGACCCGAGGCGTAGTTGACGGCGAAGAAGGGGAACAGCGGCACCAGGCGCACCACCAGGACCGCGGCCAGGCCGTGGTCGCGCAGCACCGCGTCGACCCGGGCGAGCCGGCCCTGGATGAAGCGGTCGACCGCGTCGCGGCCCAGGACCCGCCCCAGGGCGAACGACGCCGTCGCGGCGAGCATCGCGCCGAGCAGCACCAGGCCCGCCCCCGTCCAGAGTCCGAAGAGTGCCCCGCCGGCGATGGTCACCACGCTCATGGGGGAGGGGATCTGGGCGAGCAGCGCGTAGAGGAGGACGTACAGGGCCGGACCCCACGCACCTGCGGCCTCGACCCGGTCGCGCAGCCCCGCGACGTCAGGGGTCCCGAAACGGACGGCGAGCACCACCGCGAGGACCACGAGGGTCGCGAGCGCGGTGGCCTTGAGGGCGGTCGTCCGGGTCACGGTGGTCCTGTCGGTCGGGGGGGACGAGGGTTCGTCGGGTGGTCGGCCTCCAGCCAGCGTGCCAGGCCCTCCGCGAGGGCCGGCGCCACGAGGGGCTGTCCGGGAAACCCGCTGACCCCGTCGTCGGCTTCCCGCCGACGCAGGTCGATGACGCCGCGGCGGCATGTGCGGGCACCGGCTAGGTTCTGGGCGTGACCGACGACACGTACGACTACATCATCGTCGGCGCCGGAAGCGCCGGCGCCGTGCTCGCTGCCAGGCTCAGCGAGGAGGCCCGCACCAGCGTGCTCCTGCTGGAGGCCGGAGGAGAGGCCGAGGCCGACGAGATCTCCATCCCGGCGGCGTTCCCGGCCCTGTTCAAGACCAAGTGGGACTGGAACTACTCCACGACCGAGCAGAAGCAGCTGGAGGGCCGCCGCGCCTTCTGGCCGCGGATGAAGGCGCTCGGGGGCTGCTCCTCGATGAACGCGATGATCTACATCCGCGGCAACCACGCCGACTACGACTCCTGGCGCGACCAGCACGGCGCCTCCGGCTGGGGCCACGACGACGTGCTGCCCTACTTCGTCCGCTCCGAGGGCAACACCCGGCTGGGTGGGCGGTGGCACGGCCAGGACGGGCCCGTGCACGTCGAGGACCGCTCCTACAGCCACGAGCTCTCGCACGCGTTCGTCAGCAGCGCGGTCAGCGCCGGCCACAAGCCCACCGACGACTTCAACGGCGCCGAGCAGGAGGGGGCCGGGCTCTACCAGGTCACCTGCAAGGGCGGTCGGAGGTGGTCGACCAACGATGCCTACCTCCAGCCCGCGCGCAGCCGACCGAACCTCACCGTCGCCACCGGGGCCTTCGCGACCCGCCTCGACCTGACGGGCGAGCGCTGCACCGGGGTCACGTTCCGCCAGCACGGCGCCGAGCACTCCGTCACCGCGCGCCGCGAGGTCCTGCTGGCCGGCGGTGCGGTCAACAGCCCCCAGCTGCTGATGCTCTCCGGGATCGGTCCGGGCGCCCACCTGGCCGAGGTCGGCGTCGAGTCGAGGGTCGAGCTGCCCGGGGTGGGCAGCAACCTGCAGGACCACCCGGTCGTCCCGATGCTCTGGTACACCCGGGGCACCACCGACCTGGCCCAGCTCAACAACCTGCGCAACGTCGTGCGGTGGAAGGCGCGGGGCACCGGGCCGCTGTCCTCCAACGTCGGCGAGGCCGGGGCCTTCTTCTCCAGTCGCGACGGCCTGGCCGCGCCCGACATCCAGATCCACGCGGCGCCGTCCGGCTTCTACGACAACGGCCTGCGCGAGCCGACCCACCAGATGTTCACCGCCGCGCCGACCCTGGTCTCGGTGCAGAGCCGGGGCTCGGTCCGGCTGCGCTCGGCCGACCCCGCCTGGCACCCCGCCATCGACGCGGCGTACTTCGAGGACCAGACCGACCTCGACGCGATGCTGGCCGGCGCCCGGCTCACCTGGGACATCTGCAACCAGGGCGAGCTGGCCGGGCTGCTCGACCGACCGTGGCGGTTGCCGAGCAACCCCAGCGACGACGACCTGCTCCAGCACATCCGCGACTGGGCCCAGACGCTCTACCACCCGGTCTCGACCTGCGCGATGGGCACCGGCGACGACGCCGTCGTCGACCCGACGCTCGCGGTGCGCGGCGTCGAGGGGCTGCGGGTCGTCGACGCCTCGGTGATGCCGGCCGTGCCGCGCGGCAACACCAACGCCCCCACCATCATGATCGCCGAGAAGGCGGTCGACCTGATCAGGAGTGACCGATGACGACCACGCACGAGCGCGCCACCGACCCGACCGAGCAGAGCGGCCCCCGGACCTTCGACTCCCTCGACCCGGCGACCGGCGACGTGGTCGCCACGCACCCGGTGCACGGCGAGGCGGAGGTCCGAGCGGCGGTGGCGCGGGCCCACGAGGAGGCTGCGTGGTGGTCGGCCCTGACGTTCGCCGAGCGCGACGAGCGGCTCTCGGCCTGGAAGGGCGCGATCACGCGTCGCCTGGCCCAGCTGGCCGACGTCGTCCACCGCGAGACCGGCAAGCCGCACGGCGACGCGATGCTCGAGGCCGCGCTGGCCATCGACCACCTGGCCTGGGCCGCGGGCCACGCCGGCAAGCACCTCAAGCGGCGCCGGGTCTCGTCGGGGCTGCTGATGGCCAACCAGGCCTCCACGGTCGAGTACCGACCGCTCGGTGTCGTCGGCGTCATCGGCCCCTGGAACTACCCGGTGTTCACCCCGATGGGCTCGATCGCCTACGCGCTGGCCGCCGGCAACGCCGTGGTCTTCAAGCCCTCCGAGCTCACGCCCGGCGTCGGTGAGTGGCTGGCCCGGACGTTCCTGGAGACGGTGGGCCGTCCGGTCCTCCAGGTCGTCACCGGGCTGGGCGAGACCGGCGCCGCGCTCTGCCACGCCGGCGTCGACAAGATCGCCTTCACCGGGTCCACCGCGACCGGCAAGAAGGTGATGGCGGCCTGCGCGGAGACACTGACCCCGGTCGTCATCGAGGCCGGCGGCAAGGACGCCGTCCTGGTCGACGCCGACGCCGACCTCGAGGCTGCGGTCGACGCCACGCTGTGGGGCGCCTACGCCAACGCCGGCCAGACCTGCACGGGCGTCGAGCGGGTCTACGTCCACGAGCGCGTCTACGACACGTTCCTCGCCTCGCTCACCGAGCGGGCCCGCGAGCTGCGGGCCGACGACACCGCAGGCGCCCAGCTCGGGCCGATCACGATGCCCAAGCAGCTCGGCATCATCCGCAGCCACATCCAGGACGCGCTCGACCGCGGCGGCCGGGCGGTCGTGGGCGGGGTCGCGTCCGTGGGGGAGCGCTACGTGCAGCCCACCGTGCTCGTCGACGTGCCCGAGGACTCCGAGGCGGTCTGCGAGGAGACCTTCGGCCCGACCGTCACCGTGGCCAGGGTGCGCGACATGGACGAGGCGATCGCCCTCACCAACGCCAGCAGGTACGGCCTCGGCTCGACGGTCTTCGCCAAGGCGCGGGGCATGGAGATCGCCGAGCAGATCCGCTCCGGGATGACCGCGATCAACGGCGTGATCACCTTCGCGGCCGTCCCGTCGCTGCCCTTCGGCGGGGTCGGCGACTCCGGCTTCGGACGCATCCACGGGCCCGACGGACTGCGGGAGTTCACCTACGCCAAGGCCATCGCGCGCCAGCGGTTCAAGCCGTTGATGCCGCTGACGTCGTTCCGGCGCACGGAGAAGCACGAGCAGCAGCTGGGCACCATGATGACGGTGCTGCACGGACGGGGCACCACGATCGCGCAGCCGTAGGCACGGCGCGGCGGCTCCGGGTCAGCGCAGGGCGTACGTCGCCAGCGAGATGCCGACGTAGTGGGAGACGAAGGCCAGGATCGTGAAGGTGTGGAAGACCTCGTGGAAGCCGAACCAGCGGGGCCACGGGTTCGGCCGCTGGAAGCCGTAGACGATCCCGCCGAGCGTGTAGAGCGCCCCGCCGGTCACGATGAGCACGAAGATCGCCGTCCCGACCCCCATGCCGAGCTCGGTGGCGCCGCGGAAGAAGCCGGGGATGAAGAAGACGGCCGCCCAGCCCAGCGCGATGTAGATCGGGGTGTAGAGCCAGCGCGGCGCGTCTGTCCAGAGGACCCGGAAGAGCACCCCGAGGAGCGCACCGGACCAGGCCACCGAGAGCAGCACGACCCGCTCGGTGCCCTCGAGCAGGATCAGGCTGAACGGCGTGTAGGAGCCCGCGATGAGCAGGAAGATGTTGGCGTGGTCGAGGCGGCGCAGCACCGCCCACGTCCGGGGCGACCACGTCCCGGTGTGGTAGATCGCCGACACGCCGAAGAGCAGCAGCGCCGATCCGGCAAAGAGGGCCGACCCGATGCGGGTGGCGGCGGTGGGCGACAGCACGACCAGGACGATGCCGGCGGCCAAGGTGAGTGGCGTGATGCTGAGGTGCAACCAGCCGCGCAGACGGGGCTTGACCTCCGCCAGGGTCTCGGTCAAGGTGTCGCCCAGCGTCTCCAGGCCGGCACGGATCGAGTCACTCATCCTGCGACCGTAGCCGACGTCGGGTCGTCGCGAAGTCGAGTGCGCGGAATCCCACCTCGCTAGCATGAGGGTCGTGGCGGACTGGAAGCGTGGCGTGCGGCGGGTGCTCTACCCGGCGTACGAGCGACGCCTGCTGCGCCGGATGCCCGACCACCTGCCCCAGCACGTGGGGGTCATGCTCGACGGCAACCGGCGCTGGGCCCGTGCGGTCGGCCGCGACACCGCCCACGGTCACCGGGCCGGCGCTGCGAACATCGAGCCGCTCCTCGGGTGGTGCGACGAGGTCGGCATCGAGGTCGTCACGCTGTGGCTGCTGTCCACCGACAACCTCAACCGCCCCGAGCGCGAGCTCGCCCCGCTGCTGCAGATCATCGAGGAGGCGGTGGCCTCCCTGGCCGTCCAGCGGCGCTGGCGGCTCCACCCGGTCGGCGCGCTCGACCTGCTGCCGGCCGCGACCGCCGAGCGGCTGAAGAAGGCGGCCGAGGACACCCGTGACGTCGACGGCATGCTGGTCAACATCGCGGTGCCCTACGGCGGTCGGCGCGAGATCGCCGACGCCGTGCGCTCATTGCTCTACGAGCACGCGGAGAAGGGCACCACGCTCGAGGAGCTCGCCGCGGTGCTCGACGTCGAGCACATCTCCGACCACCTCTACACCAAGGGCCAGCCCGACCCCGACCTGGTGATCCGCACCTCGGGCGAGCAGCGCCTGGGCGGTTTCCTGCTCTGGCAGAGCGCCAAGTCGGAGTTCTACTTCTGCGACGCCTACTGGCCCGACTTCCGCCGGGTCGACTTCCTCCGCGCGATCCGGGCCTACGCCCTGCGCGAGCGCCGCCACGGCGCCTGACCCCGGAGCCAGCCGGCGCCGTCCGGGTCTGCACCGGCCACCCTCCGTTCGGGCGTGTCGCCCCGTTCCGTGCGGGTCCGGGTCGTAGTTTCGACGGCAAGGACGGGTGGGGAAGCCCGTCGTCATCGGGAGGCCCGTTCGTGACACGTCACGACCTACTCACCGCTCCAGGTCACCGCCTGGCGTGGGGGAGGACGCCGGCACTCCGGCGTTCGGGCCCGGCTGCTGGTCGGGTCCCGGTCCATCTGATGTGACGGACGGACCGGCGTCGGGTGCGCGCGCGGTCCGGGTTGAGGAGCCTCCCGTGAGCGAGAGCCAGGTCAGGACCTACGTCATCGACACCAGCGTGCTGCTCGCAGACCCCGGGGCGTTGCGGCGCTTCGACGAGCACGAGGTGGTGCTGCCGGTCGTGGTGATCAGCGAGCTCGAGGGCAAGCGCCACCACCCCGAGCTCGGGTTCTTCGCCCGCAGCGCCCTGCGGATGCTCGATGAGCTGCGGGTCGTCAACGGCCGCCTCGACGAGCCCGTGCCGGTCGGCGACGTCGGGGGCACGCTCCGGGTCGAGCTCAACCACACCGACCCGACCTCGCTGCCGTCGGGCTTCCGGCTCGGCGACAACGACACCCGGATCCTCGCCGTGGCCCGCAACCTCGCCGACGAGGGGTACGACGTCACCCTGGTCTCCAAGGACCTCCCGCTGCGGATCAAGGCCTCCGCCGTGGGCTTGGACGCCCAGGAGTACCGCGGGGAGGCCACGGGCGACTCCGACACCGGCTACTCCGGCATGGCCGAGGTCGAGGTGGCCGCCGACGACCTCGACGCGCTCTACGAGGACGGCAGCCTCGACCTCGAGTCGGTGCGCGACCTGCCGTGCCACCAGGGGCTCGTGCTGCTCTCCGACCGGGGCACGGCCCTGGGGCGGGTCGGGCCGGACAAGCAGGTCCACCTCGTCCGTGGTGACCGGGAGGCCTTCGGCATCCACGGACGCTCGGCCGAGCAGCGGATCGCGCTGGAGCTCCTGCTCGACCCCGAGGTCGGCATCGTCTCGCTCGGGGGTCGCGCCGGCACCGGCAAGTCGGCGATGGCGCTGTGCGCCGGGCTGGAGGCGGTGCTCGAGCGCCGCCAGCACAAGAAGGTCGTCGTCTTCCGCCCGCTGTTCGCGGTCGGCGGTCAGGAGCTCGGCTACCTGCCCGGGTCGGAGTCGGAGAAGATGTCGCCGTGGGGCCAGGCGGTGTTCGACACCCTGGGGGCGATGACCTCCAGCCACGTGATCGACGAGGTGCTCGACCGCGGGATGCTCGAGGTGCTGCCGTTGACCCACATCCGTGGTCGGTCCCTGCACGACGCGTTCGTGATCGTCGACGAGGCCCAGTCGTTGGAGCGCAACGTGCTGCTCACGGTCCTCTCGCGGATCGGGGCGAACTCCAAGGTGGTGCTCACCCACGACGTCGCCCAGCGCGACAACCTGCGGGTGGGCCGCCACGACGGGGTGGTGGCGGTGATCGAGAAGCTCAAGGGCCACCCGCTGTTCGCGCACGTGACGCTCACGCGCTCCGAGCGCTCCCCGATCGCAGCCCTGGTCACCGAGATGCTGGAGAACATGACGGTCTGAGCGGCGGCGGCACTGGCCGAGGTGCGAGGGCCCTCGGGCCCGAGCCACGAGACCGGGTCTGCGGACGCTCCGTGTGACCCGTGTGACGGGTGAGGCGGCCGTCTCCACCGGCGGGGGCGGCTCAGTTTGTGTCTGCCGTCCCGGTCGGGCAGGCTGTTCCGTGATCTGTTCGTGACCTTCGGGTGCCTCGGCCGCCCGCGTCACTCCCGGTCCCCCGTCAACGTCGCCTACTCCAGGGATTCCTCAGCCTGTGTCGAAGCACGTCAAGCACGTTCCCACCCACCGCGCTGCGCCCACCCGATCCACGTTGCTGGAGGCACCGCGCAGCGCGCTGCGCACCACCGTCGTCCTGTCGTCCGTGGCCGCCGCCGCGACCGGCGTCACGATCTCCGGTGGCCTGCTGGCCTCGCCCGGTGCGGTGAGCAGCGCCGCCGCGGACGCCGACCAGGACACCCTCGGCGCCTCCCTGGCCGCCGCAGCGGGCCCGGCGAGCGCGTCCGAGGCCGAGCCGCAGGCCGCCGAGGTGGGCGAGCGCACGCAGGCGGTGTCCCGCTCGGCCGACCGCCGCGAGGTCACCGACCCCGACAAGGAGGCCGCGCTGGGAGACGAGCGCGTGGCCGCCGTGTCCGGCGAGCAGAACCTCTCCGACTCCGACCCGCGCGACATCGCCCGGGCGCTGCTCGGGGAGTACGGCTTCTCCAGCGACCAGTTCGGCTGCCTCGACTCGCTCTACACCCGCGAGTCGGGCTGGAACGTCACGGCCGACAACCCGACGTCCAGCGCCTACGGCATCCCGCAGTCGCTGCCGGGCTCGAAGATGGCCTCGGCCGGCGCCGACTGGGCCACCAACCCGGTGACCCAGATCCGCTGGGGCCTCGGCTACATCCAGGACCGCTACGGCAGCCCCTGCGGCGCCTGGGCGCACAGCGAGTCCGTCGGCTGGTACTGATCGACCGGCCGGCCGGCCGGTCCGCCGGCCGACTGGCTCACTAGCGGGTGCTGACCAGCAGGTAGCGCTCGTCGGTGATCGGGCCGCCCCAGTAGACGTCGTCGGGGAGCGGGTGGACCTCGGCGACCGAACGGTGCTCCAGGACGAGGCGACGGCACTCGTCGGCGGCGAGACCCGCCCCGGTGTGCCAGCGTCCCTCGACCAGCAGCAGACGGCCACCGGGCCGCAGCAGGCTCACCCAACGTGAGAGAGCCGCGGCGGGGTCGGGCAGCGCCCACAGGACGTGCCGGCAGAGCACGACGTCGGCGGAGCCCGGCTCGTACGGCGGCCGCGCCGCATCGCCCTCCACCACCTCCACCGACGTACCGACGGTCTTGGTCCGGGCTGCCGCCACCATCGCGGGGGAGAGGTCCAGCCCGCGCACCCGGTGACCCGCGTCGGCCAGCACCAGCGACAGCGTGCCCGTGCCGCACCCGAGGTCGACCACGTCGCAGGGGGGCTGCGGCAGGTGCCGGGCCAGCAGCCCGGCCCACGCCTCACGGGTGCGTGGGTCGCGCAGCCCGTGGTCCGGCTCGTCGTCGAACCGCGCCGCCTCGCCGTCCCAGTACGCCCGCACCTCGTCGCTGGTCCCGCTCATGCGAGATACCAGCATCTGCTGGTACTCCGACGCTTCTGGGCTGTTGTGGAGGCCCAGGAGCGACGACTTACCAGCAGACGCTGGTAACTCGCACGCCCGCGGACGCGCGGGGGCGGGCCGGGCGGGGTCACGAGGCGACGAAGAGGGTCGCGTGGCCGGCGTACTCGCGCGCTCCCTCGAACGGCGGCAGCGACCAGCTGACCTTCTCGAGGGAGGAGCGGAGGTAGGCCATCGCGGTGGCGTGGTCGGGGAAGACGGCGCGCGTCGCGAAGTCCTCCCGGCGTACGTCGTCGAAGTGGCCGCGCAGCGCGGCCTCGCCGTTCTCGCTGCTGAAGCCGGTGACCATCAGCGGACCGCCGGCCTCGCGGCGCAGCTCGCCGAGGTGGTGGTCGCCGTTGGTGACCGCCACCAGCATCCCCCCGGGACGCAGCACCCGCCGGATCTCGGCCAGGCCACGGTCGAGATCGGGCACGAGGGAGAGCATCCAGAGGGCGGCGACCACGTCGACGGAGTCGTCGTCGAGGGGCAGGTCCTGGACGTCACCGACCTGGGCCGACACACCGCGACGGCTCGTGAGGTCGACGAGCCGCTGCGACTGGTCGAGGGCGAGTACGTCGGCGTCGGGCAGGGCCTGGACGAGTCGCGCCGCGAACTCACCGGTGCCGCAGCCGACCTCGAGCACCCGGCCCGGTGAGGCGGCCACGACCGTGGTCAGCGCCTCGCAGCCGGGGTGGCGGCCCTCGGCCGTCGGCAGCCACACCGACCGACGGAGGTCGAGGTGGCTCTCGGTGGCGTACTGCTCGCGCACCGCGGTCGCGTCGTCCATCGTCATGCCGGCTCAGTCACGTCCTGTCATCGTGTCGACGTCGAGGGCTGCGTCGAGCTGCTCCTCGGTCAGGTCGCCGTTGTCGAGGTAGCCCATCGCCACCACCGTCTCACGGATCGTCGCGCCGTCGGCGAGGGCTCGTTTGGCGATCTTCGCGGCGGTCTCGTAGCCGAGGTGGCGGTTGAGCGGCGTCACCACCGACGGTGAGGACTCGGCGTAGCGACGCATCCGCTCGGGCTCGGCGGTCACCCCGTCGACGCAACGCTCGGCCAGCAGCCGGCTGGCGGAGGCCAGCAGCCGCACCGACTCCAGCACGCTGCGGGCGATGACCGGCATCGCGACGTTGAGCTCGAAGTTGCCGCTGGCTCCGGCGACCGTGACGGTCATGTCGTTGCCGATGACCTGGGCGCAGACCATCAGCGTGGCCTCGGGCAGCACCGGGTTGACCTTGCCGGGCATGATGCTCGAGCCCGGCTGGAGGTCGGGCAGGTGGATCTCCGCCAGGCCCGTCGTGGGCCCCGAGCCCATCCAGCGCAGGTCGTTGCAGATCTTCGTGAGACCGACCGCGATCGTGCGCAGCACCCCGCTGAGCTCGACCAGCGAGTCGCGGGTGCCCTGCGCCTCGAAGTGGTTGCGCGCCTCGGTGAAGGGCTGGCCGGTGGCCTCGGACAGCGCGCTGATCGCCCGCTCCGCGAAGCCCGCGGGGGTGTTGATGCCGGTGCCGACCGCGGTGCCGCCCAGCGGCAGCTCGCGCACCCGGGGCAGCACGCTCTCGAGCCGCTCGCCGGCGTACCTCACGGTGGCGGCGTAGCCGCTCATCTCCTGGCCCAGCGTCACCGGGGTGGCGTCCATCAGGTGGGTGCGACCGGACTTCACGAGGTCGGCGAACTCCGTGGCCTTGGCCTCGAACGACGCCGCCAGCTGCTCGAGCGCGGGCTCGAGGTCCTCGACCACGGCCAGGCTCGCGGCCACGTGGATCGCGGTCGGGAACGTGTCGTTGCTCGACTGGCTGGCGTTGACGTGGTCGTTGGGGTGCACCCCGTCGCCGGCGAGGGTGGCGATCACCTCGTTGGCGTTCATGTTGGAGCTCGTGCCGGAGCCGGTCTGGAAGACGTCGATCGGGAACTGGTCGTCGTGCTCGCCGGCGGCCACCGCGCCGGCGGCCGTGGCGATCGCCTCGGCCTGCGCGGTCTCGAGCACCCCGAGCTCGCCGTTGGCTCGGGCGGCGGCGGCCTTGACCTGACCGAGGGCGTGGACCAGCCGCGGCTCGATCGGGGTGCCGCTGATCGGGAAGTTCTCCACCGCCCGCTGGGTCTGGGCCTGCCACAGGGCGTCCTGCGGCACCCGGACCTCGCCCATGGAGTCGTGTTCGATGCGCCAGTCAGTCACCGATCGACCCTAACCCGAGACGCCGACAGCACCGTGGCAGTGAGCGCCGCGCGCCACCGTCGTGGGGTGGCGGGTCGCGCAACGGGTACCGGGCCCCCATGACCCTTGATGGAGACCCCCAGAGCGCCGATCCCTCCGCCGACGACACCTCGGGCGACACCGCTGGCGACACCTCTGGCGACACCGCTGGCGACACGGGCGAGCCCACCGACCAGGGCGGCGAGGACTCGGACGAGGGCGGCCAGGTCTCCGAGGTCGGCAACCTCGCGGACGGACCGGAGACCATCTACCCCGACCAGGCCACCGCGGGCTACCCCGACACCGAGGCCGAGGGCCCCCAGGAGGGCACCGCCGGCCCCAACGCCCGTCCCCACGACGACCGCCCCGGCGGCGGCCCCGACTGACCGACCGGCCCCGGGCCGGCGGTTGCTGACCGTCGGCACTACTACCCGACCGAGCTGGCGCCCTGCTCGTAGCCGCAACGGTCAGTAGCATGCGAGCGGCGCCCCTCACCCCCCAGGTGCACCGCCTGGATCTCGTCGGACGGAGAGCAGATGTCGCAGTGGCTCGAGGAGCTCAGCACGCTGCAGGTGCTGCTGCTGGTGGGAGCGCTGCTGGTCGGCGGGTCCGTGCTGGCGACGGTGGTCGGCGGGCTGCTGGTGCGCGTCGGGATGCGGCGGCCCTGGGTGCTGCGGCGGGCCAGCCGGCTCTCGATCCGGCTGCTCGAGCTGATCAAGCGTCCGCTCACGATCGTGGTGCTCGACGAGGTGGCTGCCGTCATCCAGACCGGGCACTACACGAAGAACATCTCCGACGCGCTGCTGGAGAACCACGACGAGATCAAGGCCATGGTCGCGGAGAAGGTGCGGAAGGACCCCAACGCCAAGCTCGTGAGCAAGCTGCCCGGCTACGAGGCGATCGTCTCCGAGGTCACCGAGACCTCGATGCGGGTGCTGATCGAGATGCTCAGCGACCCGCGCACCGACGAGCTCGTCGCCGACCTGCTGCGCAACAACCTCGAGCAGATCCGGGTGGCCGTGCGGCAGCGCGAGCACGAGCGGGTCGACCAGCACGCGCCGCCCGACCCGGTCCCGACCTCGGCCCCCCGGCCTACCTAGCGCGCCGGCCCCGTACGGCGGGGCTCACTCGGCCGAGCGCACCCGGATCCCGGTGATCGGCACGGTCACGGCGCCACCGGGGTCGGTGAAGAAGTCGTTGCCCTTGTCGTCGACGACGATGAAGGCCGGGAAGTCCTCGACCTGGATCTTCCAGACCGCCTCCATCCCGAGCTCCTCGTACTCGAGGACCTCGACCGAGGTGATGCAGTCCTGGGCCAGCCGCGCGGCGGGCCCGCCGATCGAGCCGAGGTAGAAGCCACCGTGGCTCCCGCAGGCCTGCGTGACCTGCTTGCTGCGGTTGCCCTTCGCGAGCATCACCATCGAGCCGCCCGCAGCCTGGAACTGCTCGACGTAGGAGTCCATCCGCCCCGCCGTGGTCGGTCCGAAGGAGCCGGAGGCGAGGCCCTCGGGGGTCTTGGCCGGACCGGCGTAGTAGACGGGGTGGTCGCGGAGGTACTGCGGCATCTCCTCGCCGGCGTCGAGCAGCTCCTTGATCTTGGCGTGGGCGATGTCGCGCGCCACGACCAGCGGACCGGTCAGCGAGAGGCGGGTCTTCACCGGGTGCTTCGTCAGCTCGGCCAGGATCTCCGACATCGGCTGCTCGAGGTCGATCGCGACCACCTCGCCTCCGGCGATGTCGTCGGCCACCCCCGCGTCGGGCATGTAGTGCGCCGGGTCGGTCTCGAGCTGCTCGAGGAAGACACCGTCGGGCGTGATCTTGCCGAGTGCCTGCCGGTCGGCCGAGCACGAGACCGCGATCGCGACCGGGAGCGACGCCCCGTGGCGCGGGAGCCGCACCACCCGTACGTCGTGGCAGAAGTACTTGCCGCCGAACTGCGCGCCGATCCCGAAGGACTGGGTCAGCTCGAAGACCTGCTCCTCGAGCTCGAGGTCGCGGAAGCCGTGCGCGCTCATCGAGCCCTCGGTGGGCAGGTTGTCGAGGTAGTGCGCCGAGGCGTACTTCGCGGTCTTCAGAGCGACCTCCGCGGAGGTGCCGCCGATGACCACGGCCAGGTGGTACGGCGGGCAGGCGGCCGTGCCGAGGGAGCGGATCTTCTCGTCGAGGAACTCCAGCATCCGCGTCGGGTTCAGGATCGCCTTGGTCTCCTGGAACAGGAAGGACTTGTTGGCCGACCCGCCGCCCTTGGCCATGAACAGGAACTTGTACTCCGGCCGAGACGTCCCGTCCGGACCCACGGACTGCGGCGTGGAGTAGATCTCGATCTGCGCCGGCAGGTTGGTGCCGGTGTTCTTCTCCTCGTACGTCGTCAGCGGCGCGAGCTGGGAGTAGCGCAGGTTCAGCTTCGTGTAGGCGTCGTAGACGCCCTGGCTGATCGCCTCGCCGTCGTCGGCGCCGGTGAGCACGCCCTCGGACTTCTTGCCCATCACGATCGCGGTGCCGGTGTCCTGGCACATCGGCAGCACGCCGCCGGCGGAGATGTTCACGTTCTTCAGCAGGTCGAGGGCCACGAAGCGGTCGTTGCCCGACGCCTCCGGGTCGTCGATGATCTTGCGCAGCTGGGCGAGGTGCGCCGGGCGCAGGTAGTGGGCGATGTCGTGCATCGCCTCCGCGGTCAACATGCGGATCGCCTCCGGTGCCACCGTCAGGAACGTCCGGCCGTCTACCGTGGAGGTCGCCACCCCTTCGGTGGTCAGCAGCCGGTACGGCGTGTCGTCGGCCCCGGTCGGGAGGAGGTCGGAGTATCGGAAGCCAGGGTCCGCAGCGGTGTCGCTCACGGGAGGTCAGCGTACTCGCGCGCCTGACCGTCCCCGTCCGGTGGACCGCGCTGCTGCTCGGCCTGGTCCTGGTGGCCGGCGCCTGCAGCGCCCAGGTGGGTGCGCCGTCCGAGGCATCCCCACGGCCGAACGCGCAGCCCGATCCGCACCGGGCCCGCGCGGCGACCGGGTCGGCCGACGGTCCCGCACGGCCCGCGACCTCCGAACCCGTCCGGGCCCTCGCGCCACGACCCGACATCGTGCTGGTGCTGATGGACGACTTCTCGCTCGAGCTGTTCCGCACGATGCCGCAGGCGCAGCGGATGGTGCGCGAGGGCGTCAGCTACGACAACGCCTTCGTCGTCGACTCGCTCTGCTGTCCGTCGCGCGCGGCGCTGCTGACCGGGCAGACCCCGCGGCAGACCGGGGTGCTGACCAACACGCCCAACGACTACACCACCCCGATCGGCGGCTACCGCGCGTTCTCCGAGCTCGGGGCCGAGCAGCGCCAGTTCAGCCTGAGTCTCCAGCGGGCCGGCTACACCACCGGCTTCGTCGGCAAGTTCCTCAACGGCTACGAGCCCTCCCGCTACGACGGCCGCGAGCCCCCGCCGAACGTCGCGGGGTGGGACGACTGGCTCGCGATCCTGGGCGGCGGGTACGACGGCTGGGACTTCAGCAGCGTCCACCTCGACGACGAGGGGCGGGTCCGGATGCGGCAGCACCGCAAGCCGCCGCGGGGCGCCTCCGACGAGGAGAAGGACGAGCGCTACGCCACCACCGTCGCGGCCGACCTGGCGGTGCGCTTCCTCCGGGAGCACCGCGACGACGCGGAGCCCTACTTCCTGGAGGTCGCGACCTACGGCACGCACGCCGCGATCAACCCGACGTACGGCAGCCACGTCTTCCCGGCCGCCTTCGCCGACCGGGCGCCGCCCGGCGACCCGACGGGAGGCAACTGCGGGACCCTCTCGTGCGGCGAGCTCACGCTGAAGGACCTCGCGGGCTACGACGACCCCCGCGAGGACAACGTGCCCACCTACCTCCTGCCCGACGGGTCGACGGCGCCGGCACCGGCGTGGCGCACCAACGAGGTCACGATGACCCGCGAGCAGGCGCTGACCCGCTACCGCGACCGGGCCCGGATGGCGCAGTCGATCGACCGACTGGTCGGCCGCGTGCGCGACGCCGCGGGCCCCGACGCCTACGTGTTCCTGACCTCCGACAACGGCTACCACCTCGGCCAGCACCAGCTCAACGGCGGCAAGGGCACGCCGTACGACTCCGACACCCGGGTGCCGCTCGTGGTGACGGGCCCCGGCGTCGAGCCGGGGGTCCGCGACCACTACGTCAACAACATCGACCTCGCCCCCACCTTCGAGCAGCTGGCCGGGGCGGGCACGCCCCGGTACGTCGCGGGCCGGTCCTTCGCGCGGACACTGGTGCGACCCGCCGCCCGCGGAGCCCGCTACGCGTTCTTCGAGCACACCTACTCGAGGTCGCAGCCCGGCGAGGTCGACACCGACGAGGGCTCGGGCGGCACGATCGACCTGATTCCCTCCTACGTCGCGGTGCGCAGCGACCGGGGGCTGCTGGTGCGTCTCGACCTGGACATGACCTGGACCGGCGTCGACACGGCCTACGAGCTCTACCGCTACGACGTCGGCTGGGAGGACACCAACGTCTTCGCCACCGACCACGACAAGCCGTGGGTGCGCGACCTGATGACCCGGCTCGAGCTGTTCGAGGGCTGCCGGCCGGCGCAGTGCCGGCGGGCCGCGCGACTACGCTGACGGCGTGACCGAACCTCACGAGCTGCGCATCTCCGACGCGGACCGGCACCGGGTGGCCGAGGTGCTCCGTGAGGCCGCGGGCGAGGGTCGCCTCGATCTCGACGAGCTCGATCAGCGGCTGGAGGCGACGTACGCCGCGCGGGTCTACGGCGACCTGGTGCCGATCGTGAGCGACCTGCCGACCGGCGGCCTGGAGCTGACCCACGGGTCGGTGCCCGCGTCGCGCCCGACCTGGTCCGCCTCCCTGCCGCCGGGTCCGCGCTACGACTCGAGCATCGCGGTCATGAGCGCCCAGAACCGCCGTGGCGTCTGGGAGATCGGGCCGACCCACACCGCCTTCGCGCTGATGGGCGGGGTCGAGCTGGACCTGCGCGAAGCGGTCTTCGGTGCGCCGGTGGTCCTCATCCGCGCCAACACCGTGATGGGGGGCATCGACATCTACGTCAACGCCCGCACCCGGGTCGTGGTCGACGGCGTCGGCATCATGGGCGGCTTCGACCTGGCGCGCGACCGGGTCGCGCCCGAGCTCGACGCGAGCTCTCCCGAGGTGCGGGTCGGCGGCCTGGCTCTGATGGGAGGCGTGACGGTCACCCGCAAGCCGATGCCGGGGGAGCGCGGCGGAGGACGCCGCCGGCTGCTTCCCGGCTGACCACACCGCCCGGGGCGAGCCGCGGGTCGGGGCTGGGAGGTCGCGGTCAGGACGGCGGCGGGCCAGTGCTCCGACGCACGACCAGACGGCCCGGGACGATCACGTCGGCAGGCGTCTCTCCGCGGAGCATGGCCAGGACCAGCTCACCGGTCAGGTGGCCCTGCTCGGCGACGCCCTGGTCGACGGTGGTGATCTCCAGCAGCTCCGCGTCGGGGTGACCGTCGATCCCGACCACCGACAGGTCCTCGGGCACCCGTAGGCCGCGCAGGTGGGCGGAGGCGACGGTGCCCATGGCGAGCTCGTCGGAGTAGGCGAGCACCGCGGTGGGCGGGTCGGCCATCGTCAGCATCCGGTCGAGGGCCCGGGCCGCGGCTCGCGGTCCGTAGGTCTCGGTGACGACGAGGTCGTCGACCTCGGCGAGCCCGTGGTCGGCCAGCTCGTCGCGCCACCCCCGGCAGCGCTGCAGGTCGGAGGACCAGGCGGTGCCCTCGGTGTCGCTGGTGCGGAGCATCGCGACCCGACGGTGGCCGAGGCCGAGCAGGTGTCGGGCCGCGAGCCGGGCGGAGGCGTAGTCGTCGCTCTCGACATGGGCGAAGTCGCCCACGCGCCCCCCGGCGACGGCCACGTGCATGCCGATCAGGTCCAACCGGTCGACCTCGGTCTGCGTCATCGGCAGCGCGGTCAGGATGACCGCGTCGGCCTTGCGTCGGGCCGGCAGCCGACGCAGGAAGTCGCTGCGCTGCCGCTGGCCGTCGACCTGGTAGACGAGCACGTCGAGGTCGGCGCGGCGCAGCACCGGCTCGATGCTCGCCAGCATCGCGGCGTAGAACCAGACGTCCAGTCGGGGGACGACCACCGCGACCCGACCGGTCTGGCCCCGGGCCAGGCGAGAGGCCTCCGGGGAGACCACGTAGGCGAGGTCCTCGGCGATCCGGCGGATCCGGTCGCGGGTCTCGCGGTGGACCCCCGGGGTGTCGCGCAGGGCGCGCGACACGGTGGCGATGGAGACCCCGGCCGCACGCGCGACGTCGGCCATGTTGACGTCCGCGGGCCGGAGCGGGTCAGAGGCGTCCATGGCGCGACCATAACGAAGTTGAAAACGTTTGCGAAGGGCTCTTGACGGACGATCGTGATGTCGGTCACTCTGGTCCTGAGCGAACTGAAAACGTTTGCAGGTTCGGGTGCCGGTGACCTGCCGACACGCGGGCCACGCAACGATCCCGTCGCAGTTGTGACGGTGGTCTATACAAAAACCAGCACGTTCAGTAGACACAGGGACGCGCGAACTGTGACGGCGATCACCCGTCGCACCAGGGGGGGACCGCGGTCTCCACACCGAGCAGGGAGATTGAGATGACGACTGGTAAACGACGTCGGTTGGCCGCGATCGGCTTGGGGGCCACCTTGGCGCTGGTCACCTCCGGGTGCCTGCAGAGCGACGACAGCAGTGGCGGCAGCGGCGGGGTGAGCAGCGGCGACAGCGGCGACGGCACGGTGACCATCCTGGGTGCCTTCGGCGGCACCGAGAAGACCGCCTTCGAGGAGTCGTTGACCGCCTTCGAGGAGGAGTCGGGCATCGACATCCAGTACACCGAGGACACCGACTTCACCACCACGATCGTGCAGAAGGTCGGCGCCGGCGACGCCCCCGACATCGGCCTGTTCCCCCAGCCCGGCGGCCTCATCGACCTCAGCGACGACATGACCCCGCTCGAGGACGTCATCGACCTGCCCGCCATCGAGGAGAGCCTGATCCCGGGCTTCCTCGACGCGGCCAGCAAGGACGGCACGGCGTACGGCGCCCCGATGCGGATGGCCGTCAAGAGCATCGTCTGGTACCCCAAGCCCGCCTACGAGGAGGCCGGCTACAGCACCGAGCCCGCCTCGTTCCAGGAGCTGATCGCGGAGTCCGAGAAGATCGAGGCCGACGGCACCTCGCCGTGGTGCATGGGCTGGGAGTCCGACCAGGCCACCGGCTGGGTCGGCACCGACTGGCTCGAGGAGATGGTGCTGCGCGTGGGCGGCCCCGACGTCTATGACCAGTGGGTCAGTCACGAGATCCCGTTCAACGACCCGCAGATCGTGGAGGCTCTCGACGCCTTCGGCGAGATCGCCCAGAGCGACGGGCTGGTCCTCGGTGGTGCCAACGGCATCCTCAACACCGGCTTCGCCGACGCGATGACCCCGGCCTTCAAGGACGAGCCCGGCTGCTTCCTGCACCGCCAGGGCAACTTCGCCACCGGCTTCTACCCGCCTGAGGTCCAGGAGGACCTCGACGCGAGCGTGGGCACCTTCTACTTCCCGTCCTACGAGGGTGGCTACGACGGCCAGCCCGTGCTCGGCGGGGGCGACCTCGCCGCGACGTTCAACGGGGAGGACGAGGACGTCCAGAAGGTCATGGAGTTCCTGACCTCCGACCAGTTCGGTGCCGAGTGGGCCGGTGTCGGTGGCTGGCTCTCGCCGCACGCGACGTTCGACGCCGCCAACTACGCCGACGAGACGACGCGGGCGATCGCCCAGTCCGCGGCCGACGCCGACGTGTTCCGCTTCGACGCCTCCGACCTGATGCCCGCCGCTGTCGGCTCCGGCTCCTTCTGGACCGAGATGGTCAAGTGGCAGAGCGGCCAGTCGACGCAAGACACGCTGGACGCGATCGAGGCGTCCTGGCCGACGTCGTGACCGTCACCAACGAGAACGAGGGCCCCAGCACCGGTTCGGCGCTGGGGCCCGCCCCCTCCGAGGGCACCGCCCACGGCCGGGCGGACGCGAAGAAGATCGTCATCGGGTTCGTGGGGCTGGTCCTCACGGGCTACGCGATGTGGACGATCTTCCTGTCCTTCAGCATCCTGCCCGAGGTCTACCTCGACAACCGGATCATCATCGGCGTCGTCGCGGTGGTCGTCGGCGTCGGTGGGGCCGGGGTGCTGTTCTTCTTCCTGAACAAGCTGGTCGAAGGCCTGCCCGAGCGTGCGTCGACGACGCTGATCCCGTACGCCTACCTGCTGCCCGGGTTCGCGTTCATCGGCTTGATGCTGCTCTACCCGGCGGTGCAGACCATCATCTTCTCCTTCGCCGACGACGAGAGCGCGGCCTGGGTCGGGTTCGACAACTACCGCAGCATCTTCGCCGACCCGGCCTTCCGGGACTCGCTGTTCAACAACCTGCTCTGGCTGCTGTTCGTGCCGGCGGCCACGGTGGCGGTGGGCATCGTGGTCGCGGTGCTGGCCGACAGGCTGAGCCGGCGTGGCGAGAGCCTCTCGAAGAGCTTCATCTTCCTGCCGATGGCCATCTCCTTCGTCGGCGCCTCGGCGATCTGGGGCCTGGTCTACGACTACTCGACCGGCAAGAACCAGACCGGGTTGCTCAACGCCCTGTGGAACATCGTCGGTGAGCCCCAGACCTGGTTGCAGAACGACTCCTTCCGGCTCAACAACTTCCTGCTGATGGTGATCGTGGTCTGGCTCCAGGCCGGGTTCGCGATGATCCTGATGTCCTCGGCGATCAAGGGCGTTCCCGAGGACACCATGGAGGCCGCCCGGATCGACGGGGCGACCGAGTGGCAGATCTTCTGGAAGGTGATCATCCCGCAGATCAAGGGCACCACGATCACGGTCTTCATCACCGTGCTGATCTTGGTGCTGAAGGTCTTCGACATCGTCTACGTGATGACGAACGGTGCCTTCAACACCAACGTGATCGCCAACCTCTTCTTCTTCGAGCTGTTCAAGAACCAGGAGGCCGGCCGGGCCTCGGCCATCGTGGTGATCCTGCTGCTCGCGGTCACACCGGTGCTGATCTACCAGGTCCGCCACTTCCGCGCCGAGGAGGCGAGCTCATGAGCGACCCCACCGCGGCCGTCGGCCTGGCCGAGAAGAAGCCCAGCGAGTCAGGGCACCGCAAGCCACCCAAGGCGGGCCGGGGGCTGATGTCCGACGGACGTCCCCGCAGCCCCGTCTCGATCCTCACCATGATCTTCCTGGTCCTGCTGTGGACCGTCCCGACCCTGGGGCTGCTCGTCACGTCGCTGCGTGACCGCACCGACGCCTCGGAGTCGGGCTGGTGGACGATCCTGCTCGACCCCGGCAACGCGGGATGGACCACCGACAACTACCGGCGGGTCTTCGAGGGCACCGACCTCGGCATCGGCTTCATCAACAGCGTGGTGGTCGCCATCCCGGCGACGGTGATCCCGATCATGTTCGCGGCGTTCGCCGCGTACGCGTTCACGTTCATGTCCTTCCGGGGCAAGGACATCTTGTTCATCTCGATCGTCGCGGTGATGGTGGTGCCGCTCCAGGTGGCCCTCCAGCCGATGCTCAACCTGTTCGGTCCGCGCGGTCTCGACATCCTCAACGAGTACCTCGCGGTCTGGATCCTGCACACCGGGTTCGGCATGCCGCTGGCGATCTACGTCCTGCGCAACTACATGACGACGTTGCCCAAGACCGTCATCGAGTCGGCGAAGATCGACGGGGCGACACACTTCCAGACGTTCTGGAAGCTGATCGTGCCGATGTCGGTGCCGGCGCTGGCTGCGTTCGCCATCCTGCAGTTCCTGTGGGTGTGGAACGACCTGCTGATCGCCAAGGTCTTCCTGGGGTCCTCCGAGAACGCGACCGTCATCGTGGAGCTGCAGGGCCTGATCGGCACCGCCGGTCTGGGCCAGGAGCTGCTCACTGCGGGGGCCTTCGTCTCGATGATCCTGCCGATGGCGGTGTTCTTCGGACTGCAGCGCTTCTTCGTCCGCGGGCTCACGTCCGGGGCGGTCAAGGGCTGAGGCCGGCTCGATCTCCGAGCGCGAGGGCGTGGGCCTGCTGCCCACGCCCTCGTTGCCGTCCACCCGACATCCCGACCGAGAGGGAGCCGTGCTCGACCTCGATGACGACTGGGTCTGGGACTTCTGGACCGCCCACGACGGGGAGATCCACCACGCGTTCTTCCTGCACGCCCCCCGGAGCCTGGGCGACCCCGACCTGCGCCACCACCACGCCGCCGTCGGGCACGCGGTCTCCGAGGACCTCATGTCCTGGACCCGGCTGCCCGACGCCCTGGCACCGCAGCCGGAGCCGGCGTTCGACGACCTGGCGACCTGGACCGGCAGCGTCGTGCGCGACGACGACGGCACCTGGTGGCTCTTCACCAGCGGCCTCTCCAGCGTCGAGGACGGTCGCGTGCAGCGCATCGGCGCGGCGACGTCGCGCGACCTGGTCACCTGGGAGCGCACCGACCTGGTGCTGGAGGTCGACCCCCGCTGGTACGCCGTCGCGGACCACCGGGGCGAGACCCACTGGCGCGACCCGTTCGTGGTGCGGGGGCCTGACGGTCGCTGGCACCTCTACCTGACCGCCAAGACCCCGGGCGACCGCGGCAACGGGGTGGCTGGTCACGCCACCTCGACCGACCTGGCGACCTGGGAGGTCGGTCCTCCGCTGAGCCCGCCCACCGGACGCTTCGACCAGCTCGAGGTGGTCTCGCTGGCCGAGGTCGAGGGACGGTGGGTGCTGCTGTTCTCCTGCCTGTCGCCGGAGATGCCCGGCGCGGAGCCGGACTCCGGGGGAGTGTGGTCGGTGCCCGTGGCGGGACCCGGTGCGCCCGTCGACCTCGACCGCGCCGTCCGGCTCACCAGCGAGCGCCTCTACGTCGGGCGGGTCGTCGAGCACGAGGGCCGCGCCCGCTTCCTGGCCTTCGAGAACCGCGACGCGGACGGCTGCTTCTCCGGTGGTGTCATCGACCCGCTCGACGTGGTCTGGCGCGAGGACGGCCGAGGGCTGGAGATCCTGCAGCGCGCCGGCGAGACGGCCGGCGTCCCACATGCCGGTGGCTGGTTTCCGGTTGAGCGGCGTGCCGATTAGGGTGAGCCACGTCACTTCACTACGGATCGTCCGGCACGTACCTGCCGGTGAAGGGAGCGGGTCAACATGGCCACAGTGACTTTTGAGAAGGCACAACGCTGGTATCCCGGGGCGGACTCGCCCGCGGTGCCCGGTTTGGACCTGGAGATCGGCGACGGCGAGTTCATGGTCCTCGTCGGGCCCTCCGGGTGCGGCAAGTCCACCTCGCTGCGGATGCTCGCCGGGTTGGAGGAGGTCACCGAAGGCAAGATCTTCATCGGTGACCGCGACGTCACGACGACGCCGCCGAAGGACCGCGACATCGCGATGGTGTTCCAGAACTACGCGCTCTACCCGCACATGTCGGTCGCCGACAACATGGCCTTCGCGCTGAAGATGGCCAAGGTCTCGCCGGACGAGCGCAAGAGGCGGGTCGACGACGCCGCGAAGATCCTCGGGCTCACCGACTACCTCGACCGCAAGCCCAAGGCGCTCTCCGGCGGTCAGCGCCAGCGGGTCGCGATGGGCCGCGCCATCGTGCGCAGCCCCCAGGTGTTCTGCATGGACGAGCCGTTGTCCAACCTCGACGCCAAGATGCGCGTGCAGACCCGCACCGACATCGCCAAGCTGCAGGCCGACCTCGGGGTGACCACGGTCTACGTCACCCACGACCAGGTCGAGGCGATGACGATGGGCGACCGGGTGGCGGTCATGAAGGACGGCTACCTCCAGCAGGTCGACACCCCGCTGAAGCTCTACGACCGGCCCAAGAATCTCTTCGTCGCCGGCTTCATCGGCTCACCGCAGATGAACCTGCTGGAGGCGGTGGCCTCCGAGGGGCAGGCCAAGGTGGGCGACTACCTCGTCCCGGTGGACGAGGCGGCCTCGAAGCGGATGAACGGACGGATCACCGTCGGCGTCCGCCCGGAGGCGTGGCGCCTGGTCTCGGCCGAGGAGCAGGGCATGCCGGTCCGGGTCACGGTCGTCGAGGAGCTGGGCGCGGACGCGTTCGTCTACGGCTCCAGCGGCATCGAGGGCACCCCCAGCAACATCATCGTGCGGGTCTCGGGTCGCGACCACGTGCGCAAGGGCGAGACGATCCACGTCACGACCGACCCGCACAACGTCCACGTGTTCGACACCGACACCGGCGACCGCCTCAGCGACTGAGCTGACGACAGGCCCGGCCCCCACCGGGGGTCGGGCCTGTCTGCACGTCCACCCGTCGTCAGGCGCGGTCGGCCGTGCGGCGGACGGCGTCGACGAAGGTCTCGAAGAGCGGCGCCGGCACGTCGTGGCCCATGCCGTCGACGAGCAGCAGCTCGGCGCCCGGGATGGCGGATGCGGTGGCGCGCCCGCCCGAGACGTGCACCATCTTGTCGGCCAGACCGTGGATGACGGTGGCCGGGACGCGGAGGCTGTGCAGCCGAGGGCCGCGGTCGGGGGCGGTCAGGATGGCGGTCATCTGCCGCAGCGTGCCGCTGGCGCTGATCCCGCGGTCGAAGGTCTCCTCGGCCCGGGCCCGCGTGACCTCCTCGGTGAGCGGGTAGCGGGGGGAGCCGATCAGGCCCCAGGTCTTGATGCTCGAGGCCACGTAGGCCTCGCGGCCGGCGCCGCGACCCAGCAGGGTCGGCAGCAGGCTGGGGTGCTGCCACCCCACGGTGCGGCGTCCGGTGGTCGACATGATGCTGGTGAGGGAGCGGACGCGGGCCGGCGCGGTGAGCGCCATGGTCTGGACGATCATCCCGCCCATGGAGACGCCGACCACGTGGGCCGACTCCCAGCCCAGGTGGTCCATCAGGCCAACGGCGTCCTGGCCCATGTCGTCGAGCGAGTACGGCGCCCGCACCTTGAGCCCGGCGAAGGCGCGCAGCAGCGTCCCGCGGGTGACCCGTCCGCGCATCCGGCTGGACCGACCGACGTCGCGGTTGTCGTAGCGGACGACGAAGAATCCCCGGTGGGCCAGCATCCGGCAGAAGTCGGGGTCCCACCAGGTCATCGGGCCGCCCAGGCCCATGACGAGCAGCAGCGGCTCGTCGTCGGGGTCGCCGAAGGTCTGGTAGCACAGCTCGACCCCCGGGGCGATCGGGGCGAAGAGCTCCTCGGAGACCCGGGGGGCGGCGGGGGCGCCCGGGGCGTCCTGGGCGTGGCCGAGCTCGTCGGCCCGGTCGGGAGGGGGGGAATGACGGGGGGACATGCCCACCAGTGAAGCGCACCGGGCCAACGCCCGGGCCGAAGGTGGGCAAATACCCGCGGGGGCAGGTCGCGCACCAGTACCGTCGTGGTCATGAGTGACTCGACGATGGGGGCGTTCCTCCTGCCGGAGGGTTTCGCCCGCCCCACCGCGGCGGCCGTCCTCCGTGAGCGCTCCCTGGTCACCGAGGCGAGTCGTTACGCCCTCGCTCGGCGGCGGTCGCGTCGACAGCGGAGGGCCGAGCCCTACTCGGGCCGCGTCCCCCGGCTCGACGCCGACCCGGTGCTGCTGGTGCCGGGCTTCCTGGCCGGCGACACGACCCTGCGCCTGATGGCACGCTCGCTGCGGGCCGAGGGCCTGCGCACCTACCGCTCCACGATCCACGCCAACGTCGGCTGCACCCTCGAGGCGGCCGCCCTCCTGGAGTCGCGGCTCGAGGCGATCGCCTCTCGCCGGGGCAGCCGCGTGCAGATCCTGGGCCACAGCCTGGGCGGCATGCTGGCCCGCGGGCTCGCCGTGCGCCGGCCCGACCTGGTCTCGGGGATCGTCACGATGGGCAGCCCGATGCTGGCGCCCGGGGCTCACCACCCCGCGCTGACCGCCGGTGTCGACATGCTCGTGCGGCTCAGCCGTGCGGGTCTCCCCGGCGTCATGTCGGCGGAGTGCGTCGGCGGCGAGTGCGCGCGGATCAGCTTCGACGAGAGCCAGCAGCCCGTGCCGGACCGCGTCGACTTCACCGCGATCTACTCACGCCGCGACGGGATCGTCGACTGGCGAGCGTGCGTCGACCCGGGCGCCACGCCCGTCGAGGTCACCGCGTCGCACGTCGGCATGGCCGTCGACCCCCGCGTCATCGACCACGTGGTCGCGGCCCTGACCGTGCCGCGGTGGGGCTCAGTGCTCGAAGTCGACGCCGGCGTAGGCGCGTAGCTTCTGGAACTTGTGCTCGGAGGTGATGTCGCGGATGGTGCCGCTGCGCGAGCGCATCACCAGCGAGTGGGTGGTGGCCCCGCCGGCGCGGTAGCGCACCCCCTTGAGCAGCTCGCCGTCGGTGATCCCGGTCGCGACGAAGAAGCAGTCGTCGCCGGTGACCAGCTCGTCGGTGCTGAGCACCGTGTCGGGGTCGAGGTCGTGACCGGCGGCGAGGGCACGCTCGCGCTCGGCGTCGTCGTGCGGCCACAGGCGTCCCTGGATCACGCCGCCCGTGCACTTCATCGCGCACGCCGTGATGATGCCCTCCGGGGTGCCACCGATGCCGAGCAGCAGGTCGATGCCGGTGTCGGGCCGCGCGGCCATGATCGCCCCGGCGACGTCGCCGTCGGTGATGAACTTGATCCGGGCGCCGGTGGCCCGGATCTCGGCCGCGAGCTGCTCGTGGCGCGGCCGGTCGAGGAGCACGACCGTGACGTCCTCCGGCGTGGAGCCCTTGGCCTTGGCCACCTGGTGGATGTTCTCGGCGACGGGGTAGCGGATGTCGACCACGTCGGCGGCCTCCGGGCCGGTGACGAGCTTTTCCATGTAGAACACCGCTGAGGGGTCGAACATGGTGCCGCGGGGCGCGACCGCGAGCACGGAGACCGCGTTGGTCATGCCCTTGGCGGTCAGCGTCGTCCCGTCGATCGGGTCGACGGCGACGTCGCACTCGGGCCCGGTGCCGTCGCCGACCTCCTCGCCGTTGTAGAGCATGGGGGCGTTGTCCTTCTCGCCCTCGCCGATCACGACGGTGCCTCGCATGCCGATGCTGGAGATCATCACCCGCATCGCGTTGACCGCGACGCCGTCCGCGCCGTTCTTGTCGCCCCGGCCCACCCAGCGTCCGGCGGCCATGGCCGCGGCCTCGGTGACCCGGACCAGCTCGAGGGCGAGGTTGCGGTCGGGGGACGTGGGAGCCACGCTCAGGGTGTCGTCGCTGTCGGTCATGGCGACATGTTAAACCCTGGATCGGCCGTTGCCCGGTCATCGACCGCGTGCTGCGCCCCCCGCTCCGTCGACGTCCGGGAAGCCCGCCGGACCGGTGCGCTACCCGGGCAGCTCGCCCGGCGCCGCGTCCACGGGGTAGGTCGAGACCGCGGTCGCCTTCACCGACAGCCACACCTCGCGCCCGGGCTCGAGGCCCAGGTCGCGAGCGGCCAGGGGAGTCACGTCGGCGATCAGCACCGGCTCGGTGCCGACCTGCAGCCGGACGGCGTCGCCGTGCGGCGCCACGCTGCGCACCGCCCCCTGCCACAGGTGTCGGGCGGACCCCTCGGGCCGGGCCAGCGAGACCGTGACCGCGCTCGGGCTGAAGGCGCGGAAGGCCTCGTCGTCGCGGATGACGTTGAGCCCGACCAGCCGGGCCACGTGGTCGGTCCGTGGCCGGGCGGCGACCTCCTCCGGAGGCCCCTCCTGCGCGACCCGTCCGTCCTCGACGACCAGCACGCGGCTGGCGAGCGTCAGGGCGTCGAGGGCGTCGTGGGTGACCAGCACCGTCACGCCGGCGTACGACGCGAGGTGGCGACGCAGCTCCACCCGAAGGCCGGCCGCGACCCCGACGTCCAGCCCGGCCATCGGCTCGTCGAGCAGCAGCAGCGCCGGGTCGGTCGCCAGGGCCCGGGCCAGCGCCACCCGCTGCGCCTGGCCGCCGGACAGCTCGCGGGGTCGGCGATGGGTCAGGTCGGCGAGCCCGACGCGCTCGAGCCACGAGGCGGCCACCGCGCGCGCCTCCCGCCGGCTGCTGCCGCGGGCCCGGGGGCCGAAGGCGACGTTGTCGAGCGCGCTGAGATGGGGGAAGAGCACCTGGTCCTGGAAGACCAGGCCCACCCGGCGGTCCTGCACGGGCTGGGTCAGCAGGTCCTCGCCGGCCAGGCGCGCGTGACCGGTGGCGGCGACCAGTCCGCTGAGCGCGTGGAGGAGCGTGGTCTTGCCGGCGCCGTTGGGCCCGATCACCGCGACCACGTCACCTGGTGCGGCCTGCAGCGCGACCTCGAGCCGTCCGGGCACCCGCAGCTCGAGGTCCAGCCCGGCGGTCACGAGACGCCCGTCCCGAGCCAGCGGTCGCGCAGCGCGACCAGGACCCCGATCGAGATGGCCAGCATGACCAGGCTCAGTGCCTGCGCGGTCTCGGCGTCGGACTGTCGGGCGACGTAGATCAGCGTCGGCATCGTCTGCGTGGTGCCGGGGTAGTTGCCGTTGAAGGTGATGGTGGCCCCGAACTCGCCCAGCGAGCGGGCCCAGCCCAGCACCATGCCGGCCGCGATGCCGGGCAGGGCCAGCGGCACCGTCACCCGTCGGAACGTCGTCCACCGCGAGGCGCCGAGGGTGGCCGCGGCGGCGTCGAAGCGGGCGCCGGCCGAGCGCAGACCGCCCTCGATGCTGATCACCACGAACGGCAGCGAGACGAACGTGTGGGCCAGCACCACCCCCCACGCGGTGTAGGGGAACGCGAAGCCGGTGGCGGCCAGGACCGGTTCGCCGATGACCCCCGACCGGCCGAAGGCCGCGCGCAGAGCGATGCCCGCGACGACGGGGGGCAGCACGAGCGGGACCGTGACCAGCGCGCGCAGCAGGCCGCGGCCGCGGAAGTCGACCTTGGCCAGGAGCCAGGCCAGCGGCAGCCCCACCACCAGGCAGACGAGCATGGCGGCGGTCGAGGTCACCACCGACAGCCGCAGCGCCTGTCCGAGCGCGGGGGAGCGCAGCTGCGAGGCGAGGCCGGGCAGGTCGGTCTGGGCGACCAGCGCCACCAACGGCACCAGCAGCAGCAGCACCGCCGCCACCGCCGGCACCACCAGGAGTGCCGGCGCCCGACCGAGCGGGTCGCGGCCGGTCCGCAACGGCCTCACGGCAACGAGAAGCCGGCGCGGGTGAGCGCCGCCCTGCCCTGCTCGGAGGTGACCAGGTCGACCCACTGCTGCGCCAGGTCTCCCGCGGCGGCCTGGTCGAGGGTGGCGACGGCGTAGGAGGTCAGCTGCTCCTCGGCCCCGGGGATCGGCACCGTCTCGACCGCGTCACCGGCCGCGACGGCGTCGGTGGCGTAGACCAGGGCCGCGTCGGCCTCGCCGGACACCACCTTGTCGAGCGTGGCGCGCACGTCCTCCTCGAGGCTGGCGGGCTCGGCATCGACTCCCTGGTCCTGCAGCACGGCCACCGCGACCCGGCCGCACGGCACCTCGTCGGCGCACCGCACCCAGGTGCTGCCGTCGAGGTCGCTCAGGGAGGAGATGCCGGCCGGGTTGTCCGGCGGGGTGACGACGACCAGCACGTTGGTGGCGAAGACCTCGACGGGTCCGGTCACCCCGGCGTCCTCGGCGCTCTGCATCGAGGTCCGGTCGGCCGTGGCCAGCACGTCGCCCGGAGCCCCGTCGGCCGCCTGCTCGGCCAGGTCGGTGCTCGACCCGTAGGAGAAGGTGACCGAGCCGCCGCTGGCCTCCTCGAAGGTCGTGGCGAGGTCGTCGAAGACGTCGGTCAGCGAGGCGGCGGCCAGCACCGTCAGCTCCTGGTCTGCGCCGGCGCCGCCCCGGTCCGCCGAGCCGCAACCGGCCAGGGCCAGGGCCGCGGTGGCCAGCAGCAGGGTGACCGGTCGCCGGCTCACGGGCGCTCCACGACGACGTTGGTGGACTTCACCGAGGCGATCGCGCGCACGCCGGGCTCCAGCCCCAGCTCGAGCGCCGCCTCGGCGCTCATCAGCGAGACCAGGCGGTAGGGCCCACAGATCAGCTCGACCTGGGCCATCACCGTGTCGCGCACGACGCGGGTGACGATCCCGGGCAGCCGGTTGCGGGCGCTGACCGCCGCGGCGCGGGTCTGCTCGCGGTCGGGGTGGTCGGCGAGCGAGGCGGCCAGGGTGGCGAGGTCGGTCCCGGCGATGACGGCGCGGCCCTCCGCGGAGCCCGCGGGCAGCCGACCGGCGTCGACCCAGCGACGCACGGTGTCGTCGCTGACGCCGAGCAGCTCGGCCGCTTCCGCGACTCGGTAGGTGGTCACGCTGCAAGTATGCCGCACGTGCGGTCGCAAACGCCGTGTGACTCCGCAGATGCGGAACTGCTTGGACGTCGGGCCGCGCCGGGTGGGTGGGGGCGACATCCGGGCCGCGCGCCGGTCGTTGGCGCCACCTGTGAGGATGAGCGTGTGTCGCAGGCTCCTGATCCCGCCCCCCGTCCGGAGACCCCCGGACGGTACGCGCGCTCGGTCAACGGGCTCGTGGGCGCCATGATCGTGACGGTGCTCGTGGTCGGAGGGTTCGTGTGGCTGAAGGCCCAGATCAGCACCGACCTCGAGGTCGACCCCGAGCCGCTGGCCTACCTCGAACGCGTGGAGCAGGCGCAGGACTCCGGCATCGAGGTCGTCTACCCGCCCGCCCTGTCGGAGGGCTGGATCGCGACCCGGGTCTTCGTGGAGCCGGGCGACCCGCCGTCGTTCGGGCTCAACCTGCTCACCGACGACGAGCAGTTCATCGGGCTGCGCCAGGACCCCGCCTCCGCCGACTCCCTGCTCGAGCAGTACGTCGATGAGGACCCGGACGAGGGGCCCGCCTACGAGACGACCGGCTCGGTGGCCGACACGTGGCGCACGTACACCGACGACGGCGAGGACCTCGCGTACGTCGCGGAGGTGGGACCCACGACGGTGCTGGTCTACGGCTCGACGAGCGCCGCGGACCTGGAGACGGTGATCGCCTCGCTCACGACGAGCCCGACGCCGTAGCCGACGCCCCGGTCGATCCGGTGGTCGACCGGTCGGCCGTCACCGCGTCGAGCCGGGCTCGCGCGCCGTCGAGCCAGGTCTGGCACAGCGTGGCGAGCTCTTCGCCGCGCTCCCAGAGCCGCAACGACTCCTCCAGCGTGGTGCCACCGGTCTCGAGGCGGCGGACCACCTCGAGGAGCTCTTCGCGGGCTTCCTCGTAGCTCGGGTCATCGGCGGCGGGGGTGGTGCGCTCAGCCATCGGGGGCCTCCTGGTCGACGGGGGTGGTGATCGGGTCGAGCTCGGTGACCTCGGCGTGCACCCGTCCGTCGGCGACGCGCACGCTGAGCCGGGCACCGGGACGGGTCGAGGTGATGCTGGTCAGCACGTGGCCGTCGGCGTCCTGGAGCACGGCGTAGCCACGCTCCAGCGTCGCGAGGGGCGAGAGCGCGCGGGCTCGGGCGCGGTGGTGGGCCACGTCGTCGGCGGCCCGGTCGAGCGCGTGGCCCAGGCACCGGCGCGAGCGCTGCCTCAGCTGGTCGAGCTCGTCGACGCGGGCCTGCACCAGGACCCGCGGGTCGGCGAGCACGGGCCGGCTGCGCAGCGTGTCGAGGCGCGCCTGCTCGCGGGCCAGCCCCGCGGCCAGGGCCTGACGCATCCGGAGGCGGGCCTGGTCGACGCCGTGCCCCTCGTGGGCGACGTCAGGCACCACCAGCTTGGCGGCGTCGGTGGGGGTGGAGGCCCGGACGTCGGCGACCAGGTCGAGCAGCGGCGTGTCGGGCTCGTGGCCGATCGCGGACACGACCGGGGTGCGGAGCGCGGCCACCGCCCGCACCAGGCCCTCGTCGGAGAACGGCAGGAGGTCCTCGACCGAACCGCCGCCGCGGGCGACCACGATGACGTCGACGTCGGCGTCGCGGTCGAGCCGCTGGAGCGCCTCGATCACCTCCGCGGCGCAGCGGTGGCCCTGCATGCTGGCGTGCACGACCTCGAAGCTGACCGCCGGCCAGCGGCGGCTCGCGTTGTCGAGGACGTCACGCTCCGCTGCCGACCGGGCCGCGGTGACCAGACCGACGCGTCGGGGCAGGAAGGGGAGCGTCCGCTTCAGCTCGGCTGCGAAGAGCCCCTCGGCGGCCAAGAGCTGACGGCGTCGCTCGAGGCGGGCCAGCAGCTCGCCGAGGCCGACCATCCGGATCTCGCGCGCCTGGAGCGAGAGCGTGCCGCGGTTGGCGTAGTAGCTGGGCCGCGCGTGCATCACCACGCTGGCCCCCTCGACCAGGGGCGGGTTGAGCCCGTCGAAGAGCACTCGCGAACAGGTGACGGGAACCGAGATGTCGGCCAGCGAGTCGCGCAGCGTCAAGAACACCGTGCCGAGCCCGGGACGACGACTGATCTGCGCGACCTGCCCCTCGACCCACACCGCGCCCAGGCGGTCGACCCACCCTGCGATCGCCGTGGCGATCTGACGCACCGGGGCCGGTGCCTCGAGGGAGGTGTCCAGGGCCATGGGCAGACCTTAGGGCGTGGGACCGACAGCCGCGGGGCCGCGGGGGAGTCGGCCACGGGCCCCTGCGGCTGCGGTGCCGGTCGGTGTGAGCGCAGGGGGTCCGTAGACTCGGGGTCATGTCGACCGATCTGGGCACCCCTTCCATCCTCAGTCCCGAGGAGGCCGAGAAGGCCGTGCTGCTGGCCGCACCTCGGGGCTACTGCGCCGGGGTCGACCGCGCGGTCGTGACCGTCGAGAAGGCGCTCGACCTGTACGGGGCCCCGGTCTACGTGCGCAAGCAGATCGTGCACAACAAGCACGTGGTCGCCGACCTGGAGTCCCGCGGGGCGATCTTCGTCGAGGAGCTCGAGGAGGTGCCGGCCGGCAAGACCGTCGTCTTCTCCGCCCACGGGGTCTCCCCCGAGGTGCACCGGCAGGCCGAGGAACGCTCGCTCAAGACGATCGACGCCACCTGCCCCCTGGTGACCAAGGTGCACCACGAGGCCAAGCGGTTCGCCAGCGACGACTACGACATCCTGCTGATCGGTCACGCCGGTCACGAGGAGGTCGAGGGCACGGCCGGAGAGGCGCCCGACCACATCCAGCTGGTCCAGAGCCCCGCCGACGTCCCCGGGATCGTGGTGCGCGACCCGTCGCGGGTCGCCTGGCTCTCGCAGACCACGCTGTCGGTCGACGAGACGCTCGAGACGGTCGCCGCCATCCGCGAGCGCTTCCCCGACCTGCTCGACCCGCCCAGCGACGACATCTGCTACGCCACCCAGAACCGCCAGCTGGCCGTCAAGGACATCGCGGCCGGCTGCGACCTGTTGATCGTCGTCGGCTCGGGCAACTCCTCCAACTCCGTGCGCCTGGTCGAGGTCGCCCTGGAGGCCGGGGCCAAGACCTCCTACCGCGTCGACGACGCCTCGGAGATCGACGAGGCCTGGCTCGAGGGCGTGCGCACGGTCAGCGTCACCTCGGGGGCGAGTGTTCCCGAGGACCTGGTCGAGGGCGTGCTGTCGTTCCTGTCCGAGCGCGGCTACCCCGACGCGCAGGCCGTGCACAGTGCGGAGGAGTCCCTGATCTTCTCGCTGCCCAAGGAGCTGCGCCGCGACCTCAAGGCCGCCGGGCGCCGCTGACCTTCCGGGCCCTGGCTGCGTCGTCGGCGGGCCGGTCGTCGGAGCGGTCGACCCGACGACGCTCGCGCCGTAGGTGTCCGAGCACCTGGACGCCGAGCAGGAGCGCCAGCACGACGATCCCGGGCAGGACCCACCAGGCCACGCGGACCGCCTCGCTGTCCTCGTCGGACGGGGGCAGGACCGGGGCCACGTCGAGCGCGAACGTGCGGCCCTCGCCGTGGGCCACGAGCACGTTGCCGTCGAGCGCCGACCAGCCCTCTGCTGCCGTCTCCTCGAGCAGCGCCCGCACCAGCGCGTCGGTGTCGGTCTTCTCGTTCGGCGCCCACGCACCCAGCACGAGGACCGGCCGCTCGGCGGGCCCCGAGGCCTGGAGCGCTGCGAACGGGTCGTCGCTGTCGACGCCGAAGGTGCGTCCGTCGGCGTCGACCTGCCGGAACGAGCGCAGCGGCACCGGGGCCTGGAGAGCCAGGGCATCCTGCTGGTCGGCTCCGACCAGCAGCCCGCCCCGGTCACCGGCGACCAGGCTCGCGGGCGCCATGGCCTCGACCTCGAGCGGGGCGGAGGCCGAGCGCTGGAGGCTGAGCAGCAGCTGGGCGGCATCGGCCGCTGTGGCCACGCGGGCGCGGCCCCGGCCGCGGATCCCGATCGGCAGGGTGCCGGACAGCACCTGGGGGAACAGCGCGAAGCCTCGCGCGTCGCCGACCCCGGGGGTGCCGACCAGGGTGGACCCGGCCGGGTCCAGCGACACCTCGAGCGGCGCCTCGGTGTCGGGCTCCGGGCACGCCCCGTCGACGGGCAGGGCGGCGAGGCTGAACCGGACGTTGTTGACCGGTCGCATCCGGCTCGCCGGGACGCTCGCCTCGATGTCCAGCGCCGACTCGGCCCCCAGCAGCTGGGAGTCGACCAGCAACCCGTTGACGTAGGTGTTGAGCTGGGCCTTCGCGTCGGTGTCGACCGCGGTGTGGGTGCCGACGACCCGGAGGTCGAGCCGCTCCACCGGACCCCCGAACGCGTCCTGCGGGACCGAGACCGAGGCACTGCCCAGCCCCCCGTCCGAGAGCTCGATCGCCTCCACGCCCAGCTCGGCCAGGGACAGCTCGGCGTCCGGGTCGCGGGCCCCCGGCAGCGCGGGTTGGCCGCCGGACCGGTCGGACCCCGTCGGCTCGGGCAGGGAGGACGCCAGGGACTGGGCCGCGTCCACCAGCGCAGGACCGCTCCCGGAGAGCACCAGGGTCTGGAGGCCGTACTTCTCGACGACGCTCACCGACGCCTCGTCGTCCTCGTCGGCGTCGTCGCCGCGAGCGGGCTCGAGCTTCAGCACCCGCTGACCGGCGCCGGTCCGGGGGAGCACGGTGCCGGGAGACCCCAGGACGATCGGGGTGCCCTCGGGGTAGACCGCGCCCAGCGCAGCGACGGCGGTCAGGCCCGCGGAGAGGAAGTCGTCGTCGGCGCTGCGCGGCACCTGCACGTCGATGCGGGTGGCGGTGGTGGGGAAGAAGTCGGCCATCGAGGTGGCCGGGACCTCCTCGCCGACGTAGTCCAGCCGCAGGTCGTGCAGTCGGGTGGTCACCGGCTCCAGGCTCGGGCAGCCGGAGCGCGTCTGGGGGACGTCGTAGCGGGCCCGGAGGTCGATGACGCCGTCGGGGTCGACGTCGCCGCTCAGCAGCGGGAAGGCGATGTCCTGGGAGGGGCCGGGCGGCACCCGGGCCACCTCGCGGCTGCCGACGAGCACGACGATCTCACCGTCGAGCGGCGACCCGGTGCTGATCTGGCCGCTCAGCGACGTGGCCGTGATGCCGGCGGGGACGACGAGCTCGAGGCGGGCCTCGTCGTCGCCCAGGGTGTCCAGGGTCGCCGGGATCGTGGCCTCGTCGGCGGACGCCGCGGGGGCGAGGGCCACCCCGAGGGCCAGCGGGCCCGAGCACAGCGCCAGGGCCAGCAGGGCCGCCGCACGACGTCGCGATGTCAGTGCGCGGGACCAGGACACCGGCCGACTCCCTTTCCTCGGACCACGACCCAGCCCGGTCGCGACCACCCCGCACGCGGCGCCGGGGTAGCGTGCCCGAGTGTCCCACGGTGGGTGGGACCCGGCTCGGAGGAGGTCGCCGCATGGCGAGGTACGTCGACATCCACCCCGACAACCCGCAGCCGCGGCTGGTCCAGCAGGTCACCGACGCGCTGCGCGACGACGACGCCCTGATCGCCTACCCGACCGACTCCGGCTACGCGCTGGGTTGCCGGGTCGGCAACCGCGACGGACGCGACCGGATCCTGCGGATCCGTGGCCTCGACGACCGCCACCACTTCACGCTCGTCTGCCGCGACTTCTCCCAGCTCGGCCAGCTGGTCCACGTCGACAACGCCGCGTTCCGGGCGATCCGCGCCGTCACACCGGGGCCCTACACGTTCATCCTGCCCGGCACGCCCGAGGTGCCCCGTCGGCTGCTGCACCCCAAGAAGCGGACGGTGGGGGTGCGGATCCCCGACCACCAGGTGGTCCAGGCGCTGCTCGAGGAGCTCGGCGAGCCGCTGCTGTCGAGCTCGCTGATCCTGCCCGGTGAGACCGAGCCCCGGACGATGGGCTGGGAGATCAAGGAGGACCTCGACCACGAGGTCGACCTCGTCCTCGAGGCGGGCGAGACGCCCGCGGAGCCGACCACGGTCGTCGACTGGTCCTCGGGGTCGCCCGAGATCACCCGGCACGGCGCCGGAGACCCGGGCCGCTTCGTCTGAGCGGCGCGGCTCAGCGGCGGTGCGAGAGCACCCGCTGGCGCACCCACAGCACGCCCAGGCACAGCGCGTAGCCGGCCACGAGCGCCCCGCTGTGGTGGGAGAGGCCGGTGATCGTGGCCTGGAGCAGGCCGTCGTCGGCCCCGCCGAGCACGGCCGGGTCGGTGGTGGCGAGCAGGGCGAACAGCCCGCCCATCAGCAGCGGCGGGAGCACGCCGACCACGAAGAAGTCGGTGGGCCGCACCAGCAGCGCCAGCGCGCCGCAGACCGCCACGAAGCACAGGTCGAAGAAGAGGCTGACGTGGCCCGCGAGGGCGACGTCGACAGCGACCACCGTGAGGGCGAGCGCAGACCCGAGCGCGACCACGGCGGTGCCGGTCTCGCGCCCTTCCTCCCACAGCGTGCGGGCCTGGGTCACAGCGCCACGGTAGGTCGCCCGTCGGGGTCGTCGCGGGCGGCGCGCCGAGGACCGGCCGGCCCGTCGTCGGGGAGGGCGGGGAGGTCGGGGACGTCGGGGTCCACGGAGTCGGGGGAGTCGGGGGAGTCGGCCACGGGGCGCCGCACGGCGTGCAGCTCGACGCGCCGGGGTGCGGGCAGCGGGTCGTCGACCTGCACGCCCAGGTCTCCGAAGCGGCGTGCGGTCACGAGCACCCGCGACTCCAGGGAGCCCATCGCGCGGTTGAAGTGGTCGCTGGCCGTGTTGAGCGACCGACCGACGGCGTCGAGGTGGCCCGAGAGCGTGCCGAGCCGGCCGTGCAGCTCGCGGGCCAGGCGGTGGATCTCGTCGGCCTGCTCGGTGAGCGCCTCGTGGGTCCAGCCGTGGGCCACGGTGCGCAGCAGCGCGATCAGGGTCGTGGGGGTGGCCAGCACGACCTGACGACCGGCCGCGTGCTCGATGAGGTCGGGGTCGGCCTCCAGCGCCGCGGCGAAGAAGGACTCGGCCGGCACGAAGAGGACCACGAACTCGGGGGCGGAGCCCAGCGCCTTCCAGTAGGACTTGGCCCCCAGCGCCGTCACGTGGCTGCGCAGCTGTCGCGCGTGGCGGGCGAGGTGGGCGGCGCGCTCGTCGTCGTCGTCACAGCCCGTGGCGTCGAGGTAGGCGTCGAGCGGCACCTTGGCGTCGACCACCACGCTGCGGCCGCCGGCCAGGTGGACCACGAGGTCGGGACGCAGGGCGCCGTCGGCGAGACGCACCTGCTCGGTGAAGTCGCAGCGCTCGACCAGCCCGGCCAGCTCGACCGCGCGCCGCAGGTGGAGCTCACCCCACCGTCCGCGCACCTGCGGCTTGCGCAGCGCGGTCGAGAGGGCCTGGGTCTCGCGGCGCAGCGACTCGGTCGACATCCGCATGTCGAGGACCTGCTCGTTGAGCTGGCCCTGCCAGCTCGCTCGCTGGTGGTCGAGGTCGTGGAGCTGGTCGGCGAGCCGGTCGAGCCCCTGCATCACCTCGGCCTGGTCGACCAGACCCTGACCGAGCGACTCCACGTGGGACGGGCGCGAGCGCACCCACAGCGCCCCCAGGAGCGCGCCCAGGACCAGCCCGATCACGAGGCCGATCGCGAGACCGGTCGGCAGCAGCAGCATGTCCATGCCACCGATGATGGGGGTGACCACCGACAGTGCGGTGTCAGCGGGTCGCGGCCGCCGTCTCGTCGAGCTCCACGACGACCGGTGCGTGGTCGGAGGTGCTCTCGCCCGCCCGCTCGTCGCGGTCGACGAAGCCGCGCGACACCCGGGCGGCCAACGTGGGCGAGCCGAGCACGAAGTCGATCCGCATGCCCCGGTTGCGCTCGAACCGCTGGCGGTAGTAGTCCCAGTACGTGTAACCGTCCGGCCCGGGGGTGTGGGGGCGCACCACGTCGACGTACCCGTCGTCGAGGAAGCCGGCGAAGGCTGCCCGCTCCGGCGGGGTGACGTGGGTGCTCTTCGCGAACGCCGTCATGTCGAAGACGTCCTCGTCCTGCGGCGCGATGTTCCAGTCGCCGACCAGCGCGGTGGGCGTGTCGACCCACGTGGCCGCGGCCGCGCGCAGCCGGTCGAGCCAGGCCAGCTTGTAGACGTAGTGGGGGTCGTCGACCTTTCGGCCGTTGGGCACGTAGAGCGACCAGACCCGGACGCCGCCGCAGGTCGCCCCGAGCGCGCGGGCCTCGGCGACCTCCGGGTCGCCGAAGGCGGGCATGTCCGGGAAGCCGACCTGCACGTCGCTCAGCCCGACGCGGCTGATGATCGCCACGCCGTTCCACTGGTTGGTGCCCGCGGCGGCCACCTCGTAGCCGCGGGAGTGGAGCCCCATCAGCGGCAGCTGCTCCTCACGGGCCTTGGTCTCCTGCACCGCGAGGACGTCGATGTCGTGCCGGTCGAGGAAGGCCTCGACGCGGTCGATCCGTTTGCGGAGGGAGTTCACGTTCCAGGTGGCCAGGCGCACGCAGGAAACCTACCGAGGGGCTGGTCCCGCACCGCAGGCCCGTTGCCACGGGACGGCGCGCGTCCTACCGTGGCCGGGACAGGCGGGAGCGTGCATGCACGAGCTGGCGATCGCGGAGAGCGTGGTGTCCACCGTGCTCGCACGCACGGCCGACCGCCCGGTCGCCGTGGTGCACCTGCGGGTGGGGCGGCTCGTGGGGGTCGTGCCCGACGCGCTGACCTTCTGCTTCGAGCTGGCCACCGCCGGGACCCCGCTGGAGGGCGCTTCGCTCGAGATCGAGGTCGAGCCCGGGCGGGCCCGTTGCCGCTCGTGCTGCGTCGACTTCGGCCTCGAGGACGCCGTGCTGCTGTGCCCGTGCGGGAGCGCCGATGTCGAGGTGCTGGCCGGCCGCGACCTGGCCGTGCGGTCGGTGGAGGTGGTCTGAGGTGTGCAGCACGTGCGGGTGCGGCGAGGCCGACGTCCGACTGACCGTCCTGGGCCGCCCGCCGTCACCGGACGCCGAGGACCCCCACCCCCACGCACACCCGCGTGCGACCACCCTCACGACCACCCTCACGACCACAGTCATGACGGGCACGATCACGCCGACGCCGAGCAGCGCACCCACACGCTCGAGCTCGAGGTCGCGGTGCTGGCCAAGAACGACGAGCTGGCCCGGCGCAACCGCGCCTGGCTGGCCGAGCGCCGGGTGACCGCGCTCAACCTGATGAGCTCGCCGGGCTCCGGCAAGACCACCCTGCTCGAGCGCACCATCGCCGCGACTCCCCACGACGTCTGCGTGGTCGAGGGCGACCAGGAGACCCTCTTCGACGCCGAGCGGATCCGTCGGGCGGGCGCCCGTGTGGTGCAGGTCAACACCGGGGCCGGCTGCCACCTCGACGCCGCGATGGTCGCGCGTGCGCTCGACCAGCTCGACCCGGCGCCCGGCAGCGTGCTGTTCATCGAGAACGTCGGCAACCTCGTGTGCCCCTCGATGTTCGATCTCGGCGAGCACCGCAAGGTGGTGGTCATCTCGGTGACCGAGGGCGACGACAAGCCGCTGAAGTACCCCCACATGTTCGCGGCCGCCGACCTGGTGGTGGTCAACAAGACCGACCTGCTGCCGTACGTCGACTTCGACGTCGAGCGGCTCGCCCGCGACGCCCGGCTCGTCAACCCCGGGGTGACGGTGCTGCCCCTCTCGGCGAAGACCGGCGAGGGGCTCGACCGATGGCTCGCGTGGACGGGTGCCCGCGCCCACGTGTGAGCGATCCGGGTCCGTGACTGGTCCTTGACAGCCGGCCGGTTGCGCGAGTAATGATGGAGGGCGGCGTGCATATACCACACGCCGACCAGCATCAGTCACATGGGGTCCGGCTCGGGCTCCGGAGAGTCGGCGCAGATGCCCACAGCAGAAGCAGTCAAGGCCGAGGAGACCCTGATCCACGTGCTGTGGATCAACGCGGGGCTGAGCTGTGACGGCGACTCCGTCGCGCTCACCGCCGCGACGCAGCCCAGCATCGAGGAGATCGCGCTCGGCGCGCTGCCGGGGCTGCCGCAGATCGCGGTGCACTGGCCACTGATCGACTTCGAGTGCGGCCCCAACGGCGGCGCAGACGACTTCCTCGAGTGGTTCTTCAAGGCCGACCGCGGCGAGCTCGACCCGTTCGTCCTGGTCGTCGAGGGGTCCATCCCCAACGAGCAGCTCCACGACGAGGGCTACTGGTGCGGCTTCGGCAACAACCCCGAGACCAACCAGCCGATGACCACCAGCGAGTGGCTCGACCGCCTGGCCCCGAAGGCCACCGCCATCGTCGCCGTCGGCACCTGCGCGACCTACGGCGGCATCCACGCGATGGAGGGCAACCCCACCGGCGCCATGGGGGTCCCCGACTACCTCGGCTGGGAGTGGAAGTCCAAGGCCGGCATCCCGATCGTCTGCGTGCCGGGCTGCCCGGCCCATCCCGACAACATGTCCGAGACGCTGACCTACCTGCTCTACATGGCCACCGGCCAGGCGCCGATGATCCCGCTCGACGACGCCCTGCGCCCGGCCTGGTTGTTCGGCCAGACCGTGCACGAGGGCTGCGACCGCGCGGGCTACTACGAGCAGGGCGACTTCGCCACCGAGTACGGCTCGCCCAAGTGCATCGTCAAGCTCGGCTGCTGGGGCCCGACGGTGAAGTGCAACGTGCCCAAGCGCGGCTGGATCAACGGCATCGGTGGGTGTCCGAACGTCGGCGGCATCTGCATCGGCTGCACGATGCCGGGCTTCCCCGACAAGTTCATGCCGTTCATGGACGAGCCGCCCGGAGGCAAGCTCTCGACCACGGCTGTCGGTCTCTACGGCACCACGATGAAGCGCCTGCGCAACCTCACGACCCACACGCTCGACCAGGAGCCCAAGTGGCGCCGCAAGGGTCCGAAGCTCACCACCGGCGCGACCCGCACGTGGTGACCTGACCGGTCACCGCACCCCCCGACGTACCCAGCCAGCCCACCATCCAGTCAGGAAGTCGAGGCGACGCGATGACGTCGACGATCCCGAGTCCGAGCAGCACGTCCACCGGCGCCGACGGTCTGGTGGAGATGGCCTGGGACCCCATCACCCGGATCGTGGGCAGCCTCGGCATCTACACCAAGATCGACTTCAAGCAGAAGGTCGTCGCCGAGTGCAAGAGCACCAGCTCGATCTTCCGTGGCTACTCCATCTTCATGAAGGGCAAGGACCCGCGCGACGCCCACTTCATCACCAGCCGGATCTGCGGGATCTGCGGCGACAACCACGCCACCTGCTCCTGCTACGCCCAGAACATGGCCTACGGCGTGAAGCCGCCGCACCTGGGGGAGTGGATCGTCAACCTCGGCGAGGCCGCCGAGTACATGTTCGACCACAACATCTTCCAGGAGAACCTCGTCGGGGTGGACTACTGCGAGCGGATGGTCGCCGAGACCAACCCCGGGGTGCTCGAGCTGGCCAACGCCACCGAGTCTCCGCACGCCGAGGAGCACGGCTACCGCACCATCGGCGACATCATGCGCTCGCTCAACCCCTTCACCGGCGAGTTCTACCGCGAGGCGCTCCAGGTCAGCCGCTGGACGCGCGAGATGTTCTGCCTGATGGAGGGGCGCCACGTCCACCCCTCCACGCTCTACCCCGGCGGGGTCGGCACGGTCGCGACGATCCAGCTGATGACCGACTACATCACCCGGTTGATGCGCTACGTGGAGTTCATGAAGAAGGTCGTGCCGATGCACGACGACCTCTTCGACTTCTTCTACGAAGCACTCCCCGGCTACGAGGAGGTCGGCAACCGCCGGATCCTGCTCGGCTGCTGGGGTTCCTTCCAGGACCCCGAGCACTGCAACTTCGAGTACAAGGACATGACCAACTGGGGCCGCAAGATGTACGTCACCCCCGGTGTGGTCGTCGACGGCGAGCTGGTCACCACCGACCTGGTCGAGATCAACCTCGGCATCCGCATCCTGCTCGGCTCGTCGTACTACGACGACTGGGAGGACCAGGAGATGTTCGTCAAGAACGACCCCCTGGGCAACCCGGTCGACCGTCGGCACCCGTGGAACCAGCACACCAACCCGAGGCCGCAGAAGCGCGACCTCGACGACAAGTACAGCTGGGTGATGTCACCGCGCTGGTTCGACGGCCAGGACTACCTCGCCCTCGACACCGGTGGCGGTCCGCTGGCCCGGCTCTGGACCACGGCGCTCGCCGGCCTGGTCGACATCGGCTACGTCCAGTCCACGGGCAGCTCGGTGAAGATCAACCTCCCGAAGACGGCGCTCAAGGGACCGGTGGAGATGGAGTGGAAGGTCCCGCGCTGGAGCAACACCATCGAGCGCAACCGCGCCCGCACCTACTTCCAGGCCTACGCCGCCGCGTGCGCGCTGCACTTCGCCGAGAAGGCGCTCGTGGAGATCCGCGCCGGACGCACCAAGACCTGGGAGAAGTTCGAGGTGCCGGAGGAGGGCATCGGCTGCGGCTTCACCGAGGCGGTGCGGGGGGTGCTGAGCCACCACATGGTCATCCGCGACGGCAAGATCGCCAACTACCACCCCTACCCGCCGACGCCCTGGAACGCCAACCCGCGTGACGTCTACGGGACCCCCGGCCCCTACGAGGACGCGGTGCAGGGCCAACCGATCTTCGAGGAGAACGACCGCGAGCACTTCAAGGGCATCGACATCATGCGCACGGTGCGCAGCTTCGACCCCTGCCTGCCCTGCGGCGTGCACATGTACCTCGGGGAAGGCCAGGAGCTCGAGCTGCTGCACTCGCCCACGCAGTCCGTCAGCGGGTAGTCGACATGGGTGACCCCGAGGCGTCCCAACGGCTGCGGGCCACCGGTGAGCGGATCGACGCGCTGCTCGACGCCAGCGCGTCCGGTGGCGTCGTGGCCCGCGAGCGGGCCGAGGAGCTCGTGCGGCTCACCGCCGACCTGTACGGCGCCGGTCTCGAGCGGCTGCTCGACCTCGTCCACGACCACGGCGGTCTCGGAGACGAGGTCCTCGCCGCGCTCGCGGCCGACGACCTGGTGGCCAGCCTCCTGCTCGTGCACGGGCTCCACCCCTACGACGTGGGTCAGCGGGTCGAGCAGGCGCTGGAGTCGGTGCGGCCCTACCTCGGCTCCCACGGGGGCGACGTCGAGCTGCTCGAGGTGACCGACGAGGGCGTCGTGCGGCTGCGGCTGCTCGGCAGCTGCGACGGGTGCCCGTCGTCGTCGGTGACGCTGACCCTCGCGGTGGAGGGCGCCATCGAGGCGGCGGCCCCCGAGGTCAGCGGCATCGAGGTCGAGGAGGTCGCGAGCGAGTCCGGCGCCGAGACCCTGATCCCGGTCAGCTCGCTGCGCTCGCGGCTCGACTCGGCCGCAGGAGAGACCAGCTGGGAGGAGCTGCCCGACGTGTCCGACCTGGCCAGCGGCGAGGTCCGGCTGGTGACCGTCGGCGCCGTCCCCGTCGTGGTCTGTCGGCTCGGGCACGAGCTGTTCGCCTACCGTGACCGCTGCGCCCGCTGCGAGGGGTCCCTGTCCGGTGCCGTCCTGGCCCGCCGGCTCGGAGCGGCGGTGGGCGAGGCCGTGCTGCGCTGCCCGGGTTGCGCGGCGCACTACGACGTACGTCGGGCCGGGGCCGGCCTCGACGACGACGCGGCCGCCGGGGGTCACCACCTCGACCCGGTCCCGCTGCTCACCGACGGGGGCGTCACCTCGGTCGCGGTCCCGGCCCGGGTCCCGGCATGAGCAGGTCCCCGTGACTGCCCCGGGGGCGTCCCCGCTGGCCTCGTTGCGGCGGATCACCTCGAGCCGACCGCCGCCGCCGCTCGGCGAGCGCTGCGAGATGTGCGCCGAGACGATCACCGACGAGCACCCGCACGTGGTCAACCTCGAGAGCCGGGCCCTGATGTGCACCTGCCGGGGCTGCTACCTGCTCTTCACCTCCGAGCAGGCCCAGCTGCGCTACCGCTCGGTGCCCGACCGCTACCTGTCCTTCCCCGACGTGGCGCTGGGCGCGGCCGAGTGGGACCGGCTCCAGATCCCGGTCGGGCTCGTCTTCTGCTTCCGCAACTCCGTCCAGGACCGCCTGGTGGCCTTCTACCCGGGCCCGGCGGGCGCCACGGAGTCCGAGCTCTCGATGCAGGCCTGGCAGCAGGTCGTCGACGACCACCCCCAGCTCGGCCTGCTGCGCCCCGACGTCGAGGCGCTGCTGCTCTGGCACGAGGACCGCGAGCACGACGGCTACTCCTGCTACCTGGTGCCGATCGACACCTGCTACGAGCTCGTCGGGACCCTGCGTCGGCTGTGGCGCGGCTTCGACGGCGGGCAGCAGGCGCGGGCCGCGATCGATGCGTTCTTCGCCACCGTCGAGGCGCGCAGCCGACCCGCGCCGGCCGCGCCCGTCCCCGAGCCGGACACCGCATGAGCAGCTACCGCTTCTCCGTGGTCGACCTCTTCGCCGAGCCCTACGCCGCGGCGCCACAGCTCACCGCCCGGCTGCGGATCGAGGAGTCGACCGGCCAGGTGGTGCACGCGATCGCGTTGCGCTGCCAGGTCCGGATCGAGCCGCAGCGACGCGGCTACGACGACACCGACGAGGTCGGGCTGAGCGCACTGTTCGGCGGCCGCGAGCGCTGGGCCGACACCCTGCGACCCTTCCTCTGGATGCAGACCAGCACCATGGTCCAGGGCTTCACCGGCATCACCGAGGTCGACCTGCCGCTGCCCTGCACCTACGACTTCGAGGTCACCGGCTCCCGCTACCTCCACGCGGTGGGCTCGGGCGAGATCCCGCTGGTGCTGCTCTTCTCGGGCACGGTCTTCACCCGCGGCGCCACGGGCTTCGGGGTCGAGCAGGTGCCCTGGGACTGCGAGGCCGACTACCGGCTGCCGGTCGAGGTCTGGCGGCAGATGATCCAGGCCTACTACCCCGGCACCGGCTGGCTCCGGCTCGACCAGGACGTGCTCACGACGCTCGCCGACTACCGCGCCCGCCACGGGCTCACGACCTGGGACGAGGTCGTCCAGCGGTTGCTCACGGCCCACGACGGCGCGCCCACCAACGGGGCAGCGTCATGAGCCTCGACCAGGTGCGCGCCGTCGCCGACGCGGTGCTCTACGAGGGCTACCTGCTCTACCCCTACCGCGCGAGCTCCTCGAAGAACCAGTCGCGCTGGCAGTTCGGCGTGCTGGGTCCGCCGGACGCCGCCCCGGCAGCCTTCGCCGAGAGCCCCGGCATGGCCCTGCAGTGCCTGGTCGCGCCCGACGCCGACGCGGCGACCCGGGTCGAGGTGCGGCTGCGGTTCCTGCAGGTGCAGGAGCGCCGTGTCGAGCAGCGCGGCCCGGACACGACGTACGCCGCCGTGCCGTCGTTGGACGTCGACGGCGTGACCCTGCTCAGCTGGCAGGAGGCGGTCGAGCGCGAGGTCGTGCTCGATGCCGTCGACCTCGCCGGGGTCGGTCACGGCGAGCCGGTCGCCCCGCAGGTCAGCACGGTCGAGGTCGTCGGGGGGCGCGACGAGGAGCCCCTGGTCGACGCGAGCGGCGTCGAGGTCGGACGGGTCGTCCGCAGTCGTGTCGCGCTCCGCGCGCTCGTCACGGTCGCAGCCGAGCAGGACGGCGACCTGGTCCGGCTCTCGGTCGCGGTCGACAACACCTGCCCCGACCACGCGCCCGGCAAGGACGACGCGATCCGGGCCTCGTTCATCGGCGCCCACCTCCTGCTCCTGGTCAGCGGCGGGCACTTCGTCTCGCTGCTCGACCCGCCCGAGCCCGCCTCCGAGGCGGCACGACGGTGCCGGCAGCAGCGGTGCTTCCCCGTCCTCGCCGGCCCGGAGGGCAGCGACGACGTCGTGCTGGGGTCGCCGATCATCCTCTACGACCACCCCGAGATCGCCGAGGAGAGCGCGGGGGCGCTGTTCGACTCCACCGAGATCGACGAGATCCTCACCTTGCGGGTGATGACGATGACCGACGTCGAGAAGGCCGAGGCACGCGCCACCGACCCCCGGGCGGCCGAGATCATCGACCGCTGCGACTCGCTGTCGCCCGAGGCGCTCCAGCAGCTGCACGGCGTGCTGCGCGACCCGCACGCCTCCGCGGCGCCCGACCTGCGCGACCTCGACCCGCCGACGTTCGAGACCGGTGACGTGCCGTGGTGGGACCCCGCCGCCGACGAGGCCGTGAAGCCCGAGCTCGACCACGTGGTCATCGACGGAGTCCGGGTGGCCAGGGGCAGCCTGGTGCGGGTGCACCCCTCGCGGCGGGCCGACGCCCAGGACCTCTTCTTCGCCGACCAGGTCGCCCGGGTCACGGCGGTGCTCTCCGACGTCGACGGCGGCTCCCACGTCGCCCTCGTCCTCGTCGACGACCCGGCGGCCGACCTGCACGACTGGTACGGCCGCTACCTCTACTTCGCCCCCGACGAGCTCGAGCCCCTGGACGCCGTCGCAGACCCAGCACGAGAGGAGAGTCACCCATGAGAGCAGTCGGACTGCTGACCACGATCGTCGCCGCCGGCATCGTCGCCGTCGCCGCCGGTGTCGGGATCAAGTCGATCCCCGACATCAAGCGCTACTTGAGGATCCGCTCGATGTGAGTCGGGCCCGCACGAGGAAGTGAGGCAGGGATGAGTCATCGCGAGGAGGCCGGACCCTGAGCGGCGGGGCGCTGGTCGCCGGCATCGGCAACCTCTTCTGCGGCGACGACGGGTTCGGTCCCGAGGTCGCCCGGCGGCTGGCTGCTGCCTCCGACCTCCCGGCCAGGACCCGCGTGGTCGACTACGGCATCCGCGGGCTCCACCTGGCCTACGACCTGCTCGACGGCTACGACGCGTTGGTGATCCTCGACGCCCTGCCCGGCCCCGGAGCGCCGGGGGAGGTGCGGGTCCTCCGGGTGGGTCGCGACGACCTCGGTGAGGGTGACTTCGACCCCCACGGCATGGCCCCGGTCGCCGTCCTGGCCAGCCTGGCCGGCCTCGGCGGGACCCTGCCGCCGACGTACGTCGTGGGGTGCGTGCCGGCCGACCTGTCGGAGACCATCGGGCTGTCCGAGCCGGTGGCGGCGGCGATCCCGGCCGCGATCGAGGCCGTCCGCTCGGTGCTGCGCACCCAGGTCGCGGGGGTGGGCTGAGATGTGCCTGGGCATCCCTGGTCAGGTGGTGGAGATCCTCCCCGGCAACGCCGGGATGCTGGCGCTGGTCGACGTGCTCGGGGCACGGCGTCCGGTCAACCTCGGCATGCTCGAGGACCACGTGATGGCGGCCGTGCAGCCCGGGCAGTGGCTGCTGATCCACATGGGCTTCGCGGTGGAGCTGGTCGACGAGGCGGGCGCGGAGCGTGCGATGAGCGGCCTCGAGATGATGGGTCGAGAGCGTGAGCCCGACGACCTGCCGGAGGCCTCCGGTGGCTGACCGCGCCCCGCTCGGACGCACCCGTCGCCGCTTCGAGGTGACCGGGCTGGTGCAGGGCGTCGGCTTCCGGCCGTTCGTCTACGTGACCGCCAGCCGGCTCGGCCTCGCCGGCCGGGTCGTCAACACCGCGGCCGGTGTGACGGTCGAGGTCGAGGGGGAGCCGCAGTCCGTCGCGGCGTTCGGTGACCGGCTGCGGTCCGAGCCGCCGCCGCTGGCCCAGGTCGTCGACGTCGCCGAGCAGGAGGTGGCCACGCAGGGCGGCACCGGCTTCACGATCGAGGCCTCGGAGGGCGGGCCCGGACGCACCCTCGCCTCTCCCGACGTCGCGCTGTGCGAGGAGTGCCGGGCCGAGCTGGAGGACCCCGCCGACCGGCGCTACCGCCACCCGTTCATCACCTGCACCAACTGCGGCCCGCGCTTCACGATCATCACCGCACTGCCCTACGACCGCCCCTCCACCACCATGGCCGGCTTCGCGATGTGCGCCGCCTGCCGCCGTGAGTACGACGACCCGTCCGACCGTCGCTTCCACGCCCAGCCGGTCGCCTGCCCCGACTGCGGGCCCACCCTCGAGCTCGTCGGCGCCGACGCCCACGCCACCGGGGAGGAGGCGCTCGCCGGGGCCCGCGAGCTGCTCGCGGCCGGACGCGTGGTCGCGGTCAAGGGCCTCGGGGGCTACCACCTGGCCTGCGACGCGCGCGACGAGGCGGCGGTCGCCGAGCTGCGCCGCCGCAAGCAGCGGGGCGACAAGCCCTTCGCGGTGATGGTGCGCGACCTCGAGGTGGCGGCCGCGCTGGTCGAGCTCGACGACGACGTACGCCGCCTGCTCACGGGCCCGCGCCGGCCGATCGTGCTGGTGCCCCGACGAGCGGGGCATTCGGGGGGAGAGGTCGCGGCCTCCGTGGCTCCCGGCCATCCCGACCTCGGCGTGCTGCTGCCCTACACCCCGCTCCACGTGCTGCTGCTCGAGGCGCCCGGACCCGATGCGTTGGTGATGACCTCCGGCAACCTCTCCGGCGAGCCGATCGTCACCGACGACGACGAGGCGGTGGCCCGGCTGGCGCGGCTCGCCGATTCCTGGTTGCGTCACGACCGCCGCATCCACGTGCCGTGCGACGACTCGGTCGCGCGGGTGGTCGACGGGGTCGAGCTGCCGCTGCGCCGGTCCCGCGGCCATGCCCCGCTGCCGATCGCGCTGCCGCTCGAGGTCGAGCCGGTGCTGGCGGTGGGGGCCGACCTGAAGAACACCTGCGCACTGGCGTCGGGTCGCTACGCCTGGCTCAGCCAGCACATCGGCGACCTCGACGACCTGGCCACCCAGCGGGCGCTCACGGCCTCCGAGCACCACCTCGAGGAGCTCACCGGGGTGCGGCCGGGGCTGCTGGTCGCCGACGAGCACCCCGGCTACCGCTCGAGCGCCTGGGCGCGCGAGCACGCCGCGGGTCGACCGGTCCGGCTGGTCCAGCACCACCACGCCCACGTGGCCTCGGTGATGGGCGAGCACGGCCTGGGCGCCGACGACACGGTGATCGGCGTGGCCTTCGACGGCACCGGCTACGGCAGCGACGGCGCGGTCTGGGGTGGCGAGGTGCTGGTCGCCGGCTACAAGACGTTCCGCCGCGCGGCCCACCTGGCCTACGTGCCGCTGGCCGGTGGCGACGCCAGCGTGCTGCGTCCCTACCGGATGGCGCTGGCCCACCTGCGCGCGGCCGGCGTGCCCTGGAGCGACGACCTCCCCGCCGTGGCCGCCTGCCCGCCCACCGAGCGTCGCGTGCTGGCCCGTCAGCTCGAGACCGGCTTCGGGTGCGTGCCCACCTCGAGCATGGGACGGCTCTTCGACGCGGTCTCCTCCCTGGCCGGCGTCCGCCACACGGTCGACTACGAGGCCGAGGCGGCGATCGAGCTCGAGTCGTTGGCCCGGTCCGAGCCGCCCTCGCCCGGCTACGCCTTCGCCCTCGCGACCCCGCCGGGGGGCGCCCTGGTGGCCGACCCGGGCCCGGTCGTCCGGGCGGTCGTCGACGACGTACGCCGCGGCACGCCGACCGCCACGATCGCGGCCCGGTTCCACACCGCCGTGGCCGTGCTCGTCGGCGACCTCGCCGACCGCGAGCGCGCGCACACCGGGCTCGGGGTCGTGGCACTGGGCGGAGGCGTGTTCCAGAACGCCGTGCTGCTCTCGACCACGAGCCGCGTCCTGGAGGAGCGCGGCTTCGACGTCCTGCGCCCCCGGCTGCTGCCCCCGCACGACGGGGGCCTCGCCCTCGGACAGATCCTGGTCGGCTCGTGCAGCTGACCACACCTCGCAGACCCGCCCACCGATAGGAGATCCGCTCATGTGTCTGGCAGTTCCCGGTCGGGTCGTGTCCGTCAGCGACGACGACGGCACGACGATGGCCCAGGTCGACTTCGGCGGCGTCCGCAAAGAGGTCTGCCTGGCCTACATCCCCGACGTCGAGGTGGGCGAGTACGTCATCGTCCACGTCGGCTTCGCCATCCAGCGGCTCGACGAGAAGTCGGCGCTCGAGACCCTGGCCAACTTCGACAAGCTCGGCATCCTCGAGGAGGAGTTCGGCGATGGCTTCGAGCTGGCCGCACGACAGGCAGGAGCAGTGCAATGAAGTACCTCGACGAGTTCAGTGACCCCGACCTGGCCCGCAAGCTGCTGGACCAGATCCACGCGGTGACCACGCGGCCGTGGGCGATGATGGAGGTCTGCGGCGGCCAGACCCACTCGATCATCCGGCACGGCATCGACCAGCTGCTGCCCGACGGGGTGGAGATGATCCACGGCCCCGGGTGCCCGGTGTGCGTCACGCCCTTGGAGCTGATCGACAAGGCCCTGGCGATCGCGTCGCAGCCCGGGGTGATCTTCTGCTCGTTCGGCGACATGCTGCGGGTGCCGGGCAGCAGCCAGGACCTGTTCTCGATCAAGAGCGCCGGTGGCGACGTCCGGGTGGTCTACTCGCCGCTCGACGCGCTCAAGCTCGCGGTCGACAACCCCGACCGGCAGGTGGTCTTCTTCGGCATCGGCTTCGAGACCACCGCACCCGCCAACGCGATGACGGTCTACCAGGCCAAGCAGCGCGGCATCGAGAACTTCTCGCTGCTGGTCTCCCACGTGCTGGTGCCGCCGGCGATCGCAGCGATCATGGAGTCGCCGACCTGTCGGGTGCAGGCGTTCCTCGCCGCAGGCCACGTGTGCAGCGTGATGGGCATCTCGGAGTACCCCGCGCTGACCGAGAAGTACCAGGTGCCGATCGTGGTCACCGGCTTCGAGCCGCTCGACATCCTCGAGGGCATCCGCCGCACGGTGATCCAGCTCGAGGAGGGCCGCCACGAGCTCGAGAACGCCTACCCCCGGGTGGTGCCGCCCGAGGGCAACCTCCCGGCGATGGAGATGCTGCGCGACGTCTTCGAGGTGACCGACCGGACCTGGCGCGGGATCGGGATGATCCCCGGCAGCGGGTGGCGGCTCTCCGCGAAGTACGCCGACTACGACGCCGAGGCGCGCTTCTCGGTCAGCCACATGCACACCGAGGAGTCGGCGCTGTGCCGCTCGGGCGAGGTGCTGCAGGGGCTGATCAAGCCCCACGAGTGCGCCGCGTTCGGCAAGGAGTGCACGCCCCGCAACCCGCTCGGCGCCACGATGGTCAGCTCTGAGGGGGCGTGCGCGGCCTACTTCACGTACCGGCGCCTCGAGCTGGTGGACGCCTGATGACGGCGGACCCCGACCGGACCGGGCGACCCGCGGGCAACGACCTCGACTTCGAGGGCTGGGTGTGCCCGACTCCGCTGCGCGACACCCCGGTGATCGTGATGGGCCACGGCGGCGGCGGCGCGATGTCGGGTGAGCTGATCGAGTCGTTGTTCCTGCCGGCGTTCGGCGGCGCGGCGCACGCCGAGATGGGCGACTCCGCGGTGCTGCCCCTGCCGTCCGGGACGGCCTCCGGCGCCCGGCTGGCGTTCTCGACCGACTCCTTCGTGGTGAAGCCGATGTTCTTCCCCGGTGGCTCGATCGGTGACCTGGCGGTCAACGGCACGGTCAACGACCTGGCCATGTCGGGTGCGACGCCGCTCTACCTCTCGACGGCGTTCATCCTGTCCGAGGGCACGGCGCTCGCCGACATCGGTCGGGTGGCGATGGCGGTCGGCAAGGCGGCCGAGGTCGCGGGGGTGCAGCTGGTCACCGGCGACACCAAGGTGGTCGACTCCGGCAGCGGTGACGGGGTCTACATCAACACCGCCGGCATCGGGGTGGTGCCCGAGGGAGTGCGCATCGGGCCGTCGCGCGCCGAGGTGGGCGACGTCGTGCTGGTCAGCGGAGACATCGGCGTGCACGGGGTGGCGGTGATGTCGTGCCGCGAGGGCCTGGAGTTCGGGACGACGATCGAGTCCGACTCCGCGCCGCTGCACGGGCTGGTGGCCGACATGCTGGCCACGGGCGTCGACGTGAAGGTGCTGCGCGACCCCACGCGCGGCGGTGTGTCGGCGACGCTCAACGAGATCGCCAAGGCGTCCGGGGTCGGGATCGAGCTCGTGGAGCGTGACCTGCCGATCCCGCCGGAGGTCAAGGACGCCTGCGGCCTGCTCGGGCTCGACCCGCTGCAGGTCGCCAACGAGGGCAAGCTGCTGGCGATCGTGCCCGCCTCCGATGCCGATCAGGTCCTGGCGGCGATGCGGGCCCACCCGCTGGGGGTCGGCGCCGCCCGGATCGGGACGTGCGTGGCCGAGCACCCACGGATGGTGGTCGCCCGCACCGGGCTGGGGGGCACCCGGGTGGTCGACCTGCCCATCGGCGAGCAGCTGCCCCGCATCTGCTGAGCCGGTCGTCGTGTCCGCCGAGGGTGCGGTGCTGTTCGCCCGCTACGCCTATCCGCCCAACGAGCTGGGCTACTGCGGGCCCGCCGGTGCCCGCGAGATGCTCGACCCGGACGCCGTCGCCGAGATCGGCCGGCGGGCCCGGCTCTTCGAGGGCGCCTGGTGCTACCTCGAGGCGCTGGCCGAGGCCAAGGGGGTCGCGGACCCGCTCGACGCCGAGGTGGTCGAGGCCTACTGGGTGGGTGGCGACCTGCTCGACGTCCTCGACCCCGCGACGCTGCTGACCCGCCTCCGGCGGGCGTTCTCCGGGCAGCCCGGCGGCAGCTGGCGGGACGCCGACGCGCGAGCGGAGGCCCACCACAGCTTCCAGGTCTTCGAGGTCTACCCGTGGGCCCGGCTGCTGCTCGAGGGCCGACCGCCGGGCCCGGCGGTCGAGGTGCTCGACCGTTGCCGGATCCGGGTGGGGGTGGTCGAGGCGGTCCACGGCGAGACGGTGACGGTGTGGTCGAGCCCGCTCGTGTGGGACGGCGCGGGCCTCGCCGAGGGGGACGTCGCCAAGGAGGTCGCACGGTGGTGCGTCGAGGGGCGGTCGCTGATGGCGGCCCCGGCGATCGGCGACCTCGTGGCCCTGCACTGGGACTGGGTCTCCGACGTCCTCACGCCGCGACAGGCGCGCCTGATCTCGGCGCGCGAGGAGGCGAGGCGCCTCGCCGTGGGCCTGGTCACGGGCGGGGGAGGCGTACCGGACGCCGTTCCTGGGTAGGGGAGAGGACCGTCGTCGTCACCCGGAAGGACCCCCATGCCCGTCGAGACCATCGCAGGCCGCTACCGCGTCGAGCGGGAGGTCGGCCGCGGAGGGATGGGCAGCGTCTGGCTGTGCCTCGACACGGTCCTCGACCGGACCGTCGCGGTCAAGCAGGTCGGGCTGCTGCCCGGCGAGTCCGCGCCCGACCTCCAGCGTGCGCTGCGCGAGGCCCGCTCGTCGGCCGCGCTGAGCCACCGCAACGTGGTCTCGATCTACGACGCGATCGAGGAGGGCGACCACATCTGGCTGGTGATGGAGTACGTCCCGGGCCGGACGCTCTCGGAGATGATGTCGGCCGAGGGGCCGCTGTCACCCGCGCGGGTCGCCCGGATCGGCGCGCAGGTCGCCGAGGGGCTGGCCGCTGCGCACGAGCGGGGCACCGTCCACCGCGACGTCAAGCCCGGCAACGTGCTGGTCACCGACGACGACACCGCGAAGATCGCCGACTTCGGCATCGCCCGCACCACCGGCGACCAGACGCTGACCCAGTCGGGCATGGTCTTCGGGACGCCGGCGTACTTCTCCCCGCAGCTCGCGCGCGGTGAGGAGCCCACCGCGGCCGACGACGTCTGGGCGCTCGGGGCGACCCTGTACGCCGCGGTCGAGGGCGAGCCGCCGTACCCCTCGCAGCGCAACGCGATCGCCCTGCTCAGCTCGATCGCGTCCGGTCCTCCGCCCCGGCCCGATCGGGCGGAGTTCCTGGCCGGTCCGATCGAGCGGATGCTCGACCCCGACCCGGAGGCGCGCTGGTCGATGGCGGAGGTGGCGCAGACCCTGCACCGGCTGCACCGCTCCCACGACCCGGTCGGCACCCGCGAGGCCGACGCGGCGACCGCGACCGCGGTGCTGGCGGCGACGCCGGAGCCGACCCCGGAGCCGGAGCCCGCGCCGGAGCCGGAACCCACGCCGACGCCCGTCGCCACGCCCGTCGCCACGCCGGTCGCCGCGCCGGCGGCTGCCCCCGCCGGCAACCCCGAGGGGCGTCGCGGGCTGCTCGTCGGGCTGGGTGTCCTGCTGCTCGCCGCCATCGTCCTCGGGGGCTTCCTCCTGCTCCGCGAACCGGGCGACGGCGACCAGCCGGCCGCCGCGGACTCCTCGGCCTCGCAGCAGGCCTCGCCCCGGGCCGGGGGCGACCAGTCCGCGGACGACGAGCCGACGACGCCCGAGGAGACGTCACCGACGGAGTCACCGTCGGAGTCGGAGACGGAGTCCGCCGGCGGTGGTGCGCAGTTCGTCGAGGACTACTACGCCGCGCTCCCCGGGGACACCGAGGCCGCCTGGTCACGGTTGTCGCCGGGCTTCCAGGACCAGGTCGGCTCCTACGACGACTACGCCGGGTTCTGGGCGACCATCGACGACGTCACCGTGGACAAGGCCGCCGAGGGTGACGACGGCTCGGTCGACGTGACCCTGACCTACACCACCGACGGGTCCAGCCAGAGCGAGGTGCGCCGCATCCAGCTCGAGCCGGACGGGAGCGGCTTCCTCATCTCCGGCGACGAGGTCGTCGGCTGATCGCCGGGCGTCACACCGAGCGGAGCCCGGCGAGCAGCCGGTCGACGTCGTCCTCCGACGTGCAGGCCGACAGCCCGACCCGCACCCCGCCGGTGTCGCCGAGTCCGGCGTGCCGGGAGGCCTCGATCGCGTAGAAGGACCCGGCCGGGGCGACCACGCCGCCGCTCAGCAGGTGGCTCGACACGGCCTGCGGGGTGTGCCCGTCCACCGTCATCAGCACGGTCGGCGTACGTCGCGCCGGGCGCCCGTGCACCTGCACGCCCGGGGTGTCCTCGAGCCCACCGAGCAGTCGGGTGAGCAGCGCGTCCTCCTGGACCTCCAGGGCACCGATCCCGCCGAGCGACTCGAGGAACGCGACGGCGGCGGTGACGCCGGACAGCAGGTCGTAGGGCAGGGTGCCGAGCTCGAAGCGCTCGGGCACGGCGTCGGTGGAGGGCAGCAGCTTGTCGGGATGCAGGGTCTCGAGCAGCTCCGGCGCCGCCGACAGGACCCCGCAGTGCGGTCCGAAGAACTTGTAGGGCGAGCAGGCCACGAAGTCGGCCCCCAGCGCCGCCTGGTCCACCCGCGCGTGCGGGGCGAGGTGGACGGCGTCCACGTGCACGAGCGCCCCGACCTCGTGGGCGGCCGCGGCGATCGCCGGCACGTCGGGGCGGGTGCCGAAGAGGTTGGAGGCGCCGGTCACCGCCACCAGCCGGGTGCGCTCGCTCAGCACGTTGCGTACGTCGTCGAGCTCGGTCGTGCGGGGATCGAAGTCCAGCCAGCGCACGGTGGCGCCGACCCGCTCCGCCGCCAGGACCCACGGGCGGATGTTGGCGTCGTGGTCGAGCCGGGTCACCACGACCTCGTCCCCGGGCCCCCACCCCTGGGCCAGGGTGCGCGCGAGGTCCATGGTCAACGCCGTCATCGAGCGCCCGAAGACGATGCCGCCCGGATCGCCGCCCACGAAGCCCGCCACCGCCTCCCGGGCCTGCAGCACCACCGCGTCGGTACGTCGCTCCGGGGCGCTGGCCTCGCCTCGCTGGCACAGGCCCGAGGTCATCGTGGCCGCCACGGCATCGGCCACCACCTGCGGCACCAGCGACCCGCCGGGGGAGTCGAAGCGGGCGAGCCCCTCCTCGAGCGCAGGAAAGTGCGAACGGATCTCGGTGACGTCCATGGGCGCGATGCTGCCACCTGGGTGGGCGGGGCTCGCCGCCAGCGCCAGCGCGCCCAGCGGGGCGTGGATCGAGCGATAGCCGTGGATCCAGGTCAGCCCGTGACCAGAACCCACGGCCATCGTCACGCAGGGGAGCGTGATGGGCGATCCGCGAGGGTTCTCAGTCACCAGGTGACTGAAAACCCTCTCTGATCGGCGCGAGCCCCCGGCGGCGGCCTGCCGCTGCCAGGGGCCGTAGTCGTTCAATTGTTGTCGCGTGGCCCTGTTTCGGGCCCTGGGGAGGGCGCCACGCCAACAATTGAACGGAAACTGCCCACCCCCGAGCCCAGTCTCAGACGAACGCGCTCTCACCGGTGATCGCGCGCCCGACGATCAGCGTGTTGATCTCGCGGGTCCCCTCGTAGGAGTAGATCGCCTCGGCGTCGGCGACGAAGCGGCCGACGTGGTGCTCGAGGAGGATGCCGTTGCCGCCGAGCACCTCGCGGGCCCAGCCGACGGTCTCGCGCATCCGGACGGTGCTGTGGGCCTTGCACAGCGAGGCGTGCTCGTCGCGCAGGCTGCCGGCGTCCTGCAGCTGCGAGGCGCGGGCGTTCATCGCGGTCGAGGCGGTGACGTTGGAGAGCATCTTGACCAGCAGGTCCTGGACCAGCTGGAAGGACGCGATCGGCCGGCCGAACTGCTCGCGTGCCTTGGTGTAGCGCACCGCGTGCTCGAAGGCGCCGCGGGCGCAGCCGGCGGCCTGCCAGGCGACGTCCATCCGGGTGACCCGCAGGACCCGCGCGGTGTCCTTGAAGGAGTGCGCCTCCTGGAGCCGGTTGCGCTCGGGGACGCGTACGTCGGCCAGGTGGATCTCGGCGTTCTGGACCACGCGCAGCGCGATCTTGTCCTTCTGCTTGGTGAAGGTCATCCCGTCGGTGTCCTTCTCGACCACGAAGCCCTTGACCTGGCCGTCGTCGGTGTCGCGGGCCCAGATCACGACGAGGTCGGCGAACGCCGCGTTGCCGATCCACTTCTTCTCGCCGTTGAGGACCCAGCCGTCGCCGTCCCGGGTGGCGGTCGTGCCGAGGCCCTGCGAGATGGCCGAGCCGATGTCGGGCTCGGTGAGGCCGAAGGCACCGATCAGCTCCATCTTCGCCATGGCCGGCAGCCAGCGCTCGCGCTGCTCCTCGGAGCCGCAGAGCATGATCGAGCCCATCGCCAGGCCGCCGTGCACCCCCATGAAGGTGCCGATCGACGGGTCGATGCGACTCATCTCCATCGAGACCAGCCCGTTGACCAGCGCGCCACGGGCCGGGCAGCCCGGGCCGTCGTACGTCAGGCCCGCGATGCCGAGCTCGGCCATCTCCGGCAGGATCTCGTGCGGGAACGCCGCGCGGGTCCAGTAGTCGTTGATGATCGGCTCGACGGTGCGGTTCATGAACGCCCGGACGCTGGCCAGCAGGTCGCGGTCCTGGTCGTCCAGCAACAGCTCGAAGCCGAGGAAGTCGGAGAACGGCGTCTCGTCGGGGTCGAGCGTGGGCTGGTCGGCGGGCTGGTCGGCGGGGTCGGTCACACGGGCTCCTGGTCGGTGAGGAACTGCTCGATCACCGGGGCGAGCTCGTCGCTCTCGGTGAGGATGCCCAGGTGGCCGCCGCGGTAGACGTGCAACCGTGAGCGACGGACGAGCCGGGCGATGATGCGGGCGTTGACCAGCGGGATGATCGGGTCGTCGTCGCCGGCCATGACCAGCACCGGCTGGCGCAGCAGCGGAAGGCCCGGGAGGCTGGACCAGCCGGCGCCGGCCAGGAGCTGGAAGTAGTAGCCCCGCTTGGCCCCCGCGCGGGTGGCGGCGTGCAGCAGGTGGGCGCCGTGCTCGGGGTCGGTGCGCATCGTGCCGCCGTACAGGCGTGAGGCCACCCGCGCGGCGTACTCGGGGTCGCGGTGGCGGCGCGGGGTGAGCATGGTGGCCAGGACCTGAGGCCGGGCCGGCACCATCAGCGAGCCGGTCCCGGTGGCCACGAGCACCACGCGGCGGACCCGTCGGGGCGACTGGAAGGCCAGCTGCTGGGCGAGCCCGCCGCCCCAGGAGAGGCCGAGCACGTCGAAGCGCTGGTGCCCGAGCCGCGCCATCAGCGCCGTCACCCACGAGGAGAGGGCCGCCATCGAGTAGGGCACCGGCGGTGGCGGCGACCCGCCGACCCCGGGTACGTCGAAGCGCACGACCCCGCGGCGCGGGTCGAGGGCGTCGACCAGCGGCTGCAGCGCCTCGAAGCTCGCGCCGATGCCGTTGCACAGCAGCAGCGGCGGCTCCTCGCTCAGCTCGCCGCTGCCGGGTCGCTCCGAGACGCGGACCTGGATCCGGCGTACGACGACGGTGCGGACCGTGTCACGGGCCGGCCGGGCCTGGCTCGCCATGTCAGTGGTCGTGGACATAGGTCCCCGGCGCGGGGGTGAGCGGCTCGAAGGCGGCCGATCCCATCCGCGTGGGCCTGTTGCGCTCGGGTCCGGTGCGCGCGGCCAGCCACTCGACGTAGTCGTCCCACCAGGTGCCCGCGACCTTCTCGGCCGACTCCAGCCACTCCCCGGAGGAGGCCGGGTTGCGGGGCGCGGTCTGGAAGCTGGCCTTCGGGTTGCCGGGAGGGTTGACCATCGAGGCGATGTGGCCGCTGGTGGAGAGCACGAACTTCGACTCGCCGCCGAGCAGCTGGGTGGTCTGGTAGCACGACTCCCAGGCGCAGAGGTGGTCGGCGATGCCGGCCACCACGTAGGAGTCGCTGTCGACCTTGCCGAGGTCGACCGCTGTCCCGAGCATGCGGGCGGTGCCGGGCTCGACGAGGCTGTTGTCGACCGCGAGCTCCATGAAGTCGCGGTGCATCGCGGCGCTCATCCGCACCGGGTCGGCGTTCCAGTAGAGGATGTCGAAGGCGCGGGGCTTCTTGCCCAGCAGGTAGTTGTTGACCCAGTAGTTCCAGATCAGGTCGTTGGGACGCAGCCAGGCGAAGACCTCCGCCAGCATCCGTCCGTCCAGGTAGCCCTTGCGGTCCGACTGCTTGGTGGCCGCGGCCGCGACCTTGCGCGAGACCAGCGCGCTCGGCATGCCGGCCCGGGCCTGGTCGAGCACCGTGACGGCGAGGCTGAAGGCTGCGACCCGGTCGAGGTCACCGGTGGCGGCGAGGTGGGCGAGCACCATCGAGGTGATCATCCCGCCCGAGCAGAGCGCGAACAGCGCCACCTTGTCCTGACGGGAGATCTGCTCGACGGCGTCCATCGCGTCGAGGATCGCCCGGCCGTAGCTGTCCAGGCCCCAGTCGCGATGACGGGCGTCGGGGTTGCGCCAGGAGATGCAGAAGACCTGCTGACCACTGGCGACCAGGTGCTCGACCAGGCTCCGCTGCGGCGCGAGGTCGATGACGTAGAACTTGTTGATCGTCGGCGGGACGATCAGCAGCGGCACCGAGCGGACCTGGGGGGTCTGGGGGGTGTACTGGATCAGCTCGAACATCTCGGTGCGCAGCACCACCTCACCCGGCGAGACGGCCAGGTCGACGCCCACCTCGAAGGCATCGGGCTCGACCATCGACGGCACCCGCGGTGGCGTGGCGAAGTCGCGCACCAGGCGGCGGCCGCCGTCCACCAGGTTGCGGCCGCCGGTCTCGACCACGGCCTTCGCGACGGCCGGGTTGATCAGCGGGTTGTTGCTGGGCGCCGACATCTCCACGAGGTTGTCGACCAGGAAGCTCATCCGTTGGTCGTCGCCCCAGTCGAGGTCGGCGTCCTCGACCAGGCCCCGGGCCGCCTGGCCCACGGCGAGGTAGGTCTGCACCCAGCGGCGCAGCAGCGGGTTGGTCGCCCACCCGTCGTCGGCGAACCGCCGGTCCTTCTCGTGGGGTGCCAGGTCGCTGCGGCCCAGCCCGATCCGGGCGAGGTCGCCGGCCAGGTGGGCCCCGCGTCCGGCGAGCGTGGTGGGACGCCGGGCCAGCCTCGCCGCCAGCTTGATGCCGGACATCCCCGGCAGGAAGCGGCGCAGTGGGTGCTGGGCGGCGTCGGCGAGCAACAGGTCGAGCGGCGTACCGACCTCCGGGTCGTCGGGCAGCTGCTCGGTGTCGGTCGCGTTGCTCATGTGGCCTCCGAGGTCTGGGCAGGTCGCCGCTGGATCGCGGCAGTGGGTCCGGTGCCCATCTCCGACTGTGACACGCGCCACCCAACGAGGTCCTCCGGCCGCGGGTCGACCGTCGACCGCGGTTTCCGGTGGAGGGCCGACGCTCCGTAGACTGCCCGCCCGTGGCACTCACCATCGGAATCGTCGGTCTCCCCAATGCGGGCAAGTCCACGCTCTTCAACGCGCTGACCAAGAACGACGTCCTTGCGGCGAACTACCCGTTCGCCACGATCGAGCCCAACGTCGGGGTCGTAGGCGTTCCCGACGACCGGCTCCCGCGGCTGGCGGAGGTCTTCGGCTCGGCCAAGGTCCTCCCGGCCACCGTGGAGTTCGTCGACATCGCCGGCATCGTGGCCGGTGCCTCCCAGGGCGAGGGCCTGGGCAACAAGTTCCTGTCCCACATCCGCGAGTCCGCGGCGATCTGCCAGGTCACCCGCGTCTTCCGCGACGAGGACGTCACCCACGTCGACGGTGAGGTCAACCCCGGCAGCGACATCTCCACCATCGCCACCGAGCTGATCCTGGCCGACCTCCAGACGGTCGAGAAGGCCATCCCGCGCCTGGAGAAGGAGGCGCGCGGCAACAAGGCCATCAACGCCAACCTCGAGGCCGCCCGCGAGGCGCTGGGCCACCTCGAGGCCGGTACGCCGATCAGCTCCACGAAGCTCGACCGCTCGCTGGTCCGCGAGCTGTCGCTGCTGACCGCCAAGCCCTTCATCTTCGTCTTCAACTGCGACGCCGACGAGCTCGCCGACGAGGACCTCAAGGCCAAGATGCAGGCCCTCGTCTCGCCGGCCGAGGCGATCTTCCTCGACGCCAAGTTCGAGTCCGAGCTCGTGGAGCTCGACGACGACGAGGAGGCTCGCGCGATGCTGGCCGAGATGGGCGTCGAGGAGCCCGGTCTCGACAAGCTGGCGCGCGTCGGCTTCGACACTCTCGGTCTCCAGACCTACCTGACCGCTGGCCCGAAGGAGAGCCGCGCCTGGACCATCAACAAGGGCGCCACCGCTCCCGAGGCCGCCGGAGTCATCCACACCGACTTCCAGAAGGGCTTCATCAAGGCCGAGATCGTCTCCTTCGACGACCTGATGTCCGCCGGCTCCATGCAGAAGGCCAAGGAAGCCGGCAAGGTCCGCATGGAGGGCAAGGACTACGTGATGGTCGACGGCGACGTCGTGGAGTTCAGGTTCAATGTGTAGTCGCACTTCAATCCCCACGCCGTAGCCGGCCTAGGTGTCCGCGCGGCCACCCCGGTCGAGGACAAGTTCGAGCACGGCTCGTGTCTCGGCACGGTCGGTGGGATGAGCCAGAAGGCCCTCGACCGCGAATGTGGTCAATCTGGCCGTGGCAGTTCTGACCTTTTCTGCGACGCCTTGTCGGGCGAGGTGGTCAACGACGAAGCCATCCATGAGGGCATGGAATCCCTCGTGCCACGCGGCGACGACGGGGGCGCGCTCGCTACGAGCGTGAACGACGCCGATCAGGGCGCGGTGCCGATGTAGACGCTCCAGTGTCCAGAGGACCTGGTCGATGAGGGGCGAATCCGCCTGTTCGCTGAGGTCTTGCAATGCCTCGGCCAACAAGTGATCGAGCGCGGCGACCAGAAGGGCGTCCTTGTCCTCGACGTACCAGTAGATCGTGTTGGGGGTGACGCCTGCGGACTGGGCGATGCGCGCCATCGATGTCTGTTCGAACCCGGCCTCGCTGAACAGCCCGACCGCAGAGCTCACGATCTCGCCGAGCTTCTCCTCACGGTCCTGCGGACGTCTGTTGCGTGGCACACGTCCACTGTATCTTGACCGTCATTCAAGAAGGCTCGTAGTCTCTTGAACGTCAGACAAGAGCCAGCCATGATCCCCGCCCTCACGCGCACGCTCTTGCACACCTCACAAGCAGTCCAGAAGGAAAGCCCGTGCCCGACATGCCCAGCCCGCTCTTCACCACCGAGGTTGACTCCTTCACCTCGCACGGGGTCAGCTGCGCCGCGACCGTCTACCGCCCGACATCGAATGCTGATGCACCGACTCCCGTGATCGTGATGGCCCACGGGTTCGGCGCCGTGCGAGCCCTGCGCCTGCCCGCATACGCCGAACGCTTCGCCGCCGAGGGCTACACCGTCGTCACCTTCGACTATCGGGGGTTCGGCGACAGCGACGGCACACCACGACAGGTGCTGGACGTATCGATGCAGCACGCGGACTGGGCCGCAGCGTTCGCGTTCGCCCGCACCTTGCCCGGAGTCGACCCGACGAAGTTAGTGGCCTGGGGCACGTCGTTCGCCGGCGGCCACGTCATCAGCCTTGCGGGGCAAGGGGAACCGCTTGCGGCGATCATCGCCCAGGTCCCCCACGTCAGCGGCCCCGCAGCAGTCCGCTCCACCGGCCTCATCCCTAGCCTGCGCGTCTCCCGCCTGGGCGTCCGCGACCAGATCAGAGCCTGGACCGGACGAACGCCTGTCTACGTCGACTCCACCGGCGCCCCCGGCCAGACCGCGGTGATGACCTCTCCCGACGCCGTCCCCGGCATGGACAAGCTCATCGCTGAGTCCGGGCTCAAGCTCGGCGACTACCCGACCGACGTTGCCGCCAGGATCGTTCTCAAGATCGGCCTGTACTCCCCGAGGCGGTGGGCGCCAGGAGTCCGCTGCCCTGCACTCGTCCAGATCGTCGACGCTGATGCCATCACTCCACGCCGCATCGCGGAGGCTACTGCCGCGCGTATGGCCGCCCCGACCGTCCGCGTCTACCCCGGCGGCCACTTCGACCCCTACGTCGAGCCCTTGTTCACCAGCGTCATCGCCGACCAACTCAGCTTCCTGCGCGAGCACGTCCCCGTCGCGCGCACCCACAAGTCGCGCCCGACCATCCACTCCGAATGCGCGGGCCAGGTCCGCCCCGCGTGAGCGCCGATCGTCGGGCACATTGGCGGCTCTGGCATCCTCTTGTCCTCAAGATCTCTGATGCCAAGGAGTAGGGCGGAGCTCGCCGAGCGATGTGCGAACGTGAGCGTTGCGCCGCCCGGGGCGGTCTCGCGGCTGTTGCGGTCAAGCAGTGACGGCCCTTGTTCGGAAAGGCGACGTCGTGGAGTTCCGCTTCAACGTGTGAATCGACCCCTTCCCAGGTAGAGGAAGGCGCCGAAGAGGGCGATCCCGCCGCCACCTTCGAGGGCTGAGCTGTCGGCGATCGGTGAGCCGGAGACCGCCACCATCGGCCGGGTGACGGTTCGTTGCCTCTCCCGGGGACGTAACTCGATGACCTTCTCACCGTTGGTCCCACTGGACCAGACCACCCACTTCCGAGAGCTCAGAAAGAAGCATCAGGATGCATCTTCGCCGGGTCGCGGCCACACTTGCCGCCCTCCCCTTGCTCCTCGCCCCCCTCGCCCCCGCTGCGGCCCATGACGACAGCGGCGAAGCGGACCCACGGCTGGCCCCGGACCGCGTCGCCGGTCTCGCCGGGCTCAACGGATCCTCGCTGCCGCTGGTGACTAGCGACAACGTGGCCTTCGAGAGCAACTTCCCTGACACCCTCGGCATCTCCGGGTGCTTCTCGAAGACGGCGCCCTACTTCTACATGTCGAGCCTGGACTCCATCAGCGTCTTCGACACCAGCAACCCGCTGAAGCCGCGATTGAGCGGCATGCTCGACAACATCGTGTTCGAGAACGAGGCGATGACGTGTGGCGAGCGCAAGGGCAAGAAGGGCACGGCCGAGCGGTTCGTCTTGGTGGGCAACAACCTCTACGACTACTCCAGCTCGGACCCGGAGGGCTCCGCGGGCTCGACGCTCAAGAACGAGCTGATCGTCGTCGACGTCACCGACCCGGCCAAGCCGTTCATCCGCTCGCGGCTCACGACGACGACCGGTGACCACACGGTCGCGTGCATCAAGGAGACCAGCTGCGACTACGCGTACTCCTCGGGTGGGCGCGGCCAGTTCTCGGTCGTCGACCTGCGCGATCTCGACAACCCGGTGGAGGTGGACTCCGACCCGAGCGCCGCCGGCACCCAGCCGTTCGCCTCGCCGACCGCCGGTCACAAGTGGAACTTCGACGACGCCGGCTTAGGCATCCACACCGGCAAGGGGTCCGGCGTCTTCGACGTGTCCGACCCGCGTGACCCGCAGCTGGTGACCACCACCGGCCGCGCAGGAGAGGGCTTCAACGACGACGGCACGCGGAACGGGTACAACGACTTCATCCACCACAACTCCTTCCGGCCCAACGCGGAGAAGTTCGTGGCCGACGCGCCGCCGTCGGTGGAGAACGGCAACGTGCTGCTGGTCACCGAGGAGGACTACGAGGACGTCGACTGCTCGACCGCCGGCTCGTTCCAGGCCTGGCACGTGCGGCGCCTCGACGGCACGCCGTCGGCCATCGTCCCGCTCGACAAGGTGGAGCTCTCCGACCTCGGCACGTTCCCGCTGCCGGTCGGCGCGTTCTGCTCCTCGCACTGGTTCGACTACCACCCCTCCGGCATCGTCTCGGTCGGGTTCTACGGCGGCGGCGTCCAGCTGATCGACGTGCGTGACGCGACGGACCTGACGTCGTACGGCTCGGCCGTCTGGGGCGCCTCGGAGGTGTGGGACTCCTACTGGGTCCCGGTCTACAACAAGGCCGGCACGGCGACCGGCAAGCGCACGAACATCATCTACTCCGTGGACCTCGTCCGCGGGCTCGACGTCTACAGCGTCGATCTGCCGAAGACGAAGAGCTCGGGCGACAACGGGTTGCTGACCGACACGCTGGTGCTGTCCAGCGCCGAGCCGCCCCACCTCGGCTCCACGACGGGAACGACGAGCTTGCTGCTCGCCGGCGCGCTCGCGCTGCTCGCCGCGTCGCTGCTGCTGCCCCGGATGCGGACCGCGCGGGTCCGCACCACGACCCGCAAGGAGAACTGAGGACCAACTGCACCCCCAGGGCACGACAGCAGGCAAAAGCTTCTACGTGGACGGCGGTCGGAGCATGGCGCATCCGGGTGGTCCCCGACATGACCGGCGTCGGTCGTGGCGGTCAGCTACTCGCCCGGCCGCACCAGGCCCCGCTCGTAGGCCAGCACCACGGCCTGCACCCGGTCCCGCAGCCCGAGCTTCGCGAGCACCCGCGCCACGTGCGTCTTGACCGTCTGGACGCTGACGAAGAGCTCTGTGGCGATCTCCGCGTTGGACCGGCCACGAGCGACCAGGTCGAGCACCTCGGCCTCGCGCTCGGTGAGCAGCTCGTAACCCGGCGGTGGCCCCTGGCGTCCCACCCGCGTGAACTCCTCGATCAGCCGGCGGGTGATGGCCGGCGCCAGGAGCTCCTCGCCCCGGGCGGCGGCCCGGACACCGTTGACCAGCTGCTCGCCGGGTGCGTCCTTGAGCAGGAAGCCACACGCGCCGGCGAGCAGCGAGTCGTAGACGAGCTGCGAGCGGTCGAAGGTCGTCAGCATCACCACCCGCACCTGCCCCAGCGCCCTCGTGATCCGTCGCGTCGCCTCGATCCCGTCGAGACCGGGCATCCGGATGTCCATCAGCACCACGTCGGGCTCCAGCCGGTGAGCCAGGTCCACCGCCTCCGACCCGTCGCACGCCTCCGCCACCACGTGCAGGTCAGGCTCGGCAGTCAGGATCATCCGTAGCCCGGCGCGCACGAGCTCCTGGTCGTCGGCCAGGAGGACCCGCGTCACCGGCGGTCCTCGGGGATCTCGGCGGCGACGGCGAAGCCACCCTCGGCCCGGGGCCCCCAGCCGAGCGTGCCGCCGGCGGACCGCACGACCTGCGCCAGCCCGGAGAGGCCGGCGCCGCTCCCGGACACGACAGGAGGAGACGCGCTGCCGGCGTCCAGGACCTCCACGCGCAACGTGTCGCCGACCCGCGAGACGTTGACCTCCGCCTCGGCCCCGGGAGCGTGCCGGGCGACGTTCACCAGTGCCTCCCGCACGACCCGGAAGGCCAGGGCCGCCGCCGGCCCGGAGGGTGCCGGGTGCGGCGCCGTCACGGTCACCTCGATGCCGACCCGGCGCCCGATCGCCGACAGGCGGCCACTCTCCAGAGGATGCGCCGTGGTCTCGATCGCGTCCAGGCCCTCCCGCAGCTCGGCCAGGCTGCCGGCCGCGGTCGTGGCGATCGTGCGCAGGGCCGACCCGGCGTCGCCCCCGGTACGGCGGTGGGCCCCGGCCTGGAGGCACACGACCGTCATCGCGTGGGCCACGGTGTCGTGCAGCTCGCTGGCGAGCGCCTGCCGCTCGTGGGCGGCCGCCATCCTGGTCGCCGCTCCCCGGCCGCGCTCCAGCTCTGCCACGACCCGCTCCGTACGACGTACCCGCTCCTGCCAACCGGCGCTGAGGCGGCCCACCCCGACCGCCGCGACCGTCCAGAGCAGCACGATCCAGCCGGGGTCGCCGTCCACGCCGTCGTCGGCGAGTCCCGACACGTGTTCCATGGCGACGGTCATCGCGACGGCGAACCCCCAGACCGGGACCCACCACCATGCCCGGCACCAGGCTCCGATCGAGTAGAGGACGATGACCAGGAGGGCCACGCCGGTGACCGTGGCCGGGACCGGCGTGAGCCAGGTGCTCATCGCGACCGCGCCCAGCAGGGAGAGGGCCGTCGCGGCGACCGGATGACCCCGACGTACGACGAGCGTGGCCGCGACGGCCAGCGAGGCCAGCACGTTCGCCCAGAGCGGGCCTCGGGCGAGCGGATGCACGACGGACTCGATCGCGAGCGCGAGGCCGAGGCTCCCGGCGAGGGCGAGGTCCAGCGGCGAGGGCCTCAGCGGTGGGTCCGGGTCGGGCTCCGCCCCGACCTCCTCCTCGACCGGCACAGCCAGGGACCCCAACGCAGCACGGAGCTGGTCGATCACGCCCCGCGCCTCCGACTCCAGGACCTCCAGGGCCTCGGTGTCACGAGCGCGCTGCGCACCTTGCGAGCGTACGACGATCGCGGCGATGCGCTCCGCGAGCCGGGTGTGCACCTCCTGCTGGACCCGGGTCTGCTCCTCGAGCCGGGCGGCGGCGACGTCGACCCGCTGCTGCTCGTCCAGCTCGGCCGCGAGCCGCTGCAGACGCTCGACCTGCCGGGCCCGGAGCGTGACGGCCCAGCCGCCCCCGGCAGCGCCGCCCACCACCACCAGGAAGAAGACCGTGTCGTCGAGCCAGTGGTAGCCCTGGTCGTCCAGCTGGTTCACGACCACCAGCACGATCACGCAGACCAGCACCGAGCCCACGGCCAGGGCCCTGGGCAGCCAGGCGCCGGCGGCGTACCCGCCGATCAGCGCGAGCGGCATCAGCCCCAGGTCGAGGAACCACCCCCAGCCAAGGGCCAGGGCGAGCGCCGGCAGCGCGGTCGCCGAGGTGATCAGCGCGGCTGCGGCGCTGGTGCGGTACACGTCCTCAGGGTAGGGACTCCGCACGTCGTCCGACATCACTCTGCCGAGGGACGCCCGGCACCAGGTTGGCTCGGCAGGCTCCTCGCCATGAACTCTTCTCGCATCGCCCTGACCGCCGCCATCGGCGCCGCTATCGGCTGGACCCTGAAGTCGGTCGCCATCGGGACCGCCGGTGGACTGGACAAGAGCCCCCTCGAGGGGCCGCTCTTCTTCGTGGGCCTCGGCTGCTACCTCGTCGCGGTGCTCGCGCTCGGTGTCGCGGTGACCTCCCGCCTTCCTGGCTGGGCGCGTGCCGCGGCCGGCCTGCTGGCGGTCGTCGTCGGGATCACCGTCGTCTCCGTCGTCGGCGCGGTCGTGAACGCGATCGAGGCGCCGAGCGCCGGACGCCACTGGGCCTGGACCGAGGTCAACCTCTGGGTCATGGCGGTCGGAGGCCTGGCCCTGGCGCTCGCCGTGCACCGCCGGCACGCTGCGCGGTCTCCCGGTGCAGCCAGCGAGGTCCGGCACGCCGCCCCGCTCGGGACCGGACAGCTGCCGGGCTAGCGTCGGCTCCGTGAGGAGCACGCGTCCTGCTCGGAAGTCCTCGCGCCGGCGGTCCCGGCGGCGGGTCCTGGTGACCGCTGCCGTCCTGGTCGGCATCCTGGGCGTCGTGGTGGGTGGACTCGCAGCGATGCAGCGCAGGCTCGTCTACTTCCCGGACACCTCGGCGGTGCCCTCGGCCGGGTCGGTGCTGCCTGGTGCCCGGGACGTCACGCTGCGCACCTCCGACGGTCTGGACCTCGGGGCGTGGTTCGCCCCTCCGACCACGGACCGTGATCTCGACCTCGCGGTGCTGGTGGCCCCCGGCAACGGCGGCAACCGGGCCGGCCGCGTCGGCTTGGCCGCGCTGCTGCGCAAGGAAGGCCTGGCCGTGCTGCTCATGGACTACCGGGGGTACGGCGGCAACCCCGGCGAGCCCTCCGAGGAGGGGCTGGCCCGCGATGCCGACGCGGCGGTGGCTGCCCTGGGCGACCTCGGCTACGCGCCCGAGCAGGTCGTGTACCTGGGGGAGTCGCTCGGCACCGGCGTGGTGTCGGCGCTGGCAGCGCGAACGCCGCCGGCCGGCGTGGTGCTGCGCTCGCCGTTCACCGACCTGGCCGCGGTCGGAGCGCACCACTACCCGTGGCTGCCGGTCCGGCTGCTGCTGCGCGACCGGTTCCCGGTCGTGGAGCACGTCCGCCGCAGCGACGTGCCCCTGGTGGTGGTCTACGGCACCGACGACTCGGTGGTGCCTCCCGAGCTCAGCAGGCAGGTGGCCGACGAGGCGCCCGCGCTGGTCGAGGTGGTGACCCTGGCCGGGCTGGGCCACAACGACCCGGAGATGTTCGGCGCACCGGTCGTGGACGCGGTGACGCTCGTGACCGCCTCGCTCGATCGCTGACCGCGCTACACCCTCGACGAGGCGCCGGGCGCCGGACGTCACTGGCCTGGACCGAGTCCGACCGTTCAGCGGTCCGCGGATGGTCCGCAAGAAGTCCGTCGGAAACCGATCTTCGCCAACGGGGCCCAACGGTCCCGCGAACGCGTTTCAGCAGGCCAGACCGTATTTTCCGGTGTCAGTCGGCGATGACCAACGACCACCGAAACCCTGGGTTTTCGTTCCGCTTCGACGTGTCAAGCCGCAGGCGCTACGCCACTGTGGTCGATCTGCCCTCACGCGAGCGGCATCCGCGGCCCTTCGCCGGCGTCCGGGGGTTTGGCGCCGGTCAGCGGACGGGCTTCAGCAGTCGCGACGAGGTCCACCGTCCGATGTTCTTGCCGTGCCGGAGGCCCACATCCACGGCCCGGCGGAAGTGGAAGCCGACCAGGACACGGGACTCCCCGTTCTCCGCAGCGGCCCGGGACGGGCTGCGGTAGCGCCGCAGGACGGGGTCGGCACCGGTACAGCTGCTCTCCGGCGCCAGGGTGTAGCTGCAGGCGGTGAAGGGCAGCCGGTCGGTGGCGAAGAACCGGCGGAAGACGGCGGCGGCGGCCGCGCCCTGGACCGCGTGCGCGGACTCGTGGTCCGGGACCGGCGGCGTCGTGACCAACGGGGTCCAGGTCGGGTCGGCTCCGGTGGCCGGGTTGCCGTCGGTGTCGGCGAGCCGGATCGCCGTCACCGGACGCCAGAAGCGGTCGACGTCGAACTTGGTGTGGAAGCTGGCGATGTAGCCATCGGCGAGCGCTGCGTCGAGCAGGCCGAACAGGCGCGCGGAGCGCCACAGGCCCAAGTGCTTCTTGACGGCGAGCGTCCGACCGATCCGGTTCCACGCCAGTGGCGAGGACTCCAGCCAGAACTGGGCGGTCTCGGTCTGCCGAGGCGTCCGAGCGGTCGGGGTGCTCACCCCGTCGCCGCCGAGGCTTTGCACCTCGTCGACGTCTCGCGCGTACGCCGCGCTGGTCAGGGGGTACGGCGGGGCGGCCGGGAACTGGTCGGCTGCCCTCAGGGCGAACGGGTCCACCGCGCCCCAACCCGGCGCGAATGCGAAGTCCGTTCCGGGCGTGAAGCGCCACTGCCCGGGCTCGGTGCCCTGGGGGTAGTCCGCGACGACCATGGCGGTGTCCGAGCCGTCGTCGTCGCGGGTTCGTAGGAGTCGGGCGGCCGCTCGCCGGCCGACGCGCACCCCACGGGTCTTGGCGGTGCCGTCGGGGATCTCGTCGAGGAAGGCGGCGTACGACGCCTCGACGCTGGCCCGGCCGTCGGTGACGCACCCGGCTCCGAGCTCGGGAGGCAGGTCAGCGATGATCGCGCGGAGAGCTGTGCTTGCGGCCGAGGCGACGGCCGCCTTCGGCGACGCACCGGCCGCGGCGCGCCCGTGGAAGGCGTACGGTCGCGACTTCCTCTTGATGGCGTTGAGGGCGTCGTGCACGGCCAGCTGCGTGATGGCGTACATCCGGGCCTCGAAGGGCGGATGGTTCCCGGGAGCCAGGCAGGACGCGAGAGCGGCGTCGCCGGCGTGCTCGTTCCAGGCCACGACGGCGTTGACCTCGCGCCAGTCACGCGCGGACGCGCCCGGGGTCGGGGTAGCTGCCGAGCGGCTCGCAGGCGCGGGCGCCGCCGCGAGGTTGAGGGCGACGCCGGTGGCGACCGCCATGACCACGAGGGCCGGACCTCGACGTGCCCGGAGAGGTGGGATGTGCATGAGGTTCCCCTTCGATGAGGGCCGGGCAGACGATGCGGTGGGCCGCCTCGGTCCCTCCCGACGATGCCGCACGCGGCGCGGGCAGCGCACGACCGGAACTGATCAAGTAGACCAACCGGACAGCTGGTCAGTTCTCGCTGTACGCCGGGGAAGGTGGCACACGGCATCACGGCGCGGAACGAGCCGGTCGGTGGCGCTCGCCCGACCATGACCGGGGGGTCACGGACACCCCGAATCAGGTCCTTCCCAGGCAGCGATGATCTCGCGCTCGCGCTCGCGCACACGCGTCCGCGGCTCTAGTCTGAACGGGTGCCCACCTGGCAGCGGCCGTTGCCTCCGGCTCGCTGGCTGAGCTCGACCCAACCCGCCTTCGCCGGCCGCGCGCCCACCTTCGAGGTCTTGGAGGGCGTCTGGCGCGCAGTCCTGGGCGGGGTGCGACAGACCGTCTTCGTCGGCGCCGACGCCGGGGGTGGCAAGAGCCGCTTCGTGGCCGAGGCGGCACTGGCCCTGCACGAGCAGGGCGCCGGGATCCTCTGGGGCGTCTGTTGCGACGGGATGGGCCTGGCCCACGACCCGTTCGTGCATCCGGTCGTCACGCTGCTGGACTCCCTTCGGTCCGAGGAGACCACGCCGGGGCTCTCGCCGAGCACGGTCGACCTGCTCACCGCCCTGACCGCCGCCACCGTTCGTACGCGGAACGAGCCTCAGCCGACTCCGGTCGAGCTGGGTCGGGCCCTCGTCGACGCACTGCGCTGGGCTGGCGCCGAACGGCCCGTCGTCCTGGTGCTGGAGGACCTGCACTGGGCCGGGGCCGCTGCCCTGGATCTGCTGCAGGTCCTCGTCACCGCTCCGGAGGACCAGCAGCTGCTCGTGCTGGCGACGACGCGCAACGCAGCCCCTGACAGGTCGCTGGAGCTGAGCCGGGTGACCGCCGCGCTCTTTCGGCGCGACGACGTCCATCGACTCGACCTGCCCGGACTCGATGCGGACGAGATCGTGGACTACCTGCGGCGCAACCGGATCGTCGAGAGTCGCGGGGCCCGGCGGGTCGCGGCCATGCTCCGCGACGCCACCGGGGGCAATCCGTTCCTGTTGCGTGAGCTGTGCCGCGACCTGGATCCGCTGGTGGGCTTCGGTGAGCGGGAGTGGAGGCTCAGCGCTCCCGGCTCCTACGCCATGTCGGTCGCGGAGCGACTCGAGGCGATGCCGCGAAGCGAGCGCGAGGTCGTCCGCCTCGCCGCAGTGATGGGAGAGGAGTTCGACGTCGGCGAGGTGACCGATGCAGCAACCCGTCTCCTGGACGAAGCGCTGACGCGCGAGACCCTGCTGACGGCCCTCAGCAGCGCCAAGTCCCGCGGGCTGCTCGACCCCTCGCCCGGCGAGCCGGGGTCCGCACGCTTCCCCCACGCCCTGGCTCGCCAGGCGGTGGTGGGCACGCTCAGCGACCTGGAGCTGGCCCACGCCCACGCTGCCGTCGCGCTCACGCTGGAGGCGGCCCACCCGGCGGCCGAGCGACGGACCGTACGACTGGCCGCGCACTTCGAGGGCGCCGCGGTGCTCGGCTACGAGCAGGCCGCCGCCCACCACCTGACGGCGGCCGGGGACCTGGCCCGGTCGTCCTCAGCTCATGTCGAGGCCGCGGACTGCTACGAGCGAGCGTCCCGCCTGGCGGGAGACCCGCACCTGCGCGACACCCTGCGGCTGTCCGCGGCCCGCAGCGCATTGCTCGGCTGGCAGGGAGACCGGTCCCGGGCCCTGAACCGCATGGTCTCGACCAGCACCGACCCGGAGCTGCGCCTGCGTGCGTGCGTTGGTCTGGCGGCGACCTCGTGGCGCGACAGCGTTGACGTGCAGCAGGCCCGGCAGCTGCTGGCCGGTGCCCTGGCGGCCTTCCCGGACCCGTCGGCCCCGTTGGCAGTGCACGCGACCGCGGCGCTCGCGCGCCTGCACGCGTGGATCGGGGACCCGGTCACTGGCCGTCGACTGGGCGCCGAGGCGATCAGCCGGGCCCGGGCGGGCGGCGATCGCGGCCTGCTGGCCAAGGTGCTGTCGATCGCGATCAACGACGGGAGCGGGTTCGACGACCTTGAGCGCACGCTCGCCCGTTGCCAAGAGCTGATGGACCTGGGGACGGAGCTCGGCGCCCCCGGACTGGTCGGGCCCGCCTGCTATCACCGCTGCGCGGCCCACTACGTCAAGGGCGACCTACCTAGCCTGTTGCGCGCCCACCAGGACCTGGCGCTGGTGGCCGAGCTGACCGAGCAGCCGTTCTGGGTGTGGTGCGCCGGCGCGGTGGCCTTCGGTCTGGCGTTGGCCCGAGCCGACCTCCCGGCGGCCCAGGCCTGCCTGGACCACACCCGTCTGCGCCTGGGGAGCTCGCCCCAGACGCTGTCCACCCAGGGTGCGACGAGCATCATGACCTTCGCGCTGCGTCGCGAGTCAGGGCTGCCGGACAACGCCCGCACGATGCTCCAGGAACCGGGCGCACCGGGGGTGTGGTCGCCGGCGGGCCTGGTGCTGGCCGTCGAGCTCCGGGAGCCGGAGCTGACCGGGCGGTGGCTGGCCTACATCCTGGGCAGGGACCTGACCGGCTTCCAGGCCTCCGCATCGTGGCCGGCCGTGCTGGTCTACCTGGTGGAGGCGGCGACCTGGCTGTGCGACGTCGACGCCGCGGAACGACTGCTGCCGTGGGTGACTCGGTACGCCGGACACAACCTGCTGGCCGGCGACTACGTGCCGACGCTGGGCAGCGCCGACCTGCCGATCGCGACGCTGCTGTCCGTGCTGGGCGCCCCCGGCGCCAAGGCGCACTTCGAGACCGCGCTGACCATGAACCGGTCGATGGGCGCGACCCTTCCGGTCGCAACGACCCTGGTGGCCTACGCCCGACATGCCTCCGAGCACCGGACACCGGGCGCCGACCCGGTCGGGCTGGCCAGCGAGGCCCGCGCCCTGGCCAACCGGCACGGGCTTGTCCGGGTGCACCGCGCGCTGGACGAACTGGCGTCCCTGCGGCGGCCCGCCTGGGGGCTGACGGTGCGTGAGGTCGAGGTCCTCGGGCTGCTTGGCCGCGGACTGAGCAACCGATCGATCGCCATGGAGCTGGTGATCAGCGAGCACACCGCCGCCAACCACGTGCGCAGCATCTTGGCCAAGACCCAATCGGCGAACCGCACGCAGGCGGCCATGCTGGCACGGCCGGACTAGCCGATGACGTCGACCAAGGAGCCGTCGGGCAGGATCCGGTGACCCAGCTCGGTGACGACGTCGGCCGGCAGCCCGGCGCGCTCCGCGGCCCGGATCAGGCTCTCGGCCGACTCCGCCTCGTACAGGCAGTAGGACTTGCGCTGGTCCGACGACAGGAACGACAACAACCAGCGCACGTCCTCCTCGGCGTTGACCGCGTTGACGGCCGCGACCGCGTCCGGTGTGGGCTGCATCAGCTCGGCGTAGCGGCGTTCGATCATGAAGACGGGCATGAACGATCTCCGATCGTAGCGAGGATTCATCCTCATTCTAGGGACCTGTCAAGGGCCGGCGACGCGCACCGGCGTGGGCCCCTCAACGACCTCGGTCGGACCGCCGAAGCAAGCGACGCGACGCCTTCCGCTGGGCCGTCGGACCACGGCCCCGACAGCGGCGACCGGCCGGGTCACCCCGCCCGGTGCGCGCGGGCCTCCTCGAAGTCGAGGCCGGTGGCCGCCCGGACCCGGTCCATGACCTCCAGGGTCCCGACCGTGTCGGCCCACGGCCTCAGTGGCGAGCCGGTCTCGCCGGCCGTCACCCGGTAGGCGACCTCGGCTGCTTCGAAGTGGAGCGCAGCGTGCTCGACCCTGGGCTCCTCCCACGACAGCGACGGTCCGCCGCGCTGGTGCAGGGTCATCGGGCCGGGGAGGTAGTACCGGGTGTCGAGGTCGATGCGCCCCTCGGTGCCGATGATGCTCGCCGACGTCGCGGTGTCGGCGAGGATCGTCGTGTGCAGCGCAGCGGTCCCGCCGCCCGGAGTACCGAGGGCGATGGCGAGCTGACCGTTGATCCCGTTGGGGGCAGGCGTGGCGACGGCGGTGACCGTGTCGGGCGCGCCCAACGTCCAGGTCGCGAAGGTGACGGCGTAGGTGCCGAGGTCGAGGAGCGGTCCGCCGGCGAGCTCCGGGCGCATGATCCGGTGCGGTTCGTCGAACCGCTCGCCCATGTCGGCATGAGCCGCGACGACCCGGCCCAGCGCCCCCTCCTCGAGCACCTGCCGCACGACGTCGAACTTCGGCAGGAAGAGCGTCCACATCGCTTCCATGCAGAACACTCCGGCGCGGACGGCCGCGTCCCCGATGGCGCGAGCCTCGTCTGCGTCGAGACCCACGGGCTTCTCCACGAGCACGTGCTTGCCCGCCTCGATCGCGAGGAGGGCGTGCACGACGTGGAAGTTGTGGGGTGTGGCGACGTAGACGACGTCGACGCCCGGATCGGCCACCAGGGCCTCGTAGGATCCGTGCGCCACGGGGACCTCCCACGCAGCCGCTGCGCGGGTCGCGGACTCCGCCGTGCGCGACCCGACGGCGTGCACGACCTGACGCGTGTTCTGCCGCAGCGATGCGACGAAGGTGTCGGCGATCCAGCCCGTGCCCAGGATGCCCCAGCGCAACGGCGGTGCGTCGGCGGAGCTGGCGGTGCGCGGTGAGGGCAGCGATGTCAGCGGCATGGCGGACCCACCGTCCTGACGGGGGCCGGCGCGGCCGCGGTCGTCCGCCGCACGACCAGCTCGGGTGCCAGCCGCGTGGTGGATGCGCCCGACGGGTCTCCGTCGATCTGCGCGCAGAGGAGGGCGGCGGCGCGTGTCCCGAGCTCGAGGAGGGGCTGGGCCACCGTGGTCAGCCCCAGGGGACGGATGCCGGCCAGTCGCGTGCCGTCGTAGCCGATGACAGACACGTCCTCGGGCACCGACAGGCCGCGGTCGGCCACGGCCGCCATGGCCCCCATCGCCGCGAGGTCGTTGACCACGAAGAGGGCGGTAGGCGGGTCATCGGCGTCGAGGGCCCGCGAGGCACCTCGGTAGCCCCCGTCCTCGGTGAACGACCCCTTGACCACGGTGAGGCTGTCGCCCAGCCCGTGTCGCCGCATCGCGTCGCGGTAGCCACGTCGTCGGTCGCGGGCGACCGTGCTCGGCCCGCCGTCCACGTGGGCTATCCGCTCGTGACCGAGCCCGACCAGGTGGTCGACGGCGAGCCCGGCACCGAGGACGTCGTCGTTGCACATCGACCCGAGGTAGGGGATGCCCAGCTGCTCGCTGCCGATGATGACCGCGGGACAGTCGGCCGTGATCGCCTCTCTGGCCCCGTCGGGCAGGCGGTGGCCCAGAGCGATGATGCCCTCGACCCGGAACTCGAGAAGCTTCTCGAGCTCGGCCCGCTCAGCGGCTGCGTCGTCACTGCCGACGACGACGATGGTCCGGTAGTCGCGGCGCCGCGCCTCGGCCTGGACCGCGTCGAGGACGTCGGCGGTGATCGGGTTGTGCAGGTCCAGGACGAAGACGCCCACCGTGCGGGTGCGATGGGCACCCAGCGCGCGGGCGGCGGCGTTGCGTCGGTAGCCGAGCTCCTCGGCCGCCTCGAGGATGACCTGGCGCGTCGCGGGCGCGACCCGGGGAGCGTTCTGGAGCGCCAGGGACACCAGGGTCTTGGAGACCCCCGCCCGGGCCGCGACGTCGCGGATCGTCGGGCGCGGCGACGGCGCCGCCCGCCTCGTCGGTCCTGCCGCGCCTGCGGTGTCGGCCGGCATCAGACGCCCCTGCGCTGCGACGTCAGGCCCGCCTCGTGCGCCGCCCTGACCTCCCGCACGCTCTCGAGCTCGCTGACCTCGGGGACCCCGACCTGCCAGAAGAGGTGGCCCTCGGTCCAGTCGGACTCACGCACGTCGACCACGATGACGCTCGTCCGGTCGTGGGTGCGGGCCTCCTTGAGGGCGACCTCGAGGTCGGCGATGGACGAGGCACGCGTGGCGTAGGCGCCCAGCGAAGCCGCGTGCGCCACGAAGTCGACCCGGACGTCGCTGTGCGGTCCGCGTGCGTCGCGCAGCATGTTGTTGTACGACGCGCCGCCCTGGTTCTTCTGGAGCCGCTCGATGACCGCGAACCCGGCGTTGTCGCACACGACGAGGATGAACTTCTTCCCGGAGAGGACCGAGGAGTAGATCTCGCTGTTCAGCATGAGGTAGGACCCGTCGCCGACGAGGCACAGGACCTCGCCCTCGGTGCGGGCGAAGGCCGCGCCCCAGGCGCCGGACGTCTCGTAGCCCATGCAGGAGAAGCCGTACTCGCAGTCGAAGCTCGCCACGGACTTGCTCTGCCAGTTGATGTTGAGCTCGCCCGGCAGTCCGCCGGCAGCGGTCATCACGTAGTCCTCCGGCGTCGCTGTGCGGTGCAGGGTCCCGATGATCTGCGCATAGCTCAGGGGCAGCTGGCCGTCGTCGGCCACCCGGCCCGCGATGAAGTCCTGCAGTCGCCGACGCAGCTCGGTGCCGCGGTCGGTCCACTCCTGCGGAGCCGACCAGTCGCCGAGCAGCGCGGACAGCTCGACCAGGCTCTCGCGCGCGTCCCCGACCACCGGGGTGGCGAGGTGCTTCGTCGCGTCGAAGCGCGCGGCGTTCAGGGCCACGATGCGGGCGTCAGCGTCGAAGAGGGTCCACGACCCGGTCACGAAGTCGTTGAGGCGGGTGCCCACGGCGAGGACCAGGTCGGCGTCTCGACAGGCCTCGTTCGGCTCGTCCGCTCCCGTGACCCCGACCGGCCCGCTGTACCTCGGGTGTGCGGCCACGAGGGAGGACTTGCCGGCCACCGTCTCCACGACCGGGATGCCGTGTCGGAGCGCGAAGTCAGCCAGCTCGGCCTCCGCGAGGGAGTAGTGCACGCCGCCACCGGCGATCAGCACCGGACGCTCGGCGGCGCGCAGCGCGGCCGCAGCCTGCTCGAGCTCGGCGCGGTCCGCTCGTGGCCGCGGGACCCGGTGCACGACCGGCTCGAAGAAGCTCGCCGGGTAGTCGTACGCGGTGGCGGCGACGTCCTGGGGCAACCCGAGGAAGGCCGGTCCGCAGTCAGCGGGGTCCAGCAGGGTGCGGGTCACCTGGGGAAGCGAGCTGAGCAGCTGGGCGGGGTGGGTGATCCGGTCCCAGTAGCGCACGACGGGACGGAAGCTGTCGTTGACGGTCGTGCTCGGGTCGCCGAAGTGCTCGACCTGCTGGAGGACGGGGTCGGGCAGTCGCGAGGTGAAGGCGTCGCCCGAGATGAACAGGGCGGGGATGCGGTTGGACATGGCGACGCCGGCGGCGGTGACCATGTTCGTCGCGCCCGGACCGATCGAGCTCGTCGCGACCATCACCTGCTGCCGCCGGGTGGCCTTGCCGAACGCGACCGCCGCCAGGCCCATCCCCTCCTCGCTCTGACCGCGCCAGACCGGGATCTCGTCGCGGTGCTGCTCCAGGGCGTGGCCCAGGCTCGTGACGTTGCCGTGGCCGAAGATCGCGAAGACGCCCGGGAACAGCGGTACCTCCTGACCGTCGACCTCCGTGCGCTGGGCGACGAGGTAGCGCACCAGCGCCTCTGCGGTGGTGATCCTCACGGTGCTCATCGGGGTGCTCATCAGTTGGTCTCCTTCAGGTCCTGCACGGTCTGCCAGCCCCGCGACTCCCACGAGTCGATGAGGGCTTGTTGCACGCTGACGACGTCGACGGCCTCGGAGAAGCCCGGGGTGAAGCGCTCACCCGTGGCGAGCGCCTCGAGGAAGGCGAAGTCCTGGATGGTGACGAGGTCCTCGAAGCCGATGCTGTTGGCCTGCCCGGGGACGAACGCGCCGTGGAACGGGAACCGCTCTCCGCCGAAGATCGTCGTGTAGCCGGAGTTGGGCGAGTCGGTGACCGCGTAGTACTGCAGCTCGTTGATCCGCTCGTGGTTCCAGATCAGCGAGCCCTTGGTGCCGTAGATCTCGAAGGCGTTCTGGCTCTCCGGGCCGACGACGGTGCGGCTGGCCTCGAAGGTCCCGGTGGCCCCGGCCTCGAAGCGGCACAGCATCGAGGCGAAGTCCTCGTTCTCCACCTCTCCCGTCGGGTCCTGGGGGCTTCCGACGCCGTAGTGGCTGGCCGCTCCCGTGGGGAGGGGCCGGCGCGGGATCGTGGTGTTGGCCATGCCGACGACCTCGGAGATCGGCCCGACGAGGAACTGCGCCATGGCCACCGAGTGGCTGAGGATGTCGCTCGTCACGCCGTAGCCCGCCTGGTCGAGGAAGAACCGCCAGGTGAGCAGGCCCAGGGGGTCGCTGCCGTACATGGACAGGAACCGGCCCCGGTAGTGGGTGATCTCGCCGAGCGCGCCGCTCGCGATCAGCTCGCGGGCATGCAGGACCAACGGTGACCAGACGTAGCAGTAGCCGACCCCGGTGGCGACGCCGGCGGCCTGCGCGTGCCCGAAGGCAGCCACGGCGTGCTCGGGCTTGCCGCCGATCGGCTTCTCGCTGAAGATCGCCTTCCCGGCGGCTGCCGCGGCCTCGATCATCGGCAGGTGCAGCATGTTGGGTGCGGTGACCCACACGGCGTCCACGTCCGGAGCGTTGACGGCCTCCCGCCAGTCCTCCACCGCCCGCTCGAACCCGAAGTCCTCGACGGCCTGTCGGCGTCGGTCGGCCACCGGGTCGGCGCACACGACGAGCTGGGGGTCGAAGGATCGCTCGGGGAAGTGGGTGGGGATGCGCCGGGCGGAGCGCGAGTGGGCCTGGCCCATCCAGCCGAGACCGAGCACGGCGATGCCGAGACGCTTCTTCATCGGGTCACCCGCCCCGTGGCCGAGGTCATCGGGAGCCGGTCGTCCTGGCCCTGGTCGGCCCACGCCTCGCGGATCCAGTGGTGGTCGGGGTCGTCGCAGAAGGCCATGGTGCGCTCGTCGGCCGGACCGGCGAGCACGTTGAGGAAGTACATCGGGTACTCCGGCTGGGCGGTCGAGGGCCCGTGGAAGCCCTGAGCGACCAGGTGGACGTCGCCGTCGAGGACCGTCACCGTCTCGTCCGAGGATCCGTCCACCGTGTAGACGCGGAACAGGCCCTGCCCGTGCGGGTGGCCGTGCGACGCGTCGAGGCGACCCATCCGGAAGTAGTAGATCTCCTCGTTGGACGGCTCACAGTCGCCGATGCCGTCGTGGCGGTGCGGCGGCCACGACGAGACGTTGCCGCCCGGGGTGATCACCTCGCAGACGTTGATCCGGCCGGCGCCGGTGAAGGAGTCGGGTGTCGCGATGTTCGTGACCTGGCGGGAGGCGCGGCCCCCACCACGGACCTCGACCGGCACGTCCTCGGCGGCGGTGACGCACACGGGGAACCGCGCGGTCGCCTTGGCGGTGCACAGCGCGACCTCTCCGGCGGCAGCGACGATCTCGACGGACGAGCCCACGGGCAGGTACATCCAGTCCGAGACGGCCTCGAAGACGCCGACGCGTCCACGCAGGGAGTGGGTGTCTCCGTCGACCGTGACCCGCAGGTCGGTGGCGGACAAGGGCACCAGGACCCCTTCGAGGCCGTCGAGCACCCGGGTGACGGGCCCGGCGGCGAGATCGAAGACCTCGAGCCCGCTGTAGGCCCAGCCGGCCTGCTCGGGAGTGACGGTGACCAGGGTGTCGGCGGTCGACAGGGTGCCGGCTCGGTGGTGGTTGCTCATGAAGGATCCTCCTGGGAGAGCGGGGTGGTGGCGGGGTGGACGAGGGTGCCGGCGCGGTCGACGGCGTCGCGCACGCTGAGCACCTCGGGGTAGAGCAGGGCACGACCGGGCACCAGGCCACGGATGTTCGGGACCTCCAGGCCGCGCTGCCACGCGGCGAAGACCTGCTCGTGGCTGCGGCCGACGTCACCGCCGAGCAGCAGGACCGGGCACGTCGTGGCACCGGCGACGCGCGCAGGGTCGGCGGTGGCCGGGACCTTGAGCCAGGTGTAGGCCGACGACGACCCGAGGCCGCTCGCGATCGCGACCATCCGGACCAGCGCATCCTCCGACGGGTCGAGCTCGAGGCCGCCGTCCGAGCGGGTGCGGTAGGGGAGCGGTTCGATGAGGGACATGACGCCGGCGTCGGCCAGGGCCGTCGTGAGGCGGGCCACCGTCTCCAGGGTGCGCGGCACCCCCGGGTCGGTCGGCTCGATCCGCAGCAGGGTCTTTCCGCCGTCGAGCCCGAGGGACACGACGTGCTCGGCGTCGTAGGCGGTGAGCCGGTCGTCGAGCTCCCACGAGGCTCCGGCGAGACCGCCGCGGTTCATCGTGCCCACAGCGAGCCGACCGTCGAGCGCGCCGAGGAGCGCGAGCTCCTCGAGGACGTCGGCACTCCCGAGCACGCCGTCGACCCGCGGGTCCTCGAGGCCGGTGACGATCCGGTCCAGCAGGGAGCGGCGGCCCGCGGCGGCCATCGGGTCGGAGCCGATGGCCAGCTTTCCGCGCGGGGTGTGGTCGGCGGCGAGGAGCAGCATCCGGCCGTCCTCGCCCACCAGCGACCGCCGTCGCCGGTGCTTGAGGGCCTGCGGGAGCCGGCCGGGCTCACGCACCCTGGCCTCGATCAGGGCTCGGAAGTCCTGGTCGCTCACGGCGCCGTCGTGGTCAGCCACCGGTGGTCACCACCGTCGACGTGCGCTCGGCCCCGGCCAGGAAGGCCTCCAGCTCGGCCAGGCTCGGCATGGCGTCGGCACACGTCAGGCGGGAGGTGACCAGGGCACCCGAGGCGTTCGCGAGTCGACCGGTCCGGTCCAGTGACCAGCCGTTGACCAGCCCGGCCGCCAGGGCACCGCCGAAGGCGTCGCCGGCCCCGGATCCGCACCGCGCCGTCACGGGCACCGGGTCGATGACGACCCGCTCCTCGGCGGTGGCGAGCAGGACGCCGTCAGCGCCCATCTTCACCACAGCGGTCGTCACCCCCCGCGAGAGGAGGGCGTCGGCCGCCGCGTGCGGCTCGGAGACCCCGAGCGCCATCGCGCACTCGGTGCGGTTGCCGATCACGACGCTGGAGAGGTCGATCGCGCGCACGGCGGCGGCGGTGGCCTCGGCGGGGTCGGACCACAGGCTCGGGCGGAGGTCGAGGTCCAGGACCGTGTGCGGACGGCGGGCGCGCTGCTCGAGCCAGCGCATCGCCGTCCGGGCCGTCGTGCCGGTCGCCAGCGTGGCCCCGCTGGTCCAGAGGACCCGACAGGTGGCGACCGTGTCGTCGTCGACCGCGTGCGGGTCGATCGTGGTGTCCGGAGCATCCGGCTCCCGCAGGAACGTGATCGTCGGCTCGGCCGGGTCCTCCAGCGAGACGAGCACCACGGGGGTGCGCCCGCCCTCGCGGACGGCGACGTACTGCGTCTCCACCCCGAGCGCGGCGAGCTTGGCGACGGTGTACTCGCCGAGGGGATCAGCGCCGACCGCGGTGACGACGGCGGAGCGCAGCCCGAGGCGAGCGGCGGCGACGGCGACGTTGCTCGGGCTCCCGCCGATCGACTTCACGAACGTCTGCGGGTCCAGGAAGGTCGCGCCCGGCTCCTGCGCGTAGAGGTCGACGCTGATCCGCCCGAGCGCGAGCAGGTCGAGAGTCCCGTCCGTCATGCGTCCTGCTCCACCAGGGGCGCGACGACGTCGCGGAGGTAGCGCATCGAGTCGCGGACGCCGGTGACGGGGCCCTCGCCCTCGCCCGGGAGAGCCCCGGTGATGGCCGAGTCCTGCTCGATGACGTACCAGCCCTCGTAGCCCGCGCTCTCGAGGGCGCGGACGACGTCGGCCAGCGCGAGGTCGCCTTGACCCAGCGGCGGGAACAGGCCGGCCTGCACGCCCTCCATGATCGAGGTCGAGCGGTCCATCAGGGCCGGCACGAGGTCCAGCCGGACATCCTTGAGGTGGACGTGCCCGACCCGGTCGGCGGCCTGGCGGGCGAACTCCACGGGGTCGGTGCCGCCGATGGCCAGGTGGCCGGTGTCGAGGCACCAGGAGACGTCGCAGTCCTGGAGGATCCGGTCGACGTCGCCCGAGGTCTCGACGACGGTCTGGACGTGCGGGTGCAGGACCTGACGGAGGCCCGCGTCGGCGCAGATGGCGTCGACCTCGGCGAGCATCCGGACGAGGTGCGCGTGCTCGTCGCGGTCGAGGGGTCGAGGCACGGACCAGTCGTCGTCCATCACCGGGCAGGACACCAGGGTCGAGGCCCCGGAGCGGCCGAAGAGGTCGGCCACGGCACGAGTGCGCGTCAGCGCTTCCTGGCGACGGGCAGGGTCGTGAAGCACCAGCGGGATGAAGCCGCCGAGGAGGGTCATGCCGTGCCCGTCGAGCACCCCGCGGATGTCTCTCGGGGTCGGTGGGCAGGAACCCGGGGGCGCCGTACTCCGTGGCGGAGATGCCGAGGTCCGTCATCTCGGTCAGCACTCGCTCGGTGGGGAGCATGTGCCCCCAGCCGGGAACCTCACAGATGCCCCACGAGATCGGGGCGGACGCGATGCGGTCGAGGAAGGCCATGGGTGACTCCGATGGTTTGCTGGAACGGTCCAGCAAGAGTGACACAGATCGCGCGGAAGGGCTACCCACCGGGCTGACGATCTGCAAACTCGGTGGGTGGCAGACTCGGAGCGTGACGACCGAGACCGTGGACACCAGCGTCAGTAGATTCGGGCACGTCGAGCTCGAGGACCTCCCCGAGGACCTTCGTGAGCGGATCGGGGCGGTCGCCGAGAAGTCCGGCTTCGTGCCGAACATCTTCCGGACCCTCGGCCGCCGGCCGCGAGAGCTCAGGGCGTTCCTCGACTACCACGACGCGCTCATGGACAGCGACGAAGGCCTGAGCAAGGCTGAGCGCGAGCTCGTCGTCGTGGCCACCTCGGGCGCCAACCACTGCACGTACTGCGTCGTGGCCCACGGCGCGATCCTGCGGATCCGGATGAAGGATCCGCACATCGCCGACGGGGTCGCCACCAATCCCTTCGCCGTCGAGCTCAGCGAACGGCATCGCGCGATCGTCGACCTGGCGCTGTCCGTGTCGCTGGAGTCGGCCAGCCTCACCGAGGCGGACCTCGAGGTCGCACGCTCAGCCGGCCTGTCGGACGACGAGATCTGGGACGTGGGCGCCATCACCGCCCTGTTCGGCCTCTCCAACCGGATGGTCCACCTGACCGCGACGCCGCCGAATCCCGAGTTCTACACCATGGGACGGTCCTAGCCTGCTGGTCCCGCCGCGGCCGGCTCGGGACGCTGCCCGGACCGGGCTGGGCGACCGGGCTGGGCGACCGGGCTAGGCGACCGGGCTAGGCGACCGGGGAGTGCCCGAGGTCTCGATCGAGCTGCGGCGCGGCCGAGACCAGCCGTCCGTGGGTCCACAGCCGATGGATGACGAAGCCGGCGACGAGTGCGCCCAGGGTGCCGAGGGTCAGGTCGCCCAGGGTGTCCTCGTAGGCGTTGCGCCGCTCGGGTGAGAACTTGAGGAACGAGAAGTACTCACCGAGCTCCCAGAAGAGGGCGCCGGTGGCGCCGAAGGCCAGGGCGCGCTCGAGCACGGCGCGCAGCCCCACCGTCCGGGGCATGGTCAGGAGGATGAAGGCGGCCGCGAGCAGGCCGGTGTTCATGAAGTGCATCCAGTCGTCGAACCACACGATCGAGTCGTAGAGGTCCATCCGGTTGCCGAGGATGTCGGTGAAGCAGGTGATCGTCACCAGCAGGTCGGCGAACCAGGGGAACGAGGCGCGCTCTCGCCACAGCAGGAACCACAGGAACGGGACGGTGAACGCCAGCAGGGGGTAGACGACGGCTCGCAGCCCGGCCGCCTTGTCGCGGAGATGGGCGGCGTCGGGGAAGAGCAGGGCGAAAGCCAGCAGGATCAGGAGCCCGACCTTGGCGCTCACGTTCGCTCCCCGGACCAGCGGGGGAGTGGGGTAGCGGAAGGCCATGGCGTCGGTGCTCACGGAGATGACTCTAGTGAGGCTCGGACGGCGCCCGCGTGACCCATGCGCACCCGGCCAGTCCGATCATCACCGGCCAGAGAGCCAGACGCTCGAGCGCGCCTGACACGGGGCCGTCCCCGGAGAGCACGAACGACACGGCGGCGGCACCGGTCACGGCTCCCGTCGCCAGCAGGGCCCGGGCCAGGCGGGGCTGCCGGGAGCGCAGCCGGGCACCGAGCACCAACAGGGCGATCGGCTGCGCGACGAAGAGTGGTGTCGCGGCGATCGCATGCAGGGTGGGGTCCTGGTCGAGCGGCGCGAGGCCGGTGGCCACCGAGCTCAGCCCCGAGACCACCAGCAGCCCGGTGACCCACGGCCCCCACGGCCGGACGAGGAGCACGGCTCCGCCGGCCAGCAACGCCCCGAAGACCACGAACGAGCCGTTCATCAGCTCGTGCTGCGGCGAGCACCGCGCAGCCGAGCACCCGATCTCTCCGAGCCGGCTGACCGAGTCGGCGACCATGCTGTACCCGTCGGTGGTCGCCGCCGCGACGACGTACTCGGTCGCGATGTACGTCGGCCGCACGAGGAGGGCCAGTGCCCCCCAGCGCGCGGCGCGAGCTCCGATGGCTGCGTCGTGTCGTCGCGCTGGGGCTGAGGGCATCGGATCACCGTAGACCGTGGAGGAACCGGGCGTCGGGTGTCTCGACCCGGGACGTCCTCGGGTGCACACTGGAGCTCGGGGCTCGCCGTGTCGTCCGGAACCGGTCCGCCGGCGCCGCCTCGTTGAGGAGGGGCCGTGGCACAGGGCTTCCACGCAGGCAGCCGGTCGCTGCAGGACCGCTTCGACACGCGGGCGCTGGCCGATCGGATCGACGGCCTGCTCGTCAGCGACGTGATCGGCGAATCCGACCGCGTCTTCATCGAGGCCCGAGACATGTTCTTCCTCGCGTCGGCCGACGCGGATGGCCGACCGACGTGCTCCTACAAGGGCGGCGAGCCCGGGTTCGTGCGGGTGCTCGACGAGCACACCGTGGCCTTCCCCAGCTATGACGGCAACGGGATGTTCCTGTCCGTCGGCAACATCGTGCTGAACCCGGCCGTGGGCCTGTTGTTCCTCGACCTCGAGCGGGGTCACCGGATGCGGCTCGAGGGCACCGCGTCCGTCGATCTCGCCGACCCGCTGCGGGCCGACTACCCGGAGGCCCAGCTGGTCGTGCGGGTCGTGGCCCGAGCTGTCTACCCGAACTGTCCTCGCTACATCCACCGCTACGAGCTCGTGGAACGCTCGCGCTTCGTGCCGCAGCGCGACTGCCTGACGCCGGTCCCGGAGTGGAAGCGCTCCGACTGGGCGGTGGACGTCCTGCCCAGTGACGACCCGGCGCGCGACCCCGGCTCGCGCGAGGTGCGGGGTCGCTGACGGGCGCCGTCGGCGCTCAGTCGCAGGTGGGGGCCACGTCGTCGAACGGAACGGCGGGGGCACGCCACACCGAGCCCCAGGCCGCGCCCGTCCACAGCTCGAGGCTGCCCGGCCGGTTGGGCGAGGGGTAGAAGCCCGGGGGGCTCACCGAGGGGTCGGGTGCGCCCTCGACCGCGCCGGTACGGGACAACCGCCACGTCCCGCGGAAGTCCCAGGGCTCCTGGTAGGTGTGCTGAGGACGTGACTTCTGGCGGGTCCGCCAGAAGCCGCCGTACGTGAGCCGGAACGTCGCGTAGCCGGCGTCGAGCTCGGCCAGGAGCCGCTCGCCGGCGCGCGCCCGGCCGACGACGAAGAGCCGCCAGAAGCCGACGAGCGACAGCGCCAGGGCCAGCAGCCGCAGGATGGTCGCGATGCCGGAATCGAAGACGCTCAGCACGAACATCAGGGCGAGCCACCCGGCGACCAGGCCACCGATCCTGCCCAGGTAGCGCCAGACCACCGCGTGCGCCGTCGGACCGGGGAGCAGCCGGGGAGGCTCCGCCGGCACGACCGGGACCAGTCGGTGCGCCACAGCGGTCTCGTAACCGGGCACGTCACGCGGGTGCGGGCTTTCTGGACTAGTCATGGCACCCCCGTTTTTTTAACTGTAGGTTCCCGATCCGGCGGGGTCGTCACCGTAGCGCAGCACCTCTCGCGCGCCCGGGGACAGATCTCGTGAGGACACTCCACATCTCGAAGGGGAACTGACATCGATACCAAGAGGATCCGCCTGCGGGCGGGTTTGGCGACCACGGTCGTGGCGCTTCTGGCCAGCAGCGTCGGCATGGTCACGGCTGCGTCCGCCGAGCCCCCGGGCTCGTCGACCGCCGTGACGGAGGGCAGCGACCGAGCCGCGTCGGGCAAGCGGAAGGTCGTCGTCAAGGTCAAGATCGTCACGCCCGCTGGGATGCCGGCGACCGTGACGCTGACGCGGAAGAAGAAGTCCGCGGTCGCAGCCAAGCCGGCGCGCCGCAAGAGCTTCACCCGGAAGGTGCGGGTCCCGGCCGGGCGCTACCGGGTGCAGGCACCCGATGTCACGTACCGCGGTCGCCTCTACCAGGGCCGCGTGAGCCGCAAGACCGTGGTCGCCAAGCAGGGGCGTACGGGCGCGACCAAGGTCGTCTACCGCAGGTCCCCGGCCGCCCACTCCTTGGCGCTGACCAAGCTCTCGACGCGCTCGGTCGCCCTGGCGTGGAAGGGGAAGCAGTCCACGCGCGTCGTCCTGAGGCGCACCGCGGGCAGTACCCCGGCCGCGACGAGGAAGGCGGGCGTGCCGGTCAGGACCAAGGGCCGCCGCGCGACCAACGGCGGTCTCACCGGAGGAAGTGCCTACACCTACGCGCTGTTCAGCAAGGTCCGCGGCCGCTGGGTCGGACCGGTGTCCCTGTCGGTCGGCACCATGACGGAGGCCGACAAGTTCGAGGCGGCCTACGTGCTGTCCGAGGGCGCCAGCCTGGTCAAGCGCAGCCAAGTCAAGAACGCCCGGGTCACCGGCGCCGGTGTCGCCCTGAGACTCGCCGGGCGCACGCCGCTCCTGGGCCGCGCTCTCGTGCTGCCCGTGACGCCTGCCCTGCCCGGCGGATACCTCGGGGTCGTCTCGTCCGTGTCCCCTGGCGGAACCGTGGTGCTGAAGCCCGGTGCGATCGGCGACGCGTTCGACTTCTACTCGCTGCCGAAGCAGACGATCGACACCGGTGACCTCGAGCTCACCCCGAAGCCGGGCACCACGGTCGGCAAGTCCCGACCGGGCTCGAGCTCCCGGGCGGCTCGGGTCGCGGTCCCGTCGTGCCTGACGGGGACGCTGGCCGGCAAGGTCACCTTCGAACCCACCATCGACATCGACGGCACCTTCGAGGGTGACGTGGTGAAGAAGCAGATCCGGTTCTTCCCCGATCTCCCGCAGGGGGCGCGACTGTCCGGCAGCCTGCAGGCCACGCTCGGAGGGGCCCTCTCGGCCGCCGTGTCCGGCGGCGTGAAGTGCGGCGTCGACTTCCAGCCGCTGGTCGTCCCGGTCGCTGCGACACCGGTCCCGATCCAGCTGCGCCTGGAGCCCCAGGTCGAGGTGTCCGCCACCGGAGAGGCCAGGGTCTCCAACATCGGGGCGCGCGCGACCGCAGGCGTCTGGTTCAAGACCCAGTTCGGCATCGGCATCGACAACTACGCCGACGGCGGTCCGATCAAGGAGGCCTACCCACTCACGCCGGCCACCACCGGCACCGTGGCGCTCAACCTCAAGGTCGGGGGAGAGATGATCCTCGGCCCCGGCGCAGGGACGTCGGCGTCCGGTGCGATCGCCGGCGTGCGCGGCACGCTCGACGTGCTGAACGCCGACGCGTCGTTCATCGAGTCCACCAACGAGAACGACCCGGACCCGGAGTACTGCGCGAAGCTGGCGGCCGGCTACGGCCTGAACTTCGACGTCGTCGGCAAGGCGTGGATCCCGGGTTGGGAGGTCGAGCGGTCGATCGACATCCCGGGGCTGAACACCTCGGGCGAGTACGGCGGTCCGTGGTACTACCCCACGGATTGTGAGAACCCGGGCGCCAACGACGTCTACGTCCTGCTCGTCGAGGAGGAGGACAACAGCTCGGCCAGCGTCGGGACGATCCTGGACTCCCTGGGCTACCAGGTGACCTACGGCACCGCGATGCCGGAGACGCCCGCCGACTACGGTCAGATCTGGGTCTTCGGGGTCTACAGCGGTTACCCCCCCGAGCTCGTGGAGGCGCTGGCTGCCTACACGCGCACCGGAGGATCGGTGATGATCAACAGCGAGCACTCCTGCTGTCCGCAGATCAACGCGGGCGTCGACGCCCTGCTCGACAGCGTGGTGACGGCAGACGTGGACGTGGTCACCGCTTGCGTGGCCGTCTGCCAGGAGGGGCCGGACGCCCTGAACCCGGCGGCGCGAGGCGCGATCGCCTCCACTCCCAACGCAGGGACGGTCGTGACCACGTCCGCCCTGGGCTACTACACGGGGGTGCCGGCACCGAACCAGATGCTCGTGGTCGGTGACCAGGTCGGGGGCACGGTCTGGGAGCCGGCCGACATGGTCACGGGCAGAGGCCGGATCGTGACGTTGGCCGACTCCAACTGGTCCAACGACTACCTGGCGCCGGACAACGCCGACTTCATCGAGAACGTCGCCGAGTTCCTGGCCGCTCGCTAGGTCAGCCCAGCAGCACCCGTCGGGGCCCCGTCACTCCTGTGGCGGGGCCCCGACGTACGTCTGTCAGCAACCGCGGCGGTGCTCGCGCCGTGCTAGCCCGCGGGCACGGGCTTGCGGAACTCGCGGCTGGCGGCGGCCGCCTCCTGCAACGCCTCGAGGGCGGCGGCGATCACGGGGTGGCCGCGACGTCCGCGGCGGACGCCCGTGCGGACGTGGCGGCTCGGTCCACCCCGCAGCGGCACCCGCACGACGTCGTACCCGGTGGGCAGCCGGGCCAGGCGCGGCACCAGGGAGACCCCGAAGCCGGCGCCCACGAGCGCGGCCCCGGTGTCCCACTCCGCGGCCTGATGGGCCACGGTCGGGCGGAAGCCGGCCTCGCTGCACGCCGTGAGCACGAGCTGGTGGTGCGGTCGGCCGGGACGGTCGAGGATCCAGGGGTCCTCCGCGGTCTCGCTCAGCTCGGCGCTGGCCCTCCCGGCGAGCCGGTGCCCCAGTGGGACCAGCAGGTCGAGCGGGTCGTCGAGCAGCGGCATCTGGTCGAAGCGCGGGTCGTTGGCCGAGGGCAGCGTGGAGGTGGCCACGACGACAGCGAGGTCGGCGTCGTCGGCGAGCAGCAGGTCGAAGCACTCCTCGGGGTCGGCCTCGATGATCTGCACGACCACGCGCGGGTACGTCGCCGCGATGTGGACGCCGACCTGGGGCAGGAGTGCCGCGGCCGCGGTGGAGAACCCACAGATCCTCAGGAAGCCGCTGGCCTCCTCGGCACTGGCCGCCACGTCGGCCCGGATCTCCTCCCAGCGCTCGTACAGCCCGTCGACGTGGGCGAGCAGGGTCCGCGCCGCGGGGGTGAGCTTGACCCGGCGTCCCTCCTGCACGAGCAGCGTGACGTCGAGGTCGCGCGCGAGGGTGCGCAGCTGGTGCGAGACGGCTGAGGGCGTGTAGTGGAGCGCCTCGGCGGTGGCGGTCACGGTGCCGTGCTCGGCCAGCAGCCGCAGCACGTGCAGACGGGGGTCGATCACTGTGTGAGCATGGCACAACCGTGCAACGAGATCGCACGGTTGAGCACGAGAACGTTTGCTGTCTTTCGCCAACACGGACGCCCACACTGGCCGCGTGACCCTGCACGACCCGCTCCTCACGCCGATCGAGATCCGCGACCTGCGGCTGCGCAACCGGATCGTCAGCACCTCGCACGAGCCGGCGTACGGCGAGGACGGGATGCCCACCGACCGCTACCGGCTCTACCACCGCGAGAAGGCCCGCGGCGGGGTCGGCCTGACCATGATCGGCGGGTCCGCGGTCGTCTCGCGGGACAGCCCGCCCGCCTTCGGCAACCTCACGCTGTACGACGACGCTGTGGTGCCCTGGCTCCGACGGCTGGCCGACGACGTGCACGAGGAGGGCGCGGCGGTCATGTGCCAGCTCACCCACCTGGGCCGGCGCACCAGCAACTACACGGGCGACTGGCTGCCGCTGGTCTACTCCTCACCGCTGCGCGAGCCCGCCCACCGGGCCTTCCCGAAGGAGGCCGAGGCGTGGGACCTCGATCGCATCGTCGGCGACTTCGTCTCGGCCGCGCTGCGCTGCCAGGACGCCGGTCTCGACGGCCTCGAGCTGCTGCACGCCGGCCACCTCGTCGATGCCTTCGCCTCGCCCGCCACCAACCTGCGCACCGACGAGCTGGGCGGCAGTCTGGCCCACCGGACGTCGTTCCCGCGGCGGGTGCTGCGGGCGATCCGCGCCGCGGTCGGGCCGGAGATGGTGCTGGGCATCCGGATGTCCATGGACGAGGACCAGCCCGACGGGCTCGGCCCCGAGGAGGCGCTGGAGGCGCTGGGCAGCTACGTCGCGGAGGGGCTGGACTTCGTCAGCGTGCTCAAGGGCGGCATCGCCAACGACGTGCGGCTGGCCCGGATGATCCCGCCGATGGGCACGCCGTCGGCCCCGTTCCTCGACTTCGCCGGCGAGGTACGCCGCTCCCTGGAGATCCCGGTCATGCACGCCGCCCGGATCGCCGACGTCGCCACGGCCCGGCACGCGATCCGTGAGGGCCTGCTCGACCTGGTCGGGATGACGCGCGCCCAGCTGGCCGACCCCTACCTGGTCCGCAAGCTGAGCACCGGCGACGAGGACCGGATCCGGCCCTGCGTCGGCGCCAGCTACTGCCTGGACGCGATCTACGACTCCGGCGACGCCAAGTGCATCCACAACCCGGCCACCGGCCGGGAGGAGGCGCTCCCGCAGGTGATCGCCCGCCGGGTCGCGGTCGCCCGCACCGTCGTGGTCGTCGGCGCCGGCCCGGCCGGCCTCGAGGCGGCCCGCGTGCTCGGCGAGCTCGGCCACCGCGTGATCCTCCTGGAGGCCGCGGACGCACCCGGCGGCCAGGTGCTGCTGGCGGCGGCCTCGCCGCGCCGACGCGACCTGATGGGGATCGTCGACTGGCGGCTCAGCGAGCTCAAGCACTCCGGCGTCGAGCTGCGCACCGGTGTCTACGCCGAGGCGGCCGACGTGCTGGCCGAGACCCCCGACGTCGTGGTCATCGCCACGGGCGGCAGCCCCAACCGGTCGTTCCTGATGGCTGGGCAGGACCTGGTGCTCGACACCTGGGACGTGATGGACGGCTCGGCGCGACCCGGCGGCGACGTGCTCGTCTACGACGACAACGGGGCCGAGCCCGCCTTCGACGCCGCCGAGATGCTGGCGCTCCACGGCGCGCAGGTCGAGCTGGTCACCCCCGAGCGGATGCTGGCGCCCGGCGTCGGCAGCATGAACTCCCCGGCCTACCTCGCGGCCTTCGCGCGCCACGACGTCAGGACGACGCTGGCGCGTCGGCTGGTCTCCGTGCACCGGGGCGAGGGTGCCGAGCGCGGCCGGCTGGTCGCTCGCCTGCTCGACGAGTACGCCGGCACCGAGCAGCGCCGCGTCGTCGACCGGGTCGTCGTCGAGCACGGCACGTTGCCCAACGACGAGCTCTACCGCGAGCTGGTCCCGGGGTCGGCGAACCTCGGGGAGGTCGACCAGGCCGCACTGCTGGCCGGGACCCCGCAGACGGTGACCACCAACCCCGCCGGCGCCTACCAGCTCTTCCGCATCGGCGACGCCGTCGCCAGCCGCAACATCCACGCGGCCGTCTACGACGCGCTGCGGCTCTGCCACCCGATCTGACCCCGCACCGACCCCGCAGGAGAGCACCATGACCACCGTCGCCCGACCGGACTTCCCGCGGCTCGACACCCCCGACCCCGCCGACCCTGTCGGCCCGCAGGACCGCGTGCGCAGGCTGCTCGCCGAGCGCCGTCCGGGTCGGCCGCTGGAGGCGCCCTTCTACGTGGACCGCGACGTCTTCGACCTCGACGTGTCCGCGATCTTCGCGAAGCACTGGATCTTCGTGGCCACCGAGCCGGAGGTCGCCGAGCCGGGCGACTTCCGCACCGTGGAGATCGGGAGCTACTCGGTGATCCTCGTCCGCGACGACGACGAGGAGATCCGGGCCTGGCACAACGTGTGCCGGCACCGGGGGGCCCGCATCCTCAACGAGCCGCGGGGCTCGGTCGGCAACATCGTCTGCGGCTACCACAAGTGGACCTACGGCACCGACGGGTCGCTGCGCAGCGCGGGTCAGCAGCCGCCCACCTTCGACCGCAGCTGCTTCGGCCTCAAGCCGGTGCACGTGCGCAACGTCGGGGGCCTGCTCTACGTGTGCCTCGCCGACGAGCCGCCCGCCGACTTCGACGACGTCGCCGCCCGGATCGAGCCCTACCTGGCGCCGCACCAGCTGCGCCGGACGAAGGTGGCCGCCCAGGAGGACCTGGTGGAGCACGGCAACTGGAAGCTGGTGATGGAGAACAACCGGGAGTGCTACCACTGCGACGGGCACCCGGAGCTCTCGGCGACCTTGTTCCCGGTCTACGGCTACACCGACGACAACGTGCCCGACCTGCTGCGCCCGGCGTTCGACCGCTACGCGCAGGTGGAGGCCGACCTGGTGGAGGCCTGGGACCGGCGCGGTCTGCCGCACGCTCGGCTCGAGGAGCTCGAGACCCGCGCGTCCGGCTTCCGGATCCAGCGCGAGCCCCTCGACGGGGCGGGGGAGTCCTTCAGCCCGGACGGCCGGGCGCTGAGCCGTCGGCTGCTCGGCGACTTCGACGTGGCCGCGCTGGGGCGGCTCTCGATGCACCAGCAGCCCAACGCATGGTTCCACTTCCTCACCGACCACGCCGTCACGTTCAGCGTGCTGCCGCTGGCTGCGGACCGGACGCTGGTCCGCACGACCTGGCTGGTCCACGAGGACGCCGTGGAGGGCGAGGACTACGACGTCGAGGCGCTGACTGCCGTGTGGCGCCAGACCAACCTCCAGGACGGGGTGTTCGTCGCCCGCGCCCAGGCCGGGGTGAGCAGTCCGGCGTACGAGCCCGGGCCCTACACCGCGAGCGAGTACCAGGTCGACGCCTTCTGCGCCTGGTACGTCGACCGGCTGCGGGCGGTGGTGGACGCATGACCGACCTGCTCTCCCTCGAGTCCACGGCGGCCGGCGACGGGTTCGACCCTCGCCCGCGAAGCGATCTGGGCGACGGCCTCGACCAGGAGCTGGTCTGCGTCGACGCGGTCTGGGAGACCCACGACGTACGCAGCCTCGTGCTCGACGCGTCGTGGGCCGGCGACATCGGCTTCCGTGCGGGTCAGCACCTCACCGTCCGCATCGAGGTCGACGGCGTGCCGCTGGAGCGCTGCTACAGCATCGCCTCGTCACCCACCCGCCCCGAGCGCCTCACGCTCACGGTCAAGCGGGTGCCCGGTGGTCCGGTGTCCACCTGGCTGCACGAGCGCTTCGGCGTCGGCGACCGCCTGCACGTGCGCGGGCCGCTCGGGCGGTTCACGATGCTCGAGCACCCCGCCCGTCGCTACCTGTTCCTCTCGGCCGGCAGCGGCATCACCCCGCTCATGTCGATGACGCGGGCCCTCCAGGACCTGCCGGTCGCCGTGGACGTGGCCTTCGTGCACAGCGCGCGCAGCCCCGCCGACCTCATCTTCCGCGACGAGCTGGCGTCGATGGCCGCATCGCACGACTGGCTCAGCGTCACCACGGTCTGCGAGGCGGACGCCCCCAGCGAGGCCTGGTCGGGCCCGCGCGGGCGGCTCACCCGCGAGATCCTGGAGGCCGCCGTGCCCGACCTTCTCGAGCGCGAGGTCCTCACCTGCGGCCCCGAGCCCTACCGGCAGGCCGTCCGCAGCCTGCTCGCGTCGGCCGGCGTGGCGCCCGGCCGCTGCCACGAGGAGAGCTACACGTTCGCCGGCGCCTCGGTGGTCCCGGTCGCCCCCGACCACGCACCGACGGCCACCGGCTTCGCCGTGGAGTTCCGCCGGAGCGGGCGGGTGGTCCGCTGCGACCCCGGGTCCACCCTCCTGGGCGCCGCCCTCCGGGCCGGGGTCGCCCTGCCGTTCTCCTGCGGCGAGGGCATGTGCGGGACCTGCAGGAGCACCCTGCTCCAGGGACGCGTCGACATGCAGCACGCCGGCGGCATCCGGCCGCGCGAGATCGCCCAGGGCCAGATCCTGGTCTGCTGCTCGACCCCGCTCGACGACCTCGTGATCGACGCCTGAGCCGGCGTGGGAACCGTGTCGCGCCTGCCGTCCGCGAGCCTGACCGCCGACGTCCTCGTCGTCGGCGCCGGCGTCATCGGCTCCGCGACGGCGCTGGAGCTGGCGAAGGCCGGCCACGACGTGCTCGTCGTCGATCGCGCGGGCGGGCCCGGGCACGGCTCCACGAGTGCGTCGAGCGCGATCATCCGCTTCACCTACTCGACCTTCGACGGGGTCGCGACGTCGTGGGAGTCCCAGCACTGCTGGGCGGCGTGGGGAGAGCACCTGGGGCTGGCGTCCGACCTCGGCCTGGCGAGGTTCCGACGTACGGGGATGCTCTTCCTCGACTCCCCGCTCGTCCCGCGACGCAGCCGCGTCGAGCTGCTCGAGCAGGCCGGGGTCCCGGTCGAGGAGCTGGATGCCGACCAGGTGTGCGAGCGGTTCCCCTACCTCGACAGCGGCCGCTACTGGCCCCCCAAGCCGGTCGCCGACGACGCCTTCTGGGACGACGCGACCGGTCGGCTCGGCGGGTTCCTGACCCCCGACGCGGGGTTCGTCGACGACCCCCGGCTCGCGGCCGACAACCTCGCCACGGCGGCGCGGGCCCGGGGGGCGCGGCTCGAGCTGCACGCCACCGTCACGGCCGTCGCGGCACTGCCCGCGGGCGGCTGGAGGGTCGACCTCGCCGACGGCCGCCGGATCGAGGCGGCGGTGGTTGTCAACGCCGCCGGCCCGTGGTCGAGCGCCCTCAACCGGCTGGCGGGCGTCGGCGCCGAGTTCACGATCGGCGTACGCCCGCTGAGGCAGGAGGTGCACCAGGTCCGGGCGCCGCAGGGGTACGGCGTCGGCGACGACCTCGGTCCCTCGGTCGCCGACACCGACCTCGGGGTCTACGTCCGCAACGGCATGCACGGCACCTTGCTGGTCGGCGGCTCCGAGCCCGCCTGTGACCCGATGGAGTGGGTCGACGACCCCGACGACGCCTCGCTGTGCGTCACCCGTGAGCTGTACGACGCGCAGGCCACCCGCGCCGCGCGGCGCTTCCCCGACCTGCAGGTGCCGAACCGGCCGACCGGGATCGCCGGGGTCTACGACGTGGCCGACGACTGGACCCCGATCTACGACCGCACCGACGCGCCCGGCTTCTACGTCGCGATGGGCACCAGCGGCAACCAGTTCAAGAACGCGCCCCTGGTCGGGCGCTTCATGACGGCGATCGTCGAGGCCGTCGAGGGCGGGCACGACCACGACGCCGAGCCCGTGCGCTACCGCGGCGAGCACACCGGGCTGACCATCGACCTCGGCGCCTTCTCCCGCAGGCGCGAGCACAACGCCGCGAGCTCGGGCACGGTGATGGGCTGATGTCGTACGCCGTCGCGGAGTCCGTCCTGGAGGTCGACGAGACCCGACTGCACGCGGACCGGCTCGCGCGCACCCGGCGGATGCTGCGGGAGCACCAGATCGCGGCCGCGCTGCTGTGCGACCCGCTCAACGTGCGCTACGCGGTCACCGCGGGGCCGTTCCCGGTGTTCAACATGCACATGACCTTCCGGTGGGCGCTGGTGCCGGTGGAGTCCGAGGTGGTCCTCTGGGAGTATCCCCAGTCGCTGGCGGCCACCGCGGCCCGGTGGCCCGGCGACCTGCGCGCGGCCCGGGGCTGGAACTTCTTCGGCTCGGGCTCGCGCAGCGCCTCCGACGCCGACGTCTTCGCGCTCGAGATCGCCGAGACGCTGCGGGCCAAGGGCCTGTCCGGCGAGCCGATCGGGGTCGATCGCCTCGAGACCGTCGCGCACCTCGCCCTGGTGCGGGCGGGCGTCCGGGTGGTCGACGTCCAGCCGACGATGGAGCAGGCGCGCGCGGTCAAGACCCCGGACGAGCTGACCGCCCTCCGGCTCAACGCCGCGACCTGCGACCGCGCCATCGACCGGATGCTCGACCGCCTGGTGCCTGGGGTGAGCGAGAACAAGCTGTGGGGGACGCTGATCGGCTCGGCCCTCGAGGACGGCGCCGAGTGGTGCGAGACCCGGCTGCTGACCTCGGGCCCGCGCACCAACCCCTGGATGCAGGAGGCGACCGACCGCGTCGTCCTCGACGGCGACCTGGTCGCCTTCGACACCGACCTGGTGGGGGAGCGCGGCTACCTCACGGACGTCTCGCGCACCTACCTGTGCGGCGAGCGCCGACCTACCGACGAGCAGCGCCGGCTCTACCAGACCTCCCACGCGTTCGTGCAGGAGTGCCTGCCCCACCTCCGCCCGGGAGCCTCGTTCGCCGAGCTCGGGCGACGCCTCGGCCCGTTGCTGCCGGTCGAGTTCCACGACCTGCGCTACCCGTTCATCGCGCACGGCACCGGCCTGGTCGACGAGTGGCCGTGCATCCTCTTCGAGGACCACCACGACGGCGAGATCGAGGTCGGGATGGTGCTCAGCGTCGAGGGGTACGTCGGCACCGTCGGCGGCCACGAGGGCGTCAAGCTCGAGGAGCAGGTGATCATCGGCGAGCACGGCCCCGAGCTCCTGTCGCAGGCCCCGTACGACGAGCGCCTGCTCGCCTGACGCCGCCGCGCCCCCACGCCCCCCCGCTGTAACGCGGAGTTATCCCCCTCTGCCGCGGGTCTGCAGGGGCGCGGAAGTGCGGTCGAACCCGCGGAAGTGCCCGGCGGCCGCGCTCAGCCGCGCTCAGCCGCGCTCAGCCGCGCTCGGCCACCGTGTCGCTCGGGTGCTCCCGCTCCTCCTCGACCCGGCGTGGCACCCGCAGCAGCCGCAGGCTCGTGACGAGCCCGATGCCGCCGACCAGGTTGCCGAGCAGCGACCAGCCCAGTGCGCCGGCCATGGCGCCGAGACCGAAGTCGGCGCCGGCCAGCAGCGCGCCCATCATGAACAGGGAGTCCAGCACGCAGTGGAACAGCTCGCCGCCGGCCAGCAGGGCGCCGAACAGGATCGCCGGGACCAGCTGGACGCCCAGGCTCTCGGTCGCGTGCTGCATCCGGGTCATCAGGGTGATCACCGCGCCGGCGAGGACGGCGAGCGCGAAGCTCTCGGCGTTGGCCCCCAGCTCGGCGTAGTGGGTGCCGGTCTCGATCGCCGTGGCCTTGAGGTCGGGGCGGGCCGTGATCACGATCCACATGATCAGCAGGCCGCCCACCAGGTTGGTGGCCAGGGTGACCCCCCACAGCCGGGCCAGAGCGGCGATCGTCCCGCTGCGGGCGACGACCGCGGTGACCGGCACCAGGAAGTTCTCGGTGAACAGCTCGCTGCGGGCCAGCAGCAGCGCCACGAACCCGATCGAGAAGGCCAGGCCGGCCAGCAGCGTGTCGCCGGTGTGCTCCTTGACGATCAGGAAGGCCAGCACCCCGAAGCCGACGTCGATCCCGCCGAGGACACCGGTCGACACCAGGGCCAACAGGGGCCGTTCCAACCGCTCGGCGCCCTCCTCGACCAGCCGGTCGAAGGCCTCTTCCAGCTCGGGCTCGGGACGTTCCTCTGCGGTCTCCACGATCGGAGAGTAGTCGGGCTCCCGAGCCGTGCGGCGGACCCGGACCGACGTCAGTCGCGGTCGGCCCAGAGCGTCCAGGCGAAGGGCTTGCGCAACCAGTCGACGACCTGGGTCCCGTCGGTGCGCTGACCGGCGACCTTGACCGCGACCCGGACCTGGTCCGGACGGCCGAGCGTGGCGCGCGAGATCCGGATCCTGGTCTGCTCGCGGGCGTAGTCGAGCCGCATCTCGTAGGAGCCCTCGACCGGCTCGCCCCACGTCTTCGGGCCGAAGCCCTCGGTGTGCAGCAGCGCGTAGTCCGTGCCCTCGAAGTAGCCACCGACCAGGACCATCTCGGGGCCACGGTCGTCGGGGTCGGTGTCGATGTAGACCGAACCGCCCGCCCCGGTGGAGGGGTCGCGCCGCAGGTTGGTGTGGTGGAGCGTGACCCGCAGGTTGTGCTTGCCGTGGTTGACGTGGACGGCACGCAGGTCGACGCCGTGGTGGACGTCGGCGGGGTCGCTGACCCCGAAGCTCTCGGCCTGGGCGGGAGCGGCGAGGCCGCCGGCGAGCAGGGCGGTCGCAGCGACGGCGGACGCCGCGGAGGCGATGATGTGGGTGCGCATGTCGTTCTCTTTCTCTCGGGCCCCGGTCGGGGCTCGCCCCGTGATGGGCACACCACCAAGACGCAGGGCGGTGCGGAAAGGTTGCAGACCGCCGCCCTACCCTGACGCCATGGGTGCAGAGTTCGACCAACACATCGCGGTCACCAGCCTCGGGTCCGGTCGCTACGAGGCCGACCTGGACGCGGGCTGGTTGGTCGGCGGTGGCGTCAACGGCGGCTACCAGATGGCGGTGCTGGGCAACGCGGTGCGCAGCGAGCTGCCGAGCAAGCCCGACCCGCTCGCGCTGAGCGCCTACTTCCTGTCGCCGGCGGTGCCGGGCCCGGCCACCGTCGAGGTCGACGTACGACGGGAGGGCGGTCGGGTGGCCACCGTCTCGGCCGACCTCAAGCAGGGCGGCGACACCCGGATCACCGTGCTGGCCACGTACGGCGACCTCGACCGCGGCGGCGACGAGGTCCGCACCACCGCGACCGACATCGACCTCCCGCCCCGCGAGGAGTGCGTGCCCAACACGGCCGCTCCCGCAGAGATCCGGGCCTTCGCGCCGCTGATGGACCGCTTCGAGATGCTCTTCCACCCCGACCACATCGGCTGGGCCGTCGGCGAGCCGAGCGGCAGGGAGAGCTCAGCGCGTGGTTCCGGCTCATCGACGGTCGCGAGCCCGACCCGATCCAGCTGCTCATGGTCGTCGACGCCCTGCCCCCGGTCACCTTCGACCTCGGGCAGATGGGGTGGGCGCCGACGCTGGAGCTGTCGGCGCACGTGCGGGCGAAGCCGGCCCCGGGCTGGCTCAAGGTCCGCCACGTCACGCGCAACGTCGCGGGCGGCATGTTCGAGGAGGACTGCGAGGTGTGGGACGAGGCCGGCCGGCTCGTCGCGCAGTCCCGGCAGCTCGCGCTGCTTCCTCGCTGAGCGGACCCGATCGACCGGGGCCGACCCGCACGGGCCTCAGCCGAACCAGGACCGCTTCATCGAGAAGATCCAGCGGCGCCGCGGGTGCTCGCTGACCGACCACAGCTCGTCGGTCGAGGGCCAGTAGGTGATGTCCTCGGGCCCCATCGGGGTCGCCCACCGGTGCTGGCGCAGCGCCCCCGGCAGACCGGCGTACACCGAGCCGAAGGCCCACGGACCGTGCGAGACCGTCACGTGCCAGCGGTCGCGGGCCAGCACCGCACCCTGCATGCCCGCCACGCCCTCGTCGAGCGAGAGCGGCCGGACCAGACCGTCGTCGCCGGCGGCCAGCAGCAGCGTCTCCGGGTCGAGCGAGAACCGGGCCAGGCGTCGCGAGCGCTTCCCGCGGGCGTACTCGCCGGCCACGATCAGCGGCGGGTCGGCGCTGCGGTCGAGGGACAGGAACGAGTAGCGCAGCCGCTCGTGGCCGTCGTCGCTGTCGGCGCGGTAGGCGAAGCGGACCGGCAGCACGTAGTCGTAGCCGAAGGCCGACAGCCCGCCCTCGCTCTCGATCCGGGGGTCGCGCGGCACCCGGAGGAGGTCGTCGACGCGGCAGGTGACGAAGCCCTTCGCGGTGGCGGCGACGTGGAGGTAGGGGCCGCACCACACGATCCCGCCGGCGTGCACGCGCAACGGCTCGACCTCGACGCGGCCCTCGCGCAGCACCGGCACCACCAGCAGCACGTGGCGGTAGCGCCGGCTGCCGAGGTCGAAGAACGTGATCCGCGAGCCCTGGTTGCCGCCCTCGTCGTCGGGCAGGTCCTTGGCGTACCAGGCCACGGCCACGACCCGTCGTCCCTCGACGGTCTCCTCGGCCGAGGCGTCCGCCGAGGTGGTGACGCCCTGCGGCCACCACCGGGGGTCACGACGGTCGGCGGCGTCGAAGGTCCAGGCCCGGCGGACGGCGCGCGCCGGCAGCCAGGTACGTCGGCCCCGCCGGTCGAGGTCGTCGAGCAGGCCGGTGAGCGGCACCCGTCCGCCGAGGCGTGCGGCGAGGGCGTCGATCTCGGCGGTCTTCTCATCGGTGCGGGTCAGGTGGACCCCGGCGGCGTGCTCCACGCCCGCCAACCTAGTGGCGCTACGGTCGGGCCCGTGAGGCTGGTGGTGGGCGCGGCGGTCGTCCGTGGCGGGCGGGTGCTGGCGGCCCGACGTACGTCGCCACCCGAGGCCGCGGGCCGCTGGGAGCTGCCCGGCGGCAAGGTCGAGCCGGGGGAGACCCCCGAGGAGGCCGTGGTCCGCGAGCTCCACGAGGAGCTGGGCCTGACGGTGCGCGTCGCGGGCTGGTTGGCCGGCAGCGCGCCGATCGGGACCACCCACCGGCTGTGCGTCGCGCTGGTCCGCCCCGGTCCGGGCGAGCCGCGCCCGACCGAGCACGACCGGGTCCGCTGGCTGCACGCCGACGAGCTCGCCTCGGTCGACTGGCTGGAGCCCGACCGACCCTTCCTCGACCAGCTGTCCAGGGTGCTGGGGATACTGACCGGCGTGAGAGGGATCTTCTTCGAGGAGGAGCACGCGAGGTCGGTGGCGCGCCGGCTCCGGGCCGAGGGCTACGACGTCGAGGTGGTGCGCGAGCGGCTGGCCGGCGAGGACGACGAGGAGGACCACCCCTGGGCGGTGCTGACCGACGCCCCCGAGATGGTCCTGGACCTGCTCGTCGACGAGCACGACGGCTGGCTGGACGTCGACGACTCGCCCACCGACGGCGTCGTGCCGCCCGCGGCTCCGCTGGTGCTGCCGCCCGGGCCCCGGCGTACCCACCGCCCGCCCACGGACGGCTGAGCCGGCCCCGCGGGGGCCTCACTACGCTGGCGGCATGAGCCACGCCCCGCAGCACCGACTGCTCCTGGTGCACGCGCACCCCGACGACGAGTCGATCGGCCAGGGCGCCACGATGGCCAAGTACGTCGCCGAGGGGCGCGGCGTGACCCTCGTGACCTGCACGGCCGGCGAGATGGGCGAGATCCTCGTGCCCGGGCTCGAGCACCTCGCGGCGGACGCCGATGACGATCTCGGCCTGCACCGCCAGGGCGAGCTGGCCGCCGCGATGAAGGAGCTGGGGGTCACCGACCACCGCTTCCTGGGCGGCTTCGGCACCTACCGCGACTCGGGCATGAAGTGGCACGACGACGGGCACGCGATCGCCGCCGACGAGGTGCACGACAACGCCTTCTGGTACGCCGATCTCACCGAGGCCGCCGACCACCTCGTCACCGTCATCCGCGAGGTGCGCCCGCAGGTGCTGGTCACCTACGACCAGTTCGGCGGCTACGGCCACCCCGACCACATCCAGGCGCACCGGGTGGCGACGTACGCCGTCGCGCTGGCCGCGGTGCCGTCCTACCGGCGCGACCTCGGCGAGGCCTGGGACGTCGCGAAGGTCTACTGGGGCGCGATGTCGGAGAGCCGGATGCGGGCCGGGCTGAGGTCTCTGCGCGAGGCCGGGGACACCACGTCCTTCCAGGGCATGGACCCCGACGGCCCGATGCCGCACTTCATGGTGGCCGACGACGACCTCTCGGCCGCGGTCGACGCCACCGCCCACGTCGACGCGAAGATGGCTGCGCTCGCCGCGCACGCCACCCAGATCACCACCGACGGCCCGTTCTTCGCGCTGTCCAACAACCAGGGCAGCCAGGCGTGGGGCGTGGAGTTCTACCGCCTGGCCAAGGGTGCCCTCGGCCCGGTGGGCGAGGACGGTCTCGAGACCGACCTGTTCGCCGGGCTCTGATCTTGGGGACGGCGCTGCGGGTCGCGGGCCTGCTGGTCCTCGGCCTGGTCGTCGGTGTCGCCTCGGTCCTGGTGCACGCCGCCTGGTGGGGCTGGCCCCTGGTCGTCGCCACGACCGCCACGACCGCGTACGCGCTGCCGGCCGTCGGGGGTCGCCGGCTGGCCTTCGTCGGCGCGTGGGGCCTGAGCGTCGGGGTGCTGCTGATCCCGCGGGCCGAGGGCGACTACCTGGTCGCGGCGAACGCCCGGGGGTACCTCCTGCTGGGTTGGGGACTGGCCCTGGTCGTGGCAGGGTTCGCGACGTTGCCGTCGCCGCGGCGCCGGCCACCGGGTGGGCGCTCCCCGGACCTGACCACCCCCCTTCCTAGGATGGGCTCGTGAACCTCTTCGACACCAGCGAGCAGTCGCCGGTGCCCACCTCCGCCCCCGAGCGCGAGCGCCCGGGCGGCCGGCTGGTCCTGGTGATGCTGCTCGGGCTCGCTCTCCTGCTCGGTGGCGGCTATGCCGCGGCGTACGCCGGAGCGGGCGACAAGGTGCCGCGGGGCACCACGCTGAGCGGCGTCGAGATCGGTGGTCTCGAGCCCGCGGCCGCGGTCTCCGCCCTCGAGGACGGCCTGGCGGACCGGGCCGAGGCGCCGATCGCGGTCATGGTCGAGGGGAAGAACGTCAGGGTCAGCCCCGAGGACGTCGGCCTCCGGGTCGACAGCGAGGAGTCGGTCCGGTCGGCCGGCGGGGGCACCAGCTGGCTGCCGAGCCGGTTGTGGGACTACTACACGGGCGGCGACGACCTCGAGGCGGTCGTCGAGGTCGACGAGGCCGTGATGACGGCCGGCCTCGCCGACCTCGAGGAAGAGGTCGGCACTCCTGCCGAGGACGGTGCCGTCGCGTTCCGCGGTGGCCGCGCCCGCGTCAAGGACCCCGTGGTCGGCCGTGGCCTCGACACCACGGCGGCCGCCGAGGCCCTAGCAGGCGGCGTACCTGGCTGAGGACGCCGAGGTCGACCTCGCGCTGGTCGACGTGCAGCCCGAGATCGACGCCGACGACGTGGCTGCGATCACCGACGACTTCGTCAACCCCGCCATGTCCGGGCCGGTGACGCTGGTCTTCGGGAAGTCCGAGGTGCGCCTGCGCCCCCAGCAGTTCGCGGCGGCGCTGAAGGTCGAGGCCCGCGACGGTGCGCTGGAGCCCGCTCTCGACACCGAGGCGCTGGCCTCGCTCGTGGGCGACCGCACCAGCGAGGAGGGCAAGGCGGTCGACGCCACGATCACGCTGGTCAACGGCAAGCCGAAGGTCGTCCCGGCCAAGCCGGGCGTCACCTACGAGCCCGGCGCCGTCGCCGACCTGTTCCTCGACCTGGTCACCGCTCCGGAGGGGGAGCGTCAGGCCGAGGTCGAGGCCACGGTCGACCCCGCCGAGTTCACCACCAAGCAGGCCCGGGCGCTGAAGGTGCGCGAGAAGGTCTCGGAGTTCACCACCTACTACCCCTACGCCGAGTACCGCAACACCAACATCGGCCGCGCGGCCGAGATCGTCGACGGCACCCTGCTCAAGCCCGGCGACGTCTTCTCGCTCAACGACATCGTGGGGGAGCGGACCGCGGCCAACGGCTTCGTGCCCGGCTTCATCATCAGCAACGGCATCTTCAAGGAGGACTACGGCGGCGGGGTCTCCCAGATGGCGACGACCTTGTTCAACGGCATGTTCTTCGCCGGGCTCAAGGACGTCGAGCACAAGCCGCACTCCTTCTACATCGACCGCTACCCGGTGGGCCGCGAAGCGACGGTGGCCTGGGGCGCGGTCGACCTGCGGTTCGAGAACGACACCGACTACGGCGTGCTCGTCGAGTCGAAGGTGACCCCCGCGACGCCGTCCTCCCAGGGCGTGGTGCGGGTGGCGATGTACTCGACCAAGATCTGGGACATCACCACCGACGCCAGCGAGCGCTACGCCTACGTCGAGCCCGCCACCCGCACGCTGAACACGCCCGACTGCTACCCCAACAGCGGCTACTCCGGCTTCCAGATCGACGTCTTCCGCTACTTCAAGAAGCCGGGCGACTCCGAGGTGGTGCGGACCGAGAAGTTCCACACCGTCTACACCCCCTCCGACAGCGTGATCTGCAAGCCGCCGCCCAAGCGCCGCTGAGCCCGCCACCGTGACCGGCACGCGACGAGGTCGTTGAACCCTCCATGCGCACCAAGCTCGGGTTCCTGCCCGCCCTCCTCACCGCCCTGCTCCTCGCCGTCACCCTGCTCGCGGGGGTCGGCGCCGGCAGCGGCGCCCAGGCCGAGCCGCCGACGTACCCGACGGCGCCCGAGGGTGACGTGGCGGGCGTCAACAACTGGCAGTGCCAGCCGAGCGCGCGTCGTCGTACTCCGGTGGTCCTCGTGCACGGCACCTTCGGCGACCGGCGCCACCTGCTCGAGCCGCTGTCGCAGGCGCTGCTGGCGAAGGGCTTCTGCGTGTTCTCCCTCGACTACGGCAACCGGGCCACCGGCGACATCGAGACGTCCGCGCGCCAGCTGAAGAAGTTCACCGGCCGGGTGCTGCGCGCGACCGGCGCCCGCAAGGTGTCGATGGTCGGTCACTCGCAGGGCGGGATGATGCCGCGCTACTACGTGAAGTTCCTCGGTGGCCGCAAGGTCGTGCGCGACCTGGTCGGGATCGCGCCCTCCAACCACGGCACGTCGCGCACCGAGGGGGAGAACCCCCTCACCGTCCTCTTCGGCCTGGGCTGCCGCGCCTGCCTGCAGCAGGGCGCCGGCTCGACGTTCCTGCGCCGGCTCAACCGGGGCGACGAGACCCCCGGCAAGGTCGCCTACACCCAGATCACCACCCGCAACGACGAGGTCGTCACCCCGCACACCTCGGGCTACCTGAAGCCCGGGCCGCGCACCACCAACCTGACGATCCAGGACCTCTGCCCCCGCGACCAGGCCGAGCACCTGTTCATCCCCACCAGCAGCACGACCATCGCCGTGACGCTCGACGCGCTGACCCACCGGGGCCCGGCGCGGAAGTCGTTCGACCCCTGCCCCTGATCAGCCGCCGTCCGGCTCCAGCGCCAGGTACCGGTAGCGGTGGTGCTCACGGAAGCCGAGGCCGGCGTAGAGCGCCAGCGCCGACTCGTTGTCGGCGAGCACCTGCAGGTACGCCGTCGCGGCGCCCTGCTCGGCGCCCCACTCCAGCAGGGCGGCCATGACGGCTCGCCCGAGCCCCTCGCGCCGCCGCGCGGGGTCGACCTCGATGCTGCGGAACCCGACCCAGTCGTCGGCGTACGCCGCGACGCCGGAGGCGACCGAGCCCAGGCGAGCCACGGCGAGCCCGCCGACCTCGGCGACCTCGACCTCGGGCGTGGGCGCTCGGCCCCGCCGTGAGGCCCTCCGGACCTGCGAGACGCCGCCGAGCATGAACACCGTGTCGGCGTCCCCGCTCTCGAGGCCCCAGCCCTGCTCGCGCAGCAGCGTGTCCTCGGGCGACCCGGGGAGCACGGCCGCGATCGGGCGGTCGTAGAAGTCGACCACCGCCTCCACGTCGCCCGGCACGCCCGAGGGGCCGAAGGCCAGCACGGAGTTGGCCCGCCGGGCGTCGTGGGTGGGGGAGCGGCGCAGCACCCAGTCGCCCACGGGCGTGGTCTGGAGGTCGTCGAAGAGCGCGAAGGCCCGCCGCTGGGCGTCCTGCGGCGCGACGCGGTGCCGGACGGAGGGCCGAGGCGGCACGGGCTTGCCCGAGACGATGTCGGCGAGCGCGATCGTCACGGGCGGACCGTCCTCGGGCTGCACCACGCACCACCCGTCCGCCCAGGACGTGCACACCCCCAGCAGGTCGGTCATCGCGGGCCCGCCACTGGGGCCGGTCTCGCCCCGCAGCACCCGGCGTACGACGACACGCCGGCCGACCACGTGGGGCCCGAGCCCGTGTCCGGTGGCGGCGTTGTCTGCATGGTGGGGTTCCTGCGTGACGGCCACGTCGGGATACTAGGCTGACGCCGCTTGCCCACTCAGTCTCAGGAGGACCTGGTGACCTACGTCATCGCCCAGCCGTGCGTCGACCTCAAGGACCGCGCGTGTGTCGACGAGTGCCCGGTCGACTGCATCTACGAGGGCAAGCGGATGCTCTACATCCATCCCGACGAGTGCGTCGACTGCGGAGCCTGCGAGCCGGTCTGCCCGGTCGAGGCGATCTTCTACGAGGACGACACCCCGGAGGAGTGGAAGGACTACTACACGGCCAACGTGGCGTTCTTCGACGACCTGGGCTCGCCCGGCGGTGCGGCCAAGATGGGTGAGATCGACAAGGACCACCCGATCGTGGCGGCGCTGCCCCCGCAGGAGCACGAGGAGTGACTCGCGGCCGGGTCTCCGCCCGGCTCCCGGACTTCCCCTGGGACCAGCTCACGGCGTACGCCGCGACCGCGCGGGCCCACCCCGACGGGATCGTCGACCTCTCGGTCGGCACCCCCGTCGACCCGACGCCGACCGTGGTGCAGGACGCGCTCCGCGAGGCCGCGGACTCACCCGGCTATCCGCTGACCGTGGGGCGCCCGGAGACCCGTCAGGCCTGCCTCGACTGGCTCGAGCGCCGGCTGGGCGTCACCGGTCTCGGGCTCGACCAGGTGCTGCCGGTCATCGGCTCCAAGGAGCTGATCGGGTCGCTGCCCCTGCACCTCGGGCTGGGACCCACCGACCTCATCGCCTACCCGCAGCTGGCCTACCCGACGTACGAGGTGAGCGCAGCCCTGGTCGGGGCGCGCTCGCAGGCCGCGGACTCGCTGGTCTCCTTCGGCCCCGAGGTGCCGGCGCTGCTGTGGTTGAACTCCCCGTCCAACCCGACCGGGCGGGTCCTGCCCGTCGACCACCTGCGCAAGGTCGTCGACTGGTGCCGTGAGCGCGGCACCCTGCTCGTCTCCGACGAGTGCTACGTCGAGTGCGCGTGGGACGCCGAGCCGGTCTCGGTGCTGCACCCCGACGTGTGCGGCGGCTCGACCGAGGGACTGCTCGCCGTGCACTCGCTGTCGAAGCGCTCCAACCTCGCGGGCTACCGCTGCGCCTTCGTCGCCGGTGACGCCGCCGTCATCGGCGAGCTGCTCGCGGTCCGCAAGAACCTCGGTCTGCAGATGCCCGGCCCGCAGCAGCGCGCGATGGTGGCGGCCCTCGACGACGACGCGCACGTCGACGAGCAGCACGCCCGGTACGCCGCGCGGCGGGCCGTCCTGCGTGAGGCCCTGGTCGCGGCCGGGTTCCGCATCGACCACTCCGAGGCCTCGCTCTACCTGTGGGCCACCCGCGGGGAGGACTGCTGGGAGAGCGTCGCCTGGCTCGCCGAGCGCGGCATCCTGGTCGCGCCGGGCTCCTTCTACGGGGCCGCGGGCCACCAGCACGTGCGGGTGGCGTTCACCGCGACCGACGAGCGGGTCGGCGCGGCCCTGGCCCGGCTGACCGGCCCGTAGCCCACGCTCCCGCTCGTCGGTCGGGAGCTCACAGCCCCATGCCCACCTTGAGGTGGTCGATGACCTCGCCGTGCTCGGCCTGCGGGCTGAACAGGATCAGGTCGGCGTCCTGCTCGACGCGCACGCTGTGCCCCGCGGGCCAGTGGAAGACGTCGCCCGTCGCGCAGCGGTCGCTGGAGCCGTCGGTGTAGGAGACGACGACGTCGCCGTTGATGACGTAGCCCCAGTGCGGCGACTGGCAGGCGTCGTCCTGCAGCCCCACCAGGAGCGGGGCGATGTCGACGCCGGCGGCGAGGGAGAAGTACTCCGCCCCCATCGTCCCGGACGCCTCGCCGAAGCCCTCGAGCTGGCGGGCGGTGGCCCCGGGTGCGTCGAGCCGGACGGGGATGTCGTTCTTGGGAAGTCGCATGGCGGGTTCCTCTCGTGGTGGGTCGGACACCCCATGGGCGTGACAACCGATGTCACAATGCGACAGTGGCAAGCCTGGAGGCGGCGTACGCCGCGGTGGCCCGCGGCGACTGCGACCACGCGCTCACCCTCCTGGACGCGCTCGACCTGCCGGTCGCGGCTGCCGCGGAGGCGCTGGAGCTGCGGGCGAGGGCGGCGTACGGCGCCGGCGACCTCGAGGCGACGCTGAGCGCCTGGGAGGCGATCCACGACGTCCGGCTGGCGGGCGACGACCGCGCCGGAGCGGCGTGGGCGGCGAGCATGGTGGCGTTGCACCTGCTCATGGACACCGGCCTGATGTCGACGGTGCGGGGCTGGCTGCGGCGTGCCGAGCGCCTGGTCGCCGACCTGCCCGAGCCGGTGGCCGCCCACGCGGTCGTGGCGATGGTGGGCGGCTACGAGCGGTTCTTCTGCGGCGACCCGGTCGGCGCCGAGCAGCTCGCCCACCGGGCGGTGGACCTCGGCGAGCGCTTCGACGTGCTCCCCGCGGTGGTGGTCGGGCGGACGGCGATCGGTCGGCTCCGGATCCTCGCGGGAGAGGTGGAGGAGGGCCTCGCGCTGCTCGACGAGGTCGCGGCCCACCTGATGACCGGGAAGGTCGACCCGTTGACCACGGGGATCATGTACTGCGAGCTGATCTGCGCGGTCCAGGCCCTCGGCCTGCACGAGCGGGCCCGGGAGTGGACCGACGTGATGGAGCGGTGGCAGAGCGGCGCTGCGCACGGAGGCGTGCACGGTCGTTGCCGCGTGCACCGCGCCGAGCTGATGCGGCTGAGCGGCCCCGGCGACCTGGCCGAGCAGGAGGCGCTGCAGGCCTGTGCCGAGCTGCGCCCGTGGCTGCGCCGCGAGTTCGGCTGGCCGCTGGTCGAGCTCGGCACGATCCGCCTGCACCGCGGTGACCTCGCGGGGGCGGAGGAGGCCTTCAGCGCAGCGCACCGTCACGTGTGGTCGCCGGAGCCCGGGCTCGCGCTGCTGCGGTTGGCGCAGGGCCACGTCGCGGTGGCGCTCACCCTGATCGCCGAGGCCGTGGCCCGACCCGCGCAGACGCCCTCGAAGGAGCAGCCGCCCTTCGGCGACCTGCGGCTGGCGCCCCTGCTGGCGGCGCAGGTCGAGATCGCCACCGCGGCCGGTGAGGTCGAGGTCGCTGCCACCGCGGCGGACCGGCTCGCTGACGTCGCACACCAGCACGACGGGACGGCGGGGCTGTGCGCCGCAGCCGCCTTGGCGCGCGGACGGGTCGCCCTGCTGCGGGGCGAGGCCGAGGAGGCGGTCGCCGCGTGCACCGCCGCGGCCACCGCGTGGAGCGAGATCGGCGCGCCCTACGAGGCGGCCACGGTGCGGGTGGTGCTGGGCCAGGCCCACCTCGCGGCCGGCCGCCGGACGCAGGCCCGCCTGGAGTGGGAGGCGGCGCGGGCCGACTTCGACGCGTTCGGCGCCGTCCTGCGGGTCGCCGAGGTCGACCGGCTGCTGACCGGGACGGAAGACGCGGTGCCCTCGCCCGAGCCGACCGAGCCGACCGAGCCGCGACCGAGCCGACCGAGCCGACCGAGCCGGACGACCCCGCGCCCGCCGCGGCGACCTTCGCCCTGGTCGGGGACTGCCGTCGGATCTGCTACCGCGACGTCGAGGCGGTGGTGCCGGACCTGAAGGGGTTCCGCTACCTCGCGCTCCTCCTCGACGCGCCGGGGCGGGAGTTCCACGCCCTCGACCTCGTCACGCTCGAGCGTGGCACCGCGGCGGGGCCCACGCTCGCGGGGGCGGTCGCCGCCACCGCGGGTGAGGGCGGAGAGAACACCTGGGGGGACGCCGGCCTGCCGATGATCGACGACCAGGCGCGAGCGGCGTACCGACGTCGGCTGCGCGAGGTCGAGGAGGACATCGAGGACGCCCGGGTGATGAACGACCTGGGGCGGCTCGACCTGGCGGAACGCGACCGCGACTACCTGCTCGCCGAGCTCGGCTCGGCCCTCGGGCTCGGGGGTCGGGTGCGCACCAGCGGCGGGAGCCCTGAGCGAGCGCGCTCCAGCGTGACCCGCTCGCTGCGCTACGCATTGGACCGCCTGGCCACGTACCACCCGGACCTCGGTGCGCACCTGGCGCGGGCCGTGCGGACCGGCGCCTACTGCAGCTATCAACCCGACCCGGTGGCGCCGATCAGGTGGGACCTCGAGGTGGGGTGAGCGGTCGCCCCCGCGGGCGTGCCACGATCGACGGCGTGAGCATCCCGGAGCAGACCGCCTACCAGCGGGCCCTGACGCGGGTCCGCGGTCGGTCGATCTGGTGGTTCGTCGCGCTGGCGGTGCTGGTGGCGTTCGTGCCCGTCTCGACGCCGGTGTTGATCGGCCTCTACGCGCTGCTGGCCGTGGCCTTCTGGATCCCGCTGCTGCGGCGCAGCGCCCAGTCGTTCCGCCGCGGGCTGCGCGGCGACCCGCAGCCCTGATGCCCGGGGTGGGCTCAGGCGGGGAGTCGGCTCAGGCGGAGAGCGGGTGGACGATCTCGTCGTGGCCGTCGGGCGTGAGGTAGTGACCGTCGTCGAAGAGGATCACGCCGTTGCAGAGCCGGCACCAGCCCTGGTCGCTGCGGTCGGAGACCACGTGGGCGGTGCAGCAGTCGGTCTGATCGTTGGCCGGACACTCGGGTGAGTGGTCACACATGGTCGTCCCTCCCCAGGGTTGCGTCGTTGCACATTCATCTAACATCTCCCACGGTACGCGCGCAGCCCAATCGGGCAATCTGTGGACGATCGGCTACCGGAAATAGGTCGAACTACCCAGCGGCCGGGGCTACGCCAGGACGTCGACGTGCACGTGGTCGCGGTGCTCGAGGATCGCGGGGTCGCCCGAGCGCGACGGCGTCTCGTAGTCGCGCCAGCCCTCGTCGGACCGGCGGGCGGTCCAGATCCGGCCGTCGAAGATGACCGTCTGCACCTCCAGCCGAGCCGCCTGGGCGACGTAGTACTGGGCGATGGCCCAGCCGCGGACGTTGTTGCGCGCGTTGACGGGCCGCAGGAAGAGGTCGACGGCCCGGCCGTCGTAGTGGGTCGAGCCCTCCATGTGGCCGTCACGGACCCCGCCGGGCGCGAACCCGCCGAGCGGGACGTCGGAGAACAGCTCGGCCGCCTCGCGGCGGACGGCGTCGGCGCGGGCGGTGAGACCGCTGCGCCGCAGGGCCGGGTCGCCCTCGTCGGCGTCGCCGTCGACCTGGCAGGTGAATGCCGCGGGGCTGTTGCCGGTGAGCGCCGAGGCGAGCGCGCGGGCGTCGTCCTCGTGGTCGGCGTACGCCGACGGGAAGCCGGAGCGCTGCACCTCCTGGGCGGCGACGGTGATCTCCAGCCCCTCGTAGTCGTCGACCCGGACCAGGGCGTCGTAGAAGGCGTTGGTCGCGTAGACGGGGTCGCGGACCTGGTCGGGTGAGCCCCAGCCCTGCGAGGGACGCTGCTGGAACAGCCCGAGGGAGTCGCGGTCGCCGTAGTCGAGGTTGTAGAGGTCGGACTCCTGGTAGGCCGTGGCGAGGGCGATCGACGCGGCCCGCGCCGGGAGGCCGCGGCGTACCGCCAGCGCGGTGATCAGCGAGGCGTTCTCGGCCTGCTCGAGGTCGAGGGTGACCTCGTGACCGGCCACCGCGGTCGTGCACCGCTGGGGGTCGCGCACCAGGCCGCTGTCGCGCAGCACCCCGTAGCCGACCACGGCCACCAGCAGCAGCGCCGCAACGCCGAGCAGCGCCGGACCGACTCCCTTCCTCATGCCCTCAGTCTCCGGGAGCGACCAAGGAAGCCCGCCGGCGAGGTCAGTTGCTGTGCAGTGCTTCGTTGAGGGCGATGCCGTGACCCTCGCGGGGCAGGGCCTCGACCGCGCCGGACACCGAGTTGCGGCGGAGCAGCACGTTGCTGGCGCCCGAGAGCTCGCTGGCCTTGATCAGGCGGGGCTCGGCGCCGGACTCCAGCAGGGTCACCTTCGTGCCGGCGGTGACGTAGCAGCCGGCCTCGACCACGCAGTCGTCGCCGAGCGAGATGCCGATGCCGGCGTTGGCCCCGAGCAGGCAGCGCTCGCCGATCGAGATGACCTGGGTGCCGCCACCCGAGAGCGTGCCCATGATCGAGGCGCCGCCGCCGATGTCGGAGCCGTCGCCGACCACGACGCCCGCCGAGATCCGACCCTCGACCATCGAGGAGCCGAGGGTGCCGGCGTTGAAGTTGACGAACCCCTCGTGCATCACGGTCGTGCCCGGGGCGAGGTGGGCGCCGAGGCGGACGCGGTCGGCGTCGGCGATCCGGACGCCGCTGGGCACGACGTAGTCGACCATGCGAGGGAACTTGTCGACCCCGAAGACCGTGACGTGCTGCCCGGCGGCGCGCAGCCGGGCGCGGGTCAGCTCGAAGCCGTCGACCGCGCAGGGCCCGGCCGAGGTCCACACCACGTTGGTGAGCAGCCCGAAGACGCCCTCCATCGAGATCGCGTGGGGGAGGACGAGCCGCGACGAGATCAGGTGGAGCCGCAGCCACACCTCGGCGGTGTCGGCCGGAGCGGCACCCAGGTCGGCGATCTCGACCAGCCGCACCTCCCGGCGTACGCCGCGCACCTCGTCGTCGCCCTCGAGCGCGGTGAGCTCGGCGGGCGCCGCGGCGCCGTCGGCGGCGCCGAGCGCGGGGGAGGGGAACCAGACGTCGAGGACGGTTCCGGCGGCGTCGAGGGTGGCGAGGCCGTGGCCCCAGGCAGAGGAGGTCATGGCGGACGAGTCTACGGAGGGCCGGTCGACTGACGGGGAGGGCTGTTCGGCACTGCCCGTCCCCGCGTCGGCGGTGCTCAGATGAGGGTGCACGCCGACCACCGACCGATTCACCACCCCGACCCCACGGAGTCCCATGCTCTCCACCTCGTCCGCCCAGGTCGTCACGGCCACGCTGCCCGTCATCGGGGCCGCCATCGGTGACATCACCCCGGTCTTCTACCAGCGGATGTTCGCTGCGCACCCCGAGCTCGAGCGCGACCTGTTCAACCGGGGCAACCAGGCCCAGGGTGACCAGCAGAGCGCCCTCGCGGGTGCGATCGCGGCGTACGCGACGCTCCTGGTCGCCGAGGACGGTCGTGACCCGCTCGAGGTCCTGGCCCGCATCGCCCACAAGCACGCCTCGCTCGGCATCGCCGAGGACCAGTACGCGATCGTCCACGAGCACCTGTTCGCCGCCATCGTCGAGGTGCTCGGTGACGCCGTGACGCCCGAGGTCGCCGCGGCGTGGGACGAGGTGTACTGGCACATGGCCAAGGCCCTGGTCACGATCGAGCGGGGCCTGTACGCCGCGACGGGGGTGGCGCCCGGAGACGTGTGGCGCACCCTGGTCCTGCGCCGCCGTACGCAGGAGTCTCCCGACACCGTGTCCTTCGTCCTCGCCACCCCGGACGGGAGCCCGCTGCCGACGTCCCGTCCCGGCCAGTACGTGTCGGTCCAGGTCCCCCTGCCCGACGGGGCCCACCAGATCCGTCAGTACAGCCTCACCCACGCCGAGGAGGTCGGCGAGTGGGGGATCTCGGTCAAGGCGGTCCCGGCGGGCCTCGCTGACGACGGCACGATCGTCCCGGCCGGTGAGGTGTCGAACCACCTGCACCAGAGCCTCTTCGAGGGTGACGAGATCAGGGTCTCGGCGCCGTTCGGCGAGCTGGTCCTCCAGGACTCCGACGCACCGCTGGTGCTGATCTCCGCAGGGATCGGCAGCACCCCGATCATCGGCATCCTCCACTACCTCGTCGGCACGGGCTCGACGCGTGAGGTCCTGGTGCTGCACGCCGACCGATCGCCGGCCCGGCACGCCCATCGCCAGCAGCTCAAGGACCTCGTGGGCTCGCTGCCGTCGGCGACGCTCCACCGGTGGTACGAGGACCTCGGCGTCCGACCGAGCCGCGACGTCCTCCAGGTCGGGAGGGTCGACCTGGAGACCGTCGTCATCCCCGCTGACGCGACGGTCTACCTGTGTGGCCCGCTGCCCTTCATGGAGTCCGTGCGGCACAGCCTGATCGAGGGGCAGCGCGTCCCCGAGGCGGACATCCACTACGAGATCTTCGGCCCGGACACGATGGCCCTCGTCTGAGCCGTCTCACCGGCCCAGGGACCTCGCGAGCAGCTCACGGCGGCTCGAGGTGGCGGTCTTGGCGAAGACCGACTTCAGGTGGTCCTGGACGGTGTGCTCGCTGATCGACATCAGGCCTGCCGCCGAACGGGTGTCGAGCCCTTCGGCGAGGTGACGGAGCAGCTCGTCCTCACGCGGGGTCAGCCCGTGGGACCGGGAGAACATGTCCCGGCGCTCCGCCGCCGAGCTGTCCTCCATGGTCACGATGATGTCGCGCTCTGGCACCGGCGCCGGGCCGGCCACGCGGTCGGCCCGGAGGGTGAGCCAGGCACCGTGGCCGAGGTGGACCCGTACGTACGCCGGGTGGTCGTCGACGCCGGCTTCGGCGGCGAGGAGCTGCGCCGCCACGTTGTAGGCGCCGGCCGGCACCGTGAGCCCCCCGGACCCGGGCGGGACGAGCGCGGCCAGCCAGTCCTCGGTCTGCGGGGTCTGGGCGCGCACCGCGAGCGCGGGGGAGAGCACGAGCGCTCCAGGGCCGCGTCGCCCCGGGGCGGCCCGCGTGGTCGGGAACCCGGCAGCCTGCGCAGATCGCAGCCGGGCCGTGATGGCCGGGCGTGCTCCCGCCAGCGCGGCTACCTCGTGGTCGGCGAAGCGGCTCGCCAGGCGCCACAGGTCGAGGAACCCCCACGAGCCGTAGCGGTCGGTGAAGACCACGGAGAGCACGTCCAGGACGCCCAGCGCGGCCAGGTGCTCACGCCACACCAGGCTCTGCTCCGGCCGCCCTCCGGTCGCCTGCTGCAGGGTCGCGCAGCCGGTGGCGGGCAGCGCGGTCCACCGGTTGACGGGCGTGCGGTACTTCAGGCGGATGAGGGCGGGGAGCGAGGCGATGTCCGGCACGTCGGCCACGGGGGACGACCCCACGGTGGTGACGGGATCGGTGAGCAGGAACGCATAGGCGTCGAAGGGCACGCTCCTGCGCACGACCTGGACCAGCTGCGCACGGAGCGCCCGGTCGTCACCGTCACCGTCGGCACCGGCGACGCGCTCGACGGCCGTGGCGAGGTGGGCGGTCCGGACGCGACCTGTCACGTGACGAGCGTACGCCGGTGGGACCCCCCAGGTGGTTGGGATGGCGGGCGCACCCGGAGCCGCCTAGCGTCGAGGACACGAGCTCGACCCGGACCAGGAGGAGACCATGCCCACACTGCTGATCGAGCACTCCATCAGTGACTTCGACACCTGGCTCGGCGCGTTCACGAGGTTCGCCGAGCGCCGCAAGGAGGGTGGGGTGCTGCGCGAGCTGGTCAGGCGGCCGGTCGACGATCCGCACTACGTGCTCATCGACCTCGACTTCGCCACCGCGGAGGCGGCGCGAGCCTTCCAGGGCTTCCTCGAGACCCAGGTGTGGTCGACGCCGGCCAACTCACCCGCCCTCGTGGGCAGCCCGCGGGTGCGGATCGTGGAAGCGGCTCCACTCGCGCTTGCCTGATCGCGCGTCGACCGTCCTGCACTCGACCTGAGGATGGGGTCGCGCACCCGACACTGTCATGGGCTCCGCATCGGCCGAAGTGCAGAGTAAAGTTGTGCGGACCGCCACAGCTTGCACTGACGCGTCTGGCGTCACAGATCCCGGGGTCAGGCAGGGACACGATGGTCGAGGTCAACATCATCCGTGCGGCTCCTGAGGTGCCTGCAGCGACGGGGTGTGGCCTCCAGGATCCGAGCCGCAGACGAGCGCCCGCGGTCCTGACGTCACGAGCACCGAGGTCGCCGTGAGCCGAGGACTCGGGGCGTTGGGCCGCTCCGTCAGTGCGGTTGGCGCGGTCATGGGCAACCGCAACTTGCGCCTGGTGCAGCTCGCGCTGCTGGCGTCGCTCGTCGGCGACGGCGCGTACCTGATCGCGGTTACCGTCTGGGCCTACGGCCAGGGTGGGGCGCAAGCCGTCGGGTTGTTCACCGCGGCCTTCATGACCGCGTCAGCGGTGATGGCACCCGTCGGTGGGGCGGTCGCCGACCGGTACTCGCGGCGGGCCACGCTGCTGGTCTGCGACGGGGTCCGGATCGTCCTCGTCGTCTCGGCCGCCGTGTGTCTGACGTCGTCCGACCCGATCGCCGTCTACGTGCTGGCTGTCCTGGCGGGCGTCTTCAACGCGCCCTTCCGCGCGGCCCAGCGCGCGTGGATGCCGTCGCTGGCCAGAACTCCCAGTGAGGTCACCGCCGCGAACGCAGCCAGCAGCATCGTCGAGAGCCTGTCGATGTTCATCGGCCCGGCACTCGGTGGGCTCCTTCTCGTCGTGGCCGACGTGCGCACGGTCTTCTGGGTCAACGTCGCCACCTTCGCGGTGTCGGCCCTCCTCGTGCTCCGGGTGCGTCGACCGGGCAGCCACCCGGACGGCCCTACGAGGGCCGGCGTGAGCGCCTGGGCACAGCTGATCGCAGGGTTCAAGCTCCTCCGTGCCGATGCTGACCTCCGCAACGTCACCGGCCAGGTCGCCGCGCAGACGTTCGTCGCCGGCGCCGCACGTGTGTTCTTGGTGATCGTCGCGATCGAGATCATGGACGCAGGCGCGCGGGGCATCGGCCTGCTCGACGCGATCATCGGTGTCGGGGCGATCGGCGGCGGGATCGTGGCGCTCGCGCGCGTCGAGCGCGAGCGGCTCGGACGAGACCTGACCGTCGGTGTCGTGCTCTGGTCGGCGCCGCTCGGTCTGATCGCGCTGTGGCCGCACCCGGTCTCCGTGGTGCTCGCGCTCGTCGTGCTGGGTGTGGCCAACCCGATCGTCGACGTCAGCATCGACACGATCGTCATGCGCATGACGCCGGATCACACCATGGCTCGGGTCTTCGCCGCCCTGGACTCCTGCTACATCGCGTCGAAGGCGCTCGGCTCCGTGGCCGCTCCGCTCCTGCTGCACCTGGTCGGTCTGCGTTGGACGTTGGTCGCCGTCGGGCTCCCGGTGCTGGTGATCGCCCTCACGAGCTGGCGGCGCATGGTCCGCCTCGATGCGCGGCTGATCCCGCCTCCGGGATTGTCTCTGCTCCAAGGCATCCCCTGGTTCGCTCTGTTGACGCCGCCCACTCTCGAGGCGTTGGCACGGGGGCTGACGGAGGTGCGTCTGCCCGCCGGCACCGTGGTCATCACCGAGGGCGAAGAAGGAAACGTCTTCTACGTCATAGCGGAGGGCACGGTCGCAGTGACCCAGGAGGGTCGACTCCTGCGCGAGCAACGGCCGGGCGACTACTTCGGCGAGATCGCACTGCTGCAGCAGGTGCGCCGCACAGCGACCGTCACCGCCACGTCCGACGTCGTGCTGCGCTCCCTCGATCGGGCGATGTTCGTGGGGGCGCTCTCGGGGGAGGGGCTCAGCATGGTCAGTGAGGTCGCGACTGCACGGCTGTCTCACAGAGGTGACGGCTGACCTTCCCGGCTCTCCAGCCGGGAGCTGGCCAGCAGGACGCGCCTCGAGCCTTGCGGACGTTCCTCGAGACCCAGGGGTGGTCGACGCCGGCTCCCCGTAGCCCTCGTCAGAGCAGCAGCAGAGGCAGGCACATCAATGCGGTGAGAAGCGGGAAGAGCCACGGAGTGAGGTTGCGGCCGATTCGGTCGACAGTCGCTGAGACCTCGAGGGTGCCGGCGCCGTCGGCCTGTGGGGGCCCCACTACAGGGTCCTCGAGTGAGCTGGCCCGGCGCAGTGCCAGGGCTGTGCTGGTGGCCAGCGCCAGCAACCCGACCACCAGGGACGGCGCCACCGGCAGGGTGAGGAGCACGCTCTTGCCGAACAGCAGGAACGCGCTCACGAAGACCGCCATCGGCGCCACGGTGAAGACGATGGCCAGCCAGAGGTTGGTTGCGAGCGCCCGCAGCAGCGGTGCGGCGTACCTGAGGATCAAGGCGGTCCCGAGAAGAAGGATCGCCAGCACCGCAACCCAACCTCCGGTCACGTCGACTCCCGTGCCGGAGCGCCAGGCGCCCACTGCAGCGAGAGTCAGCAACATCGCGCCCAGGCCCAACCCCGTCGTCGGGAGCTCATCGCGAAGTGACACGGTCTGGGCGGTCGACGGCGGCAGCCGCAGTGCGCAGGCGTAGGACCTGGCGTCGCCGAAGGCGGCCTGCGCCGCCTCACCGCTCTCGGCGCAGTGCGTCTCGACCTCGGCGAGGGCACCACCGATCTGGCTGCCTGAGACACCGTGCAGGCGGAGCTCGAGCAGGAACGCCTCGGCCCACGCCGGCTCGATGTGGGGCGTGTTCGTCTGGATCTTCATGACTGCTCCTTCTGGGAGGTCGGCCTTGCCGGGCGATCGAGAAAGGTATGGGTGAGCGCGGTGAAGTCGAGCCAGTCCGCCGACTGACGTGTGTGCTCGGCGCGGCCCGCTGCGGTGAGGGCGTAGAACTTGCGGCCAGGACCGCCCTCGCCGGCGCGCCACTCGGCCTCGACCAGACCGCGCTCCTCGAGCCTGGTGAGGAGGGGGTAGAGGGTCCCGCCCTTGACCGTGCCGAAGCCGGCCTCGGCGAGGGCCGTGGCGATGGCGTAGCCGTACGTCGGTCCCGCCGCGATGACATGGACGACGCACACCCCGAGGGCACCGCGCAGCCACTCGGTCGGCCAGGTCCCGGCCCCGGTGTCAGTAGTCGTCTGCATGACTAGATGGTTGCACTAACTAGTCAGAGCGTCAACCTAGTGGGTCTTAAGTTGTTCGAAGGAACTGGATCGATAGGTGGCGCAGGAGATCGAACAGGTGTACGATTAGACCAGATCCAGGCAATAACCGTCGATGCTGATGGTCTGGGTCCGACAGCCCCGCAGGGAGCTGTCGCCGTCTCACCGGCGCGCTGCATCGACACCGTGAGAACCCATTGGTTCTGCTGTGTCGAGGAGGTGTCCCGTGATCGATCGTCATCCGGTGCTGGCCGCCACCGACGCGATGAGCGACGTCCTCAAGGACGTGGCCGACGTGCCCGTCGACTTCCTGACCACCCCCGACAAGCGCGAGGCGCTGCTGGCCGTGACCGCCCTGCAGGCACAGGTGGAGAGCCTGCGGCTGCGACTGGTCGCGAGTGCCGACGACGTCGCCGACCACGACGGCTGCCGTGACGTCGCCGCCTGGTTGGCCAGCCGGACGCGCCTCGACCGGGCGGCCAGCCGACGCACCCAGCGGCTCGCGACGTCCCTCGCGACCCGGTGGTCGCAGCTCGGGCGGGCGCTGGCCGACGGCTCGGTCAACACCGAGCAGGTCGAGGTGATCGCACGGTCGCTCGACGCCCTCCCCGACGACCTACCGGTCCGCACCCGCGAGCTCGCCGAGGCCCACCTGGTCGAGCAGGCGGCACACTTCGGGCCTCGCGAGCTGCGCTCGCTAGGACGCCGCATCCTCGACGTCGTGGCCCCCGAGCTCGGTGAGGACCACGAGCGCCGGCAGCTCGAGGAGGAGGAGCGGCGGGCTCGCCGTACGACGAGCCTGGTCACGCACCGCCGCGGCGACGGCACCACCCTGGTGCGGATGACGCTGCCCGACGCGTCTGCTGATCGGCTGCTGACCTACCTGCACGCGTTCACCTCGCCCCGCCGCGACGGCGGGGGCGAGAGCGACGGCAGCGGCGACCGGCTCCCGCACGACGTACGGCTGGGCCAGGCCTTCTGCTCCCTGCTGGAGGCCGTGGACCCGAAGCGGTTGCCGCTCCACGGCGGAGACGCCACGACGCTGGTGGTCACGATCGACCTCGCGACGCTCACCGACGGGCTCGGCGTGGCGTCGTTCGGCTCCGATGGCCGGATCACCGCCAGCGAGGCACGTCGCCTGGCGTGCAACGCCCAGATCCTCCCGATGGTGCTCGGCGGCCGGTCGGAGGTCCTCGACCTCGGCCGGTCGGCCCGGCTCTACAACCGGCCCCAGCGGCTGGCGATGGCCGTGCGCGACCGGCAGTGCCGGGCGGAGGGCTGCGACATCCCGGCCGCCTGGTGCGAGGCGCACCACGCCGCCTCCCCGTGGGCCCGGGGTGGAGCGACCGACCTCGACGACGGTGAGCTGTTGTGCTCCTGGCACCACCACCGCGCCCACGACGACCGCTACCTCCACGCGAGGCTGCCCAACGGCGACGTCCGGTTCCACCGGCGTCGGTAGGCCGACCGCCGAGCGGGGCGCAGCCTCAGGTGGCCTCGGGTACGTCGAGGGGCACGCGACGACCGCGGGTGTGGGTGGCGACCCCGACGCCGACGACCGCGATGGCGAGGCCGAGCAGGCCGTGCGGGCGCAGGGTCTCGTCCAGGACCAGCCAGGCCATGACGGCCGTGACCGGAGGCATCAGGAAGAACACGCTGGAGGAGGCGCCGGCGCCGCCGCGGCGCACCAGCGCGCCGAGCAGCATGAGGCCGATGATCGAGTTGACCAGGGCGAGGTAGAGCAGGGTGACCGCGGCCTGGGCGGGGTCGCGGACCGGCGTGGTGCCCTCCAGGAGCAGGGCCAACGTCACCAGGGGCGGGATGACCACCGTGAACTGCACGGCCGCCGACCACCAGGGGTCGACCGTGCGCGGGATCCAGCGCTGGCCCATGGTGCCGAGGCTCAGCGCGAGCATGCTCAGGATCCCCATGGTCACGCCCAGCGCGCCGCCCGCGCCGTCGACGTCGGGCCCGAGGACGACGAGCACGCCGACGACGCCGACGGCCAGACCCACCACCTGCACCCGACGTACCTGCTCGCCGAGCAGGGCGCCGGCGAGGACCACGGTGAGCACGGGGGAGAGCGAGTGGAGCAGGGCGCCGAGGGTGGCGCCGAGACCCGCCTGGAAGGCGAGGTACATGAACGCGAACTGGAAGCCGTTCATGGTCAGGCCGACCAGGCAGACGCGCAGCAGCGTGGCGCGGTCCATGCGCAACGGACCCCGCCGCCAACGCACGAGCGGGACGAGCACGGCGGCCGCGAGGACGAATCGGATCGCCAGCAGGCTGAACGGCTCGACGGCCTCGACCGCGGCCGGGCCGGCGATGTAGCCCGAGGACCACACGAGCACGAAGGCCCCGCCGACCAGCCAGGGGAAGTGCTGGGGATGTGGCCCGGCGACGGTCGTGTCGCTCCGGTTCGGCGTGGCCACGAGCACAGCGTGGCACGACGTCGGTTGGCCGTCGGTCGGCCCACCTCGCCGGCGCGGGCATCGGATTGGCTCGCGGTCCGCGCCGCGTCGTACGCTGGGGCCACAGGCGTTCGAGCCGTCATCAGCGGCGAGCCTCCGGAAGAACGGTCCCTCAGCAGCCAGGGCGGGCCCAGTAGAACCGGACGGGTGGCCCGTCACAGCCGGCAACGAGTGGTTCGTCCCGCAGCCGCGGGACGGGCAAGCGAGGTGGTACCGCGGCCCCGTCGACCAGGGGAGTCGTCCTCGTGCGACGACGAACCGCAGGAGTGCCACCCATGACCTATCCCCGGGTCTCCCACACCGACGCCACCCCCGGCAGCGGCGTGCCGTCCACGCCCCGCTTCCCCTCCGTCGAGGAGGGCGTGCTGGCGTACTGGCACGCCGACGGCACCTTCGAGGCCAGCGTCGAGCAGCGCGACGCGGGGGACGACGGCAGCAACGAGTTCGTCTTCTACGACGGCCCGCCGTTCGCCAACGGCCTCCCGCACTACGGCCACCTGCTCACCGGCTACGTCAAGGACCTGATCCCGCGCTACCAGACGATGCGCGGCAAGCGGGTCGAGCGTCGCTTCGGGTGGGACACCCACGGTCTGCCCGCCGAGCTCGAGGCGATGCGCCAGCTCGGGATCAAGACCACCGACGAGATCGTCGACATGGGGATCGAGAAGTTCAACGACGCCTGCCGCGAGTCGGTGATGAAGTACACCGGCGACTGGGTCGAGTACGTGACCCGCCAGGCGCGCTGGGTCGACTTCGAGCACGACTACCGCACGATGAACTCCGACTACATGGAGTCGGTCATCTGGGCGTTCAAGCAGCTGCACGAGAAGGGCCTGGTCTACGAGGGCTTCCGGGTGCTGCCCTACTGCTGGAACGACGAGACGCCGCTGTCCAACCACGAGCTGCGGATGGACGACGACGTCTACCAGAACCGTCAGGACCCGGCGGTCACGGTCGGCTACGCGCTCGACGCGACCGGTGACGACCCGGTGCTCGACGGCGCCCACCTGCTGATCTGGACCACGACCCCCTGGACGTTGACCGCCAACCTGGCGGTGATGGTCGGCTCCGAGATCGACTACGTCGTCGTCGAGGCCGGCGTGCCCGGCACCGACACCACGGCGCGCTACCTGCTCGCCGAGGCCCGGCTTCCGGCGTACGCCAACGAGCTGGGCGCCGAGGTGACCGTGCTGGGGCGCTACCGCGGCGCCGAGCTGGTCGGGCGCACCTACACCCCGCCGTTCTCCTACTACCTCGGCCACGACCGGGCCTTCCGGGTCGTCGCGGCCGACGACGCCGTGACGACCACCGACGGCACCGGGCTGGTGCACACCGCCGGCGCCTTCGGTGAGATCGACAAGGAGGTCACCGACCGCGAGGGCATCGAGGCCGTGATGCCGGTCGGCAAGGACGGGCGCTTCACGCACCCCGTGGACGACTACGCCGGCATGCAGGTCTTCGACGCCAACCTGCACATCATCGACCACCTGAAGGCGGTCACCCGCGGCGCCGAAGCGGGGTCCGTGACACCCGGGACGATCCTGCTGCGCCGCGAGACCTACGACCACTCCTACCCGCACTGCTGGCGCTGCCGCGAGCCCCTGATCTACAAGGGCGTCTCGTCGTGGTTCGTCGAGGTGACGGCGATCAAGCAGCGGATGCTCGAGCTCAACCAGGACATCCGCTGGGTGCCCGACCACATCCAGGACGGGCAGTTCGGCCGCTGGCTCGAGAACGCCCGTGACTGGTCGATCACCCGCAACCGCTTCTGGGGCAGCCCGGTGCCGGTCTGGAAGAGCGACGACGCGGCGTACCCCCGCCTCGACGTCTACGGCTCCTTCGAGGAGATCGAGCGCGACTTCGGTCGGCTGCCCCTCAACGCCGACGGCGAGCCCGACCTCCACCGCCCGTACGTCGACGACCTGGTGCGCCCGAACCCCGACGACCCGACGGGCCGGTCGATGATGCGCCGGGTCACCGACGTGCTCGACGTGTGGTTCGACTCGGGCTCGATGAGCTTCGCGCAGGTGCACTACCCCTTCGAGAACGCCGACTGGTTCGCCGGCACCGACACGATGAAGGGGCACTTCCCGGGCGACTTCATCGTCGAGTACATCGGTCAGACCCGGGGCTGGTTCTACACGCTGCACATCCTCGCGACCGCGATCTTCGACCGCCCGGCGTTCAGCTCCTGCATCAGCCACGGCATCGTGCTCGGCTCCGACGGCAACAAGATGAGCAAGTCGCTGCGCAACTACCCCGACGTGCGCGAGGTCTTCGACCGCGACGGCGCCGACGCGATGCGCTGGTTCCTGATGTCGTCGCCGATCCTGCGCGGCGGCAACCTGGTCGTCACCGAGCAGGGCATCCGCGACTCGGTGCGCCACGTGATGATGCCGCTGTGGAGCACCTGGTACTTCTTCTCGCTCTACGCCAACGCGGCCGGCGAGGGTGGCTACGAGGCGCGCCGGTCGGTGGCCTCCACCGACCCGCTCGACCGCTACCTGCTGGCCAAGTGCCGGCAGTACGTCGTCGAGATGACCACGACGCTCGACGACTACGCCGTCGCCGACGCCTGCGACGCCACCCGCGGGTTCCTCGACGTGCTCACGAACTGGTACGTCCGCCGCTCGCGCGAGCGCTTCTGGGACGGCCGCCCCGAGGCCTTCGACACGCTGTGGACCGTGCTCGAGACGGTCTGCCGGGTGACCGCGCCGCTGCTCCCGCTGACCACCGAGGAGGTGTGGCGCGGCCTCACGGGTGAGCGGTCGGTCCACCTGACCGACTGGCCGGCGCTCGAGGGCCCCGAGTCGCTGCCGGCCGACGACGCGCTGGTCGCGGCGATGGACCAGGTGCGCGAGGTCTGCTCGGCCACCTCCGCGCTGCGCAAGGCCGGTCAGCTGCGCAACCGCCTCCCGCTCGCGACGCTCACCGTCGTGGTCGAGGACCCCGCGGCGCTCGCGGGCTTCGAGTCGATCGTGGCCGACGAGGTCAACGTCAAGTCCGTGCGGCTGGTCGCGGCCGACGCACCCGAGGCGGCGGCGTACGGCGTCTCGCAGCGGTTGACCGTCAACGCCCGCGCCGCCGGGCCCCGGCTGGGCAAGGACGTCCAGCAGGCGATCAAGGGCTCGAAGTCCGGCGACTGGTCGGTCGCTGAGGACGGTTCGGTCACGGCCGGTGGGCTGGTCCTGGTCGAGGGGGAGTTCACCCTCGAGACCGTCGCGGGTGCCGCCGGCGACGACTCGGTGCTCGGGATGCTCCCCGGCTCGGGCTTCGTCGTGCTCGACACCGCCGTGACGCCCGAGCTCGCGGCCGAGGGCCTGGCCCGCGACCTGGTCCGCGCCGTGCAGCAGGCCCGCCGCGACGCCGGCCTCGCTGTCTCCGACCGGATCTCCCTGAGCATCGGGGGGTCGAGCGCCGTGCAGGACGCAGCCCGCGCCCACGAGGCCCTGATCACCGGCGAGACGCTGGCGACGGCGTACGTGGTGGGGGAGTCGGCCTCCGACGGCACCGAGGTGCTGGTCGGCGAGGGCGAGAAGGCCAGCGTCCGCGTCACCCGCGCCTGATCAGCTCAGGCAGGTGCGCCGCTGAGGCCGAGCCGGCCGGCCATCCGGTCGAGGGACGCACGGACCTCGTCGGGTGACCGGTCGGGCACGCCCCAGATCAGCTCGCTGACCCCGGCCTCGGCCCACTCCGCGAAGTCCTGCGGAGTGGGCTTGGCCGCGATCAGGACCCGGATGTCGGGCGCGCCGTCGCGGCCCGCGTCGGCCCAGGCCTGCTGCAGAGCAGCGGCCTTCTCGCCGATGCCGGTCTCGCGGGGAGTGGTCATCCAGCCGTCGGCGGACCGCGCGATCCACGCGAACGTCTGTGGCCCGCCCCCGGCGCCGATGATCAGCGGGACGTGCGCCTGCGTCGGTTTCGGGTAGGCCCACGAAGGGCCGAAGGAGACGAACTCGCCGTCGTACGACGCCTCCTCCTGGGTCCACAGCGCCCGCATCGCCTCGACGTACTCGCGCAGCACCGTGCGGCGACGGGCGGCCGGGACGTGGTGGTCGGCGAGCTCGTCGGTGTTCCAGCCGAACCCGGCGCCGATCGTCACGCGTCCCCCGGAGAGGTGGTCGAGCGTGGCGATCGTCTTGGCCAACGTGATCGGGTCGGACTCGACCGGGAGCGCGACGGCGGTGGCGAGCCGGATCCGGGTGGTCACGGCGGCGGCGGTGGCCAGGGAGACCCACGGGTCGAGCGTGCGCAGGTAGCGGTCGTCGGGCAGCGTCTCGTCGCCGGTGCCGGGGTGGGCGGCGTCGCGGCGGACGGGGATGTGGGTGTGCTCGGGCACGTAGAGCGTGTCGAAGCCACGCTCCTCGGCGGCCACGGCGAGCTCGGCGGGGGTGATCCCGCGGTCGGAGGAGAAGAGGACGACACCGTTGCGCATGATTGAGAGTAGAACGTGTTCCAGTTTTGTGGGAGGGGTCGGGGGGACTTGTCGGCCTCTCCCTGAACTTGTCCGCCCTCGCGAGGGCCGACAAGTTCAGGAATCCCCGGTCGGCCGGTGATTCCTCGGCTGGTTGACTAGCGCCCATGACCGCACCCCCCGTGCTCGACCTGTCCGCCGACGTGCTCGCGCTGACCCAGCAGCTGGTCGACATCGAGTCGGTCAGCCACGACGAGCAGGCCGTCGCGGACGCGGTCGAGGCCGCGCTCCGCACGCTCGGACACCTCAGCGTCAGCCGGCACGGCAACACGGTCGTGGCGCGCACCGATCTCGGCCGCGCGGAGCGGGTGGTGCTCGCGGGCCACCTCGACACCGTCCCGGTCAACGACAACCTGCCCTCGCGGCTGGACGACGACGGCATCCTGCACGGCCTCGGCACCTGCGACATGAAGGGCGGCGACGCCGTCATCCTGCGGCTCGCCGCCACCATCGAGGAGCCGGTGCGCGACCTGACGCTCGTCCTCTACGACTGCGAGGAGATCGAGGCCCACCACAACGGGCTGTTCAAGCTCAGCCAGAGCGACCCCGACCTGCTGGCCGCCGACTTCGCGATCCTGATGGAGCCCTCGAACGCCGTGGTCGAGGCCGGGTGCCAGGGCTCGCTGCACGTCGACGTCCGGGTGCCGGGGGAGCGGTCCCACTCCGCCCGCGCCTGGAAGGGCGTCAACGCGATCCACGCCGCCGGGCCGGTGCTCGACCGGCTCAACCGCTACGAGCCGCGCCGCCCGGTCATCGACGGGCTGGAGTACCACGAGGGGCTCAACGCCGTGGGCATCAGCGGCGGGGTCGCGACCAACGTGCTGCCCGACGAGTGCGTGGTCTCGGTCAACTACCGGTTCGCTCCCGACCGCAGCGAGGCCGAGGCGGAGGCCTACGTCCGCGAGGTCTTCGAGGGGTACGACGTCACCCTCACCGACACCTCCCCGGGCGCCCTGCCGGGGCTCGACCGGCCCGCGGCCGCCGCGTTCGTCGAGGCCGTCGGTGGGGTGGTCAACCCGAAGTTCGGCTGGACCGACGTCGCCCGCTTCACCCTGCTCGGTGTCCCTGCGGTCAACTTCGGCCCCGGCGACCCGATGTTCGCCCACAAGCAGGACGAGCACGTGCCGGTCGAGCACCTGTACCGCTGCGAGTCGGTGCTGCGCACCTGGCTGAACGCACCCGGGGATGACGCGTGAGGTCCAAGCACAAGGGCCCGGTCCTCCAGCGGCGTGACCAGGTCGACGGCACCACCACCGACCAGCGGCTGCTGGACTCCCGCGGCGCCAGCGACTGGGTGCACACGGACCCGTGGCGGGTGCTGCGCATCCAGGCCGAGTTCGTGGAGGGCTTCGGGGCGCTGGCCGAGCTCGGGCCGGCCGTCGCGGTGTTCGGCTCGGCGCGCACCGCGGCCGACCACCCGACGTACGCCCTGAGCGAGCGGGTGGCGCGCGCGCTGGTCGAGGCCGGCTTCGCGGTGATCACCGGTGGCGGGCCGGGCACCATGGAGGCGGCCAACAAGGGTGCCTGCGAGGCGGGCGGGGTGAGCGTCGGTCTCGGCATCGAGCTGCCCTTCGAGGCGGGCCTCAACGAGTGGGTCGACGTCGGCCTCAACTTCCGCTACTTCTTCGCGCGCAAGACGATGTTCGTGAAGTACTCCCAGGGCTTCATCGTGCTGCCCGGCGGCCTGGGCACCCTCGACGAGATGTTCGAGGCGCTCACGCTGGCGCAGACCCAGAAGATCACGGCCTTCCCGATCGTCCTGCTGGGCACGGCGTACTGGGCGGGGATGATCTCCTGGCTGCGCGACACCGTGCTGGCGGAGGGGATGATCGCCGAGGACGACCTCGACCGGTTGATCCTCACCGACGACGTCGACGAGGCCGTGCGCCGGATGGTCCAGGCCCGGGACACCCGGTGATCTGGCTCTTCGCGGTCCTCATCGTGGTGGCCCTGGGCGGGGTCGCCGCCGTCGCCGCGGGGAGGGGCGCTCCGCTCTCCCCGGCGTACGACGACCGGCCGGACGCCGCGGTGCCGGCGTCGGGGCCGCTGCGCCCCGAGGACCTGCGACGGGTGCGCTTCTCGCTCGCCGTGCGCGGCTACCGGATGAGCGAGGTCGACGCGCTGCTCGACCGGCTGGCCCGGGAGGGCGAGGAGCGCGAGCAGCGCGAGGAGCGCGAGCAGCGCGCGGACGGCTCGGAGCGCGCGTGGCCGGTGGACCAGGCGCGCCCGGATGCCGGTCCGGGCCCGGACACGCCGTCGGTCTGACAGGATCGGCCCGTGCCGACCCAGGTGATCGTCTACGTCCTCACCGCGCTGGCCGCGGTCGCGATCGTGCTGACGCGACTGCGCTTGTCCGGCACCGCTTCCGGCCGCGTGAATGTCGGCTCGCGGCTGCTCGCGGTGCACACCGTCGCCGGTGTGGCGGCGCTCGTCTCCTGGCTGGTCTACCTGACCGCCGCCGGGGCGATCGGCGAGGGGGCCGCCGGGCTGGTCGGCATCCTCTCGCTGGCGTGCTGGTGGGTCGTCGCCGGCGCCGGTCTGCTGATCCTGGCGCGGTGGATGCCCAGCCGTGGGCGGCACTCCGCCGACGCCTCGTCGGACTCGTGGTCCGAAGGCCCCGGCCTGTCCGTCCTCGCCCACGTCGGCATGCTGGTCGGAGTCGTGGTGTTCACCTGGGCCTACCTCGTGGCGGCCGTGTGAGCCCCCGGCGTGCCGCGGGGCCGGCTACGGCCCTGGTCGCCGGCTTGGTGACGATCGCGCTCGCGTCCGGCCCGACGCTGCCGGCCACGGCGGGCCCGGTCGCGGCCGGCCCGGTCGCAGTCGGCCCGGTCGCAGTCGGCCCCGTCGCAGTCGGTGTGCCCGTGGCGACGGCGGCCTCGGCGTCGACGGCCCCCTCGGAGGCGGTCATCGGACGTCGGCTGCTGGGCCGCTCGGCGACCGGACGACCGATCACCGCCTGGCACCTCGGCGAGCGGCGCGGTCCGACGGTGGTGCTGATCTCGACCATGCACGGCAACGAGCCCCACACCCGCCGCATCCTGGAGTCGCTGCGCGACGGTCCACCTGTGCGCGGCATCGACCTGTGGGTGGTGCCGACCTACAACCCCGACGGGCTCGCCCGACGTACGCGCAAGAACGCTCGGGGGGTCGACCTCAACCGCAACTACCCCTACGACTGGGCCGACCTCGACGGCAACTACGAGTCAGGGCCGCGGGCGGCCTCGGAGCCCGAGACCCGCGCGATGATGCGCTTCCTGCGCAACGTCCGGCCCGACTTCGTGCTGAGCTTCCACCAGCCGCTCAACAGCGTCGACACCGACACCAAGTCACCGCGCTTCGCCCGACGGGTGGCCCGCACGCTGCACCTGCCCGCCCGCACCCTCGACTGCGGCGGCGTGTGCCACGGCACCATGACCGGTTGGTTCAACCACTCGTTCCCGGGGGTGGCGCTCACGGTCGAGTACGGCGCCCGGCCCAGCCGGCGCCGGATGACGCGGGTCGCGCCCGGGCAGGTGCTGCGGATCTTCGGCGCCCGCTACGCCACGCTCGCCGCGGAGCCGGTCCCGGGCGCCGATCCGTCGTAGGGGCTCGAAGGCACCCGGGTGGGTCAGCGGCCCTCGAAGACCGGCTTCTCCTTGGCGACGAACGCCGCGACCGCGGCCGCGTGGTCGCTGGTCGCCCCCGTGCGCTGCATCATCGTGCTCTCGAACGCGACGGCCTCCTCGAAGGTGTGGCCGGCCGCGTAGGCCACCGAGCGGCGCATCGACCCGAGCGCCACCGTCGGGCCGTCGGCGAGGCGACGGGCCAGGGAGCCCACCTCCGTGGCCAGCTGGTCGGCCGGGACGACGTGGGTGGCGAGCCCGAGCTCGAGTGCCTCGTCGGCCTTGATCGTGCGCGGGAAGTAGAGCAGCTCCAGGGCCTTGGCCCGGCCCACCAGCAGCGGCAGGTGGTAGCTGGCGCCGGTGTCGCACGAGAGTGCGACGTTGGCGAAGGCGAGGTTGAAGCCCGCCGTGTCGGCGACGATCCGCAGGTCGCACGCGAACGCGAGGCTGGCGCCTGCCCCCGCGGCGACGCCGTTGACGGCGGCGAGGACCGGCTTCTCCAGCGCCACCAGGGCCGACACGATGGGGTTGTAGTGCACGTCGACGGTGTTGAAGAGCTGGTCGCTGCCCCCGTTGTGGAGCAGCTCGATGTGCTCCTTGAGGTCCTGCCCGGTGCAGAACGCGCGCCCGGTGCCGGTGAGCACGACGCACCGCACGGCAGGATCCTCGCCCACCGAGCGCACGGCGTCGAGCAGCAGCTCCTTGGTCGCCACGTCGAGGCTGTTCATCGCCTCGGGCCGGTTGAGGGTGATGGTCGCGATGCCGTCCGAGACGTCGAGCAGGACCGGGGCGGTGGAGGCGTCGTTCATGGACCCGAGTGTGTCAGGCCCGGAGGTGAGGGGGTGCCCGTGGTGCGGGTCACTCGCGGCATGGGGGATAATGGACGCTGGTGCGAGCGACAGGTGTGACCTGTCTGCTCTCGGTGTTGAGTCACAGGGAATGAGGTGCCGCATGGCGGCAATGAAGCCGCGGACCGGCGACGGCCCGCTCGAGGTCACCAAGGAGGGCCGGGGCATCGTCATGCGAGTCCCGCTCGAAGGTGGTGGCCGGCTCGTGGTCGAGCTGAACGCCGAGGAGGCCGGAGCGCTCGGTGACGCCCTGAAGACCGTCGTAGGGTGACCCGCCCCGTCCTCCCCAGTCAGGTTTCTCCTCCGGAGATCGCGCTCAGCCCGCTCGGGGCCCACGCCATCGTGGGCGTCGATGTCGTGGCGGTGCCCGTCCTGCCTGGTGAGGCCGGGACGGCCCTGCTCCTGGGCCCCGGTGGGGCCGAGGTGGGCGAGGCGATCGGGGTCGATCTCCTGGCTGTGCTCGAGTCCGAGCGCGCCACCGGCGCCACCGGCGAGGTCGTGGCCGTGCCGGTGCCCTCGGGCGCCGACGCCAACACCGACCTGCGCCTGGTGCTCCTGGTCGGCGTCGGTGCTGCGGGTCCGACCGACCTCCGCCGGGCCGGGGCCGCGCTCGCGCGGCGCGTGCGCTCGCGGGACGCCGTCGCGACCACCCTCGGGTCGCTCGAGGACGCGCTCGAGCCCTTCGTGGTCGGGCTGGTGCTGGGCTCCTTCGCCTTCCACTGGCGCTCGCGTCCGCCCGAGCACCCGCCCGTGCGCCGGGTGGTCCTCGCGGGCCTGGAGGAGAAGGCGCACGGTCCTGCCCTGCAGCGCGCGGTGGCCGTGGGCGGCGCCGGCTGGCGCTCGCGGATGCTGGCCTCGGTGCCCTCGAACCTGAAGAACCCGCCCTGGCTCGCCGAGCAGGCCGAGCAGCTGGCCGCCGAGGCCGGGCTCGACGTCCGGGTCTGGGACGAGCAGGCGCTGGCCGACGGCGGCTTCGGCGGCCTGCTCGGGGTCGGGCAGGCCTCGGCCACCCCTCCCCGGCTGATCCGCCTCGACTACGCGCCGGCGCGCGCCGGCCGCTCGACCCCGACCGTGGTGCTGGTCGGGAAGGGGATCACCTTCGACTCCGGCGGGCTCTCGATCAAGCCCGCCGAGGCGATGGCGTCGATGAAGCGCGACATGACCGGCGGCGGGGTGGTGCTCTCGACGATGGCCGCGCTGGCGGCCGTGGGCTGTCCGGTGCGGGTCGTGGGCCTCGTCGCGGCGGCCGAGAACGCCGTCGGCGGCAACGCGCTGCGCCCCGGTGACGTGGTGCGCCACGTCGGTGGTCGCACCACCGAGGTCACCAACACCGACGCCGAGGGGCGTCTGGTGCTGGCCGACGCGCTCGCCTACGCCGTGGCCGAGGTGAAGCCGGCCGCGATCGTCGACGTCGCCACGCTGACCGGCGGGGTGAAGGTGGCGCTGGGGCAGGAGACAGGCGGACTCTTCGCCACCGACGACGCCCTGGCCGGGTCGTTGCTCGCGGCGGGGGACGCCTCCGGCGAGCCGCTGTGGCGCCTCCCGCTCCACGCGGCGTACGCCGACAGGCTCGCGTCGAAGGTCGCCGACGCCGACAACGCGGCCGGGGGCCCGGCGGCGATCATGGCTGCGCTGTTCCTGAGCCACTTCGTGGGCGACGTGCCGTGGGCCCACCTCGACGTGGCCTCGGTGGGCGACGTGCCTGCCGACCGCCACGAGTGGACCGCGGGCCCCTCGGGCTTCGGGGCCCGGGTGCTGCTGACCTGGCTGGGGTCGCCCGACCCGCTGGCCGGCGTCCGCGCTCGATGACGAGGATGCGCGAGGGGTAGCTGCTCGCTCGCTTGGCTCTGTGGTGCGCGCGAGCTTCGCTCGGCTCCTCAGACCTCCTCGGCGAGCCAGACCTTCTTCGCCATGAGGAGGCCGTCGCCTACGGGGAGCAGGACCTCGACGAGGCCCTCGTGCTCGCTGACCAGCCGGCCGAGGTCGCGGATCGCGGTGGTCTCCTCGTCGCGCTGGGCGGGGTCGGCGACGCGGTCGTGCCACAGCGCGTTGTCGAAGGCCACCACGCCGCCGGGGCGCAGCAGTCGCAGCGCCTCGGTGAGGTAGGCGGCGTACTCGGTCTTGTCGCCGTCGCAGAAGACCAGGTCGTAGTGGCCGTCGGTGAGCCGCGGCAGCACCTCGAGCGCCGCGCCGGCGATGGTGCGCACGCGGGGGGCCGAGAAACCGCCCTCGGCGAAGGTCTCGCGGGCCAGCCGTTGGTGCTCGGCCTCCACGTCGACGGTCGTCAGCACGCCGTCGGCCCGCATGCCGCGCAGCAACCAGAGCCCGGACACCCCGGACCCGGTGCCGACCTCGACCACCGCACGGGCCTCCAGCACCGAGGCCAGGAACCGCAGCGCGGCCCCGCCTCCGGAGCCGATGGCGACGACGCCGACCTCCTCGGCGCGGGCGCGGCCGGCGGCCAGGACGGCGTCCTCCTCGACGAACTGCTCGGCGTAGGTCCAGCTGGTCGCAGCCAGCGGTGCGGTCGGGGTGCTGATGGCGAGCCTCCTGGGCGACGGGCGAACGCTACGGACCCTAGCGGCTCCGCTCGCCCGACGAGTGCAGCCCCGCCGCCGCGCCCCGGAACACCCCGGTCCGGCCGTTCGTTGACCCGACATGCTGCTCACAGGCTCTTCTCAGATCCGGTGCCTACCGTGAGGGCAGCACACCGACACCCGCGCACGGGAAGGACCACGATGGAGCCGAGCAGCCGCGACCCGGTCCCCACGTGGGACGAGATCGTGGAGCAGCACTCGGCGCGGGTCTACCGGCTGGCCTACCGGCTGACCGGCAACACCCAGGACGCCGAGGACCTCACCCAGGAGGTCTTCGTCCGGGTCTTCCGCTCCCTCGACACCTACACCCCCGGCACCTTCGCGGGCTGGTTGCACCGGATCACGACCAACCTCTTCCTCGACCAGGCGCGACGCAAGCAGCGGATCCGCTTCGACGCGCTGTCCGACGAGCGCGCCGACAAGCTGTCCAGCCCCGGACCGACGCCCGACACGGCGTACGTCGACCGCACGTTCGACGACGACGTCGAGCGGGCGCTGGCCACGCTCCCGCCCGACTTCCGCGCCGCCGTCGTGCTCTGCGACGTGGAGGGCCTGACCTACGAGGAGATCGCCGAGATCCTGGGGGCCAAGCTCGGCACGGTCCGCTCCCGGATCCACCGCGGGCGAGCCTTGCTGCGCACCGCCCTGGCCCACCGCGCGCCCGTCTCGGGACGCACCCGGTACGCCGGCCCGCTGACCCCCGAGCCCGACCGGTCCGGCCTCACCGGACCCGTGCCCGCGGCGGAGACCTCCTGATGACCTCCCCGCCGATGGGTCACCTCGGGACGCGGGTGAGCGCCCTGCTCGACGGCCAGCTCTCCCCGACGGAGGCGGACCGGGCCTGGGCCCACGTCCACGCCTGCCACGCCTGCCGTGACCTCGTCGAGCGTGAGGGGTGGGTCAAGACCCGGTTGGCCGGGCTGTCCCCTCGGCAGCCAGGGGTCCAGCCCCCGGCCCACCTCGTCGGGTCGCTCCTGGGGCTCCCGCCCGACCAGCGGGTGCTCGGCGGCGAGGTCGCGGGGCCGCGCCGGCCACCGCTGGGCCTGGTGGCCCTCGGCGGCGGTGCGGTGGGCGCGGCGGTGCTGGGCGTGCTCGCGCTCGGCACGGCTCCGGCCGCGGCCCCCTCGTTCGAGCAGCGGGTCCCGGTGAGCCAGCTCGGTACGTCGACGCCGACGCCGACCAGTCCGAGGCCGACCACCCTGACGCCGTCCGCGCCGGCGCGCTGAGCCTCGGCGGGCGACGTCCGCCCGCGGCGCGGCCCGCGCTCCACGGTTTTGCGAGCCAGGGGATGATGGTGGGCGTGAGCGACCAGGAGCACGGTGCGGGCCCCCTCGAGGACGACGAGGTGGGTGACCCGACCCAACCGCTGTCGGTGGGGCGGTTCACGTCCGGTCCTTCCGAGGACCCTGCCCCGCCTCCCGCCCCGCCTCCCGCCCCGACTCCCGCGCCGCCCGCCGCTCCCGGTCGCAGCGACCTGGGTCCGGCCCCCTCGTGGGTGCCGCCCGCGCCGGCTCCGTGGCCGACGTTCCCGGCGCCCGGCACCCGACCGATGCCCGTGGGCCCTCCGCACCAGTCCGGGCCCACGCACCAGGCCGGCCGACCGCGGTCGTCGGTCGGCGCCAAGACGTGGCTGGGGCTGGCCACGGTGGCCCTCGTCGTGGGGGTCGCCGGCGGGGTGGGCGGCTCGATCGCCCACGACCGGCTGCAGGGCCCCGACGACCTGCTCGGCACCGTCGACGGCGGGATCCGGGCCGTCGACACCGAGTCGCTGCCTCCGCTCTCGGTCGACGACGGCAGCGTGGCGGCGGTGGCCCAGGAGCTGCTGCCCAGCACGGTGCAGATCTCGGCCGAGTTCGAGGGCCAGGCCGGTGGGGCCACCGGGTCCGGCTTCGTGCTCGACCGCCAGGGCCACATCGTGACCAACAACCACGTGGTCGCCGACGCGGCCGAGAGCGACGGCGCGATCCAGATCGTCGACGAGGAGGGCAACCGCTACGACGCCACCGTGGTGGGCCGCAGCCCCGTCTACGACCTCGCGGTTCTCTTCTCCGAGGACGCCGAGGGCCTGCGCCCGGCCTCGTTGGGCTCCTCCGAGAAGCTCCGGGTGGGCGAGGGCGTGGTCGCGATCGGCTCACCGCTGGGGCTCAGCTCGACGGTCACGTCCGGCATCGTCAGCGCGTTGAGACGACCCGTGACCACGGGCGAGACGGCCGACGAGTCGTCGTACATCAACGCGGTGCAGACCGACGCGGCCATCAACCCCGGCAACTCCGGCGGCCCGCTGGTCAACCTGCGCGGGCAGGTGGTCGGGGTCAACTCCGCCATCGCCACCAGCGGCGGCGGCACCTTCAGCGGCGAGGCCGGCAACATCGGGGTCGGCTTCGCGATCCCGATCGAGCAGGTGATCATCACCTCCGACCAGATCCTCAAGAGCGGGAAGGCCAGCTACCCGGTGATCGGGGCCCAGGTGCAGACCGGGGGCCTCGGCGGCGACGGGGCGTTGATCGACGAGGTGCTGTCCGACACGCCGGCCGAGCAGGCCGGGCTCGAGAAGGGCGACGTCGTGGTCGCCGTGGAGGGCGAGCGGGTCACCGACGGCAAGGGCCTGATCGTCGCGATCCGCAGCCACCAGCCGGGCGAGACGATCGAGTTCACCTTCACCCGCGACGGTCGCGAGCAGAAGGCCCGGGTCACGCTGGGCGCCGAGACCGGGTAGCGCCGGAGGGGGGCCTCAGGCCTCGTCGTCGACGGCCGAGGCCTCGACGAACGGGTGCTCGGTGACGTACGTCGCGGCCTCGGAGTACATCCGCGCGATGTACTCCTCCAGCTTGGTGGACTCGACCCGCCACTGGCCGCGGCCACCGATCTTGATCGCGGTGAGCTCGCCGCGGCGCACCATCGCGTAGACCTGGGCGCTCGAGGTGTTGAGCACCTCCGCGACGTCGGCGAGGGTCAGGAAGCGCGGGGTGGCAGCCATGGCCACATCGTCTCACCTCGGGGTCCGGAAGCCGGGCTGCCGGCCCGCGACCTGTGGACGAGCAGGTGACCGAGCGGCCCGCGCGCTGCAGAATGGGAGCGTGTCCAGAGATCTCGGGATCCCCGGCGCGCCCACCTCCGCGCCCACCGGACCCTCCGCCCACCCCGCCACCGGCCCGAGCGGCCACCAGCCGCGGCGCGACGCCCCGCCGCCCGCGCTGCGGTCACGGAGCCCCGGGTGGCGCGACCCGCGGCTGTGGCTCGGCGTGGCGATCGTCGCCGTCTCGGTGGTGGCCGGCTCCCGTCTGCTCGCGGCCGCCGACGACACCGTCGCGGTGTGGGCGGTGGCCGTCGACATGGGGGTCGGCGACACCGTCACCGCCGACGACCTGGAGGCCCGCCAGGTGCGCTTCGCGAGCAGCGACGACCTCGCCCGCTACGTCACCGTCGACCAGGCGCTGCCGGCCGACCCGGAGCTGACGCGCGCCCTGGGCGCCGGTGAGCTGCTGCCGGTCGGGGCCCTGGGCGCCGGCGACAGCGACACCGTCCTGGTCCGGATCGCGGTCGAGGACGAGCAGATCCCCTCCGCCGTCGCGCGCGGGTCGCGCGTCCACGTGTTCCTGCTCGGCACCGCGACCGACGCGGACGCCGGCAGGGGCGGCCGCGACTCGGAGCAGGCCGACGGAGCACCGGCGCTGGCCGGGGTGACGGTGGTCGACGCCCCGCCGGTGGGTGACAACCTCGCCGCCACCGGCAACCGCACGATCGACGTGGCGGTGACCGAGGAGCAGGCGCAGGGCTACTTCGCCGACCGCGCGGCGCTGGAGTCGCCGACCGTCACCGTGGTCGAGGTCGGCTGATGATCGTCGTCCTGGTCGTCGCCTCGGGAGCGGCGTGGGAGTCCGCCGCGCTGACCGCGCTCGGCGAGCACCCCGCCATCGTGGTGCTCAAGCGCTGCGTCGACGTCGACGACCTGCTGGCCTCCGCGTCGGCGGGTCAGGCACAGGTCGCGGTGCTCGGGCTCGACGCGCCCGGGCTGGACGCCGCTGCCGTCGAGCTGCTGCGCCAGCACGGCGTCCGGCCCCTGGCCGTCGTGCCCGCGGGGCTGATGGAGGCCGGCCGGGCGCGCGCCGCCCGGGTCGGCATCCACACGCTCCTGGGCGACGACCGGCTCGAGGCGCTGCCCGACCTCGTCGCGGCCGACCCCACGCCGGCCCCGGCCTCGGGGCCGGTGCTGCCCGGCGACGTCCCGCCGGTGCCCGCCCCGGCGAGCGGTGGACGCGTGGTGGTCGTCTGGGGTCCCACCGGGGCGCCGGGTCGCACCACGGTCGCCGCCGGGCTGGCCGGTGAGCTCGCGCGCCGCCGGCTGCGCACCATCCTGGTCGACGCCGATCCCTACGGCGGGTCCGTGGCCCAGCACCTCGGCATCATGGACGAGGTGTCCGGGATCCTCGCGGCGGCCCGGCTCTCCCTGGGCGGGACGCTCGAGCAGAGGTTCACCTCCGTGCAGCGCGGCGTCGACGCGGCGCTCTCGGTCATCACCGGACTGCCCCGCGCCGACCGCTACGTCGAGGTGCGCAGCGGCGTGGTCGAGCACCTGCTGCAGGTCGCCTCGACGCAGGCGCAGGTCGTCGTCGACACCGGCTTCGGGCTCGAGGACGCCGGGCCCGACCCGGGGGCCCGGCCCGGACGCAACCAGATGACGCTCGGCGCCCTGGAGGCGGCCGACGAGATCGTCCTCGTCGGCGCGGCCGACCCGGTCGGTCTGTCGCGGCTGGCGCGCGCCGTGGTCGAGGTGCGCGAGCTCCACCCGGGCCGGCCGCTGCGGGTCGTGGTCAACCGGATGCGGCCCAGCCTGGGTTGGTCCGAGGGCGACGTGGCCACCATGATCGCCGGCTTCGCGCGGCCGACCAGCCTCCACTTCCTGCCCGACGACCGACCCGCCGTCGACCGGGCCCTGGTCACCGGTCGGCTGCTCGTCGAGTGCGGCGAGTCGGCGCTGACCCGGGCGCTCGCCGGTCTCGCCGACACCCTCGCGCTCGCGACGACGGTCCGGCCGCCCGGACCGGCCCCGCGGTCCGCGCGAGCGACCGGGCGCCCGGCTCAGGCCGCGAAGAGCAGGTAGAGCCCGCCGGCGGTGAAGGCCACCATGGCCGAGAGCAGCGGCAGCTGGCCCGTGAGCTGGTGACGGCGGGGGAGGATGGCGATGGCCCGGTCGTGGGCCACCATCGCACCGACCACGTGACCGGTCACGACGGCCAGCACCTTGATGTTCGCCACCAGCGTCTGGTGGTAGGCGAACCAGTAGTCGACCCGCCAGTCTCCCGTGCCGAGCAGGTCGCTGCCGTTCTGCAGCGGGTCGCTGGCGTAGATGAGCGTCTGCTGGCCGACGTCGACGAAGTAGGTCAGGTAGTGGGCCACGAAGTAGCCGAAGATGATCGGCACGATGGAGTGCGCGAACCGGTCGGGGAGGCCGCGGCGCGGCGTACCGTCCTCGACGCCGGTCAGGGTGCACCCCACGGTGAACACCAGTCCGGCGAGGACGCAGAAGGCCAGCAGGGCCAGGTTCATCAGCAGGTTCTCGGAGAGGGCGGAACCCTGGACGTACTGCACCCAGGGGCTGGACTCCCGGAAGGAGTCGAAGCCGGTGCTGCCGAAGAGCACGGCCACCACGGCGATCAGACCGGGGCGGGGCTGGATGCTGTCGAGGTTGGCCAGCGGGCTGCGGATGATCAGGTGACCGTCGCGGGTGGCCCAGGGCGAGATCTTGCCGATCAGGGAGGAGAAGACCTCGAAGGGATCGGCCCGGGCGTAGAAGCCGGAGCCGAAGACCGCGCCCCCCACGAGCATCACGGCCAGGTAGGCCGCCCCCCAGAACCGGATCGAGGGGATCTCGGTGGTGAACGGATAGACCAGCTCCATCCACACGAACGCGTAGAGGCCGAGTGCCGCGGGCCAGTAGCCCAGACGCTCCGGGTAGTCGCGCAGCCCGCGCTCGGGGTCGCTGCGGGCCAGGGCGGCGAGTGCCAGGTTGAGGGTGCGGACCGGGCTGATCGCCTTCCACACCGGCCCGAGGAGGAACGACGCGAAGACCACGCCCACCCAGAGCAGCACGTAGAAGATGCCGATCACCGGGTTGGTGAAGAGGTTCTGCCCGAAGACGGCCGCGAACGCCGTGTAGCCGAGCAGGACCAGGCCCAGGGCGCGCAGGGTCCAGCGGAAGCCGGCCGACGCGACCAGACGGTCCAGCCAGGCGGGAGCCGGGCGACCACTGGTGGCGGCGTCGTACCGCGGGGTGCGCCAGGCGACCGCCAGCACCGTGAACGAGACGACGAGGGCCGCCATCGCCCCGGCGATGGCCAGGGACAGCGAGATCGGCAGGTCCTTCTGGCCGCCGACCCCGTGCGCCTGCACGAGCTCGTCGAGGAGGGGAAGGGGCACGCTCACCGCACCTCGGGCCGCTGTACGCTCGCCGCTGTCGCGGTACGTCGCATGGGTGGTGTCTCCTCGGCCGGCGTGGGATGCGGTGCAGGTGGCGGCAACGCCGTGCCAGAATCCCATGTGACACATGCGGGGGCGACGGGGGTCCCGCAGGACGAAAGGACCGCGGCATGAGTGACCGTCTCCGCCCGCGCGACCTCGCCTTCCTCATGGCCGAGACGCCGGAGGCCCCGGCCCACAACTGCACGGTGGAGATCTTCGAGCCCGGCGACGACGGCTTCGACTACGAGCGGCTCCTCGACCTGATCCGCGACCGGATCTCGTTCGTGCCGCGCTACCGCCAGCGGGTCCGCGTCGTACCGGGGCGCCTGGCCAACCCCGTGTGGGTCGACGACGAGCAGCTCGACCTCAACTACCACGTGCGCCGCTCGGCCCTGCCGCGTCCCGGCACCAACGAGCAGCTGCGCGAGCTGGTGGCGCGGATCGTCTCTCGTCCCCTCGACCGCAGCCGGCCGCTGTGGGAGATGTACCTCGTGGAGGGTCTCGAGGGCGGTCGCGTGGCGCTGCTGTCCAAGTCGCACCAGGCGCTCGTCGACGGGGTCCAGACCGTCGACATCGGACAGCTGCTGCTCGACACGACCCCGAAGCCCAAGACGGTGGACGGCGACGAGTGGCGACCGGTCCGCCCCCCGTCGCCGGCCGGCCTCGTCGCCGCCGCGGTGCGCGACTCGCTCACCGAGCCCGCGACGTTGATCAACACGGTGCGCACCACCGTCGGGGCCGCGGTCTCGGCGGCCGAGGCCAACCAGCAGCGCGTACGCCGGGTGGGCGGCGCCCTGGTCGGGCGACGTCCCGAGCGCACCTCGGCCATCAGCGGACCGCTGTCCCAGCAACGGCGCGTGATCACGGTCGACACCGACCTGGGGGACTACCAGCGCGTGCGCCAGGAGCACGGGGGCACGATCAACGACGTCATCCTGGCCACGATCACCGGAGGCCTCCGCGCCTGGCTGATGACCCGGGCCGAGTCGCTGGGCGGATTGCGGCAGATCCGTGCGGTGGTGCCGGTCTCGGTGATCGACCAGGAGCTCGAGGCGACCTCGCTGGGCAGCATGATCGCCGCGCACTTCGTCGACCTCCCGGTGGGCGAGGCCAGCCCGCTGGTGCGTCTGCACCAGGTCTCCTACTCCTTCCAGGCCCACAAGGACGGCGGTCGCGCGGTGGCCGCCAACCGGCTGGCCGGGATCGCCGGTTTCGCGCCGACCACGTTCCACGCGATCGGGTCGCGGGTCGCCGCCGAGGAGCTGCGCCGGGGCTTCCTGCTCAGCGTGACCAACGTGCCCGGGCCGCAGTCCCCGCTCTACGCGGCCGGGGCCCGGATGGTGGGCAGCTATCCCGTGCCGCCGCTGCTCCCCGGCCACCCGCTCGCGGTCGCGGTCACCTCCTACAACGGCAAGGTGTTCTACGGGCTGACCGCCGATCGTGACTGGCTTCCCGACGCCGACCTGCTCGGAACCTGCCTCACCGAGGCCCTCGACGAGCTGGTGGAGGCCTCCAGCAGCGGCCGGCAGCGGGCCCCGCGCGGACGCCGCAAGAGCGCGGTCCCGCAGCGTGCGGCGACGTCGGCGGCGAAGACCGCCACGCGGAAGAAGACGACGACCCGTTCGACCGGCGACGCCGCCTCGTCCGAGCAGCCGTGATGGCGCGGGTCTACGTCCCTACGACCCTCGAGCACCTGAGCCGCTTCGCCGACCTCGGCTACGTCCCGGCGGAGGTCGACCGGTTCGTCGCGCCCGGTGAGGACGAGGAGTCCGAGTACGCCGCACTGCTCGCGGCGGGCGAGGCCTCCGCGGCCCTCCTGGCGGGACCGGGCCGCCGCGTCGTCCTGGTCGCCGAGGTCGACGACGTCGACGGGTCGGTCGCCATGGAGCAGGTCGAGGCCGTGCACGCCGACACCGAGGCCGGAGCCGCTGCGGACGACGACCTCGCGTGGTTCGCCACCCAGGAGATCCCCGCCCTGCTCGGCGGCTGACCCGGCGAAGCCTCGCGACGCGCGGCGCACCGAGGTGGGCTCGGCCCGGCGGGCCGGCGGTGGCTAGGGTCGCAGGATGGACGCGATCTCCTTCCCGCCGACCCCGATCAACGAGCCGAACCTCACCTATGCCCCGGGCAGTCCCGAACGCGCGGCGCTCGTCGTGGAGCTCGAGCGACTCGAGCGCAAGCCATTGACCCTGCGGGCACACGTGAACGGCCGCAGGCGGGCCGGCGGCGGCGCGGAGATCAACGTGGTGCAGCCGCACGACCACCAGCACGTGCTGGGCACGATGAAGAACTCCACGACCAAGGACGCCGAGGCCGCGGTCCGGGCGGCGGGCGACGCGGCGCCGGCGTGGCGGGCGATGCCGGTCGACGAGCGGTGCGCGGTCATCCTCAAGGCCGCCGACCTGCTGGCCGGGCCCTGGCGCCAGCGGATCAACGCCGCCACGATGCTCGGACAGTCGAAGACCGCCTTCCAGGCCGAGATCGATGCGGCCTGCGAGCTGATCGACTTCTGGCGCTTCAACGTCCACTACGCCAAGCAGATCCTCACCGACCAGCCGATCGCCAACAGCCCGGGCGTGTGGAACCGCACCGACCACCGCCCGCTCGAGGGGTTCGTGTACGCCATCACCCCCTTCAACTTCACCGCGATCGCCGGCAACCTGCCGACCGCGCCGGCGCTGATGGGCAACACGGTCATCTGGAAGCCCTCGCCGACCCAGCAGCTGGCGGCCTCGCTCACCATGGAGCTGCTCGAGGAGGCCGGCATGCCGCCCGGCGTCATCAACATGCTGCCCGGTGACGGGCTCGACGTCTCGAAGGTCGCGCTGGCCCACCCCGACCTGGCCGGCATCCACTTCACCGGCTCGACCCCGACCTTCCAGCACCTGTGGGGCGAGGTCGGCCGCAACATCGCGTCCTACCGGTCCTACCCGCGCATCGTCGGCGAGACCGGCGGCAAGGACTTCATCGTCGCCCATCCGTCGGCCGACCCCGACGTCGTGCGCGTCGCGATGATCCGGGGGGCCTTCGAGTACCAGGGCCAGAAGTGCTCGGCGGCCTCGCGTGCCTACGTCGCGCGCTCGGTCTGGGAGAAGATCAAGGACCAGCTGGTCGCCGACGTCGAGAACATCTCGGTGGGCGACGTGACCGACCTGTCCCACTTCATGGGTGCGGTGATCGACGACCGCGCGTTCGCCAAGCACAAGGCGGCCATCGCCCGGGCCAAGCGCCAGAAGCACCTCACCGTGCTGGCCGGCGGACAGACCGACGACTCCGTCGGCTACTTCGTGCGACCGACGGTCATCGAGTCCACCGACCCGACCGACCAGATGTTCGCCACCGAGTACTTCGGCCCCATCCTCGCCGTGCACGTCTACGACGACGACCGCTTCGAGCAGGTCGTGGCCCAGATGGAGTCGTTCGCGCCCTACGCGCTCACCGGCGCGATCATCGCCCAGGACCGGGGGGCGATCGCCTGGGCCCAGGAGGCGCTGCGCTTCGCGGCCGGCAACTTCTACGTCAACGACAAGCCCACCGGCGCGGTCGTCGGCCAGCAGCCCTTCGGCGGGGCGCGGGCATCGGGCACCAACGACAAGGCCGGAGCACCCGGCAACCTCCAGCGCTGGACGTCGGCGCGCTCGATCAAGGAGACCTTCGTACCGCCCAAGGACCACCGCTACCCGCACATGGGATAGGGCGGCGGAGCCGTGACAGCCGGTGGGGCACAATGAAGGCGTGGTCCTCACCGTGCTGCCCCAGCACCTCGGAGCGCTGCACCCCGTCGAGGCGGCGCTGACGCTCGCGCTGGCGTTCGGACCGTTCCTGCTGCTCGGGATCGTGGTGCTGCTCCGGCGGCGCCACGACGCGCTCGAGGACGCCGCCGAGCGGGATCAGCGGGCCAGGTAGGCGCGCCCGACCTTGTTCTCGGCCTCCAGCGCCTTGCGCAGCAGGTCGCTGATCAGGCCCTCGAGCTTGCCGCCGAGCAGCGGGATGGAGACCTTGATCGTGAGGTCGACGGTCTCGGTGGTGTGCCCGCCGCTCTCGACCAGCGTCACGGTCCCGCTCATGTCGCCCGGCTTGCCGGGGATGGTGACGGTGAGGTCGGCGAGCAGCGGCGTCGACCAGGTCTCGCGCTGCACGATGTTGGTCTCGTCGCCGACGACCTTCTTCGCGAACGACGGCACGCCCTTGGTCGCCTGCCACTGGTCGACGGTGACGTGCATGCCCTCACCGGCCGGCTCGATCGTCACCGTGCGCCGCAGCACGCGCTGGTAGTCGCAGACCTCCTCGCGGAAGGCCGGGTCGGCCAGCATCGCGGCCACGGACTCGGCCGGCGCGTCGTAGGTCAGCTCGTGGACCAGTCGCGTGCTCATCGCTCGCCCCCCAGCCACGCAACGCCGACCTGGTGCTCGACGTCGTAGCCGTCACCGATGGTGTCGACCATCAGCTGCTCGAGCTTGCCGCCGAGGAGCGGGACCTTCACCTTCACGTCGAGGTCGACGACCTGGGTGGTGCCGGAGCCGGCCGCTCTCAGCGCCACGGTGCCGTCGGCGCGGGTGGGCTTGCCGGGGGCGGTGATCGTGACCGTGCCGCCCGTGGCGTCGGCCCACTCCTCGGCGATGACTGCCCTGGTCGTGTCGCCCGCGATCTTCTTGGCGATGGCGGGCAGGCCGGAGGTGTTCTGCACCTGGTCGGAGACGAGGGAGAACCCGTCACCGGCGGGAGTGACGGTGACCTCGACGGAGACCACCTCCTGCGCGGCGGCGACCTTCTCGCGGAACGCGGGGTCGGCCAGCATGGCGTGCACCGTTGCTGGGTCGGCGTCGTAGGTCAGCTCTTTGTGGAACTTCATGGGCGTCATCATGCCTGTTCGCCAGACCCTCGGCGGGCGAACGGTCCGCGTGGGAGGCGGGTCAGGCCTGGCAGTCGGCCAGTCGGCTGGTGGCGTCGGCGTCGGCGAGGTCGATGACGCTCGCTGGCCGGCGCGACACGATGACCACCTTCGACCCGGCGTTGTCCAGACCGACCTCGATGGGGGAGTCGGTGCCGAGGACGCGGGCGAGCTCGTCGGGGTCGGCGTCGCTGCCGGCCTCGTCGAGCGCGGTCAGGAGGGCCTGGCCGTCGAGCCGGATGCCGGTGAGTGTCCCGGCGGTGATCTCGAGGTGCGCCAGCACCGGCTCGCCACCGCTCAGCCCGAGCAGGGCGGGCAGCCGGGGGCTGATCAGACCGGTGGCGACCGAGAGGTCGACGCTGCCCAGGACGTCACCGGAGCGCGACGGATCGGGGCCGAGGCCCACTGCCGTGGAGGCGAGCACGATCGCGCCCGGGAGCACCTGGAAGTCGGGGTTGGTCTCCAGGCCCACGACCTCCGAGACCTGGGCGGGGGTGCCGCGCACCCAGCACGTCGACGAGACCGGCCCGTCGGCGGGCAGCCGGACGACGTACTCGCCGTCGGCGCCGATCGCCTCCGACTCCACCGGCCCGGTGCCGGGGTCGGCGGTCACCGTGAAGCGCTGCTCCGGCGGGTCGAGCCGGTAGCTCCCGCTGAGGTCGAAGACCTGGTCGCCGTACTCGAGGTGCGAGGAGAAGGTGCCGGTGTTGGCCACCCGGAGCGCGGTGATGGCGTCGGTGACTGCCTGCGCAGAGGCCGCGTCTGCGGTCACCTCGGTGACCGAGGTCGGCTGGTCGTCGGCCGCGGGGGCGCCGTCGCCGCCGTCGTCACCGCACCCGCCGAGGGCCGGGGCCAGGAGCAGGAGCACGGCGGGCAGCAGGGTGGGCAGAGCGGAGCGGCGGGGGCGCAGGAGACTCATCGCCGACCATGATGGTCCATCGGGCGGGCGCCGTGGTTGAGTGGTCGGTCGTGACTGCCTCCGGCGAACGGTTCGTGTCCTTCGGTGAGCAGGGTGCCCAGCTCACCTACGGCAGCTACCTGCGCTTGCCGCAGCTGCTCGACGCGCAGCGTCTGGAGTCCGACCCACCGGCCCACGACGAGCTGCTGTTCATCACGATCCACCAGGTCTACGAGCTGTGGTTCAAGCAGCTGCTCCACGAGGTGACCGCCGTCCGCGACGCGATGAGCGAGGGGCGCCTGTGGTGGGCCCAGCACCTGCTCCAGCGCGTGCACGTGATCGAGCGGGTGCTGGTCCAGCAGGTCGACGTCCTGGAGACGATGACCCCGCAGGACTTCCTGGAGTTCCGCCAGCGGCTGGCGCCCGCGAGCGGCTTCCAGTCCGTGCAGTTCCGCGAGCTGGAGTTCCTCTCCGGCGCGCAGGACCCGTCGTACGTCGACCGCTTCCGCGGGTTGACCGAGGAGGAGGCGGCGCGACTGGACCGCCGCCTCGCCGAGCCGACGCTGTGGGACGCCTTCGTGGAGGTGCTGGCAGCAGAGGGGCTCCCGGCCGGCGACGACGCGGAGGTCTCGGCGTCCCTGCGCACCGCCGCGCACGACCGCTCGAGCCACGCCGCGGTGTGGGCGCTCGCCGAGGCGCTGCTCCAGCACGACGAGCTCGCCGCGGGCTGGCGCGCGCGTCACGTGGTGATGGTCGAGCGGATGATCGGCAGCAAGTCCGGCACGGGAGGGTCGAGCGGCTCGTCCTACCTGCGCAGCCGGTTGTCGCTGAAGTACTTCCCGCTGCTGTGGGACCTGCGCTCCGAGCTCTGAGCCCCGGACTCCGGGGTCTGAGCCCCGGGGTCGACGGACCCCTTCCGGCGTCCTAGGGTCGGTGCGTGTCAACGACGACGCAGGATCGCGACAAGGCAGAGCTCCTCGGCAAGGCCATCGAGGTGGCCCGGCACGGCAAGGGCTCGGGGGGCCCACCGCACGATGCGGTCGACGCGCTGCTGCGTGCCTACTACCGCCACGTCGCCCCCGAGGACGTCGTGGAGCGCACCGAGGTCGACGTCTACGGCACCCTGGCCTCGCACTACAAGCTGGCCGGCAGCCGCCCGCAGGGCACGGCCCGGGTCCGTGTCTTCACGCCCACGCTGCGCGAGCACGGCTGGTCGGCCGGCGGCCACTCGGTGGTCGAGGTCGTGGTCGACGACATGCCGTTCCTGGTCGACTCGCTGACCATGGAGCTCTCGCGGCACAAGCGCGAGGTCCACCTGGTCGTCCACCCCAGCTTCGACGTGCGGCGCGACATCACCGGCGAGCTCCAGGAGGTCGAGCCGGTCGCCGACGGCGCGAGCGAGCCGGTCGACGACGCGGTGCGCGAGTCGTGGATGCACGTCGAGATCGACCGGTTGCGCGACGACGACGACCCCGCGGCCATCATCGACGACGTCCAGCGCGTGCTGCGCGACGTGCGCGAGGCCGTCGAGGACTGGGAGAAGATGCACACCCGGGTGAGGGAGATCGTGGAGGGGCTGCGCGACGACCCGCCGCCGCTCGACGAGGCGGAGGTCCGGCAGTCCGCCGACCTGCTCGAGTGGCTGGCCGACGAGCACTTCACCTTCCTCGGCTACCGCGAGTACCAGCTCGAGCAGCAGGACGGCGACGACTTCCTGCGCGCCGTCGCCGGCACCGGCCTCGGCATCCTGCGCGCCGACCAGGGGATGTCGGAGTCCTTCGGGCGGCTGCCCGAGCCGGTCCGGGCGAAGGCCCGCGAGAAGACGCTGCTGGTGCTGGCCAAGGCGAACTCGCGCGCGACCGTGCACCGCCCCGCCTACCTCGACTACGTGGGAGTGAAGACCTTCGGCGACGACGGCGAGGTGACCGGCGAGCGTCGCTTCCTCGGGCTCTTCTCGAGCGCGGCCTACACCGAGTCGCTGCTCCGCATCCCGCTCGTGCGGGAGAAGGCCGAGCAGGTGCTGGCCCACAGCGGCTTCGACCCGCGCAGCCACGCGGGCAAGGCGCTGATGGACACCTTGGAGACCTACCCCCGCGACGAGCTCTTCCACACCCCGGTCGAGCAGCTCGCACCGATGGCCGAGGCCGCGATGCAGGCGCGCGAGCGACGCGCCGTACGGATGTTCATCCGCCGCGACACCTACGCTCGCTACCTCTCGGTGCTGGTCTACCTGCCGCGCGACCGCTACAACACCACGGTCCGCGAGCGCTTCTCCGAGATCCTCCAGGACCGGTTCGACGCAGACACGGTGGAGTTCACCGTGCGCATCAACGAGTCCACCACCGCGCGCGTTCACTTCGTGGTGCGGATGCCCAAGGGCCAGTCGATCCCCGAGATCGACAACTCCGACCTCGAACGTCGGTTGGCCGAGGCGTCCCGCTCGTGGCGTGACGACTTCGCCTCCGCCGTCGTGTCCGAGTACGGCGAGCAGGTCGGCGCCATCCTCGGGCGGCGGTACGCCGACTCGTTCCCCGAGGCCTACAAGGAGGACTTCGCGGCGCGCACCGCCTCGGTCGACCTCGGCCGGCTCGAGGCCATCCAGGGCGAGGAGGGCATCGACCACTCGCTCTACCAGCAGCTCGACGCCGGCAGCGGCGAGGCGCGGCTCAAGGTCTACCGGATCGGCGCGCCGCTGTCGCTCTCGGAGATCCTGCCGATGCTGTCCTCGATGGGCGTCGAGGTCGTCGACGAGCGGCCCTACACCCTGACCGGGCTGGAGCGGCCCTCCCACATCTACGAGTTCGGCCTGCGCTACCCCGGGGCGCTGCGCGAGGACGCCCGGGTGCTGTTCCAGGACGCGGTGCGCGCGGTGTGGGACGGCTACAACGAGATCGACGGCTTCAACGGGCTGGTCCTCGCCGCCAGCCTGACCTGGCGCCAGGCCACGGTGCTGCGCGCCTACGCCAAGTACATGCGTCAGGGCAACTCGCCGTTCGCGCTCGACTACATCGAGGGCGCCCTGCGCGGCAACGTCGTGATCACCCGGATGCTGGTGCAGCTCTTCGAGACCCGCTTCGACCCCGACCTCGACCTCGACCTCGACGCCCGCGCGACCCGCGCCGCCGAGGTGGAGGCCCAGATCGGCGAGGCGCTCGACGACGTCGTCAGCCTCGACCAGGACCGCATCCTGCGCTCCTACCTGACTCTCGTCGGGGCGACCCTGCGCACCAACTACTTCCAGCCCGTCGAGGAGTCCGAGGGCGGGGGACCGCGTGCCTACATCTCCTTGAAGATGGAGCCCTCGGCGATCCCCGACCTGCCCGAGCCGCGGCCCCGGTTCGAGATCTTCGTCTACAGCCCTCGCGTCGAGGGCGTCCACCTCCGCTTCGGGGCGGTGGCGCGAGGAGGCCTGCGCTGGTCGGACCGTCGCGACGACTTCCGCACCGAGGTGCTCGGCCTGGTCAAGGCCCAGATGGTGAAGAACACCGTGATCGTGCCGGTGGGGGCGAAGGGCGGCTTCTTCTGCAAGCAGCTCCCCGACCCCAGCGATCGCGACGCCTGGCTGGCCGAGGGCATCGCCTGCTACAAGATGTTCATCTCGGGGCTGCTCGACATCACCGACAACTACGTCGACGGCGACACGGTCGTCGCACCGCGCGACGTGGTGCGGCACGACGCTGACGACCCCTACCTCGTGGTCGCCGCCGACAAGGGCACCGCGACGTTCTCCGACATCGCCAACGGGGTCGCCAAGGACTACGGCTACTGGCTGGGCGACGCGTTCGCCAGCGGGGGGTCGGTCGGCTACGACCACAAGGCGATGGGCATCACCGCCCGCGGTGCCTGGGTCTCGGTGCAGCGCCACTTCCGCGAGCGCGGCATCGACTGCCAGGCCGAGGACTTCACCTGCGTCGGCATCGGTGACATGTCCGGCGACGTCTTCGGCAACGGCCTGCTCCGCTCGGAGCACACCCGGCTCGTGGCGGCCTTCGACCACCGCGACATCTTCCTCGACCCCGATCCCGACGCAGCCACGTCGTTCGCCGAACGCCGCCGGCTCTTCGACCTGCCCCGCTCGAGCTGGCGCGACTACGACACCGCGCTGATCTCCCAGGGGGGCGGCGTCCACAGTCGTGCGTCGAAGTCGATCCCTCTCAACGACGCCGTGCGCTCCGCGCTCGGCATCGACGACGGGGTCACGAAGATGGCGCCGAACGACCTCATGAAGGCGATCCTGCGGGCGCCGGTCGACCTGCTCTGGAACGGTGGGATCGGCACCTACGTGAAGGCCGAGTCCGAGAGCCACGCCGACGCGGGCGACAAGGGCAACGACGCCATCCGGGTCGACGGGCACGAGCTGCGCACGAAGTGCGTCGGCGAGGGCGGCAACCTGGGGCTGACCATGCTGGGCCGGATCGAGTACGTCCGGCGCGGCGGGCGCGACGGCGAGCCCGGACGGATCAACACCGACTTCATCGACAACTCGGCCGGCGTCGACACCTCCGACCACGAGGTCAACATCAAGATCCTGCTCGACCGGGTGGTGGCCGCCGGCGACCTCACCGAGAAGCAGCGCAACAAGGTGCTCGCCGCCATGACCGACGAGGTCGCCGAGCTGGTGCTGGCCGACAACTACGAGCAGAACCTCGCCCTGGCCAACGCGGCGCTCAACGGGCGGACCCTGCTCCACGTGCAGGAGACGTGGATGAAGAAGCTCGAGTTCGACGGCGTGCTCAACCGCGACCTCGAGGACCTCCCGACCAGCCGCGAGGTCCGCCGGCGCCTGGAGGCGAACGAGGCGCTGACCACGCCCGAGGCGTCGACCCTGATGTCGTTCACCAAGATCGTCCTGGCCGAGGAGCTGCTGGCCTCGGACCTGCCCGACGACCCCTACCTGGACCTCGACCTCAAGGCCTACTTCCCGACCCAGATCCGCGAGGGCTTCGACGAGCAGATCGGCGACCACCCGCTGCGCCGAGAGATCATCGTGACCCAGGTCGTCAACGACCTGGTCAACGGAGCGGGCATGACCTACTGGCCGCGGCTGGCGGCCGAGACCGGGGCGTCGGCCGCCGAGCTCACCCGCGCCAACTTCGTGGCCCGGGAGATCTTCGGGTCGCTGCCGATGCGCCGCGAGCTCGCGGCGCTCGACAACGAGCTGGACGCGAAGGTGCAGACCCGGATCCGGGTCGAGATGCGCACGCTGGTCGAGCGCGGCTCGCGCTGGCTGGTCACCAACCGTCGCCCGCCGCTCGACAGCCAGGCCACGGTCGACTACTTCGCCGGTCCGGTGCAGGCCACGCTGGCCAAGCTGCCCGAGCTGATGACGGGTCGCGAGCTCTCCGCCTACGAGGCCCGCAGGTCCCGGTTGGTGGGCGACGGGGTGCCCGACGACCTCGCCTCGCGCGTCGCGATGCTGCCGCCGGCGTACATGCTGCTCAACGTCATCGAGATCGCCAACGAGGAGTCGCGCGACCCCGACAACGTCGCCCGCGTGCACTTCGCGCTCGGCGAGCGGCTCGGCCTTCCGTCGCTGGTGCAGCGGATCCTCGCCCTGCCGCGCGAGGACCAGTGGCAGACCATGGCCCGGGCGGCGCTGCGTGACGACCTGCACTCCGTGCACGCCCAGCTCACCGGGCAGGTGCTGGCCAGCACCTCGCCCGAGGAGCCCGCGCCGGCGCGGATCGCGATCTGGGAGGACGGCGACACCGTCGTGGTCGGGCGGGCGGCGGCCACCCTCCAGCAGATCTGCGCCGACGAGCACGGCGACCTCGCCCGCATGTCGGTGGGGCTGCGGGTGGTGCGCGGGCTCCTGCGCTGAGCGAGCGAGAGGAAAATCGCGCCCGAGACAACCTGAGTCCCTCCTCGGCGCGTCATCACGGTGTGGAGGCGACGACGGGGACCGCGGCGGGCGCGACGTTCTGGGCCGAGGTGAGCACCGACCCCGAGGCGGAGTTCACCGAGTTCTTCACCGCGGCCTGGCCCCGGCTCTACCGCACGGCCGTGGCCGTCGCCGCCGACCGCGGCGCCGCCGAGGACGCGCTCCAGAACGCGTTCGCCAAGGCCTACAGCGGGTGGCCGCGCATCCGACGCACCGACCACCCGCACGCCTACGTGCGCCGGATGGTCGTCAACGAGATCCTCGGCTCGCACCGTCACGGCTGGCGTCGGCGCGAGCGACCGCACGCCTCGGTCGAGCCACCGGGCGCGACGCCGTCGCCCGAGGTCGACGTGGTCCGGCACGACGTCGTCTGGGCGGCCGTCCGGGCGCTGCCGGCGCGCCAGCGGGCGGTGGTCGTGCTGCGCTACTACGAGGACCTCAGTGAGCGAGAGATCGCCGAGACGCTCGGCTGCTCGCGGGGCACGGTGAAGTCGCAGGCCTCGGCCGCGCTCGCCTCCCTCCGGGCCCGGGGCGCCGACTTCACCGACCACGAGGAGGCCCAGCCGTGAGCGAGACCCTGCACGACCTGCTGAGCACGCGGCTCGATGCCCTCGACGTGCCCGCCGGTGACCTCCCCGCCGTGGTGCGCTCGGGGCTAGCCAGGCGTCGTCGCCGACGCACGACGGTCGCGGTCGGCGTGGCCGCCGCCGTGGTCGTGGTCGGTGCGGTCGCCGCCCCGTTGCTGCGCGGACCCGCCGCAGCGCCGCGGGCCACCGACTTCGCCGTCGCGGGGCCGCTCGACCTGAGCGAGGGCCTGCGCGCCTGGGCCGACCCGGGGCGGGTCCTGCACGTCGGTGGGCGCGAGCTGCCGGCCAGGAAGTACGACTACCTCGACACCGACGCGGCGGCCACTCCCGCCGGCGTGGTCTTCTTCCAGGCCGGTCGGCCCTACCTGCTCACCGAGAGCGGGGAGAGCACGGCGCTGGTGGACGGTCCGGTGACCTACGCCGAGGACTTCCACCCCACCGCCAAGGCCGACCGCACCTCCTCCCGGGTCGCCTTCGCGACGCTCGGCGACGGCGGGGCGACGCTGACCGTGCGCGACCTCGACGCGCAGACGGACGTCGCCTCCACCGAGATCGCCTGCGGCGGGTGCGGTGACCTGGTCATCGACGCGCTCGACGACGGCGTGGTCTTCGTCCGTGACGGTGACGGCACCCGCACCTGGGACAGCGCGACGGGGGAGTGGGCCGACTTCGCCGGACCGCGGACCCGCGTCGCCGACGTGCGCAACGGCGTCGTCCTGTACGACGGCCCGGAGCCCGTCGCCGCGGGCTGGGACCTCGTCGTCGGTGCGATCGACTCGCAGCTGACCTTCGACGGGGGCCACGTCCTGGCCTGGTCGACCCGCCTGCTGCCCACGGAACCCGACGGCAGCGCGCTGCTCCTCGACGTCCCGGTGACGGGGAGGAACCCGCTCGTCTTCGTCACGGTCGACACCGACGGGTCCGTCCTGGTCGCGAGCGGTGCGCGCTACCCGGAGTTCACCATCTACGACTGCGAGGTCCCGTCGGGTTCGTGCACCGAGCTCACGCGCCACCGGTTCGTGGGCGGCGACCCGATGTTCCTCGGCAACGACATGTGAGTCCCTCAGCAGGCGCTCGCTAGGGTGCCGGAATGGATCAGCAGACGGCCCGGGCGGCCACCGTGCAGGAGACCGTCACCGAGATCGGAGCCGGTCGGACGACCGCGAGCGAGGTCGTCGAGCAGACGCTCTCCCGGATCGCCGACCGCGACGGGGGGCTCAACGCCTTCTCGGTGGTCCTGGGTGACCGGGCGCGGGCCGACGCAGCCGAGCGCGACGCCCGACCCGAGGGCGAGCGCGGTGCCCTGCACGGCGTACCCGTGGCGGTGAAGGAGGAGCTCGACGTCGCCGGCTGCGTGACGACGTTCGGTGGGGAGGCCAACACCACCCCGGTCGCCGCTGACAGCGAGCTCGTCCGGCGGCTGCGCGCGGCCGGTGCGGTCGTCGTCGGCAAGACGACGATGCCGGAGTTCGGCGCCTACCCCTACACGGAGTCGAGCTCGCGGGGGCTGACCCGCAACCCGTGGGACCGCACCCGCACGCCCGGCGGCTCCAGCGGCGGTACGGCGGCGGCGGTGGCCTCGGGCATGGTGCCGGTCGCGATCGGCGGCGACGGCGGCGGCTCGATCCGGATCCCCGCTGCCTGCTGCGGTCTCTTCGGGCTCAAGCCCCAGCGCGGACGGGTGACCACGGCGCCGCACGAGCACCTGTGGTGGGCGCTCGGGACCGTGGGTCCGCTGAGCCGCACGGTGCTCGACAGCGCGATCGTCTACGACGTGATCCGGGGGAGCACGCCCACCGACCGGTTCCGGGCCGGCGACGTGGGCTCCTTCGAGGACGCCGCGCGACGGGAGCCGGGCCGGTTGCGCGTGGGCTGGTCGGTCACGCCGGTCACCCTCGGCGTCCGACCGGACCCGATCCACGTGCGCGCGGTCGAGGACACGGCGCGGCTGCTCGCCGAGCTCGGTCACGACGTGCGCGAGATCGACCCGCACTACCCCGACCCGACCGCGGCGTTCGTGCCGCAGTTCTTCGCCGGACTGCGCGCCGAGGCCGACGAGGTCGAGCACTACGAGCGCCTCGAGCGACGTACCCGTGAGAACTACCGGCTCGGCACCTGGGTGACGCCGCGGGTGCGCGAGTGGGCCATCCGGGCGAGCGAGAAGGTCGGCGCCAAGGCCAACCGGGTCTTCGACGACGTCGACGTGCTGCTCACGCCGACGATCGCGCACCGCCCGCCGCGGGTCGGCATCCTCGACGGTCGTGGCGCGGTGGCCTCCTCGCTGCTCGCGATGCCCGCCATCGCCTACGTCGCGCTGTGGAACGTCGCCGGCAACCCCGCCGCCTCGGTGCCGACCGGGACCGCCGCCGACGGGCTGCCGGTCGGCGTGCAGCTGGTCGGCCGCCCCGACGGCGAGGAGACCCTGCTCAGCCTGTCGGCCCAGCTCGAGCAGGCTCGGCCCTGGCCCCGGCTGGCCCCAGCCCAGCAGTGACCGGCTCGCTGCTCTGGCAGACGCCGCGCGCCCGCGCACGACGGCTGCTGGCCGCCGCTCGGCGCCGACCGGTCGCCAGCCCCCTGGTCGGGCGCGTCGTCCTGGTGACCGGTGCCTCGTCCGGCATCGGCGAGGCGACCGCACGAGCCGCGGCGCGGGCCGGGGCGAGCGTCCTGCTCGTGGCGCGCCGCGTCGACGACCTCGAGCGGGTGCGGGCCGAGATCGAGGCGGCGGGCGGCCGGGCGGCGACGTACCCCTGCGACCTGACCGATCTGCCGGCGGTCGACGCGCTGGTCGAGCGGGTGCTGGCCGAGCACGGCGTCGTCGACTACCTGGTCAACAACGCCGGGCGGTCGATCCGGCGCTCGCTGAGCCTGAGCCAGGACCGCTTCCACGACGTCGAACGCACGATGGCGATCAACTTCTTCGCTCCGGTGCGGCTGACCACGGGCCTGCTCCCGGCGATGCGGGCTCAGCGCTTCGGCCACGTGGTCAACGTGCTGAGCTGGGGTGTGCAGCTCAAGGCGCCGAAGTTCACCGCCTACCTCGCCTCGAAGTCGGCCCTCGACACCTGGTCGCGGATCGCGGGCCGCGAGACCTGGTCGGACGACGTGACGTTCACCAACATGCGCTTCGGACTGGTGAGCACGGCGATGGTCGTGCCCACCGACTCCCTCGAGGACCGGCGGGCGATGACCGCGGAGCAGGCCGGGGCCCGGATCGTCCGGGCGCTCGAGGACCGGCCGGTGACGTGGGGGCCGGTGGCGGCCTACGTCGGCGAGGCCTTCTCCTACGTCGCACCGCGGCTGAGCGACGCGCTGATGGCGCGCTACGACCGGATGGCCCCGGACTCGCGGGCCGCTCGCGGAGCCGGCGATCAGCGCAGCAGCACGACCGCGGCGGTGACGCCGGCCGCCACGACCAGGGCGCGCAGCACCGGGGCGGGCAGCGACCGGCCCACCAGCGAGCCGACGTAGCCGCCGACGACCGAGCCGCCCGCCAGCAGGGCGATGGCCTGCCAGTCGAGGTCGGCGACGGCCACGAAGATGATCGCGGCGACCAGGTTGGCCGACAGCACGGCCAGGGTCTTGAGCGCGTTGACGACCCGGAGGTCGAGGTCGAGGCCGAGGCCGAGGACGGCCATCATCATCACGCCGGACCCGGCGCCGAAGTAGCCGCCGTACACGCCGGTGAGCGTCGCGAAGCCCGTGGTCACCCGCGACATCGAGGTGCGGGGCGCCAGCGCCACCTCGCCGTGCCGGGCCCGCAGCCGCGCGGAGATCCACGGCTGCGCGCCCACGAGCAGGCAGGTGAACAGGATGAGCCACGGGACGACCGCCTCGAAGACGCCCGGGGGCAGGCGCAGCAGGAGCACGGCCCCGACGACGCCGCCGGCGAGGCAGGTGAGGATGACCGCGGCCGTCACCCCCGGGTGCTCCCGCAGCTCGCGCCGGTAGCCCCACGACCCGCTGAGCCCGGCGGGGGTCATGCCGACGGTGTTGGAGGCGTTGGCGGTGACCGGGGGCAGGCCCACCGCCAGCAGCACGGGGAAGCTGACCAACGAGGCGACGCCGACGGTCGAGGTGAGCACGCCGGCCACGAGCCCGGCCACGAGCACCGCGAGCTGCTCGAGGCCGGTCACCCGGGCGGAGGATCGCGGAGCAGGGCCACGTCGCTGACCATCACGACGTGGGCGTGCATCGCGGCGGAGGCGGCGTCCGGGTCGCCCCTGCGGATGGCGGTCGCGATCGTGCGGTGCCCCGCGAGCGAGTTGCGCGGCCGACCGGGCTGGGAGAGCGACTCGATGCGGGTCTCACGGATGAGGTCGCCGATCTCGCCCATCAACCGGGCGAGCAGCAGCGAGTGGGCGGCGGCGGTCACCGCACCGTGGAAACGTTCGTCGCCCTCCACCCCCCGCCCTCCGGCCTCGACGTCGGCCTCCATCGCGGCGAGGGCGTCGTCGATCCGGAGGAGATCCTCCGGCGTACGACGGGCTGCGGCCAGCGCGGCGATCTTGGTCTCCAGCGCGTCGCGGGTCTCGATGATCTCGGGCAGCCGGTCGGCGTGGGCCCGGATGGCGTCGACGATCCGGTCCGGACCCGAGCTCCCGGTGATCACGGTGCCGTCGCCGTGGCGCACCGCGACGGCCCCGATCACCTCCAGCGCCACGAGGGCCTGGCTGAGCGTCGCGCGGCTGACCCCCAGTCGCGTCGCGAGCTCGCGCTCGGGGGGCAGCCGGTCTCCTGCCGCCAGGCCGTTGTCGGAGATCCAGGTGGTGATCTGCTCGGCGACCTGCTCGTAGAGCCGGGTGCGCAACAAGCGCTCCGGGTATTCGGTCATGGGCGCATGCTATTGACAAATGGGCCCATTGACCTATTGGCTAGGCCACTGATCCACACAAGTGAGGGCGGTCACACCACCGTCTCGGGCACAGGAGGAAGTCGGATGGGACCGGAACTAGTAGCGATCGTCGCCTTGGTGGCGTTGTTCGTGGTCGGCACGTTGATGCCGATCAACATGGGAGCGCTGGCCTACGTGGCCGCCTGGTTGGTCGGGATGTACGCCCTCGACCTCGACGAGAAGACGATCGTCTCCGGGGTCAGCGGTGACCTGGTCCTCACGATCATCGGGGTGACCTACCTGTTCGCGATCGCGCGCAACAACGGCACGATCGACCTGATCGTGCGCGCCGGCGTGCGCAGCGTCGGCGGACGCGTCGCGCTCATCCCCTGGGTGATGTTCGCGGTCACCGGCGTGCTCACCGCCGTCGGCGCGGTCAGCCCGGCCGCCTGCGCGATCATCGGCCCGATCGCCCTCGGCTTCGCCGGGCGCTACGGCATCAGCCCGCTGATGATGGGCATGTTCGTGGTCCACGGCGCGCAGGCCGGCGGCTTCTCGCCGATCAGCATCTACGGCTCGCTGACCAACGGGGTCGTCCGCGACGCGGGTCTGCCCAGCAGCGAGATCACGATCTTCCTCGCCAGCCTGGTCGTCAACACCGTCCTGGCCGTCGTGCTGTTCGTCGTCCTCGGCGGCCGCAAGCTCATCGGTCAGCGCATCGACCCCGACGACGTGGCTCTCGGCCGCGGCCACGGCGGACCCGACGCTGTCCCCGGCGGTACGACGGCCCGGGTGGCCGGCGGCACCGGCGCGGCGCCCGTCACCACCGTGTCCCCCGCCGCCACCGGGTTCGCCCTCGACGAGGTGCCGGGTCGCCGGATCGACCACCTGCTGACCCTGGTCGCCTTCGTGGCCGTGGCCTGCGTCGCGCTGCTCTTCGACAAGAACATCGGGTTCGTGGCGATCACCGCCGCCGTGCTGCTCTCGATCGGCTCGCCCAACCAGCACCGCGACGCCGTCAAGCAGGTCGCCTGGCCGACCGTGCTGCTGGTCGCGGGTGTCAGCACCTACGCGACGATCCTCACGACCGCCGGTTCCCCCGAGTACGTCGGCGAGTTCGCCGCCGGCCTGGGCGCAGCCGCCCTCGGTGCGCTGATCCTCTGCTACGTCGGCGGCATCGTGTCGGCGTTCGCCTCCTCCACGGCGCTGCTGCCGGTCATCATCCCCATCGGGCTGCCCCTGATCGCCGACGGCGGGATCAGCGCGGCCTTCTTCGTCGCTGCCCTGGCGGTGAGCTCGACCGTCGTCGACGTGAGCCCCTTCTCCACCAACGGCGCCCTGATGCTGGCCAACCGTCCCGACAGCATCGAGGAGCCGGTCTACTACAAGCAGATCCTCACCTACGGCGTCATCGTCACCCTGGGGGCACCGCTGCTGGTCTGGGCGGCGCTCGTGCTGCCGGGCTGGTGACGTGGTGACTGACTCGACGCACGCGCCCCTGACCGACGTGCTCGTCGTCGACCTGACGCGGGCCCTGGCCGGCCCGCACGCCACGATGATGCTCGGCGACCTCGGGGCCAGGGTCATCAAGGTCGAGGCGCCCGGGCACGGCGACGACACCCGGGGGTGGGGCCCGCCGTTCGTGGGCGAGGCCGCCCACCGGGAGTCGACGTACTTCCTCTCGGCCAACCGCAACAAGGAGTCGATCGCGCTCGACCTCAAGGACACCGCCGAGGGCGGTGACCGCGAGGTGCTGCTGCGGCTGGTCGACCGGGCCGACGTGCTGGTCGAGAACTTCCGCACCGGCGTGCTGGAGCGGCTCGGGCTCGGTCTGGAGACGCTGATGGCGCGCAACCCGCGCCTGGTGGTGCTCTCGATCACCGGCTTCGGGCACGACGGGCCGGAGGGCGGCCGGGCGGGCTACGACCAGATCGCCCAGGGCGAGGCCGGCCTGATGTCGCTGACCGGGTCGGGTCCCGAGGACCCCCAGCGCGTGGGGGTGCCGATCGCCGACCTGCTCTCCGGCATGTACGGCGTCACGGGGGTGCTCGCCGCCCTGCACGAGCGGGAGCGCACCGGCCGCGGCACCGTCGTGCGCACCTCGCTGCTGGCCTCGGTGGTCGGCGTGCACGCCTTCCAGGGGACCCGGTGGACGGTGGCCGGTGAGGTGGGCCGCGCCCAGGGCAACCACCACCCCTCGATCGTTCCCTACGGGCTCTTCCACTGCCGCGACGGCGCGGTGCAGATCGCCCTCGGCAGCGAGGGGCTGTGGCGCCGCTTCTGCGCCGGTTTCGGGCTCGACCCCGACGCCGAGGGCATCGCCACCAACTCCGAGCGGGTCGCCGCCCGCGAGCGGGTGATCGCGCTGCTCGAGGGCGCCTTCGCCGACTGGGACGCCGAGCCGCTGCTGGCCCGGCTGGCCGAGGTCGGCGTACCCGCCGGCAAGGTGCGCACCCTCGACGAGGTCTACGACTGGGACCAGACCCGCAGCCAGGGGCTGCTGATCGACGTCGAGCACCCCACGCTGGGCCCGGTGAGCCTGCCCGGTCCGCCGCTGCGCTTCTTCGATGCCACCGGCGACGAGGTCACCCCGCGCGACCACGCCGCCCCGCCCGTGCTCGACCAGCACGGCGCGGCGGTCCGGGCCTGGCTCGACGCCACACCGCACCCGGGGAAGGCGTGAGCGGCTCGCGCCGTCGCTGGTCGGCGGCCGAGCTGCTCGACCTCGTCCTCGACCCCGGCAGCCTCGAGTCGTGGGACGAGCCGATCGACGTCTCCCACCTCGACGACGACTACCGCGCCGCGCTGGCCCGGGCCCGCGAGAAGGCCGGCACCGACGAGTCGGTGCTGACCGGACGCGGTGAGGTGCACGGCCGGCCGGTGGCCTTCGTGGTCAACGAGTTCGGCTTCCTGGCCGGCTCCATCGGGCGCGCGGCCGCCGAGCGCATCGTCGCCGCCGTGCGCCGCGCCACGGCCGAGGGTCTGCCGGTGCTGGCCTCGACCGCGTCGGGCGGCACCCGCATGCAGGAGGGCACGCCCGCCTTCGTACGGATGGTGGAGATCTCGCGGGCCCTGATGGCCCACCGGGCTGCGGGTCTGCCCTACCTGGTCCACCTGCGCCATCCCACGACCGGCGGGGTCTACGCGTCCTGGGGCTCCCTGGGCCACATCACCGTCGCCGAGCCCGAGGCCCTCGTGGGCTTCCTGGGCCCGAAGGTCTACGAGGGGCTCAACGGCGAGCCCTTCCCACGCGACGTCCAGACCGCCGAGAACCTCGCGGCCAAGGGCGTCATCGACGCCGTCGTGCCGGCCGAGGAGCTGCCGGCGCTGGTCGACCACGCGCTGGCGGTGCTGGTCGACCCGCCCACGCCCGGTCGGCTGCCGCGCCGCACCACCCCGCCCGGACCGCCCACCCCGGTGTGGACGACGATCCAGCGCAGCCGCGAGCCCGGGCGGGCCGGCGTGCGCCACCTGCTCCGGCACGGCTGCGAGAGCACCGTGCGGCTGCGCGGCACCGACGAGGGGGAGCGCGACGAGACCGTCATCGTGGCCCTGACCCGGCTCGACGGGCAGCCGTGCGTGGTCGTCGGGCAGGACCGCAGCCGGCAGGACGCCGCCCACCCGATGGGCCCCGGCGCGCTGCGCGAGGCCCGGCGCGCGATGCGGTTGGCCGACGAGCTGGGGTTGCCCCTGGTCACCGTGATCGACACCCCCGGCGCCGAGCTGTCCGCGCGAGCCGAGGAGGGGGCGATCGCCGGTGAGATCGCCCGCTGCATCGCCACCCTCACCACCATGTCGGTGCCGACCGTCGCGGTGCTGCTCGGCGAGGGCTGCGGCGGCGGGGCACTGGCGCTGCTGCCGGCCGACACGATCGTGGCCACCGAGCACTCCTGGCTCTCACCGCTGCCACCCGAGGGGGCCTCCATGATCGTGCACGGCGACACCTCGCACGCCGCCGAGCTGGCCGAGTCGCAGCGGGTGGGAGCCTGCGACCTGCTCGCCGACGGCGTGGTCCACCGGCTCGTGCCCGAGGTCGACGGCGAGTCGGCGCGCGACCTCGCGGTGGCGGTGGCCGCCGAGGTGGGCCACGCGCTGCGCGCCGCGACGGCCGAGGCCGTGCGGGCGTGCGGTTGAGCGCTCAGGCCGCGGTGTTGGGTCCGAGCACCATGAAGGAGAGGCCGGCGGGGTCGACCAGGCGCGCCATCCGCCCGAACGGCGAGTCCTGGGCGGCCTCGTCGACGCCTCCGCCCAGGCTGACGGCGGTCGCTGCGGTCTGGTCGGTGTCGGCGACGGCGACGTAGAAGGTCCAGTACGACGGCCCCGAGCCGTCGTCGAGGATCCCGGCGACCGCGTCGTCGCCGTGGCCGAGCGTGGTGTAGCGGAACGAGGCGGTGTCCGACATCGTCTCGGTGTCCCAGCCGAAGACGTCGCGGTAGAAGTCGACCGCCTGGGCGTAGGCGTTGGAGTGCAGCTCGAACCACACCGGCGAACCGGGGTCACGGCGCTCGCCGAGGCCGGTCGGTTCGGTGTTCTGCCAGATCCCTACGGCCGCGCCGGACGGATCGGCCCCGAACGCCATGTGGCCCATGTCGCCGATCTTCATGGGCTCCACGTAGACCTGGCCGCCGTGCTCGCGCACGCTCGCCGCGGTGGCCGCCGCGTCGTCGCTGGCCAGGTAGACCGACCAGGACGACGGGACGTCGGGCTCCTCGAGGCTCATGCAGCCGGCCACCGGCACGCCGTCGTGCTGGAAGGTGATGTAGCCGCCGTACTCGGGGCCGCTGACCTCGGCGCTCCACCCGAACAGGCCGCCGTAGAACGCGATCGCCTCCTCGGTGTCGCGGGTCACGAGCTCGACCCAGGTCGGGGCTCCGCTGAGGGTGCTGGTCATCAGTTCTCCTCGGTGCGCCGTCGTCGCGAGGCGAGCCTCAGCTGGCCTTGCGCGCCGCCGACTTCTTGGTGGTGCTCTTCTTGGCGGCGGTCTTCTTGGTGGCGGTCTTCTTGGCCGCCGTCTTCTTCGAGCCCGAGCCGCTGGGGGCCGCCTTCTTGGCGGTCTTCTTGGTCGTCTTCTTGGTGCCGGTGTCCGAGCCGGTGTCCGAGCCGGAGCCGGAGTCCGCGAGTCCGAGCCGGTGTCCTCACCGCGGGCGGTCTTCGCAGCGTCGACCGAGCGCTGCAGCGCGGCGAGCAGGTCGACCACCTCGCCGGAGGACTTCGTCGACGTCGGCGTGCGCTTGATCTCGCCGCCCTCGATCTTGGCCTTCACCATCGCCTCGACGGCCCCGGCGTAGTCGTCCTCGAACTCGCTCGCGTCGAAGTCGCCGGCCAGCGTCTCGACCAGCATGGTGGCCATCTTGACCTCGGCGTCCTTGACCTCACCGGTCTCGACCGAGAAGTCGGGGGTGCGGATCTCGTCGGGCCACATCATGGTCTGCAGGACGATCACGTCGTCCTTGACCCGGAGCACCGCGATCGTGGTGCGCTGGCGCAGGGCCACGGTCACGACGGCCATCCGGTCGGCGTCGAGCAGCGCCTGGCGCAGCAGCGCGTAGGGCTTGGCACCGGTCTTCTCCGGCTCGAGGTAGTAGGACTTCTCGAGCAGCATCGGGTCGATCTGGTCCGTGGGCACGAACTTCTCGACCGCGATCTCGCGTGAGGACGTCATGGGCAGCTCAGCCAGGTCGTCGTCGCTGAGGATGACCATCTCGCCGTCCTCGGTCTCGTAGCCCTTGGCGATGTCGGCGTAGGGGACCTCCTCGCCGTCGATCGAGCAGATCCGTTGGTACTTGATCCGGCCGCCGTCCTTGGCGTGCACCTGCCGGAACGACACGTCATGGCTCTCGGTCGCCGCGTACAGCTTGACCGGCACGCTGACCAGTCCGAACGACACCGCGCCCTTCCAGATTGCCCGCATCCCCTGAGCGTAACGCGGGTCGGACCTCGTCGTCGCGGAGCAGCGCGGGACTCCCGGCATGATGGGCGCATGCGTCCCATGCTCGCCACCCCCGGCACCGACGTGCCCGTCGGCGCCGGGTGGTCGCACGAGGTCAAGTGGGACGGGATGCGGATCCTCGCCGAGACCCGTGACGGTCGGATCCGGCTCACCAGCCGCAACGACAACGACGTCACAGCGGCCTGGCCCGACGTCGCGGTCTCGCCGTGCGGGGAGCGCGACCTGCTCGTCGACGGCGAGGTGATCGCGCTCAACGACTCCGGGATCCCGGACTTCCGGGTGCTGCAGGAGCGGATGCACGTGCGCCGCGCGACCTCGGTGGCGCGTCTGGTCGCGACGGTGCCGGTGACCTTCATGGTCTTCGACCTGCTCCGTCTCGACGGGCGCGACCTCACCGACGAGCCGCTGGCCCAGCGGCGGGTCCTGCTGACGGGGCTGCTCGCGGACACGCCCTGGCAGGTGCCCCCGGCGTACGACGACGGCGTGATGCTGTGGGACGCGACCCGGCACCAGGGGCTGGAGGGCATCGTCAGCAAGCGCCTCGACAGCCGCTACGTCTTCGGCCAGCGCAGCGCCCACTGGCGCAAGATGGCGCACCGCCACCGCGCCTCCTACGTCGTCGGCGGCTGGCGTCCTCAGGAGGGCACCACCGACCGGCTCGCCGCCCTGCTCGTGGGGCAGCCGACGCCGGACGGTCTGGTCTACCGCGGCCGCGTGGGAAGTGGCATCGGCGCGCGGGCCTCCCGGCTGCTCACCGGCCTGGTCGAGCCGCTGGCCCGCGCCGCGAGCCCCTTCGCCGACGAGGTGCCGCGGGTGGACGCGCGCGGGACCCGCTGGGTCGAGCCGACCCTGGTCGTCGACGTCGACACCCACGGCGCCGGCTACGAGCGGCTGCGCCAGCCGTCGTTCCGCGGGGTGCGCGACGACGTCGGCCCGGAGGACCTGTGATGGCCGCTCGCGACAAGCCGGAGAAGCAGGAGGTGCTGGTCGACGTCGACGGCCGGACGCTCAAGATCAGCAGCCTCGACAAGGTGCTCTACCCGCGCACGGGCACCACGAAGGGGGAGGTGCTCAGCTACTACGCCCAGATCGCCCCGACGATGCTGCCGCACCTCGCCGACCGCGCGGTGACCCGGATCCGGTGGCCGCACGGCGTCGAGGACATGAGCTTCTTCGAGAAGAACGTCCCCGCCGGCACGCCGTCCTGGGTGCGCACCGTGACGGTCCCGACGACCGGTAGCCGGTCCGGCAAGGGCGACACCGAGCTCACCTTCCCGGTGGTCGACGACCTCGCCACCTTGACCTGGCTGGTCAACCTCGCGGCGCTCGAGCTGCACGTGCACCAGTGGACGGTGGGCCGCAACGGCCGGCCGCGCCACGCCGACCGGCTCGTGATCGACCTCGACCCGGGCGAGCCCGCCGGTCTCCACGAGTGCTGCCAGGTGGCGCTCCGGGTGCGCGAGTCGCTCGCCGAGCACGGTCTCGACGCCAAGCCGGTCACCAGCGGCAGCAAGGGACTGCACCTCTATGCCGACCTGCCGAGGCGGCTGCCGTCCGATGAGTCGACCGCGCTGGCGCGGACCGTCGCGGAGGACCTGCAGCGCGCCCGCCCCCACGAGGTGACGGCGACGATGACCAAGAGCAAGCGGGGCGGGAAGGTCTTCCTCGACTGGTCGCAGAACGCCGGGTCGAAGACCACGATCGCGCCGTACTCGCTGCGCGGGCGGGAGCGACCCTTCGTCGCGGCGCCGGTGACGTGGGCGGAGGTGGCCGCAGGGGCCGAGGACCCGCTGGGCCTGGAGCAGCTGCGCTTCGAGCAGGTGCTGGAGCGCGTCGCGGAGCACGGCGACCTCTTCGCCTGAGGTTGTTACCCGACGGTGGCCCCAGCGTGTTCACCGTGTGGCGCAGCCGTGGTGGCGTGCTGGCTACGCTCTTGTCCAGTCGCAAGACGGACGGCTCGGGTCATCCCGAGATGGTCTCGCGCGAGTGCTGCGCCGCGTGCCGTGGGGGGACGGGGCGTGTGGGCCCAGGACCCGGCGTGACCCCTTCGGCCGATGTGGGAAGCCCCGTCGGGGTACCTGCGAGGACGCCTGGTGGATGTCTGCGGTGAGTCACTTCCGGGCGGCGACATGGGGCACCACGGAACAGCACGGGAGCGACACATGGAGATCACGGCGGTGCCTGCGCAGCGTGCGCACGCGCCTCGACCGTGGACGCTGCTCGCCCTCGTGCTGCTGACGCCCGTCACCATCCTGGCCATCCTGCCGACGATGCTCGGCTTCGAGCGCTACGTCGTGTCCAACGACAGCATGGGCGGCGATCTCGCCCGGGGCACGATGGTCTTCGAGCAGCGGGTCCCGGTCGGCGACCTCGAGGTCGGCGACGTCGTCACCTACGCCCGCGCGAGCGACGGACACCTGGTCACCCACCGCGTGTCCGCGCTGGGCCCGGGCTTCGTGCGCACCCAGGCCGACCGCCGGGCGATGCCCGACTCCGGGTCGATCGACACCCGCGAGCAGACCACGCTGCCCCGGGTGGTCCTCGCGGTGCCCTTCGTGGGTCACGCCTTCCTGATCCGCTTCGCGTGGTGGGCCTGGTCCCTGCTGGTGGCCGTGGCCGCCGCGGCGCTGGTCGTGGCCGGCGGTCGCGATCTCGGCCGGTCGACCCCGCCGGCGCGTCCCCGGGTCGTGTTGGGAGAGTTCGTCCGGTGACGGCGTACGCCACGCCCTATGCTCCTGTCATGGTTCACCGGGTCATGGTCGTCGAGGACGAGGAGGACATTGCCTTCCCGTTGGTCCGCACGTTGGAGCGTGAGGGCTACGAGGTCCTGTGGGTCGAGACCGGTGAGAAGGCGCTCGAGGAGATGGGGCTCGGCAACGTCGAGGTCGTCATCCTCGACCTGGGACTCCCCGACATGGACGGGCTCGACGTCTGCCGCAAGGCCCGCGAGGGCGGGTTCGAGGGCGCGATCATGATCGTGACCGCGCGAGCCGGCGAGCTCGACCGGGTGGTCGGGCTCGACTACGGCGCCGATGACTACCTCGCGAAGCCGTTCGGGCTCGCCGAGCTCCAGGCGCGGGTCCGGGCGCTGCTGCGGCGCACGGGCAGCGGAGCGCTCGGCACCGAGGAGGTCCCCGAGGGTGGGTTGCGCATCGACGTGGCGGCACGCCGGGTCTACTCCGGCGACGACGAGGTGCCCTTGACCGGCAAGGAGTTCGACGTCCTCAACATCCTGGCGGCCAACCGCGACAAGGTCGTCTCCCGGGGCAAGCTGATGGCCGACGTGTGGGACGAGAACTGGTACGGCTCCACCAAGACCCTCGACGTGACCATCGGGCGCCTGCGCCAGAAGCTCGACAGCGTCGGTGTCGTCGAACGCGTGGTGGCGGTCCGGGGGGTCGGCTTCCGCTTGGAAGGTCCAGATGCGTGAGCGGTTGACGGCCGCCTTCGTCCTGCTGACCCTGTGCCTGGTCTTCGGGGCAGCGCTGATCGCCGGCTACGCCCAGGAGGGCGAGCGGCGCGAGCGCACAGGCACTCAATTGACGAGCCAGGCCACCGCCGTGGCGGAGGTGGTCGACCAGCGTCTGAGCGAGGGCGGCACGGTCGACGAGGCCCTGCTCCGCACGCTGATCTCCGACGACGACGCCGTGGAGCTCGTCCTCAAGGACGGCGACGACGTCGCGGTCGTCGGCTCGCGTTTCGAGGCCCGAGGGGCCGTCTCCACGTCGCTGCCGGTGCAGGGCGGCTTCGTGAAGATGCAGCGTGGTGCGCCCAGCCCGCTCGAGATCGTCGGGGGCCCCGTCACGACCAAGCTGCTGCTGGTCGCGGCCGTGACCCTCCTCTCGGGGGTCTCCGGCTACCTGATCGCGCGTTCGCTCTCGCAGCCGTTCCGTCAGCTCGCCGAGGCGGCGGCCGCGCTGGGCCGGGGCCGCTTCGACCTCGACCTGCCGACGTCGGCCAACCCCGAGGCCCAGGCGATCGCCCGGGCGCTCGGCAACAGCGCCGGCCAGCTGCGCGACCGGCTGGAGCGCGAGCAGCGCTTCGCCCTGCACGCCTCGCACGTGCTGCGCACGCCGCTGACGAGCCTGCGTCTCCAGCTCGACGAGCTGGTGGTCAGCGACGACGTCTCGGCCGACGCCCGCGCGGCCGCTGCTCGGGGTCTCCAGGCGGTGGCCGAGCTCGACGCCGCGGCCGGCGAGCTGGTCGACCTGGCCCGCGCGTCGGCGATCATGGCGGGGGCGGAGATCCCGCTGCGCGACCTGGCCACGATCTCGGCCCAGCGCTGGGCCGATGCGTTGGACCACCGCGGTCGTGGCTTCACGGCCGCGGTCGAGGGCGAGCACGACCTGCTGTTCACTCCGGGGCCGGTCGAGACCGTGCTCGACATGCTGCTGGCGGACACGCTGGCCCACGGGATGGGCGATGTCCGTCTCGTCCTCGAGGGCGACACGACCACGCTGCGCATCGACGTCCTCGGGGCCCACGAGCCGCACGCCGCTGCGGCCGGTCGGGAGGACGACGACGCCTACGTGCGTCGGGCGCGGCTGATCGTCGAGGGGCTCGGCGGCTGGCTCGAGGACCGGCACGACGACAAGGACAAGATGTCGGTGCTGCTGCCGCGTCGTTGACCTGCGACGCCGTGGCCCATGATGGGCGCATGAGCGACCAGCGACCCGTCGAGACCTGGCTGACCGACATGGACGGCGTGCTGGTCCACGAGGAGGAGCCCATCGAGGGCGCCGAGGACTTCATCGAGGCGCTGAAGCGCGCCGACATCCCGTTCCTGGTGCTGACCAACAACTCGATCTTCACCCCTCGTGACCTGCGGGTGCGGCTGCTGCGCAGCGGCATCGACGTGCCCGAGGAGGCCATCTGGACCTCGGCGCTGGCCACCGCCGACTTCCTGCACGACCAGCGTCCGGGAGGGTCGGCGTACGTCGTCGGGGAGGCGGGGCTGACCACCGCGCTCCACGACATCGGCTACGTGATGACCGACCACGAGCCCGACTACGTCGTGCTGGGGGAGACCCGCACGTACTCCTTCGAGGCGATCACCCGCGCGATCCGGCTGATCGACGCCGGGGCCCGTTTCATCGCCACCAACCCCGACCCGAGCGGACCGAGCCCGCAGGGCAAGCTGCCGGCCTGCGGCTCGGTGGCCGCACTGATCAGCACCGCCACGAACCGCGAGCCCTACTACGTGGGCAAGCCCAACCCGCTGATGATGCGCAGCGCCCTCAACCGGCTCGAGGCGCACTCGGAGACCACGGTCATGGTGGGAGACCGGATGGACACCGACATCAAGAGCGGGCTCGAGGCCGGGCTGCGCACCGTCCTGGTGATGACCGGGTCCACGCAGCCGGACCAGGTCGAGACCTACCCTTACCGGCCCACCCGGGTCGTCGACTCCATCGCCGACCTGGTCTCGCTCGTCGGGTAACCAGCGCGCTCCGGCCGCCGGTGCGCTGCCGGTGCGCTGGCCTCAGCGGGGGAGCAGGGCGCACGGGAGCTCGACGTGGAAGGCCGACCCGCCGAGGTCTGCCTCCTCCACCCAGATCCGGCCGTGGTGCCGCTCGACCACCCGGCGGCCGATGGCCAGGCCGATGCCGGTGCCGGTGACCGTGCCGACGTCGCCGCCGCGCTGGAACATGTCGAAGATGCGGGTGCGGTCTTCCGCCGCGACGCCGGGTCCGTTGTCACTCACCCGGAGGACGATGCGACCCGGAGTCTCCTCGGGAGCGAGGTCGACGGACACGGTCGCCGGGGCGTCGGCGCCGGCGTACTTCAGGGCGTTGCCGACGAGGTTGGCGAACAGCTGGCGCAGCAGCCGGGGGTCGCCCTCGACCGTGGGCAGCGTGGCGATCTCGATGCTCGCCTGCTCGTGACCGAGGGCGCGCTGCTCCTCGACCACGTCGTGGAGCAGGACGTGGAGGTCCACGGGCGTGGTCACGAGGTCGTCCTGGCCCACCTGGGTGAAGGCCAGGAGGTCGGTGATCAGGTCCTGGCCGCGCTGGGCCGCGGCGTCCATCCGGGTGATCCACTCGTGGGCCCGGACGTCGGTCTCGGTGCCCTCGGTGTGCTCGTCCAGCAGCTGCGCGAAACCCGCGATCACGGTCAGGGGGCTCCTGAGGTCGTGGGCGACCACACCGGCGAACTGGCTGAGGTCGTCGTTGACCCGGCGCAGCTCGGCCTCGGCGGCCCTCCGCACGGTGACGTCGCGCAGGAAGGCGTGGAAGCCCAGCCGGTCCTCGTCGGGAACCGCCCAGATCGTGAGCTCGACGTGAAATCGGTGGCCGGCGCGGTGCACGGCCTCGACCTCGACGGGCCGTCCGAGCAGCGGCCCGTGACCGGCCTTGGCCGCACGGACCAGACCGGCCCGATGGGCGGCGACGAGCTCGGTCGGGATGATGAGCTCGTCGAGCCTCCGCCCGTTCGCCTCCTCGCGCGACCACCCGAACAGAGCCGTCGCGCGGTCGTTCCAGGCCTCGACGAAGCCCTCCGAGGACAGCGCGATGTAGGCGTCCGCGGAGTTGGCCACCACCTCGCGCGCGTGCCGCTCGCTGCTGGTCAGCTTGAGGGTCAGCCGGTCCCGCTCGACGAGGCTCGCCTCGAGCTGGTGCAGGACGTCCTCGGCACCGGCGCGCCGCAGGTCGACGTGGCGCATCCGGCGACCCTGGACCCAGACCGCCGCCGTCCCGGTGGCGACCGTCGCCGACACGAGCACGGCCAGTGCGGACCGGTCGTCGTACCAGCCGCGGTCGAGGCCGACCACCAGGAGACCGCCGACCGTCGTGGGCACGAGCAGGACCAAGGGAAGCAGCCGCCGGACGACGACGCCGCCAGCGGTGTCGCCGGTCGCGATCAGCATGAAACCCTCGCCGGCTCGCAGACCGAGGACAGCGACGCTCAGCAGCATCAGCGCGAGGGCGGTGTGGAGCGCCATGGAGGTGTAGAGCTGGACCCGGTAGAGCGTCTCGATCGCGAACAGGTAGCCGATCACCGCGGCGGCGCTCAGGGCGAACGCCGCCCAGGCGAGCGCCTGCGCGGCTCGGACCCGTCGGCCCAGCAGCGCGAGCAAGGAGGCGGCGACGCCGCAGATGGCCAGGGCCGTCATCGGTGACATGCGACCGGGCTCGCTGGTCGCGATCGCATCGGCGCGGTCCAGCCCCAGCGGGTTGTCGATCCGCAGGTCCAGCCCGGCGGCGTACTCGACCAGCGTCGCCGCACCCAGCAGACCCACCACACCGGCGAGCAACGCCACGCCGCGTCGGGCCGGGGGGCCGACCGAGCGCCGCGCGAGCCACCACACGCACACGCCCAGGACACTGAGGCTGACGGCAGTGTTGAGCTTCATCGTGACCAGGCCGGGGGCGACCTGCTTGAGACCCTCCACGTCGAGCGCCCACCCGGCGACCACGGCCAGCCCGACCGCCGTGACGACGACCCCGGCCCCGCCGGACGCAGCTCGGAACCGTCCGACCCGTGCCTGCGTGGGCTGGGCACGCAGGTCGCGGTCCTGGATGGCGGCGCGCAGGAGGGGTGAGTCCTGCTCTGGATCCGACAATGTCACAGCCCTCCCTGCCCGGGTCGCCACACTACGGCGAGGCGGTCGTGCGGCGGAGGCATGGTCTCGACCGGCTCGACCGGTGTCGGTCAGGTCGAGGCGAGGCGCGTTGCCTCCTCGGCGGCGTGGTCGGCCAGCGGTGAGTCGTCGGCGTGCCGACGGGAGAGCAGCCAGCCGACGGCGAGCGTGATGACCACGCCGATCGCGGTGTACCAGGTGAAGCCGATCAGGTCGCGCTCGAAGAGGAACAGGTAGGACATCACCACTACGGCGGTCGCGAAGCCCGCGACCGCGTCGCTCTGCCGGGCCCGGCGCACCCACAGGCCGAGGAAGAACGATCCGAGCAGGCCGCCGTAGGTGAGGCCGGCGACGCTGAGCCCGAGCTCCACCACGGGGTTGTCGGTGCCGGTGAACAACGCCGCGGCGCCGATGAAGACCAGGCCCCAGCCGAGGGTGAAGACCCGGCCGAGACGGAGGCCCTCGGCGTCGGTGAGCGTGCGGTTGCTGAACTTCTCGAAGAGGTCGGTCATCGTCGACGACGACAGCGCCGAGAGCGACGAGGACAGCGTGCTCATGGCCGAGGCCATGATGCCCGCAAGGAGAAGGCCGGACACGCCCGCGGGCAGGACGTCGACGATGAACGTCGGAAAGATCTGGTCGCCGGTCTGGAGCCCGAGCGCCTCGGGGGATCGGCCCTCGTAGTAGCTCCAGAGGCCCAGACCGACGCCGAGGAACAGCGCGAACTGGACGAAGACCACGACCGCGCTGCCGATGACCGCGCGCTGGGCGTCCTTCAGCGTGCGGCAGGTGAGCAGCCGCTGGACGATGATCTGGTCGGCGCCGTGCGAGGCCGTGGACAGCAGGGCCCCGCCGATGACCGCGGTGATGAACGCGTACGGCGCGGAGATCGGGTTGGAGCGGAAGTCGAGGACCTGGGTCTTGCCGGCGTCGGCTGCGGCGGCGAGGAAGTTGACGTCGAGGCTGGTGGTGATGAAGACGAGCGCGACCACGCCGCCGACGACGTACAGGCTCATCTGGAGCACGTCGACCCAGACCACGGCCCGGATCCCGCCGACCAACGTGTAGGCCACGGTGACCAGGCCGAGGATCGCGATGATCGCGAAGAACGAGAGGTCGACGCCGAGGCCGTCGAGGATCACCTTCATCGGGATCGCGGCGGCGAAGAGCCGCACCCCGTCGGCCAGAAGCCGGGTGAAGACGAACGCTACGGACGCCGTGCCCTGCATGCCCCGACCGAAGCGCTGCCCGAGGTAGGCGTAGGCCGTGGTCATCTCGCCGCGGTAGTAGCGCGGCAGCAGCACGAACGCGACGACGATGCGGCCGAGCAGGTAGCCGAGAGCCACCTGGAGGAACGTGACGTTGCCGAGGTAGGCCACGGTCGGGACGCTGATCACCGTCAGCGCGCTGGTCTCGGTGGCGACCACCGAGAGGCAGACCGCCCACCAGGGCAGGTCGCGGTTGCCGAGGAAGTAGCCCCGGAGGTCCTTCTGCCTGCCGGAGAGGCGGAGACCCAGCCAGGCCGAGCCGGCGAGGTAGACGACGATCACGATCAGGTCGAGGGTCTGCATCGGTGGAGCCTTCCGAGAGGTGGCGCGCCCGAGATGGCGTGACACCGGGCAAGGTAGGACGCGTCGCGACGCGACGTCAATTACCTTCGCGTAGCGTGAGATGCATGGAGAAAAGTTTCATCGCCGCCGGTGCGTGGGTCACGCGGTGAGCGACACAGTCCCGGTCGAGGTCGACGGCGACGGGCTCACCGCCCGGATCCGCACCCGGTTGCCCGCGCTGCCGCCGGCCTCGGCGAGGGTCGCCCGGCTGGCGCTCGACGACCCTGAGACGGTGTCGCGCTCCACCATCCAGCAGCTCGCCGCGCTCGCGGGAACGAGCGAGGCAACGATCGTGCGCGCCGCCCGCGCGCTGGGGTTCCGGGGGTACGCCGACCTCCGGCTGGCCCTCGCGGCCGCAGGGGGCCAGCGCCGCCGACAGCACCAGGTCACCGGCGACATCGATGCCCACGACTCCATCCGCGAGGTGATCGAGAAGATCTCGGGGGCCGAGCAGCAGGCGATCCGCGAGACCGCCTCGCACATCGACGCCGCCGTGATCGAGCAGATCGCCGACGCGGTGGCCGCGGCCCGCAGGGTCGTCGTCTACGGCGCGGGGGCGTCCGGCCTCGTGGCGGCCGACCTCGACCTCAAGCTGCTCCGGATCGGGCTGGCCTCGCGCGCCTCAGCCGACCACCACGTCGCGCTGACCGAGGCGTCGCTCCTCACCACGGGTGATGTCGCCATCGCCGTGTCCAGCTCGGGCCGCACGGGGGAGGCGGTCTCGTTCCTGCAGGCCGCCGGGGGAGCGGGCGCGACCACCGTCGCCATCACCGGCGCCCGCCGCTCGCCCCTCACCGCGAGTGCCGGGCACGTGCTCTTCGCGGCCGGACGCGACAGCGTCTTCCGCGCTGCGGCCCTGTCGTCGCGGATCAGCCAGCTGATGGCGATCGACTGCCTCTTCGTGGCTGTCGCCCAGCGCACCTACGACGACACCACCCGCGCCGTCGTCACGACCCGCGAGGCGTTGCGGGGCAAGCGCGACGGCTGAGCCGGGCGCCGGGCCGCCACGTCGCGCTCCGGGTCGATCCGGCCGGAAGTGCCAGTGGCCGATGTGGGAGCGCTGGCAGGGCCGGTCAGTCCGGTCGTCGTCTAGGGTGAGGCCCGCCAGCCTGCGGAGGGACGTTGATGCACCGGTACCTGATCCTGGTGAGCTCCGGCTGGACCGAGGAGGTCTCGGAGTCCGCCCAGCGGATGGGCGACAGCCTGCTCCGCGCGCTCCCGCGGATCGGGGTCGCCCTGGTGGTGGTGCTCCTCGGGTGGGCGCTGGCCAGGCTGCTGCGGTGGTCGCTGCGCCACTGGTTCGCGCGCACGCACACGCCGAGCTTCGCGACCGTGATGAGCAAGCTCGCCGGGTGGACGCTGGTCTTCGTCTCCGTGCTGGCGGGGGTGGCGATCGCCTTCCCCTCGGTCAAGCCCGTCGACCTGCTGGCCGGCCTCGGGTTCTTCTCGCTCGCGCTGGGCTTCGCCTTCCAGGACATCCTGGAGAACACCCTGTCGGGGGTGCTGATGCTCTTCCGTCAACCGTTCGCCGGGGGCGACCAGATCGAGGTCCAGGGACACACCGGCACGGTCGAGGCGATCACGATCCGCGAGACGCGGATCAAGACCTTCGACGGCCAGCTGATCCTGATCCCCAACCGCGACGTCTACAAGAACGTGATCCGGGTGCAGACGCACTTCGAGCGACGGCGGATCGCCTTCGTCGTCGGCATCGCCTACGAGAACGACCCCGCCGAGGCCGCCGAGGTGATCGTCGCCGCGCTCACCCGGGTCGACGGCGTCCACGCCGAGCCCGCCCCCGAGGCGCTGATCCAGACGTTGGGGGTCTCGACCGTCGACCTCGAGGCCCGCTTCTGGACGGCGTCACCGCAGCACGGGTCACGCGTCGTCCTGCACCGCGCGATCGACGCGGTCAAGACGGCTCTCGACGAGGCTGGCATCGAGATGCCCGCCGACATCGTGGCCCTCCAAGCCACGCCGAGCTTCCGGGCGGCGCTGCAGGGCGACGGCGACGTCACGCCCGGTGGCTCCGTGCGGGCGCCCTCCGTTGGTTGAGGGGCCACGGAACCACCCGAGGACGAGGGCCCGACACGGTCAGAGGACGGCCGCCGTGGCCGGCCCAGGCCTTCCTGTTCAAGGTGCTCTGAGCTCAGGCGACGCAGGCGAAGTCGACCAGCCAGTGGCTGGCCGCCCAGTACGCCAGGGGAGCAGCGACGGCTCCCACCACCCAGGGCCACGGGGTGCGCACGGCAACGCTGGCCCCCAGGCCGAGGAGGTAGGTGGCGACGGCCAGCGCGGCGGGGACGAGGAGCGCGATCCCCGACGGGGCGCACAGCGGGATGATCAGCCAGGCGGTGGACTCGGATCCCAGGCGGCCACCGGACGCCACCGCGAGCGCGGCGGGCAGCCACAGCCCGACCACCGCGAGGGCGCCGCAGGCGAGTCCCACGAGCGGTGGGGTTGTCGGCCACAGCCGGGAGCGCACCCGTGCGGCGAGGGGCAGCAGCAGCAACGAGGCCAGGAAACCGAGGAGCGGGACGGTGAAGGCCAGGACGCCGGGCACGGCCAGTGCCGCTGCGCTGCGGACCCGGACGCCGGGTGCCGCCGGGTGGTTGGTCGTGATGCTCATGTCTGCTCCCTCGTTGGTGCTCTGCACGTTAGAGGGGTGGGGGTCCGGAGGGCATGAGTACGCGGGCTCCACTTGTCGAGCACGCAGGCGATCAGGTCAGAGGGGCGAACCCCTGGGACTCGAGCACGGCGGCGATCTCGTCGTGCCCGAGCTGCGAGGGATGCACGGTGTCCGGGCCGACGAGATCGGCTGACGGCTTCAGTCCGTCGGGTCCGTTGAAAGCGTGGTAGACGTCGGCGCAGCCGAAGCCGCTCTCCGTCGCGCTGGCGCACAGCATGGTGTTCCACGCGTCGAGCATCGTCTTGGTCCTCTCGGACTGGTCGGTCGTCCAGCCGACCGGGTCGGCCGGGATCCAGTCGTTGTAGCGGTTGATGGTCCGCAGGATCGTCGGCTCTCCCTGCCGCCAGGCGGCGACCTGGGAGTACAGGCTCCGGTACAGCGCCTCGTGGGCGGCCGCGGACTCCTCGGCACACTGCGCGTCCACCGCGGACCAGTCCGGGGAGTCGTCGACGAGAGGGCGACCGCAGGGCTCGTCGGCGTTGAGCTCGAAGCTGTTGTGGGCGATGCCGACGAGGATGACGTCCGCTGCGGCCAGCGGCTCCTGGTAGGAGTCGAGGTCGTCGACGAGCTGCGGCAGCGTGAGCCCCGTCTGCTGCGCCAGGTTCTGGACCGTGACCGGCCTTCCCGTGGCCTGCTCGACGGCCTCCCCGTACTGGTCCGCGAACCCGCTGCACCCTGAGCAGGACTGGCCGGTGACCGGAATCGAGTCTCCGATCACGACCAAGGACAGGCCGTCTTCCTCGGGGGACGACGCTTCCGTCGACCTCGATCCCGCAGCGCCAGAGTCACCCGAGGAGCCTTCGCCGCACGCCATCGGGGTCATCGCCAGGGCAAGCACGGCTACGGCGGTGACCAGGCGTCTCGAGTGGGCAGCATGCGTGGTCACAGGGTCTCTCCCTCAGATGCGGGCGCCGAGTCGGTGAGTGCTGGCGGCCCTGAGCAACTGGTCCTCCGCGCGTGGAACTCGATGCGGTGTGCTCATCAAGGTGACAGTGCCGCACGGCGCGGTCAAAGGATTATCGGACGCGGCCAGGCGACCCGAGCCGGATCGCTGTCCCAGCCAGGTCGGGACACCGCTCACCTGCGGGAGGTCCTGGACAAGATGCTGGCCGAGGACCCCGACCGAACTGATCCGCACGTCACGGGCACCTCCGATCGTGGAGTCGTCCGGGGACTGGGGAGGCTGGTGGGGCGAGGGTGACCCCGGGTGAGCCGGTTCCTCCACAGGTTGCGTCTCGGGGGTGGTCCTGGGTGCGGGGTGTGCCTTAGTTTCGAGGTGCAGCGTTCAGCAGGGGGGGGAGCGGTGCGTGGATATGGTGTGCAGCTCCACGAGCCGCGTGATGACGTCCTGGTCCCTCATCGCTCTTCTCCTGCAGGGAGGGGGTGCCGAAATCGGACTGGGGTACGCGCCGCAGCGCGGCCAGGGCGTCGCGGGTCTGCGTCTTGACCGTCCCTGGGCTGATGCCGAGGTCGGCTGCGGTATCCTCGACCGAGAGGTCCCAGATGTGGCGCAGCACGATGACCTTGCGCTGACGGGGCACCTCGATCTCGGGAGAGGTACCTGATGGCGGTGACGCCTGTTCAATCGCGCGTACGGCAGTCCTGGTTGCCGGACGCGGTGGTCGACGTGGGCCAGCCCGCGGGCCATGCCGCGGGCCTGGTCGACGACCTCGACGAGCACGTGCGGGCGTTGGTGCGTCGCGAGGGGGTCGACCCGCAGCGCGACGCGGGCGTCGTACGTCGCATCGCCGAGGGCGTGGTGCGCGAGCACGACGAGCGGAGCCTGACCGGCATGGTCGCGCCGGTGGTGGACGCCGACCGGTTGGTCGGTGAGCTGGTCGCGCGGGTCTCGGGCTTCGGCGCGCTGCAGCCGTTCCTCGACGACCCGGCGGTGGAGGAGATCTGGATCAACGACCCGAGCCGGGTGTTCATCGCCCGCCACGGGCGGCACGAGCTGACCAACCTGATGCTGACCCAGGCGCAGGTGACCGAGCTGGTCGAGCGGATGCTGAAGTCGAGCGGACGTCGCATCGACGTCAGTCGGCCGTTCGTCGACGCGATGCTGCCCGAGGGCCACCGGCTCCACGTGGTGCTGGAGGGGATCAGTCGCGGCTTCAGCGCGGTCAACATCCGCAAGTTCGTGCTGCGCGCCGGCCGGCTGTCCGACCTCGTCGACCTGGGCAGCCTCACGCCCCGCGCGGCGGCGTTCCTGGAGGCCTCGGTGCGGGCCGGGCTCAACATCCTGGTGGCGGGCGGCACCCAGGCCGGAAAGACGACGATGCTCAACTGCCTGGCCTCGGCGATCCCCGGCGGCGAGCGGGTGGTGAGCGCGGAGGAGGTCTTCGAGCTGCGCTTCCCCCACCCCGACTGGGTGCCGATGCAGACCCGCCAGTCCGGGCTGGAGGGCACCGGCGAGATCCGGCTGCGTGACCTGGTCAAGGAGGCGCTGCGGATGCGCCCGAGCCGGATCATCGTGGGGGAGGTCCGGGCCGAGGAGTGCCTCGACCTGCTTCTCGCCCTCAACGCCGGGCTGCCCGGCATGTGCACCCTGCACGCCAACAGTGCGCGCGAGGCCCTGGTCAAGGTCTGCACGTTGCCGCTCCTGGCGGGGGAGAACATCTCTGCGCGCTTCGTCGTGCCGACCGTGGCGGCGTCGGTCGACCTCGTGGTCCACCTCGGTGTCGACGGCCATGGCGTACGCCGGGTCAACGAGATCGTGGGCGTGCCCGGGCGGGTGGAGAGCGACGTGATCGAGACCGAGTCGATCTTCGAGCGGCAGGGCGCGGGCGGGTCCGGTGGGGGCGACCTGCGTCGCGGCCACGGCATGCCCCCGCGCCGCGAGCTCTTCGACAGGGCGGGCATCGACGTCCACGCCCTGCTCTCCGAGGGTCACTGAGGGACCGCGATGGGCGCGCTGGTCGGACTGGGTGTGGGCGTCGGCCTGACGCTGGTCTGGTCGGCCTTCGCCCTGCCCCGCAGACCGAGTCGGGCGGAGCCTGCCAGGCGCTCCGCCCGGCTCCTGCACCGCGCCGGGCTCGAGGAGGTCTCGACCGTCGCGTTCGCGCTGGTCTGCGTGGTGACCGGGGTGCTGGCGACGGTGGTCATGCAGGTGGCCTCGCGCACGCCTCCGGTGGCCGCGGTCTTCGGACTGCTGGGCGCCTACCTGCCCGTCGCGGTCGTGACCGGACGCGCCCGGCGACGCCAGCGCGAGCTGGCCGAGGTGTGGCCCGAGGCCGTGGACAACCTGGCCTCCGGCGTCCGCGCCGGGCTGTCGCTGCCCGACGCGTTGGCCGGCCTCTCGGTCCGCGGGCCCGAGCCGCTGCGTCCCGCCTTCGAGGCCTTCGCCCTCGACTACCAGGTCAGCGGACGGTTCTCCGAGAGCCTCGACCGGCTCAAGGACCGCCTGGCCGACCCGGTCGGCGACCGCGTGGTCGAGGGGCTCCGGGTCGCCCGCGAGGTCGGCGGCGGCGACCTGGGCCGGTTGCTGCGCAACCTGTCCGGCTACCTGCGTGACGACGTCCGCACCCGTTCCGAGCTGGAGGCCCGACAGGCGTGGGCGGTCAACGGCGCCCGGCTGGCGGTGGCCTCGCCGTGGGTGGTGCTGCTGCTGATGTCGCTGCAGACCGAGGCCGTACGCCGCTTCGCGACCCCCGTCGGCACCCTCATCCTCATGGTCGGCGCGGCCGCCTGCGTGGTGGCCTACCGGATGATGATGCGCATCGGCCGGCTCCCCGTCGAGCGACGGATCCTCGCCGGAGCCGAGGGGACGACGTGAGCCCCGCGGGCTGGGGCGCCGTGCTGGGGCTGTGCGCAGGGCTGGGCCTGCTGCTCGTGCTCACGCGCGTGCAGGCCGTCCGGCGTCCCCAGCTGACGCTGCGCGTGCTGCCCTACCTGCGCGACCTGCCGCAGGTCGGCCGCGTCCCGTCGCTGCGCGTCCCTGCCTCGGTCAGCGGTCTGCCCGGGCTGGCCGGGCCGGTCCTCGGTGCGCCGCTGCGGGGGCTCGCGAGTGCCGTGGAGCGGGTGCTCGGTGGCGCCACGTCGGTGGAGCGACGGCTGGAGCGGGCGGCCATCGACAAGAGCGTGCCGGACTTCCGGGTCGAGCAGGTGCTGTGGGGGTTGGCCGGCTTCGCTGTCGCCGCGGCCTGGGGGCTGCTGCGGGCCTGGTCGGACCCCGGCAGCGTCGTCGTCTCCGCGTTGCTGTGTGTCGTGGGTTTCGCCGGGGGCGTGGTCTGGCGCGACCAGCGGCTCAGCGGTCAGGCCCGCGACCGCGAGCGACGCATCACCGCCGAGTTCCCTGCCGTGGCCGAGCTGCTCGCCCTGGCCGTCGCCGCCGGGGAGAGCCCGGTGGCGGCGCTGGACCGCGTCGTACGTCGCAGTGGCGGCGAGCTCTCGCGCGACCTGGGTCGGGTGCTGGCCGCCGTCCGCACGGGCGAGCCGGTGGGCGCTGCCTTCGACCGGATGGCGGGCGCCACCGGTCTGCCGCTGGTGTCGCGCTTCGCGCAGGGCATCGCGGTGGCCATCGAGCGCGGCACCCCGCTCGCCGACGTCCTGCACGCCCAGGCCGGCGACGTGCGCGAGGCCGGCCGACGCGAGCTGATCGAGGTCGCCGCACGGCGTGAGGTGCTGATGATGGTGCCGGTCGTCTTCCTCGTGCTGCCCGTCACGATCATGTTCGCGTTCTGGCCCGGCGTGGTCGGTCTCTCGCTGACCACGCCCTAGCCCGCAACCCCAGATGTCTCGGAAAGGTGAAAGTCCATGAGGAAGCTGATCGAGGTCGTGACGCTGCTGCTGCTCCGCACCGTCGTGCTGGTGCCGCGGCCGGCTCGGCGTCGCGACGGGCCTGGCGACGAGCGTGGCGACGTACCCGGCTGGGTGATGATCACGGTGATGTCCGCGGGGATCGTGGCCATCCTCACGACCGTCGCCGGACCGGAGCTCCGGCAGATGCTGCGAGACGCGCTCAACTCCGTGCAGTGAGGCGCTCGGCCCGGGGCGAGCACGGGTCGGCGGTGGTCGACTTCGTGCTGGTCACCGTCGTGCTCGTGCCGTTGTTCCTCGGCATCGTGCAGGTCGGGCTGGTGCTGCTGGTCCGCAACACGCTGGCCTCGGCGGCCTCCGAGGGCGCTCGCGTGGCGGCCACCGCCGACCGGGGGCCCGCGGAGGGGGTCGCGACCACGCGGGCGCAGATCGCGGGGGCCGTCTCGGGCCGCTACGCCCGGCAGGTCTCGGCGGCGCCGGCGCTGGTGGGCGGGGCGCCCGGGGTGCGGGTGACCGTGCGCGCCGAGGTGCCGGCGCTCGGGCTCTTCGGGCCGGCGGTGCCGCTGGTGGTCACCGGGCGGGCTGTGGAGGAGGCGCCGTGAGGGCTCTCGGCAAGCCCACGATGGTTGAGGTGCGAGCGCAGCGAGCCACGAAACCACCTCGTCCCGACCACCGGAGGCTTCGCGACCAGCGGGGGAGCGCGATCGTGGAGTTCGTGTGGCTGGGGCTGATCCTGCTGGTGCCGCTGGTGTGGGTCGTGCTGTCGGTCTTCGAGGTGCAGCGGGGGGCGTTCGGGGTGAGCGGGGCGGCGCGAGCCGCGGGGCGGGCCTACGCGCTGGCTCCGACCGACGTCGAGGGCGAGCGTCGGGCCCGTGCCGCGGCGCGACAGACGTTGGTCGACCAGGGGCTGCCGGCCGACGGGCCGCTCGCGGTGCGGATCACCTGCGAGTCGCCCGGATCCACCTGCCACAGCGGGGGCGCGGTGATCACGGTCCGTGTCGACTCGCGGGTCGACCTGCCGCTGCTGCCCGACGTCCTCGGGGGCGGCCGGCCGGGCTTCGCGCTCGACGCCTCGCACACCGTGCCCATCGGTCAGTACGAGGAGATCCGGTGAGCCGCCGTTCCGAGGCTCGGGCTCGGGCTCGTGCTCGTGCTCGGGATGAACGGGGTCAGGTCACGGTGCTGATCGTCGGGTTCGCGGCCATCGTGCTGCTGCTGATCGGCGTGGTCGTCGACGCGACGGCGGCCTACGTCCAGCGCCAGGGGCTCGACAGCCTGGCCGACGGCGCCGCGCTGCACGGGTCCGACCTCGGGGTCGCCGGTGGCGACGTCTACACCGAGGGCGTCAGCGAGGCCCCGCTGGACATCTCGCGGGCCCACGCCCGGGCCGCCGTGGCGGACTACCTCGCCGCGGTCGGCGCACACCGTCGCTACCCGGGGCTGCGCTACGAGGTGACGGTGGTGGCCGGCGACCGGGTCGTCGTACGCCTGCACGCCCCGGTCGACCTGCCACTGGCCATCCCCGGCTCGCCCGGGTCGGCCTCCGTGGCGGCGACCGGGTCGTCGTCCGTCGTCCCGGACTGACGCTGGTCGCCGCCACGGCGATGTCCTACAGCCGAGGGGTCAGCGCGGCTTGGTCTTGCCGCGCAGGGAGTAGAGCTCGACCAGCTGGGCGGTCACGCTCTTCTTCACCGGCAGGGCCGCGATCTTGGTGTACGTCTTGTTCCTGCAGCTCGGGCCGCCCTCGTAGACCACCACGTAGGTGTACTTGAACTTGAACCCCGCCTGGTAGACCCGCATCCGGGAGATCTTGCCCGCGGGCAGGTTGACCGTCGAGGAGTACGTGCGGCTGGTCGTGTCGGTGCCCGTGGTGCTGCGGTTCCAGGTGTGGTTGTACTCGCCGCTCACGCTGCCCACACCGGGGATGCCGATGGAGCCGCCGCCACCGGTGGTGTCGGAGGACCCCTTGGTCTTGGCGTCGAGCCGGCCCTCTGACTCCGAGTAGCCCTGGCTGCCGCCCTGCTGCCAGCCGCTCTTGTTGCTCGGCGAGCGCCAGTGGCGGCTCGTGGGCATCCACACCGGCTTGCCGCGCTCGGTCTTCTTGACGAACGAGTGGTCGTAGGCGCAGATGCGCTTGGCCGCGGTGTCGGCGTGAGCCGCGGTGGACACGGCTGCGGGGGAGGCGAGGCCGACGGCGAGGACGGCGGCGGTCGCCAGGCGGCGGCCGGAGGGGAACGTGGTCATGGATGGTCTCTCTGTCGAGGGTGGGTGACCCGGTGGAGCGCTCCGGACACGAGTCCGCAGTGTGGCCTCTTTACCCGGGCTTCCAGCGCTCAAACCGCCAGCGGTCATATGTCGCGGGCGACCTCGGTCCTCGATGCTGTTGGCGACTCCCGCTAACCTCCCGGCGTGAGGACCCGAGCATGAGCAGCGACCTGGTCTACCTGGTCTTCGGGGTCGGGCTGCTGCTCGCGGTCGTGCTCCCCGACCTGCTCAGCCGATGGGCCGTCTCCGCGCCCATGGTGCTGATCGCCGCCGGCATGCTGATCGGGCTCAGCCCGCTGCCCGACGGCTTCCCGCTCGACCCGCGGGAGAACAGGGCGACCATCGAGCACGTCACCGAGCTCACCGTGCTGGTCGCGCTGATGGGGGTCGGGCTCGCCCTCGACCGGCCGCTACGGCTGCGCGGCGAGGGCTGGGCACGCACCTGGACCTGCTGGGCCACCACGTGGCGGCTGCTCGGCCTGGCCATGCCGCTGTGCATCGGCGCCGTGGCGCTGCTCGGCTGGTGGGCCGGGCTCGCGCCGGCGGCGGCGCTGCTGCTGGGGGCGGTGCTCGCGCCCACCGACCCCGTCCTGGCCTCCGACGTCCAGGTCTCGGGCCCCCAGACCCTCGACCCCGCCGAGGTCGCAGGGCCCGGTGACCCAGCCGAGGCCGCCGATCCCGACGATCCCAGCGCCTCGCCGGGGGAGACCGACGAGGTCCGCTTCACGCTCACCTCGGAGGCCGGGCTCAACGACGGGCTCGCCTTCCCGTTCGTCTACGTCGCGATCCTGCTCGGCACCGAGGGCGCGGTCTCCGGCTGGGCGCTGGAGTGGTTCGGCTGGTACCTCGTCGGCAAGGTCGTCGTCGGCGCCGCCCTCGGCATCGCGGTCGGGGCGGTGCTGGCCCGGGTCGCGTTCTGGTCACGCAGCCCCTCGCTGCGGCTGGCCGAGCGCGGCGAGCCGCTGCTGGCGCTCGCGGCGCTCGTCCTGGCGTACGGCGCGGCCGAGGTGGCGGGCGGCTACGGCTTCCTCGCCGTCTTCGCCTGCGCGATGACCTTCCGCTCCGCCGAGCGGCACCACCACTACCACCGGGCGATGCACGAGGTCGTCGAGCGCCTGGAGCGGCTGTTCACATTGATCGTCCTGCTGGTGCTGGGCGTCGCGGTCTCCCGCGGGCTGCTCTCCGCCCTCGACTGGCGGGGCGTGGCCATCGGGCTCGCGCTGATCTTCCTCGTCCGCCCGGTCGTCGGCTACGCGTCGCTGGCCGTCCGCTCGCGCCCGAGCGACAGCCCCGGAGGCCTGCGCCGCGGCGAGCGCGCCGCCGTGGCCTTCTTCGGGGTACGCGGCGTCGGCTCGCTGTACTACCTCGCCTACGCCTTCGGCCACCTCGACCTGGCCGAGGAGGCGTGGCTGTGGTCGACGGTCGGCTTCACGGTGGTCGCCTCGGTGCTGGTGCACGGCGTCACCTCGACGCCGGTCATGAAGCGCCTCGACCGGGTCGACGACGCGCTCCACGCCTGACCCGCCCGGGTCAGTCCTTGAACTCGCCGTCCTCGAACGTGCGCTGGGTGTTGTCGACCTGCGCGTTCTCGGGGCGGTTGTCCGGGTCGAGGCGGCGCTCGCGCTCCTCCTCGATCTCCTGGATCTCGTCCTCGGGGGGCTTCTCGTCCACCGCGCGGTAGCCGCCGATGTCGTCGTCGTCGCGCTTGTAGTCGCGCTGCTGGTCCTGCTTCTGGTCCTGGTCGTTGCTCACCGGTTCCTCCTCCGAGTTGGTGTGACTGCCGACACTGCCACGCCAGGCCAAGTCCTGTCAGCAGCGTCTGGTCGCGTCAGGCCCGGTCGAGGGCGGTCCGCTCGTGCTCGGTGCCGACGAACGGCCCGCCGACGTACGCCGCCTCGTCGGTGTCGGCGTCGCGCGCTGCGACCCGGTCCGCGAACGCCTCGGCGTCGTCGGTCGGCTCGTAGCCCAGGTCGCGGCCGGGTGCGAGGTCCCACCAGGCGCGGGTGTTGGCCGAGATCCCGTAGAGCACGCGGTAGCCCGGAGCCGGCGCCGTCAGCGCCGCCTCCGCCATCCGGACCGCGTCGTCGTGGGAGAGCCAGGTCGACAGGTGGCGCCGGGTCGTGGGCTCGGGCAGGAAGGAGCCGATCCGGCAGGAGATCGTGTCGAGGTCGTAGCGGTCGGCGTACAGGCTCATCACCGCCTCGGCGGCCACCTTGCCCACGCCGTAGAACGTGTCCGGCCGCGGCCGCGTCTCGACGGTGAGCAGGTCGCGGCGCGGCGTGCGCCCGACCGCGTGGTTGGAGGAGGCGTAGACCAGGCGGGTCACGCCGTGGGCCACGCAGGCGTCGAGCAGGGCCGCCGTGGTCACGACGTGCGAGGTCAGCGAATCGGCCAGTCCGGCCTCTCCGGGGTGCCCGGCGAGGTGGAGGACGGCGTCGACCAGCGGTTCCTCCTCGAAGACGGCGTGGACGGCGTCGGCGTCGGAGCAGTCGGCGACGTGCCACGACCCCTCGTGCCCACCCGGGGCCGGTGAGAGATCGAGCCCGACCACGTCATGCCCCCGCGCGCAGAGGCCGGGGATGACGACCTGCCCGATGCTGCCGGCAGCGCCGGTGACCAGGATCCTCATGGTTCTCCTCGAGAGGGGGTGGGGGCGGTGGAGGCGGCGGGCGGCACGGGGGCGGTGAGCATCCCGCCGACCATGGCCACCAGGTTGGCGACGAACGCCTCGGTCCCGAGGTGGGCCCGACCCGGTACGGCGCGCTCGTCGGTGCGCGCCCGGTCGGCCACGGCGCGCAGGAGGAAGCTGATCATCAGCGAGAGCCGCTCCGCCAGCACGTGCTCGGGCATCGCGGGGACGCGTTCCTCGAGCAGGCTGACCGCGGCCTGGCCGCCGGTGCGCTCCAGGACCTCGACGACCTCGGGGGCCAGCGAGGTGGGGTCGTCCTCCACGATCTCGGCCAGGATCACCAGGTAGCAGCGGCCCTGCCAGCCCTGGTCGGCCAGCTCGAGCGCGGGGCAGACGAACGCCTCGATGACCGGGGCCAGGTCGTCCGGTGGCCCGGACCGGGCCCGGGCGAGCAGCTCCACCTCGCGCTCGGCCAGGAAGTCCACCTGCTGCTCGAGGACGGCGGCGAGCATGCCCTCGCGGGAGCCGAAGTGGTAGTGCACGGCTCCGCGGTTGCGCTGTCCGGCCTGCCGGGTGATCTCCAGCAGGGACGCCGCGTGGATGCCGTGCGCGGCGAACTCGCGGGTCGCTGCCTCGATGAGGCGGGCGCGGGTCTCCTCGGCCTGGCTCGTCACGGGCGGTCCGTCCTCAGCTCAGATCCTCGGGACGATCCGGCCGAGCAGGTCGCCCATCCGGGCGGCCGCGGTCCGCCCCGCCTCGAGGACCTCCTCGTGGTTCAGCGGCTGACCGCTGATCCCGGCGGCGAGGTTGGTGACCAGGCTGATGCCGAGCACCTCCATGCCGGCCTCGCGTGCGGCGATGGCCTCCAGGGTGGTGCTCATGCCCACGAGATGACCGCCGATCGCGCGGACCATCCCGATCTCGGCCGGCGTCTCGTAGTGAGGTCCGGGGAACTGCACGTAGACGCCCTCGTCGAGGCTCGGGTCGATCTCGCGGCACAGCGCGCGCAGTCGTGCGGAGTAGAGGTCGGTCAGGTCGACGAAGGTGGCGCCCTCGATGGGGGAGCAGCCGGTGAGGTTGATGTGGTCGCTGATCAGCACCGGTGTGCCGGGGGACCACGTTTCCTTCAGGCCCCCGCAGCCGTTGGTGAGCAGGACCGCGCGGCAGCCGGCGGCCGCCGCCGTACGCACGCCGTGCACGACCGCAGCCACCCCCTTGCCCTCGTAGAAGTGGGTGCGGCTGAGGAAGATCAGCAGGTGTCGGTCTCCGGCACGGACCGAGCGGATCCTGCCGGAGTGGCCGGCGACGGCGGCGGCGCTGAAGCCGGGCAGATCGGTGGTCGCGATCTCGGCGACGACCTCGCCACCTGCCTCCTCGACCAGGGCGTCGACGGCCGGGAGCCAGCCGGACCCGAGGACCAGGGCGACGTCGTGGCGCTCCACCCCGGTGAGCTCGGCGAGCCGCGCGGCGGCCTCCTCGGCGGCGGCGTACGGCGTGGGGGTGGTGGTCACACGGGCACCCTAAGCCACCCCGTGGGGGCTCTTCCCGGACCGGTCCTCAGAGGCCGGTCGACCGGCACGGTCGACGACGCAGGCCCGCGACGTAGTCGACCGGAGCGTCCCCAGCCTCGGCCGCGTCGGCCAGCACACCGAGGTAGGAGGCGGACGGCAGCCCGCCCTCGTAGGCGTCGAGGACGTAGGTCCACACGACGTGCTCACCGGCCATGGTGGACACCCGCACCTTGGTCTTGCGGTAGAGCCCCGAGTCGGCGCCCTCCCACCCGTCGAGCTTGAGCTCGTCGTCGCGGGTGACGTCGTAGACGGCGACGAAGACCTGTTCCAGCGGGTCCTGCACCAGGGTGGCCAGCGATCCGTCCCACCCGTGCTCCTCCCCGCCGAAGGTCAGGCGCCACCCCACGAGCCAGCCGGTCGTGTGCAGCGGGGAGTGCGGCGCGTGCTCTCCCATCCGGGCGGGGTCCAGGTTGGTCCCGTAGGCGGCGTACAACGTCACGAGCAGCAGGGTAGTGCCCCGCTTGGGGTGGTCCGGCGCACGGCTTAGGCTGAGCCGGTGAGCAGCCACTTCGATGTCCTCGTCCTCGGTGCCGGCCCCGGTGGGTACGTCGCCGCCATCCGCGCCGCCCAGCTCGGCAAGAACGTCGCCGTGGTGGAGGAGAAGTACTGGGGAGGGGTGTGCCTCAACGTGGGCTGCATCCCGTCCAAGGCGCTGCTGCGCAACGCCGAGATCTCCCACATCCTCACGCACGAGAAGAAGACGTTCGGGATCGAGGGCGACGCCACGATGGCCTACGCCCCGACCCACCAGCGCAGCCGCAAGGTGGCCGAGGCCAGCGCCAAGGGCGTGCACTACCTGATGAAGAAGAACAAGATCACCGAGATCGACGGACGCGGCACCCTGACCGGGCCGAAGGCCGTGGACGTGACCGACGCGGACGGCGCGACCTCCTCCTACACGTGCGACGACCTGATCATCGCCACCGGCGCGCAGACCCGGCTGGTGCCCGGTACCTCGCTGAGCGAGCGGGTGGTGACCTACGAGGAGCAGATCCTCGACGAGGAGCTGCCCGGCTCGATCGTCATCGCCGGCTCCGGCGCGATCGGGGTGGAGTTCGCCTACATCATGAAGAACTTCGGGGTCGAGGTGACGATCGTGGAGTTCCTCGACCGGATGGTGCCCACCGAGGACCCCGACGTGTCCAAGGAGCTGCTCAAGCAGTACAAGAAGCTCGGCGTCACCGTGATGCTCTCCACCAAGGTCGAGAAGATCGACGACTCGGGCGACAAGGTGAAGGTCACCGTCTCCAAGGACGGCTCGGAGGAGGTCCTCGAGACCGACAAGGTGCTGCAGGCCATCGGCTTCGCGCCGCGGGTCGAGGGCTACGGCCTCGACGCCACCGGCGTCGAGCTCACCGAGCGCGGGGCCATCGCCGTCGACGAGCGGGGCCGTACCAACGTCGACGGCGTCTGGGCCATCGGTGACGTCACCGGCAAGCTGATGCTCGCCCACACGGCCGAGGCGATGGGGGTGGTCGCCGCCGAGACCATCGCCGGTGCGGAGACCATGGAGATCAACTTCGACATGATCCCGCGGGCCACGTTCTGCCAGCCGCAGATCGCCTCGTTCGGCTACACCGAGGAGCAGGCCAAGGAGAAGGGCTACGACGTCAAGGTGTCGCAGTTCCCGTTCTCGGCCAACGGCAAGGCCCGCGGCATGGCCGATGGCGTCGGCTTCGTCAAGATCATCGCCGACACCGAGCACCACGAGATCCTCGGCGCCCACCTGATCGGACCCGAGGTCACCGAGCTGTTGCCGGCGCTCACGCTGGCCCAGCAGTGGGACCTCACGGCCGACGAGGTCGCCCGCAACGTCTTCGCCCACCCGACGCTGTCGGAGGCGATGAAGGAAGCGATCGAGGGCATCGCCGGGCACATGATCAACCTCTGACCCGCACCGCCTGGTCGCTGTCAGGATCGCTCTACCGCGGAGTTGTCCGCACTTCCGCGGGTCTGCAGGGGCGCGGAAGAGGGGGATAACTCCGCGTTGCAGCGGGGGCGGGGTGAGCGGGCGGGCGGCACCACGCGACCCGTGCGGGAGCGGTCCTGCGAGCGCTGCAAGAATGAGCGGCATGGCAGGCGTGGTGATCATCGGGGGCGGACCGGGCGGCTACGAGGCGGCCCTGGTGGCCGCCCAGCTCGGGGCGGAGGTCACCGTCGTCGACAGCGACGGGATCGGCGGATCGGCCGTGCTCACCGACTGCGTGCCGAGCAAGACCCTGATCGCCACCGCCGAGCTGATGGCCGACGTCGCCGGCGCCGCCGAGCTCGGGGTCAACTTCCACGACCGGGAGGGCGACACGGCCACCCGGCTGCGCGTCGACCTGGCGCGGGTCAACGCGCGCGTGAAGCAGCTGGCCGCCGACCAGTCCGCCGACATCGCCGGCCGGCTCGAGCGCGAGGGAGTCCGGGTCGTCCAGGGTCGCGGGCGGCTCGACGGCCCCGCCCGGGTGGTCGTCGGCGACACGACGTACGACGCCGACGCCGTGCTGATCGCCACCGGCGCGGCTCCGCGCACGCTGCCCGCCGCTCAGCCCGACGGCGAGCGGATCCTCACCTGGGAGCAGGTCTACGACCTGACCGAGACGCCCACCTCACTGGTGGTGGTCGGCTCGGGGGTGACCGGGGCGGAGTTCGCCAGCGGCTACCTCGCCCTCGGCATCCCGGTCACGCTGGTCAGCTCCCGCGACCGGGTGCTTCCCGGCGAGGACGCCGACGCCTCCCTCGTGCTCGAGGAGGTCTCCAAGCGCCGCGGGATGACCGTGCTGTCGCGCTCGCGGATGGAGTCGGTGACCCGCGACGGGGACGTCGTCACGGTCACCCTCACCGATGGCCGCACCGTCGAGGCCTCCCACTGCATCCTCGCGCTGGGCTCGGTGCCCAAGACCGACGACCTGGGTCTGGAGGAGGCCGGCGTCCAGCTCAAGGAGGGTGGCTTCGTCAACGTCGACCGCGTCTCGCGCACGTCGGCGCGCGGGGTCTACGCCGCCGGTGACTGCACCGGGGTCTTCATGCTCGCCTCCGTGGCGGCGATGCAGGGCCGGATCGCGATGTGGCACCTGCTCGGCGACGCCGTGAAGCCGCTGGACCAGAAGCTGGTCTCCTCCAACGTCTTCACGGCCCCCGAGATCGCCACCGTGGGCTGGTCGCAGCAGGCCGTCGACGCGGGGGAGATCCAGGCCGAGGTCCTGATGCTCCCGCTGTCCGGAAACGCTCGGGCCAAGATGCAGGGCGTCCGCGACGGCTTCGTGAAGCTCTTCTGCCGCGCCGGCACGGGCGTGGTGGTGGGCGGAGTCGTGGTGGGCCCCCGGGCCAGCGAGCTGATCCACGCGGTCTCGATCGCGGTCGCCGAGTCGCTGACCGCCGACCAGCTGGCGCAGGCCTTCACGGTCTACCCCTCGCTGAGCGGCTCCATCGCCGAGGTCGCCCGACGGATGCACCGGGTCTGAAGCCTCCCCTGAACCCGCCGCACGGCGGCCCGACCCGACGTAGGGTCGACCGGTGCCATCCCCCGGACCGCTCCTGCTGGCCCTCGCCATCACCTTGGCGCTGGCCACTCCTGCTGCTGCCGACCCCGCCGCCGACCCCGCCGACCGGGCCGAGCGACGCGCAGGCCTCTCGCTGACCGGCAACGGCTACGGGCACGGCCGGGGCCTGTCCCAGCACGGCGCGCAGTCCCGCGCCCAGGCGGGCCACAGCCACACCCGCATCCTCGACTTCTACTACCCGGGCCTCGAGCCGGGCCGGGCCGGCGGCCGGGTCTCGGTCCTGGTGAGCGCCGACACCACACCCGACGTGACCGTGGTCGCGCGCCGTGGGCTGGTCGTCAAGCAGGTCGGCGGGGTGAAGCTCAAGGTCGCGCGGGCCCGGCCGGGGGCGACGCGCTTCCGGCTCCTCCCGGTCTCGCGCGGTCGCACCCGGGTGCAGTGGTTCAGGTCGTCGTGGCGCACGCTGCGCACCCTCCGCGGCCCCGCCGAGTTCTCCGCCGCCAACAAGCCGGTGAGCCTCGTCGTCACCTCCCGCCAGCAGGTCGCCTACCGCGGCAGCCTCCGGGCCGTCGGCGGCGACACCGTCAACGTCGTCCGCCTCGAGGACTACCTGCGCGGCGTCGTCCCGCGCGAGGTGCCGGCGCTGTGGCACCCCGAGGCGGTCCGGGCCCAGGCCGTGGCCGCGCGCACCTACGCCGCGTTCGAGCGCCGTACGCCCCTGGCCCGGCACTACCAGATCTGCGACACCTCCTCCTGCCAGGTGTACGGAGGCGCCTCGGCCGAGCACCCCGCCACCGACGCCGCCATCGCGGCCACCGCGAAGCAGATCCGGGTCGCCGGCGGAGAGCCGGCGTTCACCCAGTTCTCGGCCAGCAACGGCGGCTGGAGCCTGGCCGGCTCCCAGCCCTACCTGCCCGCGCAGCAGGACTCCTTCGACACCGCCTACCGCGGCTGGACCGACACCGTGACGCCCGGCGAGGTCGAGCAGGCCTACCCGGCGCTCGGCACCTTCACCGGCGCCCGGGTCACCGCCCGCGACGGACACGGCCAGTGGGGCGGCCGGGTCACCTCGATCCGGCTGACCGGCTCCCGCACCTCGACCACCATCCCCGGCGACACCTTCCGCAGCGTCTTCGGCCTGCGGTCGACCTACTTCACCCTGTAGCCGACCTCAGCCCAGCACCACCACGAGATCGCCACCCTCGACCGCCTGCGTCCCGGAGAACGCGAGCCGCTCGACCGTCCCGTCGACGGGTGCGGTGATCGAGGCCTCCATCTTCATCGCCTCGATCGTGGCGACGGTGTCGCCGGCGCTGACGGTGGCGCCCTCCTCGACGGCGAGCGTCACCACTCCCTGGAAGGGGGCGGCCACGTGGCCCGGCTGGCTGGTGTCGGCCTTCTCCGCCGCGGTCACCTCGGAGGAGACGCTCGTGTCGCGCACCGAGATCGGACGCAGCTGGCCGTTGATCAGCGCCATCACCGTGCGGAAGCCGCGCTCGTCCGGCTCGCTGATCGCCTGCACGCCCAGGATGATCGTCTTGCCCTCCTCGATGACGACCTCGCGCTCCTCGCCCTGGCGCAGCCCGTAGAGGTAGTCGAGGGTCGGCAGCACCGAGATGTCGCCGTACCGCTCGCGAGCCTCGAGGAAGTCCTTGGTCGGCCCGGGGAACAGCAGCCGGTTGAGCGTCGTACGTCGGGTGGCCGAGCTGCCGGCCAGGTCCGCGGCGTCGGCGTCGGCGAGCTCCTCGCTGGGTGCGGTCCACTCCCGGCCCTCGAGCGCCTTGGTGCGGAAGGGCTCGGGCCAGCCGCCGGGCGGGTCGCCGAGCTCGCCGTGGAGGAAGCCGACGACGGAGTCGGGGAGGTCGAACTTGCCGGGGTCCGCGGCGAACTCCGCCGGGTCGGCCCCGAGCCCGACCAGCTGCAGCGCGAGGTCACCGACCACCTTGGACGACGGGGTGACCTTCACGATGTTGCCGAGGATGTCGTTGGCCGCGGCGTACATGTCCTCGACCTGCTCGAACTTCTCGCCGAGGCCCAGCGCGATGGCCTGCTGGCGCAGGTTGGAGAGCTGGCCGCCGGGGATCTCGTGCCGGTAGACCCGGCCGGTGGGCGAGGGCAGCCCCGACTCGAAGGGGGCGTAGACCCGGCGGGTGGCCTCCCAGTAGGGCTCCAGCGCGTTGACGGCCGCCAGCGACAGGCCGGTCTCGCGGGCGGAGTGGTCGGTGGCCGAGACCAGCGCGGACAGCGCGGGCTGCGAGGTGGTGCCGGCCATCGAGGCGCACGCGGCGTCGACGGCGTCCACGCCCGACTCGATCGCCGCGACCAGCGTGGCCAGCTGGCCGCCGGCGGTGTCGTGGGTGTGCAGGTGGACGGGCAGCTCGAAGCGGTCGCGCAGCGCGGTGACCAGGGTCCGGGCGGCGGGCGCCCGCAGCAGGCCGGCCATGTCCTTGATCGCCAGCACGTGGGCGCCGGCGTCGACGATCCGCTCGGCGAGGGCCAGGTAGTAGTCGAGCGTGTAGAGCCGCTCGTCGGGGTTCGACAGGTCGCCGGTGTAGCAGAGCGCCACCTCCGCGACGCTGCCGCCGTGACTGCGCACCGCCTCGATCGCGGGCCGCATCTGCTCGACGTCGTTGAGGGCGTCGAAGATCCGGAAGACGTCGATCCCGGTGTCGGCCGCCTCGTCGACGAAGGCATGGGTGACGGCCGTGGGGTAGGGCGTGTAGCCGACGGTGTTGCGCCCGCGCAGCAGCATCTGGAGGCAGATGTTCGGCACCTCCTGGCGCAGCGCGGCGAGCCGCTCCCAGGGGTCCTCGCTGAGGAAGCGCAGGGCCACGTCGTACGTCGCTCCGCCCCAGGCCTCGATCGACCAGAGCTCGGGAGTGGTCCGGGCGACGTGACCGGCGACGGCGAGCAGGTCGCGGGTGCGGACCCGGGTCGCCAGCAGCGACTGGTGGGCGTCGCGGAAGGTGGTGTCGGTGACCGCGACCCGGTCCTGCGCCCGCAGCCGCCGGGCGAACTCCTCCGGACCGACGTCGAGCAGCAGCTGCCGGGTGCCGTCGGGGGCGGGGACGGCGAGGTTGGTCGGTGGCAGCTTGGTGGCCGGGTCGAGGCTCACCGGGGCGTCGCCGTGCGGCCGGTTGACGGTGACGTCGGCCAGGTAGTGGAGCATCTTGGTGCCCCGGTCCGACTGTCCGCGGGCCTGCATCAGCTGGGGGTGGGTCTCGATGAAGGCGGTGGTGACCCGGCCCTCGGCGAAGTCGGGGTCCTCGAGCACGGCCTGGAGGAAGGCGATGTTGGTCGAGACGCCGCGGATCCGGAACTCCGCCACCGCGCGCCGCGCCCGCTGCAACGCCATGTCGAAGGTGCGGCCCCGGCAGGTGAGCTTGGCCAGCATCGAGTCGAAGTGCGGCGACACCTCGGCCCCGGTGTAGGTCGTGCCGCCGTCGATGCGGACGCCCGCGCCGCCGGGGGAGCGGTACGTCGTGATCTTGCCGGTGTCGGGGCGGAAGTCGTTGCTCGGGTCCTCGGTGGTGATCCGGCACTGCAGCGCGGCACCCCGCAGCGAGATCCGGTCCTGGGTCAGGCCCAGGTCGGCGAGCGTCTCGCCCGCCGCGATCCGTAGCTGCGACTGCACGAGGTCGACGTCGGTCACCTCCTCGGTGACCGTGTGCTCGACCTGGATCCGCGGGTTCATCTCGATGAAGACGTAGTTGCCCTCGGGGTCGAGCAGGAACTCCACGGTGCCGGCGTTGCGGTAGCCGATCTCGGTGGCGAACCGCACGGCGTCGGCGCACATCCGGTCGCGCAGGTCGGGGTCGAGGTGCGGGGCGGGCGCGATCTCGACGACCTTCTGGTGGCGTCGCTGCACCGAGCAGTCGCGCTCGTAGAGGTGGATCACGTGGCCTTCGGCGTCGGCGAGGATCTGCACCTCGATGTGGCGCGGGTCGACCACGGCCTGCTCGATGAACACGGTGGGGTCGCCGAAGGCGCCCTCGGCCTCGCGCATGCAGGTGTCGACCGCCTCCCGCAGCTTGGCGGGGTCGTCGACGCGCCGCATGCCGCGACCGCCACCGCCGGCGACGGCCTTGACGAAGAGCGGGAACGGCAGCGCGTCGGCCGCGGAGACCAGCGCGTCGACGTCGGTCGAGGGCTCGACCGAGGCCAACGTCGGTACGCCGGCCGCCTTGGCCGCGGCGATCGCCCGGGCCTTGTTGCCGGTCAGGGTCAGCACCTCGGCGGTCGGCCCCACGAACGTGATGCCGGCGTTGGCGCAGGCCTCGGCGAGGTCGGGGTTCTCGGAGAGGAAGCCGTAGCCCGGGTAGACCGCGTCGGCGCCGGCACGCACCGCGACCTCGACGATGCCCTCGGGGTCGAGGTAGGCCCGGACCGGGTGGCCGCGTTCGCCGATCTCGTAGGCCTCGTCGGCCTTCAGCCGGTGCTCGGACCAGCGGTCCTCGTGCGGGAAGACCGCGACGGTGCGCGCGCCCACCTCGTAGGCGGCGCGGAACGCTCGGATGGCGATCTCGCCGCGGTTGGCGACCAGGACCTTGGAGAACATGCTGCACAGCCTATGAGCGATCGCCACCGTGCGGTGGTCGAGGTACGAGCGGTGGAACGGTCCGCGACCGGCGCGACCGGCGTACCGTGGTCGACGTGCTGCCTCTCTCGCGACGACTTCGGTGGGCCTCGACGACCTCCGTGCCCCTGCTGCTGCTCACGGCGATGGTGGTGGTCCCCGGTCCACCGGCGGGGGCGCTCGTGGCGACGTGCGACGGGCAGGAGGCGACCATCGTCGGGACCGAGGGTGGCGACGACCTCGTCGGCACCGACGGGCCCGACGTGATCGCCGGGCTCGGCGGCGACGACACGATCCGCGGGGGCGAGGGGGACGACGTGCTCTGCGGCGACGCGGGGACCGACCAGCTCTACGGGGGGCCGGACGACGACCACCTCGACCCCGGCACGGCGCCCCACCGTCGGCCCGACCAGCTGCTGTGGAGCGACGCCCGCAACGCCATCACCCTCGACCTGGGCGACGGCACCAGCGGCACGAGCGTCGGGCAGGGGCACGACACCTTCGCCCTGAACCCCGGCATCATGGTCGTGGCGACGTCGTACGGGGACCGGATCACCGGCTCGCCCCTCGACGACCGGATCCGCTCCGGTGGTGGCCCGGACGTCATCGACGCCGGAGACGGTGATGATGACGTGCAGCTCGAGTCCGACGGCCGCGGCACCGGTCACGCCGACGTCGTGAGCGCCGGCGCCGGCGACGACCGGGTCAAGAGCCGGGCCGGCCCGGACCGGGTCGACCTCGGCGCGGGCAGGGACACGTTCGTCTCCTACGGTGCGCAGCGCGTGACGGCGCACGGCCGGGCGGGCGACGACTTCTTCAACGCTCGGATCACCGGCCGTCGCGGGTCGGTGCTGCGCGGAGGATCGGGGCGCGACTACCTCATGCTGGCGGCCGACCTGCCCGGACAGCGGCGCAGCACCATCCGGCTCCACGCCGGCCCGGGTCGGGTGCAGGTCGTCGGGCGGCCGGCGAGCCGGGGTGTGGCCCGTGGCTTCGAGGAGCACGCGCTGCTCGGTCCGGCCCGCTGGGTCTTCCGGGGCACCTCGCGAGCCGACCAGGTGGCCTCGGTGGGCTCTGAGCAGGTCCTGGTGGCCCACACCTACGCGGGCGACGACTACCTGGAGGGCGGCGACCGCAACGACGTCCTGGTCGGCGGAGCCGGCCGCGACACGGCGCGGGGCAACGGCGGCCGCGACGTGTGCCGGGCCGAGGTGCGCCACGGCTGCGAGCGCTGAGCCGCTCCTCAGCGGTGGAACTGGGCGAGCAGCTCGGGCGAGGCTGCCGTGGCCAGGCCCACCGCCGCCGCGTCGGGCACGTCGAGGACGGTCACCGACTGCCGACCCCCGGCCGTGGTGGCCACCAGCGAGGTGAGTCCGGCGCGCCGCTGGAACCAGGTGGCACGCAGGTTCCAGCCGATGACGTGATCGGTCGACAGCGCCTCGCGTGAGCGCATCAGGCTGCCCGAGCGCGCGACGACGTACCCGTCGACCAGGTCGTGGCCCAGCGCGCGGGCGCGGTCACGCGCCAGCCCGAGGGCGGCGACGACGGCCAGGACGGTCGCGGCGGGGACCCAGCCCGGCACCCACCCGGCGCTCCAGACGCCCAGGCCGACAGCGAGCAGGACCAGTGCCGGGGTCAGCGCGCGGACGTAGCGCCGGCGGGTCGCCTGCGGCCCGTGGCCGCGCAGGCGGCCGGTGACGGGGGCGAGCGTGCCGAGCACCTCGGCGGCGGCGTGGTCGACCACCCGGCGCGGCGCGGGAGGCAGCAGCCCCGAGCCGCCCTGCGCAGCGCGCAGCCCGGTCACGATCGCCGACAACCGGGCTCCGCGCGCCAGGCGCAGGCCCAGTGGTTCGCCCACGCTCACCCCGGCGACGCGCTCGTCGTCGAGGCTGGTCTCGCGGGTGGTGAGCAGGCCGCGCGTGACGTGCCAGGACCCGTCGCCGTGCGAGAGCCGGTAGGACCAGTTCGTGACCAGGTAGCCCAGCACGGACAGCACCGCGGCCACGACCCCCAGCCCCGCGATCGCGATCATCACGGTGATCCACAGCGGCAGGGCCAGGGCCACGTCGGGGTCGACCCGGGCGTAGAAGTCGATGGTGGTCAGCAGCTGGCTGCCCACACCGAGCAGCGCCGCGGCCATCACCACACCGCTGCTGGTGAACGGTGCGAAGCGCAGCCAGCCGGGCTCGAGCGCCGCCGTGGTGCGGTACGGCGTCGGGACCGGGGCGCCCGCGTCGGCGGGGTCACCGGCGGGGTCGCCGTGGGGGTTGCCGTGGTGGTCGGCCGGGGCGATCCGCAACAGCTCGGCCCGCAGCTCGTGGGCCCGCGGCACCGGCAGCCCGTCGAGCGAGAGCTTCTCGTCGCCGTCGTTGGAGGCCGTCCCGGTCCCGATCGTCACCGTGGTCAGGCCCAGGACCCGGTGGATCGGCGAGGCGGTGAGGTCGACGGTGCGGACCCGGTCGACCGGGGCGGAGAGGAGGTGGCGGCTGAGCAGCCCGCGCCGCAGCTCGACGCGCCCGTCCGCCACCCGGAAGCTGGTGGTCAGGTACTTCAGCAGGCCCAGGCCCACCGGTACGACGATGAACAGGTACTGCCAGGGGCTCCCGGTCGCGGTGCCCGCGACCACGAAGACGAGCAGCGGCACGATGAAGCGACCCACCTCCTGGAGGGGGTGGACCAGCAGCATCCGCGGGTCCAGGCGCTGCCAGACGGCGTCGCGGACGAGCGGCCTCGGCGCGACCGGTCGGCGCGACCGGTTCGGGCGCGACCGGTTCGGGCGCGACCGGTTCGGGTCCACTCACGTGGCGTCGCCCTCGACGGCGTCCGCCTTCATCGTCAGCTCGTCGACCAGCTGGCGGGCCCGGGCCTTGTCCAGGCCGGCGATCTGCAGGGCGCCGGCCGCGGAGGCCGTGGTCACGGTGACCGTGGCCAGGCCGAAGAGCCGGGCGACCGGTCCCTCGGCGTAGTCGACGGTCTGGATCCGGGACATGGGGGCGATCCGGCGCTCGCGGGCCCACCACCCGGTCTGGGTGTAGACCGCCGTCTCGGTGACCTCCCAGCGGTGCACGAGGTAGCGCCACTGCGGGACGACGACGGCGTACGTCGTGACGAGCACGAGCCCGATGGCCACCATCCACCAGCGCAGGTCGACGAAGTCGAAGGCGAAGGCGAACCCGGCCAGCCCGGCGACCAGCACCAACCCCTCGACCAGGTCGCTCACCCGCCACATCGTCCGGGCGCGGGGGCTGACCCGCTCGCTCGGCTCGCGCAGGGCGACAGCTGCTTCCATGGGACAAACCTACGGCCCGGCCGCGGCTCGCCCCTCGGTGGCGTCAGCGCCGCGGTAGACCGTCGAGCCTGGTCGGGCTCAGTCCTTGAGCTCGCAGATCACGGCGCCGTTGGTGACGGTGGCGCCGACCTCGGCCTCGAGGCCGGTGACGGTGCCGGCCTTGTGCGCCTTGAGCGGCTGTTCCATCTTCATCGCCTCGAGCACCACGATCGGGTCGCCCTCGGCGACCTGCTGGCCCTCCTCGACCACGACCTTCACGATCGTGCCCTGCATGGGGCTGGTCACGGCGTCGCCGCTCGCGGCCGCGCCGGCCTTCTTGCCCGCGGCCCGCTTGGGCTTCTTGGCGCCGCCGCCACCGGCGGACAGGCCGCCGAGCCCGGAGGGGATCACGACCTCGAGCCGCTTGCCGCCGACCTCGACGACGATCTGCTGGGTCTCGACGGGCTCGTCGGCCTCGGCCGAGGCGCCGCCGTACGGCGTGATCTGGTTGTCGAAGTCGGTCTCGATCCACTGCGTGTAGACCGTGAACGTCTCGCCGTCACCGACGAACGCGGGGTCGGAGACCACGGCCCGGTGGAACGGGATGACCGTGGGCATGCCGTCGACGACGAACTCGTCGAGCGCGCGGCGCGAGCGCTCCAGGGCCTGGGTGCGGTCGCGGCCGGTGACGATCAGCTTGGCGATCAGCGAGTCGAAGGCCCCCGGGATCGTGTCGCCGTTCTCGTAGCCGCCGTCGAGGCGGATGCCCGGGCCCTGCGGCGGGCTCCAGGCCGACAGGGTGCCGGGGGCGGGCATGAAGTTGGCGCCGCCGTCCTCGGCGTTGATGCGGTACTCGATGGAGTGACCGGTGACGGTCGGGTCGTCGTAGCCGAGCTCCTCGCCGGCGGCGATCCGGAACATCTCGCGCACGAGGTCGATGCCGGTGACCTCCTCCGAGACGCAGTGCTCGACCTGGAGACGGGTGTTGACCTCGAGGAAGGAGATCGTGCCGTCCTGGCCGATCAGGAACTCGCAGGTGCCGGCGCCGACGTACTCGGCCTCACGGAGGATGGCCTTGGAGGAGGCGTACAGCTTGGCGACCTGGTCGTCGGTGAGGAACGGCGCGGGGGCCTCCTCGACGAGCTTCTGGTGGCGGCGCTGCAGCGAGCAGTCGCGGGTGGAGACGACGACCACGTTGCCGTGCTGGTCGGCGAGGCACTGGGTCTCGACGTGACGCGGCTTGTCGAGGAACTTCTCGACCAGGCACTCGCCGCGACCGAAGGCGCTGATGGCCTCCCGGACGGCGGACTCGTAGGCGTCGGGGATCTCCTCCATGGTGCGGGCGACCTTCAGGCCGCGCCCGCCGCCACCGAAGACGGCCTTGATCGCCACGGGCAGCCCGTTGGCCTCGGCGAACTCGACGACCTCGTCCGCGTCGGCGACCGGGTCCTTGGTGCCCGGGGCGAGGGGCGCTTGGGCACGCTCGGCGATGTGCTTGGCCTTCGCCTTGTCGCCGAGCGCCTCGATGGCGGCCGGAGGCGGACCGATCCAGACGAGCCCGGCGTCGATCACGGCCTGGGCGAAGTCGGCGTTCTCGGCCAGGAAGCCGTAGCCGGGGTGCACCGAGTCGGCGCCGGACTTCTCGGCCACCGCGATGATCTTGGCGATGTCGAGGTAGGAGTCGGCCGGAGTGGCGCCACCGAGGGAGTGGGCCTCGTCGGCCAGACGCACGAAGACCGCGTCGCGGTCGGGGTCGGCGTAGACCGCCACGCTGCCGATGCCGGCGTCCTTGCACGCCCGGATCACCCGGACCGCGATCTCACCGCGGTTGGCGACCAGGACCTTCTGCAGCGGCTTCACCTGGGGCGTCTGGGGCACGGAGACTCCTGCTCTGCATGGGCGCGCCGGGACCGGCGTCGGACGATGTTCCGCCGGGCAGGCTATCGCCCGCCCCGTCGGCGGTGTCGGTGGCGTCGGTTAGGTGGGACGTCGCGACCCGCCACCAGATCGCCGCCACCAGGGCCGCCGGCCAGCCCCACTTGAGGGCGAAGACCGCCCCGAGGGTCGCGCCGGCGATCATCTGGCCGGCCGCGCTGCTGGTCAGGTCGTCGGAGTAGGCGACCAGGGTCGTGGTCAGCCGGGCCAGGGGCGCGGCCAGCAGGGTCGCCGCCCACAGGACCAGGAACGCCGAGACCAGCGACGACCCGGGGGCCAGGCCGCGCAGCCCGATCCACGCCACCAGCAGCACGACGAGGAGCAGGACGACTCCGCCGGCGGCGTTCGCCACCACCAACGAGGTCCGCTCGGTGTCGAAGGCACCCGAGCCCCAGAAGCCGACGTGGAGGCGGAGCAACCAGTCGATGAACGTGGGGTCGGGGCCCGGCACGGGTTGTTGCTCGAAGCGGACGTGGAAGAGCACCTGGAGCCCGACCAGCGTCGACGTGAAGAGGACCGCGCAGCCCGCGGCGGGGAGCCAGGTCCGGGGGCGTCGGTGCAGTGCGGCCCCAGTCATGCGCGGAGCCTATGCTCGCCGGGTGTCCGATGAGTACCTGCAGGAACGCAAGGGGTTCTGGCACGAGCCCGACGGGCTCCCGACCTCGGAGGCCAACGCGTTGGCGGCCTGGGCGGTGGTGACCCACGAGCTGCTCGTGGAGACGGCAGGCCGCTACCACGCGGTGCTGGGCGAGGCCGAGCTGGCGGAGCGCCTGCACGCCGCGACCGGCATCCACACCACCCGGCCGCCGTCCCGGTGGCTGGCGAAGGTGCTGGCACCCGTGGCGGCGCTCTGCGAGCACCACGGCGAACCGCCCCTGACCTCGCTGGTCGCGGCGGCGGGCAGCGACGACCTCGCCGCCGCCCGCCGCCGACTGGACTGCTACCGGTGGGCCGGCTCGGCGCCCGCGGACGGGGGCGAGCCGAAGCCGCTGAGCGCGCCCGCCGCAGGCCGACCCCGGGCCGCCCGCACGGCCCGTGCCCCGCGCGCCCCCGGTACGTCGGCTCCCCGCGCCGCCCGCCCGGCGCGCGAGGCTGCGCCCCCGGCGCCGAAGCGGGTCGCCAAGAGCGACCGCCCCATCACGGTCTGCCCGCGCTGCTTCATGGCCGTCCCGGCCACCGGGCTCTGCGACAACTGCGACTGAGCTCGTCCCGTCGCCAGGTTAACAATCGCTAACCTGGCGGGTATCGTGGCCGGCATGAGCTTCGAACTGACCCGCGAGCACGAAGAGTTCCGCCGCAGCGTCCGCGACTTCGCGGAGGCCGAGATCGCGCCCCACGCCGCGCAGTGGGACCGCGACCACCACTTCCCGATCGACCTGGTCCAGAAGATGGGCAAGCTCGGGCTCTTCGGCCTCACCGCCCCGGAGGAGTTCGGCGGCGCGGGGGAGGACGGCGACTTCACCAGCCTGTGCGTGGCCATCGAGGAGATCGGTCGCGTCGACCAGTCGATGGGCATCACCCTCGAGGCCGCGGTCGGGCTCGGCATCAACCCGATCCTCACCTTCGGCACGCAGGAGCAGAAGGAGACCTGGCTCCCGGCGCTGGTGGCGGGCGACGCGCTGGCCGGGTTCGGGCTCACCGAGCCCGGGGCCGGGTCCGACGCCGGCGCCACGGCCACCCGGGCCGAGCTGCACGACGGCGAGTGGGTGGTCAACGGCGCCAAGCAGTTCATCACCAACTCCGGCTCCGAGATCACCACCTGCGTGACGGTCACCGCCCGCACCGGCGTCCGTGAGGGCGGCAAGCCGGAGATCTCCACGATCATCGTGCCCAGCGGCACCCCCGGCTTCACCGCCGAGAAGGCCTACGACAAGCTCGGCTGGCACGCCTCCGACACCCACCCGCTGACCTTCGAGGACGCCCGGGTGCCCGAGGCCAACCTGCTCGGCGACCGGGGCCGCGGCTACGCCCAGTTCCTCTCCACCCTCGACGACGGCCGGGTGGCGATCGCGGCGCTGGCCGTCGGCTGCATCCAGGCCTGCCTCGACCACTCCCTGGCGTACGCCGGCGAGCGCCAGACCTTCGGCGGCCCCATCGGGCGCAAGCAGGGCGTCGCGTTCCAGATCGCCGACCTCGAGGTGATGCTCCACGCGAGCCGCCTGCTGACCTACCGCGCGGCCGCGATGAAGGACGCGATGGACCGTGGTCAGGGCGGCTCGAGCGCGATGAAGGACTTCAAGCAGGCCGCGGCCGTGGCCAAGCTCTACACGACCGAGTCGGCCGTCACCGCCACCCGGATCGCGACGCAGGTCTTCGGCGGCTACGGCTTCATGGAGGAGTACCCCGTCGCCCGCCTCTACCGCGACGCCAAGGTGCTGGAGATCGGCGAGGGCACCTCGGAGGTCCAGCGGATGCTGATCGCGCGCGGGCTCGGCCTGCCCGTCGAGTGACGGTTGAATAGTTGACCGGCTGAGGGGTATCGGTCTCGCGGTGATGCCCGTCACCCGGTGCGTCGGCGCCGCGACCCCGGAGGTCTTCTCGTGCTCCCGTCCTTCCTCTCCCGTGAACGCACCGTCGCGGGGCCCGGCTACAGCCGCTGGCTGATCCCGCCGGCCGCGCTGGCGGTGCACCTGTGCATCGGCCAGGTCTACGCGACCAGCGTCTACAAGCGGGCGCTCGTGGCCCACTTCGAGACCAGCCTGACCGCGGTCGGCTGGATCTTCTCGATCGCGATCCTGATGCTCGGGCTCTCCGCGGCCGTCATGGGCACGTGGGTGGACCGCAACGGCCCGCGGGCCGCGATGTTCGTCGCCGCCCTCTTCTGGTCCAGCGGCTTCCTGGTCGGTGCGCTCGGCATCAGCACCGGTCAGCTGTGGCTGGTCTACCTGGGCTACGGCTTCCTCGGGGGCATCGGCCTCGGGATCGGCTACATCTCGCCGGTGTCGACGCTGATCAAGTGGTTCCCCGACCGGCCCGGCCTGGCCACCGGCATGGCGATCATGGGCTTCGGTGGCGGGGCGCTGGTGGCCAGCCCGGTGAGCACCCGCCTGATGGCGCTCTACGACTCGTCGTACGACGCGAGCAACCCGGACTCGGTGGCCAGCGGCGACGCCGTGACGATGCTGTTCGTGACCCTCGGCCTGGTCTACCTGGCCTTCATGATGTTCGGCGCCTTCACGGTGCGGGTGCCGGCCGACGACTGGAAGCCCGAGGGCTTCGACGTCTCGCAGGTCAAGTCGAAGTCGATGGTGACCACCGCCAGCGTGTCGGCGTCCAACGCCGTGCGTACGCCGCAGTTCTACCTGCTGTGGCTCGTGCTCTTCTGCAACGTCACGGCCGGCATCGGCATCCTCGAGCAGGCCTCGCCGATGATCCAGGACTTCTTCCGCGAGGGCAGCACCTCCAGCGTGAGCGCCGCGGCGGCCGGCGGCTTCGTCGGCCTGCTGTCGATCGCCAACATGGCCGGACGCTTCCTGTGGTCCTCGACCTCCGACGTCGTGGGACGCAAGCCGATGTACATGCTCTACCTCGGGCTGGGACTCGGGCTCTACTTCCTGCTCGCGACCTTCGGGTCGGCCACGACCGCGCTGTTCGTCCTGTTCGCGGCCGTGATCATCTCCTTCTACGGTGGTGGCTTCGCCACTGTCCCGGCCTACCTGCGCGACCTCTTCGGGACCTACCAGGTCGGTGCGATCCACGGGCGGCTGCTGACCGCGTGGGCCGCGGCCGGGATCGTGGGCCCCCTCATCGTCAACGCGTTCCTCGACGCCCAGGGCACCCCGGGTGAGCTCACCGCCGCGGACTACCGTCCGGCGCTGCTCACCATGGTCGGCGTGCTGGGTGTCGGGTTCGTGGCCAACCTGCTGATCCGCCCGGTGGCCGAGCGCTTCCACGAGCCGACCGACGACCGGTCCGCCGGCGAGGGCCATGTCGACGAGATGGAGAGGAGCGCCCGATGAGTGCACGCATCGTGGTGGCGTGGGGCATCGTCGTCGTGCCGTTGGCCTACGGGGTGACCGAGACCCTGCGCAAGGTGGTCACGCTGTTCACCGGCTGACCCCGACGACCGAACGGCTCACGAGGGGGCGCCCTCGTGCTCGGTGAGGGTCTCGGTGGCCACGAGCCACGGCAGCAGCGCCAGGAGGCTGACGGCGGCGGTGGCGCCGAAGGCCCAGCCGAAGCCGGCGCGGTCGGCGATCAGGCCGATCGCGATCGGCCCGACGATGGCGCCGGAGTCCTGGGCCATCTGGAACGCGGCCAGCACCGAGCCGCCGCTGCGGTCCGAGCCGATCACGTCGGCGACGGTGGCCTGCTGGCCGGGGTTGACCAGGCCGGCGCCGAGGCCCGAGACCGCGGAGAGCACCAGGAGCAGGAGCAGGTCGCCGCTGAGGCCGATCAGCCCGAAGCCGACGGCGGTGGCCACCAGGCCCGTGATGACCAGCGGGCGGCGGCCCACCGAGTCGGCCATCCGGCCCGCGACCTGCAGCGTGGCCGCGGTGCCGACCGCGGCGACGGCCAGCGCCACGCCGGCCACCCAGGTGCGGTCGTAGACGGCCACCGCGAACTGCGGAAGCACGGCCACCCGGACCCCGAAGTTGCACCAGCCGTTGGCGAAGCCCGAGGCCAGCGCCGCCCGGTACGCCGAGTGGCCCAGCGCCTCGCGCAGCAGCATCGGAGGCCCGGCCGGACGGTCGTCGGAGGGCCGCAGCCGGGCGCCGCTCAGTCGCAGCCCGACCACCGCGGCGGCCACGAGCAGCGCGACGGCGTACACCACGAACGGCAGGCGCAGGCTGAGCGAGGCCAGCAGCCCGCCGAGCACCGGACCCAGCATGCCGCCGACCAGGAAGGCGCTGGCGTACGCCGAGGAGACCCGGCCGCGGATCGTCGGCGGCGCGAGCCGGACCAGCAACGCCATCGCCGAGACCGTGAACATGGTCGAGCCGATGCCGCCGAGGCCACGGAAGACCAGGAGCTGGGCGTAGGACTGGGCGAAGGCCGTGGCCAGGGAGGAGGCGGCGACGAGGAGCAGGCCGGTGAGGTAGACCGGGCGCTCACCGAGCCGGGTGACCAGGGCGCCGCCGACGGGGGCGAAGACCAGCCGGAAGAACGCGAAGGCGGAGACGATGACCGACGCGGCCGCCACGCCGACGTCGAAGCTGCGCGCGTAGGCGGGGAGGACGGGGGAGACCAGCCCGAAGCCGATCGCGATCACGAACGCCGCGCCGATCAGGACCCGGATCTCGCCGGGGATCGCTGGTCGGTTCATCGGGACCAGAGATCGGTCCAGGCGTGCCCGAGGTCGAGCACCAGGCGGCGCAGCAGCGGGAGGCTGACCCCCACGACGCTGTGGAAGTCGCCCTCGATGCCGGTGACGAACGCGCCGCCGAGCCCGTCGACGGTGAAGGCGCCGGCGACGTGCAGCGGCTCGCCGGTGGCGACGTACGCCTCGATCTCCTCGTCGCTGACGTCGGCGAAGTGGACGGTGGTCGACGCGGTCGCCTCGACCACGCGTCCCGAGCCGGTGTCGCGCAGGCTGTGGCCGCTGTGCAGGACGCCCGTCCCGCCGCGCATCCGGCGCCAGCGCAGGACGGCGTCGGCGGCGTCGTCGGGCTTGCCGAGCACGTCGCCGCCGAGCTCGAGGACCGAGTCGCAACCCAGCACCAGCGCGCCCGCCGGCACCTCCGGACGGTCGGCGACCGCGGCGCACTTCAGTCCGGCCAGCCGCAGGGCCAGCTCGGCTGCCGGCAGGTCGGTGACCTGCGACTCGTCGACGCCCGAGACGATCACGCCGGGCTCGACCCCGGCGGCTCGCAACGTCGCCAGCCGAGCCGGTGAGGCCGAGGCCAGGACCAGCGGCACCCGGGCGGTCACAGGCGGGCCAGCGCGGTGACGAGCGGGTCGAGGCCGAGCGACCCGAGGTCGAGCGCGGCCCGGTGGAACGCCCGGAGGTCGAAGGCCGCTCCCTGGCGGGCCTGCGCCTGGTCGCGTGCCTCCAGCCAGATCCGCTCCCCGACCTTGTACGACGGCGCCTGGCCCGGCCAGCCGAGGTAGCGCTTGACCTCGAAGTCGATGACCGAGGGGTCCATCCGGCAGTGCTGGCCCATGAACTCGCGCCCCAGCGCCGGCGTCCACGTCTCGCCGGGGCGGAAGCCGAACGGGTTGTCGGTCGGGATCCTCAGCTCGAGGTGCATGCCGAGGTCGACGATGACCCGGGCCGCGCGCATCGTCTGACCGTCGAGCATGCCGAGGCGGTGGGCCGGGTCGGCCAGGAAGCCGAGGTCGTCCATCAGTCGCTCGGCGTACAGCGCCCAGCCCTCGCCGTGGCCGCTGACCCAGCACATCGAGCGCTGCCACCGGTTGAGCAGGTCGCGGCGCACGGCGGCCTGGCCGACCTGCAGGTGGTGCCCCGGGACGCCCTCGTGGAAGACCGTCGTCACCTCGCGCCAGGGGCTGAACGTCGTCTGGCTGTCGGGCACCGACCACCACATCCGCCCGGGACGGGTGAAGTCCTCCGAGGGGCCGGTGTAGTAGATGCCGCCGTCGTTGGTGGGGGCCAGGCGGCACTCGATGCGCCGGATCTCCGCGGGGACGTCGAAGTGCACCCCGTCCAGCGCAGCGATCGTGCGGTCCGCGAGGTCCTGCATCCAGTCGCGGAACTCCTCCTTGGTGGCGATCCGCGTGGCGGGGTCGGCGTCGAGATGGGCCACGGCCCCGGCGACACCCGCCCCCGGCAGGATCCGGTCGGCGGTGGCCTCCATGTCGTCGACCAGCCGCTTGAGCTCCGCCCAGCCCCAGGCGTAGGTCTCCTCGAGGTCGACCGCGGCGCCGAGGTAGCGCCGGGACGCCAGCGTGTAGTGCTCGCGCCCGACGGCCTCGCGCTCCCGCCCGCGCGGGGCCAGGTCACGCTCCAGGAAGCGCCCGGTCTCCGCGAACGCCGCCGAGGCCCGGCGCCCCGCCTCGAGCACGCCGCCGCGCAGCCGCTCGGGCGCCTGCTCGGCCAGGGCGAGGAACACGTCGCCCGAGAGGCCCTGCTGGCCGGTCCAGTTGCGCACCTGCGCCGCCACCTCGACGTACTGCCGGGTGGCCACCACGCGCCCGGCATCGGCCTCCGTCGTGAGGGTGGTGCGGTAGCCCTCCAGCGCGGTCGGCACCCCGGCCAGCCTGGACTCGATCGCCGCCCAGTCGTCGTCGGTGTCGGTGGCCATCAGGTCGAGGCACCCGCGCACCTGGTGCAGGGCGCTGACGATGACGCTGACCTGCGCGCGGTCGAGCCCGGCGTCGGCGTGCTCGAGGTCGACCCCGACCCGCTCCAGGAACGCGTCACGAGCGACGGTCTCGCGCGCATCGACCGGCGTGGCCGCGGTGACGGCGGCGTGGGCCCGGCGCGCGAGGTCCTCGCGGGCGGCGTACCCGTCGGGGGAGAGGTCGGGGAGCGCGTGCTCGTGGCCCGGGGCGCCGATCTCGGTCGCCAGCAGCGGGTCGAGGGCGCAGGAGTCGTCGACGAACTGCTCGCAGAGGGCGTCGACCGTGCGGGGGTCGGTCGCCGGGTCGGGGACGGGGCTGGTCACCCGCAGACCCTACGCACCGACCTCCACCCGGGCGACGGCCGAGAGCCGGGGTCGGGGTCGTCCTCGTGGGACGTCAGCGGGGAAGCCCGCTGCCGCGCCACCCTCCGGGCCCGTGCGGGTACGTCGTGCGCACCTTGCGGTGGTGGGCCGACCACTCCGTCGTACGTCGGGGGGCCGGCGCCTGGTCGCCGCCGAGCGAGGCGACGACGGCCACCAGCGCCGCGATCTCCTCCGGCGTCGGGTCGCCGCGCACGATGCGCAGCAGCGGACGGGAGGGCGTCGTGCTCGCTTCGCCCGCGCTGTCGTCTGTTCCGCCCATTCAGGCCTCCTTCGTCGGCGGATGGGCGGTCACAGCGGGATGTTCCCGTGCTTCTTGGCCGGGAGCGTGACGCGCTTGGAGCGGAGCAGGCGCAGGGAGCGGACGACCTCGAGGCGGGTCTCGTGGGGGCTGATGACGGCGTCGACGTAGCCGCGCTCGGCGGCGACGTAGGGGTTGGCGAGGGTGGTCTCGTACTCGTCGATGAGCTCGGCCCGCTTGGCCTCGACGTCTCCGCCGTCCTTCTCGATCTTGGCGAGGGTCTTGCGGTGCACGATGTTGGCCGCGCCCTGGGCGCCCATGACGGCGATCTGCGCGGTGGGCCAGGCGACGTTGATGTCGGCGCCGAGGTGCTTGGAGCCCATCACGTCGTAGGCGCCGCCGTAGGCCTTGCGGGTGATGATCGTGACGAGTGGGACGGTGGCCTCGGAGTAGGCGTAGATCAGCTTGGCGCCGCGGCGGATGATGCCGTTCCACTCCTGGTCGGTGCCGGGCAGGAAGCCGGGGACGTCGACGAAGGTCAGCACGGGGATGTTGAAGGCGTCGCAGAACCGCACGAACCGGGCGGCCTTCTCGGAGGCGTCGATGTCGAGGGTGCCGGCGAACTGCATCGGCTGGTTGGCCACCACCCCGACCGAGCGGCCCTCGACGCGGCCGAAGCCGACGATGAGGTTGGGGGCGAAGAGCTCCTGGACCTCGAGGAACTCGGCGTCGTCGAGGACGGCGGTGAACACCTCGTGCATGTCGTAGGGCTGGTTGTTGCCGTCGGGGATCAGGGTGTCGAGGGCGCGGTCCTCGTCGGTGATCTCCATGATCGCGGGCTCGTCGAAGGTCGGGACCTCGTCGAGGTTGTTCTGCGGCAGGTAGGACAGCAGCGCCTTGACGTACTCGAGCGCGTCGTCCTCGTCGGAGCCCATGTAGTGGGCGTTGCCGGACTTGGTGTTGTGGGTGCGGGCGCCGCCGAGGTCCTCCATGGTGACGTCCTCGCCGGTGACGGTCTTGATCACGTCGGGTCCGGTGATGAACATCGCCGAGGTCTTGTCGACCATGACGGTGAAGTCGGTGACGGCGGGGGAGTAGACGTGGCCGCCGGCGCAGTTGCCCATGATCATCGAGATCTGGGGGATGACGCCCGAGGCGTGCACGTTGCGGCGGAAGATCTCGCCGTAGAGGCCGAGGGAGACCACGCCCTCCTGGATCCGGGCGCCGGCGCCCTCGTTGATGCCGACGATGGGGCAGCCGGTCTTGATCGCCAGGTCCATGACCTTGGTGATCTTCTCGCCGTAGACCTCGCCCAGGGAGCCGCCGAAGACCGTGAAGTCCTGGCTGAACACGCAGACCTGGCGGCCGTCGACGGTGCCGTAGCCGGTGACCACGCCGTCGCCGTAGGGCCGGTTCTTCTCCAGGCCGAACGCGGTGGAGCGGTGGCGGGCCAGCTCGTCGAGCTCGACGAAGGAGCCCTCGTCGAAGAGGATCTCGATCCGCTCGCGCGCGGTCTTGCGACCCTTCGCGTGCTGCTTGTCGATCGCCTTCGCCGAACCGGCGTGGACCGCCTCGTCGAGGCGGCGCTCCAGGTCGGCCAGCTTGCCGGCCGTGGTGTGGATGTCGAGGTCCTGCGGGACCTCGGTGCCTTCGCCGGGCTGTGCGCTCACTGAAAACCGTCTCCCGTGTGGATGTGTGGCCGTGCTGCTTGGTCTGTGCCGATCGGTACGACAATGTAGTGCCCGTGACCACGGACCCCGCCGCGCGCCCATCCCTCGACAAGGCCCGCCTGGCGGCCGACCCGCGCCTGGTGCCGGGCTGGCACGTCGAGGTCCACGACGAGCTCGGGTCGACCAACGCCCGGGCCGGCCAGAGCGCCGCCGACGGGGCCGCGGAGGGGCTGGTCGTCGTCACCGAGCACCAGACGTCGGGGCGGGGCCGGCTCGACCGGACCTGGGAGACTCCCGCGCGCACCGCGCTGACCTTCTCGTTGGTGCTGCGGCCGACCGCGCCGACCCGCTCCTGGCCGTGGCTCCCGCTGCTGGCCGGCTACGCCGTCGACAAGACGCTGAAGGCGCGTGGCTACGCCAGCGGCGTGAAGTGGCCCAACGACGTCCTCATCGGCGACCGCAAGGTCGCCGGCATCCTGGTCGAGCGGATCGACACCCCGGGCGGCCCCGTCGCCGTGCTCGGGATCGGGCTCAACACCGCGATGCCCGCGGGTGACCTGCCGGTCCCCGAGGCCACCTCGCTGCTGGTGGAGAGCGGTGAGGCGCCCGACCCCACCGACCTGCTGCTCGAGGTGCTCAGCTCGATCAGCGAGGCGTACGACGCCTGGCAGGCCGGTGGCGACCAGGCCGGGCTGCGGCTCGCGGAGTCCTACGCCGGGGCGTGCCTCACGATCGGGCGCGACGTCCGGGTCGACCTCCCCGGAGGCGGCGTGCTGGAGGGCCGGGCGGAGGCGATCGACCCCGCCGGACGGCTCGTGGTCCAGACCGCCGACGCGCGGGAGGCGGTGGGCGCCGGCGACGTTCGCCACGTCCGCACGACCGACGGATGAGATGATCCGGGCGTGGCCATATCCCCGAAGCTGCTCAACGAGGGCGAGCGCGTGCTGGTCAGCATGCGCCAGCACCCCAAGGCGCTCTTCCCGGCGCTCTTCGCGCTGGTCGCCCTCCTGGCCGTCGGCGTCGTCGCGCAGGTGCTGGTCGACGAGCCGATCGTGACCCGGGTGGTCTGGGTGGTGGTGCTGCTCGGCGTGCTCTGGTGGGTGCTGCGTCCGCTGCTGCTGTGGGCCACCGCCGTGCACGCGGTCACCGACCGCCGGATCATCACGCGGTGGGGCATCCTCACCCGCCGCGGCCACGACATCCCGCTCAAGCGGGTCAGCGACGTCTCGATCGAGATCAACCTCATCGACCGCCCCTTCGGCTGCGGCACCCTGGTGATCACCAACGCCTCGACCGACGGCAACGTCCACCTGCACGACATCCCGCGGGTGGAGAAGACCAAGCTGCTGATCCACAACCTCGTGAACGACATCCAGGAACCCGCGCCTCGCGCTGATGACGGACTCTGAGGACGGCGCTGCCGCCGAGCCCGCCGAGCCCGCCGACCTCGAGGAGTCGATCCTGGGGGAGCAGGCGGTGTTCAACGCCGCCGAGGTGGCGGCCGAGGCGGGGGTCAGCCTCGACCAGGCCCGGCGGCTGTGGCGCGCGCTGGGCTTCCCCGAGCACGGCGGGGCCCGCGCCTTCACCGGCTCCGACGCCGAAGCCCTCGGCACGCTGGTCGGCGCCATCGACGGCGGCCTGGTCGACTTCGACCTCGCGGTCACCCTCACCCGGGCGGTCGGCACCACGCTGGCCCGGCTGGCCGACTGGGAGGTCAGCGCCCTCGCCCGCCGCGTCGACGAGCTGGCCCTCGAGAGTGGGCGTGAGGACGGCGAGCGGCTCGGGCCCCGCGACTTCGCGGCCCGGATGCTCGACCAGCTCGGCGAGCCCTTCGAGGCGCTGCTGATCTACTCCTGGCGCCGGCACCTCGCGGCCGCCACGGCCCGGACGATCGCCCTGGGCGCGAAGGAGGAGGACCGCAACACCGTGCAGGTGACGGTCGGCTTCGCCGACATCGTCAGCTTCACCGCCCTCTCCAACGAGCTGTCCCGCGAGCGGATCGGCGACCTGGTCGAGCTCTTCGAGTCCCGCTGCGCCGACGTGGTCTCCGGTCAGCGCGGCCGCGTGATCAAGAGCATCGGCGACTCGGTGCTGTTCGTGAACGACGATCCGATCGCGGCCTACGACACGGCCGAGGGCATCATCAACGTCATCGGCCGCGACCCCCGGATGCCCGACGTCCGGGTCGGGCTGGCCTCCGGCCCCGTGGTGACGCGGCTGGGCGACGTGTTCGGGCCGCCGGTCAACATGGCGGCCCGGCTCACGGCGGTGGCTCGCCGCAACCGGATCATCGTCGACGCCGACACCGCGGCCCTGCTCCCTGACGACCAGTTCGAGAGCCGACGGCTCCCCGCGCGGCCGGTGCGGGGCTTCGGCCTCGTCGAGCCCGTCGCCGTACGTCGCCACTAGCAGGTCGTGGGCCCGGCGCGCAGGCGTCTGGCAGGGTACTGCCGGGTGGACCAGACCTCGAGTAAAATCCTGCCGGATCGGGCGCCACCGCGGCTCAGGCTCCTTACCGTGAGGGGGTGCTCGAGGTGCAGGAGGTCCGACTCGACCCGGACGCCCGGCAGGCCTGGGTGGGGGCGTCCGAGGTCGTCCTGTCGCGCAAGGAGTTCGACCTCGTCCACTGCCTGATGGCGCGGGCCGGCGAGATCGTCTCCCGCGACGAGCTGATGCGCGAGGTGTGGGGGACGACGTTCTGGACCTCGTCGAAGACGATCGACGTCCACCTGGGCTGGGTCCGCCGCAAGCTCGGCGACGACACCCGCCACCCCCGCCTGATCACGACGATCCGCGGTCACGGGCTCCGCTTCGAGCTCGCCGCGCCGGCGGACGACGCGTCGGGGCCCGGGAGGACCCGCCCGGTCAGCGACCCGGCGACGAAGCGGCCAGCGACGAAGCGACCTGCGCGACCGCGGCCTCGAGGCTGACGCCGAGGTCGATCTCCACCTCGTGCGGCACGTGCCGCGACAGGCCGCGGGCCGTCTCGCTCGCCTCGAGCAGGGCGTCGGCGATCGACTCGGGGTCGGTCCCGCTCACCCGCAGGCCGCCCACCCACGGTGAGCGGTAGCCGGCGAAGTCGTTGGTGACGGTCGGGATGCCGGCCAGCGGCAGCTCCAGGGCCAGGTGGCCGGGGTGGGGGCTGAGCATCAGGGCCAGGCCGACATCGGTGTCGGCGAGCAGGTCGTGGTAGCCGTCGTAGGTGAGCTTGCCGAGCATCTCCGCCCGCGCCCGCGGCCCGAGGTCGACCTCCTCGGCCAGGGTCTCGCCGGCGAAGCGGACCACCCCCGACACCCCGTCGGGGAGCCGCTCCGCCCAGGACCGCAGCGCCTCGACGCCGGCGGCGTACATGTTGCGGGGCTTGCCGGGGCGGGCGTAGAAGAGCACCCGGACCACGTCGCCGTCCGCCGGGCGCCAGCGCTCGGCGGCCGCGTGCAGCGGGGCGGTGTCGAGCGCGGGAGCGAAGACCGCCTCGGGGCTGGTGGGCGAGAGGTCGTCGACGTAGCGGGCCAGCGAGGAGGAGTTGACCAGCGGGAGGAAGCCCGCGTCGTACGTCGAGTAGGCCTCGGCGAACTCCGGTCCCCACGGGTAGAACCCCGGCTCGAAGTCCTGGATCAGGTAGACCACGCGGTCGGCGCTCACCTGCCCCTCGCGGGTCAGGGCGCGCAGCGCCACCGCGGTCGTCCAGTACGTCGCCACCCAGACGTCGTGCTCCGTGTGGCCGGTCGGGTCGGGCTCGGCCGGGGTGCTGAGGCGCAGGCTCTGGGCGACGGCGTCGAGACCCGCCTCGGAGACCAGGCCCACCAGCGCCTCGCGGGCCTCGGTGGTGGTGCTGCTGCGGGCTGCTGCGGCGACGACGACCCGCAGCGGGCGCGTGGTCTGGTCGGCGAGGTGGGCCGCGGCGAGCACGGCGGTGCGGATGCCGGCGAAGAACTCGCCCGGCTCGAAGGCCTGGAGCACGAGGACCACCGACGGACGGTCGCCGTCGAAGGCCAGCGATCCCAGCGCGCGGCGGGCGGCCGACGTGGCGCCGGGGGCGGCGGTCCGGGTGGGGAGGCCCGCGCGCTGGTGGTCGGCCGCGTCGTCCTCGGCCAGCGAGGAGACGCCCCGGACCCGTCGCAGGATCCCGGCGGGGTGCTCGGTCAGGAAGTGTCGCTCGCCGCGCGGGTCAGCCTCGTAGTCGTCGTGCGCGGCCAGGAACGCCCGCACCGCGGCCGCCGGGCCGGCCTCGTGGGTGTGGCCCACGACGAGCACCGACCCCACGGGCAGCAGCGGGGCGTACGCCGAGAGCTCGGCGGCCACCTCCTCCTCGGTGTGCCCGGCGCCGAGGAGCGCGAGCACGGGCGAGGCGAGGTCGACCCGACCGCGCACCTCACGCACCACGTCGGGGTCCGCGGGACGCCCGGTCGCCCAGGTCAGGCGGGGGTGCTCGGGCCGGCGCGACGCAGCCTCGGCCGCGACGGCGACCACGTGGCCGCTGCCCAGCGTCTGCAACCGGTCGGCGAGCAGCAGCGCCGTGCCGCCGCGGAACGCGCCGGTCTGCAGCACCAGCGCGGGCCGCACCTCCTCGACCAGCTCGCCGTACACCCACAGGTCGGTCGGGTAGGCGTGCAGGCGGGTGCCGCGGTACCAGGTGTCCTTCCAGGTCCGGCGTGCCTGGTGGTGGTAGAGGCGCTGGAAGGCCCCGACCAGGGCGGCCTGCATCGGGCCGCCGACGTCGGCGGGATCGAGCCGCTCGAGGAAGTCGCGGACCTCGCGGCGGTGGGGACGGTCGGGCACGGCCGTGACTGTACCGAGCGGACCGTCGGGTGCCGTACCGAGCACGACGACTAACCTGGGCGCGTGTCAGACACCGCGCCCGGGCTCGCTCCTGCGCTCGCCGTGGTCGGCGGCGGTCAGCTCGCCCGGATGATGGCGCAGCCGGCGATCGCGCTCGGGCTGCCGCTGCGACTGCTGGCCGAGGCCGAGGGCGTCTCGGCCGCCCAGGTGATCCCCGACCAGCTCGTCGGGGACCACACCGACCTGGCCGACCTGCGCCGGGTCACGGCCGGCTGCGCGGTGGTGACCTTCGACCACGAGCACGTGCCCACCGCCCACCTGCACGCGCTCGCCGCCGACGGGGTCGCGGTGCGCCCGGGGCCGGAGGCGCTGGTCCACGCCCAGGACAAGGGCGTCATGCGGGCGCGGCTGGCCGAGCTCGGGGTGCCGTGCCCGCGCAACGCGCTGGTCGCCTCGCAGGCGGACGTCGAGGCCTTCGGGCTGCCGTGCGTGCTGAAGACGACCCGGGGCGGCTACGACGGCAAGGGCGTGTGGTTCGTCGACGGTCCCGACGACGTGGAGGCCCCGTTGCGGGCGGCCGCCGAGGCGGGCGTCGAGCTGCTGGCCGAGGAGCGCGTCGACTTCCGCCGCGAGCTGGCGGCGCTGGTCGCCCGCTCACCCAGCGGCCAGGCCGCGGCGTACCCGGTCGTGGCCTCCACCCAGCTCGGCGGCATCTGCCACGAGGTGGTGGCGCCCGCCCCCGACCTGCCCCCCGAGACCGCCGGTCGGGCCCAGGAGATCGCGCTGCGCATCGCCGGCGCCCTCGACGTCACGGGCATCCTGGCCGTCGAGCTCTTCGAGACCACCAGCGGCGAGATCCTGGTCAACGAGCTGGCGATGCGGCCGCACAACACCGGCCACTGGAGCCAGGACGGGGCGGAGACCTCCCAGTTCGAGAACCACCTGCGCGCCGTGATGGACCTGCCGCTCGGCTCGCCGGCGCCGCGGGCGCGGTGGACCGTGATGGTCAACATCCTCGGCGCCGAGCACCCCGACGTGGGCCGGCTGTACGACGGCCTCCCGCACGCGCTGGCCCGCGACCCGCACCTGCGGGTGCACCTCTACGGCAAGGCCCTGCGCCCCGGGCGCAAGGTCGGGCACGTCAACGCCTTCGGCGACGACCTCGACGACTGCCTGGAGCGGGCACGGCATGCCGCCGCCTGGTTCCGGGGCGACCTGGGCGACCACAGCGAATGAGCAGCGAATGAGCAGCGAATGAGAAGAGTGATGCAGTGAGCGAGACCCCCCGCGTCGGCGTCGTCATGGGCTCCGACTCCGACTGGCCGGTGATGCAGGAGGCCGCCGACGCGCTCGCCGAGTTCGGCGTCGCGTACGAGGCCGACGTGGTCTCGGCGCACCGGATGCCGGAGGAGATGCTCGACTACGGCAAGCAGGCGGCGGCCCGGGGGCTCTCGGTGATCATCGCCGGCGCCGGGGGAGCGGCCCACCTGCCGGGCATGCTCGCGGCGGTCACCCCGCTGCCGGTGATCGGCGTCCCGGTGCCGTTGAAGTACCTCGACGGCATGGACTCGCTGCTCTCCATCGTGCAGATGCCCTCCGGCGTTCCCGTGGCCACGGTCGCGGTGGGCGGCGCCCGCAACGCCGGGCTGCTCGCCGTGCGGATCCTCGCTGTCGGCGACCCTGCCCTGCAGCGCGCGATGGTGGACTTCCAGGCTGCGCTCAAGAGCTCCGCCCAGGAGAAGGGCGAGAAGGTGCGCCGCGCGACGGGCGCACCCCGGCTCGGCTTCTGATGCACGCCGGCCGGGCGGCCCGGCTGGTCGGCCTCGACGTGGCCCGGTGCCTGGCCCTGGTCGGCATGGTCGCGGTCCACACGCTGCCCGAGCGGACCGCCGACGGCGGGCTGACCGCCGCGCAGTGGGTGGCCGGCGGCCGGGCCTCGGCGCTGTTCGCCGTGCTCGCGGGTGTGACGCTGGCGCTGATGACGAGTCGGGCTGACCGGTCCGACCGACCGGGCCCGCGTGGTCCCGTCCTCCGCGGGATCGCCGTGCGGGGTGTCCTCGTGGCCGTCCTCGGGCTGGCCCTGGGCGAGGTCGGCTCGGGGCTCGCGGTGATCCTGACCTACTACGGCCTGCTCTTCCTGGTCGGCCTGCTCTTCCTGGTCGGCCTGCCCTTCGTCGCGCTGGGCCCGCGGGCGCTGCTGGCCACCGCGGCCGGGTGGGCCGTGGTCGTCCCGGTGCTCTCCCACCTGGTGCGCCCGGCGCTGCCGCCGCGCTCCTTCGACAGCCCGTCCTTCGCCAGCCTGGGCGACCCGGCCGCGCTGCTCGCCGACCTGACGCTCACCGGCTACTACCCGGTGCTGCCGTGGCTGACCTACCTCCTGGTCGGCCTGGCCGTCGGCCGGCTGGACCTGCGGTCGCGGAGCGTCGTCGTCGGGCTCGCCGTCGCCGGAACGGCCGTCGCTGTGGCGGCCACCGTGCTCTCAGCGGCGCTGCTCCACCTCGTCGACGCCGGTCGGGTCCTCGGAACCGAGGCGCTTCGCGACGCCGAGGGGGGTCTCGCCGGGACCACCCCCACGGACGGCGCCTGGCAGTGGCTGCTCGTGGCGGCACCCCACAGCGCCACGCCCCTCGACCTGGCGCAGACGGCGGGCAGCGCGGTGGCGGTGATCGGGGTCTGCCTGCTGCTGGTCGGCGGAAGCGGCGCGCGCGGGCGGCGGGTGGTCGCGGTGGTCTTCGGCGCGGGGACCATGACGCTGACGCTCTACAGCGTCCACGTGCTGCTGCGCACCCCCGCGCTCTGGCCACCGGACGACGGGGTGGAGGCGTTCCGCTGGCACGTGCTGGTGCTGCTCTGGGCCGGCGCCGTGTTCGTGGCGGTGCGGGCTCCCGGTCCGCTCGAGTGGATCGTTCGCGTCTGCTCGCGCGGGTTTCGGAGGGAACGTGCTCCGGGCGTGTGACAAGCGCTTGTCACACGCGCGGAGGCACCTGCTCCCGGGGGAGAGAGCGACGCTCAGAGCCCGGCTGCGACCTTGAGGTCGCCGCGGATCGCGTCGAGGCGCCCGGCGGCGGCGATCCGGGCGGCGTCGACGCCGTCCTCGGGGTCGACGGCGAGGACGACCTCGAGGTAGCACTTGATCTTCGGCTCCGTGCCGCTCGGTCGCACGATGACCCGGGCACCCTCCGCGAGGGAGTAGCGCAGCCCTTCGGTGGGCGGCAGGTCGGCGCTGCCCTCGGCCAGGTCCTCGACGCGCACGACGGCCAGGCCACCGAGGGTCGTGGGTGGCGTGCGGCGCAGGCGCTGCATCGCGGCGGCGATGTCGGCGAGGTCCGCGACCCGCACCGAGAGCTGGTCGGTGGCGTGCAGACCGTGCTCCGCGGCGATGTCGTCGAGCAGGTCGGTCAGGCCGCGACCCTGCGCCTTGAGGTCGGCGGCCAGCTCGCAGAGCAGCAGCAGCGCCGAGATGCCGTCCTTGTCGCGCACGTGCTCGGGGTCGACGCAGTAGCCCAGGGCCTCCTCGTAGCCGAAGGCCAGCCCCTCGGCCCGGGCGATCCACTTGAAGCCGGTGAGGGTCTGCACGAAGGGCTGCCCCGCGGCGGCGGCCTGCTTGCCCAGCAGTGAGGAGGAGACGATCGAGGCGGCGTACGTGCCGGTCGTGCCCCGAGCGAGCAGGTGGTGGGCCAGCAGGGCGCCGACCTCGTCGCCGCGCAGCATCCGCCACCCGTGGGGACCGGGGACGGCGGCGGCGCAGCGGTCGGCGTCCGGGTCGTTGGCCACCACGAGATCGGCGTCGTGCTCGGCGGCGAGAGCCATGGCCAGGTCCATCGCCCCCGGCTCCTCGGGGTTGGGGAAGGCGACGGTCGGGAAGTCGGGGTCCGGCTCCTCCTGCTGGGGCACCACGCGCGGAGGGGCGAAGCCGGCCGTCTCCAGGACCTGCTGCACCGAGACCGCGCCCACGCCGTGCAGCGGGGTGTAGACGACCGACAGGTCGCGCGGGCCGTCCTGGGCGAGCTCGGCCACGGTGTCGAGGTAGCGATCGACGATGCTCTCGCTCAGCACCCGACCGGGGCCACCACGGGGGACGTCGTCCAGCGAGCCGACCGCCGCGATCTGCGCGGCGATGTCGACGTCGGCCGGTGGCACGATCTGGCTGCCGTCGCCGAGGTAGACCTTGTAACCGTTGTCCTCGGGCGGGTTGTGGCTCGCGGTGACCATGACCCCGGCCACGCAGCCCAGCTCGCGGATGGCGAAGGCCAGGATCGGCGTCGGCAGCGGACGCGGCAGGACGTGGGCGGTGAAGCCGGCCCCGGTCATCACCTCCGCGGTGTCGCGGGCGAAGACCTCGGAGTTGTGCCGCGCGTCGTAGCCGATCACCACGGAGTCCGTGCCCGTGGAGCCGGGGGAGCGCGCCGCGCGCAGGTACGCCGCCAGGCCTGCGGCCGCACGGCTGACCACGACCCGGTTCATCCGGTTGCTGCCGGCGCCCAGCGCGCCGCGCAGCCCGGCGGTGCCGAACTCCAGCGTCCCGTCGAAGCGGTCGGCGAGGTCCGCCTCGGCGCGCGCGTCACCCTCCTCGCAGCGCCGGACCAGGTCGTCGAGCTCGGCGCGGGTCTGCGGGTCGGGGTCCTCGGCCGCCCACGCGCGCGCCGTGCCGAGGAGGGTGGGGTGGTCGAGACCGCTGCTCATGATCGGCACCGTAGCCGGTCCTCCAGGCGTACCTTGGCGGCATGGCCCCCCACCGCTCCTCCCTCCCTGTCCGCAGCCGCGTCGGCCCCCTGCTGATCGCCGCCGTGACGTCGCTGTTCCTCGTGCTGGGCGTCTCGTCCGTCCCGGTGTCCGCCTCGGGACCCGAGGCGGCCCGCAGCGCCGCCTCGCGCTACGCCCAGCAGGCCTTCGCGGCCACCAACGCCGAACGCACCGCCCGCGGCCGGGTCCGGCTCCAGCGCGACGCCTGCCTCCAGCGCTTCGCCAACCGGCAGGCGCGGCGGCTGGCCTCGACCAGCAACACGAGCCTTCCCCACCAGCCGCTCGGCCCCATCGTTCGTCGGTGCGGCCTGTCGACCGCGGGGGAGAACCTCGCCTACGGCTTCAGGACCGGCCGCGAGGTCGTCGGTGCGTGGATGGGCTCCTCCGGTCACCGCGCCAACATCCTCGACGGGCGCTACCGGCTGATGGCCATCGCCGCACGTCGTTCGCCCGAAGGACAGTGGTACGTCGCGCAGGTGTTCGGCCGACGACGCTGACCCCGTAGGGTGGCTTCTCGTGGCAGGACCCGACGTCGAGACCCAGATCAAGCAGCTCCAGGCGACCATGCACACCATCGAGCAGGTGCTCGACCTGGACGGCATGCGCGTCGAGATCGCCGACCTCGGTGAGCAGGTGGCGGCCCCTGACCTGTGGGACGACCAGGAGAACGCGACCCGGGTCACCGGGCGGCTCTCCGACCTGCAGGGCCAGGTCGACCGCTTCGTGGCCCTGGAGAGCCGGCTCGACGACGTGTCCATCCTGGTCGAGCTGAGCAAGGAGGAGGGCGACGCCGACTCGCTGGCCGACGCCGAGGCCGAGCTGCGCCGGATCGCCAAGTCCGTGGAGACCCTCGAGGTCCGCACCCTGCTCTCCGGTGAGTACGACGCCCGCGAGGCGCTGGTGACCGTGCGTTCCGGCGCCGGGGGAGTCGACGCCGCCGACTTCACCGAGATGCTGATGCGGATGTACACCCGCTGGGCCGAGCAGCACGGCTACCCGGTGGAGGTCTTCGACACCTCCTACGCCGAGGAGGCGGGCCTGAAGTCGGCCACCTTCGCGATCCACGCGCCCTACGCCTACGGCACGCTCAGCGTCGAGGCCGGCACCCACCGACTGGTCCGGATCAGCCCCTTCGACAACCAGGGTCGGCGCCAGACCAGCTTCGCCGCGGTCGAGGTGGTCCCGGTGCTGGAGCGCACCGACGAGATCGACCTGCCCGACGAGGACGTCCGCGTCGACGTCTACCGCTCCTCGGGTCCGGGCGGCCAGTCGGTCAACACGACCGACTCCGCCGTCCGGCTGACCCACATCCCGACCGGCACGGTCGTCTCCTGCCAGAACGAGAAGAGCCAGCTCCAGAACAAGGCCAGCGCGATGGCCATCCTCAAGGCACGCCTCCTGGTCATCAAGAAGGCCGAGGAGGACGCACACCTCAAGGAGCTCAAGGGCGACGTGGCCGCGAGCTGGGGCGACCAGATGCGCAACTACGTGCTGAACCCCTACCAGGTCGTCAAGGACCTGCGGACCGGCTTCGAGGTCGGCAACCCGAGCGCGGTCTTCGACGGCGACATCGACGGCTTCCTCGAGGCCGGCATCCGCTTCCGGCGCGGCACCGACCAGACCGAGACCGCCTGAGTCAGGCCCGGGCGGCCTCCAGGACCGCCACGCACAGGTCGCCGGTGCGGTCGAGCAGGGCCTGGTCCGGCCTCGAGCCCGGCACCGACAGCGCGCAGGTGAGCCACGCGTCGCCGAACAGGCCGCGGTAGGACAGCTGGGGGGTGCGGGCTCCCTCGGCGCAGTAGACGGCGGTGGTGGACCGGCCGAACGCCGGTGCGTCGTCCAGGGGCCGGCACCCCTTCCCCCGTCCGGCGGCAGTCGCGAGCTCGCGCGCCCGCTGCAGGGTGACGGGGGGCGCGAAGACCCAGGCGGCCGCGGTGACCTTCTGGCCAGACCAGGCGCAGCCGAACTCGTGCGCGATGTCGCGCACCCCGGGGGCCAGCAGGGTGCGCTCGCCGTCCGCCCAGCTGCGCTTGACGTCCGGTGCTGCGCCCAAGGCCTGCTCCACGACCTCGGCGGGCACCGCGTCGCAGAAGGCGGCGCGGTCGACCGCCACGCTCCGGGTGTCGCGGTCGGCCAGCGGCGTGGCGGTCGGCTCGCTCGCGACGGGTCCGTCGCCGGCAGGACCGCTCGGGTCGTCGGGGGAGCCGAGGACCACCCCCGCGATGACGACGCCGGTGACGACCACCGCGACCAGCAACGCCCGCACCGCCCTCGACACGCGCCCCACTCTAGGGCGTGGCCGCAGACACGCGCCGGGGTCCGGTCGCCCGGACGGGCCGGACCCTCCGCTAACGTCGACCCACGTGATTCGCTTCGAGAAGGTCACCAAGACCTATCCCGGCCCGGGGAAGCCCGCGCTGGACGCCGTGACCGTCGAGGTCGACAAGGGCGAGTTCGTCTTCCTGGTCGGAAGCTCGGGCTCGGGGAAGTCGACGGCGCTGCGCCTGATCCTGCGCGAGAGCCGTCCGACCTCGGGTCGCGTCTACGTCGCCGGCAAGGAGATCAACCGGCTCGCCGGCTGGAAGGTCCCGCGGCTGCGCCGCCAGATCGGCACCGTCTTCCAGGACTTCCGTCTGCTCAGCAACAAGAACGTCGCCGAGAACGTCGCCTTCGCGATGCAGGTGACCGGCAAGTCACGCAAGGAGATCGACCGCGTCGTGCCCGAGACCCTCGAGCTGGTCGGCCTGCAGGGCAAGTCGCTGCGGATGCCCGACGAGCTCTCCGGCGGCGAGCAGCAGCGGGTGGCGATCGCCCGGGCCTTCGTCAACCACCCGATGATCCTGATCGCGGACGAGCCGACCGGCAACCTCGATCCCACGACCTCCGAGGACATCATGTCGCTGCTCGACCGGATCAACCTCGAGACGGGGACGACGATCCTGATGGCCACCCACGACGAGACCATCGTCGACCGGATGCGCAAGCGCGTGATCGAGCTCGACCACGGGCGGCTGGTCCGCGACGAGGCCGGCGGCGGCTACGGCCCCGGCCGGATGACGGGAGCCTGAGCCGTGCGTCACCTGTTCACCGAGCTCCGCCAGGGGCTCTCCCGCAACGTGTCCATGCACATCGCCGTGGTGCTGACGCTCTTCGTGTCGCTCACCCTGGTGGGCGTGGGCGTGCTGGCCCAGCGCGAGGCCGACAAGACCGTCGCCTACCTCGGCAGCGAGCTGCAGATCACGGTCTGGCTGTGCAAGGCCGACGACGATCGCCCGGGCTGCCTGGGTGAGGTCACCGAGGCGCAGCAGAAGCAGGTCGAGAAGGCCATCGAGGACAACCCCGAGGTCGCCGGCTACTCCTTCAAGACGCCGGCCGTGGCCTTCGAGGAGGCCAAGGAGCTGCTCGGGCCCGAGCGCTTCGAGGGCGAGCAGGCGCCGTTGCGGGTCGAGGACCTGCGCGCGTCGTACCGGGTCACGCTCGAGGACCCCGACGAGTTCGACGGCATCACCAGTGCGGTCCAGGGGCTCGACGGCGTCAGCTACATCGGCGACGTGCGAGCGCTGCTGGGCCCGGTCTACACGGTGATCGACTTCCTCAAGTACGGCTCGATCGGGATCGCGCTGGCCCTGCTGCTCGCGGCCCTGCTGCTGGTGGCCAACACCGTGCGCCTGGCGGCGCTGGCGCGTCGCAAGGAGATCGGCATCATGCGGCTCGTGGGCGCTTCCTCGCTCTACATCTCGCTGCCGTTCCTGGCCGAGGCCGTCTTCATGGCCGTGCTCGGGGTGGTGCTCAGTGGTGGCGCCCTGGCGGCCTTCGTGAAGTTCGGGATCATCGACCGCGCCGCGGTGGAGCTGCAGTTCCTGCCGTGGGTGGGCTGGGAGGACTACGCCGTCACGCTGGGCGCCATCGGGATCCTGGCCCCGCTGCTGACCGTCCTGCCGACACTCCTGCTGACCCGCAAATACAGCAAAGTCTGATCTGCGCCGACTACGGTCGAGGCGTTCACTTCCCCGAACGACAGGCAGATCGGTGCGCTTCTTCCCCAGCGCCTCCCGTCAGCGACTCGCCGCGGCCGGCACAGCCGTCGCGGTGGTCCTCGGCGCCATGGCCATGCCTCACGCCTTCGCGCGCGGCGACGACGACCTCGGCGACCGCCGCAACCAGGTGCAGTCGCAGATCAAGAAGACCCAGCGCGAGCTCGAGGGCGCCAGCCGGCAGGCGCAGCGCGCCGCGGGCCGCCTCGACGCGGCGCAGGCGCGGTTGGGCCGGGCCCAGGGCCAGCTGGCCGACGTACGCGCCCAGCTGGGTGAGGCCCAGGCCCTGGACGCGCGGATGCAGCAGGCCCTGGTGGCCGCCGAGGCCCGTCTGGTCACCGCCCGCGAGGAGCTGGTCGCCGGTCGGCTGGCCGCGCGCGAGCAGCGCGAGGAGGTCGCCGACAGCGTCGTCACCATCTACGAGCAGGGCGACCCCCGCCTGCGCGCCCTCTCGGCGCTGGTCAACTCCGAGTCGCTCCAGGACCTCGAGCTCGAGTCGGAGACCGAGCGCACGCTCGTCGCCAACGAGTCCGGGGTGTTCGCCGAGCTGAAGGCCGCCCGGGCGCGTCTGGCCGAGCAGAAGGAGGCCGTCGAGCTCGCGCAGGAGGAGACGGCGCGACAGCGGGCGGCCGCGGCGCGCCACCTCGTCACCGTGCAGGGCCTGGAGGCCCGGGCCGAGACGGCCGCTGCCGGCGTGCGCGACCTCGTCGACCGCAGCCGCGGCGCGAAGAAGGCCGCGATCCGGGCCCGCAACCGCGACCGCGCCGCGCTCGACCGGTTGCAGGAGCGCGAGAAGCGGATCAAGCAGCTGATCCTCAGGGCGGCGCAGCGCGACAGCCGGAGCTACACCGGCGACGCCGGGGGCCTGCTCCGCGACCCCGTCGACGGGCCGGTCACCTCGCCCTACGGCTACCGCACGCACCCGATCTACGGCTACTACAGCCTGCACAACGGCACCGACTTCGGTGCCGGCTGCGGACAGGCGCTCTACGCCGCGGCGGGGGGCACCGTGGTGTCGCGCTACTACGACGAGGTCTACGGACACCGGCTCTTCCTCAACATCGGCAAGGTCAACGGCGCCAACATCACGTTGGTCTACAACCACGCCTCGGCCTACCGGGTCGGCACCGGCGCGCGCGTCGGTCGCGGCGACGTGATCGGCTCGGCCGGCCAGACCGGCTGGTCGACCGGGTGCCACCTGCACTTCACCGTGCTGCGCAACGGCTCCCCGGTCAACCCCGCGCCGTACCTCTGATCCGGGCGCAGGACCGGTCCCTAGACTGGCCTGATGGCCAAGGAGCAGGGGCGCAAGATCGTCGCGCAGAACAAGAAGGCGCGTCACGAGTACGCCATCGAGGACACCTACGAGGCCGGCCTCGTCCTGCAGGGCACCGAGGTCAAGTCGCTGCGGATGGGGCGGGCCTCGCTGGTCGACGGCTTCGTCGACATCGACAGCGGCGAGGCCTGGCTGCACGGCGTCCACATCCCCGAGTACACCCAGGGCACCTGGACCAACCACGCGGCGCGGCGCAAGCGCAAGCTGCTGCTCAACCGCGTCGAGATCGACAAGATCGAGCGGCGGGTCAACGAGAAGGGCCTCACGGTCATCCCGCTCGCGCTCTACTTCCTCGACGGCCGCGCCAAGGTCGAGATCGCCCTGGCCCGCGGCAAGAAGTCGTGGGACAAGCGCCAGTCGCTCGCCGAGCGGACCGCCGACCGCGAGAAGGAGCAGGCCCTGGGTCGCCGGCTCAAGGGCATGGACGACTGACGGTGGTTGAGGTGCGAGGGCAGCGAGCCACGAAACCACTCGACCTCCCCACCGAGGCGACCGCCGTCCGCGCCTTCTGGCAGGGCCTCGGCCTGCCCGGCCTCGTCGACGTGCACAGCCACTTCCTGCCGCCCCCGATCGAGCGGGCCGTGTGGGCGGTGTTCGACGGCGCCGGGCCCAAGATCGGGCGCGAGTGGCCGATCCGCTACCGCCAGTCGCTCGAGGAGCGCGTCGAGATCCTGCGCTCCTTCGGCGTACGCCGCTTCTCGACGCTGCCCTACGCCCACAAGCCGGGCGTCGCGACCTTCCTCAACGACTGGTCGCGCGAGTTCGCCGCGGGGGTGCCCGAGGTGCTGTGGTCGGCGACGTTCTACCCCGAGCCCGAGGCGGCGACGTACGTCGCAGGGCTGGTCGCCGAGGGGGTCGAGGTGTTCAAGGTGCACGTGCAGGTGGGGGAGTTCCACCTCGACGACCCGTTGCTCGACGAGGTGTGGGGGCTGCTGGCGGAGTCGTCGACCCCGGTCGTGATCCACGCCGGCTCGGGCCCGGTCGGCAACGACTTCACCGGCCCCGACCCGCTGCGCCGGGTCCTGGAGCGCCACCCCCGGCTGCCGGCGGTCGTGGCCCACATGGGGGCGCCGGAGTGCCGGGAGTTCCTGGCGCTGGCCGAGGAGTACGACCAGGTCTGCCTCGACACGACGATGATGTTCACCGAGTTCTTCGGGTTCGACTACCCCGACGACCTGGTCGCCCGCCTGGTCGACCTGGAGCCCCGCGTGCTGCTCGGCAGCGACTTCCCGACCATCCCCTACCCCTACGTCACCCAGCTGGAGGGGCTCGCCGCGCTCGGGCTGGGGGAGGACTGGCTGCGGTCGGTGTGCTGGGACAACGGGGTGCGGTTGTTCGGTCCGGTGCCCGAGCCGACACACTGAGGTCCATGACCGAGACCGACCACTGGACGTTGATCGCCGAGGAGCGGCGGGCCCTCGCCGACCTGATCGAGACGCTGACCGACGAGCAGCTGGCCAGCCCGAGCCTCTGCGCTGGCTGGAGCGTCAAGGACGTCGCCGCGCACGTGATGATCGGCCCCACCGGCACGATGGGGGAGTTCCTGTCCGCGTGGGTCCGCGGCCTGGGCAGCTTCGCGCGGGCCAACAGGATCATGACCCAGCGCCGCCGCTCGCTCAGCCGCTCCGAGGTCGTCGCCCTCCTGCGCGGTCATGCCGACAGCCGCTTCACCCCGCCGACGCTCGACTGGCACGCACCGCTCAGCGACGTGCTGGTCCACCGCGAGGACATCGTGGTCTCCCTCGGCCTGCCCGGCGACCGCCCCGCCCAGCCGTGGCACGACGCGCTCGACTTCCTGACGTCCGCGAAGGCGCGGCGCGGCTTCGTCTCGCGTCCGCTGCCCGCGCTCACGCTCGCCGCCACCGACCTCGACTGGTCCCACGGCTCCGGCCCGGTCGTCAGCGGCCCCGCTGCCGCTCTCGGTCTCGCCGTCTGCGGCCGCACCGAGGGGCTGGACCGCCTCGACGGCCCGGGCGCCGAGCCGCTCGCCGCCTGGGTGCGCGGCTGACCACGCCTCCGGCGCCGCCTGCCCTGCCCCGGGTGGACCTTCGCCTCTGACGAGCCGCCGCCGCGGCCGTTGCACTGGGGTCATGGAGCTCGACGTGCGCAGCAGGAAATTCCGTGGCCCCGCGAGTCGGGGTGCCTGGGTCGCTGCCTGCGCGGGCGCCGCGGCGCTCGGCACGGGCGCCTCGGCCGGGGCCCTGCGCCTGGCCGACCAGTCCGTCGACGTGATCGCCGCCCTGCCGTGGCTGGTCGCGGGAGCAGCGGCCCTCGCCGTGGGCATGGGTGTCGTGCTCGGCGCCGCGCGGGCCCTGGCCCTGCGGGGCTCGGTCGGTCACCCGTGGCGCTGGGTGGGAGCCAACGCGGCCGCCTGGCCGGGGGCCATGGTCGTGATCTTCTGGGGCGCATCGAGTGCTCCTGCGTCCTGGTCGACGGGCTCGATCGTGCTGCTCGGAGCGGTCATCGGCGCCCTCGCCGGCGCCGTCCTCGGGCTGGTGACCGGCGCGTTCCTGTCCAGGCCGGACGTCCGTCGGGAATCCCTGGTGCTGCCCGACCGTTGGACCAGTAGAGTGACCACACAACTCAAGAGGGGCTGATCGGTTTCGACTTGGGACGTTAGTTCCAGGGGAAGCGGGTCGAGGAGCCAGCGTCATCTCGTAAACGATCGCTGGAAAACAACAACTGCCAACGCTAAGCGCAGTTCCTTCGCTCTCGCCGCCTGAGCGGTGATCGAAGCGTCAGACCGGGCACCTGTCTCCGTCCCGGACCCTGGCGTCGACTAGGAGACTTGCTGCTCACCCCCAGTCAGGAGGGGTGATCGGGACTCAAACCTGACTGGGCCTGTCGGCGACGTGTCTGTGCGAGCGCCGGGGCCGAGAAAATCGACATCACAGACTGCACCCGGAGAAGACCTGGTTCGACGCTCGAGGACGCGGGTTCGATTCCCGCCAGCTCCACTGCACCGCCAGCTCCACTGCACCGCCAGCTCCACTGCACCGCCGGTCCCGATGGTCCGCCATCGAGAGCCAGCCCTCTTGAACGACAGCCGTGGATCGCAGTCAGCTACTGACTGTGATCCACGGCTTTCCTCTGTCGCTGGCCGCCGCCGGGCATCACGGCTGGACCGACGAGGACTCCGCCGCCAGCAGGGTGGCGATCTCGTGGTGGCGCACGAGGAACGCGCGCTCGTCGTACTTCTTGCGGCGCAGCCAGCCGGTGACCTCGTCGTTGCACTTGCTGGCGTTGCAGGGGCCGCAGGCGGGCGCGATGTTGGCCAGCGTGTAGCGACCGCCGCGCGAGAGCGCGAGCACGCAGTCGCGCTGCAACGGCCGGTCGGTGGCCCCGCAGTAGGCGCAGCCGCCCCACGCGGTCTGCAGGGCGCTCCACTGCGCGTCGCTCAGGTCGTGCTCGACGCGATCCATCCGTCGCTTGCGCCGTCGGGCGTACGTCGCCTTGCGACTCCGCTTGACCGCCACGTCACCAGAGTAGGGACCGAAACGCCGGTGGGGGTCAACCGTGGCCGTGGCACGGTGCTCTACGCTCGGCCCATGATCGGATTCCTCGTAGCTGGCCTCGTCATCGGCGCGCTGGCGCGCCTCCTCAAGTCCGGCAAGCAGGACCTGGGCCTCCTTGCCACCCTGGGCCTGGGTCTCGTCGGATCACTGATCGGTGGGCTCATCGCCTCCGCCATCGGCACCGGCTCGATCTGGGAGCTGAACATCCTCGGCTTCGTCCTCGCCGTGGTCGCTGCGGTCCTGCTCATCGGTGCGGCCGAGGCCGTGGCGGGCAAGAAGACCTCGGGCGTCTGAGCGTCCACTGACTTCACTCGGTCGCGGTAGGCTCCTGACACTGGCTGCCGAGCTGCGGTCGCCTGAGACCCGGGGCGATGGATGAGCGAGTCGAGACTGTGCTTGATCTGCGGGGCGGTGGTCGACTCGAGCAAGATCGCGGTCCATCGTGACTTCCACGCCGAGGTGACCGCGCTGCGCCGGGTGACCGACGACCTGCGCGCGCAGATCAGGCGGCTCGAGACCCGGCTCAACTCGGCGTCGTCCCACCAGGGGTGAGCTCGTCCGGCTGCGTCTTCTGCGCCATCGTCGCGGGGGAGACCCCGGCCGAGACGGTGCTCGAGGAGCCGGACTTCGTGGCCTTCCTCGACACCCGGCCGGTCTTCCACGGCCACGTGCTGCTGGTGCCGCGCGAGCACGTGGTGACGCTGCCCGACCTCCCTGCCGCGCTGCGCGACGGCTTCCTCGCCATCGCGCAGCGCCTGGCCACCGCGGTGGTCGAGGGGCTCGGGGCGCAGGGCAGCTTCGTGGCCATGAACAACACCGTGAGCCAGTCCGTCCCGCACCTGCACCTGCACGTGGTGCCGCGCACCAAGGGTGACGGCCTGCGCGGCTTCTTCTGGCCCCGCACGAAGTACGCCGGCGACGAGGCCGCCGTCGTGGCCGGACGACTGCGCGAGGCCCTCAGCACGACCATGTGACAAGCGCTTGTCACACGATCGATGGGCGCAGCCGTGAGGCCCCGGGCCCGGCCGTGAGCCCCTGCCCTATCGTGAGTCACCCACGCTCGACCGGCGTACGCCGGCGTACTTGAAGGAGTCTCACCATGGGTCGTTTCGACGGACGGGTCGCCGTGATCACCGGCGCTGCGCGAGGGATCGGGTTCGGCACCGCCACCCGCTTCGCCGAGGAGGGCGCCAGCGTCGCGATCCTCGACCTCGACGAGTCCGCCGCCGCCGAGGCCGCCGGACGACTCCCGCTCGTCGACGGCGCGAAGGCCGTGGGCATCGGCGCCGACGTCAGCGACGGCGCCTCGGTCGACGCCGCCGTCGAGCGCGTGGTCAGCGAGCTGGGCGGGATCCACATCCTGGTCAACAACGCCGGCATCACCCGCGACAACCTGCTGTTCAAGATGAGCGAGGACGACTGGGACCTCGTCATGGGCGTCCACCTCAAGGGCGCCTTCTTGATGACCAAGGCCGCCCAGAAGCACTTCGTGGAGCAGAAGTACGGCAAGATCCTCAACCTCTCGAGCGTCTCCTCGCTCGGCAACCGCGGCCAGGCCAACTACTCCGCGGCCAAGATGGGCATCCAGGGGTTCACGCGCACCCTCGGCATCGAGCTCGGCCCCTTCGGCATCAACGCCAACGCGATCGCGCCCGGCTTCATCGCCACCGAGATGACCGACGCCACCGCAGCACGGCTGAAGATGGACGTCGAGGAGTTCCGGGCGCTCAACGCCGAGGCCAACCCGGTCCGTCGCGTCGGCTTCCCCGAGGACATCGCCGCGGCCGCCGCCTTCCTGTGCAGCGACGAGGCGTCCTACATCACCGGTCAGACCCTGTACGTCGACGGCGGGGCCAAGCTCGGCTGAGCCCGGGCGCGCGTGTCGCCGCCCGCCGGCGGCCCGCCTGACCGAGACTGAGGACCTCTCGCGAACCAGAGGATCGGAGACTTCCCCGGTGCGATCCACGCGTCCCCACAGATCGAGTCGAGCGCTGCTCGCGCTCGCGCTCGGCTGCGTGCTGCTGCTCGCCGCCTGCGAGGGGTCGGAGGAGTCCGACCCGACCGCGGCCGGCGCCGACCGGGTCGCCGCCCAGCCCAACGGCCGAGCGGCCGACCCCGACACCTGGCCGCTGACCGGGCTCGACGTCGCCGCGGGCGAGTCGGCCGAGCAGCGTCACCCGGTGCTGGTGCTGAAGATGGACAACACGGCCTCGAGCGCGCCGCAGGTCGGGCTGGGCTCGGCCGACCTCGTCGTCGAGGAGCTGGTCGAGGGCGGGATGACCCGCCTGGCGGCGTTCTTCTACTCCGCCATTCCCGCGGACGCCGGCCCGGTCCGCTCGATGCGGGCCAGCGACATCGGCATCGTCTCCCCGGTCGGGGGCGACATGGTGACCAGCGGCGCGGCCGCGGTCACGATCGCCCGGATCGCCGACGCCGGGATCGACTTCTTCGCCGAGGGCGACGCCGGGTTCTACCGCTCGGGCTCGCGGAGCGCGCCGTACGACCTGTTCACGGACCTGCGCGCGGTGGCCAGCGCCGGCAAGGCGAAGGCCGCCCGGCCGGCCGACTACCTGCCGTGGGGACCGGCCGACGACCTCGCGCCCGGCCAGAAGGCCCGCGGTCTGGCCGCGAGCTTCTCCGGGGGGCACACCACCACGTGGGCGTTCCGCGGGCGCCGCTACGTCAACGTCGACTCCTTCGCCGCCCGCGGCGACGAGTTCGAGGCCGACAGCGTCCTGGTGCTGCGGGTGCCCGTGGGCGACGCGGGCTACCGCGACCCGGCCGGCAACCCGGTCCCCGAGACGCGCCTGGTCGGCCGCGGCGACGCGATGCTCTTCCACGACGGCCGGCTGCTCAACGCCACCTGGCACAAGTCCGAGCTCGGGTCGCCGCTCGACCTCTCGGCGAAGGGTGAGGACCTGGGGGTCCCGCCCGGTCGGGTCTGGATCGAGCTGGTCCCGGTCGACGGCGGCTCGGTCACGGTCCGCAAGTAGCGCTCGCTCGCTCAGTCCTGGGCCGGCTCGTCGCGGGCAGGGTGCACGAGCACCTCGGGAAGCCGGACTCCCTGCTCGACCAACGAGCGGATGCCGGAGAGCAGGAAACCGACCGCGATCTCGACCCTGCGCGCTGCCATCTCGGCGTCGCCGCTGGTGGCCACCACGTCACCGGCGGCGGAGATGGTGCCGAAGAAGATCCTGGCGAAGGTCTGCAGCATCTCCTCCTCCATCTCCCAGGTGCCGGCGGTCAGGACCGAGCGGACGATGTCGACGACGTTGGCGTAGGTGGAGCGCTCCTCCTGCTCGCGGAACCGCTCGTAGCCCAGGACCGAGGGCCCCTCCTGGATGACGATCCGCCGGTAGCGTGGCTCCTGGACGATGGTCATGAACGCGCCCAGTCCGTCCAGGGCCTTCTGCCACGGGTCGCGGGTGCTGGAGATGGCCTGGTGGATCGTGCGCGACGCGTCGGCCTCGACCCCCTCGAAGACCGCCTCGAACAACGCCTGCTTGCCGGAGAAGTGGTGGTAGAGGGCGCCCTTGGTGACCCGGGCGCCGGCCACGATGCTGTCGAGCGAGGTGTTCGCGTAGCCGTGCTCGGTGAACAGCCCCTCGGCGACCTCGACCAGCGCCCGTTTGGTGGAGGCGGAGTACGCCGCCCTCCGGCTGGCGCCGCCCACGCCCGGGACCTTCGGCACCGCGGGCACCAGCTTGCCGACCGAGGACCTGACCATCGGCCGAGCATAGACGTGGTGACGCTCTCGTGGCCGGGAGCGAGGTGGCCGGCACCCCACTCGTGCGCGATGATGGCGCCGTGAGCACGACGGGCGACGTGGCAGCGGGGATGCTGCTGCTGGCGACCCCCCAGCTGCTCGACCCCCACTTCGCGGGCGCCGTCGTCCTGCTGCTCGACGTCGACGAGCAGGGGGCGCTGGGCGTGGTGCTCAACCGGCCCACCGGCCTCGCGGTCTCCGAGGTCCTGGCGGGCTGGAGCGAGGTGGTCGCCGAGCCCGAGGTGCTCTTCCAGGGCGGGCCGGTCGAGACCGAGGGCGCCCTGGCCGTCGCCCTGCTCCAGACCGCCCCCGCCACGGGGGACGACGGTCCGGTCGAGGTCGGCTTCCGCGAGGTCGTCGGCCGGCTCGGGCTGCTCGACCTCGACACGCCGGTCGAGCTCGTGGCCGACGGCCTGGCCGGGCTGCGCATCTTCGCCGGCTACGCCGGCTGGGGTGTCGACCAGCTGCGTCGCGAGATCGAGGAGGGGTCCTGGTACGTCGTCCCCGGCCGCGCCGACGACATCTTCCTCGCCGACGCGACCCACCTGCGCCGTGACGTCCTGCGCCGCCAGCCCGGTGACCTCGCCCTGCACTCCACCCGGCCGCTCGACCCCCAGCTCAACTGACCTGCGCGAGGTCGCGCGTCCCGGTCGCGGTGACGTGAGCCTGGTCTCGCCACGGACCCTGGCTGAGCGGGGCGGGTGGTCGCGGCGTGTGAGCGCAGCCACGCCCGGGCCGCCGAGGAGTTGAGCCGGTTCGGGCTGATCTGGCCCACTGGTAGCAAGCGATTCGCTTGCTCCAGCAAGCGCTGTCGCCCGCCCTGCCGGACCACGACAGAGAGACCCATGCGCCTGATCCTCCGCCCTGCCCTCCTCACGCCCGTCCTGCTCGCCGGGACGCTCGGCGGCCTGGCCGTCCTGGGCCCGCCCGTCGCGGCGCCCGGCGCGGACGAGCCCGCGATGGTCCTCGTCTCGGCCGAGCCTGCGTCGGCGCTGCCGCGGCTGCCCGTCCGCACGGCCTACCGGGTGGTCCCGGGGCAGCGGATCGCCCGCCAGGCCTGGGCCGACCCCGTGCGCGGCGCCGAGGTCACGGCCCGGTTCGGTGACGCCAGCAGCTCCTGGTCCTCCGGTCGGCACACCGGCCTCGACCTGGCCGCCCCGGTCGGCACGCCGATCCGCTCGGTCGCGGCCGGAGAGGTGCTCTCCACGGCGTACGACGGGGCCTACGGCGCCCGCACCGTGGTGCGCCTCGATGACGGCACCGAGGTCTGGTACTGCCACCAGGACTCCCAGGAGGTGGCCGCCGGCGACCGGGTCGCGCAGGGCCAGGTGATCGGCGCCGTCGGTGCCACCGGCAACGTCACGGGCCCGCACCTGCACCTCGAGATCCGACCCGGCGGAGGCGACCCCGTGGATCCGTCCGTGGTCCTCGCAGGGCATAGAGTGGAGCCGTGACTTCCTTCGGCTTCGGGTCCACCGCCGTCGACACCGACGTGCGCGAGGACCGACGTACGGTGCCGACCGACGACGGCGACCACGAGCGCTTCTCCCACTTCGTGGAGAAGGACAAGCTGACCGAGGCGATGGTGATGGGCACGCCCGTCGTCGCGCTCTGCGGCAAGGTCTGGGTGCCGAGCCGGGCGCCGGAGAAGTACCCCGTCTGCCCGGAGTGCCAGGAGATCTGGGACGAGCTCAAGCACGGGGACGACGACGAGTGACGGGTGGCGACCCCGAGCTCGCCGCCCTCACCCCCGCACTCACCCCGGCCTGGCCGGAGCGTGCGGCCTGGGGCACCGCGCCGTCCCTGCGCGCGTGGCAGACCGCTGCGCTGCGCGACTACCTCGAGCGGCAGCCGCGTGACTTCCTCGCGGTGGCCACGCCGGGCGCCGGCAAGACGACGTTCGCCCTCTCGGTGGCCTCCGAGCTGATCGGCCGACGGATCGTCGACCGGGTCGTGATCGTCGCCCCCACCGAGCACCTGAAGGTGCAGTGGGCCGAGGCCGCCGCGCGCGCCGGCATCCCGATCGACCCGGCGTACTCGGCGGGCAAGGGCAAGATCTCCAGCGACTACCTCGGCATCGCGGTCACCTACGCCGGCGTCGCGGTCAACCCGCTGGCCATGCGGATCCGCACCGAGCGCTTCAAGACCCTGGTGATCCTCGACGAGGTGCACCACGCCGGCGACGCGCTGTCGTGGGGGGAGGGCGTGCGCGAGGCCTTCGAGCCCGCCACCCGCCGGCTGTCGCTCACCGGGACGCCGTTCCGCTCCGACGTCAACCCGATCCCGTTCGTGACCTACCAGCCGGGCGACGACGGGATCCCGCGCTCGGTGGCCGACTTCACCTACGGCTACGCCCATGCGCTGGCCGACCACGTCGTCCGACCGGTGCTGTTCCTCGCCTACTCCGGCGAGATGCAGTGGCGCACCCGCGCCGGCGACGAGATCGCGGCCCGACTGGGCGAGCCGCTGACCAAGGACCTCACCAACCAGGCGCTGCGCACGGCGCTGGACCCCACGGGCGCCTGGGTGCCGGCGGTCCTGACGGCCGCCGACCGACGCCTCTCCGAGGTACGTCGCCACGTGCCCGACGCGGGCGGCATGGTGATCGCCACCGACCAGGAGTCCGCGCGCGCCTACGCCAAGCTGCTGCGCTCGATCTCGGGGGAGGCCCCCACGGTGGTGCTCTCCGACGAGAAGGCCGCGTCGAAGAAGATCGCCGACTTCACCACCTCCGACAAGCGCTGGATGGTCGCGGTGCGGATGGTCTCCGAGGGCGTCGACGTGCCGAGGCTCGCGGTCGGCGTCTACGCGACGACCACCTCGACCCCGCTGTTCTTCGCCCAGGCCGTCGGTCGCTTCGTCCGCGCCCGCACCCGCGGTGAGAGCGCCTCGATCTTCGTCCCCTCGGTGCCGCGCCTGCTCGGGTACGCCGGCGAGATGGAGCTCGACCGCGACCACGTGCTGGGCCGGCGGGTGACCGACGAGAACGACCTCTTCGCCGCCGAGAACGAGCTGCTGGCCCAGGCCGAGGCCGGCGCGACCGAGCCCGACGAGGGCCTGCCCTTCGAGGCGCTCGGCTCGGACGCGCAGTTCGACCACGTCCTCTACGACGGGGCGGCCTTCGGCCACGAGGGTGAGGTCCGGGTCGGCTCCGAGGAGGAGATGGACTTCCTCGGCATCCCGGGCCTGCTCGAGCCCGGTCAGATGCGCGAGCTGCTCCAGCACCGTCAGAGCCAGCGGGCCGAGAAGCGCCGAGACAACCCCCCGCCGGCCGACACCGTGGCCCAGGTCTCGACCCACGAGCAGCTCTCGCTGCTGCGCCGCGAGCTCAACGGGCTGGTCGGGGCCTGGCACCACCGCACCGGCCAGGCCCACGGCATCACCCACGCGGCGCTGCGCAAGGAGTGCGGCGGCCCGGCGGCCGCCGTGGCCAACGCCGAGCAGCTCCAGCTGCGCATCGACCGTGTCCGGGCCTGGGCAGCGCGCAAGACCTCCTGACCCGCTCGGTCGCGGGCCCTCGCAGGGCCGTCCACGGGGGGCGGCGGGGCACTAGGCTCGGAGGATGGCCGCCGAGACCTCCCAGACCCTCGATCGGGGGTTGCGGGCGCTCGAGGTGCTGGTCGCCGCACCGGGCGGCCTCACCGTGACCGAGCTCGCCGGTCGGTTGGAGGTCAACCGCACGGTGGCCTACCGCCTGGTCACCACGCTCGAGCAGCACTCCCTCGTGCGCAAGGACCCGCGGGGCCGCCTGCACATCGGTCTGGGGCTGCTGGCGCTGGCCGCGGCCGTCCAGCCGGTGCTGCGCGACGTGGCCATGCCGGTGCTGCGCGGCCTGGCCGAGGCGGTCGGGTGCACCGCCCACCTCACCGTCGCCGACGGGGGAGAGGCCTTGGCCCTCGCCGTGGTCGAACCGTCCTGGACCGACTTCCACGTCAGCTACCGCGTCGGGGCGCGCCACCCGCTCGACCAGGGCGCCGCCGGCAAGGCCATCCTGCTGGGCCGCGGCTCGCGCGCCGACGCAGCGTCGTACGTCGTCACGGCGGGCGAGCTCCAGCCCGGCGCCCGGGGCCTGGCCGCCCCCGTGCTCGGCCTGGAGGGCTTCGAGGCCAGCGTCGGCATCGTGACCCTCGGTGACCTCGACGCCGACGCGGTCGGGGCCCAGGTGGTCCGTGCGGCGGCCTCGCTGGGCCACGAGCTGCGAGCCGTCGGCAGGTGACATCGGGCCAGGTCAATAGTCATTAGTGACTAGTGACCTCTGAACGCCAGACCCATGCCGGGCGGTGGGGTCGGGCCCTAGTCTGCTGGCAATCGACCTCCCCCCACGGTCGGCCCCCCACCCCAAGGACTGCCCCCCCATGTCCACGTTCACAAGCACGCCCATTTCACGTCTGCGGAGCGCCTTCCCCGGCCCCGCCACCACCCTGGTCGCCGCACTCGCGGTCGGCGTCGGTCTCTCCGGCGTCCCGATGCAGGCCTCGGCAGCACCCGCCAGCCCCGTCGCCCCGGCCGCGTCGACACCCAGCGCGCCGGCCGAACGTCAGGCCAACCTGCCGCGCGGCACCGTCGCCCTGACCTGGGCGCCGCTCTACATGAGCAACGACCACGAGTACACCCGCGACCAGGCGCTCCAGCTGGCCCGCAAGTTCGACCTGATCTCCTCGATGCCCTACGGGCTGATGCAGCACTCCGCGGCGATGCGCTCGGTCAACCGCGACCTGACGCTGCTCGCCTACTCCAACGCCACGCTCGCCTCGCCGGACCTGGTCCGCAACCTCCCGGAGGCCGCGTTCGCCCACAACTCCTCCGGCGGCCGGATCAAGGCCAACGGTTGGGACACCTGGCTGATGCAGCCGGACAACGCGCAGTGGCGGGCCGCCGCCGACAAGCTGTGCGAGGACCGGACCGAGCTCGCCGGCTTCGACGGCTGCCTGGTCGACATGCTGACCCTCGGCATCTACGCCCGCGGCTACATGACCTCGCTGCCGGCCGACCCGAGCACCCGCCGTACCTACACCGAGGCGCAGTACCGCGACCACATGATCCGCCTCGCCAGCGACCTGCGCTCGCGCAGCCCCGAGCTGGTCCAGATCGGCAACATGGTCGAGAACAGCTACCGCTACTGGGAGTCCGACGTCCCCTCGCGGCCCCTGGTCAGCAGCTCGCCCAGCGCGCAGATGGAGGACTTCCTGCGTGGCGCGGGCGACGCGACGAACGACTGGCCCAGCCCCGGTGAGTGGAAGAAGAACGTCGACGTCATCACCGACATGGAGCGCGCCGGCAAGACCGGCCTGTTCACCACCAAGGTCTGGTCGAACCCGAGCCGGAGCGCCGCTGCTCAGTGGCAGGCCTACTCGATGGCCACCTTCCTGATGGGGGCCAACGGTCGCAGCTTCTTCGCCTTCACCAAGTCGCGCGACAAGGCCGGCGCCTCGCAGATGAACGCGCCCTACTCGATGCCGAAGTCGCTCGGGATGCCCAAGGGCGCGATGCGCCAGCTGCCCTCCGGTGCCTGGATGCGTGAGTTCGCCGGCGGTGCCGCCGTGGTCAACCCGACCGGCTCCACCGTGCGGGTCCAGGTCCCGGGCACGATGAAGCGCCTCAACGGCGGGACCGTCAGCAGCATGACCCTCGCTCCGCACAGCGGCGACGTCCTGGTCACGGCCAAGGCCTCGCCGTACAAGGTGGCGATCAAGACCACCAAGAAGGTCACCGGTCAGGTCCGGCCGGGTCGCTGGAGCCGGGTGGCGGTCAAGGTCGCCAACCACGGCGGCAAGACCACCCCCCGCGGCAAGATGCGCGCCAGCGGCAAGGGGCTGCGAGGACGCAGCATGCGGATCAAGGCCCTCCGGCCCGGCCAGACGGCCAAGGTCCGGATCCCGGTGAAGGTCGGACGTGGCGCGGGCCGCACCGCCGCCGTGCGTCTGGTGTACGCCGCCGGCGGCAAGCGGGACTCCGCTTGGCTCCGGGTCCGCGTCGCGCGTCGCTGATCGGGGATCGGACGATGTCTGCCCGACACGGTGGTGGGCACGACCACCAGCCCCGACGAGTGGCCCGGACGTTGGCTCGCTCAGCGGTGGCCGTAGCGCTGGGCGCCGGTCTGGTCGGGATCCCCGGCCCGGCCGGCGCCGCCCCGGCCGCCCCGCCGCACGCGCCCGACGCCCCCGGGGTCGCCGTGCCCCGCCTGGACCCCGACAACGTGGCACTGACCTGGGCGCCGCTCTACATGAGCAACGACCACGCCTACACCCGCGAGGAGGCGCTGGCCCTTGCTCGTCGCTTCGACCTCGTCTCCGCGATGCCGCACGGGATGCGCGAGCACTCCGCGGCCATGCGGGAGGTCAACCCCGACCTGACGCTGCTGGCCTACTCCAACGCGACCCTGGCCTCGGCGGCCACGGCCGCCGGGCTGCCGGAGTCGGCGTACGCCCATGACGCCGCGGGCCACCGGATCAAGGCCGTCGACTGGGACACCTGGCTGATGCAGCCGGACCACGACGGGTGGCGGGCGGCTGCGGACCGGCTCTGCGTCGAGCGCTCGGCCCGCGGCGGCTTCGACGGCTGCCTGGTCGACATGCTGACCCTCGGCATCTACGCCCGGGGCTACATGACCGGGGTGCCGGCCGACCCGGCCACCGGGCAGACCTACACCCAGACCGAGTACCGCGGGCTGATGGTCGGCCTCGCCGCCGACCTGCGGGCCCGGAGCCCGCACCTCGTGCAGGTCGGCAACATGGTCGAGAACGGCTTCCGCTACTGGCGGGCCCAAGCGCCGTCCCGCCCGCTGGTCGCCAGCGCACCGAGTGCCCAGATGGAGGACTTCCTGCGCGGCGCTCACGACGGCGTCGAGGCCTGGCCGTCGGTGGCGGAGTGGCAGGAGGACGTCTCCGTCGTCACCGACATGGAGGAGGCCGACAAGGTCGGGCTCTTCACCACCAAGGTGTGGTCGGGCGCCAGCGCGGACCAGGCCGCCCGGTGGCAGGCCTACTCGATGGCGACCTTCCTGATGGGCGCCGACGGGCACAGCTTCTTCGCCTTCACCCGCTCCCGCGACCGTGCCGGCGCCACGCAGGGCAACGCGGCGTACCGGATGCCCGACGACCTCGGTCTGCCGACCGGTGCCATGCGCCGGCTTCCCACGGGTGCCTACGTCCGCGACTTCGCGCACGGGAGCGCCCTGGTCAACCCGACGACCGCGCCGGTCACGGTCACGGCCGCGCGCGCCGGGACCCGGCTCGACGGCACCGCCGTCGCGCAGGGGCAGAGCCTGGTGCTGCCCGCCCACGGAGGCGAGATCCTGCGCTCGCAGGGCGAGCCGCCGCCGGACGAGCCACCCACCCCGCCCACGCCGCCCACGCCGGACGAGCCGCCGCCGCCCACCCCCGACGACCCGCCGAGCGAGGAGCCCGAGCCGTCCTTCGACCTGCAGGTGACCGCCCGGACGTCGACCGCCCCCCAGCTCCGGCCCGGCCGGTGGAGCAGGATCCAGGTCGGTGTGGTCAACCGCGGCGACCGCAGCGCGCCCCAGGGACGGCTGCGGGCAGGAGGACCGAGCGTGCGCGGACGGTCCCAGGGCTTCCCCGCGCTGGCCCCCGGGCGCAGCATGGTGGTGCACGTGGCGGTGCGCGCCCAGCGTCGTCCCGGGCGCTACCGCGTGCTGCGGGTGGTCTGCACCGCCGGCGACCAGCGGCGGGTCATCCCGCTCCGCGTCAGGGTCGCCCGCCGCTGAGCGGCTCGACCCGGCCCCGGACGAGCGGCAGCACCCGGTAGGGCACCTGCGTGGCCAGCGCCATCACGGTCGAGCTGCGGGTGATGCCCGGCAGCCCCACGACCAGGTCGATCACCCGCTGCAGGTCGCTGTTGGAGCGGGAGACGACCCGGCACCACATGTCACCGGTGCCGGTGATCGTGTAGGCCTCCAGGACCTCGGGGAGCCGTGCCAGGTGCGCGGCCACCCCCTCGTGGCCCGCGCCCTGGCTGATCTCGAGGGTCAGGAAGGCGGTCACCGGGTAGCCGAGGGCCTCGGGCGCGAGCTCGGGCCCCCACCCGGTGATCACCCCGCCCGACTCGAGCTTGTCGAGGCGCGCCTGCACGGTCCCGCGGGCCACCCCCAGCCGGCGGGAGGCCTCGAGCACGCCGATGCGGGGGTCGGCGGCGAAGAGATCGATCAGGTTGTGGTCGAGATCGTCCATCAGGCCCCGCCTTCCTGGACAGGTTGTCCAGTCCTACCATCTCGGATTGCACAGTATGACTCACCTCCGCGAGGGTGAGCGCATGACGACGACGAGCGACAGCCCTGCGGCGAGCACCGGCGGCGCCCTCACCGCCGACGAGCTCCGCGCCGACCTGACCCTGGACCAGCTGCGCGAGCTGGTGGGCCTGGTCGAGTACGACGCCAGCCGCGACCCCTTCCCGGTCACCGCCATGGACGCGATCTGCTTCGTGGTCGGCAACGCCACCCAGGCCGCGGCGTTCTACCAGCTGGCGTTCGGCATGGAGCTCGAGGCCTACCGCGGACCCGAGAACGGCCTGCGTGACGCGAAGGTCTTCGTGCTGCGCTCGGGCTCGGCCCGCTTCGTCCTCGCCGGCGGGGTGACCCCCGACTCGCCCCTGCTCGAGCACCACCGCAAGCACGGGGACGGCGTCGTCGACCTCGCGCTCGAGGTGCCCGACGTCGACCGCTGCATCGAGCACGCGCGGTCGGTCGGGGCGACCATCCTCGACGAGCCCTACGACATCACCGACGAGCACGGCACCGTCCGGATGGCCGCGATCGCGACGTACGGCGAGACCCGGCACAGCCTGGTCGACCGCTCGCGCTACGACGGCCCCTACCTGCCCGGGTTCGTGGCGCGGTCGACCACCGTGACCCGTCGCGCCGACCATCCCAAGCGCCTCTTCCAGGCGATCGACCACTGCGTCGGCAACGTGGAGATGGGGCGGATGGATGAGTGGGTCACCTTCTACAACAGGGTCATGGGCTTCACGAACATGGCCGAGTTCATCGGCGACGACATCGCCACCGACTACTCCGCCCTGATGAGCAAGGTGGTGGCGAGCGGAAACCACCGGGTGAAGTTCCCGCTCAACGAGCCGGCGGTCGCGAAGAAGAAGTCGCAGATCGATGAGTACCTCGAGTTCTACGACGGCGCCGGTTGCCAGCACATCGCCCTGGCCACCAACGACATCCTGCGCTCGGTCGACGTGCTGCGCGAGCACGGCGTCCAGTTCCTCGAGACTCCCGACTCCTACTACGACGACCCGGCGCTGCGCGCCCGCATCGGTGAGGTGCGGGTGCCGATCGAGGAGCTGAAGCAGCGCGGGATCCTGGTCGACCGCGACGAGGACGGCTACCTGCTGCAGATCTTCACCAAGCCGATGGGCGACCGGCCCACGGTCTTCTACGAGTTCATCGAGCGGCACGGCTCGCTGGGCTTCGGCAAGGGCAACTTCAAGGCGCTGTTCCAGGCGATCGAGCGCGAGCAGGAGGCCCGCGGCAACCTGTGACGCGGCTCTCAGTGGGGGGCCGACCAATCCGTTCGAGGTCGGGTACCGAAGACTGCATGACAGACCATCCACCCCCCGCGTCAAAGAATGGAGGCAGCCATGCGCTCGCCTTTCAACCGTAAGCTCGCCAGCGCCGCCGGCCTGGTCCTCCTCCTGGCCCCCCTCGCCGCCTGCGGCGACGACAGCGACAGCGACGGTGGCTCCGGCTCCAAGCCCGAGGCCGTCGCCGTCATCGATGCAGTCGAGGGCGAGAGCACCGCCGTCGCCCTGGACAAGGGCTTCACCGACGCGCTCGGCAGCCTCGGCCTCACCCCCGGCGTCGCCGGTGCCGGCGACCTCGTCGACGGCTCCCTGGTCTTCCCGATCAGCGGCGGCAACGTCTCGGTCTTCGAGCCCGGCTCGGTCCCCAACTACGTCGTGGGCCAGCTCCAGCACGAGGGCTCGGGCTTCACGCTCACCGCCGGTGACACCGAGGTCACCATCGGCAACCTCAACGTCGACCCGGGCGTCTCGCGCGTCTACGGCGACGTGCTGCTCAACGGCGAGCCGGTCGTGTCCAGCGCCTACATCTTCCGCCTCGACGGCCGCACCCTGAAGCCGCTGGAGAGCAAGGGCAACACCGCGATCCTCGAGGGCACGAAGGTCTACGTCTCCGACGTGGCCGCCGGCCTGCTCAACGACACCTTCGGCACCGACGCCGTGACCGACGAGCTCCTGGTCGGCGTCGCGAAGATCACCGTCAACACCAAGTAAGCCCCCCGCCCGCAGCACCCAGCAGCACCCAGCAGTTCCCCGCAGTTCCTGGCGGGGACCCGGCCCCGAGACGCCTCGCGTCTCGGGGCCGAGTCGCGTCCGGGTGCACGTCGTGTCACAGGGCGAACCACGACGTTGACAGCTTTGCTGTCACGGTCGAGGGTGGCCCGATGAACCGGACCCCCCGTGAGATCAGCGACCTGTGCGTGCTCGTGACCGGCGGCGCCCGCGGCATCGGCCGGGCCACCGTCGAGCGGCTGGCCCGCCAGGGCGCGCGGGTCGCGCTCGGAGACCTCGACACCGACCTGGGCGCCGAGGTGGCCCGGCCGTTCGGCGGACGGGTGGTGGCCGCGCGGCTCGACGTGACCAGCCCGGACTCCTGGGCCGACTTCCTCGAGCAGACCATCGGGCTCGGCCCGCTCGACGCCCTGGTCAGCAACGCCGGCATCATGCCGCTCGGCCCGGTGCTCGAGGAGCCCGGCGCGGTGGCGAGGGCGATCGTCGACGTCAACCTGCACGGCGTGATCAACGGGACCAAGGCCATCGCCCCGGGGATGGTCGCGCGCGGGGGCGGCCACCTCGTCAACGTCGCCTCGGCCGTGGGACGGGTCGCGGTCGCGGAGGGAGCCACCTACAGCGCCTCGAAGTTCGCGGTCGTGGGCTTCAGCGAGGCCACGCGCGCTGAGCTGGCGCCCCACGGCATCGACGTCAGCCTGGTGCTGCCCACCGTCGTACGCACCGAGCTCGCGGCGGGCGTCCCGGACCCCCGGGGGGTCACGTCGGTCAGCGCCGACGACGTCGCGGCCGTCATCGAGTCCACGCTGCGCCGGCCGCGGGCCGAGCAGTGGGTGCCGCGCTACACCAAGCACCTGAGCCGGTCGATCCAGCTGCTGCCGCGACGGGCGCAGGAGGCCGTCGCGCACGCCTTCCGGGCCGACACGGCGCTCTCGGGGGCCGACCCGGCGGCGCGGGCGGCGTACGAGGAGCGGGTGCGGTCGCGGACCTGAGAGGGGTCAGTCGGTCACGGTGAGGCCGAGCTCGGCCGCGGAGCCCGCGAAGGCGTGCCAGGTGAACGACGCGAGGTAGCGGGTGACGGTGTCGAGCGGCATCGAGCGGTGCTCGAGCCACCACTCGCCGGCGCTCATCCCGATGCCGACCACGCTGTGCGCCCACACGACCGCGGGCTCGGGGTCGAGGTCGGCCTGGCGCAGGAAGTTGGTGAGCACCTTCGCCACCGTGGAGGTGATCCGCTCGCGGCCGTCACCCAGCGGGTTGCCGCCCGGACGGCGCTGCACCAGCAGCAGGAACACCTGGTGGTGCTCCTCGATGACGCGCAGGTAGGCCTCGACGGCTGCCTCGACGCGGTCGCGCACCGGGCCCTCGCTCAGGACGGCCGGCATCACCACGTCGAGGATCTGCTCGGCGGCCCACGTGCCGACGGCCACGTGCAGCTCGTCCTTGTCGGCGAAGTAGCGGTAGAGCACCGGCTTGCTCACCCCGGCCTCGGCGGCGATCTCCGCGATGCGTACGTCGGGCCCGTGCTGGTCGATGGCGCGCACCGTGGCCGCCACGAGCTCCGCGCGCCGACCCGCCCGGTGCTGCTCCCAGCGCGCGGACCGGCCGTCGACGTGCTCCTCCGCCTCCACCATGCGGGTCAGGTTAGCGGCGGCCGTGGGGGAGCGGCATGATCGTCCGGTGCCCGTCTGCCTGGCCTTCCTGCGTGCGATCAACCTCGGCGCCACCCGCAAGTTCCCCCGGAGCGAGGTCGTGGCGGCCACCGAGGCGGCCGGCTTCACCGGCGTGGCGACGCACCTCAACACCGGCAACGTGCGCGGCGAGACCCGGATGCGCGCCCGACCGCGGATCGAGGCGGCCCTCGAGGCGGCGTACCTCGAGCGCACCGGGTTCGAGGTGCCGACGATCGTCCTCACCCCGGCCGAGCTGCGGGCCGTGGTCGCCGAGGCCGACGAGCTCGCCGCGTCGGCCCCCGACGCCGGTGGCGCCCACTACGTCTCGCTGCTCAAGTCCGACCCGAATCCGGCCGCGGCCCGCGACCTCGAGGCCCTCGGCGGCACCCGCACCACGGTGCGGGTCAGCGGCCGGGCCGTGCACCTGCTGCTGAGCGAGGCCTACCACAGCGCGCCGCTGACCAACGCCCACGTCGAGAAGCGCCTCGGCCCCGCCACCAACCGCAACCTGACCGTCCTCCGCGCGATCGCGGAGAAGTGGTGCTGACCCGCCCCCGCCCCCAGCTGTAACGCGGAGTTATCCCCTTGGTCCGCGCCCCTGCAACCCCGCGCTAGAGGGGACAACTCCGCGCCAGATGCCCGGCGCCCGGCTGTGCGCCCCCGACGTTCTCCACAGGCGGGCGATCGGCGGGTGCGACGGGGCCTCCCTCGGGCGAGGCTGGGGCGCATGAACGCGCAGACCGCCGCCCTGATGGGCAGCCAGAACGGGCTGGTGCTCCGGCGCCAGGCCGTCGCCGCCGGGCTCACGCCGCGACAGGTCGACCGGCTGGTCGCGGTCGGCGAGTGGGTCGCCGTACGTCGCGGCGTCTACTGCACCGCGTCGCTGTGGGCCACCCTCGACGAGCACGTCGGCCGCCCGCGCCTGCGGGCCGTCGCGGCCAGCCGCAACATGATCGTGCCCCACGTGCTCAGCCACGACTCCGCGGCGCTGCTCCACGGCCTGCCGATCCTGCGCGCCGAGCCCGAGCTGGTGCACATCACCCGCTTCGGAGCACTCGGCAGCCGCACCTCCCACGGCGTGAAGCACCACAGTGCGCCGCACCGTCCCGAGCAGCTGGTCGAGGTCGACGGGCTGTGGCTGCTCGACCGCGCTCGCACCGCCGTCGACATCGCCCGCGAGCACGGCGAGCGGCACGGCCTGGTCGCCTGCGACAGCGCCCGCCGGCTCGGGGTCTCGCAGGCCGACCTGGTCGAGGCGCTCGCGGCGATGACCTCCTGGCCCCACGTCACCCGGGCCCGCTGGTGCGTCGAGCACGCCGACGACCGGGCCGACTCGGTGCTCGAGTCGCTCGGGCGGCGGCTGCTGCTCGAGCTCGCGCTCGGCGCGGTCGAGCCGCAGTTCGGGCTGACCGACGGTCTCCGCGAGGTGTGGGTCGACCTGCGGGTGGGGCGCCACCTCTTCGAGCTCGACGGCCGGGTGAAGTACCGGACCCCCGAGCGCGGCGGCGTCGCCGTCGACCCCGAGCGCGCGCTGTGGGAGGAGAAGAAGCGCCAGGACTTCCTCACCGGCTTCAAGCTCGGTCTCACCCGGCTGACGTACGTCGACGTGATGCCGGCCCGGTGGCGCGCGACCGGCGACCGGATCCGCCGCGAGCACGCCGAGACCACGCGGCTCTTCGGCTCCTCGATCGCCGACCTCGAGCCGTTCATCCTCCGGAGCCGACCCCCCGCGGCCGCGCCGTCCCGCATCTAGCGCGGGTCTGTCCCCTCTGCCGCGGGGGTGCAGGGGCGCGGCAGAGGGGGATAACTCCGCGTTACAGCTGGGGGGCTGCGCTAGTCGCCCGCGGGCGCGCTAGTCGCCGCGGAAGACCGGCTTGCGGCGGTCGGAGAACGCGCGCATGCCCTCCGCGACGTCGGCGGTGCGCAGCAGGAGGGTCTGGCCGGTGCGCTCGCGCTCCAGGGCGTCGTCGAGGTGGGGGAGCGTGGCGGCGTTGATCGCCCGCTTGGTGGCGGCCAGGGCCAGCGGCGGGCCCGCGGCCAGTCGCCCGACGAGGCGTTCGACGGTCTCCTCGAAGTCGTCGTCCGCGGTCAGGTGGGTCACCAGGCCCGCGTCGTACGCCTCGCGGGCGGTGAGCGGCTCGGCGAGCAGCCCCATCCGCATCGCCCGCGGCCGGCCGATCGCGGCGGCGACGGTGGCGGAGGCACCGCCGTCGGGCATCAGCCCGATCCGCGCGAAGGCCAGCAGGAACGACGCCGACTCCGTCGCCACGACGATGTCGCAGGCCAGGGCGGCCGAGCAGCCCACGCCCGCGGCGATGCCGTTGACCGCGGCGACGACCGGCTTGTCGAGGCGCACGATCGCGCGGATGATCCGGTTGGCCCGGTCGAGGGCGGTCACGTCGAAGCCCTCGTGGGCGTCGGCGCCGGAGATGTCGGCGCCGGTCGAGAAGGCGGCCCCGGTGCCGGTCAGCAGCACGACGCGTACGTCGTCGCGCGCGACCGCCTGCTCCACCAGGTCGGCCAGGGCATCAGCCATCGCGGGCGTCAGCGCGTTGAAGACCTGCGGCCGGTCGAGGGTCAGCCGCAGGACGCCGGCGTCCACTCGTACCCGCAGGTCAGCCGCCGCATCCTCGGGTGAGTCCATGGAGCGGAGTGTGCCACCATGGGGCACGTGTCAGCCCCGAGTCCGCTTGAGGTGGAGCCGGATGTCGAGCAGGACGTCACCCCCGATGCGGTCACCCTCCGGTCGACCCCCTGGGTGACCATCGTCTGGAACGACCCGGTCAACCTGATGTCCTACGTCACCTACGTCTTCCAGAAGCACTTCGGCTACGCCAAGAAGAAGGCGGAGAAGCTGATGATGGAGGTCCACGAGGACGGTCGATCGGTGGTCAGCAGCGGCTCGCGCGAGGAGATGGAGCGCGACGTCCAGGCCATGCACGAGTACGGCCTGTGGGCCACCCTCCAGAAGCAGGAGTGAGCGTCCCGTGAGCGGTTTCACCCGGCACCGGCGCAGCAAGCGGGTCATCGCGGCCTTCACCGGCTTCGAGGCCGACCTGCTGCGCTCGCTGGCCTCCCAGCTCGTCGAGCTGCTGCGCAACGAGGCCGCGGTCCCGTCCGACGAGATGGACCCGTTCGAGGCGATGATGGACTTCTCCGGACCCACCGCGGCGCCCGAGGACCCCGTCCTGGCCCGGCTCTTCCCGTCGGCGTACGCCGAGGACGAGGAGGCCGCCTCGGAGTTCCGGCGGTTCACCGAGGGCTCGCTGCGCGACGGCAAGTCCCGCGCGGCGTGCACGATCATCGACGGGCTGGAGGAAGCGGGGCTCCCCGCGATCCTCGAGGAGGACGGGCTGATGATCGACGTCGAGCTCGACCAGGCCACCGCGGAGACGTGGATGCGCTCGTTCACCGACCTGCGACTGGCCCTGGCCACCCGCCTGGAGATCGAGGACGGCGACGAGGAGTTCTGGTTCGCGCTGCCGGACGACGACCCCCGCGCGCAGGCCCACGACATCTACGAGTGGGTCGGCTACCTCCAGGAGACGCTGGTCCAGGCCCTCACACCCTGATCCTGGCCACACCCCCTAACCTGGGTCCGTGCTGACCATCGACCAGGCGACGTACGACGCCATCGTCGCGCACGCCAAGCGTGACCACCCCGTGGAGGCCTGCGGCATCGTCGCGGGCCCCGAGGGCAGCGACCGGGCCGAGCGCCTCGTCGAGATGGTCAACGCCGCGGGGAGCCCGACGTTCTACGAGTTCGACTCCACCGACCTGTTCCAGCTCTACAAGGACCTGGACAGCCGTGACGAGGAGCCGGTGGTGGTCTACCACTCCCACACCGCCACGGAGGCCTACCCCAGCGTCACCGACATCGGGCTGGCCATGGAGCCCGGCGCCCACTACGTGCTGGTCGGCACGGAGGAGCACGGGAATAACCAGGGCGCTGTGGAGTTCAGGTCCTACAGAATCCTGGACGGCGTGGTGACCGAGGAAGAGGTCACCGTCGTAGACAAGCTGAGGAGCAACCCCTGATGGCCATCGAGGTCCGAATCCCCACGATCCTGCGCACCTACACCAACGGTGAGAAGGCCGTGTCCGCCGAGGGCGCGAGCCTGAGCGCGCTCATCGACGACCTGGAGGCCAACCACTCCGGCCTCAAGGAGCGGCTGCTCGACGGCGGCGAGCTGCGTCGCTTCGTCAACGTCTACATCAACGACGAGGACGTCCGGTTCATCGGTGGTCTCGAGGCCCCGCTCAGCGACGGCGACCAGGTCGTCGTGCTGCCCGCGGTCGCCGGCGGCTGATCCGGGCGTGGCCGAGCGCCGCACGTACCTGCTGGTCGACGGTGAGAACATCGACGCCACGCTCGGCGGGTCGGTGCTCGGTCGACGTCCGCAGCCCGAGGAGCGCCCGCGCTGGGAGCGCCTGACCGCGTACGTCGAGGAGCAGTGGCAGCAGCCGGTCACCGGCCTGTTCTTCCTCAACGCGAGCAACGGCGCCCTGCCGATCACGTTCGTGCAGGCGCTGCTCGCGATGCACTACCGGCCGGTGCCGTTGGCCGGCCGCACCGACGAGAAGGTCGTCGACATCGGCATCCAGCGCACGCTGGCGGCGCTGCTGGAGCGCGACGACGCCGACGTGGTGCTGGCCAGCCACGACGCCGACTTCGCCGAGGGCATGCACGCGCTGCTCGGCGGCGAGCGCCGTCTCGGCATCGTCGGCTTCCGCGAGCTGATCGCCACCGCCCTGGTCGTGCCCGACGTCGAGCTCTTCGACCTCGAGCACGACGTGCGTGCGTTCAACACCGAGCTGCCGCGGGTGCGGATCATCTCCCTCGACGACTTCGACCCCACCTACTTCCTCCGATAGGACTCCAGGCTCGATGCGCTACGACAACCTGCTCGCCTCCGTCGGCGGCACGCCGCTGGTCGGGCTGCCGCGCATGTCGCCGAGCCCCGACGTACGGCTGTGGGCCAAGCTCGAGGACCGCAACCCCACCGGCTCGATCAAGGACCGCCCCGCGCTGAAGATGATCGAGGAGGCGGAGAAGGACGGCCGGCTGCGGCCGGGCTGCACGATCCTCGAGCCGACCTCCGGCAACACCGGCATCTCGCTGGCCATGGCGGCCACGCTCAAGGGCTACCGGATCGTCTGCGTGATGCCCGAGAACACCTCCTCCGAGCGGCGTCAGCTGCTGCGCATGTGGGGCGCCGAGATCATCTCCTCGCCCGCCGCCGGCGGGTCCAACGAGGCCGTCCGGGTGGCCAAGCAGGTCGCCGAGGAGCACCCCGACTGGGTGATGCTCTACCAGTACGGCAACGCCGCCAACGCCCTCGCGCACCAGGAGGGCACCGGCCCCGAGCTGCTCGCCGACCTGCCCTCGATCACCCACTTCGTGGCCGGGCTCGGCACCACCGGCACCCTGATGGGCGTCTCCCGCTTCTTCCGCCAGGCCAAGCCCGAGGTGAGGATCGTGGCCGCCGAGCCCCGCTACGGCGAGCTCGTCTACGGCCTGCGCAACCTCGACGAGGGCTTCGTCCCCGAGCTGTACGACGCCGACCTGATCGACTCGCGCTTCTCGGTCGGCCCGCGTGACGCCGTACGGCGCACCCGCGAGCTGCTCGAGCTCGAGGGCATCTTCGCCGGCATCTCCACGGGCGCGATCGTGCACGCCGCGCTCGGGCAGGCCGCGAAGGCCGTGAAGGCGGGAGAGAGCGCCGACATCGCCCTGGTCGTGTGCGACGGCGGCTGGAAGTACCTCTCGACCGGGGCCTACGAGGGCACCGTCGACGAGGCCGAGGAGCAGCTCGAGGGCCAGCTCTGGGCCTGACGGCCCGCTCACGACCTGCACGACACGGCTCCGCGAGCCGTCCGCAGGCCCTACGGTGGCCCTGTGCATCGGCTGCTGCGTCTCCTGGTCCCCGCCCTGGTCCCCGCGCTGGTCCTCCTCGTGGTCGGTGCCCTCGGCGCCCCCGTGGCGGGTGCGGCCGGCCCCACGCCCCCGGTGAGCACCTCACCCCCGGTGGTCAAGGGCGAGGCCGTCTACCGCGACAAGCTCGTCGCCGGCCCCGGCACCTGGTCGACGCCGGGGCTGACCTACACCTACCAGTGGCTGCGCGCGGGCAACCCCGTGCCGGGCGCCACCGACCGCTCCTACCGGCCCGACCTCGCCGACCTCGGTCGTCGCCTGTCGGTCCAGGTGACCGCGACCGACTCCTCCGGAGCCAGCGGCGTGGCCCGGTCGGCCCCGACCGACCCGGTGCAGCGGGCGCGGCTGCGCAGCAAGCAGCAGCCCCGGGTCCAGGGCGTCGCCCGCTTCACCCACACGGTGCGGGCCACCGCGGGCCGCTGGTCGACGCGCCCCGCCCGGGTGCGCTACCAGTGGTTGCGTGCCGGCCGGGCCATCCCGGGCGCGACGGGGCGGCGCTACACCTTCGCCCCGGCCGACGTCGGCCAGCGGGTGCGGGTCAAGGTCATGGTCAAGACGCCGGGCTACACCTCCGGCAGCCGCCGGTCCGCCCAGGCGCCGCCGGTGGGCCACCGCGTCGGCGTCCGCCGCGGCGCGACCTACAGCATCGTCACGCGTGGGCGGATCACCACCTCGGTGCGTGAGTTCGCGCGGCAGGCGGCGCAGACCTTCGCCGACCCGCGCGGCTGGCGGGGCGGCGGCGTGGCCTTCCGCCGGGTCGCTCGGGGCGGCTCCTTCACGCTGGTGCTGGCCGAGGCCAGCACGGTGCCGTCGTTCTCCTCGGTCTGCTCGAGCACCTACAGCTGCCGGGTGGGCCGCTACGTGATCATCAACCAGACCCGCTGGCAGCGGGCCACCCCGTCGTGGAACGGCGCGGGCGGCTCGCTGCGCGACTACCGTCACATGGTCGTCAACCACGAGACCGGCCACTGGCTCGGCCACGGCCACGCCAGCTGCCCCGGCCGCGGGCGTGCCGCCCCGGTCATGATGCAGCAGTCCAAGGGTCTCGCCGGCTGCCGCTTCAACCCCTGGCCCACAGCGGGGGAGCAGGGCGGTCGGTCCGGCCGGACCGGCGCCGCGGGGGTCACCCCGCGGTCGGCCACCGCCGTCTCCGAGTAGCGGCGGTAGCCGAGCAGCGGAGCGGTCAGTCCTCCGCCGGGCGCCGCAACGAGGCCGCCCGGCTGCGCACGAGGTCGCCCGGCTGGGACTCCTCGCCGGTCAGCGGCGCAGCGAGGTCGGTCATCATGCCGCGGGCGGCGTCGAGGGTCTGACGGATGTAGTCGCGCGCCCGGTCCAGGTCCTCCAGCTCGAGGGCGTACAACGCCGCGGTGAGGCCCTGCACGACGTGGTCGTTGATCTCGGTGGCCTGCTGCTGCCGTGCCCTCGACTCGCCCAGCCGCTCCGCGTGCTCCTCGCGCGACTGCTCGGCCCGCACCCGGTCGGTGATGTCGATGCAGGTGCCGAGCATCCGCACCGGGGTGCCGGTCTCGTCGGTGACCACCTGGCCGTTCGAGGCCAGGTGGCGGACCTCGCCGTCGGGGCGGACGATCCGCTCGACCATGTCGTAGGGCTCGCCGGTCGCGTAGGAGTGCCGGTGGATCGCGAGGATCCGCTCGCGGTCGTCGGGGTGGATGTGGGAGATGAACGTCTCGTAGCCGACGTTCATCTCCCCGGGCTCGTAGCCGTAGATCCGGTACAGCTGGTCGGACCACGCGTTGGTGTCCTCCACGACGTCCCAGTCGTAGTCACCCATGTTGGCCAGCTGCTGGGCCCTCGCCACCCGGGTGACGAGCGCCGCGAGCTGCTGCGCAGGGTCCGCGGTCCGTGCCGACTCGGTGCTCATCCCCTCATGATGGGTCCGGAACCGCGCCCTGCACAGAGCCGTAGGTCCCGGGAGGAGGAGCCACCGCGGGTGACCTCGGTCGCGACCCCGTGCGCTCTGACCCCGGTGGACCTACCCTTGGCTGTCGTGCCCCCTCTGCGTCCCTCGGACCCCTCTCGGGACCTCGATGCCCCGGTCGGCATCTTCGACTCCGGGTTCGGCGGGTTGACCGTGGCTAGGGCCGTGATCGACCAGCTCCCGCACGAGTCCGTGCTGTACGTCGGCGACACCGCCCGCCAGCCCTACGGGCCCAAGCCGATCGCGGAGGTCCGCGAGTACGCCCTGGAGTGCCTCGACCACCTGGTCGGCCAGGGGGTCAAGATGCTGGTGATCGCGTGCAACTCCGCCAGCGCGGCCATGCTGCGCGACGCGCGGGAGCGCTACGACGTCCCGGTCGTCGAGGTGATCTACCCCGCCACGAGGCGGGCCGCCACCTCCACGCGCAACGGCCGGGTCGGCGTGATCTGCACCCGCGCCACGGCCGAGTCGCAGGCCTACGACGACGCGTTCGCGGCGGCGCCGCACCTGCAGGTGCACACCGCGCCCTGCCCGCGCTTCGTCGACTTCGTCGAGGCCGGCGTCACGGGGGGCGAGGAGCTGATCGCCGCCGCCCACGACTACCTCGACCCGCTCGCGCGGGCCGGCGTCGACACGCTGGTGCTGGGGTGCACCCACTACCCGCTGCTCACTGGTGTCATCTCCTACGTGATGGGTGACGGTGTGACGTTGGTCAGCAGCGCCGAGGAGTGTGCCCAGGACGTCTACCGCACGCTGGCCGACAGCGGCCTGATGCGACCGGGGGGCGAGCCGACGTACACGTTCGCGACCACGGGCTCGCCCGAGGAGTTCGAGACCATCGGGCGTCGCTTCCTGGGCCCCGAGATGGCCGCCGTCAGCCAGTTCGCCGGAGGCCTGGCATGAGGCTCACCGTGGTGGGCTGCTCCGGCTCCTACCCCGGCCCCGACTCGCCCGCGAGCTGCTACCTGCTGGAGGCCGAGCACGGCGACGGCGCCGAGCGGCGTACGTGGCGGGTGCTGCTCGAGCTCGGCAACGGGGCCCTGGGGGCGCTGCACCGGGTCATCGACCCGCTCAGCGTCGACGCGGTCCTGATCAGCCACCTCCACCCCGACCACTGCAACGACATGTGCGGCTACTACGTGCTGCGCTCCTACCACCCCAGCGGCCCCCAGCCGCGGATCCCGGTCTGGGGCCCCGCGGCCACCCCCGCTCGGATGGCCGACGCCTACGGCCTGGCGCGCGACCCCGGCATGCGCAAGGTCTTCGACTTCCGGGTGCTCGACCAGCCCTTCGAGGTCGGGCCGTTCCACGTCGTCCCGATCCCGGTGGAGCACCCCGTCGACGCCTTCGGGCTGCGGATCACCGCCGACGGCGCGACGCTGGGCTACAGCGGCGACACCGCGCCCTGCGCCGGCCTCGACGAGGTGGCCGACGGGGTCGCGCTGCTGCTGGCCGAGGCGTCCTTCCGCACCCGCGACGACAACCCCCCGGGCATCCACCTCACCGGCCGCGACTGCGGCGAGGTCGCGTCGCGGATGGGCAGCGCCCGGCTCGTGCTGACGCACGTGCCGCCGTGGTTCGAGGTCGCCGACGCCCTGGCCGAGGCCCGCACGACGTACGCCGGTCCGGTCGACGCGGCCGTGGCGGGCGCCGTCTACACCCTGGGGTATTCCGCGCCCTAGGCTGGGCCCATGATCTCGGTCGAGAGCCTCACGAAGACCTACGGCAGCTTCCGGGCGGTCGACGACGTCAGCTTCGTCTGCCAGCCCGGACGGGTCACCGGGTTCCTCGGCCCCAACGGCGCCGGCAAGACCACCACGATGCGCGTCATGGTCGGCCTCACCCCCGCGACGCACGGTCGGGTCACGATCGGCGGCCACCTCTACCGCGACATCCCCAACCCCGGGCAGCACGTCGGCGTCCTCCTCGACGCCTCCGCCCAGCACGCCGGGCGCACCGGCCGCGAGATCCTCTCGCTGGGAGCTCGCACCATGGGGCTGCCCGCCTCCCGTGTCGAGGAGATGCTCGAGCTGGTCTCGCTGAGCCGCGCCGAGTCCAAGCGGCGGCTGCGCAACTACTCCCTCGGCATGAAGCAGCGGCTCGGCATCGCCCACGCCCTGCTGGGCGATCCCTCGGTGCTGATCCTCGACGAGCCCGCCAACGGCCTCGACCCGGCCGGCATCCGCTGGATGCGCTCGCTGCTCAAGGGGTACGCCGACCGGGGCGGCACGGTGCTGCTGTCCAGCCACCTGCTCAACGAGGTCGAGCTGATCGCCGACGAGATGATCCTCATCGGTCGCGGAAAGATCCTGGCCCAGGGCGACAAGAAGACGCTCCTGGCCCAGCACTCCGACGAGAGCACGCTGGTCATGTCGCTCGACAACCAGCGGCTCGGCCAGGCACTGACCCAGCGCGGCCACTCCGTGGCCCCCGAGGGCGAGGGGCTGCGCGTCGGCGCCGCCCCCCGCGAGGTCGGCCGGGCGGCGCTCGAGGCCTCGGTCGTCCTGACCGACCTGCGCTCGGGCGGGGCCGGCCTCGAGGACCTCTTCCTCGAGCTGACCGCCGACACGCAGCGCGACATCCAGCCCGGCGGCCAACCCGCAGTCCTCCCCGAAGGGAACCCCACGTGACCGCGCTCCCGATCGACACGACGGCCCCGCAGGTGCCGCTGACCCGGCTGGCCTCCGTCGAGCTGCGCAAGGCGCTCGACACCCGGGCCGGACGCTGGTTCGCGATCTCCATCGTCGGGCTCTGCCTGGCCGTCACGGTGATCTACGCGATCGCCGCGCCCGCGTCGCTGCTCGACTTCGGCGACTTCCTCAGCGTCTCCGGTGCCGTGCTGGGCTACTTCCTGCCGATCCTGATCATCTTGCTGGTGACCAGCGAGGCCAGCCAGCGCACCGGCCTGGTGACCTTCACGCTCGAGCCGCGACGGGCCCGGGTCGTGGCCGCCAAGTTCATCGCCGGTGTCCTGCTGGCGGTCGGGGTGATGGTCCTGGCCGCTGTCGTCGCCGCGCTCGGGACGCTGCTGGGCATCGTGGTCGAGTCCACCTCGCCCCAGTGGTCCGTCGACGGCAACCTCGTCTTCAACGGCTTCGTGCTGGCCAACCTGATCGGCGTCTTCCTCGGGTTCGCGCTGGCGATGCTGATCATGAACACCCCGGCCGCGATCGTCACCTACTTCATCTACAGCCTCGTGCTGCCCACGGCCGTGGGCATCCTGAGCGCGTTGAGCGAGGGCTTCTCGAAGATCGGCCCCTGGATCGAGTTCAACACCGCCCAGACCCCGCTGTTCACCGGTGACTTCACCCCGACGGGGGAGGAGTGGGCCCAGATCGCGGTGACCGGCACGATCTGGCTGGTGATCCCGTTGGTCCTCGGCACCCTGCGGCTGCTGCGGATCGAGTTCAAGTAGGCCACTAGGGTCTGGCGCATGACTGCACGCGAGGACGGCCGCACCGACGACCAGCTGCGCCCGATCACCATCACCCGCAACTGGCTCGACCACCCGGCGGGCTCGGTGCTGATCGAGTTCGGCCGCACCCGCGTGCTGTGCGCGGCCTCGGCCTCGCCGGGCGTGCCGCGCTGGCGCAAGGGCTCCGGGCTGGGCTGGGTGACGGCCGAGTACGCCATGCTCCCGGCGTCGACCAACACCCGCTCGGACCGCGAGTCCGTGAAGGGCCGCATCGGCGGGCGCACCCACGAGATCAGCCGGCTCATCGGGCGGTCGCTGCGGGCGGTCATCGACTACGAGGCGCTGGGCGAGAACACCATCCAGCTCGACTGCGACGTGCTCCAGGCCGACGGCGGCACCCGCACCGCCGCGATCACCGGGGCCTACATCGCGCTCGCCGACGCGTGCGCGCACCTCGGCAAGACCGAGGCGCTCACCGGGTCCGTCGCCGCGATCAGCGTCGGCATCATCGACGGGGTGCCGCGCCTCGACCTGCCCTACGTCGAGGACGTGCGCGCCGAGACCGACATGAACGTCGTGATGACCGGCGCCGGCAGCTTCGTGGAGGTGCAGGGCACCGCCGAGGGCGCGGCCTTCGACCGCGCCGAGCTCGACGCGCTGCTGAGCCTGGCCGAGCAGGGCTGCGCCGACCTCACCCGGATGCAGCGCGAGGCGCTCGCCGGTGCCTGAGCGGGTCCTGCTCGCCTCGCGCAACGCCAAGAAGCTGGCGGAGATGGAGCGGATCCTGCGCGAGCACCTGCCGACGGTGACCGTGGTCGGCCTCGACGACGTGCCGGCGTACGACGAGCCCGTCGAGGACGAGCCGACGTTCGCCGGCAACGCGCTGCTCAAGGCCCGGGCGGGTGTGGCGGCCACCGGACTGCCGACGCTGGCCGACGACTCCGGCCTGGCCGTCGACGCGCTCAACGGCATGCCCGGCGTGCTGTCGGCTCGCTGGGCCGGGCGGGCGAAGGACGACGACCGCAACAACGCCCTGCTGCTCGCCCAGCTCCACGACGTGCCCGACGATCGTCGGTCGGCCCACTTCGTGTGCGCCGTCGCCTGCTGCCACCCCGACGGCCGTGAGGTCGTCGTGCACGGCCGGATGGACGGGACCGTCGTGCGCGAGGCACGGGGTGACGGCGGGTTCGGCTACGACGTGCTGTTCGAGGCCGACGACCGGCCGGGGGTCACGACCGCCGAGCTGAGCCGGGCCGAGAAGGACGCGATCTCCCACCGGGGCCACGCCCTGCGCGAGATCGCCCCTCAGGTCGTCGCGCTGCTCTCCGTGGGCTGAGTGACCCTGCGGCTGACCCATCGCCCCCAGACGGCGGCGAAGACGAACATGATGATCGAGTAGACCGCGGCGGGCACGGCGATCTCGCTCACGTCGAGCACGTTCTCGGCCACGTAGATGGCCAGCGTCCCGTTGTGCACGCCGATCTCCATCGAGGAGGCGATGGCCTGCCGCTCGGTCACCCCGGCCGCCCGGGGGACGACGTACCCGACCACCAGGCTGAGCGCGCAGAAGATGGCGGCCGCCAGCCCCACGTCGGCGAGGTAGCCGGCGACGCTGTCGCGCTCGGCGAGCAGGATGCCGAGCACGAGCACGGCCAGGATCACGGCCGAGGCGACGCGCACCGGACGGTCCATCCGGGCCGCGAAGGCGGGGGAGCCCGCGCGGACCAGCATGCCGATCGCGACCGGCACCAGGATCAGCACGAAGACCTTCAGCACCTCCGACAGCGGGAGCGAGACCTCGTCACCGCGGTCGTAGTAGGCGATGGCCAGGCTGGTGATCAGCGGCAGGGTGAGGATCGAGATCACCGAGTTGATCGCGGTCAGGGTGATGTTGAGGGCCACGTCGCCGCGGAAGAGGTGGCTGAACAGGTTGGCCGTCGTCCCGCCCGGTGAGGCGGCCAGCAGCATCAACCCGATGCCGAGCAGGGGCGGCAGGTCGAGGAGCAGCACCAGGCCGAAGCAGAGCGCCGGCAGCAGCAGGAGCTGGCAGCCGAGGGCGACCACGACAGCCCGCGGGTGGCGGCTCACCCGGGCGAAGTCGGACAGGCTCAGGCCCAGGCCGAGGCCGAGCATGACGACGCCCAGCGCGATCGGCAGGCCGATCTCGGTCAGTGCTCCGTCCATGCTCCTCTACTCCCAGGACCAGGAGTCGTAGATCGCGTCGAAGAGCGCCTCGGGCTCCTCGTCGTCGGCCTTGCGGCTGGTGGTGATGATGTAGGCCGCGTCGTCGACCAGCGTGATGTACGCCGTCTGGTCGACCTCGACGTCGGCCTCGTTGGTGCGCACGACGTGCAGCCCGGCCATCTCCAGGCCGCCGATCTCGCGGTTGTCGAGCGTCTCGATCTCGGACTCGAAGGACGCCTCGAGGTTGGCCTGGAGCTGGTCGCGGGCGGTGTCGAGGTCCGTGACGCCGCCGGCGTCCGGGTGCTCCACGATCAGGTTGGCTCGGCCCGCCGAGATCGAGGCGCCCCAGGCGCTGGCGCTGTCGATGCTGGTGCCGGGGTTGTCGGCGAGCACGGACTCGGTGATGTCCTGCCACTCGTCCGGGAGGTCGTAGGCGTAGCCGTCGCCCTCGAGCGACTCACCGGAGGCCGTCTCGCTCGGCGCCGGCTCGCTGGCCTGGGCGGCCGGGCCGGACTCGGCGTCGTCGGACCCGGCGACGAGCCCGAGGATGCCGACGCCCACCAGCACGAGGACGGCGACGACCACGGCGACGATGATCGTGATCATCCGGCGGTTCGACCGGGCCGGGGGTGCGGGCGGCACGGGCGGCGGTCCGGGGATCGGCTCCGGTGCGCGGGTCTGCTCGGTCATGGGTCCCCTCACGTTGCGACTCCTGGGTGCCGGAGGGGGGAGTCGAACCCCCACGCCCGAGGGCACAGGAACCTAAATCCTGCGTGTCTACCGTTCCACCACTCCGGCGGGCGGCGTCAGTCTAGGACCAGCAGGACGGCTCAGCCGAGACCGAGGTCGCGACGCAGCTTGGCCACGTGACCGGTCGCCTTGACGTTGTACTGGGCCAGGCGCACGGTGCCCTCCTCGTCGACGACGACGGTGGAGCGGATGACGCCCTGGACCACCTTGCCGTAGAGCTTCTTCTCGCCGAACGCCCCGTAGGCCGTCAGCACCTCACGGTCGGGGTCGGAGAGCAGGGTGATCGTGAGCTGGTCCTGCTCGCGGAAGGCCGCGAGCTTGGCCGGCGGGTCGGGCGAGATGCCGACCACCTCGTAGCCGGCGGCCTTCAGGGAGTCGAGGGAGTCGGTGAAGTCGCAGGCCTGCGTGGTGCAGCCCGGGGTCATCGCGGCGGGGTAGAAGTAGACGATCACCTGGCGCCCGCGCAGCCCCGACAGCGTCACCTCGCTGCCGGTGTCGTCGGTGAGCGTGAAGTCGGGGGCCGGGTCACCGGGGGAGAGGCGGGGCTGGCTCATCGGGGCGCTCCTGGGGTGGTTGCGGTCACGGGGTCGTGGTCTTGTCGCAAGTCTTTTGCAATAACGTACAGTGAGTGATCAGCGATCGATCGCCCTGACTTTACCCAGCCGCCTCTACCCGGCCGTGACCACGGGAGCCGCCCCATGCACGTCCCCGACGGGTTCCTCGATGCGCCCACGTCCGTGGCCACGGGCGTCGTCGCCGTGGGGGTCGTGGCGGTGGCCCTGCGCAAGGCGCGCACCGAGCTCGACGACCGCGCCGCGCCGCTGGCCGGGCTCGTCGCCGCCTTCGTCTTCGCCGCGCAGATGATGAACTTCCCGGTCGGGGCCGGCACCAGCGGGCACCTGCTCGGTGGCGCGCTCGCCGCCGTCCTGGTCGGGCCCTGGACCGGCGCGCTCTGCGTGAGCGTCGTGCTGCTCGTCCAGGCCCTGTTCATGGCCGACGGAGGCATCACCGCGCTCGGCACCAACGTGCTCCTGATGGCGACCGTCGGCGTCTTCGTCGGGTACGCCGGGTTCCGCCTCGCCCGCGCGGTGCTGCCCGACCGGATCGCCTCCGTCGCTCCTGCCGCGGCGTTCGGCGCCTTCCTGTCGGTGCCGGCGGCGGCCGCCGCCTTCACCGGTCTCTTCGCGGTCGGCGGCACCGCCCCGGTCGACCTCGGCGCGGTGCTGACCGCGATGCTCGGCTGGCACGTCGTCATCGGACTGGGGGAGGCCGCCGTGACCGGGCTGGTCGTCGGCGCGGTCGTGTCCTCGCGGCCCGACCTGGTGCGGGGCGCCCACGACCTCGTGGAGTCGCGCGAGCTCGAGATCCGCGGCGCGGGCGCCTGATGCGCACCCGCACCCTGGTCCTGGTGGCCCTGCTGGTCGTCCTGCTCGTGGCGGGCGTCGGCAGCTTCTACGCCAGCTCCCACCCCGACGGGCTGGAGGCGGTGGCCGAGCGCACGGGCTTCGCCGACTCCGCCGACGAGAGCCCCACGGCCGAGGGCCCCTTCGCCGACTACGACACCAAGGGCGTCGACGACGAGCGGGCCGGGGGCGCGATCGCCGGGGTCGCGGGCGTCGGGCTGGTCCTGCTGATCATGGGCGGCGTCGTCCTGCTCGTGCGCCGGCGTACGCCGAGCGGTCGCTGACGTGGGCGCCGGGCACGGCCACCGGCTGCACTACCACGGCCACAGCGTCGTGCACCGGGCCCCGGCGCAGCTGAAGATCGCGGCGCTGCTGGGGTTCGTGCTCGTCGTCGTGGCCACCCCCCGCGAGTGGTACGCCGCCTACGCGGCGTACCTCGTCGTCGTGGTCGCCGTGATCGTGGTCGCCCGGGTTCCGCTGCCCTACATCGGGCGGCGGATGGTGATCGAGGTGCCGTTCCTGGTCTTCGCGGTGCTGATCCCGTTCGTGGCCACCGGCCCCCGCACCGACGTGCTGGGCCTCAGCCTCTCCGAGCCGGGCCTGCTGGCGGCCTGGGGTCTGGTCGCCAAGGGCACGATCGGCGTGATGTCGTCGCTGACCCTGGCCGCCACCACCGAGCCGGACGCCGTGCTCGCCGGGCTGCGCCGCCTGCGGGTCCCCGAGCTGGTCGTGCAGATCATGGCCTTCATGATCCGCTACCTCGACGTGGTGACCGCCGACCTCGGCCGGATGATGGTGGCGATGCGCTCCCGGGGCGTCGAGCCCCGGTCGCCGCGCAGCTGGCCGGCGCTGGCCCGCACCCTGGGGGCGCTGTTCATCCGCTCCTACGAGCGCGGCGAGCGGGTCCACCTGGCCATGCTGTCCCGCGGCTACGACGGGACCACCCGGTGACGCCGGTGCTGGAGGTCGACGGCCTCGCCTACGCCTACCCCGACGGCCACCAGGCGCTGTTCGGGGTCGACCTCCACGTGCACGCCGGCGAGCGGGTGGCGCTGCTGGGGCCCAACGGCGCCGGCAAGACCACGCTGGTGCTCCACCTCAACGGCATCCTCGGCGCCGGCTCGGGGCAGGGCGCCGGCAGCGTGTCGGTGAGCGGCCTGCGCGTCGAGAAGGCCAACCTCGCCGAGGTCCGGCGCCGGGTCGGCATCGTCTTCCAGGACCCCGACGACCAGCTCTTCATGGGCTCGGTCCGCGCCGACGTCGCCTTCGGGCCGCGCAACCTCGGCGTCAAGGGCGCCGAGCTGGACCGCAAGGTCATGCACGCCCTCGACCTGGTCGGCATGGCGGACTTCGCCGACCGCCCCCCGCACCACCTCTCGTTCGGTCAGCGCCGGCGGGTCGCGGTCGCGACCGTGCTGGTGATGGATCCCGAGATCCTGGTGCTCGACGAGCCCTCCTCCAACCTCGATCCCGCCTCGCGCCGCGAGCTGGCCGACATCCTCCGCTCGCTCGACGTGACGGTGCTGATGGTCACCCACGACCTGCCCTACGCGCTCGAGCTGTGCCCGCGCGCGGTCGTCCTCAGCGACGGGCACGTGGTCGCTGACGCGCCGACGTACGAGGTGCTGACCGACGCCGGGCTGATGACCGCTCACCGACTGGAGCTACCGTTCGGGTTCGAACCGACCCGGATTGGTAACCTGCCGCTGTGAGCCAAGACCCCGCTGCCCTCGAGCGCGAGATCGAAGAGACCCGCGAGCGACTCGCGACGACGATCGACCAGCTGCTCTACCGGTCCAGCCCCAAGACCATCGCGCGTCGAGAGACCGCGGCGCTGAAGGCCTACTTCGTGGACCCCGAGACCGGGGAGCCGCGCACCGACCACATCCTCAAGGTCGTCGGCGGAGTCGTCGGCGCCATCTCGCTCCTCGTGCTGATCCGCAAGGTCACGTCCTGAGCCCCTCGTCGTGACCGACAAGACGCCGATCAAGATGCTCCACGACCGGGTGCTCTGCGAGGTCGACGAGGAGGCGGGCGAGCGACGTTCCTCCGGCGGCATCGTCATCCCGGCGACCGCGGCCATGGGCGCGCGCCGCCTGATGTGGGCGCGCGTGGTCGCCGTCGGCCCCCACGCCCGGGCGGTGGAGTCCGGCGACAAGGTCCTCTTCGACCCCGAGGACAAGGCCGAGATCGAGGTGCACGGCGACGTCTACCTCGTCATGCGCGAACGCGACGTGCACGCGGTCGCCGCCGACCGGCTCGGCGACGAGGCGGCCGGTCTCTACCTCTGAGCGGCCCGCGTAACCACGGCGGCTCCACGGCGTTGAGCAGGCCGTGCGTCCTCTGCGCCCCCTCGGGCTGGCCTTCCTCACCTCTGTCCTCGCTCTCGCCACGGCGGCCCCGGCTGCCCCGGCGGCCGACCTCGCCGCCGGGGGGTTGCGCGGCTCGTCACCGGCGCTCCTCGCCCCTCAACCGACGGTCGCGGCACCGGTCGCGAAGGGCAAGCGGGCCCGCTACCGGGCGAGCATCAAGATCACCGAGCACGGCATCCCCCACATCTCCGCGAAGAACTTCGCCTCGCTGGGCTACGGCAGCGGGTGGGCCGCGGCCGACTCCTCGATCTGCACGCTCGCCGACACCCTGCTGACCGGGCGCGGGGAGCGGAGCCGCTGGTTCGGTCCCGCCGGGCGCTACGACGACCAGGTCACGCTGGAGGCCTCCAACCTCCAGGTCGACGCGTTCGTCACCGACCTGCGCAACCGTCGGGTGGTCGAGCGGTTGATGGCCTCACCGGCCGGCCCGGGCAAGCAGGCCCGCCAGCTGGTGCGCGGCTACGTCGCGGGCCTCAACCGTTGGGTGCGCACCGAGAAGGTCACCGACCCGGCCTGCAAGGGCGCCCGCTACCTCAAGCCCACCGCCACCCCCCTCGACCTCTGGTACGGCGTCTACCTGGCCAACCTGCTCGCCAGCAGCGGGGTCTTCGTCAAGGAGATCGTCGACGCCGCGCCCCCGAGCCCGGGCGACCCCGGTCTGCCGCAGCTGCCGGTCAAGGCCAGTGCGGTCGACCGCGACGCGCTGCTGGCCGGGCTCGGGCGTGACCCCGAGCGACCCCTCGGCTCCAACGCGACCGCCATCGGCGGCGCCGCGTCGTCGACCGGCAAGGGCATGCTGCTCGGCAACCCCCACTTCCCCTGGCGCGGGCGCTACCACTTCACCCAGCAGCAGCTCACGATCCCGGGCAAGTACGACGTCGCCGGCGCCTCGCTGGTCGGCTCGCCCACGGTCAACATCGGCTGGAACAAGGACGTTGCCTGGAGCCACACCGTCTCGACCGCCTTCCGCTTCACGCCCTACGAGTACACGACCCCCGTGCCCGGCACGACCTACCTCACCGACAGCGGGCCCCGCCAGCTCGAGCGGCGCGTGGTCAAGGTCAAGGTCAAGCGCCCCAACGGCTCGATCGGCACCGTGACCGAAGACCTCTACCGCACGCCGCAGGGCTACGTCTCCGATGCTCCCGCGCTGCTGATGCCGTGGAGCCCCACCAGCTTCTGGGCGATCCGCGACGCCAACGGCGAGCAGCTGCGCACCATCGACACCTTCCTCGACATGGGCAAGGCCACCGGCGTGCGCGACCTGCTGCGTCGTCAGGACCGCGGTGGCGGCATGCCGTGGGTCAACACCACCGCGGCGGACCGTCGCGGCAACGCGCTGTACGCCGACCACTCGGTCGTCCCGCACGTGACCAACGAGCTCGCCGACCGCTGCATGACCCCGACCGGCCGGCTGCTCGACCAGGCCGCCGGGCTGCCCGGCCTCGACGGCACCCGCGCCGACAGCTCCTGCGCCTGGGGCCGCGACGCCGACGCCCAGCGCCCCGGCATGTTCGGCCCCCAGCACCTGCCGAGCGTGGTGCGCCGCGACTACGTGATGAACGCCAACGACTCGTTCTGGCTCCCGAACCCCGCGGTCCGGCTCGAGGGCTTCCCCGACATCATCGGCTGCGAGGACTGCGAGCGGACGATGCGCACCAAGATGGTCGTCCAGTACGTCGTCGACCGGCTCGCCGGCGGCCGCAAGGAGACCCCGGCCAGCCTGCGCGGCCACCAGCACGCCAACCGGCTGCGCGCGGCGGAGTTCATGCGCCAGGGCGGCGACCTGGACCGCACCTGCCAGGCCACCGGGGAGGCCGAGGCCTGCGCGGTCCTGCGCCGCTGGGACGGTCGCTCCGAGCGGACCTCGGTCGGCACCCACATCTTCGAGGAGTTCGTGGACCGCCTGCCCGACAACCCGTGGCGGGTGCCGTTCTCGGCCTCGGACCCGCTGAACACGCCGCGCGGACTCAACTTCGCCGACCCGCGGGTCGTGCAGGCGATGGACGACGCGATCGCCTCGCTGCGCGCGCGCCGGATCCCGCTGACCGCCCGCTGGGGCTCGCTGCAGGTCGCCGGCGACCGGGGCGCTCCGCGGATCGGGCTCGGCGGCGGCACGGCCGACGCCCTGGGCAACGCCAACGCGCTCGCGTCGTACAAGCCGCAGCGCAACCGCTCGGCGTACCGCCCGATCACCTTCGGCTCCTCGCACATCCAGGCCATCGCGTTCGAGAAGGGCGGCCGGGTCAACGCCCGGACGATCCTCACCTACGGGCAGAACGAGGACCCGACCTCGCCCTTCAGCAGCGACCAGACCCGGATGTTCGCCGCGGGCAAGTGGGTCAGGTTCGCGTTCACGCCGAAGGAGATCCGTCGGGACCTGCTGCGGACCGTGCGGTTGCGGGGGCGGTAGGTCCAGGACCGACGGCAGCGGGCAGGTAGGACAGCTCGGCGTTGTCGGCGTCGGCGAGCCGGCCGCCGGTGGCCTGCACGTGGACGTCGGGGATCAGGAACGCGACCCCGGCCGCCAGCAGCAGGCAGACGCCGAGGATCGCGAAGCCGATCGTGTAGCCGCTCTCGACCGGGAAGCCGGTCACGCCGAGGCGGGCGGTGACGACGCCGGCCACGACCGCGGAGCCGACCGCCCCGCCGATGGTCCGGATGTTGGCGTTCATGCCGCTGGCCACGCCGGTCTGCTCGGCCGGGACGGAGGCCACCACCACCCCCGCGAGGCTGGAGAAGACCAGCCCGGAGCCGAGGCCCTGGGCGGTGGTGGCGGCGTACAGCTGCCAGGTGGCGTCGTGCCACCCGGCCAGGCCGAAGAAGGCCAGGCTCATGATCGTCGCACCGACCATGATCACGAGCCGCGCGCCGTGACGTCGGACCAGGGGCGCGGTCGTGAAGCCCATCAGGAAGCTCATCACCGCCGAGGGCAGCAGCAGGCGGCCGGACTCCGAGATCGTGGCGTCGAAGCCGTAGCCGGCCGCTGAGGGCGTCTGCAGGAACTGGGGCACGAACGCGAACGACGCGAGCATGCCGAAGCCGACCAGCCCGGCCACCGCGTTGGTGGTCCAGATGCCACGGCGGCGCATCATCGCCATGTCGATCATCGGCACCGGCACCCGCAGCTCGACCTGGACCCAGGCCACCATGCCGAGCGCGGCCGTGGCGAAGAGCAGGAGGATCGCGGGGGAGGCCCAGCCCAGCTGGTTGCCCTCGCTGAGCCCGAGCAGCAGCGCGACCAGCCAGAGGGCCAGCAGCACGGCGGGCAGGAGCGGCAGCCGGGCCGGCGTACGCACCGGTGACTCGGGGATGAAGCCGTAGGCGGCCAGTGCGGCCAGGGCGGTCACCACCATCGGGATCCAGAACAGGCCCTCGTAGCCCAGCACCTCGACGATCGGGCCCGCGACCACGATCCCGATCCCGAAGCCGACGGCGGTGAGCGAGGCCAGGATGCTCAGCGCCGAGGTCACCTGGTCGCCGAACTCGTCGCGGGCGATCCCGAAGGCCAGCGGGAGCACCCCACCCCCCAGGCCCTGCACCACCCGGGCCGCGATCAGCCAGCCGATGCTCGGCGCCAGCGCGGCGAGCAACGACCCCACGGCCAGCGCGACCAGCGTGAGCACGAGCATCCGGGTCTTGCCGACCACGTCGCCCACCCGGCCCAGCAGGGGAGTGGCGATCGAGGCGCTGAGCAGGTACGCCGTGAGCACCCACGTCACGGTGGCCTGGTCGCTGTCGAACTCGCGCTCGATGGTGGTGAGCACCGGCACGATCAGCGACTGGAGCAGCGCGAACGACGACACCGACACCGCGAGCACCGCGAAGGTCATCCGCGGGTGGTGCCGGCGACGCGGTCGCCGCGCCGAGTCGTGCGACACAGGCTCTCCTCCGAACGATTGGTTGCTGAGTGCAACCATCGGAGTCTAGCCGGTCGGGGAGGTGGCCCTCGTTCGAAGGCCTTGTGCCGCGCTGCGGTGCCACCGGGTGACACCTCAGCGCAGCACAGGGCCCCCGGTCGTACGGCGCCGGGCTGGCCTCACGAGGCGCAGCAGGTCGCGCTCTCCTCGATCGCCTCGCCGGTGGAGTCGGGGCCGAAGGTCGCGCTGTCCTCCAGCACGGTGTAGACCTCCCACTGCTCGCCGTCGGGGGTGTTCTCGACCCAGAACTTGTCCTGCTTGGCGTAGCAGCACGTGGTGCCGCGCTCGTCGCGGGAGGCCAGCCCGTCGGCGGCGAGGCGGGTCTGCAGGGTGTCGACGGCGTCGACGTCGGCGACCTCGATGCCGAGGTGGTTGAGCGAGCCGCCGCGACCGGGGTTCTCCATCAGGATCAGCTTGAGCGGCGGGTCGACGACGGCGAAGTTGGCGTAGCCGGGTCGGACCTTGGCCGGCTCGGTGCCGAGGAGGCGGGTGTAGAAGGCGATCGAGACGTCGAGGTCGTCGACGTCGAGGGCGAGCTGGAGACGGGACATGGTGGGACCTGCTTTCACATAGATGGATATCTATGTCTTACCTTGCCTGAGACATCGAGGCATGTCAATATCTACGCATGTCGAAGTCTGCAGGGGCGCTGACCCCGGTCGAGACGGTGGCCTGCTGCTCACCGCTCACCAGCTCGCCCATGACCAGCGAGCAGGCCACCCGGGTGGCTCCGCTGCTCAAGGCCCTGGCCGACCCCGTCCGTCTGCGGCTGATGTCGCTGGTGGCCTCGCACGCCGGGGGAGAGGCCTGCGTCTGCGACCTCAACGACGCCTTCGAGCTCTCGCAGCCCACGATCAGCCACCACCTCAAGGTGCTCCACGAGGCCGGTCTGCTCGAGCGCAGCAAGCGCGGCGTGTGGGTCTACTACCGCGTGGCCGGCGAGGCCCTCGGCGACCTCGGCGCGCTGCTCGGCGGCGTGGCCCGGTGACGCGCGACCTGTGGCGCCGGGTCGCCGCCGAGGCCGTCGGTACGGCGTTCCTCGTCACCGCGGTCGTCGGCTCGGGCATCGCCGCGGCGCGTCTCTCGCCCGACGACGTCGGCCTCCAGCTGCTCGAGAACAGCCTGATCACCGGCGCCGCGCTGGTGGCGCTGATCCTGGCCCTGCAGCCGGTGTCGGCGGCCTTCAACCCGGTGGTCACCTGGGTGGAGCGCGCGCTGGGCCTGGTCACCACCCGCGAGGCCGTGGCGCTCACCGTCGCCCAGGTCGCCGGGGGGATCGTCGGCTGCGTGGTGGCCAACCTGATGTTCGAGCTCGACGCCGTCTCGATCTCGACGCGCGACCGTGTCAGCGGCGGCACCGCTGCTGGCCGAGGTCGTGGCCACCCTGGGTCTGGTGCTGATCATCTTCGGCGCGGTGCGCTCGGGTCGCACCGAGTCGGTCGCCTTCGCCGTCGGCGGCTACATCACCGCCGCCTACTGGTTCACCAGCTCGACCAGCTTCGCCAACCCGGCGGTCGCGATCGGCCGGATGTTCTCCGACACCTTCGCCGGCATCGCGCCGTCCTCGGTGCCGGGCTTCGTGCTGATGCAGGTCCTCGGCGGCGCGCTGGCGTGTGCCCTGGTCGTCTTCCTCTACCCCGCACGCGACCGCGTGCTTCCCCCGCAAGGAGCCCGCCGATGACCCGCCCCTCTGTCCTGTTCGTCTGCGTCCACAACGCCGGTCGGTCCCAGATGGCCGCCGGCTACCTCGAGCACCTCGGCCAGGGCCGCATCGAGGTCCGCTCCGCGGGCTCGGCGCCCGCCGACACCGTCAACCCCGCGGCCGTCGCGGCGATGGCCGAGGAGGGCATCGACCTGCGCGCCGCGACGCCCAAGGTGCTGACCCCCGAGGCCGTGGAGGCCTCCGACGTGGTGGTGACCATGGGCTGCGGAGACGCCTGCCCGTTCTTCCCCGGCACCCGCTACGAGGACTGGGTGCTCGACGACCCCGCCGGGCAGGGGCTCGACGCGGTCCGCCCGATCCGCGACGAGATACGCCGCCGGGTGGAGACGCTGGTGGCCGAGCTGCTCGGCTGATCGGGCACCGGGCTCAGCGCAGCGCGCCGTACGCCCGCGAGGGATCCAGGCGGACGACGACGCGACGGTCGCGGATCATCGTGGCCCGGTAGTCGTCCCAGTCGTCGTGCTCGCCGGAGACGGCGCGGTACAGGTCGACCAGCTCGGCCACGGCGTCGTCGTCGGCGGAGGCCGCGACCTCCGAGACGCCGACGTCGCCCTCCACGACCGCGTAGGACCAGAAGTCGGGGCCGTTGACGTGCAGCGCCGCCCACGGCCGCGCGTGGACGTTGGCGTACTTCGCCCGGTCGGCCGTGGTGGAGATCCGGATGAGCCCGTCGTCGCCGAGGGCGTGCAGCACGTTGGACAGCTGGGGCCGTCCGTCCTTGCGCAGCGTGGTCAGGATCGACTGGTGGGTGTCCGCGACGGCGCGGAGGGCCTGCTCGAGCTCCATGCCAGCAGTCTCGCGCACTCCGTCAACAGCCGTGCCCGCAGCGGGGCCCCTCGCTCGGCGAACGACCGTTGCGCCTCGACGTACTCCTGCTTGCCGGTGGGCGTCTCGACGCGCACCGGCTCGTAGCCCAGGTCGGTCAGGTCGTAGGGCGAGGCGCGCATGTCGAGCACCCGGATCTCCCGGGCGAGCTCGAAGCAGTCGGCGACCAGGTCGGAGGAGACCATGGGCGAGAGCCGGAACGCGTGCTTGTAGAGGTCCATGCCGGCGTGCAGGCAGCCCGGCTGCTCGAAGTCGGCCCGGTCGTCGCGGCCGGGGGAGAGGGTGTTGAGCGGGCGGGCCGGCCCGGTGAAGAACCGGAACGCGTCGAAGTGGCTGCAGGAGACGCGGTGCGACTCGACCACCCGGTCGGTGCCGCCGGCGCCCAGGCGCAGCGGCCAGGCGGGGTGGCGGGTCTCGTCCTCGGCCAGGCGGTAGACCATCGCCCACTCGTGCATCCCGAAGCAGCCCAGCGCGGCCGGCCGGGCTGCGGTCGCGCCCAGCAGGCGGTGCAGCGCCTCGACCAGCGGTCGTTGGGCTGCGACGTGCGCGGCCGAGACCGACACGACGCCGTCGACCTCCTCGTAGCCCTTGAGCCCGGCGTGGTCGGTCGCTCCGTCGAGGCCGACCCCGAAGCCCGGGTGCCAGCGGCGCAGCCGGGCCGGCTTCTGCGAGTAGTAGGTGAACAGGAAGTCGTGCACCGGGTGCGCGGTCCGGGCCTCCCGACGGGCCAGGTGCGGGGCCACGAGGGCGTCGACCCGCGCCTCGTGCGCGGACTCCCGCGCCCGCCACTGCCCCTGCGCCAACACCTCCACGAGAGCCCAGGGTAGGCGGTGCGCGGGTGTCGGCGCCGGGCGGTGGATAGGGTCGGGCCCGTGCGTATCGCCAGGTTCACGACCGGAGAAGAGCCCGCCTTCGGAGTCGTCTCGGGGGAGGTGGACGAGTTCGGCCAACCCGCCGAGGACAGCGTCGTGGTGACGCTCTCCGGCGACCCCCTGTACGTCGGCGTCAAGCCGCTCGACCAGGAGCACCGGCTGGCCGACGTACGTCTGCTCGCTCCCGTGCTGCCGCGCAGCAAGGTCATCGGCTTCGGGCGCAACTACGCCGAGCACGCCGCCGAGCTCGGCAACGCCGTGCCCGAGGAGCCGCTGTTCTTCCTCAAGCCCAACACCAGCGTGGTCGGGCCCGGCGACCCGATCTACTACCCGCGCCAGACCCAGGACCTGCACTACGAGGGCGAGCTGGCGGTGGTGATCGGGCGGATCTGCCGCGACGTGCCGCCCGAGCAGGCGACCGACGTGATCTACGGCTACACGATCGCCAACGACGTGACCGCCCGCGACCTGCAGAACTCCGACGTGCAGTTCAGCCGGGCCAAGGGCTTCGACTCCTTCTGCCCGCTCGGCCCGTGGATCGAGACCGACCTCGACCCGCAGACGTTCAGCGACGGGGTACGGCTGCGCACGTTCCTCAACGGCGACGTCGTCCAGGACGGCTCGACGTCCGACATGGTCTACGACATCCCGGCGCTGATCGCCTACTCCTCGAGCGTGATGACCCTGCTGCCCGGCGACGTGATCCTCACCGGCACCCCCGAGGGTGTCGGTCCGATGCAGGTCGGTGACGAGGTCGAGATCGCGATCGACGGTCTCGGCGCCCTGACCAACAAGGTGGCCCGACGATGAGCACCGACGACCCGACCACGCCCCCCGTCCGGGTGCGGATGGCGCCCAGCCCGACCGGGAGCCCGCACGTCGGCCTGGTGCGCACGGCGCTCTACAACTGGGCCTTCGCCCGCCACCACGGCGGCACGTTCGTGTTCCGCATCGAGGACACCGACGCCGCCCGCAACACCCCCGAGTCGTACGCCGCGCTGCTCGACCTCTTCCGCTGGCTCGGCCTCGACTGGGACGAGGGCCCCGAGGTCGGCGGCGACCACGGCCCCTACCGCCAGTCCGAGCGGTCCGACCTCTACCAGGACGCGCTGCAGCGGCTGGCCGACGCGGGCCACACCTACCGCTGCTTCTGCACCAACGAGGAGGTCGAGGAGCGTCGCCAGGCGTCCGGCTCGAAGGTGATGGGCTACGACCGCTTCTGCCGCGACCTCGCTGCGGAGCAGGTCGCGGCGTTCGAGGCCGAGGGCCGCGCAGGCGTCGTCCGTTTCCGGATGCCCGACGGCGAGATCGCCTTCGACGACCTGGTCCGCGGACGGGTCAGCTTCCACAGCGACCACGTGCCCGACTACGCCCTGGCCCGCGCCAACGGGCAGCCGCTCTACACGCTGGTCAACCCGGTCGACGACGCGCTGATGGAGATCACCCACGTGCTGCGGGGCGAGGACCTGCTCTCCAGCACCCCGCGCCAGGTCCCGCTGTACGCCGCGCTGGCCGACGTCGGCATCGGCCGCGGTGCGCCGGAGTTCGGCCACCTGCCCTACGTGCTGGGCCAGGGCAACAAGAAGCTCTCCAAGCGCGACCCGGAGGCCAACGCCCTGGGCTACCGCGACGCCGGCTTCCTGCCCGAGGGGCTGCTCAACTACGTCGCCCTGCTGGGCTGGGCGATCGCGGCCGACCGCGACGTCTTCACCCTCGACGAGCTGGTGACCGCGTTCGACATCGCCGACGTCAACCCCAACCCGGCCCGCTTCGACCTCAAGAAGGCCGACGCGATCAACGCCTCCCACATGCGGCGGCTGGGCCTCGACGACCTGACCCACCGGGCGCTGCCGTTCCTCAAGGCGGCCGGCGTGGTCAGCGACCCCGTCTCCGACGCCGACGCACAGCTCCTCGAGCTGGCGATGCCCTTGGTGGCCGAGCGGATCAACAAGCTCACGGAGGCCGTCGACATGCTGGGCTTCCTCTTCGTCGACGAGGCCGACTTCAGCCGCGACGAGGCCGACGTGGCCAAGCTGCTCGACGAGCAGGGCCGCGAGATCGTCCAGGCGTCGTACGACGCGGTGTCGGGCCTGCACGAGTGGTCCACGGCCGCGATCCAGGAGGCCCTGCAGGGCGCACTGGTCGACACGATGGGGTTGAAGCCGCGGGTGGCCTTCGGTCCGGTGCGCGTGGCGGTCACCGGGCGTCGGGTCTCGCCGCCGCTCTTCGAGTCGATGGAGCTGCTCGGGCGCGAGCGCAGCCTGTCGCGGCTGCAGTCCGCACTCGCCTGATGCCGGCCTACCACCGCCTCCACCGAGGGGGGCACTGGGGACGTCACGGCTGGTGGCGCGGGCTGGTGGGGGCGATCGCGCTGGTCGTGCTGGCGCTGGTCGCCCAGGTCGTCGTCATCGCCGGTCTCGCGATCGTCTACGCCGCCCAGGGGCTCACCCTCGCCCAGACCCAGGAGCGGATCACCGGAGAGATCGTGACGCCGGCCTTCCTGCTGGTGGTCAATCTCGGTTGGGCGCTGGCGATCCCCGCGGCCTGGCTGGTGCAACGGGTGCTCCACGGGCTGCGGCCGGGGTGGCTGGCCTCGGTCGCACCGCGGATCCGTTGGCGCTGGTTCTTCACCTGCTTCGGGCTCGCGTTCGTGGCCCTGCTCGCCACCGTGCTCGTCTCGACGCTGCTGCCGCAGGAGGCCGGCGGCGAGGTCTCCGGTGAGCTCAACGCCTTCACGGACACCGCACGCGACTTCCTGCTCGTCGTGGTGCTGCTGACGCCGCTCCAAGCGGCGGGGGAGGAGTACGCCTTCCGGGGCTACCTCACCCAGGCCGTCGGCGGGCTGCTCGCCTCGCCGCGGCTGGCGGCCGTGCTGGCCGTCGTGGTGCCCTCGCTGCTCTTCGCCCTGGCCCACGGCGCCCAGGACCCGCCGATCTTCGTCGACCGTTTCGCCTTCGGCCTCGTCGCCGGCGCCCTGGTCATCCTCACCGGCGGTCTGGAGGCCGCGATCGCGATGCACGTGCTCAACAACTTCCTCGCCTTCGGACTGGCCCTCGCCTACGGCGACATGACCTCGGCGCTCAACCCCACCGGCGGCTCGTGGTGGTCGCTCCCGGCGACGCTGACCCAGTCGCTGGTCTTCCTGGGCCTGACCGTCTGGGTGGCCCGCAGGAGGGGCATCGCGACCGTGAGCAGGGTGGGCGAATTGGTCGGCCAGAGGGCCCGCGTGTAAGGTTTCGCAGCGGTTGCCGGTGGTCGTTCCAGACCTCCTCCGAGCGGACCGAAGACCAGTAAGACAGTGGGATATGGTGTAATTGGCAGCACGACTGGTTCTGGTCCAGTTAGTCTAGGTTCGAGTCCTAGTATCCCAGCGAGTCAGCGCCAGATTTTGGTGCTGATCCGGAGATTGGCTAGAGTTCTCCGGGTTGCTCGGCGAGTCCGAGCAGACAGGGCCCCCGTTGTGTAGCGGCCTAGCACGCCGCCCTCTCACGGCGGTAGCGCCGGTTCGAATCCGGTCGGGGGTACCGAAGCAAGACCAAGCAGGGCCTCCCCCTCGGGGGAGGCCCTGCTTGCGTCGGTGGCCCGCCGGGCCTCGCCCGGCTAGGGAGTGGCGGAGTCGAGCTCCACCGTCTCGGGCAGGGCCCGAGCGGAGGTGCGCTGCGGCGGCAGCATGCAGCCGCGGCCCTTGCCGACGGCCCGCAGCCCGCCGAGGTCACCGGCCTGCCAGTTGTCGTAGTTCTTGTAGGACATGATCTGACCCGGGTGGCCGAGCACGTGACCGAGTCCGGCCGCGTGGCCCAGCTCGTGCATCAGCACGTGTCCCTGCGAGGGTCCGCGGAAGCCCGGCTTGAGGCGGGCGTTGGCGTTCATCAGCACTCGCGACCGGCTGATCCGCAGCGTCGTGCCGTAGTAGTCGCGCATGTAGTGACCCTGACGCGGCCCGGCGAGCCCGGCGTGCCCGTTGAACTTCAGGGGCGACTGCCGGGGGGTCAGGAAGGCGACCACCAGGTTGGTGTCGCGGGGCCAGGTCTTGAGGTTCTGGCCGCGGTGCTTGGTGCGTCCGCGGTAGTCGAAGGTGATGCCGGTGGCCCGTTGGAGCCGACGTGCGGCCTTCTTGGCGTCGGCGAGGGCCCGGGGCCGGGCCGCGAGCAGGTTGGCGCGCCAGGTGATCACCGTGCACCCGTCGTAGCGCCAGTCGCGGGACGGCTCGATGCGCTTCCACCACGACGACTTGCCGCGGGTGCGGTACTTCGCGATCACCTCGAGGTACGCCGGGTCCGAGATGGCCTCGGTCGCCTGCGCGCTCGGCAGCACCCGGACGCGGAAGGCGATCGGGTCGTGGTACCAGCTCGTGGGCACGCGGATCGCGAACTGGCCCTCGGCGTCGGTGGTGTCCACCCCCATCGGGTGCCACCCGTGGGCCAGCACGAGCTGCTCCAGGTAGACGCGACGGTCGGCCTTGAAGCCGGTGATCCGACCGCGCACCATTCGCTTGGCGCCGGCCTTCATCGTCTGGTCGGGCCAGGCGAGCCGGTCGAAGCGCGTGGTGGTCGTGGGCTCGGCGGCCGAGGACGCCGAGCTCGCCGAGCTCGCCGCGGTGACGGGGAGCAACGACAGCGTGAGGACGGCTGCGAGGGCGGCCGCGAGGGCCAGGACCGGACGCGGCCCGAGGCTGGACGTCCATGAGGTGCGGCTGGGCATGGGTGGAGGCTCCTGAGAGGGGAGAGAGGGGGAGGGTTGCCTGCTCTTACTACCCCGTCAGCGGCGTCCTGACACCTTCCTGGTGTCTTCCGGTCCCGGACTGCCCCCAGCCGCGGCTCGGGCCCGGTCAGACGCAGAGACCGGCCTCGCGCCGCGCCTGGGCCCGGGCCTCGGCCTTGGCCGCATCGGCGTCGTCCGAGGTCGCGCCGTCCGGGGTGTCGCCGCTGTCGGTGCCGTCGTCCGACGAGGGGTCCTGCGTCCCGATCGGGTCATCGGCGCGCACGCTCGAGTCGGCGTACGCCGCTCCCAGCGGTCGGTCCTGACGGATCCGGCGCCAGAGGGCGTCGGCGTCCTCGGTCCACTGCAGCCGGTTGGGGTCGGGCTCGTACTCGGCGATGGGGACGGTGATGAACCGGATGTCGGCCAGCCCGGTCTCGCGGAACTCCATGGCCAGGTCGAACAGGGCACCGATCGAGTCGAGCTCGGCGTCGACCTCCAGCGACCCCGTGACGGCGTCGAGGAAGCCGTAGACGCGATCGGGCCGCGACAGGGTGCCGGCCGAGAAGACCTTGTTGACCATCGAGGCGATGAACGACTGCTGCCGCTTCATCCGGCCGATGTCGCCGGTCACCGACAGCTCGGTGCGCTCGCGGACGTAGCCGAGGGCCGCGTCGCCGTCGAGCACCTGGGTGCCGGCGGTGAGGGTGATGCCCTTGCTGTCGACGTCCTCGGGGATGCACACCTCCACACCGTTGACGGCGTCGACCATGCGCTTGAAGCCGTTGAAGTCGAGGACGACGAAGTGGTCGATGAAGATGTCGGTCAGCGACTCCACCATCATCACCGTGCACCGGGGGCCACCGACCGCGAACGCGGTGTTGAACATGACCGGGTCGGCGCCCGGCACGCTGTCGTCCCCGGTGTCGCCTCCCGTCTTGCAGTCGGGACGCGCGACCATCGCGTCGCGAGGCAGGCTGACGCCGTAGGCCTCGCTGCGGTCGGCCGAGACGTGCAGCAGGATCGTGGTGTCCGCCCCGCCGCCGCCGCTCTCGCCGTCGATCTCGTTGCCCTCGCCGCTGCGGGTGTCCTCACCCAGCACCAGGATGTTGAGGGGGCTCCGCGGCCCGGTGTCGTCGGGCGTGGCCGCGACGTGCGGGATGGCCATCCCCTGCCCGATGTTGCGGTCCAGGCGTCCGTAGGCGACGTACACGCCGGTGGCGGTCAGCACGGCGAGCACCGCCTGCGTCAGCGCCACCACCAGCCAGATGGTGCGCCGTTGCCGTCGGGTCGGGGTGTGGGCCACCGCACCATCATCACAAACCGGTGGGCGCCATCGGTGGGACCGTCGCCGACGGCGGTGTCCGATTCCCGCGAGAGACCCGGGGGTCGATGACGCATGATGGACGTGTGCAGACCCCCAGCCCCACGACGACCCGGCTCGATCCGGAGTCCTGCTACCGCGCGGTGAAGTCGCGGGACCGTCGCTTCGACGGGATGTTCTACAGCGGGGTCCGGACGACCGGGATCTACTGTCGGCCTTCGTGCCCGGCCCGCACACCGGCCTACGCCAACATCGGCTTCTACCCCAGTCCCGCGGCCGCGCAGGCCGCCGGCTTCCGCGCCTGCAAGCGCTGCCTGCCCGACGCCACGCCCGGCAGCCCCGACTGGGACGTGGCCGCCACGGCCGCCGGCCGCGCCATGCGGCTGATCGCCGACGGGGTGGTGGACCGCACGGGGGTGGGAGGCCTGGCCGAGCGGGTCGGCTACACGCCGCGCCACCTCTCGCGGCTCCTGGTGGCCGAGCTCGGCGCCGGACCCCTGGCCCTGGCCCGGGCGCGGCGGGCCCAGACGGCGCGGGTCCTGATCGAGACCACCGCGCTGAGCTTCGCCGACATCGCGTTCGCGGCCGGCTTCGCCAGCGTGCGGCAGTTCAACGAGACCGTCCGCGAGGTCTACGCCGCCAGCCCCACCGAGCTCCGCGGTCGTGGCGGCGGCGCCGCACGACAGGCCACGACGGGCAGCGTGCGGATGCGTCTGGCGGTGCGCACCCCCTTCGCCGCGACGGCGCTGCTGGACTTCCTGGCCTACCACGTGGTGCCGGGGGTCGAGGTGGTCGGAGACGGCTGGTACGCCCGCACGCTCGATCTCCCGCACGGCCCCGGCACGGTGCGGCTCGACCTGGGCCCCGCCGACGCCGTACCGACCGGTGGGTCGGCGGGCGGGCCCACGGGTGGGACGGCCCTGGTCACGGCCACGTTCGACCTCACCGACCTGCGCGACACCGGCGCCGCGCTCGAGCGGACCCGCCGACTGCTCGACGCCGACTGCGACCCCTGGGCCGTGGCCGAGCACTTCCTGGGAGATCCCGTGATCGGTCCGCTCGCGCGGGCGTGCCCGGGGCTGCGCGTGCCGGGCCAGGTCGACGGCGACGAGACCGCGGTGCGGACGGTGATCGGCCAGCAGGTGAGCGTCGTCGGCGCGCGCACCGTGACCGGGCGGATCGTCGCGGCCCACGGTCGGGCCGTCGAGACCGGTGTGCCCGGTCTGACCCACCTGTTCCCCGACGCGGCCACCCTCGCCGCGGTCGACCCCACCACCCTGCCGATGCCACGCTCCCGGGGTCGGGCCCTCGTCGGTCTGTGCGCGGCCCTGGCGTCCGGTGCGGTGGCGCTCGACCGCGGACCCGATCGCGACGACGTGCGACGGGCGCTGGTCGCCCTGCCCGGCATCGGACCCTGGACCGCCGACTACGTCGCGATGCGCGCGCTGGCCCACCCCGATGTCTTCCTGCCCACCGACATAGGCGTCCGCAACGCACTGACAGGTCTCGGGCACGAGCCCGCTGCCGTGATCGCCGACAGCGACCGGTGGCGCCCGTGGCGTTCCTACGCGCTGATGCACCTGTGGAACACCCTGATGCCCGCCACGTCCGCGAGCGTCCACCCACCCGAGGAGACCTGAGATGTGGACCCTGACCGACTCACCCATCGACGAGCTGAGGATCGTGGAGCACGACGGCGCCATCACGGCCATCGAGTTCTCGCCCTTCCGTGACGGCGACGGCCGCGTGCGCGGGGCCCGTCAGGACGACCACCCCGTGCTGGTCGCGGCGGTGGCCCAGCTGGCGGCGTACTTCGCCCGCGACCTCAAGGAGTTCGACCTGCCCCTCGCGCCGGGAGGTACCGCCTTCCAGCAGCAGGTCTGGCAGCAGCTGCAGGCGATCGGCTACGGCGAGACCGCGTCGTACGGCGCCATCGCGACGCGGCTGGGGCGCACCAACGCCGCCTCGCGCGCGGTCGGCCTGGCCAACGGCAGCAACCCGATCCCGGTCGTGATCCCCTGCCACCGGGTGATCGGCGCCAACGGCACCCTCACCGGGTACGCCGGCGGCGTCGCGCGCAAGCAGGTCCTGCTCGAGCTCGAGCAGGACGCCCTGTTCTGACCGGCGGCCCGACTACTCGGCGGCGGCCCGACGCAGCGACTCGGAGAGTCGCTCCGCGGCGGCGAGGACCGCCGGTGCGTGCATCCGGCCGGGCTGGCGGGAGAGCCGCTCCAACGGGCCGGAGACCGAGACGGCGGCGATGATCTTGCCGCCGGGGGAGCGGATCGGGGCCGAGACGGAGGCCACGCCCTGCTCGCGCTCGCCGATCGACTGCGCCCAGCCGCGACGCCGGATCCCGGAGAGAGCGGCCGCGGAGAACGCGGCGTTCTGCAGGCCCCGCTGCATCCGCTCGGGGTCCTCCCAGGCCAGCAGCACCTGGGCGGCGGAGCCGGCGCGCATGGTGAGCTGGGAGCCGACCGGGATCGTGTCGCGCAGGCCCGAGGGGCGTTCGGCGGCGGCGACGCACACGCGGTGCTCGCCCTGACGCCGCCAGAGCTGGGCCGACTCTCCGGTGATGTCGCGCAGCCGGGCGAGCACGGGGCCGGCGGTCGCGAGCAGACGGTCCTCACCGGCGGCGGCGGAGAGCTCCGAGAGCCGGGGGCCGAGGACGAAGCGGCCCTGCATGTCGCGGGCGACCAGGCGGTGGTGCTCGAGGGCGACTGCGAGACGATGGGCGGTGGGTCGGGCGAGGCCCGTGCCGGCCACGAGGCCGGCGAGCGTGGCCGGTCCGGACTCGAGGGCGGTCAGCACCAGGGCCGCCTTGTCGAGCACGCCTACGCCGCTGGTGTTGTCCATATGGCAATACTGCCGTCTCACTCCATGGGATGCAAGTAGTACGCTCCTCGATGTACCGAGAGGCACGTCACGAGGGAGTCACATCATGAGCAGGACACTGGCCGAGAAGGTGTGGGACGAGCACGTCGTCCGCTCGACCGAGGGGGAGCCGGACCTGCTCTTCATCGACCTCCACCTGATCCACGAGGTGACCAGCCCGCAGGCCTTCGAGGGCCTGCGGCTCGCGGGCCGCCCGGTCCGTCGCCCGGACCTCACGCTGGCCACCGAGGACCACAACGTGCCCACGGTCGACTGGGACAAGCCGATCGCCGACCCGGTGTCGAAGACCCAGGTCGACACGCTGCGCCGCAACGCTGCCGAGTTCGGCGTCCGGCTGCACCCTCTCGGCGACGTCGAGCAGGGCATCGTCCACGTCGTCGGTCCGCAGCTGGGGCTCACCCAGCCCGGCATGACGATCGTCTGCGGCGACAGCCACACCAGCACGCACGGGGCCTTCGGCGCGATCGCCTTCGGCATCGGGACGTCGGAGGTCGAGCACGTGCTCGCGACCCAGACCCTGATGCAGGCCAAGCCGAAGACGATGGCCGTGACCATCACCGGCAGCCTGCCGCCCGGCGTCACCGCCAAGGACATGGTGCTGACCCTGATCACCCACACCGGCACGGGTGGCGGGCAGGGCTACATCGTCGAGTACCGCGGCCAGGCCATCGAGGAGCTCTCGATGGAGGGCCGGATGACCGTGTGCAACATGAGCATCGAGTGGGGCGCCAAGGCCGGGCTGATCGCCCCCGACCAGACCACCTTCGACTACATCGAGGGCCGCCCCGAGGCGCCGCGTGGCGCCGACTGGGACGCCGCGGTCGAGCACTGGAGGTCGCTGGTCACCGATCCCGACGCGACGTTCGACCGCGAGATCGAGCTCGACGCCTCGCAGATGACGCCGTTCGTCACCTGGGGCACCAACCCCGGGCAGGGCGTCCCGCTCGGCGGCAGCGTGCCGGCCCCCGGCGACTTCGACGACGAGCAGGACCGCGTCGCCTGCGAGAAGGCGCTCGAGTACATGGCCCTGGAGGCCGGCACCCCGATGCGCGAGGTCAAGGTGGACACGGTCTTCGTCGGCTCGTGCACCAACGGCCGCATCGAGGACCTGCGCCTGGCCGCGGACATCCTCCGCGGACGCACGGTCGACCCCGACACCCGCCTGCTCGTCGTGCCCGGCTCGGTGCGGGTGCGGCTGCAGGCCCAGGAGGAGGGCCTCGACGCGATCTTCCTCGAGGCGGGCGCCGAGTGGCGCGGCGCCGGCTGCTCGATGTGCCTGGGCATGAACCCCGACCAGCTGGCCCCCGGCGAGCGCAGCGCCTCCACCTCCAACCGCAACTTCGAGGGCCGCCAGGGCAAGGGCGGACGCACCCACCTGGTCTCGGTCCCGGTCGCCGCGGCCACTGCGGTCCGCGGCACCCTCTCGTCCCCCTCCGACCTCGAGGAGATCTGATGGAGAAGTTCACGTCCCACACCGGCGTCGGTGTCCCGCTGCGACGCAGCAACGTCGACACCGACCAGATCATCCCCGCCGTCTACCTCAAGCGGGTGACGCGTACCGGTTTCGAGGACGGCCTGTTCGCCGCGTGGCGCAACGACCCGTCCTTCGTGCTCAACCAGGACGTGTACGCCGCCGGCTCGGTCCTGGTGGCCGGCCCCGACTTCGGCACCGGCTCCTCGCGCGAGCACGCCGTGTGGGCCCTGCAGAACTACGGCTTCAGGGCCGTGATCTCTCCGCGCTTCGCCGACATCTTCCGGGGCAACTCCGGCAAGTCCGGTCTGGTCGCCGCACAGGTCGACGAGAAGGTCGTGCAGCGTCTGTGGGACCTGCTCGAGGCCGAGCCGGGCACGGCCGTCACCGTCGACCTCGAGTCGCGCACGGTGCGGGCCGGAGAGGGTCCCGACGCCGTCGAGGACTCCTTCGACATCGACGACTACACCAGGTGGCGGCTGCTCGAAGGCCTTGACGACATCGGGATCACGCTCGGTCACGACCAGCTGATCACCGACTTCGAGTCGACCCGTCCCAGCTGGAAACCGGCCACGATCCACGGCTGATCCTCAGTCCCTGTTGGGGATTCGCGTTGTTCGAGCGCTGATCTGGCTCAACCACGGGCGAAAAAAAGTCAACGCTTCCTCGGCGTGGTGATTGTGACATCGGCCACGAGTCCCTAGCGTGACCGCAGGTATCGGCTGCGCAACAGCGCAGCACCGCGGTTCATTGGAAGGGAAGCTAGTGAACAAGACTCAGCTCATCGACGCGCTCGCCGCGCGTTACGAAGGCAATCGCAAGGCCGCATCCCACGCGCTCGAATCGGTGCTCGACACCATCACGCGTGAGGTGGCCAAGGGCGAGAAGGTGGCGATCACGGGATTCGGCTCGTTCGAGAAGCGGGTGCGCGAGGCGCGCTGGGTGCGCAACCCCCAGACCGGCGACCGCATCAAGGCCAAGAAGAAGTCGGTGCCGAAGTTCACCGCCGGGGCCGAGCTCAAGAGCGTGGTGTCCGGGGCGAAGAAGCTGCCGAAGCTCACCCTCGCCGCCGGGGGCGAGGCCGCGAAGAAGGCTGCGGCCCCGGCCAAGAAGGCCGCGGGCGCCGCCAAGAAGGCTGCCCCCACCAAGAAGTCGGCTCCGGCCAAGAAGACCGCGGCGAAGAAGTCGGCGCCGGCCAAGAAGTCTGCCCCGGCGAAGAAGTCGGCTCCGGCCAAGAAGACCGCGGCGAAGAAGTCGGCGCCGGCCAAGAAGTCGGCCCCGGCCAAGAAGTCCTCGGCGGCCTCGTCGACGGCGACCAAGTCGTCGGCCGCCAAGAAGTCGGCCCCGGCCAAGAAGACCGCGGCGAAGAAGTCGGCGCCGGCCAAGAAGGCTCCCGCCAAGAAGGCCCCGGCCAAGAAGGCCGCGGCCAAGAAGTCCTGACGCCAGCACCCGCTCCACCGGCGTACCGACGGGTCGTCCTCCTCCGGGAGGGCGGCCCGTCGCGCCGTCCCGGGTCAGCCCCAGGACAGCGCAGCGGTCTGTCGCCGGGTCTCCGGGCCCAGGCCGAGCTCGTGAGCGGCACGCAGGTCGGTCAGGTCGTCGACGTCACGTCGCAGCGACAGCAGGGCTCCCTCGATCTCCCAGGCGCCCCTGGCCCGGTGGGCTGCGCACGACCCGACGCCGAAGCGGGGGTCGAAGTCCCCGTGGGGCGCGAGGTAGAGCGTGGTGCCGAGCCCATCCGCGTCGGCCACGAACGCGGCCCGGCTCCCGCCGGCCTGCGTCAGGGCGGCCTCGAGGTCGTCGGCGCGCAGGGCGGGCAGGTCGGCGCAGAGTGCCACCGGCACCAGGTCGGGCCAGCGTCGGTGTGCCTCGGCGGCGGCCTGCCGCAGGGCGGAGTTGAGGCCCGAGCTGTCGCCGTCCGGCACGGTCGCGCAGCCCAGGGCGTCGAAGTGGCGCGAGAACGCGGCGTCGTCGGTGGCCACCAGCACCTGCGCCACCGACGGGGTGCGCAGGCACGCCGCGACGGTGTCGAGTGCGAAGGCCTCGGCGAGATCGCGGCGCTCGTGGTCACTGAGGCCCTGCAGCCGCGACTTGCCGATGGTCGGCGGCTTGACCGGGACCACCACGGCGTACGACGCGTGCACGCCACGATCCTGTCACGAGCGACGCGGGCTGCCCGGCGCGGGCGAGCCGGGGCGGTAGCGTCAGCCCCGTGGTAGTTCGCACCTGGGATCGCCGACGCGGCTGGGCCTTCACGGTCGGCGCGATGATCCTCAAACCTGCTCTGTTCCTGACGACGCGGCACGACTGGCGCGACGGGGAGAAGATCCCCGCGACCGGCGGCTTCGTGCTCGTGCTCAACCACGTCTCCCACGTCGACCCCCTGCTCAGCGCCCATCTGGTCTACGACCACGGTCGGCTGCCGCGCTACCTCGCCAAGTCGGGGTTGTTCAAGAACCGTGCCCTGGGGGGCTTCCTGCGCTCGGCCGGCCAGATCCCGGTGCAGCGGCTGAGCGCGAGCGCCGTCGGGGCCTACGACGCGGCGGTCGCCGCGGTGAGGGCGGGGGAGTGCGTGGTGGTCTACCCGGAGGGCACGCTCACCCGCGACCCCGACCTGTGGCCGATGACGGGCAAGTCCGGCGCCGCCCGGATCGCGCTGGCCACCGGGTGCCCGGTGGTCCCGGTCGGGCAGTGGGGGGCGCAGCACCTGCTGTGGCCCTACGCCAAGCGACCCGACCTCTTCCCCCGCAAGCGGATCACGATGCTGGTCGGCGATCCCGTCGACCTCTCGGACCTCATGGGCCTCGCGCCCTCGGCCCAGGTGGTCGAGCAGGTCACCGCCCGGATCATGGCGACCCTCACCTCGCTGGTGGAGGAGATCCGCGGCGAGCAGGCCCCGGCCGAGCGGTTCGACCCGCGGAAGGCCGGCGTCAGCCAGATCGGCGACCCGTCCAAGCCCCGCAACCCGTCCAAGCCCCGTACCCCGTCCACGCACCGCACCCCGCCGGAGGATCCATCATGAGTGGCAAGGTCGCCGTCTTCGGCGCAGGATCCTGGGGCACCGCCTTCTCGATGGTGCTGGCCGACGGCGGCAACGACGTGACCCTGTGGGCGCGGCGCGAGGAGGTCGCGGAGGGCATCCGCTCCCAGCGCGAGAACGCCGACTACCTGCCCGGCATCGAGCTGCCCGCGCGGGTCGACGCCACCCACGACGTGGAGGAGGCCCTGGACGGCGCCAACCTCGTGGTCCTCGCGACGCCCTCGCAGACGCTGCGCGGCAACCTCGTCGAGTGGGCGCCGTACGTGCAGCGCGACGCCGTGTTCGTCTCGCTGATGAAGGGCGTCGAGCTCGGCACCCTCAACCGGATGAGCGAGGTCATCCACCAGGTCACCGGCGCCGGCCCCGAGCGGATCGCGGTGATCAGCGGGCCCAACCTGGCCAAGGAGATCGCCCGCCGCGAGCCGGCCGCGTCCGTCGTCGCCTGCGAGGACGAGTCGGTGGCCCGGATGCTGCAGGACCGCTGCCACTCGCCGGCCTTCCGTCCCTACACCAGCGTCGACGTGCTCGGCTGCGAGCTCGGCGGCGCCTACAAGAACGTGGTCGGCATCGCCGTCGGCATGGCGGTCGGGCTGGGCTTCGGCGACAACACCACCGCCTCCGTGATCACCCGCGGTCTCGCCGAGACGGCGCGGATGGCCACCCGGCTCGGCGCCAACCCGTTGACGCTGATGGGTCTCGCCGGCCTCGGCGACCTCGTCGCGACCTGCTCCTCGCCGCTCTCGCGCAACCGGACCTTCGGTGAGCGGCTCGGGCAGGGGCAGACCACCGAGGAGATCTACGCCTCGACGCGTCAGGTCGCCGAGGGAGCCAAGTCGTGCTCGTCCCTGCGGGCGTTGGGCGCGCAGTGCGGGGTCGACGTCCCGATCGCCGACACCGTCGATGAGGTGGTCGCCGGCCGGATGACCGCCGGCGAGTGCATGGACTTCTTCCTGCGCCGCGACACCAAGGCCGAGACCGACTGACCGGCCGGGCTGGCCCCTCGCTGATCGCCGATCAGTGGAGGCGGTCGAGCGCCCTCGCCAGGTCGGCCCAGAGGTCCTCGACGTCCTCGATGCCCACGGACAGCCGCACCAGGCCCTCGGGGATGGTCGCCGCCTCGGTCTTCCAGCGACGGCGCCGCTCCAGCGTCGACTCCACCCCGCCCAGCGACGTGGCGTGCACCCACACCCGCGTCTTGTGGGTGAGCAGGTCGGCGGCCAGCGCGCCCTCGGCCAGGACGACGGAGACGATCGCGCCGAACCCGGGGTGGCGCACCTCCGAGATGGCCGGGTGGCCCGACAGCCGGTGCGCCAGCTCGATGGCGTTGGCCTGCGCGCGCTCCATCCGCAGCGGCAGGGTGCGCAGGCCGCGCAGCGCCAACCAGGCCTCCAGCGTGCCCGGGACAGCACCCACGAGGTCGCGACGGCCCTTGAGCACCCGGTGGAGCTCGTCGTCGCGGGTCACCACGGCGCCCATCAGCACGTCGCTGTGGCCGGCGAGGTACTTGGTGACCGAGTGCACGACGATGTCGGCGCCGAGCGAGAGCGGCTGCTGCAGCACCGGGGTGGCGAAGGTGTTGTCGACCACGGCGTAGGCGCCGGCCTCGTGGGCGGCGGCGATCAGCGTCTCGAGGTCGGCCACCTCGAGCGCGGGGTTGGTGGGCGACTCCAGCCACACCAGCGCGGCGTCCTCGCAGGCCGCGACGGTCGCCGCGGTGTCGCTGATGTCGACCAGCCGGGTGCGCAGGCGACCGCGGGACTCCAGGTCGCCGAGGGCGACGGTCGTGCCCTGGTAGGCGTGGTGGGGCGCCACCACCAGGGCGTCCTGGCCGACCAGGTCGAGGACGGTGCTCACCGCCGCCATGCCGGAGGAGAAGCCCAGGGCGCTCCCGCCCTCGAGCGCGCCGAGCACCTCCTCGAACGCCGCCCAGGTGGGGTTGCCGTAGCGGCCGTACTCGCGGTCACCCCCGGCGACGTACGTCGAGGCCATGGTGATCGGCTCGTTGAGCGGGCGGTCCGGCTCGTGGGGCGGTCGCCCGGCGGTGACCGCGAGGGTGGCGGGACGGAGGTCGGGCACGTCCGGAGTCATGTCGTGACCCTAGATCGGTGGCCGGCTGGGTAGGGTCGGCGGGATGATCTCGACCGACCCGAACGGCCCCGAGGCCCGCAAGCCCCGCGTCGCTGTCGTCTTCGGCGGCCGCTCCAGCGAGCACGCCATCTCCTGCGTCACCGCCGGCAGCGTGCTGCGCGCCATCGACCGCGAGCAGTACGACGTCGTGCCCGTCGGCATCGCCCAGGACGGTCGCTGGGTGCTGGAGTCCGGTGACCCCGAGCGGCTGCGCATCGAGGCCGCCGACCGGCTGCCCCAGGTCGACGCCGAGCGGTCGGCGGTGGCGCTCGCGCGCACCGGCTCCGCCACCGACCTCACGGTCCAGGAGCCCGCCCAGCTGCCTCGCAGCCTCGGCGAGGTCGACGTGGTCTTCCCGCTGCTGCACGGGCCGTGGGGCGAGGACGGCACCCTGCAGGGGATGCTCGAGATGGCCGGGGTGCGCTACGTCGGCGCCGGGGTGCTGGCCTCCGCGGTGAGCATGGACAAGGCCTTCATGAAGGTCGTGCTGTCGGCCGCCGGGCTGCCGGTGCTCCCGTCGGTGACGGTCACCGCGCGGCAGTGGGCCGAGGACGCGCAGGCCTGCCGGGTGCGGGTCGACGCGCTGGGCTACCCGCTGTTCGTCAAGCCTGCGCGCGGTGGGTCCAGCATCGGCATCTCCAAGGTCCACGACGCCTCCGAGCTCGCAGCCGGTCTCGAGGAGGCGCACCGCCACGACCCGAAGGCGTTGGTCGAGGTCTCGGCCGAGGGTGCCCGCGAGATCGAGTGCGGTGTGCTCCAGGCGCTCGACGGGACCCCCGAGACCAGCCTGCCCGCCGAGCTGCGGGTCGGCGGCGACCACGAGTTCTACGACTTCGAGGCCAAGTACCTGCCCGGCCAGGACACCGAGGTCGACGTGCCTGCGGACCTGCCCGACGAGGTGTCGACGCGACTGCGCGACCTCGCCGCGCGGGCGTTCGAGGCGGTCGGCAGCGAGGGCCTGGCCCGCGTCGACTTCTTCGTCATGCCCGACCAGTCGTTGGTCGTCAACGAGATCAACACCATGCCGGGCTTCACCCCGACCTCGATGTTCCCCCAGATGTGGGCAGCGACCGGCCTCGACTACCCGGCGCTCGTCGACCGGCTGCTGCGGCTCGCGCTCGCCCGGGGCACCGGCCTGCGCTGAGCCCTGGCGGCGCCCGGCCGACCGTCGCTCACAGGCACTCGTCGACCAGCTCGAGCTGCTCCTGGATGGGCGCGGACAGCTCGGCCAGCGCGGCCGCTGCGCCCTCGGGCCGGTAGTCGCGCGGCACGTCGAGCTGCACGATGGGTCGGTGGCTCATCGCCGAGAGGGCGGCGTCGGCGTCCGGGTCGGCCACGAGCTCGCGGGGGACGAACCAACCGACGTCGTTGACCTGGTCGCAGGAGGCGAACTCGTCGAAGTCGGGCGGGGGCCGGTCGGTGCAGGTGACGGCGATCGGCGGGTCGCCGTACGCCGCCCCCAGCGCGTCGGCGGGCACGACCTCGCGCCGGTCCTGCCCGGCCAGGGTCTCGGGCAGGGCGTCGAGCAGGTCACGGCAGGCCTGCTCGCTCTGGGCCGTCAGCGGGGTCGTGGCCAGCTGCACGGGCTCGGCCGCACAGGCGGTGAGCACGGGCCACATGGCCACGCCGAGCGCGCACAGCACGACGCCCCGGGCGGGCCCGGGGCGTCGAGGTGCTGTGCTGCGGCTGGTCAGCGACTGAGCGGGCTCAGATGTGGACCACAGGACAGGTCAGCGTGCGGGTGATCCCGTCGAGGTTCTGGACCTTCGAGACCACCAGCTTGCCGAGCTCGTCGACGTTGCGGGCCTCGGCCCGGACGATGACGTCGTAGGGCCCGGTGACGTCCTCGGCGAGGGTCACGCCCTTGACCTGCGCGATGGCCTTGGCCACCTCGGCAGCCTTGCCGACGTCAGTCTGGATCAGGATGTACGCCTGGACGACCATGGATTCTCCTCGCGTCGTTGCGTGTGCGGCCAAAACCTACCCTGCCCCGACGCCGCTCGGATAGGCGGATGGCGGGGCCGTCCGCGACGGCCCGCCCCCAGCGGTCCGAGACCGGCCGATCTGGTGGGATGGGGGCATGCCTGCGCCAGCCGTCCAGCCCGCCGACCTTCCTGCAGGTGCCACGCTCGCCGACGTGGGCGAGTTCGGCCTGATCTCCCGGCTCACCGCCCTGTTCCCGCAGGGTGAGCAGGTGCTGGTCGGGCCGGGCGACGACGCCGCCGTCATCCGGGTCAAGGTCGGTCACGTGGTCGTCTCCACCGACCTGATGGTCGAGGGACGGCACTTCCGGCGCGACTGGGCCTCCGCGGCCGACGTCGGCCACCGGGCGGCGGCGCAGAACCTCTCGGACATCAACGCGATGGGCGGCCGGGCCACCTCGCTCACGATCGGCCTGGCGGCGCCGCCGGACCTGCCGGCGGCGTGGGCGCTCGACTTCGCCCGGGGCTTCGCCGAGGAGTGTGCGCTGGTCGGGGCCAGCGTGGTCGGTGGCGACCTGACCCGGGCCGACCAGGTGGTGATCGCCGTGACCGTCATCGGGGCCTGCACGCAGGCGCCGCTGCTGCGCTCGGGCGCCCGGGCGGGCGACGTCGTGGCCCTGGTCGGGCGTCAGGGCTGGGCGGCCGGCGGGCTGGCGGTGCTGGGCCGCGGCTTCCGCTCGCCCCGCGCGCTCGTGGAGGCCTACCGACGCCCGGAGCCGCCGTACGACGCCGGGCGGCAGGCCGCCGAGGCCGGTGCCACCGCGATGATCGACGTCTCGGACGGGCTGGTCGCCGACCTGGGCCACGTCGCGGCCGCCTCCGGGGTCAGCATCGACCTGGCGCGCGATGCCTTCGAGATCTCCGAGCCGCTCCAGGCGGTGGCCGCCGCGACCGGGGCCGACCCGCTGCAGCTCGTGCTCGGCGGGGGAGACGACCACGCGCTGGTGGCCACCTTCCCTGACGCCGGCGCCGTGCCCACGGGCTGGACCGTCGTGGGGCGGGTCGGCGACGGGGAGGCCGGGACGGTCACGGTCGACGGGGCGCCGTACGAGGGCCCGGCCGGCTGGACGCACTTCTGAGCGTGGGACGACAACGAGGCCGCCACCCCGGGGGGTGACGGCCTCGTGTGCTCACCGGACGGGCCGGCGAGCGAGGTGTCTCAGGTCAGCGGGTGACCTTGCCGGCCTTGAGGCAGCCGGTGCAGACGTTGACGCGCTTGGGGGTGCCGTTGACGGTCGCCCGCACGCGCTGGATGTTGGGGTTGAAGCGACGCTTCGTGATCTTGCGCGACCACGGTCGGTTGTTGCCGAAGGTCGGCTTCTTGGCGCAGATGTCGCACACGGCAGCCACGGGTTGACTCCTGGGGATCTTCGTTCACGGTCTGGGGGCCCGCGGTGCGGGCAACCGAAGAAGAGTATCCGACCGATGTCCCGAGCCCGAAATCGTGATCCGGACCGGTGCCTCGGCGCCCTGACGGGCGAGCACTACCCTGAGGCCTCGCACCCCCCGTCCACCCATCCCGGACCCGAGGCAGACGCATGGAAGAGACTCCCCGCGGCGGAACGATCTCGCTCGCGGTGCTGCTGCGCTTCATCGAGATCGCGGCGGACGCGCTGGCCGGGGCCCGGGAGGAGATCGACGCGCTCAACGTCTACCCCGTGCCCGACGGCGACACCGGCACCAACATGTTCCTCACCGTCGTGGCGTCCCGTGACGCGGTGCGCGACGCGGTCGCCGCGACGGCCCCGGGCGCCGAGGACCAGGCCGCCCGCGCCGCCGCGCTCACCGCGCTGGCCCGGGGTGCCCTGCTCGGCGCCCGCGGCAACTCGGGGGTGATCCTCAGCGAGATGCTCGGCGCGATGGCCCGCCGGATCGCCGTCGCGACCCCGCAGGAGCGCAACGCCGAGGTGATGGCCGACGCGCTGCACCGGGCCACCGAGGCGAGCTACGCCGCGGTCGGCGAGCCGGTCGAGGGCACCATGCTCACCGTCGCCCGCGCGGCCTCCGAGGCCGCCCGCGAGCTGGTCGCTCGCGACCCCTCCCGGGCCCGCGACGTCTTCACGGCCGCCGCCGCGGCGGCGCGCGAGGCCCTGGCTCGCACGCCCGAGCAGCTCGCGGTGCTGCGCGACGCGGGCGTGGTCGACGCCGGCGGACGCGGCCTGAGCGTCATCCTCGACGCCGCCGAGACCGCCCTGACCGGACGTCGTCCGGTGCCGGTCACGAGCCCGTTGGGTCAGCACCACATCCCGGTCCCGCTCCGCAGCGCGGCCACGCCCGAGGGTGACCTGACGGCCGAGGGGCCCGCCTACGAGGTGATGTACCTGCTCGACGCCGAGGAGGAGCGGGTCGCGACCCTGCGCGCGGCGCTCGCGCCCCTGGGCGACTCGCTGGTGGTCGTGGGCGGCGAGGGCCTGTGGAACGTCCACGTGCACGTCGACGACGTGGGCGCCGCGATCGAGGCCGGGATCGAGGCCGGCCGCCCGCACCGGGTGCGGGTCACCCACTTCGCGGAGCAGGTCGACGAGGCCCGCCACCACCAGGCGGGCCGCGCCGCAGCACGCCGTACCGGTCGCGGTGTCGTCGCGGTGGCCGCCGGTCCGGGCCTGGCCGCGCTGTTCGCCGAGGCGGGGGCGGTCGTCGTCCGCGGTGGACCGGGTGACCGGCCCTCCACCGGCGCCCTGCTCGAGGCCGTCACCGGCTGCGGCGCCAGCGAGGTCGTGCTGCTGCCCAACGACCCCGACACCGTGCGCGCCGCGGAGGTCGCGGCCCGGACCGCCGAGGCCGACGCCGGCATCCGGGTCGTGGTGATCCCCACCCAGGCCCAGGTCCAGGGCCTGGCCGCGCTGGCGGTCCACGAGCCCGGCCGGGCGTTCGACCAGGACGTGCTGGAGATGACCGCCACCGCCCGCCACGCCCGCCACGGCGCGGTCACCGTCGCGGCCAAGCACGCGATGACGATGGCCGGACCCTGTGAGCCCGGCGACGTGCTGGGCGCCATCGAGGGCGACTTCGCGGTGGTGGGCGACGACCTGGTGACGGTCGCGACCGAGGTGCTGCACCGGCTGCTCGCCGGCGGCGGCGAGCTGGTGACGCTGGTCGGCGGGGCGGGCTCCGACGCGCTGGCCTCGCAGGCGGAGGCCTGGCTCGACCGGGAGCACCCCACTGTCGACGTCGTGGTGTACGACGGGGGGCAGGAGCGCTACCCGCTCCTGCTGTCCGTCGAGTAGCCCTCCGGAGGAGTGCAGGTGATCACGTTCGAGACCCCGGTGGTCGCCGTCGTCGGCGACGCCGCGGCCAAGCGGAGGAAGATCGAGGACGGCCTCGGCATCTCCACCGTCGGCGACCTGCTCCACCACTTCCCCCGCCGCTACGTCCGCACCGCCGAGCTCACCCGCGTCACCGACCTCAAGATCGGCCAGCTCATCACCGTGGTCGGCGAGATCGTCTCCAGCGACCTGAGGACCTACCGCGACAAGCGCACCGGTCGCCCGGCCTACCGGCTCGAGACCGTGCTCGCCACCGACGGCCAGCGGCTGCAGATGACCTACTTCGCGAAGAACTCCGGCATGGCCCAGGCCTTCGCCCGCACCTACGCGGTGGGTCGCCGCGGGCTGTTCCTGGGCCAGGTGGGCCGCTTCCGTGACGCCTGGCAGCTGACCAACCCCCAGATGTTCCTGTTCGGCAGCGAGGAGGCCGGCATGGTGGCCGAGCTGCCCCCGCTCTACCCGATCTACCCCCTCACCAAGGGCCTCTACACCTGGGACCTCGAGCGGGCGGTGGCCTTCGCGCTCACGGTCGTCGAGACGCCCGACGACGTCATCCCCGAGCAGGTCCGCCGCGACCACGACGTCGTCGACGTGCGCACCGCCTACCAGTGGGTCCACGCCCCCGAGGAGCAGCGCCAGGTCGCCGCGGCCCACCGGCGCTTCCGCTTCGCCGAGGCACTGGTCACCCAGCTCGTGCTCGGACGACGCCGCCGGGTGGTGCGCGCGCGGGGTGCTCGGGCCCGCGACGGAGGTGACGGCGCCCTGCTGGCGGCGTTCGACGCGCGGCTGCCCTTCGAGCTCACGGCCGGGCAGCAGCGCGTGGGCGACCAGATCGCCGACGACCTCGCCCAGCCCCACCCCATGAACCGACTCCTCCAGGGCGAGGTGGGCTCCGGCAAGACGCTGGTCGCCCTGCGCGCCATGCTGCGGGTCGTCGACTCCGGTGGGCAGGCCGCGCTGCTGGCCCCCACCGAGGTCCTGGCCCAGCAGCACCACCGCTCCATCACCGCGCTGCTCGGCGACCTGGCCGAGGGGGGCCTGCTGGGTGGCCCCGAGGTGGCCACCGGGGTCGAGCTGCTCACCGGGTCGATGACCAAGACCCAGCGCCGGGCGCCGCTGCTCCGGATGGCCAGCGGCGAGGCCGGCCTCGTCATCGGCACCCACGCCCTGCTCGAGGACACCGTCTCGTTCGCCGACCTCGGGCTCGTCGTGGTCGACGAGCAGCACCGCTTCGGCGTCGAGCAGCGGGCCGCGCTCACCGACAAGGCCGTCGAGCCGCCCCACGTGCTGGTGATGACGGCGACCCCGATCCCGCGCACGGTGGCGATGACGGTCTTCGGCGATCTCGAGTCGTCGGTGCTCGACGAGCTCCCGGCCGGCCGGGCCCCGATCCAGACGACGGTGGTCGACCTGCTGGCCCACCCCGACTGGATGCCCCGGGTGTGGCAGCGCGTCCGTGAGGAGGTCGAGAAGGGTCACCAGGTCTACGTCGTGTGCCCCCGCATCAACGGCGACGAGCTCGAGCAGGGTGAGACCGACCGGCCCGAGCTCGACGCCGAGGGCGAGGAGGTGGCCCGTGACAAGGCGCCGCCGGCCGCGGTCGAGCAGGTGCTGCCCGAGCTCGCCGAAGGCCCCCTCGCGGGGCTGCGCCTCGCACGGCTCCACGGTCGGCTGCCGGCCGACGAGAAGGACGCCACCATGCGCGCCTTCTCGGCCGGCGACCTCGACGTCCTGGTCTCCACCACGGTGATCGAGGTCGGGGTCGACGTGCCCAACGCCACCACGATGGTGCTGCTCGACGCCGACCGGTTCGGGGTCTCCCAGCTCCACCAGCTGCGGGGGCGGGTCGGTCGAGGTGGACTACCGGGCCTGTGCCTGCTGGTCAGCGCGGCGCTCCACCTCGACTCCTCCGCCGGCGAGCGGCTGACGGCGGTGGCCTCGACGACCGACGGCTTCGAGCTGAGCCGCGTCGACCTCGAGCAGCGGCGCGAGGGCGACGTGCTGGGCCGCTCGCAGTCCGGACGGCGCTCCGGCCTGGAGAACCTCCGGGTCCTGCGCGACGAGGACACGATCGTCGAGGCCCGCGCGGCGGCCGAGGCGCTGCTCGAGGCCGACCCCGCGCTCGACGCCACCCCCGAGCTTGCCGGGGCCGTGCTGATGCTCGAGGCCTCCCAGCAGTCCGACTTCATGGAGAAGTCGTGACGCGCATCATCGGCGGCGCGGTCGGTGGGCGCCGGATCAGCACGCCGCCCGGGGACCGCACGCGGCCCACCAGCGACCGGGTCCGCGAGGCGCTGTTCTCGGCCGTCGAGTCGTGGTGCGGGTCGCTGACCGGCCTCCGGGTCCTCGACCTGTACGCCGGCTCGGGGGCGCTGGGCCTCGAGGCCTGGTCGCGCGGTGCGGCCGCCGTGACGCTCGTCGAGGCCGACCGGCGTACGGCCCGTCTGGTCAGCGACAACGCCCGCAGCCTGGGCTGCACCGACGTCGAGGTGCACGCGCGCCGGGTCGAGCAGGTGCTCAGCGCCCCGCCGGGCGCCGCCTACGACCTCGTCCTCGCCGACCCGCCGTACCCCCTCGACGAGGAGGCACTCGCGCGGGTCCTGTCGCTCCTGGCCGCGCCGTCGTCCGACGCGGGCCCGGCCTGGCTGGCGCCCGGGGCGCTCGTGGTCCTCGAGCGGTCCTCCCGGAGCCCCGAGCCGCGGTGGCCCGTCGGGCTCTCCGCTGCCCGTTCGAAGCGCTACGGCGAGACCACGCTCTGGTACGGTCACGCCTCCCCGAGCGACCCTTCCGAGGACAAGGACTAGACCGTGCGCCGTGCCGTCTGCCCCGGATCCTTCGATCCCGTCACCCATGGTCACCTCGACATCGTGGGGCGGGCCTCGCGCCTGTTCGACGAGGTGGTCGTCGCCGTCGGCGTCAACGCCTCCAAGAACCGGATGTTCAGCCCGGAGGAGCGGATCGAGATGCTCGAGCGGGCCTGTGCCGGCTTCGACAACGTCCGGGTCGACGGCTTCTCCGGACTGCTGACCACCTACTGCGCCGAGCACGAGATCCACGCGATCGTGAAGGGCCTGCGCGCGGTCAGCGACTTCGACTACGAGCTCCAGATGGCCCAGATGAACGCCTCGCTGACCGAGGTCGAGACGGTCTTCATCCCCACCAGCCCCGAGTACTCCTTCCTGTCCTCCAGCCTGATCAAGGAGGTCGCCGCCTTCGGGGGCGACGTCGCGGGTCTGCTGCCCGACTTCGTCCTGGCCCGGCTCACCCAGCGACTGGCCGAGCGAGCCGCCGACCAGCGCCCCGACTAGCCCCGCCGACGGGGTGCAGGCGTACCAGCATCTGCTGGTACTTCGTCGCTTCTGGGCCGTTGCGGTGCCCCAGAAGCGACACCATTGCCCCAGAAGCGTCGTGCGGCGGGGGACGGCGGCGGCTGAGTGCAGGCGTACCAGCATCTGCTGGTATCTCGTCGCTTCTGGGCCGTTGCAGTGCCCCAGAAGCGGCACCATTGCCCCAGAAGCGTGCAAGGCAGAGGCCGGTCGTGCAGGCGTACCAGCATCTGCTGGTACGCCTTCGCTTCTGGGCCATCGCCGACGCGCACACCACCCCCGACGCCCCCGGGGCTCACGGATGCGGGTGGCCGCGCCGGACGTGCACGGCCTCGCGGTTTGGTCCACGTGTCGCTGGCCCGATAGTCTGCTCGCTGATCTGAACGCGCCTGACCCGGAAGTGATCCCCTGAACAAGCTGGACCCCCGTGCGCCGCTCGTGCTCGACACCCGCGAGCTGAGCCGCCGACCGGGGTCCCAGCACAAGGTGACGCGGACGGTGCCGGCGCCGCCAGATCTTGGCATCGAAGTCCTCCGTGTCCCCGAGGGTGCGCCGGTCGAGCTTGACCTGCGCCTCGAGGCGGTCATGGAGGGAGTCCTGGTCACCGGGTCGGCGTACGCCGTCCTCGACGGCGAGTGCGTGCGGTGCCTGGGGTCGATCTCCGAGGATCTGGAGGTGGACTTCCAGGAGCTGTTCGTCTACGACGACAACCGTGACCGGGGGACTCCCGCCGAGGAGGACGAGATCAGCATGCTCGAGAAGGATCTGCTCGACCTCGAGCCCCTGCTGCGGGACGCGGTGGTGCTAGCGCTACCGTTCCAGCCGCTGTGCGAGGACGACTGTCCTGGGTTGTGCGTCGAGTGTGGCGCCCGCCTGGCCGAGGATCCCGACCACAGTCACGAGGCGCCGATCGACCCACGATGGGCCGGTCTCACGGCGTTGACGCAGGACCCCGAACTTAGCGAATGAGGAGAAGACAGTGGCTGTCCCGAAGCGGAAGATGTCGCGGAGCAACACGCGCCACCGGCGTTCGCAGTGGAAGGCCGTGGCGCCGACCCTGGTGACCTGCGCCAACCCCGCCTGCGGTGCCCAGCACCTGCCGCACCGCGCGTGCGGCACCTGCGGCCAGTACGGCGCGCGGTCCGCCCGCCGCCAGGTGCTCTGACCGGTCCACACCACCCGTGACCGACACGCACGACGGGCTCGAGGCCCTCGACGGCACGGCCGCGGGGGATGACCACGCAGAGCTGCGCCGGGCGCTCGGGGACCCTGTTCTCGACCCGGCGCTGCTCCACCGCGCCCTCACGCACCGGTCCTACGCCTACGAGAACGGTGGGCTGCCGACCAACGAGCGGCTGGAGTTCCTCGGCGACTCCGTGCTCGGCGTCGTGGTCACCGAGACGCTCTACCTGATGCACCCCGATCTCTCCGAGGGGCGCCTGGCCAAGCTCCGCGCCGCGGTGGTCAACGCCCGCGCCCTGGCGCAGGTCGCCCGCGCCATCGATCTCGGCAGAGAGATCATGCTGGGCCGCGGCGAGGAGACCACCGGCGGCCGCGAGAAGGCCTCGATCCTCTCCGACACCGTCGAGGCCGTGATCGGGGCCGTCCACATCAGTGGCGGGCTCGAGGCGGCCAGCGGGGTCGTCCACCTGCTCTTCGACCCCCTCATCGAGGCGGCCTCGGCGCTGGGTGCCGGCCTCGACTGGAAGACGTCCCTGCAGGAGATCTCCGCCGAGCACGGTCTGGGCGTGCCCGAGTACGTCATCACCGACGACGGCCCCGACCACATGAAGACCTTCACCGCCCAGGTCCGGGTCGGCGGCACGCTGCACGGCAACGGTGTCGGCCGGTCGAAGAAGGAGGCCGAGCAGGCCGCGGCCGAGACGGCCTACGGCACGGTCAGCGAGTCGCTGGGCGTCGTCGACGTCGTGGACGACTGACCGGCGCTTGCCCGAGCTGCCCGAGGTCGAGGTCGTCCGCGCCGGTCTGGAGCGCCACGTGCTCGGCGCGACCGTCGTCCGGGTCGAGGTCCTGCACCCCCGGCCGGTCCGTCGCGACCCCCGCGGCCCCGCCGGCTTCGCGGCCGCGCTGACCGGACGGCGCCTGGTCGACGCCCGGCGCCGGGGCAAGTACCTCTGGCTCCCGCTCGACAACGGCGACGCCCTGCTCGGCCACCTCGGCATGAGCGGCCAGCTGCTCGTGCAGCCCCGCGAGGCGCCCGACGAGCGCCACCTGCGGGTCCGGCTGTGGCTGGAGGGCTCCGCGGAGGGCCGCGACCTCCGGTTCGTCGACCAGCGCATGTTCGGGGGGCTGCTGGTCTCGGCCGGCGGCGCCGACCTGCCGCCCGAGATCGCCCACATCGCGCGCGACCCGCTCGACCCCGAGTTCGACGACGACGACTTCGTGGCCCGGGTGCGCCGACGCCGCTCGGGGGTCAAGCGGCTGCTGCTCGACCAGGGGCTGGTCTCCGGGGTCGGCAACATCTACGCCGACGAGGCGCTGTGGCGCGCCCGCCTCCACGGGGAGCGCCCCGGCGATCGGCTCAGCGCCCGCCAGGTCCGTGAGGTGCTCGCCGAGGCGCGCGCGGTGATGGGGGAGGCCCTGGCCCAGGGCGGTACCTCCTTCGACGCGCTCTACGTCAACGTCAACGGCGAGTCCGGCTACTTCGACCGCTCGCTGCACGCCTACGGTCGCGAGGACCAGCCCTGCGAGCGCTGCGGCACCCCCATCCGGCGTACGGCGTTCATGAACCGGTCCTCCTACTCCTGCCCGGTCTGCCAGCCCGCGCCCCGGGCGCGTCGACCGGTGGTTCCCCGCAGCGTCGTCGCTGACCGAGGCCCGGATTGACCCCGGGACGGCTTGGTGGGACTCTGGTAGATGGCCCAGATCCTGGGGCCCGACCCACGAACGGAAGGTCCTGCTCATGGCCAAGGCGCTGATCGGTTACTTGAACAGCGACCTGCGAGACCCCCGCCTGACGGCCGAGAACGCTCGGCTCCGCGCGCGGGTGGCCGAGCTCGAGTCCCTCGTCGTGCGCCTCTCGGAGGAGAACGACCTGCTGGTCGCCGCCCGGGCCGCCGAGCTGCTCGAGCACGGTCTGCAGCCCGTCTGACCGCGGCTCCGACCTCCGGCCGCGGGCCGGAGCGCCCGCGGCGTCAGGGCTGGATCGCGAGGAAGACGAAGGCGCTGAACAGCGCCAGGTGCACCGCCCCCTGCAGGGGCTTGGCCCGCCCGGGCACGACCGTGAGCACCCCCACGACGGCCGAGAGCGACAGCAGGACGATCTGCACCGGCTCCAGACCCAGGTCCAGGGGCCCGTCGAGCCAGATGCTGGCCACGGCCAGGGTGGGGATCGTCAGGCCGATCGAGGCCATCGCGGAGCCGTAGGCGAGGTTGAGGCTGACCTGGACCTTGTCGCGGGCGGCCGCCCGACCGGCGGCGATCGACTCCGGCAGCAGCACGAGCAGGGCGATGAGCACCCCCACGAACGCGTGGGGCAGCCCGGCCGCCGAGACCGCGTCCTCGATCGTGGCCGACTCGACCTTCGCCAGCCCCACCACGGCGACGAGCGAGACCAGGAGCAGGCCCAGGCTGGTGAGGGTCGCTCGGTCCGAGGGCGGGTCGGCGTGCCCGTCGCCGTCGTCGTCGTTCGGGCCACGGTCGGTGTCGACCGGCAGGAAGAAGTCGCGGTGACGCACGGTCTGGGTGAAGACGAACAGCGCGTAGAGCGTCAACGAGGCGACGGCGGCGAACGCCAGCTGCGAGGACGAGAACTCGGGTCCGGGTTCGGCGGTGGTGAAGCGGGGCAGCACCAGGGTCAGGCCCGCGAGCGTGATCACGGTGGCCAGGGCGGCCCCCGTCCCCTCTGCGTTGAAGACCGCCAGGTGGTGCTTGAGCGCGCCGACGAGCAACGAGAGCCCCACGATGCCGTTCACCGTGATCATCACGGCGGCGAACACCGTGTCACGGGCCAACGTCGAGGTGCCCTCGCCTCCCGACAACATCAGGCTGATGATCAGCGCGACCTCGATCACCGTGACCGCGACGGCCAGCACGAGCGAGCCGAAGGGCTCACCCACGCGGTGGGCGACCAGCTCGGCGTGGTGCACCGCCGCCAGCACGGCGCCCACGAGGAACAGGCCGAGGCCAGCGGCGAGCAGGGGGCCGGGGTAGGTGCCCCAGGTCGGCACCAGCAGCGCCGCGGCCGCCACCGGCACCACCACGGTCCACGAGAACCGGCCGGCTGACGCGGTCGTGGTCATGGCGCACATCCTAGGAGCGCGACCGGAGAGCGCCTCCACCAGGGTTTTCTCGCGACCGTGCGCGCGGCGTACGCTGGGCAGTCGTCCTGATCCCGATCTCCCCTGAGGTGAGCGCGTGACTGCCCAGTCGGTCTTCCCCCGTCTGGAGCCCCGTCTCCACGAGGTGACCAAGCCGATCCAGTACGTCGGCGGCGAGCTCAACTCCACCGTCAAGGACTGGGACTGCGCCGCGTCGACCGACGAGGGCGGCGAGACCGTCCGCTGGGCACTGATGTATCCCGACGCCTACGAGGTCGGGCTGCCCAACCAGGGCGTGCAGATCCTCTACGAGGTGCTCAACGAGCGCGACTGGATCGTGGCCGAGCGCACCTACTCCGTGTGGCCCGACATGGAGCGCCTGATGCGCGAGGGCGACGCCCAGGGGCCCATCCCGCAGTTCACCGTCGACGCCCACCGCCCGGTGCGGGCCTTCGACCTGTTCGGCCTCAGCTTCTCCACCGAGCTCGGCTACACCAACATGCTCAACGCGCTCGACCTCGCCGGCATCCCGCTGCACAGCGTCGACCGCACCGACGACGACCCGATCGTGCTCGCCGGCGGCCATGCGGCGTTCAATCCCGAGCCCGTCGCCGACTTCCTCGACGCCGCGGTGCTCGGTGACGGCGAGGAGGTCGTGCTGGCGATCTCCGAGGTCGTGCGCGAGTGGAAGGGCGAGGGGCGCCCGGGCGGACGCGACGAGGTGCTGCGCCGGCTCGCGGTGACCGGCAACATCTACGTGCCGCGCTTCTACGACGTGGTCTACGCCGCGGACGCCACGATCGAGGCCGTGGTGCCCAACCGCCCCGGGCTGCCGTTCCGGGTCACCAAGCACACGCTGATGGACCTCGACGCCTGGCCCTACCCGCGCAAGCCGCTGGTGCCGCTGGCCGAGACCGTCCACGAGCGCTTCTCGGTGGAGATCTTCCGGGGCTGCACGCGCGGCTGCCGTTTCTGCCAGGCCGGCATGATCACGCGGCCGGTGCGCGAGCGCTCGATCGAGACGATCGGCGACATGGTCGAGAACGGCATCCGCCAGTCGGGCTTCGAGGAGGTCGGGCTGCTCTCGCTGAGCTCCGCCGACCACACCGAGATCGGCGAGGTCGCCAAGGGGCTGGCCGACCGCTACGAGGGCACCAACGTGTCGCTCTCGCTGCCCAGCACGCGGGTCGACGCCTTCAACATCACCCTGGCCAACGAGTTCTCCCGCAACGGCCGCCGCTCGGGTCTGACGTTCGCGCCCGAGGGCGGGTCGGAGCGGCTGCGCAAGGTGATCAACAAGATGGTCACCGAGGAGGACCTGATCCGCACCGTCGCGACGGCCTACTCCCACGGGTGGCGTCAGGTGAAGCTCTACTTCATGGTCGGCCTCCCCACCGAGACCGACGAAGACGTCATGCAGATCGCCGAGCTGGCCAAGAAGGTCATCGCCAAGGGCCGTGAGGTCTCCGGCCGCAACGACATCCGCTGCACCGTCTCGATCGGCGGGTTCGTGCCCAAGCCGCACACGCCGTTCCAGTGGGCCGCGCAGCTCGACCACGAGACCACCGACCGTCGGCTCACCCAGCTGCGCGACACGGTGCGCGAGGACCGCAAGTTCGCCCGCGCCATCGGCTTCCGCTACCACGACGGCAAGCCCGGCATCATCGAGGGACTGCTCTCCCGAGGCGACCGCCGGGTCGGCGCGGTCATCGAGCAGGTCTGGCGCGACGGCGGCCGCTTCGACGGGTGGAGCGAGCACTTCTCCTACGACCGCTGGATCGAGGCCGCCCGCACCGCGTTCGCCAGCACCGACGTCGACCTCGACTGGTACACCACCCGCGAGCGCACGTACGACGAGGTGCTGCCCTGGGACCACCTCGACTCCGGGCTCGACAAGGACTGGCTGTGGGCCGACTGGGAGGACGCCCTCGACCCCGACTCCGTCGACGTCGAGGACTGCCGCTGGACGCCCTGCTACGACTGCGGCGTCTGCCCCGAGATGGGCACCGAGATCCAGGTCGGGCCCACCGGCAAGCAGCTGCTGCCGCTGTCCGTGGTCTAGCCGAGCGGTCCTGAGAGGCTCGCGCCGTCGCGCGAGTGCACCACGCACGCCAGCAGGTCGCCCTCCGACGGCGAGGAGGACTGGGTCAGCGCCGTGACGGTGAGCTCCTCGGTGAGGGCCGCGAACGCGTCGGCAGGCACGAGCGGTCCGCAGGCCTCGTCGGCGGTCTGGTCGGCGTAGGCCTCCGCCTCGTCGGCGTCGAGCTCGTTGGTGCCGAGCACCTCGGCGTCGTGGGACTCCGAGCAGTCGACGACCTCGATGCTCTCGACACCTCCGCTCGTGGCGTCGGTCAGGCCCTCAGCGGTGAAGCACTGCCCGGTCTCCAGGTCGTCGATGGGGGTGCTGCCGAACATCACGCCCAACGCGATCAGTGCGACCCAGCCGATGATCACCACGGCGTTGACCACCAGGGCGATGATCGCCAGCAGCCGGCCGGCCTTCTTGCCGGTCAGCACCACGATCGCCAGCACGACCGAGACGAGGTTGGTGATCAGGCACGGGATGCAGGCCAGGACCAGGGCCCAGATGGCCAGCGCCTGGCTCGGCGCCTTCTCGTAGCCCGGCCCGTACGCCGGCGGCTGGCCGTAGGCAGGCGGCTGCCCGTACGCCGGCGGCTGGCCGGGGGTGGGCGGCTGGCCGTAGGCCGGGGGCTGTCCGGGGGTGGGCTGACCGTAGGGAGGCGGGGTCGGCTGCTGCGGCGGAGGTGGCGGCGCGCCGTAGGGGTTCTGCGGGCCGGTCGGGTCCTCGGGTCCGCTGGGCGGGGGAGTGGTGGACATGGTTGCCTCCTGGCTCGCGGCCCGACGGGCCACCTCGGTGGCGGTCACTCTAGGACGTGGAGGATGGTGCCGTGCGCCGAATCACCGACCTGGAGCGCCGGCACCGCCTCGCCGTACGCCACGCCCTGACCGCCTCGGCGCAGGCCGGGTCGCCCGAGGCAGCCACCGAGGCGGTGGTGGTCCTGCACGCCACGGAGCCCGCGACGGTCTACCTCTCCCTGCGGGCGCGGGTGAGCGACCTGTCGGTCGCGGACGTCGACCGGGCCCTCCACGAGGACCGGACACTGGTCAAGCAGCTGGCGATGCGGCGCACGCTGTTCGTCTTCCCGCGAGACCTGCTGCCCGCCGCCTGGGGCAGCGCGTCGGCCCGGGTCGCCGAGCTCGAGCGGCGCCGCACGGTCAAGGACGTCGAGAAGGCCGGTGTCGCCTCCGAGGGCGCCGCGTGGCTGGAGGCGGCGCGGATCGCGGTGCTCGCCCAGGTCGCGGAGCACCCCGAGGGGCTGACCGGCGTCGAGGTCCGCGAGCGGGTGCCGGAGTTCGCGGTCCAGGTCGGGGTCGCCGGCGGCGCCGTGTGGGGTCCGGCCCGCGTGCTCACGCACCTGGGCGCGTCGGCCGAGATCGTCCGGGCGGTCAACACCGGTCACTGGCGCACCTCCCGACCGCGGTGGGCGACCATGGAGTCCTGGCTCGGCGAGGTGCCCGATCCGCTGCCGGAGGCCGAGGGGTACGCCGTCCTGGTCGCGCGTTGGCTGCGCTCCTTCGGCCCCGGCACGGAGACCGACCTCGCGTGGTGGCTCGGGGCCACCAAGACCGCCGTACGCCGGGCGCTCGCCGACGTCGAGGCGGTCGAGGTCGAGCTGGAGGGTGACGAGCACGGCTGGGTGCTGCCCGACGACCTCGAGCCCGTCGCCGACCCCGGCCCGTGGGTGGCGCTGCTGCCGGTCCTGGACCCCACGGTGATGGGCTGGAAGCAGCGCGACTTCTACCTCGGCGGGCACGCCGCCACGCTCTTCGACGCCAACGGCAACGCCGGGACCACCGCCTGGGTGGACGGGCGGATCGTCGGCTGCTGGGTGCAGGACGCCGCGGGGGTGGTCCACCTGGACCTGCTGGACGACGTTCCGGCCCGCCGGCGCCGCGAGCTCGAGGCGGAGGCGGCCCGGCTGACCCGGTGGCTGGACGGCACCCGGGTGGGCACGGTCTACCCTTCCCCTGCCATGAAGGACGCCAGAGAGCAGGTCGATCGGCCGTGAGCCGTCAGCAGCCCGAGCAGCAGGCACCACCCGTGCAGCGGCTGCGGATCCGCTACGCCAAGCGCGGTCGGCTCCGCTTCACCAGCCACCGCGACTTCAGCCGCGCCTTCGAGCGGGCGGTCTTCCGCGCCCGGATCCCGATGGCCTACTCCTCGGGCTTCAACCCCCACCCCCGCATCTCCTACGCCGGCGCGGCCCCCACCGGAGCCGCGAGCGAGGCCGAGTACCTCGAGATCGGTCTCGCCGAGGTCGCCGACCTCGAGCGGGTCCACCGTGACCTGGCCGCCGCGATGCCCGACGGCCTCGACATCGTCGAGGTGGTGGAGTCACCCGGCGGCGGCGTGGCCGACCGGCTCGAGGCGAGCCGCTGGACCATCGACCTCGAGCTGGCCGAGGACGTGGCTCGCGAGGCCGTGGCCCGGTTCGTGGCCGCGGACGCCGTGAGCGTGGAACGGATGACCAAGAAGGGCCTGCGCGAGTTCGACTGCCGCGGACCGGTGCTGTCGCTGGAGGTCAGCGGCGAGCCCGGCTCGGCCCCCGGCCGGGTGCGGTTGGGCCTGGTGCTGCGCCACGCCGTCCCGGCCGTCCGGCCCGACGACGTGCTCGTCGGGCTCGGGCGCGCCGCCGACGTCGAGATCGGCAGCGGTGCGCTGCTGACCCGGCTGGCCCAGGGGCCGCTGGACGAGGAGACCGGCGAGATCGGTGACCCGCTGCGTCTCGCGCAATGAGCCCGGCCGCTGACCCCTGTGCGATACTCGTCACTGGTCGACGACCGGAGCTTGTCCGTCGTTCGGTGTAGCAACCGGCACGACGAGCTCGCCCCCTGAGTCGACCCGACGACGTTCTCGCCGGCTCCCGACCTGTTCGGTGGGGCGGCACGGTGGGTGCTGGTCGTCGCCAGACCGCGACGCGGCCCATGTGGGCCGGGTACGGCGGAGTCGGTGACAGCGACTCCTCCCGGACCCGGGTGGGCACGGCGACCGCGGCAGGCGAGCCGACTCGTGCCCAGCGACGCACTGCGGAGGGTGTCGCCGTACCGATGACAGGCTTTGTGCCGTCGACCGAGAGCGTTCGCGCCGGGTCCGCGGCCCATCCGAACCGCCCGGACCTGCGAGAGCAGCCGGGCCGAGGAGCAGCACATGGCTCACGACGAGACCCCCACCACCCCCGGCTCGACCGAGAACCCCGCCGACGCCGCTGCGTCCGCACCGGTCGATCCACCCGCTGCTGCGCCTGCTGACCCGACGGGCGACTCGCCGCTCGAGGGCGGCGAGGCCCCGGCCAAGAAGGCGGCGAAGAGGGCCCCGGCCAAGAAGGCTCCGGCCAAGAAGGCGCCCGCGAAGAAGGCCGCGACCAAGAAGGCTCCGGCCAAGAAGGCCTCCGCGAAGATCGCCGGTGACCCGCTGCTCGAGGGGCTCGACGACCTCGACGCCCCCGCCGACGCGGCTGCCGACGGGTCGGCGGAGACGCCCGCCGCCGAGAAGAAGGCCCCCGCGAAGAAGGCCGCGGCGAAGAGGACCACCGCCAAGAAGTCCGCCAGCACCAAGTCGGAGCCGGTGGCCGACCCGGCCGCTCCCGCCGAGACGGCGAGCGACACCGAGCCCGAGGCTCCGACCGAGGCCGGCACCGACGGCGGCACGGCCCTGCTCTTCCAGCCGCCCAAGACCACGACGACGACCCGGACGCGCCGGACCAGGGCGCAGCCGAAGCCCGAGCCCGAGCCCGAGCCTGAGGCCCCGGCTGACGACGAGACCGACGACGAGCCCGACGACGCGACGCAGACCGCTGAGGCGAGCGAGCCGCAGGCCGCTCAGCAGACCCCCCAGGACACCGACGACGCCTCGCCCGGCGAGGACACCGAGAGCGACGACTCCGCCGACAGCGGCGAGGGCGGTGACGGCGGCGACGGCGGCCCGCGCCGACGTCGGCGCCGTGGTGGCCGACGCCGTCGCAAGTCCGGCGACTCCGGTGACGGCGACTCCGCCGATGACACCGACGACGACGCCGAGGGCGGCGAGGGCGACCAGTCCGGCGACCGGGGCGGGAACCAGGGCGGCGGCCGCAACGGCGACCGCAACCGCCAGGGCGGCGGCAACGGTGGCAACGGCGGCAACGGGGGGCGCGGCGGCAAGGGCGGCGGTGGCAAGTCCGACGCCACCGACGAGACCGAGGACGGCGACGGCACCACGCGTCGGCGTCGGCGGCGCCGGCGCGAGGGCGACGACGGCTCCGGCGGCGGCGACGACCCCCAGAACACGGTCACCCGCGTCCGCAAGCCCCGCTCCGCCGAGGACGAGATCACGGCCGTCGCCGGCTCCACGCGACTCGAGGCGAAGAAGCAGCGCCGCCGCGAGGGCCGCGAGGCCGGACGCCGCCGCGCGCCGATCGTCAGCGAGGCCGAGTTCCTGGCCCGCCGCGAGTCGGTCGACCGCGTCATGGTGGTGCGCCAGCGCGACGAGCTGACCCAGATCGGCGTCCTCGAGGACAAGGTCCTGGTCGAGCACTACGTCGCCCGCGAGTCGCAGACCTCGCTGATCGGCAACGTCTACCTCGGCCGCGTCCAGAACGTGCTGCCCTCCATGGAGGCCGCGTTCATCGACATCGGCAAGGGGCGCAACGCCGTCCTCTACGCCGGCGAGGTCAACTGGTCGTCCCTGGGTCACAAGGAGGGGTCGCCCCGCAAGATCGAGTCGGTGCTGAGCTCGGGCCAGAGCGTCCTCGTGCAGGTCACGAAGGACCCCATCGGTCACAAGGGCGCCCGGCTGACCAGCCAGATCAGCCTGGCCGGGCGCTTCCTGGTCTACGTGCCCGACGGCACGACCAGCGGCATCTCGCGCAAGCTCCCCGACACCGAGCGCACCCGGCTCAAGACGCTGCTCAAGGAGATCGTGCCCGACTCGGCCGGAGTCATCGTGCGCACCGCTGCCGAGGGGGCCGCCGAGGACGAGCTGACCCAGGACGTCGAGCGGCTCAAGGCGCGCTGGGAGGACATCGACGCGAAGTCGAAGGGCGGTGCCCCCAAGCTGCTCTACGGCGAGCCCGACCTGACGCTCAAGGTCGTGCGCGACCTGTTCACCGAGGACTTCTCCACGCTGGTCATCCAGGGCGACGACGCCTGGGACACCGTGCACGGGTACGTCGAGCACGTGGCGCCCGACCTCGCCGACCGCCTCGAGCGGTACTCCGACGACGGTGACGTGTTCAAGGCCTACCGGATCGACGAGCAGATCGCCAAGGCGCTGGACCGCAAGGTGTGGCTGCCCTCGGGCGGGTCGTTGGTCATCGACCGCACCGAGGCGATGACGGTCGTGGACGTCAACACCGGCAAGTTCACCGGCTCCGGGGGCAACCTCGAGGAGACCGTCACCAAGAACAACCTGGAGGCCGCCGAGGAGGTGGTGCGCCAGCTCCGGCTGCGCGACATCGGCGGCATCATCGTCGTCGACTTCATCGACATGGTCCTGGAGTCCAACCGCGACCTCGTGCTGCGCCGCATGGTCGAGTGCCTGGGTCGCGACCGCACCCGGCACCAGGTCGCCGAGGTCACCTCGCTCGGCCTGGTGCAGATGACGCGCAAGCGGATCGGCACCGGCCTGCTCGAGGCCTTCAGCGAGAACTGCTCGCACTGCCAGGGTCGTGGACTGGTCGTGCACGACATGCCGGTCGAGCCCTCGCGCGGCGAGGACGAGCAGCGCCGTGGCGGTGGCCGTCGTGGTGGCGGTGGTAGTGGTGGCGGTGGTGGTCGTTCGGGCCGCGGTCGCGGTCAGGACGAGCAGGACACCTCCGACTCCGCACCCAAGCCGCCCTCGCCCAAGGACGTCGCGGCCATGGCCAAGCCTCCCCGGCCGGAGGACAAGCCGGTCGAGCAGGCCACGCCCGTCGAGGAGACCACGCCGGTCGAGGACACCACGCCGGTCGAGGAGGCCAAGCCGGTCGAGGAGACCAAGCCGGCCGAGAGCGACCAGAGCGACGGGACGCAGCCCGAGGCCGGGCAGCCGCGGGTCACGCAGACCACGCGCCGTCGTTCCGGCGGAAGGGGCCGTGCGGCGGCTCAGGCCGATGCCCCGCTGACCGACCAGGCCGAGGAGTCCGCGCCGCTGACCCAGCAGGCTCAGGAGCCCGCGCCGGTCGTCGAGCAGGCCGAGACGACCCCGTCGCTGCCGGAGCCGACCCCGGTCGTCGCGCCGGTGGCTGAGCCGGCAGCAGCCACGGAGACCGAGACCGAGACCGAGACCGAGACGGTGGCGACGCCGCCGGCCTCGACGGTGACCTCGGCCACCCGGGTCGTCACCCGCACCCGGCGCAGCGCCAGCCGTCCGGCCGGCACCCCGGTGACGACCTCGAGCGAGCCCGACGTCCCGGTCTCGGTCGCGACCCCTGCCTCGGACGCAGCGCCGTCCCCGGCCGCCGGCGGCGAGACGCCCGCCGCGGCTCCCGAGCCGCCCAAGGTCGTCACCCGGACCCGCGGCCGCAGCGCCAGCCGTCCCGCCGGACCGCCCGAGGCGGGCGCCGGCGGTGGCGACGCCGATGCCGCAGCCCTCGACGGCGACGGCAGCTCGGTCGAGCACGTCCCGGTCAAGAAGAAGGGCACCCGCAAGCGCTGACTGTCCGCCGGCCGGACCGATCGCCGGACGGCCGTGGATCTCAGTCACCAGCTGACTGAGATCCACGGCCGTCTCGGTGTCCGAGCCGGCTGCGCTAGCATGAAGGCGTCATGACGCGCCTGCTGCTCCTTCGCTGCCGCAACGAGGTCTGAAGCCGGACCCCCTCGTTGCGGAGAGCGTGCTGCGCGCCCGGCGCCCACCACCACAGCCGAGGAATCTCATGACCACGCACATCGATCCCGCCGCCAGCGTTCGGATGCCCGCCCAGAAGCCCAGCGGCATGCCCTACCAGCGCTACCCGACGTTCCCGCCGATCGACCTGCCCGACCGGACCTGGCCGAACGCCACGATCACGGCCGCCCCGCGGTGGCTCTCCACCGACCTGCGCGACGGCAACCAGGCGCTCATCGACCCGATGAGCCCGGCACGCAAGATGAAGATGTTCGACCTGCTGGTCTCGATGGGCTACCAGGAGATCGAGGTCGGCTTCCCGGCCGCGAGCGAGACCGACTTCGCCTTCGTGCGCCAGCTGATCGAGGGCGGCCACATCCCCGACGACGTCACGATCTCGGTGCTGACCCAGGCGCGCGACGACCTGATCGAGCGCAGCGTGCAGTCGCTGGTCGGGGTGCCCCGGGCCAACATCCACCTCTACAACGCGCTGGCGCCGCTCTTCCGGCGGGTCGTCTTCCACGCCGGCAAGGACGAGGTCAAGGACATCGCCACCCGCGGCACCGAGGTCCTGATGAAGAACATCGAGAGCTACCTCGACGTCACCGTCATCGGCTACGAGTACAGCCCCGAGATCTTCACCGGCACCGAGCTGCCGTTCTCGCTCGAGGTGTGCGAGGCCGTCTCCGACGTCTGGCAGCCCGAGGACGGTCGCGAGATCATCCTCAACCTGCCCGCCACGGTCGAGATGTCGACGCCCAACGTGTACGCCGACCAGATCGAGTGGTTCTCCCGCCAGCTGACCCGCCGCGAGTCCACGGTGATCAGCCTGCACCCCCACAACGACCGCGGCACGGCGGTGGCGGCCACCGAGCTGGCGATGATGGCCGGTGCCGACCGCGTCGAGGGCTGCCTGTTCGGGCACGGCGAGCGCACCGGCAACGTCGACCTGGTCACGCTCGGCATGAACCTGTTCAGCCAGGGCATCGACCCGATGATCGACTTCTCCGACATCGACGAGATCCGGCGCACGGTCGAGTACTGCACCCAGCTGCCGGTCCACCCGCGCCACCCCTACGCCGGCGACCTGGTCTACACGGCGTTCTCCGGCTCCCACCAGGACGCCATCAAGAAGGGCCTGGAGGACCTCGACCGGCAGGCCGACGAGCAGGGCGTGCCCGTCAGCCGGCTGCCGTGGGAGGCGCCGTACCTGCCGATCGACCCCAAGGACGTGGGCCGCAGCTACGAGGCCGTGATCCGGGTCAACAGCCAGTCCGGCAAGGGCGGCGTGGCCTACATCCTCAAGGCCGAGCACAAGCTCGAGCTGCCTCGTCGGGCGCAGATCGAGTTCAGCCGCGTGATCCAGGAGAAGACCGACGCCGACGGCGGGGAGGCCACCCCCGAGGTGATCTGGGCCGCCTTCCGGGCCGAGTACCTCGACCGCGAGACGCCGCTGCGGCTCGACTCCGTGCACACCAGCTCGGCCGCCGGCGAGAAGGACCAGCTGAGCGTCAACGTGTACGTCGACGACGAGCTCACCTCGCTCGACGGCACCGGCAACGGCCCGATCGAGGCCTTCGTCAACGCGATCAACGAGCTGCCGCACGACTGGGACGTGAGGGTGCTGGACTACCACGAGCACGCGCTCAGCTCGGGCGGCGACGCGATCGCCGCGGCGTACGTCGAGTGCGCGGTCGGCGACGAGATCCTCTGGGGCGTGGGGCTCGACCCCAACATCGTCACGGCCTCGCTGCGCGCGGTGATCTCGGCGGTCAACCGGGCTCGAGGCTGACCTCTCGGGCTCGGGCTCGGGCTCGGGCTCGGCGTCCTCGAGCGCCGCGGCCAGCGGAAAGTGCAGGGTGAAGGTGGTGCCCGCACCCGGCGCCGAGGTGACCTCGACCCGACCGTCGTGGGCGCGGACGATGTCGGCGACGATCGAGAGGCCCAGCCCGGTGCCCGCGATGGCCTGGCGCTGCGCCTCGTCGGTGCGGTAGAAGCGCTCGAAGATCGCCTGCTGGTCCTCCTCGGCGATGCCCATGCCGGTGTCCCTGACCTGGAGCAACGCCTCGTCCGCGATGACGCACGCCGAGATCATGATGGCGCCGCCGTCGTCGGTGAACTTGACCGCGTTGCTGATGAGGTTGCTCACCGCGCGCTCGAGCTGGACGCGGTCGCCGACCACGGCCACCTCGACGACCGGCCAGTCGACCTCGACGCGCAGCTCGCGCTCGACGAGCAGCGGTTGCAGTCCGTCGAGGGCGTCTCGGGCGCAGTCGCGCAGGTCGAGGCGCACCATGGTCAGCCGAGCCATCGCCCCGGCCTCGAAGCCGCCGATCAGCAGCAGGTCGTTGCAGATGCCGAGCAGCCGGTGGCTGCCCCGCGTGATGCTCTCGAGCAGCGGCAGCTGCAGCGGGTCGGGGGGCACGAGCGCGCCGTCGGCGAGGATCTCGGTGTAGCCCAGGATGCTGGTGATCGGGGTGCGCAGCTCGTGCGAGATCGTGGAGACCAGCTCGTCGCGCGCCCGGTCCAGCGCCTCCAGCCGCTCCACGGCCTCGCGCTCCTTGGCCAGGGCCTCCGACAGGGCCCGGTGGCCCTCCCGCCGCTCGCGTCACGTCGCGCCCGACGCACAGGTAGCCGTGCCGCCCCGACGCGTCGCCCATCGCGCTCAGCGTCATCGAGACGACACGGCGCTCGCCCGCGGAGGTGATCCAGGTCCAGTCGACGGCGGGGGTCTCGACGCCGTCGGCGAGCCGCTCGGCCAGCACGAGGAAGGCCGCGGCCCGGTCGTCGCGGTGCCGGCCGAGGAGCACAGCGCCACGCCGGTCCAGCTCTGCGGAGTCGAGGAAGTCGGCGAACGGTCGGCCCATCACCTGGGGCACGGTGCACCCGAGCAGGTGCTCGGCGCCGGTGTTGAAGCTGGTGATCCGGCCCTGGAGGTCGGTGCCGACGATCGCCGTGCCGATGGAGGCCTGCATCAGGTGGTTGATCAGACCGGTGCTGGCCCGCTCGAGCGTGACGTCGACCCCGGTGACCACGCAGTACGCGGGCTGCCCGGCCTCCGCGCCGACCACGTTGCTGTTCCAGACCAGGCGCAGCCGTCGTCCGTCCTTGGCCACGACGGTGCCCTCGTTGACCACCGGTCGACCCGACCGGTTCGGCCACATCAGGAGAGCCTCGAGGTCGGCGCGGCCCGAGGGTGAGACGGGGGTGTCCCAGAGGAGGCTCCCGAGCAGGTCGCCGGGCGAGTAGCCCGTGATGTCCTGGGTCGCAGCGTTGACGCGTCGGACCACGCCCTGGGCGTCGGTGACCAGGATGACGCAGCCGGCGGTGTCGATGGTGGTCTCGGCCAGCTGCCGGGCGTCGGCCACCTGCCGCCCCGCAGCCAGCTCGCGGGTCACGTCGAGCAGCTGCGCGGAGTACGACGGCCCGTCGCTGCGGGAGCCGATCGAGGTCAGCACCACGTCGACCCGGCTCGCCTCCGGGCCGCGGACCGTGGCCCGGCTGCGCCACACCGGTCGGTCGCCGACCAGGCCGTCCTCGACGACCGGCATCTCGTCGTCGGTGTGCAGCAGCGCGTCGAGGCTGCGCCCGACCAGGTCGGCCCGGACCACGCCCAGCACGGCACAGGCGGCGTCGTTGAGCTCCTCCACGACCAGGCGTCCGGGCCGGTCGCGGTCGGGCTCGAGCAGGAGCATGCCCACGGGGGCGTGCTCGTAGTTGAGCCGGAGCAGCTGCTCGTCGGCGGTGATGCGGGCCAGGAGCCGTCGCTGCTGGTGCAGGGCGATCGCCAGCGTGAGCACGACCACGGCCGTCCCGAGCGAGTAAGCCTGGGTCAGCGCCGCGGCGTCGTGGGGCGACGCCCCCTCGGGGAGGAGCCGCCCGAAGGGGCCCAGGTCTCGGGCGCTGAGCACCGTCACGAGGCCGAGGTAGAGCGCGAGCTCGAGGGTGACGACGGCCAGGTCGAAGACGTAGGCGGCCAGACCCAGCAGGGCCACGGGGATCAGGGTCACCGTCACCGGCAAGTCGGTGGCGAAGACCAGGGCGGTGGTCGCCGCCAGCGCGCCGAGGTGGAGCGCCAGGCCCCATCCCGGACCGCGCCGGCGCACCCGACCCACCACGAGCACGACAGGGGTCAGGATGAGCACCGAGAGCGCGTGCATGAGCATCGAAGCGGCCAGGACGCGCGCCTCGGGCGCGACCCCGACGCGGGCCAGGCCGGTGCCGAGCTCGATCACGGCGCAGAGGCCGCCGACCGCGGAGGCCGCCACGACCAGCCGCGCCAGGTCGCCCGGGGTCCGCAGCAGCTTCGCGGTGCCCTGACGTACGACGGCCGCACCGGCGGCGGCGAGCACGGCGGCCGCCACCGCCTGGATGAGCAGCGTCGAGGGGGGGCCGACGTCCAGGGCCCCGGCCGCGCCCGTGGTGGCCGCGATGCCCAGCAACAACCTCGGCCACCACCGCCACGGCGCGAGCGCGAGCAACCCGACGTGGACGCCGACGACGCTCGTCCAGCCGGGGCCGGTGCCGAGCAGCGACAGCACGATCTGCAGGACTGTCGCGGTCGCGAGCAGTCCCAGCGCGGTTCTCCAGTCGAGCCGGAGGCTCAGCCTGGCGGTCACGGGCTCCATGATCGGCCAGTTGCGCTGCGAATGCTGCAACTCCGCAGGATCCACCCGACAAACCTGGGCGACCACTAGGCTCGGGAGATGCTCGTCTCCGAACGGATCGGCCAGTTCTTCCTCGACGGCGAGGGCGGACGTGATCGGCTCGAGTACACCGAGTACGGCTCCGGCAACAGCTGGGTCGTCCTGGTCCACGGCCAGCTGATGCCCCGCCGGATGCACCAGCCGCTCGCTCGTGCGCTGGCCGGAGCGGGGCTCCACGTCGTGACCGTGGACCTCCTGGGCCACGGTCGCTCCGACCGGCCGGCGGACCCGCTGGTCTACTCGATGACCGCGTTCGGCGAGCAGGTCGTGGCGCTGCTGGACCACCTCGGCGCCGACCAGGCGGTCATCGGAGGCACCTCGCTCGGCGCCAACGTCTCGCTCGAGGTGGCGGTGATCGCCCCCGAGCGGGTACGCGGCCTGGTCGTCGAGATGCCGGTGCTCGACAACGCCGTGGAGGCCGCGATCCTCGCCTTCGCGCCGCTGCTCTTCGCCGCGCGCTTCCTGCCCTTCACCGTCAACGGGGTGCGGTTGCTCACCCGGCCCGTGCCCCGCGGCGTGCTGCCCTTCTGGGCCGGCATCGTGCTCGACACCCTCGACCAGCGGGCCGACTCGATGGCCGCCGTCGTGCACGGGCTGTTCTACGGTCGGCTGGCCCCCTCCTCGAAGCAGCGGCGTCAGATCGAGGCGCCGGCCCTGGTCGTGGGCCACCCGGCCGATCCGATCCACCCGGCTGCCGACGCGGCGATGCTCGCCGCCGAGCTCGAGCACGCCACCTTCGTGAAGGCGCGCAACGTGCTGGAGTGGCGTCTGCGCCCCCACCGGCTCAACCAGGCGGCCGCCGACTTCGCGCTCGACTGCTGGGGCGAGCCCGCGGCCCGCCGTGCCGGGCGGTCCTCCACCGCCTGAGCCCCCCGTCGGGGAGAATGGGCCGGTGCCTCTCTACCGCGACGAGGCGATCGTGCTGCGCACCCACAAGCTGGGGGAGGCCGACCGCATCATCACCCTGCTCACGCGCCACCACGGTCGCGTGCGCGCCGTCGCCAAGGGTGTACGTCGGACCACCTCGAAGTTCGGGTCGCGGCTGGAGCCCTTCACCTACGTCGACCTCCAGCTCGCCGAGGGACGCAACCTCGACATCATCACGCAGGCCGAGACGCGGGCCGGGTTCTCGGCCGAGCTCGGGGCCGACTACGAGCGCTACACCGCCGGGACGGTGATGCTCGAGACCGCCGAGCGGCTGGTCTCGGAGGAGAAGGAGCCGTCGTTGCAGCAGTTCCTGCTGCTGGTCGGAGCGCTGCGGGCGATGACCGCGGGGGAGCGCCGGCCCTCGCACGTGCTCGACTCCTACCTGTTGCGCTCCCTGGCCGTCGCCGGCTACGCACCGTCGTTCGACGTCTGCGCCCACTGCGGCCGGGAGGGCCCGCACACCTGGTTCAACCCCTCGATGGGCGGGATGCTCTGCACGACCTGCCGGCTGCCGGGCTCGGCGCGCCCGGCGCCCGAGACCGTGGCGCTGCTGGGGGCGCTGCTGGCCGGCGACTGGCCGGCGGTCGAGGCCACCGACCCGCGCCACGGCAAGGAGGGCAGCGCGCTGGTCTCGGCGTTCCTGTCCTGGCACCTGGAGCGGTCGCTGCGCTCGCTCGAGCACCTGGAGCGCTGACCCCCGGAGGTCCGGCGCCGAGCACTAGGCTCGCGGCTGTGAAGCGCGCCGTCCGTCCCCCCACGCCGCACCCCTCCGGCGTCCGCCCGCCCGACGTGCCGAAGGACCTGGTGCCGGCCCACGTCGCGATCGTCATGGACGGCAACGGGCGGTGGGCCCAGGAGCGCGGACTGCCCCGGACCCGCGGGCACGAGCAGGGGGAGTCCTCGCTGTTCGACGTGGTGGAGGGCGCGATCGAGATCGGTGTCAAGGCGGTCTCGGCCTACGCCTTCTCCACCGAGAACTGGTCGCGCTCGCCCGACGAGGTCCGCTTCCTGATGGGCTTCAACCGCGACGTGATCCGTCGCCGGCGCGACGAGATGCACGAGCTCGGGGTGCGGGTGCGCTGGGCCGGCCGGGCCCCGCGGCTGTGGCGCTCGGTGATCAAGGAGCTCCAGGTCGCCGAGGAGCTGACCCGCGGCAACGACGTGCTGACGCTGACCATGTGCGTCAACTACGGGGGCCGGGCCGAGCTGGCCGACACCGCGCGGGCCATCGCCCGCGACGTCGCGGCGGGGCGGCTCAACCCCGACAAGGTCGACGAGCGGACCTTCGCCCGCTACCTCTACGTGCCCGAGACCGGTGACGCCGACCTGGTCTGGCGCACCTCGGGCGAGCAGCGGCTCTCCAACTTCATGCTCTGGCAGGCGGCCTACAGCGAGCTGGTCTTCACCGACATCCTGTGGCCCGACGTCGACCGGCGTGCGCTGTGGCGGGCGATCGAGATCTACGCCGGCCGCGACCGGCGCTACGGCGGGGCCGAACCCACCTTCAGCTGACCCGGGACCTAGTGCTCGTCGTAGTGCTCGTCGTGCGGCGCGTGCCGGTGGCCGTCGTGGAGGTAGTCGACGTGGTCGCCGTGGGTGACGGCGACGTGGCCGCAGTCGGGGCCGTGCTCGTGCGGATGGTCGGTGGTGGCGTGCTCGTCGGGCGGTACGTCGGCGAACGGCTGCCGCAGTCGGGCGCGGTGGCGCAGCCACGCCCCGAGGGGCCAGGTGACCACGAAGCCGGCGAGCGAGAGCAGCACGATCGTGGGGCCGGGGGCCACGGTGGCGCGGTAGGACGCGAAGGCCGCGAGCACCAGCCCGCCGACCGAGGCGCCGGTGCCGAGCAGCATGGCGGCGTACAGGGTGGAGCGGAAGGAGCGCGCGATCTGCTGGGAGGTGGCGACCGGCACGACCATGAGGGCGCTGACCAGGAGGAGTCCCACGGTCCGCATGGCGACGGTGACGCTGACGGCGGCGAGCACGGCGACCAGCAGGTTGTAGGCGCGCACGTTGAGGCCGGCCACCCGAGCGAACTCCTGGTCCTGCGCCACGGCGAAGAGCTGGGGCGCGAGACCGACGCACACGACCACGATGAGTGCCGCGAGCGCCATGGTGACCAGCACGTCGCCGTTGGAGATGGTGGTGATCGAGCCGAACAGGTACTGCTGCAGGGTGGCCGCGCTCTGGCCGCCCAGCCCGGTCAGCAGCACCCCGCCGGCCAGACCGCCGTAGAACAGCAGCGCGAGCGCCACGTCACCGTTGGTGTGGCCGCGCTCGCGGATCACCTCGATCAAGATGGCGCCGAGCACGGCGACGGCCACGGCGGTCCACGTCGGGGACGCCCCGGTGAGGAGGCCGAGCGCCACGCCGGTGACCGCGACGTGGCCCAGGCCGTCGCCCATCAGGGCCAGCCGACGCTGCACCAGGTAGGTGCCGACCGCGGGGGCCGCGAGCCCGGTGAAGAGCGCGGCGAGCAGCGCGCGCTGCATGAAGTCTCGCGAGAGCAGCTCGAGGAGCGTCATCGACGAGGCTCCAGCGGCGAGGAGACGTGGGGGGCGTGGTCGTGGGCGTGCGGCCGGTCGCCGTACCCGTGCTCGTGGTGGTGGTGGTGGGTGTGCGGCTCTCCGAGCCACGGGGCGTGGACCTCGTGGTCGGCCAGCGGTCGGCCGTCGTGCACCTTGCGGCCGTCGCGCATCACCACGGCACGGTCGACGAGCTCGGCCAGCGGGCCGAGCTCGTGGGTGACCAGGACGATCGTCGCCCCACGCTCCTTGAGCGCGCGCAGCGAGTCGGCGAGCGCCACCTGGCTGGGCAGGTCGACGCCCGCGGTGGGCTCGTCGAGGAAGAACAGCTCGGGGCGCCCGGCCAGGGCGCGCGCGATCAGCACCCGCTGCTGCTGGCCGCCGGACAGCTGGGCGACGCCGTCGCGGGCCCGATCGGACAGGCCGACCACGCGCAGCGCGTCCTCGACGGCCTCGCGGTCGGCGCGGCCGAAGGGACGCAGCAGCCGCCGGTGGGTGAGCCGCCCCGAGGAGACGACCTCCCAGACCGAGGCCGGTACCCCGCTGGTCGCGCCCTGCCGCTGGGGCACGAAGCCGATCCGGCGCCAGTCGTCGAAGTCGGCGAACGGGACCCCGAAGAGTTCGAGCCGGCCGTGGCTGAGCGGGCGCAACCCGGTCAGGGCCCGCACCAGCGTCGACTTGCCCGAGCCGTTGGCGCCCATGAGGGCCACGAACTCGCCCTCGCCGACGCGCAGGTCGACGCCGCGCAGCACCGGTCGCCCGGCGATGGCCACGGCGCCGTCGCTCAGCACGACGGGGTCGGTCACGACGTCACCCGCATGCGTTGGCCGTCCGCAGCACCTCGAGGTTCTGCTCCATCAGCGAACCGTAGTCCTCCTCGGTCGTGGCGTCGGTCAGCCCCTCGATCGGGTCCAGCACGGCCGTCCGCAGCCCGAGGTCGTCGGCCAGTGCCTCGACCAGCCGTGGGCTCGCGAGCCGTTCGTAGAAGACGGTGGTGACGCCCTGGTCGGCGATCAGGTCCTGGAGCGCGGCCAGCCCCGCCGGCGTCGGCTCGGCGTCGGGGGTCAGGCCGGCGACGCCCTCGATGACCAGGCCGTACTTCTCCAGGTAGCCGAAGGCGTCGTGCGAGACGACCACGGTGCTCCGCTCGCAGTCGGCCAGCCCGGCGACGTACGCCGCGTCGATGGCCTCGAGGTCGCGGCGCAGCGCGCCCGCGCGCTCGGCGTAGCCGTCGGCAGCGGCCGGGTCGACCTGCGCGAGCTCGTCGGCGACGGCGTCCCCGAGGTCGGCCATCCGCAGCGGGTCGAGCCAGAAGTGGGGGTCGACCCGGTCACCGCCCTCAGAGCTGGGGAGGAGGTCGACGACCGCGGCTGCGTCGAGCACGGCGCCGGTCGCGTTCTGGGCCACCCCGGCGTCGACGGCCGGCTGGAAGCCCGTTTCGTGGACGACGAGGTCGGCCTCGGCGATCGCGGCGCTCTCCTTGATCGTGAGCTCGAGGTCGTGGGCCTCGGTGCCGGGTGCGGTCAGGACCTCGACCGTCGCAGCGTCACCGGCGACGCGCTCGGCGACGTAGCCCAGGGGGTAGAAGCCGGCCGCGACGGTGACGGCGTCGTCGTCAGCCAGGGTCGCGCAGCCGGACGTGCCGAGCAGCACGAGGATGGAGGCAAGGCGCAGGTGCATGAGAACGATTCTCAACCTTGTTGAGAACGATTGTCAACAACGCGGTGCACCTACGCTGGACGACGTGCTGGTGATGAGCAGGTTCCGGGTGCCGGAGCAACAGGGTGAGACCTTCCGCGACGAGCTCGAGGGTGCCCGTCAGGCGCTGTCGGAGCGGCCCGGCTACGTCGACGGCACGATCGGGCGCAACGTCGACGACCCGACCCTGTGGGTGCTGAGCACCACCTGGGAGCACGTCGGCGCCTACCGCCGGGCGCTGTCGTCGTACGAGGTGAAGCTGCGGGCGGTGCCGCTGCTCTCGCGTGCCCTCGACGAGCCCAGCGCCTACGAGCCCGTCACCCCCGGAGCCGCCCTGAACACACGGTCACCACGCTCGATAGGCTGAGCGTTCGCCCGCGACACCGTCAGCTACACCGCCAGGAGCTCACCCCGTGGCCAAGCCGCCCGCATCGACCGTCGACCACGTCGTCTCCCTGGCCAAGCGCCGGGGGTTCGTCTACCCCTGCGGCGAGATCTACGGCGGCACCCGCTCCGCCTGGGACTACGGCCCGCTGGGCGTGGAGCTGAAGGAGAACATCAAGCGCCAGTGGTGGAAGGCGATGGTGCAGGGCCGCGACGACGTGGCGGGCCTCGACTCCTCGATCATCCTGCCGCGCCAGACCTGGGTGGCCAGCGGCCACGTCGCGACGTTCAGCGACCCGCTCACCGAGTGCCAGTCCTGCCACAAGCGCTTCCGGGCTGACCACCTGCAGGAGCAGCACGCCGAGAAGAAGGGCCTCGACGACCCCGACGAGGTCGACCTCGCCGCCCTCGCGTGCCCCAACTGCGGCACCCGCGGCGCCTGGACCGAGCCGCGCCAGTTCTCCGGCCTGCTGAAGACCCACCTCGGTGTCGTCGAGGACGAGGGCGGCCTCCACTACCTGCGGCCCGAGACCGCGCAGGGCATCTTCTTGAACTTCGCCCAGGTCGTGACCAGCAACCGGATGAAGCCGCCGTTCGGCATCGCGCAGATCGGCAAGAGCTTCCGCAACGAGATCACGCCCGGCAACTTCATCTTCCGCACCCGCGAGTTCGAGCAGATGGAGATGGAGTTCTTCGTCAAGCCCGGCGACGACGAGGAGTGGCACCAGTACTGGATCGACGAGCGCACCCGCTGGTACGTCGACCTCGGCATCGACCCCGACAACCTGCGCCACTTCGAGCACCCGAAGGAGAAGCTGAGCCACTACTCCACGCGCACCGTCGACATCGAGTACCGCTTCGGCTTCACCGGCTCGGAGTGGGGCGAGCTCGAGGGCATCGCCAACCGCACCGACTTCGACCTGCGCACCCACGGAGAGCACTCCGGCAAGGACCTGTCCTACTACGACCAGGCCGCCGACGAGCGCTACTTCCCCTACGTCATCGAGCCGGCCGCCGGTCTGTCCCGCAGCCTGATGACCTTCCTGGTCGACGCCTACGCCGTCGACGAGGCCCCCAACACCAAGGGGGGCGTCGACACCCGCACCGTGCTGCGGCTCGACCACCGGCTCGCTCCCGTGAAGGTCGCGGTGCTGCCGCTGAGCCGCAACGCCGACCTCTCGCCGAAGGCGCGCGACCTGGCCGCCGAGCTGCGGCAGTCCTGGAACGTCGACTTCGACGACGCCGGCGCGATCGGCAAGCGCTACCGCCGTCAGGACGAGATCGGGACGCCGTACTGCGTGACCGTCGACTTCGAGACCCTCGAGGACGGCGCGGTGACCGTGCGCGAGCGCGACTCGATGCAGCAGGAGCGGATCAGCCTCGAGGGCATCAGCGGCTACTTCGCCCAGCGCCTGCTGGGCTGCTGATACGACAGGTCCGCTCACCCGTGGCTACGACCGTGCACAATGGCCGGGTGAAGCCGACCGCGCGCCGCCCTGGTGCCCCCGTTCCGTTGCTCGCCGCGCTGCTGCTGACGATCGGCACCCTCAGCGCTTGTGGCGGCGACGCGACCGACCCCGACTCGGCTGCCACCGGTGGCAGCAGCGCGAGCCCGGCGTCGGGCAGCGAGTCGCCGGAGGCGTCCGAGTCGGCGGCCCCCGACTACCTGCCGGTGCCCGAGGGCGTCACCCTCACCGAGCCCGGCACCGAGCTCGAGCTCAAGGACGACGCGGTCGTGGCGTGGGAGCCCCGGCAGAAGGTCGTCGGCGTGCTCCAGGTCAGGGTCAAGAGCCTGGAGATGACCTCCTTCAAGAAGTCCTTCTCCGGGTGGAAGCTCGACAAGGCGACGCGGCAGACCACGCCGTACTTCGTGAAGGCCAAGCTGACCAACCTCGGCGACAGCGACCTCGGCGGCCGCGACGTGCCGCTCTACGCGGCCGACGCCGACGGCACGCTGATCCAGGCCTCGTCGTTCGAGACGACGTTCAAGCCGTGCCCCAGCGGCGGCGTGTTCCCCAAGAAGTTCGGCCCGGAGAAGGCTCAGGAGCTGTGCCTGGTCTACCTGGTGCCCGAGGGGGCCGAGCTCACCGCGGTGACCTTCCGCCCGCTCCAGGACTTCGTGCCCATCACCTGGTCAGGGACGGTCGACGACCTCACCGCCAAGGACAAGAAGGACGAGAAGAAGGACAAGAAGAACAAGAAGAACAAGAAGAAGCAGAACGACTCCTAGGGCCGCCGCACGGCTGCTGAGTTGGGCGGTCGCCGGCGCCCGAGGACAATGGCAGGCATGTCCTCGCTGTCCTCCTCGCTGCCCACGTCGCTGGCCCTCGGGTCCGTGCGCGTCGCGACGCCGGTGGTGCTGGCACCGATGGCCGGGATCACCAACGCGGCCTACCGCCGGCTCTGCGCCGAGCAGGGCGCCGGACTCTACGTCTGCGAGATGATCACCTCGCGCGGCCTGGTCGAGCGCGACGCGAAGACCCTCGACATGCTGGTCTTCGACGAGGCCGAGCAGGTGCGCTCGGTCCAGCTCTACGGCACCGACCCGGCGTACGTCGGCAAGGCCACCGAGATCCTGTGCGGTGAGCACGGCGTGGCCCACGTGGACCTCAACTTCGGCTGCCCCGTCCCGAAGGTCACCCGCAAGGGCGGCGGGGGAGCGCTGCCGTGGAAGCGCGGGCTGCTCGGCGAGATCCTCGAGCGCGCCGTCGCCGCCGCGGCGCCCTACGACGTACCGGTGACGATCAAGACCCGCAAGGGCCTCGACGACGACCACCTCACCTACCTCGACGCGGGCCGGATCGCCCAGGAGGCGGGGTGCGCGGCCATCGCGCTGCACGGCCGCACCGTGGCGCAGGCCTACTCCGGTCGCGCCGACTGGGACGCGATCGGCGCGCTCGTCGAGCACGTCGACATCCCGGTGCTCGGCAACGGCGACATCTGGGAGGCCGCCGACGCGGTGCGGATGGTCGAGCAGACCGGCGCTGCCGGCGTCGTCGTCGGTCGGGGCTGCCTCGGCCGCCCGTGGCTCTTCCGCGACCTGGCCGCGGCCTTCGCGGGAGAGCAGGTCGCCACGCTCCCGCAGCTGGGCGAGGTCGCAGCCATGATGCGCCGCCACTGCGAGCTGCTGGTCGAGCTGATGGGCGAGGAGCGGGGGTGCTCGGAGTTCCGCAAGCACGTCTCCTGGTACCTCAAGGGCTTCGCTGCGGGAGGCGAGATGCGTCGGTCCCTGGGCCTGGTCAGCACGCTCGCCGACCTCGACCGGCTGCTCGCCGGGCTCGACCCCGACGAGGCGTTCCCGGTGGCCGAGCTGGGGTCGCCGCGCGGTCGTCAGGGCTCCCCGCGGGCGCGGGTCGCACTGCCCGAGGGCTGGCTCGACGACGAAGACGGGGCCGGTCGTCATCAGACCGAGGACGCCTCGGAGACCAGCGGCGGCTGACCCCCGGGCGTGACGGCGTGACGGGACGGCGTGACGGGACACACAGGCCCGGACCGGCCCGAAGATTATCGACCCCTTGGTGGCGTGTGGTTGAGTCATTCCTCGTGCCCGGCCCTCGGGGCGCCGCGCACACGTCCTTGACCGCTATCGCAAAGGATCAGCGCTGTGGCCGACCACCGCCACAAGCGGGACACCAATGCCCGCCTCATGCCCGCCAGGGCGCGCGCCGTCGTCATCGCCGGCCCCCTGGCTGTCCTGGCCACCGCTTCGGCGGTCACCTTCGGCGTCCTCGCCGCCGAGCCCGCCGCCTCCGACATGTTCCGGGCCGACCTCTCGGCCGCAGCCACCGCCGACGTGGGCGCTGCCCTCGCCGACCGGGGCGCGACCGTCTCCCGTGGTGCCGCCCGCCGAGCCCCCGTCGCGGCCGAGCCGGTCGCCGCTGAGGGTCCGAGAGTCGTGGCCGGGGCGCTGATCGAGCGCAAGCCGACCGAGATCGAGCTGGCCCTGGCTCCCGCCGCGACGAAGCAGGCCGTCCGCTCGGCCGACGAGAAGCTCTGGACCCAGGCGACGCTCAACCTGTGGAGCGCTCCGGGCGAGGCTGCCGAGGAGATCGGCGAGCTCGACGTCGCCGAGAAGGTCCTGGTCACCGGTCGCTCGTTCCTCGGCCGCGAGGAGGTCGTCGTCGACGGCCAGTCGCGCTGGGTCACGGCCGGCTACCTCGACCCCGAGGAGCCGATGGCCATCGGCGGTGAGTGCACCAACGGCACCTCGGTGCCCAGCGGCGTCAGCCCCAACATCGCCAAGGTCCACGAGGCCGTCTGCGCCGACTTCCCCGAGATCACCGTCTACGGCACCTTCCGCAGCGACGGTGAGCACAGCCAGGGCATCGCAGTCGACATCATGACCTCGGGCGAGCGTGGCTGGCAGGTCGCCAACTTCGTGCGCGAGAACTACGCGGCGCTCGGCGTCAACTACGTCATCTACTCCCAGAGCATCTGGTCGGTCGACCGGTCGGGCGAGGGCTGGCGGGGCATGAGCGACCGCGGCTCGACCACCGCCAACCACTACGACCACGTCCACGTCACGACGTACTGACACGGGCGCGCTCGTCCTCGGTGGTCGAGCGCCCGGGGAGTCGGTGCCGCCCAGTAGGGTCGCGACCGATGGACGCCTGGGAGATGTACGACGACTCGGCGCGCGAGCGACTCGTCGCCGAGCCCCCCAAGCGGGTTGACGCGCCCGAGCGGACGCCGTTCGAGCGTGACCGTGCCCGCGTGGTGCACGCCGCCGCGTCGCGGCGGCTGGCGGCCAAGACCCAGGTGGTGGGGCCGCAGTCCGACGACTTCGTGCGCAACCGGCTCACCCACAGCCTCGAGGTCGCCCAGGTGGCCCGCGACCTCTCGCGCGCGCTCGGCTCGCAGCCCGACATCGCCGAGACCGCCGCGCTGGCCCACGACCTCGGGCACCCGCCGTTCGGCCACAACGGCGAGCGGGCGCTGGCCTCGGTCAGCGAGGCGTGCGGGGGCTTCGAGGGCAACGCCCAGACCCTGCGTCTGCTGACCCGGCTGGAGGCCAAGACCTTCGACGCCGAGGGCCGCCCGGCCGGGCTCAACCTCACCCGCGCCACGCTCGATGCCTGCACGAAGTACCCCTGGCCGCGGGGGGAGGCGTCCGACCCGGTCGGGGTGCACGCCGACGGCACCGTCGTGGCCACCCACAAGTTCGGGGTCTACGCCGACGACGACCCGGTCTTCGCCTGGATGCGTGCGGGACGTCGCGGGCCGCCGCCGCTGCCTGGAGGCGCAGGTGATGGACCTCGCCGACGACGTGGCCTACTCCGTCCACGACGTCGAGGACGGCACCGTCGCCGGGAGGCTCGACCTCTCCTCGCTCGACCGGGAGGCCGTCTGGCAGACCGTGCGCGAGTGGTACGTCGCCGACGTCGCCGACGACCGGCTCGACGAGGTGCTCGCCGGGCTCCAGCGCGTCGACGGTTGGCCGACCACCCGCTACGACGGCACCCGGCGCGCGCAGGCGGCCCTGAAGAACCTCACCAGCGACCTGATCGGCCGCTTCTGCGGCGCCGTGCAGGAGGCGACGTTCGCGGCCGGGGCCGGCCCGTTCGTGCGCTACCGGGGCGACCTGGTGGTGCCCGAGACCACCGCGCTCGAGATCGCGCTGCTCAAGGGGGTCGCGGCCCACTACGTGATGCGCGCCCAGGACCGGCTGGCGGTGATGGAGTCCCAGCGCGAGCTGGTCACCGGCCTGGTCGAGGCGCTGCTCGACCGCGGACCCGACGCCCTCGACCGACCGCTCGCCGACGACTGGGCCGCCGCCTCCGACGACGCCGGGCGGCTGCGCGTCGTGGTCGACCAGGTGGCCTCGCTCACCGACGCGAGCGCCGTCGCCTGGCACGCCCGGCTGCAGGGAGGAGCCCACGGGGGAGCGCACGAGAGACTGGGGCCATGAGCACGCACGACGACGCCCCCCTGGTCTGGCTGCCCTTCGACCCCGCCGAGCTCGGCGACCCGCCCGAGGGCCTGCGCTACGAGGTGGTCGACCCCACCGAGTCGGTGCCCGACTCGGTCGACGACGTCCGTTTCTACGTCACGCCCTACCGCGTGGACGCCTCGGTCGCCGACGTGATGGCCCGGATGCCGCGGCTGGAGGTCGTGCAGACGCTGACCGCCGGCGTCGACAACGTGCGCTCCTCGGTGCCCGACGGCGTACGTCTGTGCAGCGGCCGGGGCATCCACGACTCCTCGACGGCCGAGCTCGCGCTGACTCTGGTGCTGGCCTCGCTGCGCGGTGTCCCGCAGTTCGTGCGGGCCCAGGACCGGCGCGAGTGGACCCCGGGCTGGCACCCGGCCCTCGCCGACCGGCACGTGCTGCTCGTGGGCCACGGCGCGATCGGGCAGGCCGTCGAGGACCGGCTCGCTCCGTTCGAGGTGACGATCACCCGGGTCGCGCGCAGCGCCCGCGACGGCGTCCACGCGATCACCGAGCTGCCCGACCTGCTGCCCCGGGCCGACGTCGTCATCCTGCTGCTGCCGCTGACCGACGAGACCCGTGGCCTGGTCGACGCCGCGTTCCTGGCCGCGATGAAGGACGGCGCGCTGCTGGTCAACCTCGCCCGCGGACCCGTGGTCGACACCGAGGCCCTGGTCGCCGCGCTGCACACCGGTCGGATCACCGCCGCGCTCGACGTCGTCGACCCCGAGCCGCTGCCGGCCGACAGCCCCCTGTGGGACGCGCCGGGTCTGCTGGTCTCGCCGCACGTCGGCGGCTCCAGCAGCGCGATGTGGCCCCGGGCCCACCGGCTGGTGCGCGACCAGCTCCACCGGTACGCCGCCGGCGAGGCCCTGTGGAACGTGATGAGCGGCGCGTACTGACCCGGCCGTAGGATCGCGGGCGTGGTGGGCCGGATCCGCGAGGATGACATTCAGGAGGTGCGCGACAAGATCCGCATCGAGGAGGTCATCGGCGACTACGTCACCCTGCGCAACGCCGGCGGCGGCAACATGAAGGGGCTGTGCCCCTTCCACGACGAGAAGTCGCCCTCGTTCAACGTCACCCCGAGCCGCAAGCTCTTCCACTGCTTCGGCTGCCAGGAGAGCGGTGACGCCCTGGGCTTCCTGATGAAGATCGACGGGCTCAGCTTCTCCGAGGCCGTGGAGCGGCTGGCCGACAAGACCGGGGTCGCGCTGCGCCGCATCGAGGACGGCAGCGCGGAGGAGCAGCGGCCCAAGGGCCCGCCCCGTCAGCGGCTGATCGAGGCCAACAAGGCCGCCCAGGCCTACTACGCCGAGCAGCTCTCCGGTGCCGAGGCCGCCATCGGTCGCCAGTTCCTGCTCGAGCGCGGCTTCGACCAGGCCGCGGCCCAGCACTTCGGGGTCGGCTACGCCCCCCGCGACGGCGAGGCCCTGCTGCGGCACCTCCGCGGTCGGGGCTTCCGCGACGAGGAGCTCGTCGCGGCCGGCGTCGTGGCGATCGGGAGGTCGGCGTACGACCGCTTCCGCGGCCGCCTGCTGTGGCCGATCCGCGACCCGAGCGGCGCCACGATCGGCTTCGGGGCGCGGCGGCTCCACGACGACGACAAGATCGAGGCGAAGTACCTCAACACCCCCGAGACGACGCTCTACAAGAAGAGCCAGGTGCTCTACGGCATCGACCTGGCCCGCCAGTCGATCGGGCGGTCCTACCAGGCCGTCGTGGTCGAGGGCTACACCGACGTCATGGCCTGTCACCTGGCCGGCATCACCACCGCCGTGGCGTCCTGCGGGACCGCGTTCGGCGAGGAGCACACCCGGATCCTGCGGCGCTTCCTGATGGACCACGACGAGTTCCGCGGCGAGGTGATCTTCACCTTCGACGGCGACGCGGCCGGTCAGGCCGCCGCGATCAAGACCTTCGCGGGCGACCAGAAGTTCGTGGCCCAGACCTACGTCGCCGTGCAGGCCGACGGGCTCGACCCGTGCGACCTGCGGATCCAGCAGGGCGACGGCGCCGTGCGCGACCTGGTCGCCCAGCGCGAGCCGCTCTACCGGTTCGTCCTCCGCAACGTGATCTCGAAGTACGACCTCGACCGTGCCGACGCCCGGATCGCCGCGGTCCGCGAGGCGGCGGCGCTGGTGCTGAGCAGCCGCGACGTCGCCGTGGCCCGCAGCTCCTTCGCCCGCGAGATCTCCGCGCTCACCGGTGTCGACCCCGTCGACGTCCAGGCCGAGGTGGAGCGCGCCGTACGTCGCCCCGGCCAGTCGTCCGCGCCGCGCCCGGTGGCGCCGACCAAGGACGCGCTGCCCGACCTGCGCGACCCACGGTTCGCGATCGAGCGCGAGACGCTCAAGCTCGTCCTCCAGCACCCGATGACGATCGGCCGGACCACCGCCGACATCGGCACCAACGACTTCACCCACCCGACGTACCGCGGCGTGTGGGAGCTCGTCGCCGCTGCGGGTGGGATGGCCGCCGGTGCCGACGACCCGGGCTGGGCCGGCCGGCTGCGGGGCGCGGCGGACGACGCCGTGGTCGCGGGCGCCGTCAGCGAGCTGGCGGTCGAGGCGCTGATGACGGCCAGGGAGCCTGACGCCGCCTACGTCGGCCACCACGTCTTCCGGCTGCTCGAGCTGACCACGCTGCGCCGCATCTCCGAGGTGAAGGCGCGCCTGCAGCGCACCAACCCGGTCGAGCACGCCGCCGACTACAACCGGATGTTCGGCGAGCTCGCCGCCCTCGAGCAGCACCGCCGCACCCTGCGCGACCGGATCGTGGGCGTGCAGTGAGGATCCCTGGGTCCGCCAGGCGCGAGAAGCCCGACGTCGCCGTGGCTGCCGGGGAGCGCCTCCTGGCCTGGGCCGTCGCCGACGACGGACGGGTCGTCGGCGGCACCCGCGACGCCGTCTACGTGCCCGACCGGATCCCCTGGGAGCAGGTCGAGGCAGCCGACTGGGACAGCGACACCGAGACCCTGACGCTGACCGAGGTCGGGACCTGGGGCCACCGGCGCCCCGAGCACCGCTGGGTCCTGGCCGACCCCGAGCGCCTGCTCCAGCTGGTCCGCGAGCGGGTCACCGCCAGCGTCGTCCTCCAGCGCCACGTCGCCGTCGACGCGCGCCGCGGCCTGCGCGTCATCGCCCGCCGCCCACCCAGCGGCCGCGGCGACCTCGCCCGGATCACGTGGGTCTACGAGTTCGACGAGGGCGTCGACCCCGACGACCCCGACGTGCGCCGGCTCGCCGAGGAGGCGCTCACCGCCGCCCGCGCCGACGTCGGCCTCGACTGACTCCTGCGCGGCGCGGGCGCGGCGTGGCTGCGCGGACACTTCCAGTTCAATTGCTGGCGTGTGGCCCCTCGATCGGCTCCAGCCGGGGCCCCACGGCAACAATTGAACGGTTGCGGCCCCCCGAGGACCCGCGTGAGCACCCAGGGGCGGGACGCGGTTTTCGGGACCACGCCCGACCTTGCTACCGTTGCCCCGCACCGATCCCCTGTAGCTCAATTGGCAGAGCATTCGACTGTTAATCGGAGGGTTGCTGGTTCGAGTCCAGCCGGGGGAGCGTGACCTGCGAAGGCCCGGCGGGCGAGAGAGATCTCGTCCCGCCGGGCCTTTCTCGTCCACGGCGGGGCAGCGAGCGGGTAGACAGGGGCCATGTGGTTCGACACCTGGTCCGACGTCCTGCGCGTGCTCCTCGTCGGGCCGGCGTCCTACGTGGCGCTCGTCCTGATCCTGCGCACCTCCGGCAAACGGACGCTCGCGAAGCTCAACGCCTTCGACCTCGTCGTCAGCGTGGCGCTGGGCTCGACCCTGGCCACGATCTTCTTGAGCAAGGACGTGTCCTGGGCCGAGGGAGTGGTGGCGCTGGGCGTGCTCGCGCTGCTCCAGCTCCTCGTCGCCTTGCTGACCTCGCGACGACCGGTGGTGCGCTCGGCCGTGACGGCCGGTCCGACGCTGGTGCTCGAGGACGGACGAATGCTCGGAGACGCGCTGCGCCGCCAGCGACTCACCCAGGCTGAGGTCCGCCAGGCGATCCGGGGCACCGGGGTCGGCGACGTCGCCACGGTCGCTGCCGTGGTGCTCGAGAGCGACGGCAGCCTGAGCGTGATCTCGCGTGAGCAGGCTGGCGATCGGTCGGCCCTGGCCGACCTCGGGCGTCAGGCGACCCCGCGAGCCTGATCTTCCCCTCGCGGCACGTCGTCACCCCCGGGCCCGGCGCTGGCCCGCCCGCTGGCCGGCCCGCTGGCCCGCTCGCTGGCCCGGCGGCTGCGCCGGGGGCGGGGCCGAGGGCGCGCGCCCCGCGAGCCGGGTGACCACGATCGCCGTCGTCATCGTGGCGAGCCCGACGCCCGCGAGCACCACCAGCTGGAACTGCGCCGCCACCACCGGGCTGGCGCCACCGAAGAGCGCGCCGACGAAGGCCCCGGGCAGGGTGACCAGGCCGGTCGACTTCGTCTGGTCGAGGTTCGGCAGCAGGGCCTCGCGCACGGCCTCGCGCCCGATGTCCTCGTGCGCCAGCTGCGGGCTGCCCCCGAGCGCGAACATCGCCTCGATCTCGCCCCGCCGCAGCTGGGCGCTGCGCTGGAAGCCGCGCCCGGCCAGCGTGGCGGCGCTCATGCTGTTGCCGATCACGATGCCGGCCACCGCGACGAGGTAGCGGACCTCGAGGTCGACGAGGCGCAGCGCGAAGACGACCACCAGCGTGGTCGTGGCCCCGGCCAGCACCCCGGCCACCGCGATCGCGCGGCCGTGCGGCAGCTCGCGCAGCCGTCGGGCCGCGGTCCACGAGGCGGTGGTCAGCATCAGGGCGAGGAAGCCCACCACGGTCCAGGGCTCGGCCAGGATCCCGCGCAGCAGCAGCGCGATCACCGCGAGCTGGACGACCGCCCGCAGCACCGCCCAGGCCGGGAACGCGCCGATCTCGAGCCCGGCCCAGAGGCCGAGCGCGACCGTGAGACCGGCCACCAGGAACAGCCCGAGCCCGAACCAGACGAAGTCCACCCGGACATCGTGCCCCGTGGGTCGGGTCAGCGCACGACTGACCGCTCCCGGGCGCTCACCCTCGTGTCGCGGCTACTCGCCCCAGCCCATCGGGAAGACCTCGAACGGCGCCGCCATCGGCGTCCCGAGCCGCTGGCCCGCACCTCTGGCCATCCCCTCGAGGAACTCGCGTGCGTCGAAGTTCTCCCACCCCAGGCCCTCGATGTACGCCGCGTGGGCCTCCAGCGAGGCCACGCCGGCGTCGAAGGTCGCGGTCGTGTCGACGGCGTGGGTCGATCGGGGCGAGCCGAAGGCCCACACCGCCCCGACCCCGCCCCACGGCTCGAGCCCGTCGGTCAGCTGGTCGGCGAAGATCCAGCGGTTGCCGGCGTCGCGGACGGCGTCGACCACGGCCCGGCCCACCGCGATGTGGTCGGCCTGGTTGAGGTTGACCCCGCCCCACGTGTCGCGGAAGTTGCCGGTGATCACCACGTCGGGGCGGAAGCGGCGCACCTCGCGGGCGATCGCTGCGCGCAGCGCGACGCCGTACTCGAGGACGCCGTCGGGCAGCCCCAGGAACTCCACCGTGGGCACGCCGACGATGCGCGCCGACTCGACCTGCTCGGCCTCACGGACCTCGCGGGAGCGGGCGGGCTCGAGACCGTCTATCCCGGCCTCCCCGCTGGTCACCATGCAGTAGCCGACGGTCTTGCCCTGCCCGGTCCAGCGGGCGACCGCGGCGGCGGCACCGAACTCCAGGTCGTCGGGGTGGGCCACCACGCACAGCGCGCGCTCCCAGTCCTCGGGCAACGGCTTCAGCGGCGCGGCCGCGGGTTCAGCAGTCATCAGAGCCTCCTGCCAGCAGGATGCCAGCGACCAGGCGCCAGCGATAGCGTGCGGCCATGTCGACCGCCCGGTGGAGCGCGCCCGGTTTCGCCGACGAGGTGCGCGCGCTGGTGCGTGAGGTCGTGGCAGACCCCAGCCCCGTGGAGCTCGTCCGCCAGCGCCCGTGGTCGGTGGTGTGGCGGGCGCAGGTGGACGGGACGACCTGGTACTTCAAGGACAACTGCTCGAGCCAGGCCCACGAGTCCGCGCTCCTCGTGCGGCTCGCGGAGGTCGCGCCGGGGCGCGCGCTCGCGCCGGCGGGGGTGCGCGGCAGCCGGTTCGTCGCTCCCGACCTCGGTCAGCCGCTGGGGGAGCGCGCCGACGGTGACCTCGAGCTGTGGAGCCGCGTCGTGGTGGCCGCAGCCGAGCTCCAGCGCCAGGTGACGCCGTACGTCGGCGAGCTGGGTCTCGTCGCGATCACGCCCGACGCCGCAGCGGACTGGACCGCGGGCAAGGTCGAGCGCTTGGCCTCCCTGCCGCTCGGCGACCCCCGCCGCCTCCCGGACGACGACGCGACAGCCCTGCGGGCACTCGACCCGACCCTACGGAGGTGGGCCGAGCAGGTCGCCGCGCTGGGGCTGCCGCCGACCCTGGTCCACAACGACCTGCACGCCCACAACGTGTTCACCGTCGACGACCGGCTGGTCCTCTTCGACCTCGGCGACTCCCTGGTCATGGAACCGCTCGCCGGGCTGCTGGTGCCGCTCAACGTGCTCGCCCACCAGCTGGGGGCCGGGCCCCACGACCCGCGACTGGCTCGTGTGGCCGACGCGGGCCTGGAGGTGTGGAGCGATCTCGCGCCGATGTCGGCGCTGCGGGCGGCGCTGCCCGCAGCGCTCCAGCTGGGCCGTCTGGGCCGCGTCGAGTCCTGGCACCGGATCGCCTCCGACCTCGAGGGGCCCGACCTGGCGGAGTGGGGCGAGGCGGCCGCCGGGTGGCTGGCCCTGCTCCTGGAGGAGCCACCGGTCGGCGCGCTGACCTCCTGATCGCGCGTTCCTGGCCCCGCGCGGTGTTATTTTCGACCTCGTCCGACCGTCCGCAGCCTGCCCGCCTGCCCTCGCGAGCCCCCTCCTTCCCCGACGAGGACCGCATGACCGAACCGGCCGACGAGCCCCGCCGTCCCGGTGTTCGCCGCGCGCCCAGGTCATCGCGACGACCGACGCCCACCTGGTCGCGCCGACGAGACACCACGGCCCGGCGTGGAGGAGCCCGCGTGCTGCGCCGTCGGCGCCGACGTACCCACGGGCTCCCGGGCACGCTGGCGCTGACGTTCCTCGGCGCCATGCTCCCCGGCGCCGGCTACCTCTACGCCGGCCGCCGCGCCCTCGGGGCCCTGGTCCTGCTGGCCTACGTCACCGTCCTCGGCGGCGGCCTCTGGTACGTCGCCGGGCGCGGCACCACCGCGACCCTGGAGCTCGTCTTCGACCCGACGCGGCTGCGGATCGCGGCCGCCGTGATCGCCGTCGTCTTCGTGACCTGGGCCTTCGTCGTGGTCACGTCCTACCGGCTGGTGCGGCCGCGCCGACGTCCGCGCTGGCACACCGCGCTCGGCAACGTCGTGGTCCTCGGCCTGTGCGTGGCCGTCGCCGCCCCCACGTGGCTGGCCGCCCGCAACTCCCTCGCGCAGGCCGACGTGGTCACCACCGTCTTCGACGCCGCCACCAACGAGAGTGCGACGACCCCCACCAACATCACGCCCGAGGACCCGTGGGGCGATGAAGACCGCGTCAACGTGCTGCTGCTCGGCGGCGACGGCGGCGAGGGCCGCACCGGCGTCCGCACCGACACGGTGATCCTGGTCAGCATGAACACCGCCACCGGCCGCACGGCGATGTTCAGCCTCCCGCGCAACATGATGGGTGCGCAGTTCCCGCAGCACAGCCCGTTGCACGAGCTCTACCCCGACGGCTACTCCGGCTCGCAGGAGGACGCCTTCTACATGCTCAACGCGATCTACGGGCAGGTGCCGGCCAACCACCCCGGCGTCCTCGGCGAGAGCGACAACGAGGGTGCCGACGCGGTCAAGCAGGCGGTGGCCGGCAGCCTCGGCATCCCGGTGCAGTACTACGTGCTGGTCAACCTCGAGGGCTTCAAGGAGATCGTCGATGCCATGGGCGGCGTGACGGTCAACATCAACAAGCCGGTCGCGATCGAGGGCAACACCGACGCCGGGATCCCGCCGATCGGCTACCTCGAGCCGGGGCCCGACCAGCACCTCGACGGCTACCACGCGCTGTGGTTCGCCCGCGGGCGCTGGGGCTCCGACGACTACGAGCGGATGGAGCGACAGCGCTGCATGGTCGACGCGATCATCGAGTCCGCCAACCCCTTCAACCTCTTCCGCCGCTACCAGGACCTCGCCGCCGCCGGTGAGGACGTCGTCTACACCGACATCCCGCTCGACCTCGCGCCGGCGTTCGTCGAGCTCGGGCTGAAGGTGAAGCAGGCCAAGGTGAAGTCGGTCGTCTTCCGCAACTCCGACAAGTTCTTCTCCGGCGACCCCGACTACGACTACGTCCAGGACGTCGTCCAGAAGACCCTCCGCCCTCCGGCCCGCAAGCCCGGTGCCCCCGTGCCCGAGCGCGAGGCGGTCGAGCCGGTCGACGTCTGCGGCTACGCCCCCGAGGACGGCGCCACCGACGGGGACGACAGCGTCGAGGCCGGCGACGGAGGTTAGGCTGCCCGCGCACGGGGCGGTAGCTCAGTCGGTCAGAGCAGAGGACTCATAATCCTTGGGTCGTGGGTTCGAGCCCCACCCGCCCTACTACCAGGCAAAACACGGGGATTCAGTCCCGCTCAGAGGTTGCACAGAGGAGTATTCTCTTCATATGCGTACCCGTTAAGCAGTGCCGAGCGAGTCGCTGCGCGGCTTCCTGGACGACTGGCGCATGCACCTGCGCGCCCGCAACCGCTCCCGCGGCACGATCGAGTCCTACCTGACCTGCGGCACAGCCCTGTGCGACTGGCTCGACGCCCAGAGACTGCCCGCGGGTCACACGGAGGTCACCCGGTCCGCGCTGGAGAAGTACCTAGCCGCGATGCATGAGCGCGTGTCGCCGCCCACCGTCGCGAAGCACTACCGCAGCCTCCAGCAACTGTTCCGCTGGCTCGTGGTCGACGGCGAGCTGGAGCGGTCCCCGATGGAGACCATGAGTCCGCCCAGCGTGCCCGAGCAGCCGGTGCCGGTGCTCGACATGGACACGCTCGACGAGACTGCTCAAGGCCTGCCACGGCGGCACAGGCAACACGTTCGAGAACCGCCGTGACACCGCGATCGTGCGACTGTTTCTCGACACCGGGATGCGGGCGGGCGAGCTGGCGGGCCTAGTGCTGGACGACATCGACCGCGAGCAGTCCGTGGCATTCGTCATGGGCAAGGGTGGCCGGGGACGGGCGTCGCCCTACGGCGCCAAGACCGCCGACGCCCTGCGGCGCTATCTGCGCGAGCGCACCAGGCACCCGCTCGCGCGCAGCACCGACCGGCTGTGGATCGGCCGCAAAGGACCGATGACCGATTCCGGCGTGCGGCAGATGCTTGAGCGACGGTGCAGCGACGCCGGAATCCCGCCCATCCACCCGCACCAGTTCCGCCACACCTTCGCCCACCGCTGGCTCGCATCAGGCGGTCAGGAGAACGACCTCATGCGCCTGGCTGGGTGGCGCTCGCGCGAGATGGTCGGCCGTACGCCGCGAGCGCGGCCGACGAGCGCGCTCGCGATGCGCACCGACGTATGGCGCTAGGAGACCAGTTGTGAGCGACGAAGACGCCCATGCCAAAGCGCTCGCCGAAGCCCTAAGCCGGGGTGCGCTCATCCAGCAAGCTCGACGCCGGCTCCGGTTCGAGAAGCGACTCTGGTGCAGCTTTCACGGTCAAGGGCTCGTCGGAGCCATAGTCGAGTTTCAGGACGACAGGTGCCTATACCTACCGGGTGGCGTTGACCAGCACATTCAGCGCGACATCGCTAGCGCGCACGGTGCAGCGCGTTCAGACTCTGAGCACGAGGCGGTAACGGCATCCGACTACGGGTCGACCTTCTACCGAGCAAGCAAGCGGTTCTGGCAGACGAAGGCCGAACAGCTCGAGGCCGCGGGCTCATACGTCTATAGGCCATGGGCAACGGTTCTCGGTCCGTTCCTGCTCGACCAGGAGTTCGGCCGCCAGGAGGAAGGGCCAGCCGTCTGCGGCAAGTGCCATCGAGGCTATCGCGTCACGATCACGACGCGCCGAGACGTCTTCATCAAAGTGCGGACTGAGCCTGACTGCTGTGATCGACAGCACAGCGGAATGCCTAGCGCGTTGGGCGCTAAAGCTGCACCCGCTGGCGTTTGGAAGCCACGGGAGACCTCCCTTGAAAGGGTTCTCTCGTCATGGCTGCTGCCACGTCAACAGATCGTTCGATCGTCGCCCAGATCGCCGCCGCTGAGCGGTGGGGGAGAACGCCCGACCGCACCGCCGCGACCGCCCCGGCTCGTGCTGGGCTGCGCGCGAAGTTCGCACGCGAAGCCGACCCGGACGGGTTGCTGGCGCCCCCCGAGCTCGAAGCCCGGATCGACAGCCTTATGCGGGCGCACATGCTCCGCATGTAGCGGGCAAGGGCGCCGAAGATGGCGATGGACACGCGCAACGCAACCGCCCCGAGCGAGTCGGCCCGGGGCGGTTGTCGTGAAGCTCAGAGGCGCTTGTTGGATCAATGCGCGCGACTAGTCGCGTTAGCGCTGCTCTCTAGGCGCGGCTCATGCTTAGGGCCCGACGCAGATGTCCGCGGGAACCTCCACGCTATAGCTCCCCACAAAGGCGCGATTGTCGTCGTACACGTGCTGACCTGTTCGTGTCGGCGCGCCGTTCTCACACAATGCGATCGCCCATCCATACATGCCATACGAGCTGTGACTGCGAGTGCCGAGGTTCCCCTCGGAGTCCGTGAGGAACGGCTCGGAACAGTTGGGATTCAGTGGCCCGCACCAATTCTCGGGGCTCAGGTAGTAGGTCGTGTGGGGTGCGAGTCCCGCGATCTGCAGGTCCCCGACCACGGTCTCGGGCGACCACCAACCATAGTTGGCCATGCGGATATTGGTTGCGGTCGCCGGGTTGGGTGGTGGGGTGTTCTGGCAGGTGGTGAGGTCCTCATCGGCCGCTACCAGTGTTGCTCTCGCGTTCTGGAGGTCTTGGGTGAGTTCTGTGAGTCGAAGACGGGCGGCGTCGCGGTCAGTCCGAGGCTGGGTCATCGCCTCTCGGGCTTGCGCAAGCTCGGCTCTGGCAGCGGTCAGATCCGCGTTCGCGGCGTCCAGTGCGGCTTGGTTCTCAGCGCTGGGGTCGTTCTCGTAGTCGCTGCGCGCCTGGTCGCGGGCAGCGATCGCTTGGCTTCGCTCGGTTTTAGCCGTTGTGAACCGTGACTGCGCGTCGCGGAGAGCGGTGCGCGCCGGGAGCATCACGTCGCGAAAGTGGACACTTCTTTGTGAGACCGCGGCGTCGTAGTTCTGCCTGGCCTGAGCCAACGCGGCTTCCTCGGCCGAGCAGTCCGGACTTGGGTTTTCTGCCTGGGCCGGAGCAGCTGAGACAAGGGACATGGTCAACACAACAGCGGCCGAAGCCAGCAAAGCGGGCACACGGCCCCGCACCCCATGAATGTTCATGAGCGGTAGAGAACCAGTCGACGGGCACCTGCGCCGAGGAATGACACCTTCCACTTTGCTGGTCTAGTCCAATGAACCCACGAGCCGCGCGACTCGTGTGCGACGCGGCGCGCGGGCTCCGCAGACGTCGTTCCCTCGAGGTCCGCCAAGGTCGACAGTTGCGCCGCGATCTGTCATGTCAGTCACCTTGAAATGCACCACCGCCCCGGCACTACGGATGCCGGGGCAGTTCTGCGTTGCGTCGCAGGCTCAGACGTCGCGCACACGCTCGACGGCCTCGAGCGCCAGCGTCAGTAGCTCGATGCCGCGCCGGAGCGTCTCCGAGCAGCCGTGCCCTCCCGACGCCCCGCCCGCGAAGTTCCGCCCGCGTAGGTGTAGTGGATCTCGTCGTGGTCGTCATCGACGCCCAGTCCGATGATCAGCGCTCCGTCGGCCGAGGACTTCACGATGCTGGCGGCCAGGCCCTTGGTGATGCCCAGGTCGCCGTTCTCCATCAGGTGCAGGTTCGAAGTGGTGCCGCTCTTGAACGTCTGCGTGATCGACAGGTGAAGCGGCTCGATCGTGAGCGTGCTGTCGTCGCCCAGCACGAGTTGGCTCAATGCGTTCATCGGGATGTCCCTCGTCAGTCGGTCCCCAATAGCGGGGGATTCGGTCACTGAGGGAACGTCAGCCAGGCGTGAATCGCCCGATAGCACAAGGGTTCTGAGGTTCAGTCCTCATAATCCTTGGGTCGTGGGTTCGAGCCCCACCCGCCCTACCCAGGTGCCGCAGGTCGAAGGTCGCGGCACAGCGTCGCGATCACCAAAGCGGGACGTGTTGACCTCCTTGCGCTAATCTGACAGCCGGGAAAGGGTGTCTGCATCCCGCTCGGCTTCCGGACTCGAATCTCGCTTTGTGATTCGGAGGTAGCGCTCATGGTCGGTCGCCGCGCCTTGACCACGTCGGCTCGCTGGCTGGTGGTAGGGGTCGTTTGCTTGACGTGGGTGTCCGTTGTCGTCCAAGCGCCTGCGGAAGCCACGGTGTCTGGGGGTTCGAACGGGCCCATGTTTTCACCAGCGACCGCGGCATCACAACGAGCATCCGTCAGATGCCGACCACGGGCGAGACCGCTGATGGTGCCAGTACCGAGATCAGCGAAGGGTCCGACCCCAGCACGGTGTTGGGGCCGAGGGCGGGCGCCTACCCCAGACGTCCGCCTTCTCGCATCGCTTACACCAGCAACCTCGACGGTAATCCCGAGATCTACGTGCACACGGACAACCCAGCCGTCGAGTCCGAGTACACGACGCGTCTCACCAACTCCGCTGCAACGGACCACCAGCCGGACATGAGCCCAGTTGACTACCTGGTCGCGTTCACCAGTGACCGGGATGGCAACGATGAGATCTACAGCGCGAGCGACTCTCCGGGGGCCCGAACGTACGGCTGACCAACGCGTCATCTTCCGAGCGCGATCCCAGCTTCTTCTCCCGATGGCACCCGGATCGCGTTCACCAGCGACCGGGACGGGAACGACGATATCTACTCCATGGAGACCGACGGTACGAACCTTGTCCGACTCACGGTCGGTGCGGCTGCGGATCACCAGCCGGCGTTCTCGCCCGACGGCGCCCACATCCTGTTCACGAGCGATCGGGACGGCAACGACGATATCTACTCCATGGCGTCCGACGGCGGCGCGCCGACTAGGTTGACGACAAACCTCGCCTCGGACACCCAGCCTGCACCCTCGCCGAACGGGCGCCGAGTGGCATTCACCAGCGACCGCGACGGGAACGACGAGATCTACGCAATCGGCGTCGACGGGGCCGACGAAGTTCGTCTGACCCACCACCCAGCCGCTGACCGCGACTCTTCGTGGGGACAGGTCTACCCCTATCGGGATGGCCGTCGATGCGGTCGAGTCGCCGCAACGATCCTTGGCGGTCCGGGTGACGACATCCTCGTCGGTACTCCGGGTGCAGACGTCATCTACGGCGGCGAGGGCGACGACACCCTTCTTGGCGGCGGCGGCGCGGACACGTTTTGCGGGGGTCCCGGCACAGACACCGTGTTCCTACCGTGATCATGATCAACCAGTGACAGCGTCTAGAGGCACCGTAGACGTGTCTTCGTAGGCGTCGGCGCCGGCGACGACGGCGGCACGGACGATGGGCCGACGGGCTTCCGGGACACCATCACCGGCACCGTGGAGAACGTCATCGGTGGGGGAGGCAACGACCGGCTCACGGGGAACGGGCAACCCAATACGCTGATCGGCGGAGCCGGAAACGACACCCTCACCGGCGGCAGCGGACCAGACACTTTTCGGGGCCAGGCCGGCGCTGACGCTTTGCATGCCCGCGACGGCGTCCCGGACGACATCATCGACTGCGGCGGCGGACCGGATCCAGAGGCGCTCTTCGATGCAGGGACGGACCCCACCCCAACCCGCTGCGGATAACCTGACAGCCAGGACGGCTGGACCGAGCGTGAACCCCGTGGCACCTGCCCCGGTCGCCGACACCGTGTTGCGCGAGGGTGTCCTCGTGCTCGGTGAGTACCCTCCTCGAGTGACGACGATCCGACAACGTCTTCGGGCCGCCAGTGTCGGCGTCTTCCTGGGGGCTCTCGTGCTACAGGGCGCGATGGCGTTCGTCGTGCACCCACAGCCGTACCCGGCCGTCCGGATGCCGGCGTTCGCCAGCGCTCCGAACGCCGACGGGCGATTCCCCTCGAGCGAGCTGAGTGTCACGATCGGCTTCGCCGACGGATCGGAACGTCGGGTGGAACCCGCTCTCATCACCGGCGACGTACGCCATTCGCAGATCCTGTCGATGCTCTCGCATGCGTTTCGGGGAGAAGTGGGGTCCGACCTCGACCCCGAGCTTCTTGCTTGGCTCCAGGAACGGGTTGCAGTCGTCGACCCGCGTCCCGCCACGGACTTAACGTTCTGCTGGCGCTCGAGGTTGGTCGACGTCGCCAGCGAGGCGGTGGTCTCGTCCGGTCCCTGTGACCTCACCAGGATCCGGGTGGGCCGATGATCGAGACACTCGTGCGCCGAGTCGATAGGCTCTGCACGGCGTACGCCACGCCGCTGACCTATCTCGGCGTCGTTCGTGTCCTGTTCGCGCTCTACGTCTTGGTTCAGCCTATTTCCTACGGGTGGATGGTGGGGTTGCCCGACGCCTTCTTCGACCCGCGTCCCGGTCCTTTCGTCATGCTCCCCGGAGTGCCAACCCAGGGCACGGTCGTGACTTTGACGGTGCTCCGGGTGATGCTCGCCTTCCTTCTCCTGGTGGGACTCGGGACCCGGTTGGCATCGGTCGGGATGACGCTCGTCCTGATTATCGGCTCCGGGTACCTGTACTCCTTCGGCAAGGTCGACCACCACATCCTGTTCGAGCTGCTGCCACTGTTCATGGCGTGGGCGGGATGGGGGGATCGGATCTCGCTGGATCGTCGGCTGCGGTCCGGCCTGCAGTCGGAGTGCCACCACTCGGACGGTTTGCCCGTGCTCTTGTGGGGGATGACCATCGCCTACGGACTGCTGACTGCCGCCATCCCGAAGGCCTCGCGGGGGCTGGCTGGACCCCGCCCGTGAGGCCGTACACGGGTATGTCGCCCGTGACATGGCGCTGCCAGGACGCTCTGGCCCGCTGTCCCAATTTTTCGCCACGATCGACGCGCACTGGTTCTGGAAGTCACTGGACCTGGCGACCGTGTTCGCAGAGGGATGGCTCTTTCTCGCGTTGTTGTCGCCGGTGCTGTTCCGGTTCGGGGTGGGCCTGCTTATCACCTTGCACGTCGGCGTCTACCTGATGCTGCACATCGAGTTCGACAGCTACATTCTTGTTTATCTGCCGTTCTTCGGACCGCCCGTGATGGCAATGGTCGACCGCCTGCCGCGCTTGGCGCACGGGCCCGTCCGGTGGGGAGTGGGCAGTGACATGACGAGTGCGCTTCCGCCTTTTCCGACCCCAGCGACCCGTGTGGGCCCACCCGCGGACTAGTCCGATCGGGTGTCGCGGTGGCCCGTCTGGGCTATGGCCGCATGGTTTCGCGCACGCGAGAGTCGAGTCGTCAACACGATGAGTGCGGCAGGGAAACTTGGGGCCGCACGCGGGGGGAACGTGACGACGCGTCCTTTCCCCCGCACGACCAATTGGGGGATGGATGAAGCGAGTCTTGAGTGCGGGTGCGGCGATGTCGATCGCGGCGGCACTGCTGGTCGGCGCGGGGGCCGGCACGGCCAACGCTGACAGCACGGAGGTCGTCACGCCAGCCGACCTCGGCACCGGGTGGTACACCGCGGACACGCGGCCACCGGGGACGGGCATCTTCGAGAACGGTCCGGAGGCACCACCGCTGAGCGCCGGCAGCTTCGAGCTGCGCACGCCCACCGACCCGGCGAAGGTTCAGCTCTTCACCGACGCCTACGACGGCGTCCGGCTGGCCGACATCGACGGCATCGGCTACTCGACGTACCGCGACCCGGCTTCGACCGGCTTCGTCGCCGGGGTGGCGGCGCTGAACCTCCGGGTCGACCTCGACCGGAGACGGCGTCGCCGGATGCGTACATGGTGCTTCGAGCCCTACCAGGACCAGGGCAACGACGCCGTGCAGACGGGCGTATGGCAGGACTGGGACGCCTATCGCGGCGGAGCCGGCAGGTGGTGGATCGAACACCGGTGCCGGCGGATGCGACCAGGCCACGCCCTGCGCCTGGAGCAGCATCGTGGCTGCGTTCCCGAACGCCACCATCGCGGAGGCGCCTCCTGCGGGCCCAGGCAGCGTCACGTCACGCCGTGCCCCGGTTCGCCTCGGTCTCAACCAAGGCTCGTTCAACGCAGGCACGATCTCCAACGCCGACGCGCTCTACGTCTCGGTCGACGGCGACCGGACGACGTACGACTTCGAGCTCGAGGTGCCGATCCCGGACGCCGACGGCGACGGGGTGCCGGACGGTAACGACAACTGCGTCGACGTGGCCAACCCCGACCAGGCGGACACCGACGAGGACGGACGTGGCGACGCCTGCGACACCAAGGCGTTCCCGACCACGAAGGACGAGTGCAAGAAGGACGGTTGGCGCAGCTTCGACGGCATCTACACCTTCCGCAACCAGGGTGACTGCGTCAGCTTCGTCGCCACGCAGGGGAAGAACGGCCCCCGGGGCTGATCACTCCCACTGGACCCGACCGTGGTGGGGCGTGGCCCCACCACGGATCGGGTACACAGGACCCATGAGCAGCTATCGCCTGAGCCGACTGATGTCCACCGCCACTGCTGGGTACGGCGTCTTCGCCCTCGTCCAGCCCGACCACCTGGGCAAGGCGCTGGAGGTGGACGCCAAGGCGATGCCCGGTTTTCGGGCCCTGGCCCAGACGTACGGCGTCCGCGACGTCGCGATCAGTGCGTTCGGCATCTTCGGCCGCTCGCCCAAGACGGTGAAGACCGCGATGAAGATCCGGATTCTCAACGACATCGGCGACGGCACCCTGCTCGCGCTGCGCAGCAGCGACCCCGACATCCGCAAGAAGGTGCTGTCGGTGACCATGGGCTGGGCCGCGCTCAACACCGTCGCGCTCATGATCGACTCCGCGCGCAACGACTGACCGGACCCCCGCGGGGCGCGGCCCCGGTTGACGGGCGTCCCGCGGTGGCTCCATCCTGCAAGGAACCGTCGGCGAGCGAGGGTCGCTCGCGGTCGGGTGGGGTGGCCATGAACGAGGTCGAGGACCGGTCGGGGGTGCTCGGCGCGGTGGGCGGCACGCCGCTCGTCGCGCTGCGCCGGATCGTTCCGCAGTCGGGATGTCGTCTGCTGGTCAAGATGGAGTCCGCCAACCCCACCGGGTCGATGAAGGACCGGATGGCGGTCGAGGTGGTCACCGCAGCAGCGGCCGACGGCCGGCTGCCCCGCGACGGCACCGTGGTCGAGTACACCGCCGGGACCACGGGCATCTCGCTCGCGTTCGTGTGCGCCGCACTCGGCTACCGGCTGCACGTGGTGTTCTCCGACGCCTTCAGCACGGAGAAGCGGCGTACCCTGCTCGCCCTCGGCGCCACCATCACCGACGAGGCCAGCGACGAGGGCCGGATCACCGCGGACCTGATCAAGCGGATGATCGCCCGCTCCGAGGGGATCAGCCGGCAGCCGGGGCACTGGTGGTCCGACCAGCTCACCAACCGCGACGCCGTCCGCGGGTACGCGTCGCTGGGCGAGGAGATCTGGACCCAGACCCACGGTCAGGTCGACGCGTTCGTCCACACGGTCGGGACGGCGCACTCCATCCAGGGGGCCGGCGAGGTGCTGCGGGGCCACCACCCGGGGGTCCGGGTGGTCGGGGTGGAACCGTCCGAGTCGGCGGTCCTGTCCGGTGGACCCACGGGCTCGCACCGGATCGAGGGGATCGGCATCGGTTTCGTCCCGCCCCTCTGGGAGCCGACGGTTGTCGATGCGCTCGACCAGGTGAGCAGCGCCGACGCGCAGGAGATGGCGCGGCGGCTGGCGCTCGAGGAGGGGCTGTTCGCCGGTACGTCGACCGGGGCCAACGTGGTGGCCGCCCTCCGTGAGGCCGAGCGGTACGACGCTTCCGGCACCGTGGTGACGCTGGCCGTCGACTCGGGCCTGCGCTACCTCAGCACCGCGCCGTACGCCTGAAGCGGGCGGCCCGCGTACGTCGGGTCAGGCCAGCGCCGCGCGCTTGGCCTCGAGCGACGGACGCCGGTGGGGCGGGCCGTTGGCGGCCAGGTCGACCAGCATCGCGTCGAGTCGCACGGGGATCTGGAGGCTGTCGCTGCCCCAGTGGGCGATCTCGTCGACGGCCAGGTCGAGGTAGCGCTCGAAGGTCCACTCGTCGGTGACCACCCGCGGGACCCCGTCCTCGTCGCTGCTGACCGGGAGGGGGTCGGGGGTCTTCGCGATCAGGCGCAGCAGGTCGTGGAGCTGGTTGACCACCTGCACCGCGGTGGTCGGGTCGTTGACGCCGGGGGACAGGGCGCGCTCGGCGATGTCGACCAGGCGGCGCAGCCCGAACGACAGGTCCTGCTCCATGCTCCGCTCGTCACGCACCGACAACCCCCCGTGCAGGGTCTGGGCCCAGTCGGTGTCCGACACGTCCCCGCCGGACTGCACCATGGCCAGCGGTGAGCCGGCGGCCACGAACGTGCCCAGTGGCAGCAGGACCTCCACGCGCACGTCGTGACGAGCCGCGATCTCGGCGAGCCGGTGGCGGTCGACCAGGTCGACGTACCCGGACCGGGGCGAGGCGACCACGGCCTGGCGCGCCATCCGGGGGAGATCGGGTCGCTCGCCGGGCAGGTCCTGGGCCTCGGCCTCGCTGCGCTCGATCAGGTCGCGGCACTGGCCAGCGACCCGACCGATCACCGCGTCGACCGAGATCGCGGTCGTGATGTGGTGGATGAAGGTCAAGAACATCCCGACCGCACCCAGCACCAGCAGGTAGGCGAAGGTCACCGCCAGCTGCGGGACGGCGTCGGGCCCGCCCAGCGACTCGCTCTGCACGCCCCGCAGCACGGTGAGGGCGTAGAGGAAGCTCGCGGCGAAGACCCCCAGCGTGTGCTGGGTGACCCGGTCGTCGAGAAAGGTCTGCAGCACCCGCGGCGTGAACTGGCTGCTGGCCAGCTGGAGCACGACGATCGTGATCGAGAAGACCAGGCCGGTCACCGAGATCATCGCCCCGGCGATCGTGGAGAGCACCGAGCGCGCGCCGTCCGGCCCGCTCTCGAAGGCCAGCGGGATGGTGCCGACCCCCTGGTCGACCAGCGGCAGCGCGATGCCCAGGACCACCGCGAGCAGGCACCACCCGGCGGGGACGACCCAGAACGGCGAGAGCACCCGACGCCAGACGCGGCGAACCCGCGACACCGGCCTGCCCCGCGAGGGGGCCGGGGCACCGGACGGTCGGGGCGGGGGCTGGTCCGACGGGCTGCTCACACCTCGATCCAAGCAGGTCGGCCCACCGGGCGGGCCTACCCCTGACCGCGCCCGGTCTGCTGCTGGAGCCGCTCGATGTGCTCGGAGGCCTCGGCCTTGGTGATCTCGGCCGACACCGTCTCGCCGGCCTCACGGGCCAAGGTGTCGAGGTAGCTGCGCTGGGCCCCCGTCATCGGCTCGTCGCCGGTCACCCACTGCTCGGGATCTTTCTCGGTGGTTCCGGGATCGGGTGTGGACGCGCCGAGGACGTCAGCCTGGTTCGGGGGACTGGTTCGTACGTGTGTTCGAATCGCTCATGCCGGCACGGTACCCACCGCCACCGACCTCAGTCGTCGAGGCGGTCGACGAGCGCCTCGACGTCGTACGGCGCCCGTCCGCGCGGTCGGGCGACTAGCTCGAGGGCTCGGGGAGCTCGCAGGTCACCTTCGGGTTGACGCCCAGGTAGTTCAGCGGTCCGGCCACGACGGTCAGCGCGGTGTCACCGAAGGACTTGCAGCTCACCTCGCGGTCGTCGCCGAAGTAGCCGCGCTGGTAGGCGGCGAACGCGCCGATGATCAACCAGATCACGATCAGGAGGCTCAGCAGTCCCTTCACGACGTTTCCTCTCGTAGCGCTTCCTGCGGGTGGCTACGGCGCTGGTACCCACCCCGCCACCCGAGGAATCAGAGCGTCTTGGCGTCGACGATGAGGAACGCGTTCTCCACCTGCTCCAGCGTCATCAGGATGTCGTCGTCACGGGTGCTGCCGTCGAGCTCGTAGGAGTAGGAGTACGTGACGGTGAGCGCCTCGGGGTCGGCCGAGGCCTCCTTCAGCTCGACGCCGCTCACGCGTCCCCAGAAGCCCTCGTAGCCGGCGAGCCCGCCGCTGGCCTCCTGGTAGGAGGGGGACAGGCGTTGGAAGGCCGTCGCGGGGTTGGAGTCGGCGAGCGAGAGGTAGTCGGCGACGAAGCCCTCCATGTCCTCCGCGGTGGGGGCCTCCTCCGAGGGCTCGTCGCTCGGCTCCAGCGAGGTGCTCGTGGCGTCGGGGTCGGCGGTCGAGGCGGCCGGCGGCTCGTCGTCACCGCCGAGGACCAGGAAACCGACGACCAGCACCAGGACGACGGCCGCCAGCCCCACGAGCAGCGGGAGCACCGGACGCCGGCTGCGCGCGGCGTGCCCTGCGGCAGCAGGTCGCACGTCGGGACCTGCGGGCGGAGCAGGAGGTGCTGCGGGACCGGGCGTCACGGCGAGCTGCTGCGTCGCGTCGGCGGCGCCCAGCGCGGCGGGGACGACGGAGGTGTCGGTGCCGCTCCCCGGATGGGGGGCCGTGGCGCCCGGGCCGGCGTGGAGGAAGGCGGCCACCTCGGCCATCGTCCACCGCGCGTCCGGGTCGTGGTTCATCGCGGCCGTCACGAACTCCGCCGGCCAGCCTCCGTCGTCCAACGAGGGCGGGGCCTCGTGGACGATCCGGTACAGCGCGCCCAGGATGTTGTCGGCGACGTCGTACGGCGGTCGGCCCGACAGCGCATGGAACGCCGTCGCGCCGAGCGACCACACGTCGCTGGCGAAGCCGGCCGGGCGTCCGGAGGCGACCTCCGGCGAGATGTACGCCGGCGACCCGGTGACCAGGCCGGTGGCCGTCAGCGACGGGTCCTGCTCGGCGCGCGCGATGCCGAAGTCGGACAGCTTCACCGTGCCGTCGTGGGCGACCAGGATGTTGGAGGGTTTGACGTCGCGGTGCGTGACCCCGGCCTCGTGCGCGGCGGCGAGGGCGTCCGCCGCCTGCGCGATGAGGCGCCCGGTCTCCTCGTGGCTGAGCCGACCGCTGGTGCGGATCAGCTCGGACAGCGTCATCCCCTCGACGTACTCCATGACCAACCACTGGTGGTCGTCCTCCTCGACGAGGTCGAAGACGGCGACCACGTGGGGGTGGTTGATGCGCGCCGCGATCCGAGCCTCGCGCTCGGCGCGCACCAGGTCGGGGCTGGAGGCGCCCGGCTGCGAGCCCACCCGCTTCATCGCCACCACGCGACCGAGGACCTCGTCGCGGCCGAGCCACACCGAGCCCATGCCGCCGCGACCGATCTCCCGGTCGAGCGAGTACCTGCCGCCGATCACCTGGTTGTCGTCCTCTCGTCGCCCCCCGTGAGCCTAGGCCGTCACCGACGGGTCCGGCGCATGCGGCAGGCTAGGCCGTCCACGACAAGAGAGGTTCCCCGTGTCCGTCGACCCCACACTGCTCGACGACCTCGAGTGGCGCGGCCTGATCGCGCACTCGACCGATCGTGAGGCGCTGCGCGAGGCGCTCACGTCCGGAGGCGTCCACTTCTACGTCGGGTTCGACCCCACCGCCCCCAGCCTCCACATGGGTCACCTGGTCCAGATCCTCACCGCCAAGCGGCTGCAGGACGCCGGCCACACGCCGTACGCGCTGGTCGGCGGCGCGACCGGCATGATCGGCGACCCGAAGGAGGCGGGGGAGCGGGTGATGAACGCCGCGGAGACCGTCGGCGAGTGGGTCCTCCGCGTGCGCGGGCAGATCGAGCCCTTCTTGTCCTTCGAGGGCGACAACGCAGCCACGATGGTCAACAACCTGGACTGGACCGCGTCGCTGTCCACGATCGACTTCCTGCGCGACATCGGGAAGCACTTCCCGGTCAACCGGATGCTGGCGCGCGACGTGGTGCGCAGCCGTCTCGAGAGCGGGATCAGCTACACCGAGTTCAGCTACGTCCTGCTGCAGTCCTTGGACTACCTCAACCTGCACCGCACCCACGGGGTGACGCTGCAGTTCGGTGGCTCCGACCAGTGGGGCAACCTCACGGCCGGCGTCGAGCTCGTACGTCGCACCGACGGCGCTCGCGTCCACGCGATCGCCACCCCGCTCATGACCCGGTCCGACGGCACCAAGTACGGCAAGACCGAGGGCGGTGCGCTCTGGCTCGACCCCGACATGCTCTCGCCCTACTCCTTCCACCAGTTCTGGCTCAACGTCGAGGACGAGAAGGTCGGCGAGCTGCTGCGGGTCTTCACGTTCCTGCCGCGCGAGGAGATCGAGCGGATCGAGACCGAGCACACCGAGAAGCCCTTCCTGCGGTTGGGTCAGCGCACCCTGGCGGACGAGGTCACCACGCTCGTGCACGGGGCTGAGGAGACGGCGCAGGCCAAGGCCGCAGCCGCTGCCCTGTTCGGAGGCGGCGACCTCACCGAGCTCGCGACCCCGACCCTGGCGGCTGCCCTGCAGGAGGCGGGCGTGGTCGAGGTGGCCACGGCCGACGGCTGGCCAGGCGTGGTCGACCTGCTGGTCGCGAGCGGGCTGGCCGCGAGCCGGAGCGAGGCCCGGCGGACCGTGGGGGAGGGCGGGGCCTACCTCAACAACCGGCGGGTGGAGGACCCTGACGCGCAGGTCTCCGTGTCCGACCTCATCGACGGCTCGTGGCTCGTGCTGCGCCGCGGGAAGAAGCGCTTCGCCGGCGTCCGCGTGGTGTGAGACGAGGCCCCTGGGGGCCCGGGGAGGCGCTGTGGCCCGGCTCACGGGGACCCGATTTGGCACAGGCCCGGAGCGTCTGTAATGTTCTCTTTGTCGCCAGGGAGCGGCGGGAGGCAAGACTTCGGTCGGGCTTCCGGCCCCCAGGTCGGCCACTCTTCCACACCTTCTCCGGGTGATCGGGTCCGAGCCGCAAGGTTCGCTCGAAGATCCGGGCTGAGGGCGCGGGTGAGCAGTGGCCATGACGAAGTCCTGGTCGAGCCGGAGACGGTGAGATCAGTGTGCGTGTGATTCTTGAGAACTCAACAGTGTGTCAGATAGTCGATGGAATTAGTTTGTGCTCTGTCAGCCCTTTTGGGGTTGGTTGGGTTTGTTTTTTCGGCATTCAATGATTCTGGCTTAATTGCTAGTTTCGTTTTTTGTTGGGTTTGAATTTTCTATGGAGAGTTTGATCCTGGCTCAGGACGAACGCTGGCGGCGTGCTTAACACATGCAAGTCGAGCGGTAAGGCCCTTCGGGGTACACGAGCGGCGAACGGGTGAGTAACACGTGAGTAATCTGCCCTCCACTTTGGGATAAGCCTCGGAAACGGGGTCTAATACCGGATATGACATGGACTCGCATGGGTTTGTGTGGAAAGTTTTTTCGGTGGGGGATGTGCTCGCGGCCTATCAGCTTGTTGGTGGGGTAATGGCCTACCAAGGCTTCGACGGGTAGCCGGCCTGAGAGGGTGACCGGCCACACTGGGACTGAGACACGGCCCAGACTCCTACGGGAGGCAGCAGTGGGGAATATTGGACAATGGGCGGAAGCCTGATCCAGCAACGCCGCGTGAGGGATGACGGCCTTCGGGTTGTAAACCTCTTTCATCACCGACGAAGGTCCTGCTTTTTGGTGGGGTTGACGGTAGGTGGAGAAGAAGCACCGGCCAACTACGTGCCAGCAGCCGCGGTAATACGTAGGGTGCGAGCGTTGTCCGGAATTATTGGGCGTAAAGGGCTCGTAGGCGGTTTGTCGCGTCGGGAGTGAAAACACGGGGCTTAACTCTGTGCTTGCTTTCGATACGGGCAGACTAGAGGTATGCAGGGGAGAACGGAATTCCTGGTGTAGCGGTGAAATGCGCAGATATCAGGAGGAACACCGGTGGCGAAGGCGGTTCTCTGGGCATTACCTGACGCTGAGGAGCGAAAGTGTGGGGAGCGAACAGGATTAGATACCCTGGTAGTCCACACCGTAAACGTTGGGCGCTAGGTGTGGGATCCATTCCACGGGTTCCGTGCCGCAGCTAACGCATTAAGCGCCCCGCCTGGGGAGTACGGCCGCAAGGCTAAAACTCAAAGGAATTGACGGGGGCCCGCACAAGCGGCGGAGCATGCGGATTAATTCGATGCAACGCGAAGAACCTTACCTGGGTTTGACATACACCGGAAAGCTGTAGAGATATGGCCCCTTTTGTCGGTGTACAGGTGGTGCATGGCTGTCGTCAGCTCGTGTCGTGAGATGTTGGGTTAAGTCCCGCAACGAGCGCAACCCTCGTTCTATGTTGCCAGCATGCCCTTCGGGGTGATGGGGACTCATAGGAGACTGCCGGGGTCAACTCGGAGGAAGGTGGGGATGACGTCAAGTCATCATGCCCCTTATGTCCAGGGCTTCACGCATGCTACAATGGCCGGTACAAAGGGCTGCGATCCCGTGAGGGGGAGCGAATCCCAAAAAGCCGGTCTCAGTTCGGATTGGGGTCTGCAACTCGACCCCATGAAGTCGGAGTCGCTAGTAATCGCAGATCAGCAACGCTGCGGTGAATACGTTCCCGGGCCTTGTACACACCGCCCGTCACGTCATGAAAGTCGGCAACACCCGAAGCCCATGGCCCAACCGCTTGCGGAGGGAGTGGTCGAAGGTGGGGCTGGCGATTAGGACGAAGTCGTAACAAGGTAGCCGTACCGGAAGGTGCGGCTGGATCACCTCCTTTCTAAGGAGACACACCACGTGCTTGCCGGCAACTGTGCTGGTGGGGTGAGGGTGTCTTGTTAGTGGAATCCATCGATGAAGAGCTTGTCCGGCACTGGTCGGCGCTGTGAGTACTGCTGTCCCGTTCCTCTCCTTCCTTTGGGTTGGTGGGGGGTGGGTGGTGTGGAAAGTGGTGTCGTGCGGGTGTGGGTGGTTTGTTCTGGCGCACTGTTGGGCCCTGAGGAATCAGGCGCCGTGGGGCCGTGAGGGTCTTGCTGGGGTTGGTTGTCTCTTGTTTGTTTGATTCTTGGATAGTGGACGCGAGCATCGCCCGCACAGTGTGATTGTGTGGGTGTTTGTTTTTTGTAGTGTGTGTCTTTGCAGAGTGTTTTATTGCTGGTTGCTCAGATCATGATGGGGAGCATCTGCGTGTTGGTTGCGTGGGTGTTTTTTTGTTGTGTTTGTTGAGTGTTTGTTTGGCAAGCTGTAAAGGGCGCATGGTGGATGCCTTGGCATCAAGAGCCGATGAAGGACGTTGGAGCCTGCGATAAGCCCTGGGGAGTTGGCAACCGAGCTGTGATCCGGGGGTGTCCGAATGGGGAAACCCAGCTGGAGTTATGTCCAGTTACCTGCACCTGAATGTATAGGGTGTGTGGAGGGAACGTGGGGAAGTGAAACATCTCAGTACCCATAGGAAGAGAAAACAAAAGTGATTCCGAGAGTAGTGGCGAGCGAAATCGGATGAGGCCAAACCTCAGATGTGTGATACCCGGCAGGGGTTGCATTTGGGGGGTTGTGGGAGCATTCGTGTGCATCTGCCGGTGTGCAGGACAGTAAGAAAGTTCGCAGGAAGTTGAAGTCCATTGGAAAGTGGCGCCGTAGAGGGTGATAGCCCCGTAAGTGTAAGCGCGAGCCTGTCTGTAGTGTTTTCCCAAGTAACACGCCACTCCTGAAATGGTGTGTGAATCTGGCGGGACCACCCGTTAAGCCTAAATACTTCTTGATGACCGATAGCGGACAAGTACCGTGAGGGAAAGGTGAAAAGTACCCCTGGCGGGGAGTGAAATAGTACCTGAAACCGTGCGCCTACAATCCGTCAGAGCTTTGCTGCCTCCTTGAGGGGTGGGGGGTGATGGCGTGCCTTTTGAAGAATGAGCCTGCGAGTTTGCGTTGTGTTGCGAGGTTAACCCGTGTGGGGAAGCCGTAGCGAAAGCGAGTCCTAATAGGGCGTTTGAGTAGCGCGATCAAGACCCGAAGCGGAGTGATCTATCCATGGGCAGGTTGAAGCGCGGGTAAGACCGCGTGGAGGACCGAACCCACTTAGGTTGAAAACTGAGGGGATGACCTGTGGATAGGGGTGAAAGGCCAATCAAACTCCGTGATAGCTGGTTCTCCCCGAAATGCATTTAGGTGCAGCGTCGCGTGTTTCTTGCCGGAGGTAGAGCACTGGATAGCTAATGGGCCCTACAAGGTTACTGACGTTAACCAAACTCCGAATGCCGGTAAGTGAGAGCGCGGCAGTGAGACTGCGGGGGATAAGCTCCGTAGTCGAGAGGGAAACAGCCCAGACCATCAGCTAAGGCCCCTAAGAGATGACTAAGTGGAAAAGGATGTGGAGTCGCAGTGACAACCAGGAGGTTGGCTTGGAAGCAGCCACCCTTGAAAGAGTGCGTAATAGCTCACTGGTCAAGTGATTCCGCGCCGACAATGTAGCGGGGCTCAAGTCATCCGCCGAAGCTATGGCATTCGCACGTCCCTTGAGTGGGTAACTTAGCGCCCTTGTAGTGGGGGTGTTCAGGTGTGTGGATGGGTAGGGGAGCGTCGTGTCGCGAGTGAAGTTCCGGGGTGACCCAGGGGTGGACGCGACACGAGTGAGAATGCAGGCATGAGTAGCGAATCACGGGTGAGAAACCCGTGCGCCGAATGATCAAGGGTTCCAGGGTCAAGCTAATCTGCCCTGGGTAAGTCGGGACCTAAGGCGAGGCCGACAGGCGTAGTCGATGGACAACGGGTTGATATTCCCGTACCGGCGAAGATTCGTCCCTGATGAGGCCGGTGATGCTAACCACCCGAAACCCAGGCGACCGATCCCTTCGGGGTGAGGCACTTGGGCGGAGCGTGGGATCCGATCCGGTAGTAGTCAAGCGATGGGGTGACGCAGGAAGGTAGCCCAACCGTGGCGATGGTAGTCCACGGGTAAGCAGGTAGGACGTGGCTTAGGTAAATCCGGGTCGCTGTGCTTCGAGCACGAGTCTGAGATGTGATGCCGACCCCGTATGGGGGAAGTGGGTGATCCTATGCTGCCGAGAAAAACCTCTAGCGAGAATCGAGCCGCCCGTACCCCAAACCGACTCAGGTGATCAGGTAGAGAATACCAAGGCGATCGAGCGAACCATGGTTAAGGAACTCGGCAAAATGCCCCCGTAACTTCGGGAGAAGGGGGACCCGAACCGTTAGCCCACTAGCTGGGGGACGCGGGGAGGGTCGCAGAGACCAGGCCCAAGCGACTGTTTACTAAAAACACAGGTCCGTGCGAAGTTGTAAGACGATGTATACGGACTGACTCCTGCCCGGTGCTGGAAGGTTAAGAGGACCTGTTAGCCACTTGTGGTGAAGCGGAGAATTTAAGCCCCAGTAAACGGCGGTGGTAACTATAACCATCCTAAGGTAGCGAAATTCCTTGTCGGGTAAGTTCCGACCTGCACGAATGGAGTAACGACTTGGGCGCTGTCTCAACCATGGACTCGGCGAAATTGCACTACGAGTAAAGATGCTCGTTACGCGCGGCAGGACGGAAAGACCCCGGGACCTTTACTATAGTTTGGTATTGGTGTTTGGTTCGGCTTGTGTAGGATAGGTGGGAGACTGTGAAACCTTCACGCCAGTGGGGGTGGAGTCATCGTTGAAATACCACTCTGGTCGTACTAGATGTCTAACCTAGGTCCATGATCTGGATCAGGGACAGTGCCTGATGGGTAGTTTAACTGGGGCGGTTGCCTCCTAAAATGTAACGGAGGCGCTCAAAGGTTCCCTCAGCCTGGTTGGCAATCAGGTTTCGAGTGTAAGTGCACAAGGGAGCTTGACTGTGAGACAGACATGTCGAGCAGGGACGAAAGTCGGAACTAGTGATCCGGCGTCGGCAGGTGGAAGCGACGTCGCTCAACGGATAAAAGGTACCCCGGGGATAACAGGCTGATCTTCCCCAAGAGTCCATATCGACGGGATGGTTTGGCACCTCGATGTCGGCTCGTCGCATCCTGGGGCCGGAGTAGGTCCCAAGGGTTGGGCTGTTCGCCCATTAAAGCGGCACGCGAGCTGGGTTTAGAACGTCGTGAGACAGTTCGGTCCCTATCCGCCGCGCGCGCAGGAAACTTGAGAAAAGCTGTCCCTAGTACGAGAGGACCGGGATGGACGAACCTCTGGTGTGCCAGTTGTCCCGCCAGGGGCACCGCTGGTTAGCTACGTTCGGAAGTGATAACCGCTGAATGCATCTAAGCGGGAAGCACATTTCAAGATGAGGTTTCCCACCACGTAAGTGGGTAAGGCCCCCAACAGACCATTGGGTTGATAGGCCGGAGGTGTACAGCAGCAATGCCTAGCCGACCGGTACTAATAGGCCGAGGGCTTGCCACACAAACCCTCAACCACCACCACAAACCCCCGCACTGACTGAGCACTGGTCAGCAAGCAAACGGTTTGCATGCGCACACACGAGAAACACTCGCGTCCACACAATCCAACCCCCGCACCCGGGCCCACACCAGGCCCCTGCGTGTGTGAGGGTTCATAGAGTTACGGCGGCCATAGCGTCAGGGAAACACCCGGTCCCATCCCGAACCCGGAAGTTAAGCCTGCCAGCGCCGATGGTACTGCAGCCGAGAGGCTGTGGGAGAGTAGGACGCCGCCGGACAAACATTGCCGTAGAGGCCACCGCAAGGTGGCCTCTACGTGTTTTACAGGGGTCGGTGCAACAGTGGACCGGCCGAGCAGCACGCCAGTACGACGCAGCAGGAGGAGACATCGTGGCTGAGGATCGAGGACAGCGCCCCGCTCGCGGAGGCGCCCGAGGATCCGGTTCCGGTCGACCCTCGACGTCGGGCCGCGGCACGGGCGGGGCATCCCGTGGTGGGAAGCCCGGGCAGTCGCGCGACCGGCGCGACTCCGGTGGCTCGCGTGCCGGTGGTGCCGGCCGTTCACGCGCGCCGCAGGACGAGCGCCCCCGCAGCGCCGAGCAGGCGCACTACGACGGGCCGGAGATCCCGGCCGAGGTCACCGGCGAAGAGCTCGACCACGCGGTGCGGGCCCAGCTGAAGGGTCTCCCCGAGAAGCTCGCCGCCAGGGTCGCGCGCCACCTGGCTGCGGCCGGCCTGCTGATCGACACCGAGCCGGAGACGGCGTACCAGCACGCGCTCGCGGCCCGCTCGCGAGCTGCTCGTATCGCTGTCGTGCGCGAGGCCACCGGCGAGGCGGCCTACGCGGCCGGCCACTACGCCGAGGCGCTGGCCGAGCTGCGGGCGGCGAAGCGGATGAACGGCGCCACCGGCTACCTCCCGATGATGGCCGACTGCCACCGCGCGCTCGGCAACCCGGAGCAGGCCCTCAAGCTGGCCAAGAGCCCGTCGGTGGCGAACTTCCCGCCCGAGGCCAAGGCCGAGATGACGATCGTCGAGGCCGGAGCACGTCGCGACATGGGTCAGTTCGACGCCGCCCTGCGCACTCTCGAGCTCGCTCCGCTGACCTCGCAGAACCGGACGGCCTGGGTCGTGCGGCTGCGCTACGCCTACGCCGACATGCTGGAGGCCGCAGGCCGCGAGCAGGACGCGCTGGCCTGGTTCCACCGCACCCACGCGGTCGACGGCGAGCAGCTCACCGACGCCGACGAGCGCGCGGCCGCGCTCGAGAAGCGGCTGGGCTGATACACGCGTCCTGCCCCGGCTGACCTCTGCCAGACTGAAGCCATGGAACACGTGACCCGGCCCTCCCTCGAGGGCACGGTGGCGGTGCGCGACGGCCGGCGCCTCAGCTTCGCCGAGTACGGCGCCCCGCGGGGGCCCGCGATCGTCTGGATGCACGGCACGCCCGGAGCCCGTCGGCAGATCCCGCTCGAGGCGCGCGCCTACGCCGAGAAGCACGGCGTCCGCATCATCGGCATCGACCGACCCGGCATCGGGTCTTCCACGCCCTACCTCTACGACGAGCTGCTCGACTGGACCGCGGACCTGTCACGGCTGCTCGACGCCCTGGCGGTCGACACCCTGCGCATCATCGGGTTGTCCGGCGGCGGCCCCTACGCCCTCGCGGCGGGCGCGGCGCTGCCCGACCGTGTGCACGGCGTGGGGGTCCTGGGGGGCGTGGCGCCCACCCGCGGCTCGGACGCGACCGAGGGCGGCGCGATCCAGCTCGCCGTTCGCCTGGCGCCGGTGCTGCAAGCGGCACGGGTGCCGCTCGGGGTGGCGCTCACGGGGCTGATCCGGATGGCCCGGCCGGTGGCCGGCCCCGGTCTGGACCTCTACGCGGCAGTCCAGCCTGCCGGCGACAAGAACCTGCTCTCTCGTCCCGAGTTCAAGGCGATGTTCCTCGATGACCTGCTCAACGGGAGCCGCTTCCAGACCTCGGCGCCGCTCAACGACCTGGTCCTCTTCACCCGTCCCTGGGGCTTCTCGCTGAGCGAGGTGTCCGTGCCGGTGCGGTGGTGGCACGGCGACGAGGACCACATCGTGCCGCTCCGCCACGGCCAGCACGTCGTCGACCGGCTGCCGGACGCGACGATGAGCGTCATCGACGGCGAGAGCCACCTCGGCGGGCTCGGGATCGCCGAGGACGTCATCGCCACGCTCATGGAGCTCGGACCCCGCCGTACGCGACGAGCCGCCACGACCTGAGCCAGCGGTCCAGCCCGCCCGGGGCGTTGACTGGCGCACCGGCGGCTTCTGGGCCACAATGGTGGCATAACTACACAGGTGTCACTCGTGCCGGCCCTCGACCGCCACCTCCACTCGACGAGCCCGCTGGGGAAGGCGCAGCTCGCGCCGGAGGTGAACAGCTCGAGGAGTCCACGGTGACCGCACGCACCGCAACCCGCACCGCGACCAGAGGCGTTCTCTACGTCCACTCGGCGCCGTCCGCACTGTGCCCGCACATCGAGTGGGCCGTGGGCGGCGTGCTCGGCGTGGCCGTCAACCCTGTCTGGTCGTCTCAGCCTGCCCAGACGGGCACCTACCGCACCGAGCTCTCCTGGGCCGCTGACGTCGGCACGGCCGCCGGCATCGCCTCCGCCCTGCGCGGATGGAACCACCTGCGCTACGAGGTGACCGAGGAGCCCACGACAGCCACCGAGGGCGCCCGCTACTCCTTCACCCCTGACCTGGGCGTCTTCCACGGCGTCACCGGTCTGCACGGCGACCTGATGATCCCCGAGGACCGGCTGAAGGCAGCGGTGGTCAAGGCCGCGCTGGGTGACACCACGCTCGTCCACGAGATCGACAAGCTGCTCGGGAAGCCGTGGGACGACGAGCTCGAGACGTTCCGCCACGCCGGTGACGGGGCCCCCGTGCGCTGGCTGCACCAGGTCGTCTGACCCGACGCTCGGCGCGTGCAGGGCGTGCGGCGTACGCCGCCCTAGCGCGCGGTGAGCCGGAAGCGCGAGCTGCGGCCGCGGACGACCTTCTCGTCGTAGCCGTCGAGGTAGGTGATCTTCATCTTCATCACGTAGCGCCCGGTCGAGAGCGAGGGGCTGCACAGCCGCCACACCCGGCGACCCCTCGGGCGGACGGCCTCGGATGTCAGCGTCGTGTGAGCCAGGCCGATGCCTCCGGGGCCGACCAGGAAGATCTCAGCCATCCAGTCGTTGGTCGGCGGGTTGACGCGGTAGCGGTAGCGGTAGACCCGGCACCCGCCACGCAGGACCTGGTGGGGAGCCGCGGTGCTGCCGAAGCGCTGGGCGTCGGGGGCTGCCTGGGCCGGCAGAGCGCTGACCGGGAGGAGCAGCAGGCCGGAGCACAGCGCGACCAGGAGGCCGAGCACGGTCGGCCGCGGAGGCGGGCGCGTCATCGTCGCCGCATGCGGAAGGACGTCGGTTTGACCCAAGCCACGTGGTTCTCGAAGCCGCGCAACCAGGTGACCCGCATCTTGATCCGGTAGCGGCCGGCGGTGATCGAGGGACGGCACAGACGCCACGACTTGCGACCGCGGGCGGGGTCGGCGTCGGAGTCGACGGCGTCGCTGGCGATGCCGCGCCCGTGCGGACCGACGAGGAAGATCTCGGCGGCCCAGTCCTTGCTGGGTGGGTTCACGCGGTAGCGGTAGGGGTAGGAGGCGCAGCGCGGCTTCATCACCTGGTTCTTCGACCACGAGCTGCCCCAGGGTCGGTAGGCGGCGGCACTGTCAGCCGACGCCACCAGCACCAGTGTCGTCAGCAGCAGCGTGGTGTTCGCCCACGCCAGGATCTTGCGCATCATGTTGCCCCTCCAGCATCGCCGTGCACGCGTCGGAAGGTACAACGCCCCGAGGTGGGCCGGGTTACGCCGAGCGGGGTTACACGCTGCCGAACGCGACCGCCACGTTGGCTCCGCCGAAACCGAAGGAGTTGTTGAGCGCCGCGATGTCGCCCGACGGCAGCTCGCGGACCGTGGTGGCGATGTCGAGCTCCACCTGGGGGTCGAGGTCGTCGAGGTTGATGGTCGGCGGAACCACCCGGTGGTGCAGGGCCAGCACGGTGGCGATCGACTCCAACGCACCGGCGCCGCCGAGCAGGTGCCCGGTCATCGACTTGGTGCTGGTGACGACGACGTTGGAGACGTGGTCGCCCAGCGTCGCGTGGAGCATCAGGCCCTCGGCGATGTCGCCCTGGGGCGTCGAGGTGGCGTGGGCGTTGACGTGCCGGATGTCGGTGGCGCTGATCTCCGACTCGACGAGCGCCCGCAGGATGGCTCGGGAGCCGCCCCGGCCCTTCGGGTCGGGCTGCGCGATGTCGTGGGAGTCGGCGGTGATGCCGGCCCCCAGCACCTCGGCGTAGATCCGGGCGCCGCGCGCGCGGGCGTGCTCCTCGGACTCCAGGACCAGCACGCCAGCCCCCTCGCCGAGCACGAAGCCGTCGCGACCGGTGTCCCAGGGCCGCGAGACGGTGGTGGGGTCACCGGCGTTCTTGGACAACGCCATCATGTTGGCGAAGGCCGCCATCGGCAGCGGGTGGATCGCGGCCTCGGTGCCGCCGGCGACGACGACGTCGGCCCGGCCGAGCCGGATCTGGTCGACGGCCAGCGCGATGCCCTCGTTGCCGGAGGCGCAGGCGGACACGGGAGTGTTGACCGCGGCCCGCGCGCCGACGTACAGGCTGATGTTGGCCGCCGGCGCGTTGGGCATCAGCATCGGCACCGCGAGGGGAGAGACCCGGCGAGGGCCCTTCGCCTTGAGGATGTCGTAGTTGGCGAGCAGCGTGTTGACGCCGCCGATGCCGGAGGCCATCGCCACCCCGACCCGGTCTCCGTCGAGGTCGCCGGACTCCTGGGCCAGGTCGAGCCCGGAGTCGCGCCACGCCTCCATGGCCGCCACCATCGCGAGCTGCGAGGAGCGGTCGAGACGGCGGGCCTTGACCCGCTCGAGCACGTCGGTCGGCTCGACCGCCACGGTGGCGGCGATCTTGACGGGCAGCTCCTCGGCCCACTCGTAGGTCAGCGCGCGGACACCGGAGCGACCGTTGACCAGGCCGTCCCAGGTGCTCGCGACATCACCACCCAGCGGGCTGGTGGTGCCCATGCCGGTGATGACGACTCGGGTGCGACTCATGAGTGGCTCGATTCTGGAGGTGGCAGAGATGCGGGTCGGGGTGGGCGGAGCGGCTCAGGCCTGGGCGCGCTCGATGAAGGCGACGGCGTCGCCGACGGTCTTGAGGTTCTTGACCTCGTCGTCGGGGATCGAGACGCCGAACTTCTCCTCGGCGGCCACGACGACCTCGACCATCGACAGCGAGTCCACGTCGAGGTCGTCGATGAAGGACTTGTCGAGCTGGACGTCGTCGGCGTCGACGCCGGCAACCTCGTTGACGATCTCGGCGAGGTCGGAGCGGATCTCTTCGGTGGTGGCCATGGGGTGGTCTCCTTCAGGTGGGGTGATGCGGTCGGTACTTCGGGTGGTGACGTGCGGTCGTGCCGGTGGTGCGGGTCGTGCGGTGGTGCGGTTCAGGGGACGACGACGACCTGGGCTGCGTAGGCCAGGCCGGCGCCGAAGGCGATCAGGAGCGCGGTGTCTCCTGATCGTGCCTCACCCTCGCGGATCATCCGCTCCAGGGCCAGGGGCACGGAGGCGGCCGAGGTGTTGCCCTGCTGGGCGATGTCGCGGGCGATGCGCACGGTGTCGGGCAGCTTCATCGCCCGGGCCATGGCGTCGGTGATGCGCATGTTGGCCTGGTGGGGCACGAAGACATCGAGGTCGTCGACGGTGAGGCCGGCCCGCTCGATGGCCTCCAGCCCGGTCTTGGCCATCGTGAACGACGCCCAGCGGAACACGGAGTTGCCCTGCATCATCAGGTGGGGCATGGAGGGGGTCTCGGAGGTGAGCACGTCGCGCCAGTCGACCCGCTGGCGGATCAGGTCGTACTGCTCGCCGTCGGAGCCCCAGACCACCGGGCCGATGCCCGGGGTGTCGCTCGGGCCGACCACGACCGCGCCGGCGCCGTCGGCGAAGATGAAGGCGGTGCCGCGGTCGGTGGGGTCCGTGATGTCGGAGAGGCGCTCGACGCCGATCACGAGGACGTTGGTCGCGCTGCCGACCCGGACGAAGTCGTTGGCCATCGCGACCGCGTGGCAGAAGCCGGCGCAGGCCGCAGAGATGTCGAACGCGGCGGCCTTGTCGGTGCCGAGCTCGTGGGCGATCAGCGTGGCCACGGCGGGCGTCTGCATCAGGTGGCTGATCGTCGCCACGATCACGCAGTCGATGTCGCCGGCCTCGAGGCCGGCCTGCTCGAGGGCTCCGCGAGCAGCGGCGACCGACATCATCTGGACGGTCTCGTGGGGCTCGGCGAAGCGGCGCTCCTTGATGCCGGAACGCTGCTGGATCCACTCGTCGGTGGAGTCGATCGCCTCGATGACGTCGGCGTTGGGGACGACGCGGGACGGACGGTAGGCGCCGACCCCGAGGATCGCGGCGTTCTCCGAGCCGGTGCTGACCTGGATGCTCATCAGGCGCTCCCGACCGAGTGGAGACCCGGCGCGGAACCGGGCGCGGAACCGGGCCCGGAACTGGGCACGGTGGCGGCGCCGTGGGTGCGGCAGAACTCGCGGGCGTCCGCGACCTGGTCGGGCGTCTTGAGGGCGAAGGTCTCGACACCCTTGAGCGCGCGCTTGGCGATGCCGGTCAGGGTGCCGGCAGGCGGGAGCTCGAGGACCCCGGTGACGCCGAGGTCGGACATGGTGGCCAGGCACAGGTCCCAGCGGACCGGGCTGGCGATCTGACCCACGATCCGGTCGAGCACCTCGCGGCCGTGCTGGAGCACCTGACCGTCGCGGTTGGAGATGACCGGGACCCGCGGGTCGCGCACCGAGACGGCGGTGGCAAGGGCGGCGACCCGCCCGACCGCGGGCGCCATGTGGTCGGTGTGGAAAGCGCCGGCGACCGGGAGCGGGATGAGCCGGGCCTTCGCGGGGGCGTCGTCGGCGAGGGCGGCCAGCTGCTCGAGGGTGCCCGCGGCGACGATCTGGCCGGGGCCGTTGTCGTTGGCGGGGGTGAGGCCGTGCTTGTCGAGACCGGCCAGGACCTCGTCTCGGTCACCACCCAGCACCGCGGTCATGCCGGTGGGTGTGGCATCGGAGGCCTCGGCCATCGCGAGGCCGCGCTCGCGGACCAGGACCATCGCCTGCTCGGCGGAGATGCTGCCCGACCCTGCGGCGACGGCCAGCTCACCCACGCTGTGGCCGGCGACCGCGCCGACCTGCGCGAAGGCGTCGGCCGGGTGCGGGAAGAGCTCGAGCGCGGCGAGCATCCCGGTCGCGACCAGCAGCGGCTGGGCGATCTTGGTGTCGCGGATGGTCTCGGCGTCGGCCTCGGTGCCGTAGTGGGCCAGGTCGAGCCCGGCGACCGCGGACAGCCACCGAAGCCGGGACGCGAAAATCTCGTCCTCGAGCCAGGGGGCGAGGAAGCCGGGCGTCTGGGCGCCTTGGCCGGGAGCGACAATGACAAGCACAAGGTCAACTGTGCCGTGACGGGCACGACTTCCGGGCACCGGGCCGCACGAAAGTAACCGGGCGAGTTTTGTAGGGTTCCTACAAAACCGTCAGATCTGGCGCCCGGACTGACGACCCAGCACGATCGCCAGCTGGAGCGCCAAGGCATCACGCGGGTGGGTCGGCCCGAAGCCGGTCAGCTCGGTGGTCTGCCGTAACCGGTAGCGGACGGTGTTGGGGTGGACGAACAACGTGCGGGCCGTGGCCTCGATCGAGCTCCCGTTCTCGAGGTAGGCCGCCACCGTCTCGAGCAGCGCACCGCGCGCCGACAGCAGCGGCAGGTAGACCTCGTCGACCAGGAACCGGCGCGCGTGCCCGTCGCCGGCGAGCACCCGCTCGGGCAGCAGCTCGTCGCTGCCGACGGGGCGAGGGGCGCCGGGCCACCCGCTGGCCGCCCGGTACGCCGACAGCGCGGCGCGCGCGGAGGCGTGGGCGTGGGCGAGGCTGTCGCTGAGCGGGCCGACCACCACGGGGCCGGCGCCGAAGACGTCGACCAGGTCGCGGGCCGCGGCCCGGAGGTCGCCGTCGCCGCCGAGGAGCACGACCAGACGCTCGCCCTGGACAGCGCACAGCGCGTCGCTGCCCGCGGCCCGAGCCAGGCGACGTACCTCGTCGAACAGGTCGGTCTCCTGCCGCTGGTCGGGGGTGCGGCCCAGCACGACCGCGACCGGACCGCCCGTGCGCCAGCCCACGGCACTGGCCCGCGAGAGGACGGTCTCGTCCGTCTCGGCCCGCAGCACGGCGTCGACCAGCAGGGCCTCCAGCCGGGCGTCCCACGCCCCGCGGCTCTCGGCGGCCCGCGCGTAGACCTCGGCGGTGGCGAAGGCGACCTCGCGGGCGTAGCGCAGGACCGAGGCGCGAACGGTCGCCGCCTCGTCGGGCTCGAGCAGGTCGTCGACGTTGCTCTCCACGACCTCGATGGACAGCCGGACCAGGTCGACGGTCTGCTTCAGGGAGATCGCCCCGGCCAGGGCCCGGGGAGCGGCGCCGAAGACAGAGGCCGCGATCTCGGAGCCGGCCCAGAGATCGCCGGTGCGGTCCTCGCCGGACTCGTACCACTCGACGAAGCCCTGGATCCCGGCCTGCACGATCTGGCCCACCCACGCCCGGTCGTCAGCGCTCAGGTCACGGAACCACGCCACTTCGGTGCGCATCCGGGCGGTGGCCGAGGTGGCCAACGTCCCGGAAGCACGGCGCAGCACCGACGCCGCACGGGCGCGGTCTCGGTGGTGGGCGGGCACGTCTCGACCCTAGGGCTTGCTCGGACATCCTGACCGATCGGTCGCCCGGACCGGCGCGTCCGGGGTGTACGGCCTGGCCCGACGGGGTACCTCACTCCAACCGCACGGACGAGATCGCCTTTCCGCCCCCTCGGAAGGCGCGCTCTCACGGGGTTCGCGCGTCGATCACCATCGCCTCTGGTTGAATCATCAAGTCTCGACGTCCCCCCAGGAGCCCCAGTGCCTACACCGCACCACGAGGTCCAGTACCTGACCATCCACGGCCACCGTCGGGCATTCGTGAAGACCGGCAGTGGTCCCGCCCTGCTGCTGCTCCACGGCCTGGGCTGCGACCACACCACCTGGCTGCCCGTCATCGACACCCTGGCCAAGCGCTACACGGTGATCGCTCCCGACCTGCTCGGCCACGGCCAGTCCGCGAAGCCTCGCGCCGACTACAGCGTCGGCGGCTACGCCAACGGCGTGCGCGACCTGCTCACGGTCCTCGGCATCGACCGGGTCACGGTCGTCGGCCACAGCTTCGGCGGGGGAGTGGCGATGCAGTTCGCCTACCAGTTCCCCGAGCGCACCGAGCGGATGATGCTGGTCGCCTCCGGTGGGCTGGGCCCCGAGGTCTCGCCGATGATCCGGGCCATCACCACGCCCGGCTACCACCAGCTGTTGGGCGCGCTCACGCTCCCGGGGGTGCGTCACGTCGGCGTGGCCGGTCTCCGGGCGCTGTCGGGCACCGGGCTGAAGCTCACCCGCGACCTCGCCGAGGTCGCCGACATCTACGACACCTTCAAGGACCCGCACGCGCGGGCCGCGATCCGCCACGTCGTCCGCGCGGTGGTCGACTGGAAGGGTCAGATCGTGACCATGGCCGACCGCGCCTACCTCACCGAGGCCATGCCCATGGCCGTGGTCTGGGGTCGTGACGACCAGGTCATCCCGGTCCGGCACGCCGGCAACGCCGCGGCGCTGGCCCCGAAGGCGCTGGTCGAGGTGATCCCCAACGCCGGGCACTTCCCGCACAAGGACCACCCCGAGCGGTTCGCCAAGATCCTGCACGACTTCGTGCGGACCACCCAGCCGGCGGCGTACTCACGGGCGAAGTGGCGTGCGCTGCTGCGCGCCGGTCAGACGTCCCCCGTGACCGCCATGGGACGGCTGAGCGTCGTGCGGGACTCGACTGCCTGAGAGGGTCGTCCGGGCTCCGGCCCCTCCGTTCCCGGCGTCGGCGTTCGGCTCACCGCATCTCGAGTGCCGGAAGCGACTTCGCGGGCGCTCAGTCGCTTCCGGCTACTCGATGACCGTCGGATCAGGCGTCGCCGCCCTCCTGCTTCACGCCGGCCACCGCGGTGGGGTCGTCGATCCGGTACGTCGCGAACGCCTTGGCCACCTTCTCCGGCTCGAGCTCGCCGGCGTCGACCAGGGCCTGGAGGGCCCGGACCACGACCGACTGGGCGTCGATGCGGAAGAAGCGGCGCGCCGCCGGACGGGTGTCGGCGAAGCCGAAGCCGTCGGCGCCGAGCACGCAGTAGTCGCCGGGGACCCAGCGGGCGATCTGCAGCGGCACCGCCGACATGTAGTCGGAGACCGCGATGAACGGCCCGCCGGCGTCGGCCAGCTTGCGGGTGACCCACGGCGTGCGCGGGGACTCCTCCGGGTGCATGAGGTTCCAGTCCTCGGTGGCCACGGCCTCGCGGGCCAGCTCGTTCCAGGACGTCACCGACCACACGTCGGCCTCGATGCCCCACTCGTCGCGGAGCATCCGGGCCGCGTCGTCGACCCATGGCATCCCGACGCCGGACGACATCAGCTGCACACGGGGCCCGTTGCCCTCGCCGACCCCGACGCGGTGGAGACCGCGCAGGATCCCGTCGACATCGACGTCGTCGGGCTCGGCCGGCTGCTGGTACGGCTCGTTGTAGACCGTGATGTAGAAGATCACGTCCTCGGCGTCCGCCCCGTACATCCGCTCGAGACCAGAGCGCATGATGTGGCTGATCTCGTAGGCGTAGCCGGGGTCGTAGTGCACCACCGCGGGGTTGGTCGCGGCGAGCAGCGGCGAGTGGCCGTCGGCGTGCTGCAGGCCCTCACCGGTGAGGGTGGTGCGCCCGGCGGTGGCCCCGATCAGGAAGCCGCGCGCCAGCTGGTCGGCCATGGCCCAGATCGAGTCGCCGGTGCGCTGGAACCCGAACATCGAGTAGAAGATGTAGAACGGGATCATGTGCTCGCCGTGGGTCGAGTACGTCGACCCGGCCGCCGTCGCCGAGGCCATCGCCCCGGCCTCGGAGATGCCCTCGTGAAGCATCTGTCCCTGCGCGGACTCCTTGTAGGACAGGAGCATGTTGCGGTCGACGGACTCGTACTGCTGGCCGGCGTGGTTGTAGACCTTGGCGGTCGGGAACATGCCGTCCATGCCGAACGTGCGGTACTCGTCGGGAGCGATCGGCACGATCCGCTGACCGATCTCGGGGTCCTTCATCCAGTCCTTGAGCATCCGGACGACCGCCATCGTGGTGGCGATGGAGTTCTTGCCCGAGCCCTTCTTCAGCTCGGCGTAGGTCTTGTCGCCGGGCAGGGTGAGCGCCTTGGCCCGCTGCACGCGTCGCGGCACCGCTCCGCCGAGCTGCTTGCGCCGGTCCATCATGTACTCGATCTCGGGAGCGTCCTTGCCGGGGTGGAAGAACGGCGCGCCACCGGTCTCCTCGTAGGACCGCTCGAGGTCGCGGTCCGAGATCGGCAGGTAGAGCCGGTCGCGGAACTTCTTGAGGTCGTCGGGCGTCAGCTTCTTCATCTGGTGCGTGGCGTTCTTGCCCTCGAGGGCGTCGATCGTCCAGCCCTTGATGGTCTTGGCCAGGATCACCGTCGGCTGCCCCACGTGCTTCTTGGCGGAGTCGAACGCGGCGTAGACCTTGCGGTAGTCGTGGCCACCGCGTGGCAGCTTGGCGATCTGCGGGTCGCTCATGTGCTCGACCATCTTGCGCAGCCGCGGGTCACCTCCGAAGAAGTGGTCGCGGATGTAGCCGCCGTCCTCGGTGGAGTAGGTCTGGAACTGACCGTCGGGCGTGGTGTTCATCTGGTTGACCAGCACGCCGTCGACGTCGCGGGCCAGCAGGTCGTCCCACTCGCGGCCCCAGACCACCTTGATGACGTTCCACCCGGCGCCCCGGAAGTTGGCCTCGAGCTCCTGGATGATCTTGCCGTTGCCGGTCACCGGACCGTCGAGCTGCTGGAGGTTGCAGTTGATGACCCAGGTCAGGTTGTCGAGCTCCTCGCGCGCGGCGACCCGGATGGCGCCGAGCGACTCGGGCTCGGCCATCTCGCCGTCACCGAGGAAGGCCCACACGTGCTGCTGCGAGGTGTCCTTGACGCCGCGGTTCTGCAGGTAGCGGTTGAACCGCGCCTGGTAGATCGAGTTGATGCCGGTCAGGCCCATCGAGACCGTCGGGAACTCCCAGAAGTCCGGCATCAGCCGCGGGTGCGGGTACGACGGCAGGCCGGCGCCGGCGCCGTGCTGGACCTCCTGGCGGAAACGGTAGAGCTGCTGCTCGTCGAGCCGGCCCTCGAGGTAGGCGCGGGAGTAGACGCCGGGCGAGGCGTGACCCTGGATGTAGATCTGGTCGCCGCCGCCGGGGGCGTCCTTGCCCTGGAAGAAGTGGTTGAAGCCGACCTCGTAGAGGCTGGCCGAGGACTGGTAGGTCGCGATGTGACCGCCGACCTCCAGGCCCTTGCGGTTGGCGCTGGAGACCATCACGGCGGCGTTCCAGCGGATGAAGGCACGGATCCGCCGCTCGATGTCCTCGTCGCCGGGGAACCACGGCTCGCGCTCGGGGGGGATCGTGTTGATGTAGTCGGTGCTGCGCAACGCCGGCACGCCGACCTGCGTCTCGCGGGCCCGCTCGAGCAGGCGCAGCATGATGTAGCGCGCTCGCTCGCGGCCGCGCTCGTCGACGAGCGAGTCGAAGGAGTCGATCCAGTCGCTCGTCTCGTCGGGGTCGATGTCGGGGAGCTGGGTCGGCAGCCCCTCGTGGATCACCGATGCTTTTGCGCCGGGTCGGGCGCCCTGGGCAGGAGATTTCTGGTCGCTCACACTGTCATCGTGACATGCCCCCGGCGCACGAGGAATCTACCGAGGAGTACGGTCGGGGACCTGCTGCGGGCCAGCACTCGCGCGGCCACCTGGTCGTCATCGGGTTGCGCCCCCGCAACAACTCCGCTGAACTACTCCCCGTCTGGGGACCGGTGGGTCTCACGACGCAGCAAGCGACACGCAACACCCAAGACATGGACCGAACGACGGCTGGAGGCCAGGTGAGCTCGACCGCGGGTGGCGGGACCACCCAGACAGGACCTGCGGACCGACTGGGCTTCAAGCCCGGGATGGTCATCCAGGAGCTTGGCTGGGACAAGGACACCGACGACCAGCTTCGCGTGGCCATCGAGGACACCATCGACGCCGACATGGTCGACGGCGACTACGGCAACGTCGTCGAGGCCGTGCTGCTGTGGTGGCGCGAGGGCGACGGCGACCTGGTCGACGGTCTGGTCGACTCCCTGACCGACCTGGTCGGCGGGGGCGTCATCTGGCTGTTGACACCGAAGGTCGGTCGACCCGGGGCGGTCAACCCCGCCGACATCGCCGAGGCGGCGCCGATCGCCGGGCTCTCGCAGACGACCTCGGCCTCGGTCAGCAAGGAGTGGACCGCCAGCTGCCTGGTGGCCCCCAAGACCCCCGGCTGAGCCCTCAGCCCCGTCCGCGTCCCCCCGGATATCCCCCAGAGAGGGCTCTCGTGCTCCAGAAGATCGTCGCCCGTGTCGGTACGGCGGTGCTCAGCGTCAAGGTGCTCGGCCAGGCCGGCGTCCTGCGCCCGATGTCGCCGCTCAAGCTGGTCAAGGTGGGGCTCGCGGTCGCTCGGTGGGGCACCGGCCCCGCCGGTGGTTTCGCGTCGCTGGCCGTCCGGTGGCCGGATCGCGTCGGGCTGATCGACGAGATCGGACCGCTGACGTTCGGTGAGCTGCACCGCCGCAGCAACGCGCTGGCCCATGCCCTGGCCGACCAGGGGGTCGGCGCCGGCGACAGCGTCGCGCTGATGTGCCGCAACCACCGCTACTTCGTCGAGGGGACCGTCGCCGCCGCCAAGCTCGGGGCCGACCTGCTCTACCTCAACACCGCCTTCGCCGGACCCCAGCTCGTCGAGGTGCTCGAGCGTGAGGCCCCGAGCGCGGTGATCCACGACGAGGAGTTCGCCTCCTTGCTGGACGGGGCCGACGTCGAGCGCCGGATCCTGGCCTGGACCGACTCCGAGGGCGACGAGACGACCGTTCAGTCGCTGATGGACGCGGGCGACGAGTCCGACCTGAGCCCGCCGTCGCGTCACTCCCGGGTGGTCATCCTGACCTCGGGCACGACCGGGACGCCCAAGGGTGCCCCCCGCAACGAGGCGGGCATCGACGCGGCCGTCGCGCTGCTGGAGCGGATCCCGCTGCGCTTCGGCACCCGGGTGCACATCGCCGCCCCGCTGTTCCACACCTGGGGCTTCGCCCACCTCGCGCTCGGCATGCTGCTCGGCACCACGGCGGTGCTGTCGCGCAAGTTCGACCCCGAGCAGGCGTTGCGGCTGGTGCAGGACGAGGACTGCGAGGCCTTCGTGGTGATCCCCGTGATGCTGCAGCGCATCATGGCCCTCCCCGCCGACGTCCTGGAGCAGACCGACCTGTCGCGCGTCCGCGTGGTGACCTCGTCCGGATCAGCGCTGCCCGGCGACCTCGCGACGTCCTGGATGGACACCTTCGGAGACCACCTCTACAGCACCTACGGCTCCACCGAGGTCGCCTACGGCAGCATCGCCACCCCCTCCGACCTGCGCGCCGACCCCACGACCGCCGGCCGTCCGCCGGTGGGCACGGAGATCAAGATCTACGACGAGGACGGCACCGAGGTCGCGGAGGGTGGCTCGGGACGGGTCTTCGTCGGCAACAGCCTGCTCTTCGAGGGCTACACCGGCGGAGGTCACAAGGACCTCATCGACGGCCTCATGTCCTCCGGAGACGTCGGCCGCTACGAGGGCGGCCTGCTGTTCATCGAGGGCCGCGACGACGAGATGATCGTCTCGGGGGGCGAGAACGTCTTCCCCAAGGAGGTCGAGGACTGCCTGGCCCGGCACGACGGCGTCGTCGAGGTCGCGGCCATCGGGGTCGACGACGACGACTTCGGCAAGCGGCTGCGCGCGTTCGTGGTCCGCCGCGACGACTCGGTGACCGAGGACGACCTCAAGGGGTGGGTCAAGGAGCACCTGGCTCGCTACAAGGTGCCGCGCGACCTCGTGTTCCTCGAGGAGCTGCCCCGCAACGCGACGGGCAAGGTGCTCAAGCGCGAGCTGGTCGACGACGACGAGCAGGGTGACGAGAAGGACGATCAGCAGGGCGACGAGTGACCGGGCTGGCGGTCGGCACACCGGCCCCGGACTTCACGCTGCGCGACCAGTTCGGCGCCGACACCACGCTGTCGTCCTACCGCGACCGCAAGGCGGTGATGCTGGTGTTCTACCCCGCGGCGTTCTCCGGCGTCTGCATCAGCGAGATGGCGCAGATCCGCGACCGGCTGGCCGACTTCCTGACCTTCGACACCGAGGTGCTGGCCATCTCCTGCGACCCGATGTTCTCGCTGCGCACGTTCGCCGACACCGACGGGCTCAACTTCGGGCTGCTGAGCGACTTCTGGCCGCACGGTGAGGTGGCTCGCGCGTACGGCGTCTTCGACGAGCGGGTCGGCACCGCCCTGCGGTCGTCGTACGTCGTCGACAAGGCCGGCCTGATCTCCTGGGCGGTGCACAACGCCGCGCGCGACGGGCGCGACCTCGACGAGCACCTCGCCCAGCTGCACGCGGTGGCCTAGACCGCTGCCCTCGAAGGTGGCTTCGGGCTGACCCGTCAGGCCCGGTTTGCTACTGTGGTGGTTGTCGAGCCGCTGGTGACCCGAGACGCCAGCGGCTCGACTTTATTCATTTCGTGGCGAGTCCCGGCGTGATCGTGCCGCCCGCTAGTCTGTGCCCGCTTCCAGACGGGCGTATAGCTCAGCGGTAGAGCACCTCCCTTACAAGGAGGTGGTCGGGGGTTCGATCCCCTCTGCGCCCACCACCAGCCTCACCGTCCAGGCTCCGACGGGCCCGAAGGACGCTCACCCATCCAGGGAATGAGATTTCTTCGGTGGCGTCCAATCCGGCGCACCTCGGCCTCCGAAGCAACTGTGGTGCGCCTCACATCGGGGCGTCAGGGAAGCCTGGAGGCAGCTGAATGAGTGACGCAAGCAGAAGGAGCTTCCTCGCGGTGGCCGGCGCGGGTGCCGCGGCCGGGACCGTGGGGATCACAGCCGGAGGTGCCGCGGCCGCAGCCTCGGGCCGCACCAGCAACCGCGAGCCCGTGGTGGTCTACATCGAGGAGCCCGCCAACGGCCGGCTCACGATCATGAACGGCGACCAGGAGGTCGAGATCGTGGACGCGGACCTCGTGGCCCGCATCATCAAGGCCGGGGGAGGTGCCTGATGTCCTCCCACCGCGAAGCACCGGAAATCAGCAAGGACCCGGCCGCCGACAGCACCGACGTCTACGCGTTCGTCAGCCCCGACAAGGCGAGCACCGTCACGCTGATCGCGAACTTCATCCCGCTCCAGCAGCCCAACGGCGGACCGAACTTCTACGAGTTCAGCGACGACGTCCTCTACGAGATCCACGTCTCGAACGACGGCAAGCCGACCGCTGACATCACCTACCAGTTCCGCTTCACCACGCGGATCCGCAACAAGAACTCGTTCCTGTACAACACCGGACGGATCACCAGCATCAGCGACCCGGCCTGGAACCGGCCGCAGTACTACAGCATCACCCGGATCAAGGACGGCAAGAAGCGGGTCCTCGGCAGCAACCTGCCCTGCCCGCCGGTCAACGTGGGGCCGCGCAGCACGCCCAACTACGAGCAGCTGGCCACCCAGGCCGTGCGCTTCCTGCCGGGCGGCAAGCGGGTGTTCGCCGGCCAGCGTGCCGACGCGTTCCACGTCGACCTCGGCAGCGTCTTCGACCTGGGGGCGCTGCGCCCGTTCAACGAGGCGCACGTGATCCCGCTCAACCAGATGGACGGCATCAACTCCGTCCAGGCCTACAACGTGCACACGCTCGCGCTGCAGATCCCGATGACGGAGCTGACGAGCAACGGTCGTCGTCCCACCAACGTCATGGACTCCAAGTCCACGATCGGCGTGTGGGCCACGGCGAGCCGCCAGAAGTCGCGGGTCTTCGACCGCAAGCAGGCGAAGTACCGCGGCGTGGGCCCGTGGAAGCAGATCTCGCGGCTGGGCAACCCGCTGTTCAACGAGGTCATCGTCCCGATGGCCAAGAAGGACGCCTGGAACATCCGCAAGCCCGGCTCGGACAAGTTCTTCCAGCAGTACGTCTACCGTCCCGAGCTGGCGGCGCTGCTGCCCGACCTCTACCCCGGGGTCTTCCCGAAGCTCAAGGCCTACAACAAGGACCGGGCCGACCTGCACGCGATCCTCCTCACGGGCATCCCCGCGGGCGTGATCGAGGGCTTCCAGAACTACACGGGAGCCGCGCCGGCGGACATGCTGCGGCTCAACATGGCCGTCCCGCCGAGCGAGGACCCCGATCCCCGCGGCCTGGCCTACGGTGACGCCGCCGGCTTCCCCAACGGTCGCCGGATCATCGACGACGTGGTGACGATCGAGCTGCGCGCCATCGCGGGCCTGACGATCCCGCTGGTGGACCCGACGTACACGCCGGACGACGCCGCCGGCGCCGTCACCGACGGGACGTCCGACACCAACGCGCCGCTGCTGAACAAGTTCCCGTACCTGGGGCACCCGGGCGGCGGCTACCAGACGGTGCCGGGCACCACGACGTTCGAGGACCCCCCGGAGACGCCGTGAGCCAGCAGCCGGACTCCCCGGAGAACCCGCACGCCGGGCAGGGCTCGGTCCTGCTCGACATCGGCGGCGACATCGGGGCGCTGATCGTGACCATGCCGCTCGAGACGGTGGGCAGCGAGGTGGAGATCCTCCGCCACGGCACCTCCCGCCACGACGTGGACCATGGTGGTCACGACGACGATCACACGCACGACCACGGGCACGGGCACGGCCACGGACATGGCCACCCGCCGCACGTGGCCGTGGTCCGGCGTCCGGTCGAGACCGGCGCGACGGTCCCGTCCCTGGTCTTCGCCGACCTCGAGCGGGGTCGCTACGACCTCGTGGAGAAGGGGAGCGACGAGGTGCGGCTGACGGTGCGGGTCTCCGGGGGTGAGGTCACGACTGCCGTCTGGCCGGGCTGAGCCGGCCCGGTCCGGCTCGACCGGTCCGGCTCGCCGACGGCGCCGGGGACCTGCGGAGACGCAGGTCCCCGGCGCTGTTGCGTGACCGGCGTCGGGAACGGGGAGCGTCGGGACGGGTCGGGTCGGAACATCGTCCTGAAATCGTGTCGTGTCGACGCTGGTCTTTCTTCCGTCCGTGGGTGAAGGTGTGTGGGTCAAATCACCCACCTCAAGGAGACACCCCACGTGAGTGCACCACGAAGCCGCTCGGCCATCGCCGCCGCGGCTGTTCTCGGGCTCGGACTGACGCTGCTCGGTCCGACCACGGCCACCTCCGCCGAAACCGCCGCCGAACCCTCGGCCAAGCCTCGCCACAGCAAGGCGATCGGCAACGACAGCAAGAAGCTCCAGAAGGCCGTCAAGCCGAAGAGGATCCTCAAGCACCTGCGCGAGTTCCAGGTGGTCGCGGACCGCTACGGCGACCGCTCCGCCGGACGCGAGGGCTACAACGCCTCCTCGCGCTACGTCGAGTCCCAGCTGCGTCGGGCCGGCTACAAGCCCGAGCGCCAGTACTTCGACTTCACCTACACCGACGTGATCTCCAAGCGCTTCACGGTGGGCGACACCGACTACGAGAACAACCCGATGACCGGCACGACCAACACCGACGGCCCCGTGACCGGTGACCTGGTCCAGCCCAACCCGGTGACCGGCTGCGAGGCCACCGACTGGGACGGCATCGACGTCACCGACGGCATCGCCCTGGTGAGCCGTGGCGCGTGCACGTTCGCCGCGAAGACCGCCAACGCGAAGGCCGCGGGCGCTGCCGCCACCGTGATCTACAACAACACCGACGGTGAGCTCAACGGCACCCTCGGCGGCTCCTCGCCCGACTACGCGCCGACGACCGGCATCACCCAGGCCGACGGCCAGGCGCTGGTCGCGATGCTCCCGACCGAGGGCACGCTCGACCTCGACATCTTCATCGAGGAGCGTCGTTCCTGGAACGTGCTCGCCGAGACCCGCAAGGGCCGCTCCACCAACGTCGTCATGGCCGGTGCGCACCTCGACAGCGTCCAGGACGGCCCGGGTGTCAACGACAACGGCTCCGGCAGTGCGACCCTGCTCGAGACCGCCATCCGGCTGAAGAAGCAGGAGAAGCGGCTCCGCAACAAGGTGCGCTTCGCCTGGTGGGGCGCCGAGGAGCTCGGCCTGCTCGGCTCGACCCACTACGTCAACGACCTGGTCGAGAACTCGCCGGCCGCGCTGGACGACATCGCGACGTACCTCAACTACGACATGGTGGCCTCGCCCAACTACATCATCGGGGTCTACGACGCCGACGAGTCGAGCGAGCCGACCGACGCGCCGATCCCGGCGGGCTCGATCGAGACCGAGCGCGCCTTCCGGAAGTACTTCCGGGCCAAGAAGCAGCCGGTCATCGACACCGCGTTCTCGGGTCGTTCCGACTACCAGGCGTTCATCGAGAACGGCGTCGCCGCCGGCGGGCTCTTCACGGGCGCCGACGGTACGAAGACCGCCGACGAGGTCGAGCTGTTCGGTGGCCGGGCCGGGATCACCTACGACCCGAACTACCACTCCGACAAGGACACCCTCGCCAACGTCAACCGTCGGGCGCTCAACATCATGTCCAACGCGATCGCCCACATGACGATCACGCTGGGCCGGAGCACCCGGATCATCGACACGCCGTCGGCCAAGACGCGCAAGAAGCACGTGCGTGCCTCGCTCCCCGAGGGCGTCACGCACCGCTGATCCCGCTCCACCCGCTCTCACCAGCAACGCAGCCGTCGGCCGCGTCCGTCCTCCGGGGCGGGCGCGGCCGACGCGCGTCACGGCCGAGCGACCGCTCGGCGTGCGAGGCAGTCGGCTCGGCGCACGAGGCGATCGCCGTGGAGCCTCCGCCACCACGGCTCACTAGAGTGGTCAGCGTCACGTCCGATGCCCAGGAGGATCCCCGTGTTCGTTCCGTTCAGCGTCTCCGACTTCATCGACCGCGCCGAGCTGGTCTACGGCGAACGGGTCGGCGCGGTCGACGAGCCGACCCAGCCGGCCTCTCCGCTCGGCGACGCCGGGCTCACCTACGGCGAGATGGGCGCGCTGGCCCGTCGGCAGGCGGCCAAGCTCGACGAGCTCGGCATCGGCGTCGGCGACCGGGTCGCGGTCGTCTCCCACAACAGCGCGCGGCTGCTCACCTCGTTCTTCGGCGTCTCCGCCTACGGCAGGGTGCTGGTGCCGATCAACTTCCGGCTGCGCCCCGACGAGGTGAAGTACATCGTCGAGCACTCCGGCGCGCGGGTGCTCTACATCGACCCCGAGCTCGACGAGACGCTCAAGGACGTGACGGCCGAGCACCGGTTCCTGCTCGGCGACGACGACGACCTGTACGCCGCGGCCCCCGAGGACGGCGGCGCCGAGCCCCGGGCCTGGGAGCCCGACGAGAACGCCACCGCGACGATCAACTACACCTCAGGCACCACGGCCCGGCCCAAGGGCGTGCAGATCACCCACCGCAACATCTGGGTCAACGCCGTCACCTTCGGGATGCACGCCGGGGTCACCGACCGCGACGTCTACCTGCACACGCTGCCGATGTTCCACGCGAACGGCTGGGGGATGCCGTTCACGATGACGGGGCTGGGCGTCAAGCAGGTGGTGATCCGCAAGATCGACGGCGCCGAGATCCTGCGTCGGGTCGAGGAGCACGGGGTCACCGTGATGTGCGCGGCCCCGGCGGTCGCGGCCGCGGTGCTCGAGGCGGCCCAGGACTGGGAGGGCGAGATCCCGGGGCGCGACAAGGTCCGGATCATCATGGCCGGCGCACCGCCGCCCACCAAGACCGTGGCCCGGGTCGAGAACGAGCTCGGGTGGGAGTTCATCCAGATCTACGGCCTCACCGAGACCTCCCCGCTGCTCACCATCAACCGCACCCGCGCCGAGTGGGACCACCTCGACGCCGAGGAGCGCGCGAGCAAGCTGGTCCGGGCCGGCGCGCCGGCGGTCGGCGTACGCCTCAAGACGTCCGAGACCCAGGAGGGCGCCGGTGAGCTGCTGGCCCGCTCCAACGTGGTGCTCGAGGGCTACTGGGAGCAGCCGGAGGAGTCCGCCCGGTGCCTGGCCGACGGCTGGTTCCACACCGGCGACGGCGCGGTGATCGGCGACGACGGCTACGTCACGATCCAGGACCGCAAGAAGGACGTGATCATCACCGGCGGCGAGAACGTCTCCTCGATCGAGGTCGAGGACGTGCTCTTCTCCCACCCCGCGGTCGCCGAGGTCGCCGTCATCGGGGTGCCGAGCGAGAAGTGGGGCGAGACGATCAAGGCGCTGGTGGTCCTGGCCGAGGGCGAGGAGGCCACCGAGGCCGACCTGATCGCCTGGTGCAAGGACAAGGCCGCCAGCTACAAGGCCCCGACCTCGGTGGAGTTCCGCGACGAGCTCGCCCGCACCGCCACCGGCAAGCTCCAGAAGTTCAAGCTCCGGGCCCCCTACTGGGAGGGTCTGGAGCGCCAGATCAACTGAGCCCGCTGAGCCCGCTCGCCTCGCCGTCCCCCGCGCGGGGGCCGTGGTCGAGGACGACCTCGAACTCCAGGAGGGCGGCGCCGCTCGAGACCGGCTTGCTGGGGGCCTCGCCGTCGGCGGGGGCGTGGGTCGCGGCAGCGGAGCCGTCGCGCCAGGCGGCGAAGGCGGCGTCGTCGGTCCACTGGGTGACCACGAAGTAGCGGGTCTCGCCACTGACCGGGCGCAGCAGCTGGAAGCCCAGGAAGCCGGGGGTCCCGTCCATGGCCTGGGCGCGGGCGGCGAACCGCTGCTCCAGCTCGGCGCCGGCCTGCGGCGGGACGGTGAGGGCGTTGATCTTCACGACGGGCATGCCCCGAGGCTACGACGGTCGGGAGCGGGCTGCAGCGAGCGGGCGACCGGGTGGGCCGGGCGCGGTCGCTCGCGCGGGTCGATAGCGTGGCCCCGTGCCGACCCTCCACGACCTGACCACCGCCCTGCACGCCTGGTACCCGCCGGACACCGCCGAGCCCTGGGACGCCGTCGGGCTGGTCCTCGGGGACCCCGGGGCCGAGGTCCGCAAGGTGATGTTCGCCGTCGACCCGTCTCCCGAGGTGGCCGCCGAGGCCGCCGAGTGGGGCGCCGACCTGCTCGTCGTGCACCACCCGCTGTTCCTCAAGCCGGTGCACGGCGTGGCCGCGACCACCCCGAAGGGCCGCACGCTCGCGACCCTGGCGGCGGCCGGGTGCGCCCTGCTGACCGCCCACACCAACGCCGACCACGCGGTCGACGGGGTCTCCGACGCCCTGGCCGCCGCGCTGGGTCTCACCGACTGCCGGCCGATCCGGCCGAGCGGGGGAGCGACGAGGGACAAGCTCACCGTCTACGTGCCGGCCGACGCGGCGGCGCCCGTGCGGGCCGCCATCGCGGAGGCCGGAGCGGGCCGGGTCGGTCGCTACGAGTTCGCGTCGTTCTCGGTGCCGGGTGAGGGTCGCTTCCGACCGCTCGAGGGCGCCGACCCGGCGATCGGCACCGTGGGGGCGATGGAGACCGTCGCGGAGGTGCGGATCGAGGTCGTGCTCGACCGGTCGCTGCGCGGAGCCGTGGTGCGGGCGATGCTCGCGGCCCACCCCTACGAGGAGCCGGCGTACGACGTCATCGAGCTCGCCGACCCCGGCGCCTCCGCGACCGGCGCCGGGCGGATCGGGTCCGTGGCCCGCACGACGCTGGGCGAGCTCGCCGCGTCGGTGGCCGCCGCACTGCCCCCGACCGCGCACGGCGTGCGGGTGGCCGGCGACCCCGAGACCGTCGTACGTCGGGTGGCGGTGTGTGGCGGAGCGGGCGACTTCCTGCTCGACACCGTGCGCGCCGGCGACGCCGACGTCTACGTCACCAGCGACCTGCGCCACCACCCGGCGGCGGAGTTCCGCGAGCACGACGGCCCGGCCCTGGTCGACGTCGCCCACTGGGCCGCCGAGTGGACCTGGCTGCCGGTGGTCGCCGAACGACTCCGCGCGCACCTCGACGCCGAGCAGGGGACTACGGTGGAGACCCGAGTGAGCACCACGTGCACCGATCCGTGGACGTTCCGCGCGGAGCCTGCAGACCACCCCGACGACACCCAGGACCCGGGCCCCGAGGGCCCGACCCCGAGAGGCGATGCGTGAAAGCCGACCCGTTTGCCCAGCTGAAGCTGCTGGACGTCCAGAAGCTGGACTCGCGCGCCGACCAGCTGCGCCACCAGCGGCGGTCGTTGCCCGAGATCGCCGAGATCACCGCGCTGACCACCCAGCACACGCTCATGCTCGACCAGCTGCGCGACCAGCAGATCATCGTCGACGACCTGACCACGGTGCAGACCAAGGCGGACGCCGACGTCGAGCAGGTGAAGGCGCGCCGCACCCGCGACCGTGACCGGATGGACCAGGGCCTGATCAGCAACCCCAAGGACCTCGAGCGCATGCAGCACGAGCTCGAGACGCTCGAGCGCCGGATCGGCGTGCTCGAGGACGAGGAGCTCGAGGTCATGGAGCAGCTCGAGATCGCCTCCACGGGCCTCGACGTGCTGCGCCAGGAGGTCACCGACGCCGAGACGCGGATGGCCGAGCTGATCGCCTCGCGCGACCGCCGTGCCGCCGAGATCGACGCCTCGCTGGCCGAGCTGGAGGCCCAGCGGGGCCCCGCGCTCGACGGACTGCCCGAGGACCTGCTGGCGCTCTACGAGCGGCTGCGGGCCAGCAAGAACGGCGTCGGGGCCGCCGAGCTGCGCGCCCGTTCGTGCAGTGGCTGCCAGCTGTCCATCGACTCCGCCGAGCTCTCGGTGATCCGCTCGGCGAGCAGCGACCTGGTCGTGCGGTGCGAGGAGTGCCAGCGGATCCTGGTCCGCACCGCCGAGTCCGGGCTGTGAGCCGGCCGGTCCCTCGGCGCGTCGTCATCGAGGCCGACGGCGGCTCGCGCGGCAACCCCGGTCCGGCGGCGTACGGCGCGGTCCTGAAGGACGCCGACACCGGTGAGGTGATGGCCGAGGACGGCACCGCGATCGGTGTGGCGAGCAACAACGTGGCCGAGTACTCCGGGCTGATCGCGGGGCTGCGGCTGGCGGCGGAGCACGCTCCCGGTGCCGAGATCGAGGCCCGGCTCGACTCCAAGCTGGTGGTCGAGCAGATGTCGGGCCGCTGGAAGGTCAAGCACCCGGCGATGGTGCCGCTGGCCCGGGAGGCGGGCGCGCTGGCGCCGGCCGGGACGACGTACACCTGGGTGCCGCGCGAGCAGAACGCGCACGCCGACCGGCTGGCCAACCAGGCCCTGGACGGCGAACGCGACGGGGTGACGCTGCCCGACCGGTCGGCTGCGCGGGCCTCCGGGGTGTCGGGCTCGTCGGAGTCGTTGATCGAGGCCGTCGAGAGCCCGGCCACGGCGCCGTCGCCCGCCCGCGGCTGGTCGCCCGGCGGGGGACCGCCGACGACCGTGATCCTGGTCCGACACGGGGTCACCGCGCACACCTCCGCCAAGCGCTTCTCCGGCGGCCTCGGCGGCGCCAACCCGGCTCTCAGCGATGAGGGCCGCGAGCAGATCCGGGCGGTGGCCGACTGGCTCGCCCCGTTGGCGGAGCGGGTGTCGGCCGTCGTCGCCTCGCCGGTCCGGAGGACCCGTGAGTCGGCCGGGATCATCGCTGAGCGGCTCGCCCTCCCCGTCGTCGAGGAGCCCGGCCTGGCCGAGATGGAGTTCGGGGTCTGGGACGGGCTCACCTTCGCCGAGGTCGACGAGCGCGACCACGCCGGGCTCGATGCCTGGCTGGGCTCGCTCGACGTCGCCCCCGAGGGTGGGGAGTCCTTCCGCACGGTCGAGGAGCGCGTGCTCGCCGGCCTCCACCGGGTGCTCGCCGACCATGCCGGTCGCACGGTGATCGCGGTCAGCCACGTGACGCCCATCAAGACCCTGGTGGCCCACGCCGTGCAGGCACCGCTCTCGGCGGTCTTCCAGATGGAGCTGACGCCGGCCTCGGTCAGCGTGCTGTCCTACTTCGGGAGCCCGGAGGAGGCCGCCTCGCAGCGGCGGGTCTCGCTGCGGATGTACAACGCGCTGCCGCCCTCGCGCAGCGATCTCGGCACCGCGGCCTCGGCCTGGTGAACCCGGTCGGCGGGCGACCCGGCCCTCGCACCGACCGGCACGCAGGTCGGCACGCCGTCAGAGGTCGCTGACCACCACGTCCAGGCGGGTGCCCTGGGCCGTGGGGCTGCCGACCTCGACCGCCCACCCCAGGTCGGTGAGCACCTCCGCCAACCTGGCGGGCGTCCGCGGGTCGCGGCCGTCCTCGAGCAGACCCCGCACGATCCGGCCCTTGGTGGCCTTGTTGAAGTGGCTGACGACCTGGCGCTTGCCGGAGGTCTCGTGCAGCACCCGGACGGTGGCCACCCGCGCGGCCAGCATGGCCGGAGGCCGCCAGAACGCGGCGTACATCGTGCTCCGCAGGTCGACCAGCAGCCCGCCGCCCAGGGCGTCGTGGGTCGCCGCGCCGAGCGCCTCGCGCCACACGCCCGCCACGGAGCCCAGGTCGGGCAGCACGGCATCGCCCGAGAGCCGGTACGCCGGGATCCGGTCACCCGGGCGGACCAACCCGAACAAGCTGCTGGTGACCGCCAGCCGCGCGCCGGCACGGCGCTTGGCCGCCGGGGACAACGACCCCGCGTCGAGGGCGTCGTAGAGGACCCCGCTGTAGACGCGGTCGGCGCGCGCGGTGGGCGCGCTGCGCAGCCCGGCGTCGAGGTCGACGAGGTGCTGCTGGGTGGCGCCGAGCCCGAGGATGCGCGCGGCGACGGCCGGGTCGCCCTCGCACAGCTGGACCAGGGCGTCGAGCACACGGACGCGGGCAGGCCCGAGCTCGGGGAACGACAGCGTGTCGAGGTCGAGCGGCTTGCCGCGCCGCGCGGCGGTCTTGCCCTCGCTGGGCGGCAGCAGGATCAGCACGGGGGTGAAGGCTAACCTCTGGTCATGCCGAGCAACGCTGTGGTCCGGGTCCGACGTGGTGCCGACGAGGTGACGCAGCGGCTGCGTGAGGGTGTGACGGCGATCCGCGCCGAGCTCGACCTGCCCGAGGACTTCCCGCCCGAGGTGCTGGAGGCGGCCCAGGAGGCCGCGGCCCACCCGCGGCTGCCCGACCTGGACCGCACCGCGCTGCCGTTCGTGACCATCGACCCCGAGGGGGCTCAGGACCTCGACCAGGCGCTGCACCTCGAGCGCGACGGCGACGGCTACCTCGTGCGCTACGCGATCGCCGACCTGGCGGCGTTCATCACCCCGGGTGACCCCGTCGACCTCGAGGCCCACGCCCGGGGTGAGACGCTGTACGGCGCCGAGACGCGGGTCCCGCTCCACCCGGCCGCCATCTCCGAGGACGCCGGGTCGTTGCTCGCCGACCAGGTCCGACCGGCGCTGCTCTGGACGATCCGCGTCGATGCGACCGGCGAGGGCACCGACGTCCACGTCGAGCGGGCGCTGGTGCGCTCGACCGCGCAGCTCACCTACGAGCAGGCCCAGCAGCAGGTGGACGACGGCTCGGCCGGCGAGGTGCTGCGGCTCCTGCAGGAGGTCGGCGAGCTGCGGCTGCAGCGTGACGCGACCCGGGGCGGGGTGTCCCTGCCGTTGCCCGACCAGGAGATCGACATCCAGGGCGGCCACTGGACGCTGGACTTCCGGAGCATGCTGCCGGCCGAGCTCTGGAACGCCCAGATCTCCTTGCTGACCGGCTTCGCGGCGGCCTCCCTGATGGTCGCCGGGCGCGTCGGCCTGCTGCGCACCCTTCCCCCGCCCGACCCGCGTGACGTCGAGCGGCTGCGCCGTACCGCCGCCGCCCTCGGCATCGAGTGGCCGACCGACCAGGACTACCCCGACTTCATCCGCGGGCTCGACCCGACCCGACCGGCCGAGGCGGCCATGGTGGTGGCCTCGGCCCGACTGCTCCGCGGCAGCGGGTACGTCGCCTTCGACGGCGAGGTGCCGGCCGAGTCGGAGCACTCCGCGCTGGCCTCGCAGTACGCCCACGTGACCGCGCCGCTGCGCCGGCTGTGCGACCGCTACGCCGGCGAGGTGTGCGTCGCACTGTGCGCCGAGCAGGACGTGCCTGCCTGGGTGCTCGAGGCGCTGCCGGCGCTGCCGAAGGAGATGGCCAGCTCGGGGCAGCGGGCCCGGGGCTACGAGCGGGCGGTGCTCGACCTCGTCGAGGCGGGGCTGCTGGCCGACCGGGTGGGGGAGGAGTTCGACGCCGTCGTGGTCAGCGTGCGGGGCGACGACGCCCGTCGCGGCGTCGTGATGGTCAAGGAGCAGGGCGTGGAGGCGCCGGTGGTCGGCGACGCCGACCTGCCGCTCGGCACCGACGTCTCCGTGGTCCTGGAGGTCGCGGACCTCGCCTCACGGGTGGTGGAGTTCCGGCTCAGGACGTGACGGAGGCCTCGACCTCGCGGAGCCGGGCGCACAGGAGCTGGAGGACGCGCAGGCCGACCTCGGGGTCGTCGCGCATCAGCTGGTGGAAGGCCAGGTGGGGCACGAACAGCGTGCGCAGCGGCTCGGCCGCGGTGACCGTGGCCGAGCGGGGCTTGCCGTCGATCATGCTGATCTCGCCGAAGTACTCGCCCGGCCCGAGCGTGCGCACCTCGCGGCCGTGGAGCGTCACGGTCGCCGAGCCCTGGAGGACGATGTGCAGCGCGAGCGCGCCGGCGCCCTCACGCGCGATCTCCTGACCGGCGCGGTGCTCGACGAGCGAGGACTTGTCGAGCAGGCGGCCGCGCTGGCGCTTCGAGATGCCCGAGAACAACGGGACGTCGGCGAGGGACTGGTCGAGCTGAGCGGCGCTGTCGGCCATGGAGGACTCCCTGAGAGGCTCGGAGGGGGTCAGCGTAGTCGTTCTCCCGGGTCGACGGGCTGACCTTCGTCGCTCGGGCCGATACCGCCCGGCACGAGGTATCCGCACGTCATGGCGACGCTCCTCTCGAGGTACAGCACCTCACCACGAGTGGAGCACACCATGTCGGTCACCATCGCCCAGCGGTCCCGCCCCCTCGTCGCGCGCGCGGCGCCCTGGCTCACCGTGCCCGAGGAAGCCCCGGCGCGGCTCGTCCTGATAGCGGTGGGGTTCCTGCCGGTCACGCTGGTCGCGGCGGCCGCGTTCGGGGTGGCCGGCCTCCGCGAGCTCGCCCTCGTCCTTCTGGTGCCGGCCCTGGTGCTGGCCGCCGGCGTGCTCGTCTGGCGTCCGAGATGGGCGGGTACGGCGCTCCGGGCGCTGATCGCGGGTCTCCTGGCCACAGCGCTGTACGACGTCTACCGGGCGTCCTTCCTCGCCCTCGACCTGATGCAGCAGGACCCGATCCCGCACATCGGCGCGGCGCTGCACCTCGCCCCGGACTGGGTCTTCGGCTACCTCTGGCGCTACCTCGGCAACGGCGGAGGCATGGCGGTCGCGTTCTTCGCGCTGGGTCTCCGGGGCGTGCGGACCGGCGTCCTCTTCGGCCTGTTCGTCTGCAGCGGCCTGCTGCTCGTCCTGGTCGTTGCGCCGTACGGCCAGGAGATGCTCTTCCCGCTCGACGCCACCACGGTGGTGATGGCTGTCGGAGGGCATGTCGTCTACGGCGCGGCGCTCGGCTGGTTCGCCCTGCGCTCACCGTCCACGAAGGACAGCACGGGTTAGTCGGTGGACGCGATGATGTCCGCCAGCTGTCGCGGCATCGACAGCAGCGGTGAGTGGGACGACGGCAGCCGGTGCACGTCGTCGGCGGCGCCGGCCATCGCCTCTTGTGCTTCGGGCGGCACCGCGCGATCGTCCTCGCAGACGACGTACCGGGACGGGTGCGACGGTGGGGGAGCCGAGCTGGGGGTACGGCGTGCTCCAGTTGCCACTTGATAAAGCAAATGCTTGAATAAGGACGTGGTGCCACCTCTCGACGACCAGCAGCTCGACTCCCTGTTCACCGCGCTCAGCGATCGCACCAGACGAGACATCGTGGCCAGGCTCGGCGCGGGTGAGGCGACGGTCAAGGAGCTGGCTGCGCCGTACGCCATGAGCCTGCAGGCGGTGTCTCAGCACATCCGGGTGCTCGAGCGGTCGGGGCTGATCAGCCAGAGCCGCCACCGCCAGACCCGGCCGTGCCGCCTCGAGCCGGGGGCGCTCACGACCGCGCTGACCTGGATCGAGGAGAGCCGACGCACGTGGACGGACCGGGTGGACCGGCTGGAGGCGCACCTGTCCCACGTGCAGGAGCGTGAGGGCCGGTGAACGACGACGAGCTCATCCACCGACGAGTCCTCCGAGCGTCGCGCGAGCTGGTGTGGCGGTGCCTGACCGAGCCCACCGAGCTCGCCCACTTCTGGGGGCCGAGCGGCGTGATCACGCCGCTCGACGGCATCGTCGTCGAGCTCCACGCCGGCGGGCGGTTCGAGACCCTGATGGTGGGCGACCACGGCAGTCACCGGATGGTCGCCACCTTCACCGAGGTCGTCCCGCCCGAGCGGCTCGCCTGGCTCGAGCCTGAGACCGGGATGCACACGACCAGCACGCTCCACGACTGCGGCGACGGCACGACCGAGGTCGTCGTCCACCAGCGGAACGTGCCCCAGGCGATGCGCGCGCCCGAGGCCCGCGCCGGCTTCCTCACCTCCCTCGACAAGCTCGCTGACCACCTCGCTCATCTCACCCAAGGAGACCGTTCATGACCGACCTGCAGACCTGGGTGGCCCCGACCTGCCACGGGCTCGCCGACCTCCTCCTCGCCGCTGCTCCCGAGATCTGGGACTCCCCCTCGCTGTGCGAGGGCTGGGCGGTGCGGCACGCGGTCGCGCACCTGACGATGCCGGCCCGGATGACGCCGGCGGCGTTCGGCGCCGGGATGGCGGCCGCCGGCGGTGACTTCACCACGTTCTCCGACGCCGTGGCCGCGCGCGACGCCTCGCTGCCCGTCGCGGACCTCCTCGACCAGCTGCGGTCGCCGACGCTGCACGCGTGGCAGCCACCGGGTGGTGGCGCCGCCGGGGCGTTGAGCCACGCCGTCATCCACTCCCTCGACGTGACGGTCGCGCTCGACCGGCCCTCGGTCGCACCAGCCGAGGCGACGACCGCGGTGCTCGACCAGCTCACCACCGCCGGCGGCTCCGTGTTCGGCCTCGATCTCACCGACATCCGGTTGGAGGCCGACGACCTCGACTGGAGCTGGGGGAGCGGCGAGCCGGTCGGCGCCGACGGTGGGCGCCTGGTCGCGCTCCTCGGCGGCCGGACGCTGCCCGACGGTCGAACGCTGCCTCGCGCCTGAGCGCGAAGGTCCAGCTCACGCGGTACGTCGCGCGGCCGGGTCCCGACCCGTCGACTCACACCCGGGGCTCGGCAGCGACGTACGTGCCCGCCTGTCAGTCGCGCCAGAACAGGTGGTGGTCGACGCCGTCGGAGCCGGGGACGACGTCGCGGCGGTAGCGGTCGAGCAGCTCCTCGGGCGACTCCCACAGCCGGGAGCCGGCGCCGAGCTCCACGGGCACGACCGCGACGTGGAGCGTGTCGACGAGGCCGGCGTCCAGGAACTGGCGCACGGTGTCGGCACCGCCGCCGAGACGGACGTCCTTGCCGTCGGCGGCCTCGAGCGCGAGCTCCAGCACAGTGGCGGCGTCGCCGGTGACGAAGTGGAACGTCGTGTCGGACAGCGTGAACGAGGGACGCGCGTGGTGGGTCATCACGAAGACCGGGGTGTGGAACGGCGGCTCCTGCCCCCACCAGCCCTGCCACTCGTGGTCGGCCCACGGACCCCGCTGGGGTCCGAACTTGTTGCGGCCCATGATCTCGGCGCCGATGTTGCGGTGGAAGTCGCGGACCAGGTAGTCCTCCAGTCCGCGGCTGCCGCCGGGATCGGGCCGGTTGGGCCAGCTCGCCGTGGGGAACGCCCAGCTCATGAGGACCGCGGGGTCGGCGTGACCGAACGGCCGCTCGAGGCTCTGGCCCTCGCCGGCGGCGTAGCCGTCGCGGGAGACCGTCATGTTGTGGACCCGGACCAGCTGTGTCATGGATGCTCCTCGTGAGTTGCGTCGACAGTGTGACCGTCCGACGGGTCGGAAGTCATCGTGACTGCCGGACGACTAGCGCGCGGCGACCGTGCCGATGGTGTCGCCGCCGGAGACCGTGCCGTCGAGCACCAGCCAACCGGTCGCGGTTCCGGTGACCTCGCCGCCGACCGAGATGGTGTAGTCGGTCCCAGCCTCCAGGGCGGTGGAGGAGTAGAGGTAGGAGTTCGATGCCTTCGGGGTGGTGAAGGACGCGATCGGGGCTCCGTCGCCCTCAGTGATGGTGATGGCCGTCCCCGCCGGCACGGTGCCACCGAAGGTCAGCGCGAGAGTCGCTTGCGTGGAGTCCTCACCCGGCGCGACCGCCATGGTGGCCGTGCCGTTGGCTGCGAGTGTTCCGCCGGAGACGGTGAACGTGTCGTCCACGTCGATCGCGCCGTTGCGCGCGTCCTCGGTGCCGGAGACCACCAGGGTGCCGCCCGACATGGTCATCGATCCGTTGACGTCCACACCGTCGCTGGTCGTGTCGATCACGTACGTCCCGCCGCTGAGCTCCAGGAGCCGGTCACCGTTGTCGCCCTCGGCCGGACCGCCGAAGCCGCTGCCGTCCATCGCGGCCACCGTGAGCGAGGCGAGGTCGTCGATCGGGTCGGTCGCGGCCTGGTCGCCGAGCTCGGCCGTCTCGCCGAGGGGACCTCCGGCTCGGCCTCCCGCCTGGTCGCCGGCCGGCGCGCCACCCTCCGGCGCGCCGCCCTCCGGGGGGCCGCCCGCCGGGGGGCCGCCCGCAGCGGCGTCGTCGCCAACCCCCGTCGTCGTCTCCGTGAGTGCCTCCGCGCCACCGGCGACGTTGATGCCGTCGTCGCTGGACACGACGGACACGTCGCCGCCGGAGAGGTACACGTAGGCGCCCTCGATGCCCTCGACGCTCTCGGTGATGTCGACGACTCCTCCGGCGATACGCAGCACGTTGTCGGAGTGGATGCCGTCGTCGCCCGCGGCGATCGTCAGGTCGCCGCTCAGCACCGTGACCTGGCGTGCGGCATCCATCGCGTCGGAGCCCGCCGTGAGGTCCAGCGTCCCGCCGTCGATCCAGATGACGCCCACCGCCGCATCCGGCTCGTCGGCGACCGACTCGTTGTCCGAGCGCAGAGCGTCGCCCTGGACGTCCGAGGTGAGGGTCCCGCCCGTCACCACCAGGTGGTCCTTCCCGCGCAGGCCGTCGTCAGCCGCGTCGAGCGTGACGTCGCCGCCGGCCATCACGAGGGAGTCCTTGGAGGTGATCGCGTCGGCTGCGTGGGCCGTGACGGAGAGCGCGCCGTCGCCGGCGATCCACAGGTCGGCACTCGAGAACAGCGTCGCGTTGGGGGCGTCCTCGACGGTCTCGTCCACCGCGGACCCAGCGACGTCGGCGAGCACGTTGTCGCTGCCGTCGGCGAGCCACACCACGACGTGGTCGGCCTCGACGACGTTGATCGCTGCCACGTCGACGGCGGTGATGTCCACGCCGTCGAGCACGAGGTTGACCACCTCGTCGGGCGCATCGACGACGAGCGACCCCGAGGTCAGCGTGCCGCTGACCCGGTAGGTGCCGGCGGCGTCGATCGTGACGGTGTCCCCGTCGACGCTCACGCCGGTGCCGGCCTCGGACGCTCCGTCGGCCAGGGTGATGTCAACGGCGTCGGCCGCGTCGAAGGACAGGTCTGCCTCGTCGATGTCCAGGTCCGCATAGCTCACCTCGGAGACCGGAGCTGTCACCGATGAGGCGGCGGTCGCGGCAGAGGCGTCGGTGGTGCCGGCGCTGCAGCCGCTGAAGACCAGGGTCGCGCTCAGGGCGAGCCCGGCGACGATGGTGGAGGGACGCTTGTTCATGTCAGGCCTTTCTAGGCCGCCGCGGCGGGCGCGGCGGTGGTGGGGAGGTAGCGGCGGATGGACCGCGACCACCTGTTGGAGGGAAGGTCGGGGCGCAGTGCCGCGAGCGAGGTGCAGTACTTGCTGATGCGTGCCGGGCGAATGCCGCTCGCCCACAGTGCGCGGTCGACGGCACCCGCCGCGCCCGCTGACTTGGTCTCGACGATCAGCAGGTCGCCGTAGTCCAGGTGCCGGCCGTGGACATCGGCTGCGGCGACGCGCCGGTCCACGGTCACTCGCGCGTCGGCCGTCACGAGCGTCACGCGCTCGTACGACGTGGTCAGCACCTCGGTCAGCCGGTGGGCCGTGTCGCCGATCCGTTCGAACCCGCCGACGAAGCTGGCGGCGTCGGCGGGCAGGAGACTCCCGTCAGGTGTCGCGCCCGCGTCGAGCCACTGCCGACTCTTGGCCGTGGCCCCGGACGACGAGCGCGTCTTGACCTCGACCGCTCTCGAGCCGGTGTCCAGGTAGTGCCTGGTGCGCACCTTGTAGCGGTGGGGGCGGCCGCGGGCCGCGTCCCGGTAGCTGTCCAGCTCGGCCGTGTCGTAGTACGTGGAGGAGTACCGGAAGCTGCGTCGGCCGTCGATCTGGAGCACGCGCGGCTCGCTGGGCAGCGCGGCGAGCACGTTGCCCCAGGCCTCGGGCCGGACGACGTACTTGCGGTCGATCCTGGTCTGCAGGGAGGCCTGTTCGTCCACCTCGTCCAGGGTGAGGGTGGGCAGCGCCAGCACCGTGTCCATCCAGGTCGTCATCGGACACTCGCCGGGATGGCGAAGGCTGCGCCCTCGTCGAAGGTCGATCCGATCAGGTCGTCGGGAGCGACGTGGAGAGTCCGGCCGGCACTCGGCAGGGTGAACCTGACGTCGCACACCGTGCTCTCGGAGACCAGGTCCACCTTGCGCAGCACCACGCGGTCGATGCGGGCACCGAGGATCGTTTCGAGCATGTCGCGAGCCGCTGCTTCGTTGGTGACGGCGCGGTCGAGCACCATGGTCTGCTGGCGGGTGTGGGGGAACAGCGCCGGGCTGTCGCCCACGGCGATGACGCCCAGCAGCACGGCCATCAGCGTGAGGCTCACGGCCGGGGAGATCGAGGGGAACCCTCCGAGCAGGCCGAGCGCGATCGCGGTGAAGTAGTACGCGATCTCGGCGTGGTCCATCTCGGTGGACCGCAGGCGGATGATCGACAGCACCGCGAAGATGCCCAGGCCGAAACCGAGCGACAGCTCCGCGGTGGACATCGCGTACGTGACTCCCATGACGCCGACGTTGATCGACAGGAACGCCACGATCAGGTCACGGCGGCGATGGCGCGGGAAGTACAGCGCGAAGACCATCAGACCGATGGCCACGAGGTCGGCGGTGATGAAGGCGAAGACAGACATGAGGGTCCTTGAGGTTCGGGCGATGAGCGGGTGGCTTGATTGACTCCATGTGACACCCCCGACGTAGGTGGACCCTGTGAGCCGGTTGTGCGGTGATTGTGAAGCCCGTCCGGGAGTCCCCGCTCGGTCCTGGCGCGGGAGATTTCGTGCCGACCGCTCGGGGCCCGAACACGGCCCAGGGACCCCGACTACAGACCAGACGTGGTGGCGGGGACGGGCTGACCTGTAGGCCGGGAAGCGTCCCCGCCTGAATCGGTCCTGGCCGTCATTTGGCCATATCGGCTCTGACCTGCGGAAACGCAGAATCGCGGTGACCGTTGTTGAGTGCAGTTCTCGATGAGTTGCGGACTTCTTGCGGACTAGATGCGGACTGACGGCGGCCGCACGCAAGCCCGGGGAGCGCCGGTTCGCCCTCGGCCGACTGCCCCGACGTCACGCACTGCGACAGGGTCACGGAGGCGCGATCGGCTGCGTCTGCGTTCACCAGCCCCAACCACCTGGTCGACGAGCGGCTCGCCCAGGTCCGCACTCTCCGGCGCACGTGGAAGGACCTGCGGGAGCAGTCGTCGACGGGTGGGCCCGATCGCTCTCCTCTTGACCAGAGTAGTACCGTGATGTTGTACCACTATCTGAAGGAGTGCGGAATGTCTGTCACCGCGAGCGAGGCGCGAAAGAACCTGTTTCCGTTGATCGAGAAGGTGAACAACGACCGGGTCGCGGTGGCGATCACCTCTCGTCGTGGGGACGCCGTGCTGGTGTCCGCGGACGAGTACGCCGCCCTCGAGGAGACTGCGTACCTGCTCCGCGTGCCGGCCAACGCCAAGCGACTCCTGGAGAGCCTTCAGCAGGCGAAACTTGGCGACAGGAGCGAGCACGAGCTCGCCGAGTGAGGCTGGTGTTCACCCCGCACGGCGGGGACGACTACACGCACTGGCTCCAAGCCGACCGGCAAGTCCTGAAGAGGATCAATCGGTTGATCGATGACGCTCTACGTGATCCGACCGAAGGCATCGGCAAGCCTGAGCCACTCAAGCATGTGCTTGCCGGGACGTGGTCACGCCGAATCACCGAGGAGCATCGCCTGGTGTACCTCGTCGACGACGAGGACCTGGTCATCCTCCAAGCGCGACTCCACTACAAGTAGACCCGCTGTCAGTGCGGGGAGTCCCGCACTGACAGCACAGACATCGGTGCTTGCTCGCATTGAAGCCTTGTCCGCCCAGTTCGCGGCATGTTCGGGCTCCGCCCGAGGCCCGGCGTGGCGGAGCCGACGGCGTGCCCTCAAAACCCTGAAGTTGCGCCCGACACTGCGGGTCGAGGTGGGTGATGACTCGATCCGGTGGCGGGGCCTCACTTGTCGAGGGTCGGTTCGGCCCGTCGCAGGCTCCAGAACAGCCACGGTTGGGCGGAGTTCTGCAGAGCGCCGTCGGCTACGCGGTGGCCGGCGGGGTCGAGGACCTCGACGACCTCGAATCCGTGTCGCGTGATCTGGTGTTGCATCTCTTCGGTTCCGACGTAGTAGGTCTGGACCGGGTGGCGGGCCCCGCCTCGGGTCACGACCACCCACGGCTGGGCCATCAGCGCGCTCGGGGTCGGGTTGCGCAGTCGACTCCCCAGCTGTCGACCCCCGTGGCGCAGCAGCGCGAGCGGGAGCCGACGGGCCGAACGGGTCGCCCGCAGTTTGCGGTACAGCCCGGACATGCTCAGCGCCGACGGGAGCGCACCTCGGTTGTGGGAGGAGACCCCGCACAGGCCTCCGGGGGCGCACACCCTGGCCAGCTCGGCCCACACTCGGTGTCGGTCCTCGTGGTCGACGTAGTCCAGCCCGTTGGCCCCGAACAAGACGAGGTCGAACTCCCCGTCCCCGAACCGGGACAGGTCCCGGGCATCAGCGACCTCGAAGCACTCGGCAAGCGGCTGCCCCGCGAACCGCCGGCGGCAGGCCTCGATCATCGGCAGGGAGTAGTCGACCCCGACGTAGCGCCGGACCTGCGGCCCCAGCACCCCCGAGGTCCGGCCCCCACCGACCCCGAGGTCGAGCACGGCTGCGCTCTCCAGCCGCGGCGCGAGTGCGATGAAGGCGGCCTCCGGTGCGGTGAGCCCTTCTGGTCGGGCGTACCGGTCGGCCAGTGCCGTGCCCGACCAGTAGCGGTGGTTGTGGTCGCTTGGCGGACGACCCGCTCCCTGGACGAGGCGACGCAGAACGGCGCCCCACGCAGCGGCCGCGTCGACTAGGCCGGGTAGCGGGTCGTCGAGCCTCTGGACGTCGAACTCGTTGCGTGGATCTACGAGGCCGGCCAGCACCGGGACCGCGGCCGCGCGCGGCGGGGGGGTCACGCCGGGCGGCGTGTCCGGTCGTGAGAGCGCCTGGGCGGCCCAGCGCAGCTCCAACGCGAAGTGCCGGCACCGGACCCCCGAGCGGTAGCGGTCGTCCAGGCGGCGGTCGGCCGGCGGGCCGTTCCGGATCAGGTCGGCCCACCGGGCCGGGAAGTCCATCCCGGCGCGGACCGGGAGAGCGATCGAGCCCCAGACCCGTCCGTTGATCTCCATCAGGACCGGGCCGGCCGGACCGGTGCGGAACTCGACCATGGCCAAGCCGGTCCACCCGAGCTCGCCGAGCAGCTCTCGGGTCAGGGTCAGCAGCTGCCCGTCCAGCGGCTCGCTGGCACGCAGCGAGCTCATCCCGCCCCAGTACGGCACCTCGCGGAGCCGGCGGTGCTGGAACGCCGCGAGCAGCCGGCCTTGGTGACACAGCACGTCGATGCCGACGCCGTGGCCCGGCACGAAGGTCTGGATCAACGTGCGGGCGCCCAGGCTTCCGGCGTCGAGCAGGCGCTCGAGGTGCGCGGTGTCTCGGGCGAAGGTCACGCCCTTGGTCTCGATCCGGCCGGAGCCGGTCAGGACGTGGGACATGACCGGCTTGCACACCACCGGCCAGCCCAGCTCGGCCGCGGCGGTAAGGGCCTGCTCCGGGTTCTCGGCTAGCCGCCACGGCGGGACCGGGACCCCGACCCGTTCCGCGAGCGCCAGCGTCAGGTCCTTGGACCGGGCGACCTCCATGGCCTCCCGTGCCGCGGCCGCCACCCGGGTCGTGGCGGGCAGCTCGCCGGCCCGGTCCAGCAACGGGAAGATCACCTGGTCGGTGACCGGCATGATCAGATCGGGCTGCGTGGCGCGGATGACGGCCAGGAGCCGTTCGATCGCGACGTCCGCGTCCTCCTCCGCCGACGGGACCAGGCGACGCTCGCTGACGTGGCGCGAGACGAACGCCGGGCTCCGTCGCGACGAGTCGGCGGCGACCACCCGCCAGCCCGCCCGCGCGAGCGAGCGGACCACGGTGATCCCGGATGCGGTGCCAGCGTCGGTCACCAACGCGGTGGGACGGCTCACCGCAGACCACCGCGGAGCGACGCGAGCACCTCGTCGGTGATCTGCTCGGCCAGCACGACGCGGTCCGCGAGCGCATCCAGCACCGTGACCCCCTCGGTGGCCGCATGCCGGTCGTACCAGCGGCTGTGGGCGTCCAACTCCTCGACGGTGAACTCGTCACGCTTGCGCGCGAAGGCGTCCGTGGCGGGCAGACGCAGCAGTACGGCGGCCGCGGGTCGGGGCAGCAGCGCTCGGACCAAGCGGTTCTGCCAGGTCATGTCGACGGTTCGGCCGTAGGTGGCGCTGAGGTGCACCAGTGAGTCCAGTCGGTACCGGTCGCACACGACGACCTCGACGTCGCGGTCCACCTTCCGCAGCGCGCTGCGCTGCGCGACCACCGTGTCGAAGGCGACCATCCAGGCCCAGCACCACGTGAGCCAGGGGTAGCGCAGCCTCAGCCGCCGCACGGCCCGGGCCTCAGCGGGCTTCTCGACTGGCGCAGAGCCAGCCGGTCGCCGCTGGGCGAGCCGCGCCCGCAGTCGCCGCCGGTGCCCAGCCAGGCGGCGGTCGGTCCGGAACAACCAGCTGCTGCTCGACATCCGGGACCAGCACGCGGCAGTGGTGACGCCGAGGTCGCCGAGGGCGACCGCGACCAGCTGCGCCTGCGTGCTCTTGCCGGCGCCGTCCAGTCCGGAGAGGGCCAGCACGCGGCTTCGGCGCGGCCGCGGCACATCGAGGACCGCGGCGGCGGCGCGCAGCGGGCCGGTCCGGCGACCCTCGCGAGCGGCTGCGTACACCGCGCCGCGGGCGATCGGACCGGTGCTGGCGGCCCGCAGGGCAGCAAGCCGCCGCCTCACCCCCCAGGCGTCGGCCTGCGCGGCGGCCTGGTCCCAAGCGGTCGTTTCCTCGGCTAGCGCCTCGGTGATGCGCGGCCGCCAACGGTCGACCTGTGCGGTCCGGCCCCGGTAGCGGCGGGCCAGCAGCAGCAAGCTCAGAGCCGGCGCGGGCCGCCGGAGATGCGCCAAGGGAGCCAGCGGCAAGGTGTTGCTCCACACCCACTCGGCGCGCGCGGGATCGAGGTCGAGGTCCTCCGGGCCCAGCAGCTCGACCACGTCGGCCCGCAGCAGACCGTCGTCGGTCGCCCAGCGCACCCAGCACCCCTCCCGCGCCCTGAACCCGTGCTGGGCGAGCGCGTCCTCGAGCCGCGCCCCCGGGGGCACCAGGAGGTCGAGGTCGCGACCGGCCGGGGGCAGGCTGCCCACCACCAGCAGCGGGCCGGTCGCCAGGGCGTCGACGAGGTGCGCAGTCACCCCCGAGCGACGGACCGGGTCCGGGACGGGCGCGCTCACGGTGACCATGCCATCCCCACGGGCCCAGCACACCATGCCGCCCGTCCTGAAGGAAGCATCGGTACCACCTCTCGGTCAGACCGCCCTGGGGCGTGGGTCCCCTGGCTCCGCGCCGGTGCCGTGCGCGATGATGACGCCCATGCTCCCACCACCGACGGTCGACCCGCCCGTCCCGGTCCGGGTCGAGACGCTGTGGCTGCACCTGCTGGGGGAGCTGGAGGGCCGGCGCGTCCTGTTGTCGGAGGGACTGCCGCCGACGGTCCGTGAGCTGCTGACCGCCGCCGGGGCCGAGGTCGCCCAGCACCCGATGCCTTCCGGATCGACAGGCAGGGGCTGGGACGTCGTGATCGGCCGCGGTCGGGAGCGGCTGGCCGAGGACGTCGCCGCGCTCGCACCCACGGGGCGCTTCGTGGCCCTGACCGCCAACGCGAGGAGCCCGCTCAGAGCGCTCCGGTCTGCGGACCGGCCCGCGCCGCCGTACGGCGTCGGCACTCTGGCGGGCGTGCGGTCCGAGCTGCGCGGGCACGGGCTTCAGCCGGTCCAGTCGTTCGGGGTCCTGCGCTCGGCTCGGGAACCGGTCATCGCGTTCGACCTCGACCTGCCGCTGGTCACCCGGGCTGTCCTGAAGGCGGCCTCGGTGCCCCTGAGCGGCGCGCGGGCGCACGGCGTACGCGTGCTGCGGACCTCTGCAGACCGGAGCTGGTTCAGCGGCCTGCTGCCCGGCTGGCTGGTGCTGGCCGTGCGTGGGTCGCACGTCCCGGACCCGGACCGGGTGACCGGGATGAGTGCCAACCGGGACAGCCGGGAAGTCAAGCTGATCCGCGGCGAGACCGCCGCGATCGTGGACAAGCGCTACACCATGCCCTCGCGCGCCGACGCCGAGGCCCAGGCCCTGAGCGTGGTAGCGGCCGCGGGGCTCGGGCTGGCGCCGCGCATGCTGCGCCGGCCGGCGCGCGACTCTGTGTGGATGGAGTGGCTGCACGGGGATCCACTGGTCACCGAGCGGATGAACGCGGACGAACTCGTGACCTGGACCCACCGAGCCGCCGAGGTGCTGCTGCGGATCCAGGCGGCCACCCGGCGCGGCGACCAGGTGCTGGTCCACGGGGACTACTGGTTGGGCAACCTGCTCACGCAGGGCGACCGGGTGACCGGGGTGATCGACTGGACCAAGTCCTCGTGGGGACCGGTGGAGGCCGACCGGGAGAAGCTGCTCGAGGGGCCGCTGTTCATGTCCTCACACACCCGCCGAGAACTGCGCCGGCGCTGCGCCCGGCTGTTCGATGGACGCTAGGAAGCCCGACAGCCTGTTCACCAACGCCGGCGTCCTGCTCAGCAGCAGGTTGCTGATCGCCGTCCTCGGCTGGGCCGGCACCGTGCTGATCGTGCGAACCCTGTCGGTCTCGGAGTACGGCCAGTTCACGCTGGTCTTCACCACGCTGGGGATCGTCTCGGTGCTCACCGACCTCGGCATCGGGCGGATCGCGGTGCGCGGGATCCTGCACGGGGACGACCGGGCGGCCTTCACCGGCAACTACATCATGCTGCGCAGCGCCCTCGGGCTCGTCGCCTACGGGGTGGTCGTGGCCTTCGTCGCCGTGGCCGGCTACCCGGCCACGGTGCTGCACGCGACCCTGGTGGCGGGCCTGGTGATCCTCTTCGGGGCGCCGGGGAACGCCTACGGGACCGTGTTCCAGGCCCACCGTCGGCTGCGCGGACTCTCGCTGACCCGGGTGCTGAGCCGCACGGCGCAACTGGGGCTGACCACCGCGCTCGTGGTGGCGGGCGGCTCGCTGCTGGTCTTGACGATCCCGGCCGTGCTCGCCGACCTGCTGGTGCTGCTCTGGGTGGCGCCCGCGGCCCACCGCATGGCGCCGATCCGCTACGCCCTCGACCTCCGCGCCTGGGGAGCGATGCTGGCCGAGGCGGCGCCGCTGTCGGCCGGCGCGGCCCTGGCCTCGATCTACTACCGGGCAGACAGCCTGCTGCTGTCCAAGCTGGACGGGTTCGAGGCGGTCGCCTTCTACGGGATCGCCTACAAGTTCGTCGACCTGCTGCACGAGGCGTCGACGGCGGTCAACGCGGCCATCCTGCCAGTGCTCGTCGCCGCCTGGCCCGACCGCGCCGAGGCGTTCGTGGCGACCGTGCGCCGCGGCGCCACGCTGCTGGCTCTGTTCCTGGGGCTGGCCCTGGTCGAGTTCATGCTGTTCGCCGAGGACGTGATCGGACTGTTGTACGGGTCGACCTACGAGCAGGCGGCGCACGCGGCGCGCGTGGTCGTGGCCGCGGACGCGGTGGCCTTCGCCACCGGGCTGGCGCTGATCGTCCTGGTCGCGGCGGGGCGCAACAGGCGCTACCCGCTCATCATCGGCGTCGGGCTCGTCCTCAACGTCGCGCTGAACCTGGCCCTGATCCCCGCCTACGGCTACGAGGGGGCGGCCTATGCCACGCTGGCCACCAACCTGCTGGTGGTGGCTTGGATGCTTCGAGAGGCGCAGCGCGTGCCTGGGCTGAGCCGGTTCCCGCGGCCGCCCCTGCTGCGCATCGTCGCGGCGGCGCTGACGGCCGGGGTGGTGGGCGTGAGCGCCGCGTGGTGGCTTCCGTGGATCCCCGCAGCGGTCCTGACCGCGCTGGTCTACCTCGGCGCGGTCGTGGTCCTGCGCGCCGCTGGCCCGCAGGGGATCCGCGCCCTGGGTCATGACCACGTCTGATCAAAGGGCGAGGGGTGGCGTCGCGGTCGAGGGACGGGGTCGTCTCCACGGCGCCCCGTGCGCGCCGGTGGTCAGCCTGAGGCGCGGCCTCCCGGGGCGGTGCTGATCCGACCGGCGGTCCGGTCGTACCTCGTGGGCGAGCTGCGCGGGCTCAGCGGCGCCCGTCTCGTAGGTCACCGCCACGCCCGCGCGCAGTCCCGGCAGCGAGGCTGGACCCGTGCCGTGTCGGTCCGCGAACGCCGTGGCGGAGGAGAACAGCGGACAGGCATGCAGTGTGGGGAAGCCCGGCCAGCACGGTGCGCTCGTTGTCGGCCGGGGGCTGACACACCCTGAGTCCTACATACTGGTCCCGTGTGGGGGACCGAGGTGGTGCGAAACGCGGAGCGGGCAGCGTCGCTCGCGGAGGAGTGGGACGCGCTGGCCGACACCTGCCGCGCCGGACCGTTCCCGCGTCCGTCTTACGCGCTGTCGTGGTGGGAGCACCTGGGGTCGAGACTGCCGAGGAGCCGGCTCCTCGTCGTCGCCGTACGGCGGGGCGAGGAGCTGGTCGGCCTGGCGCCGTTGCACGAGCGGCGGGTCGGGCCGTTCAGTGTGATCCGCTGGCTGGGCCACGGTCTCGGCACCGTGACCGAGGCGCTGGTGCTCCCCGACGAGCACGCCGAAGAGACCGCCGGGCGGGTGTGGGCCGCGGTCTTGGACAACCCTGCCGCGCTGGCCCAGCTCGTGGAGTGCCGCGACGGGCGTTCTGGGTTGGCGGCGCTGGCCGCTGTGCCGGGCCGCGCCGCGACCACCGCTCCGCGGGACACGTGTCCGGTGGTGGAGCTGACCGGTGACGCGGCCGCTCACCTGGCCGTCTCGACCCGCAGTCGGATGCGGCGCACGCTCCGGGTGGCCCAGCGCCGGGTGGAGACGGCCGGTTCGACGTTCACCTGCCAGGTGGCCGAGAGCCCCGCGCAGCTCGAGGGGCTGCTGCCGGACGTCCAGTCGGTTTTCGACGCCGCGGAGGCCGCGCGGCCGCGCCAACACCTGTTAGAGGGGGAATGGGGCGAGTTCACCCGCGCGTACCTGCGCGCCGAGGTGGCGGCCGGGACCGCCGTCGTCTTCGTTGGGTACGTCGACGAGCGCCCGGTCTGCTTCGACCTCTACCTGCTCGCGGACGCGACGCTGCACGCCTGGGTGGGTCGCTTCGACCCCCACGCTGCGTCCTACTCGCCCGGGCACATCCTGCAGGCGGCCGGGCTGGACTGGGCGTACAAGCACGGGTACCGCAAGATCGACCTGCTGCTCGGCGACGTGCCGTACAAACGGAGCTGGGCGACGGGACGCTACGCGACCCTGGACGTGATGGCTGGGCAACGGTGGGTGCTGCCGGTCGCCACTGCGGCCCTGGGTGCGCTGGCCAGGCGTCGTGAGCGGCGGCCCGATCGGTGAGTCCGGTCTCCACGACAACGTAGTCGCCGACTCGTGCCCCGGCGTTCCTCAGGCGGCCGCCGCGTGGGCTGCTGGCGATCGCCGCGCTGCCGCCTTCATCTCGGTTCCGACTGAGCCGGAGACCGCAGAGCCCCCGGACCGAGCAGAAAGCGCAGCTCACCACTCGCCTGGGCGCATCCGCTCATCGGCATTGTGCGGGCGGATCACCCACATATCACCAACGGTCGGGCGCAGCTTCTCATGGGACTGCGAGCCGCGCGCCGACCGGGAACCTTGTCAGGTCACGTGGCGATGATGGCGTGGTCAGCCGAGGCCGCGGCGTAAGCGAGACACGCCTTAACGTCCTCGGACGTCAGGTACGGGTAGTCCTCGAGGATCTCGGTCTCGTCCGCGCCGGAGGCGAGCAGGGACAGGACGTCGGTGACTCTCATCCGGGTCCCACGCACAGCGGGACGACCGTGCACGACCTCGGGATCGATCGAGATGCGGTCCAGGAGCGACATGCACGAAGCGTAGCGATGACCGCTAGAGATCGGTCGATCGTTCCGTCCGCCCGCGAGGCAGTCGATGCGGTGCTGGGAGCTCGACGAGTTGCGGACTATCTGCGGACTAACGGGGGGGGTCTTGAGTGCGTTTCCACAGGTCAGAGGCCTGGTGCGGACGGGCTGACCTGTAGGCCGGGTTCTGTCCGCCTGACCAGCAGGCGGGGCGACCATCCATCTACGACGACCGTTGCCGGCCGCCTCCAGCGATCTACCCGCGCACTCGGGCGAGCCGCCCTCGAACGTGCGCTGTTCGATCTTGCTCCCGGTGGGGTTTGCCTAGCCACGCCGGTCGCCCGGCGTGCTGGTGGTCTCTTGCACCACCGTTTCACCCTTGCCTGCGCCGTTGGTCCGGAGACCGGTGACGCCGGCGGTCTGTTTTCTGTGGCACTGTCCCGCAGGTTGCCCCGGGTGGGTGTTACCCACCACCGTGCCCTGTGGAGCCCGGACCTTCCTCGGGGACCTGGTCACCCAGGTCCACGCGGTCGCCCGGTCAGCCCGTCCGCACCCCGAGGATAGGGCATCGGTGCCGTGGGGGTCAGGGCGCGAGGCAGTAGGCGATGACGTTCAACGTCCCCGTGGTTCCGCCGGTGTTCACGACGGAGACGAACCATCCGTCGGTCTGGCTCCGACCTGACGAGCGGACGAACAGCTCCCCCGTGCTGGAGTGACCACCGGAGATCGCCACCTCCCCGGGCGAGCATCGTGCCGCCAGGGTCAGGCTGGCGCCTGCGGCGACGGCCTGAGTCGCGACCCGGGGTCTCATCGCACCGAGGTCGCCCGCGCGGATGGCCCCGTCGGGCACGTCGAGCGCGAGGTCGGCCTGCCCGGCCGTGTCCGCCCGGCCGGCGTTCGGCACCTTGCCGAGTGTCGCCTCCTTGACCTGCGCGCCGGTCAGGGTGTCCGGGGCGACCTTGGCGCGCTTGACGGTCTTGGCCTTCAACGCCTTGCCGGGCAGTGTCCCGGCCTTGACCTGGTTGCCGTTGATCTTGACCGCCGCATAGCTGGTGCCGCCGAGCGAGATCACCAGCGCCAGCAGCGAGATGACGAGGGGGAGTGACGTACGTCGGGAGGGGGTCGCGGACATGTGGACTCCAGGGGATGACGGCGGCCCGAGCGGACCGCCCCACCGTCGTACCGCGGTGGGGGCGACGCCGCCAGTCCCGCTCGGGCCATGCCGACGTAGCCCGTCCGGGCCAGGGGGTGCGGCGTCCTTGGGGCCTGTCCGTGCAGGTCGGTCGCGATTTAACCTTCGATCGGGGGAGGTAGCGATGAGTAGAGACGACCTGAGGGGTACGCCGCCGCACGGGCGCTCGGCGTTCCCGATCGAAGAGGAGACGCGACTGGCCCGGGGTGAGGCTCCGGAGTTCCGGTTCTCGCGGATGGGGCCGGCCGGGCCCGCGCCGCTGCCGGAGGCGCTGCGCAAGAAGGTGGCCAACGCGATGGTCGGGCCGGCGGGCCTCGACAGCACGGTCCCCGCCGGCTACACGTACGTCGGCCAGTTCGTCGACCACGACCTCACCATGGACAAGACCCTGGTGATGCTGGGCGACCAGGTCTCGCCGGCCGCGCTGCTGCAGGGGCGGTCGCCCACGCTGGACCTCGACTCGCTCTACGGCGCCGGCCCCACCGACCCGGTCTCGCAGGAGTTCTACGCCGACGACCGCCACCTGATCACCGGCAAGACCGTGCGCACCGGACCGGACAAGGCGCAGGTCGGCTTCGACCTCGCGCGGGTCGGGACGAAGGAGAAGGGCCCCAACCGCCGTCGGGCGCTGATCCCCGACCACCGCAACGACGAGAACCTCGCGGTGGCGCAGACCCACCTGGCGATGATCCGCTTCCACAACCGGGTCGTCGACACGCTCGACGCCGACGTACCGGCTGCGGCCAGGTTCATCCGCGCGCGACGCCTGGTGACGCTGCACTACCAGTGGATGATCCGCACCGACTTCCTCAAGCGGATCTGTGACCCGGCGGTGGTCGACGACGTCTTCACCCACGGCCGCAAGGTCTTCGAGGTCGGGGCCGACCCGATGACGATGCCGACCATGCCGGTCGAGTTCTCGGTCGCTGCCTTCCGCTTCGGGCACTCGATGATCCGGAAGGACTACGACTGGAACAGGCGGTTCGCCGGCACGGACGGCACGCTCGGCTTCCTCTTCGACTTCTCCGGGACCGGAGGGTTCCTCAGCGAGGGGGCCGGGGCCCTCCCGAGCAACTGGATCGCCGACTGGCGGCGGATGTACGCCTTCTCCTCGGTCGGGCGCCCCGACCTCAAGTCGCCGAGCGGCAAGCCCAACCTGGCCCGGGGCATCGACACCGCCCTGACCGCACCCCTCGGCTCGCTTCCCAAGGGATCCTTCGGAGGCAAGGACAGCGACGTCGGGACGATCGTGGCCAACCTGGCCTTCCGCAACCTCACCCGCGCCGGCATGGTCAAGCTGGCCACCGGCCAGCAGATGGCCGACCGGCTCGCCGCGGCCGGCGTCCCCGTCACGAAGCTGACCGCGGCCCAGATCCTCGAGAGCGTCGGCGGCACCGCCGACCTGACGGGGCTCACCGGTGCCCAGAAGACGAAGTTCACCGCCGCGACGCCGCTATGGTTCTACGTGCTGCGCGAGGCCGAGCTGGCGGGAGGCAGGCTGACCGGCGTCGGCGCCCGCATCGTCGTCGAGACCATCCACCGGGCGATGGAGGGCAGCACGTTCTCGATCGTGCGCAACACCGCCTTCAAGCCCCGCCTGGGCGCCAAGGCGAACCGCTTCACGATGGCCGACCTCCTGCTCTTCGCCTTCAACGGCGACAAGGCCCTGCTCGCCCCGCTGGGCGACTGAGGTCGCCGCCTAGGGGCGCTGGGCGCGAGAGCCGCCGCGGTCGTCGAGCAGGGAGGCGCTGTTGCCCCGGTGGTCGAGCAGGAGGCGTGCCGCGGTCCACCGCCGGTGGTTGAGCAGGGAAGCGCCCCAGCGCCTGTTGTCGGTGGTCGAGCAGAGAGGCACCCCAGCGCCTGTTGTCGGTGGTTGAGTAGGGAGGCGCCCTCGGCGCCGACCGTATCGAAACCCCCGCACCCGACCGCCCCGCGAAACCCCCATCGTTGAGCCCGAAAGTCGTTACCGACCCGTGACCTGAGACCCCTGTGGACAACCCCGAATCCAGGCTCTCAGTGTCGGTGCCCCCTGCTTGAGTGGACCCATGAGCAAGCACCTCGACGGCACCGGATCGGACCACCCGATTCCCGTCGCGTGCGCCCACATCCGAGCCGAGCTCGACCACCTCACCGACACCCCCACCTGGTCGATGAGCGACGGCGAGGTCCGCGACACCCTCCTCGAAGTCACCCGCCTGACCGGCCGGCTCGCCGAGCTCGAGGCCCGCCTCGCCACCACCGCCCAGACCCGCCACGTCGAAGACCAGTCCGGCGCCACCTCCACCGCAGTGTGGTGGGCCACCCAGACGAAGATGACCCGCGCCGAGGCCCACCGCAAGACCCACCTCGCCACCGCCCTCGACACCGACCAGCACACCCCCCTCCGTGCAGCATTGGCGGCCGGTGACCTGCTGCCCGACCAGGCCCGGGTGATCATCGACGCCGTCGACGCCCTGCCCGACGACACCACACCCGAGGTGATCACCCAGGCCGAGGCGTTCCTGCTCACCCAGGCCACCGACCACGAC
>CAWJSY010000007.1:0-380095 GCA_963845645.1 uncultured Actinomycetota bacterium
CACCAGGGCCTTGTGGGCGATCGTCAGACCACCGAGGTCGCCGATGTTCTCACCGACGGTGAGCGCCCCGTTGACCTTCTCGCCGGGCAGGGTGCGCGGCTCGAACTCGCTGTACTGCGCGATCAGGGCCGTCGACTTCACCTCGAAGGCGGCCTTGTCGTCGGCGGTCCACCAGTCGTTGAGGTTGCCGGCGCCGTCGTACTGGGCGCCCTGGTCGTCGAAGCCGTGCCCGATCTCGTGGCCGATGACCGCGCCGATGCCGCCGTAGTTCTCGGCGGCCTCCGCGTCGGGGGCGAAGAACGGCGCCTGGAGGATGCCGGCGGGGAAGCAGATCTCGTTGGTGCCGGGGTTGTAGTAGGCGTTGACGGTCTGCGGCAGCATGAACCACTCGTCGCGGTCGACCGGCGAGCCGATCTTGCGCAGGTGGCGGTCGGTCTCGAACGCCGAGGCGGCCGCGACGTTGCCCAGCAGGTCGTCGGAGGCGACGTGCAGGGCGGAGTAGTCGCGGAACTTCTCGGGGTAGCCGATCTTGGGCCGGAAGGTGTCGAGCTTGTCGTAGGCCCGCTGCTTGGTCTGCTCGCTCATCCAGTCGAGCGTCGAGATCGACTCGCGGTAGGCCGCGAGCAGGTTGGCGACCAGGTCGTCCATCAGCTCCTTGGACGTCGGCGGGAAGTGGCGGGCGACGTACTCCTTGCCGACCGCCTCGCCCAGCGCCCCCTCGACGAAGGCGACCCCGCGCTTCCACCGCGCCCGCAGCTCGGGCGTGCCGTTGAGGGTGCGGCCGTAGAAGTCGAAGTTGGCCTCGACGAACTCGTCGGTGAGGTACGGCGCCGCGGAGCGCAGCACGTGGGCCAGCAGCCAGTCGCGCCACTCGTCGAGCGGGACCTCGTCGAGCACCGTCGAGAGGTGGGCGAAGTACGACGGCTGGCGCACGCAGACCTCGGCCAGCACCCGCTGGGGGTCGATGTCGCTCGCGCCGAGGTTGGTGACGTAGGCGTCCCAGTCGAACGACGGGCAGAGCTCCTTGAGCTCGGCGCCGGTCAGCAGGTTGTAGGTCTTCTGCACGTCGCGGGTCTCGGCGCGCTCCCAGTGGCCGGCGGCCAGACGGGTGTCGATGGCCAGGATCCGCGCCGCCCCCTGCTCGGGCGCCTCGTGGCCACCCAGCCCGAGCAGCCGGGTGAGGTAGCCGACGTACGCGTCACGGATCTCGGCGAACTTGTCGTCGCGGTAGTAGGACTCGTCGGGCAGCCCGAGCCCGCCCTGGCCGAGGTGGAAGAGGTAGCGCTCGGAGTCGCGGTCGTCGTTGTTGACGTAGGAGCCGAAGAGGCCGTAGCCCCCGACCCGCTCGAACTCGCCGAGGAACGCCGCCAGGTCGCGGACGTCGCGCAGCCCGGCCACCGCGTCGATCAGCGGACGCAGCGGGCGCGCGCCCAGTGTCTGGATCCGGTCGGTGTCCATGAACGAGGCGAACAGGTCGCCGATCTTGCGGGCGTCCTCGGCCGCCTGCGGGTCGTCGGCGTCCGGCTCGGTGCCGGCGGCCAGCTGCTCGATGATCTCGCGCACCTGCGCCTCGGCCGTGTCGGCGAGGGTGACGAAGGCGCCCCAGCTGGAGCGGTCGGCGGGGATCTCGGTCTCGTCCAGCCAGCGGCCGTTGACGTGACCGAAGAGGTCGTCCTGGGGCCGGATGTCAGGGTCCATGCCCGCGCGGGCGGCGTCGAGGATGCTCACGCCTGCCGACCCTAGACGAACGCTCCGAACCGCACCCGGCCGCGGGCCTGCGCCGATATCCTGGTGCCTTCCCGGGGGGCCGTGAGAAGAGGTGGGCATGGGTCGCCTGGGACCCCGCTGCGCGAGCGCGCCGCTGACCGCTGTCCTGATGGCTGCCCTGGTGGCTGGCCTGGTGGCTGGCCTGATGGCCGGCTGCGCGACGGGCCGCGCCGACCAGGGCGAGCCGCGCACCGACGGGCCCCTGCAAGCCGTCACCGGCCCTCCCGTGGCCGTCGCCCCGACTGCGGACGACGGGTCGGCGCCCGACAGGGCGGAGCTCGACGGGGCGGAGCTCGACGGGGCGGTCACCTTCGGGGCCGTCACCCTGTGCACCACGGAGCCCGGCGCGGACCTGCGGCTGACCTCCGTGACCGCCGAGACCGCCACCAACCCCGCCTCGGTGCAGCCCTGGCTCCGGCTGGTGCCGGCGGCCGCCGCGCGAGGAGCCGATCCGGCGTACTCGTGGGCACCGCTCACGGGGGTCGCCGGCCGACCCCCCGACCGGCTGGCCGCGGGCCCGTGGCGGGGCGAGCTGACCCCCGACCTGGCCGCGGCGTACGTCGCTCAGCGCTGCACCGAGGTCGCGGACCTCGACCAGCCCCGCACCGAGCTGCTGCTGGCCGTCACCGCCGGCGCCTCGGGCGCCCGGCTCACCGGGGTGCGGATCACGTACCGCGTCGACGACGACGACTACGTGCTGCTGGTGCCGGTGAGGATGACTGTCTGCGGCACCACGACCGGCTGCTGACGGCGCCCAGCGGGGGGCCGTAACAGTTCAATTGTTGGCGTATGGCCCGTGAAATCGGCGTGAGCAGGGCCACGCGCCAGCAATTGCAGTGACTGCCGCACCCACGGCCGCAGCGGAGCCGCACTCACCGACCCCGGGCTAGACGCCAGGCCCGAGCGGGCGGAAGGCGTCGCCGTGAAGCAACGGGACGACCTCGCTCGCGCCGAGCTCGGCAGCCACGCGTACGTCGTCCGCGAAACCGCCCGCGGACAGCTCGCGGCCACCGGCGCAGGCCAGCAGGTCCGCGACGAGGGACGGGCGCACGGCCTCGAAGGCGCGCACGGCGTGCTGGGCCTCGGGGCTCAGATCGGGGTCGGCACCCGGCTCCCGGGCCAGGACGTCGAGCAGCGCCGCGAGCACCGCCCCCGCGCCCCACAGATCCTCCAGGCACGGGCGCAGCGAGCCGTCGGGCCAGCGCTCACCGGCCGCCACCACGGCCACCGTCGCGCCGGCCGTCACCCGGGGGGCGAGCCACCGACCCACCGCGGCGGCGTTGCGCAGCGACGCGCCCACCACCTCGAGCCCCCGAGCGGCGAGCTCGAAGCAGATGGTCGAGCCGTTGGGCGAGGGCAGCACCACCCGCTCGACGCCGGCGACCCGCGCCATCGCCGCCGGCGACAGGGTCACGCCGGGCTGGTCCCCACGACCCGCGGCCTCGAAGCGTCCCACCGCGAGCACCGCATCACGCGCGGCGGCGTACGCCGGGGCGCCGTCGTCGCGCCAGCGGTAGGGGTAGACCGTGATCCCGCGCTCCAGCGCGACCGCCAACGTCGTCGTGAACGACAACACGTCGACGACCACCGCGACGTCGGCCCCCGCCGCCACGGCGGCCGCTCCGGTCGGACCCCACTCCAGCCGCACGCCGTACGTCGGCTGGCCGTGGGGCGCTCGCACCTCGACCACCGCCCGAGGTCAGTCGCGCACGCGCACGACCGACTTGCCGAGCGTGCGCCGCTCGTCCATGTCGACCAGGGCCTGACCGAAGTCCTCGAGGTCGTAGACGGTGCCGATCGGGGGCTTGATCGCTCCGGACTCGATCATCGGCACCAGCGCCGCCCACTGCTCGTGCATGTAGCCGGGACGCGTCATCGCGTAGGCGCCCCAGCCGACACCGCGGACGTCGACGTTGTTGAGCAGCAGCCGGTTGACCTTGACCTCGGGGATGCCCTGGCCCGCGGCGAAGCCGACGACCAGCAGCCGCCCCTGGGGGGCCAGCGAGCGCAGGGAGTCCATGAACACGTCGCCCCCGACGACGTCGAGCACGACGTCGACGCCGCGCCCGTCGGTCAGCGCCTTGACCGAGTCCTTGAAGCCGTCGACGAGCACCGCCTCGTCGGCCCCCGCGTCACGCGCGACCTGGGCCTTCTCCTCGGTGCTGACCACGGCGATCGTCCGCGCGCCCATGCCCTTGGCGACCTGGATCGTGGCCGTGCCGACGCCGCCGGCCGCTCCGTGCACGAGCACGGTCTCGCCCGCACGCAGGCCGCCCCGCTCGGCGAGCGCGAACTGCGCGGTGAGGTAGTTCATCGGGAGCGCCGCGCCCTCGTCGAAGGACAGCGCGTCGGGCAGCGCGAACGTCGAGTCGGCCGGCATCGCCACCCGCTCCTGCGCGCCGCCGTAGCCGAAGACCGCCGCGACCCGCTGGCCGGGCTCGAAGCCGGGACCGCTCACCACGGTGCCGGCCACGTCCACCCCGAGCGAGAACGGCGGCTCGGGCTTGAGCTGGTACTCCCCCCGGCTCAGCAGCAGGTCGGGGAAGGAGATGCCGACGCGGTGCACGTCGATCAGCACCTGGTCGGGCCCGGCGGTGGGCTCGGGCACCTCCCGGATCTCCAGATCGGCGGGACCGGTGGGCGTGACTACCTGGACGGCGCGCATGTCGTCACCGTAGCGAGCCGCCATCCGCGCGGGTCCGCCGCTCCGAAGACCGGACGTGAGGCTCACCGATCGCGCCCAGGCATCGCTCATGCACGCGACCGCGCGGTGGACCGTCCGCTACGGCGAGGAGCTGCGCTTCGCCGGCACCGACCTGCCCCGGCCACGGCGGAGCACGATCCCCACCCGGCACGGCGCCACCCCGGTGCACGTCTACCGCGACCCCGCCTGGGGCACGGAGAGCGAGCCGCGGCCGACGTACGTGCACTTCCACGGCGGCGCCTGGCTGATGCGCCACCCGGCCATGGACGACTTCTGGTGCCGCTACCTGGTCGCCGAGGCCGGGGTGTGCGTGGTCAACGTCGACTTCCGCACCGGCCCGTACGTCGCCTACCCGGTCGCGCAGGAGCAGGGCCACGACGTCGTCGCGTGGCTGACCGAGCACGGCGCCGGGCTCGGCGTCGACGGGCGCCGGCTGGCGGTCGGCGGCCTCAGCTCCGGCGGGGGCATGGCGGCCTCGGTGTGCCTCCAGGGCCGTGACTCCGGGCGGTTCGCCCCGCGCCTGCAGGTGCTGGGCGTCCCCGCGCTCGACCTGGCCAGCGACCTGCCGTCCGGACCCGGCATGATCTCGCCGCAGCTGCGCGGGCTGGTCCGCCGCGTCTACTTCCCCGACGTCGAGCGCCGGGCCGAGCCCTACGCCTCACCACTGCTGGCTCCCGACCTCAGCGGCCTCCCGCCCGCCGTCGTGCTCACCGCCGAGCACGACACGCTGCGCCCCGACGGGGAGCGGTACGCCGCCCGGTTGCGCGCGGCCGGCGTGCCCGTCGTCGAGGACCTGACCCCGGGCGCGGACCACTACTTCCTCTCCGCCGACCTGGGCCGGGCCCGGCGCACGATGGCGATGGTGGCCGAGCAGGTGACCGCGCACCTCGACGCCGGCCGAGCAGCACCGCCTAGCCCGGTTTGACGATCCGGCTCAGCTCGAAGTGCATCGGGTCGGTGTAGCGCCAGTCGCCGCCCCAGGCGAAGCCCCACTTCTTGAAGATCGCCACCACGCCGCGGTCCATCTCGCCCACGGTGCCCCGCAGGTTGCCCGGCACGTTCATGTCGAGCGCGGTGCCGAAGGAGTGGTTGGACAGGGACGTCGAGCCGGCGATGAAGCGCGGGTAGTAGCAGCCGGCGTACTGGTCGGGGTTGATCTCGTCGGCCAGCTTGGCCGTGACGATCTCGGCGAAGGCCGCCTTGAGCTGCGGCATCATGTAGCGGTTGCACGTCACCTGGCCGAGGATCGGGACGGTCTCGGTCACGATGTGCTCGCGCACCCACTCGGGCGCCGGGGCGATCCGGCCGCCGCCGATCGGGGTGTAGCGGAAGGTGCCGACCGCGTCGGCGAAGCTGCCGACCGGGACGACGGTCTGGAAGACGTCGGGGTCGAGGCCCAGCCGGCTCGCGATGTCGAGCATCTGGGGCGCGAGGTCGGAGCCGATGATCGCCTGGACCTGCTTCTGCACCGACTGCGGCGTCCGGGTGCCGGTGGAGATCAGCAGCGCGTTGCCCTCGGGGATGCCGAGCTCGTCGCCCCACTTCTGGTTGGCGACCATCTCGATGGTGGGGATCTGCGGGGCGTAGGCGCCCACGTGGATCGTCGGGACGTCCTCGCCGCTGCCGAGCGGCAGGTAGCCGTCGTCGTCGGCGGGCAGCCGCTTGCGGATCCCGGGGACGACGGCCAGCTCACCGCCGGCGACCCGGTCCCACTGCTCCTGCAGCTGGGCGCTCTTGTCGGGGGTGAAGCGGCGGTAGGTCGCGGGGTCGACGACGGCCAGGTCGTAGATCCGGTTCTCCAGGACGACCTGCCCGACCGACATCTGCGAGACCTCGGCGACCCCCCGGACCTGCGTGATCTCCTCGACCATCGCGGGTTCCAGCGTCTCGGCGCTGCTGATCAGGATGTCGGGGGTGCGAGCGGGTGACTGGAACTTGCCCGGAGGGTCCACCGAATGCTCGGCGTCGGCCACGGTCGAGGGGGCTGCGGCGGCCTCGGAGGGGTCGTCGACGAGCGGTTCGGCCACTGCGGTCGGCTTCTCGGAGGCCGCTTCCGGGCCTGCGACAGCCTCGTCGCCGGCCGGGCTGCAGGCGGCCACCAGCAGCAGCGCGACCAGCCCGGTCGCCGCCCACCCGCATCTAGCTCGCACGGCACACCCCTTCCCACCCACGATCATCCAGGGTAGGTGGTCACGGCGGGGTGCTTTCGGTCCGACTAGGATCCCGAGGATGAAGTCGGGTCCCGCGTCCGGGCAGCGCCTGGTCGACCACGTCGACCGGCTCGCCCACGAGCACCCGCCGATCGACCTCGCCTCGGTCGACCTCACCGTGCGCGACCCCGCCGCCGTCGACCGCCGCTTCGGCGACGTCCTGGACTTCATGGCCCGCGTCGAGCTCGAGGTCGACCGCAACGTCCTCGAGCTGGCGATCCTGCTGCCCGACCCGCCCGAGGTCGACGTCCACTTCTTCCGCGACGTCTGGCACCCGCAGGAGGTCCGCCACGGCGAGATCCTCGACGCGGTCCAGCACCAGCTGGGCCGCCCCGGGGCCGACCCCGACCTCGACTCGATGGGCGCGAAGATCAAGGTGCTCGGGGCGCTGGGCCACCTCGGCGCGTTCCAGGACGTCTCGCGGATGCTCTACTACCTGACCGGCGTGGCCACCGAGCGCTCAGCGGTGCTGGCCTACAACCTGCTCCACGACGGCCTGGTCGAGATGGACGAACGGGCCGTCGCGCACACCGCGATCGGTCAGATCAAGCGCCAGGAGCCGGGCCACTACGCCTTCTACCAGATGTCGGCCCGCGGCCACTGGGAGACGTTGACCGGCTGGCAGCGCTGGCTGGTCCGCCGGATGCGGGCGGTCTCCTTCGCACCGGTCGGCGTCTACAACCCCGACCAGGCCGCCGACTTCGGCGAGGTGATGGACACCCTGGGCATCACCGGTGAGATGGCGGAGTTCACCGCTCAGGTGGCCCGGGTCGAGCGCGAGCTGCTCTTCGCCCGCGACCAGGGGCTCGAGGTGCCGACGTACGTCACCGCGGCCTTCCGGGACGCGGTCGAGCGGGCGGCGAGCCGAGCGGCCGCTGCCTGACGCGGGTCAGGCCCCCGCGGGTCGGGCGCCCAGCACCCGCGCGGCGATCCAGGCCAGGTCGTCGGCGGTCTCGCGCGGCGAGGCCGAGGGCTGCATGACGTGGCTCAGCACGACCCGCACGACCATGTCGATCGCGGCCGCGAGGTGCGCGCCGTCGAGCGGGACCTCGTAGGGCGCGATCCGCTCGAGGATGACCGCCTTGGCCACCTCGAGCAGCGACTCGGCGTGGGTGGTGAGCAACGGCAGCAGCTCGGTGTCGGCGCCATGGGTGGCCGAGGCCACCGCCCGCAGCAGGTGGTTGTCCTGGGCGTGCTCGAGCACCCGCACGGTGGCCGAGCGGATGGCCTCGACCAGGTCGGTCGGGGAGCGGTCGAACGCGACCCCGACGATGGCCATGAACCGGTCGAGCTCGCGCAGGATCATCGCCTCGGCCAGCTGGGGCTTGGAGCCGATCTCGTTGTAGACCGTCTGCCGGCTCACGCCCACCTGGTCGGCCAGCTTGGCCATCGTGACCCGCGCCCAGCCGACCTCGCCGGTGAGCACGACGGCAGCCGACACCACTCGGTCGCGCATGGTCGACGCCCGCTCCTCCACGACGGGAAGCGTAGCGACGACCGCCAGCGGAGCCGTCGTCAGTCGACCAGGCTGAGCGCCAGCACGGGACAGGCCTGCACCGCGGCGTTGACGTGACCCCGGGCCGACTCGGGCGGTGCGTCGTCGAGCACGGTCATCACCTCGTCGTCGTCGAGCTCGAAGTAGTCGCTGGCCATCGCCTCGCACATGCCCAGGCCCTCGCACTTGTCGCGGTCGACGTCGATCCTCATGAGACGTCAGCCGTCTGGACGGCGACGAAGTCGGAGGCCTCGCGCACGCCGCAGTCGGGGCAGCACCAGTCGGCCGGTACGTCGGCCCAGGCGGTGCCGGCGGCGAAGCCCTGGGCCTCGTTCCCGGCCTCCACCTCGTAGGTGTAGCCGCAGCCCGGGCAGCGCGCGGCCAGCACCTCGTCGATCGAGCCGGGACCGGTGGTCGAGCCTGCCGAGACCAGAGGGGCGGTCACGGCGGGCTCGTCCGTCGGAGTCTGGGTGGCGACGCCGTACCTCGCCAGGATCCGCTCCCGCTTGCGGGGCATGATGTTGGCCCGGGTCAGGTCGCCCCCGAAGTGGGCGACCACACGGGGGTCCATCACCCGGCGGTAGAGCGGCGGCACCAGCGCGAGCACGATCATCCCGGCGTACCCGGTGGGCAGCACCGGTGACTCCTCGAAGTCGCGCAGCGTCTGGTAGCGGCGGGTGGGGTTGGCGTGGTGGTCGCTGTGGCGCTGCAGGTGGTAGAGCAGCACGTTGGTGGCGATGTTGTTGGAGTTCCAGGAGTGCGAGGGGTCCACGCGCTCGTAGCGCTCCTTGCCCGGCCGGCCGACGCGTTGGCGGAGCATGCCGTAGTGCTCCATGAAGTTGACGACCTCGAGCAGCGAGAAGCCGATGATCGCCTGGAGCACGAGGTAGGGCAGGATCCCGACGCCGAGCCAGACCATCAGGCCGCCGAACAGCACCGCCGACATCAGCCAGGCGTTGAGCACGTCGTTGCCGATCCGGAAGGGGTGCTGGCCGCGGCGGGCGTACCGCTTCTTCTCCAGGTGCCAGGCACTCCGCAACGAGCCGAGCACCGTGCGGGGCCAGAACTGGTAGAAGTTCTCGCCCATCCGCGACGACGCGGGGTCCTCGGGAGTGGCCACGCGGACGTGGTGGCCCCGGTTGTGCTCGATGTAGAAGTGGCCGTAGAAGCTCTGGGCCAGCGCGATCTTGGAGAGCCAGCGCTCGTTCTGCTCGCGCTTGTGGCCCAGCTCGTGGGCGGTGTTGATGCCGATCCCGCCGATGGAGCCGATGGACAGGGCCAGGCCGATCTTGTCGATCGTGGCGAGGTCGCCGCCCAGGCCGAGCGGGTCGCCGCGGGCGATGAGGTAGAAGGCCCCGATGAAGCCGGCGTACTGGACGGGCAGGAAGAGGTAGGTGATCCAGCGGTAGTAGCGGTCCTGCTCCAGCGCCTCGATCGCGTCGTCGGGCGGGTTGGAGCGGTCGAGCCCGCTCACCAGGTCGATCGCCGGTACGACGACCAGGATCACGACCGGTCCGATCCAGAACCAGGCGCCGGCGCCGGTCGCCAGCCAGAGGCCGTAGCCGATGAAGGCCAACGAGGGCACCACCAGGCCGATCAGCCACAGGTAGCGCTTGCGGTCCCTCCACCCTTCGGTCGAGCCGGGCGAAACCGTGCTGTGCGCGATCTGGTCGCTCTCCATGTCACACCTCTCAGGGGGGCTTTACAGGACCGTAACGTCTGTAAACCTGTTTGACAAGAGGTGTGCGTTTGTAAAGTCAGTGCGGCGGGCGGCGGGCGCGGGCGCGGGCGGCGGGCGCTGGCGCTGCAATTGCTCGGCTGTGGCCCCTCGCGGCGCCGAAATAGGGGCCACAGCCGAGCAATTGTTCGGAAACGGCCCCCGCGAAGAGCCGCGACCCACGCGCCCGTCGCAGGAGACAGGAGCGGGTCAGTGGGCGCGGAAGACCGGGGTCCGCTTGAGCACGTCGACCCGCTCGGACACCTGGTGGGCGAGCTGGGCGGCGTTGGAGCAGCGGATCCGGACGACGTGACCGGAGGTGCGGATGCTGACGACCTTGGCGAACCGCTTGGCGCTCACCTCGACCTTGGTCACCTCACGCAGGTTGATGTCCATCATCGCCATGCCGCGGCCGGCCCGGTGCGGGATGAAGTTGAGGTGCAGCTTGGTGAGCGTGAGCCGGCCCGGCACCCACATCGCGCCCCACATCGTGCGGAAGCGGTCGAGGGTGACGTCGCTGCCCACTGCGGACGTGCCGTCGACAGACTCGACCAGCACCTGGCCAGACTTCGAGAACAGCACTCCATACGGCATCACCACAGTCTGCGGCACGCTCATGCATAGACCCCCAGCGTGCCGGGTACTACGCACCCTCAGACGATCAACGATTCGGTAACCACCGGCGAGTTGATCCATCACCGGTCCAAGGATCCGATCTCCGGTCGACATCTCGGCAGCCGCAATTGCCCGATTCCGCACCCGCCCCCCACCAGAATGGACCTCGTGCACCACAGCCCCGATGTCATCCACGAGCACCCGCGCGCGTTGCGGAGGCTCGGCCGCAGCATCGTGCGCTGGCGTACGCCGCTCGTCGTGGGGCCGCTGCTGGTCGGTCTGGTGGTCGCCGGCGGACTCGGCGCCCAGATGATGCTGGGTCGGGCCCCCGCCCCGGTCGGGGTGGCCGCGACGGTGACCTGCTGGAACGCCACGGAGGTGCTGTCGGCCGACGACTGCTCGGCCCCCACCGGCAAGGCCGGGCTGGCGTGGGTCTTCCCGTCGTTGCGTCCCGAGCGCCCCGGCTGCGTCAACGACCGGAAGGCCGAGCCCGACCTGCCCCGCCCCGCGCAGTTCACCTGCACGGTCAGGGCCGCCGGCCGCACCGCCCAGGTCACCTACTACCAGATGGCTGACCTCCAGGCCGGCCTGCGCTTCACCAACCGCGTCTTCGGTCGCGAGTCCCGCCAGCGCTCACGCGGCGACGGCGGCCAGGTCGAGCGCTTCGTCTGGCGGCGACGGGTCGACTCCCGCTTCGAGCTGGTCTCGACGTACGTCGGTCACCCCTACGGCGTGACCGTCGTCGCCCCGGAGCGGGAGGTGCGCGAGCGCGCGTTCCGGACCGTGCGCTTCCGGGCCCCCGAGACCCTGACGGTGCGCCCCTCGGCGTGACCCCTGGGCCGGACCGGGCAGGGTCAGTGGCCGCGGATGGCCGCAGCGACCGCCTTGGGCACGTCGGCGTCGAAGACCGAGGGAATGATGAAGCTCGGGTTGAGCTCGTCGTCGCGGACCACGAGCGCGATCGCCTGCGCGGCCCGCAGCAGCATCTCGACGGTGATCTCCGAGGCGCGGGCGTCGAGCAGCCCACGGAAGACACCCGGGAAGGCCAGCACGTTGTTGATCTGGTTGGGGTAGTCCGAGCGGCCGCTCGCGACGACCGCGGCGTAGCGACCCGCCTGGGCGGGGTCGACCTCGGGGTCGGGGTTGGCGAGGGCGAAGACCACGGCCCGATCGGCCATGTCGGCGATCCACTCGGCCTGGAGCACCCCGGGGGCACTGACGCCGATGAAGACGTCGGCGTCGGCGAGACCGGCCCGCAGGTCGCCGCGGACCCGGCGGGGGTTGGTGAGCGCGGCCAGGTCGCGCTTGGCCCCGGTGAGGGCGTCGTCGTCGGCGGACAGGCAGCCCTCGCGGTCCCACACCACGACGTCGCGGACGCCCGCGGCGAGCAGGAGCGTCACGATCGCGGAGCCGGCCGCCCCGGCGCCGGCCACGACGACACGGGCCTCGGCGAGCTCCTTGCCGACCACGCGCATCGCGTTGGTGAGGGCGGCGAGCACCACGATGGCGGTGCCGTGCTGGTCGTCGTGGAAGACCGGGATGTCCAGGCTCTCGCGCAGCCGGCGCTCGATCTCGAAGCACCGCGGCGCGGCGATGTCCTCGAGGTTGATGCCGCCGAAGCCGGGAGCGATCATCTCGACCGCGCGGACGATCTCGTCGGTGTCCTGCGAGGCCAGGCAGATCGGCCAGGCGTCGATGTCGGCGAAGCGCTTGAACAGCGCGGCCTTGCCCTCCATCACCGGCAGCGCTGCCCCCGGCCCGATGTTGCCGAGGCCGAGCACGGCCGAGCCGTCGGTGACCACCGCGACGCTGTTGCCCTTGATCGTGAGGCGCGAGACGTCGGCGGGGTTCTCGGCGATGGCCATGCTCACGCGCCCCACCCCGGGGGTGTAGGCCATCGACAGGTCGTCGCGGTTGCGCAGCGGGACCTTGCTCGCCACCTCGATCTTGCCGCCGAGGTGGAGCAGGAACGTGCGGTCGCTGACCTTGTGCACCTCCACGCCCTCGACCGCGTCGACCGCCGCCTGGAGCTCCAGGGCGTGGTCGGCGTCGCCCGCCGAGCAGGTGACGTCGACGACCAGCAGGGTGCCGCTCGACTCGGCGACATCGATGGCGGTGACGATCCCGCCGGCCTGGGCGATGGCGGTGGCCACCGCCCCCACGACCGCGTGGTCGGGCGCGGTGTGCAGGCGCATGGTGATCGAGTACGACGAGGTGGTGGCAGTTCGGCGGGGCACGTGGTCACTCTCGACCCGAGGCCGGGTTACCGGCAAGTCGCACGGGCACCTCACTCGTGCGTGACGACCCCCACCGTTTGTGCACTTTCGTGATTTGAGTGCAAGATTGCACTCCATGAGCGTGAGTGCAACGAGGACCCAGGCCGCGACGGGTCGCGAGGCCAAGCGCCTGGCCACCGCCCGCCGGATCTCCGAGCACGCCATGGCGCTCACGCTGGACCACGGGCTCGAGGGCTGGACGATGGAGGACCTGGCCGTCGCCGCCGGGGTCTCGCGCCGCACCTTGTTCAACTACGTCTCGGCCAAGGTCGACGCGCTGATCGGCCCGCCCCCCGTGCTCAACCGCGAAGCGGTCGCGACCTTCGTCGCCGGGGGCCCCCACGGCTCGCTGCTCGACGACCTGCTGGTGCTGGCGCACGCCATCCTCAGCGACGAGGACATCGACCCGTCCACCGTCCGCCGGCGACGCGAGCTCCTCACCACGACCCCACGACTGCTCGTGATGGTCACCGAGCGCTTCGAGCAGGTCACCCGTGACCTGACCGAGCAGATCCTGGCCCGCGAGGGGGCCGCGTTCGGGGTCCACCGGGCCCGGCTGCTGGTCCGGCTGCTGGTCGCCGCCTTCGACGCCTGCCTCGACGAGGTCGCCGAGCGACCTGCCGAGCGCTCCATCCTCGAGGCCTACGACGACGTCGTCGCCGAGGCCCGCCGCCTGCTCGCCTGACCCGCCCGCCTCCCGCTCGCCCGCCCCCCTCGTCTCCAGGAGAACTCATGGCCACCCTGCTCGCCCGTCTCGGTACGACGGCCTACCGCCGCTGGCCGGTCTTCCTGGCCGCCTGGCTCGTCGCGATGATCGGCGTCGGCGCCCTCACCGCCGCCTTCGCCAAGCCGATGAACGACTCGTTCTCGATCCCCGGGATCCCCTCGGAGCGGGCCGCCGACATGCAGAGCGAGCTGTTCCCTGGCGCGGTCGACGCCTTCGACCGGGCCACGGTCCAGGTCGTGGTCGCCGCCCCCGAGGGACGGGCGCTGACCGACGTCGGCGTCGCGGCCCAGGTCGACCGGCTCCTCGTCGACCTCGAGGCGCTGCCCCAGATGCCCGACACCCCGCTCGTCGGCCCGGTCGAGGCCGCGCAGGCCCAACGCGACCAGCTCGTCGAGGCCGCCGTCGAGAGCGGGGCGCCCGCCGACGCAGCCGAGCGCAACGCCGCGGCGCTGTCCCCACTGAGCCGTGATGCCAGCGTCGGCACCCTCACCTGGGACTTCGACGTCGACAGCGTGGCCGACGTCGAGCCAGCCACGATCGAGGCCCTGGAGCAGGTGTTGACGGCGGCTTCCGTCGACGGTCTGCAGGTGGAGGCCAACGGCTCCGGCTCGGTCGGGGTCCCCGAGCTCGGGGGCTCCTCGGAGCTGATCGGCGTCGGCGTGGCGGTGCTCGTCCTCGTGCTCACCTTCGGCTCCCTGGTCGCGGCCGGCCTGCCCGTCCTCACCGCGCTCTTCGGGGTCGCGCTCGGCATCACCGGGGTCACCGCCGCCACGGCCTTCGTCGACATCGGGTCGACGACGCCCATGCTCGCCACGATGATCGGGTTGGCCGTCGGCATCGACTACGCGCTGTTCATCCTGGCCCGCTACCGCAGCGAGCTCGAGCAGACCGACGACCGCCAGAAGGCGATCGGCGTGGCCGTCGGGACCGCCGGCTCGGCCGTGGTCTTCGCCGGACTGACCGTGCTCATCGCGCTGGCGGCGCTGGTCGTCGTCCGCATCCCGTTCCTGACCACGATGGGCTTCGCCGCCGCGGCCACCGTGCTGATCGCCGTGCTCGTGGCGCTGACCCTGCTGCCGGCGGTGCTGGGCATGGTGGGCTCCAAGGCCTTCGCCGGACGCGTACGCCGCTACCGGCCGCAGCGCGAGGCCGACGGCCGCCTCCTCAACAACGGGGTCCGCTGGGCGCGGCTGGTCGGCCGTCGCCCGGTCGCGGTCGTCGTCGCGGTCGTGGTGGCGCTCGGCGCGCTGGCGCTGCCCCTCCAGGGCCTGCGCCTGGCCTTCCCGACCGACTCGACCGCCGCGAGCGACACCACCCAGCGCCAGGCCTCCGACCTGGTGGCCGAGGCCTTCGGCCCCGGTCGAGACGCTCCGCTCGTGGTCGTGGTCGACGCCAGCGACGTCGCCGAGGCCGAGCGCGGTGACGCCTTCGGCACCGTGGCCGGGTGGGCCGCGGAGCAGGACGACGTGGCCAACGCCCAGGTCGTGGCCACCAACGAGGCCGGGACCGGCGCGCAGGTGCTGGTCACGCCGACCAGCGCGGCGGACGACCCCGCCACCGAGGACCTGCTCCACGCCCTGCGCGACAGCCAGGGCGGCGTCGAGGACGAGACCGGGGCCGAGCTCGGCGTCACCGGCCTGACCGCGATCACCTCCGACGTCTCGGAGCGGCTCGCCGACGCGCTGCCGGTCTACCTCGCCGTGGTCGTGGGCCTGGCCTTCCTGCTGCTGACCCTGGTCTTCCGGTCGCTGCTGGTGCCGCTGACCGCCACCCTGGGCTTCCTGCTCTCGGTGCTGGCCACCCTCGGGGCCACCGTCGCGGTCTTCTCCGACGGCGCCTTCGGGCTCTTCGAGGGTCAGCCGATCGTGAGCTTCATGCCGATCTTCCTGATCGGCCTGGTCTTCGGGCTGGCCATGGACTACCAGGTCTTCCTGGTCACCCGGATGCGCGAGGCGCACGTGCACGGCCTGTCGACCCGCGAGGCGGTCGTCGACGGCTTCCGCAACAGCGCCCGCGTCGTCTCGGCGGCCGCGGTGATCATGATCTCGGTCTTCGCAGCCTTCATGCTGATCGACGAGCCGATCATCCGCTCGATGGGCTTCGCGCTCGCGGTCGCGGTCTTCCTCGACGCCTTCGTGGTGCGGATGACGCTGATCCCCGCGCTGATGTACCTGCTCGGCGAGAAGGCCTGGTGGCTGCCCGCCTGGCTCGACCGGATCCTGCCCGACGTCGACGTCGAGGGCGACCGTCTCGACCGCGGCTACCTCACCGGCGACGCCGACCGCGAGCTCGACGGGCTCGACGGGCTCGACGAGGAGCTGCGCCAGCGGGTGTGACGGATGGCCGGTCTCGGCGGCTCGACCACCGGGGCCGGCTCCACCACCGCAGTGGGCTCAGCGCTGCTTGACCCCGAGGTGGTCGAGGAGGTTCTTCGAGAACCGGTCGCCCATCGTGGCCATGACGCCCTTCATGGCCGAGCGGACCGCCGGCCCGGCAGCCTTCGGGAGCGGGGCGTCGAGGCAGACCTCGAGCTTGGTCTCCAGGCGGGTCGCGCCGCCCGGACCGTCGGAGAGGTCGTACCAGCCGTCGACCCCGGCGCGCTCCGTCGTGCCCTGCGGGGGCTCGTGGTGGAACTCGATGCGGCGCTGGTCCTCGAGCACCATGCGCTCGGTGAACGCCGGCGCGATGCTGCGGCCGAGGACCTGGAGGCCGCTCAGGGTCCAGTGCCAGTAGTCGCCGTCGGCGTCGATCCGCTTCACGAACGGGGTGAAGCGGGCCACGAGGGCGGGGTCGACCAGGGCGGCCCAGATGTCAGCACGATCAGCAGCGACGTCGGCCTGCGCGGTCGTCGAGGCGGAGAACATAGCCATGGCCGCAGTTACCCCGCCAGCGCCTTCTCGATGTCTCCGGCGATCTTGTCCGGCTTGGTGGTGGGCGCGTAGCGGTCGATGACCTGCCCGTCCTTGCCGACGAGGTACTTGGTGAAGTTCCACTTGATCTTGCTGCCGAGCAGGCCGCCCTTCTGGTCGCGCAGCCACTGGTAGACCGGGTGGGCGTCGTCGCCGTTGACGTCCACCTTGCTGAACAGGGGAAAGGTCACCCCGAAGTTGCGCTCGCAGAAGCCGGCGATCTCCGCGTCCTGGCCCGGCTCCTGGTTGCCGAACTGGTCGCAGGGGAAGCCGAGGACGGCGAAGCCCTGGTCGACGTACTGCTCGTGGAGCTGCTGGAGGCCTTGGTACTGGGGGGTGAAGCCGCACTGCGACGCGGTGTTGACCACGAGGACGACCTGGCCGTCGTACGTCGACAGGTCGACCTCCTGACCGTCGATCGCGGTGGCGGAGAGCTCGTGGAGGGTAGTGGTCACGTCCTCGAGTGTGGCAGGGCGGACCACACGGCTCAGGATCCGCCTGCGTCGACCGCCCGGCCCCGGACGCGCGCCGGCTGCTGGTAGCCCACGGGGTTGGCGTGCCCGTCGAGGTCGATCTCGACGCGCTCGCCGTCGACGTCGAGCACCAGCCGACCGGGGGCCCGGTCGACCACCTCGCCGCTGACCACCCACAGGTCGCCGTCGCGCTCGAGCAGCCCGCCGGGGCGGGTCCGCTCGACGTCGGCGACCGCCACGAGGCGCAGCCGCGGCGTGGCGCGGCGGCCGCCGTAGCGCCACAGCATGAGCGCGATGCCGGCGATGACCAGGTCGGCGAAGAGCGTGATCCACAGGACCACCCGACCCTGCTCCTGGCCCTCGACCAGGAACGCACCCGGTCGGTCGGGCAGCACCCGGGCCTCCAGCGAGCCGCTCGTCTCGGCGCGGTCGTAGGTCGCGCGGTCGACCACGACGCGGTAGCGGACCCCGTCGGGATCCTGCTCGACGGGCAGCACGACCACCACCACGTACGTCGGGTCGTCGCCGGGGCGCAGCACCTGCTGGTCCGCGACGGTCGCGGTCACCTCGACCCCCTCGCGGCGCACCTGCCGGTCGGTCCACGTGCTGTGCACCAGCGGGAGGTTGACGACCGTCGCGAGCAGGACGAGCAGCAGCAGGGTGCCGCCTCGGGTGCGCACGCTAGATCGGGTCGGACGGGTCGGTCGCGTCGGTCGCGCCGGTCGAGGCGCTCCAGGGCGTGCCCCAGCCGTCGGCGTGGGCGAGCTCTGAGAGGCGGCGCCGCGTCCGGGGCCGGCGTTCGCGCTCCTGGTCGCGCTCGGGCGCGCCGGCCGGGTCACCGAGGGCGCCGAGGGCGATGCCGCTCAGCAGCCGCACGTGGGCCGGGACGCCGAGGCTCGCGGCCACCGCGTCGCGGTCGAAGCCGGCGAACTGGTGGGCGTGCAGCCCCAGCGCGCGGGCCTGGAGGCTGAGGTGGGCGGCGGCCTGGCCGGTGTCGTAGCAGGCATGGGCCTCGCCCTTGAGCGGGCTCTCGCCCGGGGCGGGGGCGACCTGGGCGGTGACGAGCAGCACCACCGGCGCCCGGGGCACCCAGCCCGCGTTGCCGCGCGAGAGGTGACTCAGCAGGACCTCGTGCGCGTGACCCCCGCGGCGCGCGACCACGAAGGCCCAGGGCTGGAGGTTGCCCCAGCTCGGCGCCCACCGGGCGGCCTCGAGCAGGGTGGCGACCTCCTCGTCGGTGACGTCACGGTGATCGTCGAGGATGCGCGGGCTCCAGCGTGAGCGCAGCGGCTCGACCAGCCGCTCCTGCCCGGGGCCGGGCGCCGGGCCGGGCGCCGGGCCCGGCGCCGGGTCGAGCGTCACCAGGACAGGGCGGTGCCGGTGGCGACGCAGACGTAGGCCAGGAAGTGACCCTCGGTCTCGGGGTCCTGGCGGCGCTGGAACGGGTACGTCGTGGGGCGCTGGGCGCGGTCGTGCCAGAAGTGGTGCTCGCCCTGCGCGTCGGGACGGGTCGCGACCAGCCACACCGCCGTGTCCGCGCCGCAGGCCGCGTCGCGGAAGAGCGGGCCCATCACCTTGCCGAAGCCGGGCAGGCTGTCGCTGAGCCCGGGGGTCGAGGCCCAGCCCGGGTGCATGCTCTCGACCCGGACGTCGCCGCCGCGCAGCCGCCGCGACCAGGCGTCGGCCAGCACGACCTGCATCCGCTTGGTGCGGGCGTAGGCGCGGACGCCGTCGTACTCACCCTCGCGGTACTCGATCTCGTCGGGCTCGCTGCGCAGGCCGGTGCTGTACATCCCGCCCGACGACATGAACACCACGGTGCCGCCGCCGCGGCCGAGCGCGGGCAGCAGCAGCTCGGTCATCAGGTGCGGCCCGAGCACGTGGGCGGCCAGCCCGAGCTCGTGGCCCTGCGCGCTCTCCTCACGGTTCTTGGTCAGCACGCCGGCGTTGTGGACCAGGCCGTGCAGCGAGTCCACCCGGGAGGTGAGCTCGGCGCACCAGGCGCGGACGGCGTCGAGGTCACCGACGTCGCAGACCTCCTCGACCACCTCGCCGTCGGGCTGGGCGGCCCGCAGCTCCTCGGCGTAGCGGTGGACCTTGTCGGGGTTGCGACCCAGCAGGTGGACGGTGGCGCCGAGGGAGAGGAACGCGGCGGCCATCGCCTCGCCGATGCCGGAGGTCGCGCCGGTGACCACGACCCGCTGCCCGCGCAGCGAACCGGGCGCGGGGTCGGCGGGCCACCAGCGGCGGCGCAGCGCCGGGCCGATCTTGGTGTAGCCGAGGACGAGCGACCGGTCGAGGGCCGCGTCGAGGGCAGCGGTGGCAGGCATGGGGCCAGCGTAGGAGCGCCGCCAACCGGACGGGGACCCGCCGTGCGGCGACGTGCACCCGCGGGTGACCGGGGTGCGCCCGCCCAGAGACCGGCCAGGGACCGGCCAGGGACCGGCCAGAGTACCGGCGAGACGGAAGCCGGGAGCGCGCGAGCACCCGGAGGGCGCCGCCCCTGCTCTCCCCCCACGGTCGACCAGGGGCGGCTCCAGCCCCCGTCTCCAGGTGCCGGTGAGGCAAGCCTAGGCGTACAGGGCTCACGGAGCCAAGGGCCGCGCGGGCGGCTGGGGAGAACGGTGGCGAGCCGCGCCGTTCCCCGCCTTTTCCGGGGGTTGCTCAGGTCCGGGTCGTCCGACTGCTGAGACCGGCGCCCAGGACGGCGAGGGCGGTCGCGGCCACCAGGAGCCCGCTCAGCCCGGCGGCGGTGGAGGAGGTCAGGGCCAGCAGCGCGCCCCCCAACCCCACGAACAGGGCCTGGGCCAGGCCGTCGGTGAGCTGGGCCGCCGAGGAGCTGCGACCGATCTCGGCCGCGGGCGCCTCCTGGAGCAGGAGCGTGGAGAGCGAGGTGAAGCCCAGCCCCATGCCCGTCCCGGCGACCGCCCAGAGCGGGAGAGCGAGCCAGGCGAGCCCCCACGCGGGCGCGACCAGGAGCAGACCGGCGCAACCGAGCGCGATGGCTCCGAACCCCAGGCGCAGCAGCCGCGGCCGGGACACGTGGGGGTGGCGCCCCTGCCAGGCGGCGGCCGCCGACCAGCCCAGCGAGCCGATCGCCAGCGGCAGGCCGGCGGCGGCGAGCGACCAGCCGTGAGAGTCGGTCAGCATCAGCGGCAGGAACGCCGACACGGTGAAGAAGGCGCCCGCGATCAGGCCGCGGCAGGCGACCACGGCGGCGACCCCGCGCCGTACGGTCAGGGTGCCGTCCGGCACCAGCAGCCGCAGCGACGGCACGAGCACCACGAGGGCGAGGGCGGCGACCAGGGCGGCCCGGGTCGAGGACGCCTGCCCGGCCCAGCTGAGCGCCGCGACCGCGAGCGCGGCCGTCACCGCGGCCGGCACCAGCCCGCGGGCCCGAGGGGTCGTGCGCGCGGGGTCGGACCGCTCGAGCTGGCGGGTGGCGGGCACGACGAGGGCCGCGGCCAGCACGACGAGCGGCACCAGCCCGAGGAAGACCCAGTGCCAGGACAGCGTGTCGGTCACCAGCCCGGCGATCGGCGGGCCGACCAGCGACGGCACGACCCAGGCCGAGGAGATCAGACCGAAGACCGCCGGCCGGGCCATCACGGGGTAGATCGCCGCGATCAGGACGTAGACGGCCACCCCCTGCAGACCGGCCCCGGCGCCCTGGAGGAACCGACCGACCAGGAGCTGCGCCATGGTCCCGGCCGTGCCGGCGACCACGAGGCCGACCCCGAAGACCAGCGGCGCCGTCAGCAGCGGCACGCGGGCGCCCCGCACGTCGCACCACCGGCCGCCCACGGCCGTGGCGAGCACCGAGGCCGCGACGAACGCCACGAACGGCCAGGCGTAGGAGCTCAGCGACCCCAGGTCGGCCACCAGGGCCGGCATGGCCGTGCTCACGCCCATGGCCTCGAACGCGACCAGGCTGATCAGCAGCACGATCCCGACCGTGACCGGCCGCCGACCCGGCCCGAAGAGCTCGGCCCGCACCGAGGCCGTGGCCCCGCCGCTGCTCCCGGGTGCGTGCGTCATGGGGCCAGGGTGCCCCGCCGACCCGCCCGGCGCGAGCCGGCGTACGCCGTGGGCGCTCCTCGGGGGCGACCTGGGCGCGCCAGCGTCCCCGGCGGCGGGTTCAATGGCGGGCATGACTCCCCTGGCCACCCTGAGCACGGTCTTCGGCTACCCGGAGTTCCGCGGCGAGCAGGCGGAGATCATCGACACCGTCGTCGCGGGTGGCGACGCCCTGGTGCTGATGCCGACCGGCGGAGGCAAGTCGCTGTGCTACCAGGTCCCGGCGCTGCTGCGGCCCGGCACCGGCGTGGTCATCTCGCCGCTGATCGCGCTGATGCAGGACCAGGTCGACGCGCTGGGCGCGCTGGGGGTGCGCGCGTCCTTCCTCAACTCCACGCAGTCGCGCGAGGAGCAGCGGCAGGTGGAGGCGGCGTACCTCGCCGGCGAGCTCGACCTGCTCTACCTCGCGCCCGAGCGCCTGGCCGTCGAGCAGACCGCCCGGCTGCTCGACCAGGGCGTCAACGCGCTGTTCGCGATCGACGAGGCCCACTGCGTGTCGTCGTGGGGCCACGACTTCCGGCCCGACTACCTCAACCTGACCGTGCTCGGGCGTCGCTGGCCCGGCGTCCCCCGGATCGCGCTGACCGCGACCGCGACCGCGGCGACGGCCGCCGAGATCAGCACCCGGCTCGAGCTGACCGCGGCGCGGCGCTTCGTGGCGAGCTTCGACCGGCCCAACATCGAGTACCGGATCGTGCCCAAGGACAAGCCGCGCCAACAGCTGCTCTCGCTGCTGCGCGAGGAGCACGCCGGCGACGCCGGCATCGTCTACTGCCTCTCGCGCAAGTCGGTCGAGCAGACCGCGACGTTCCTCAGCGCCAACGGCATCCCGGCCCTGCCCTACCACGCGGGGCTCGACGCCCGGATGCGCGCCGACCACCAGGCCCGCTTCCTGCGCGAGCCCGGGCTCGTGATGGTCGCGACCATCGCGTTCGGCATGGGCATCGACAAGCCCGACGTGCGCTTCGTGGCCCACCTCGACCTCCCCAAGTCGGTGGAGGGCTACTACCAGGAGACCGGCCGCGCCGGCCGCGACGGCGCCCCGGCCACCGCCTGGCTGGCCTACGGGCTCGCCGACGTCGTGCAGCAGCGCAAGATGATCGACTCCTCCGACGGCGACGCGACCCACCGGCGGCGCCTGGGCCAGCACCTCGACGCGATGCTCGCCCTCTGCGAGACCGTCGAGTGTCGCCGGGTCCAGCTGCTGGCCTACTTCGGCCAGGACGCCGAGCCCTGCGGCAACTGCGACTCCTGCACGTCCCCCGCCGTGACCTGGGACGGCACCGTCCCGGCCCAGAAGCTGCTCTCGGCCGTGGTCCGGCTGGCCCAGCGCCAGCAGCGCTACGGCGCCGGCCACCTGATCGACATCCTGCTCGGCCACACCACCCCGCGAGTGACCCAGCTCGGTCACACCGACCTCACCGTCTTCGGCATCGGCGGCGAGCTCGACGCCGGCGAGTGGCGCGGCGTCGTCCGCCAGCTCCTGGCCCAGCGGCTGCTCGCGGTCGGCGACGACGGCTACGGCACCCTCCAGCTCACCGAGGAGTCCTGGACGGTGCTGCGCGGCGAGCGCCAGGTCGCCCTGCGCCGCGAGCCACCGCGTACCTCCGCCAGCCGCACCCGCAAGGCCCGGTCCTCGGGCGCCAAGGGCGAGGTCGTCGAGCTCGACGCCGGCGGCGAGGCCGTCTTCGAGCGGTTGCGGGCCTGGCGCGCCGTCACGGCCAAGGAGGCCGGCATCCCGGCGTACGTCGTCTTCCACGACGCGACGCTGCGCCAGGTCGCCGCCACCCGACCGGCCTCGCTCGACGAGCTCGGCGGCATCTCCGGCATCGGCGCGAGCAAGCTGGAGAAGTGGGGCCCGGCGGTGCTGGAGACCCTGGCGGGCTGAGCCCAGCGGGCGCTGCGCGGCTCGCGCGTTGCGGTGGTTGCTGGTTCCTGCAATTGCTGGCGCGATGCCCCTCTTCGAGCCGAAACAGGGGCCACAACCGAGCAATTGCAATGAGAGTGCCCCGCAGTACCGCACCGCACCGCACCGCACCGCACCGCACCGAGAGGGGACGGGACGACCAGCCGAAAATGCCAGCAGCCCCGGGTCTCCCCGGGGCTGCTGTCACTGTGTGCGCGAGGGGGGATTTGAACCCCCACGCCCTTTCGGACACTGGCACCTGAAGCCAGCGCGTCTGCCGTTCCGCCACTCGCGCAAGTAGCCCGAGCAGGCTATCCCAGCGCTGAGACCATCCCCAAACCGGCACGGCCCGGCGTCGGGTGGGTGACCGCGGTTGCCGGCCGGTCCCGATACGATCGTCGGTGCCCGGCCCCCCAGCCAGGCGGTCCAGTCCTGCCGCCAGGCGCGGCGGAGGTGTGGCGACCGGGCCGATCGCGCACCAGCAGCACAGTCAGAGCGACCAACAGTTGCGGAGAGGAGGGTCCATGAGCGGCTTGCAGAAGTTCGAGCAACGGCTGGAGCAGATGATCTCCGGGGTCTTCGCCCGCACGTTCCGCAGCGCGGTGCAGCCCGTCGAGATCGTCGCGGCCCTCCAGCGCGAGTGCGACAACAACGCCCAGATCCTCTCCCGCGACCGGCGCCTGGTGCCCAACGACTTCCACGTCGAGCTCGCCCAGACCGACCTCGACCGGCTGGCGCCGTACGACTCGGCCCTCGCCAAGGAGCTCACCGACCAGCTCAAGGACCACGCCGACGCGCAGAGCTACGTCTTCCCGGGGCCGGTCACGATCGGGTTCGAGGCGGCCGGCGACCTGACGACCGGGCGGTTCCGGATCCGCAGCCGGGCCCAGGCGCAGGTCACCGGGCACAGCACCGACACCCAGGTCGGGCGGGCCCGGGCGGTGCTCGAGGTCAACGGCAGCCGCCACCCGCTCCGGCCCCCGGGGCTGGTGGTCGGACGCGGCACCGAGGCCGACCTCCGCATCAACGACCCCGGCGTGAGCCGCAAGCACGTCGAGTTCCTGGTCCTCTCCGCGGGCGGCGAGGGCGTCGACCCCGAGCTCGAGGTCCACGACATGGGCTCCACCAACGGCATGCTGGTCAACGGGCGCAAGATGCCCCGGGCCGTGCTCCACGACGGCAGCCAGGTCAAGATCGGCACCACCACCATGACGGTCCGCATCGTGCAGGACGAGGAGACGAGCGGTGTCTGAGCTGACCTTGTTCCTGATCCGGATCGCCTTCCTGGCGATCCTGTGGATCTTCGTGCTCTCGGCGATCTCGGTGATCCGCTCCGACATGTTCGGCGCGCGGGTGCCCGAGGGCGCGCGGGCCCACCCCGGCAGCGAGCGCAAGCAGAAGCCGCCGCCCAAGCGACGGGGCTCGCCCAGCCAGGTGGTCGTGACCGCCGGCAGCAACCAGGGCGCCACGGCGCCGCTCGACCAGGCCCCGATCCTGATCGGCCGCGGCACCGACGCCGCGATCCGCCTCGAGGACGACTACGTCTCCACCCGCCACGCCCGGATCGCGGCCTCCGGCGACCAGTGGTTCGTCGAGGACCTCGGCTCCACCAACGGCACCTACATCGGCAGCGTCCGGATCACCCAGCCGACCACGATCACCCTCGGCACCCAGGTCCGCATCGGCAAGACCATCCTGGAGCTGCGCAAGTGAGCCTGCGCCTGCACTACTCCGCGATCTCCGACGTCGGCCGGGTGCGCAAGGACAACCAGGACTCCGGGTACGCCGGCCCCTGGCTGCTGTCGGTGTGCGACGGCGTCGGCGGCGCGGCCCGCGGCGACGTGGCCTCCGGGACCGCGATCTCCGAGCTGCGCAAGCTCGACCAGCCCCCGGCCGAGGGGCCCGACGACGCGCTGCTGGGCCGGGTCGCCGACCAGCTCCACGAGGCCCACGTACGCATCGGCAACCTGGTCGACGAGGACCCCGCCCTCAACGGCACCAGCACCACCGCCACGGTGGCGCTCTTCGACGGCTCGCGCATCGGCATCGGCCACGTCGGCGACAGCCGCGCCTACCTCTTCCGCGACCGCGAGCTCTCCCAGCTGACCACCGACCACACCTTCGTGCAGAGCCTCATCGACGAGGGCCGGATCACCGAGGTCGAGGCCCGCAGCCACCCCCACCGCAACCTCATCCTCAAGGCCCTCGACGGTGTCCACGAGGCCGAGCCCGACCTCTTCGTGCTCGAGGTCGTCGCCGGCGACCGGCTGTTCCTCTGCAGCGACGGCGCCTCCGGCGTCCTCGACGACGGCCGCCTGGCCGACGTCCTCTCGATGGGCACCCCCGACTACGCGGCGGTCGAGCTGGTCCGGGCCAGCCTCGAGGCCGGCAGCTCCGACAACGTCACCTGCATCGTCGCCGACGTCGTCACCGACGAGCAGGCCACGGCCGACCCGGCGTACGCCGAGCTCGAGCCGCTGCTGGTCGGCGCCGCCGCCGAGCTGAGACGGCGCAGCGGGCGCGGTTCCGGCTCCGGGATGGGCAGCCTGTTCCGCGGCCACCGCTCCGGCGACACCGGCGAGCTGGAGGCCATCGACGCCGAGATCCCCGACGACATCCCGTTCGCGATCAAGGCCGACCCCGAGGAGGCCCGTTACGCGCCGCGGCCGCCGGGGCGGTTCCGCTGGCTGTCCGCGCTGCTGGTCGTCCTCGTGGTCGTCGGCCTGCTCTGGGTCGTGGCGGCCGCCGCCTGGGCCTGGACCCAGGACCAGTACTACGTCGGCGAGCAGGACGGCACCGTCGTGATCTTCCGCGGGGTCGACGCCAGCCTGCCCGGCCTCGAGCTCTCCCGCGTCCACGAGACCTCCGACGTCCAGGTCGACGACCTGCCGGCCTTCGACGCCACGCGGGTCCGCAACGCCATCCAGGTCGACGACCTCGCGGCGGCCGAGGCCGCGGTGCGCGAGCTCGCCCAGGAAGCCGCGTCATGATCGGGCGACGCTCGGCCCAGGCCTCCCCGCACACCTTCCTCGGCTTCGTCCACCGGCGTCGTCGTGGCGCCGAGCTGTTCCTGCTCGTGCTCGCGCTGGCCGTCGGCATCGGTGCCTACGCCGCGGTGGGTCTCGGGGTCCAGGGCACGGTCCCGCCCGACATCCTCGGCTACGGCGGCGTGCTGGCCGCGCTGGTCATCGCCGCCCACGTCGTGGTCCGCCTCGTCGCGCCGTACGCCGACCCGGTGCTGCTGCCCGTCGTCGCCGCGCTCAACGGCCTCGGCCTCGCGGTGATCCACCGGCTCGACCTGGCCTACGAGGCGGCCGGGCGCTCGTCCTACACCTACGCCCAGCAGCAGCTCGTCTGGATGACCGTGGGCGTGGGCCTCTTCATCGCCACGCTCGTGCTGCTGCGCGACCACCGGGTGCTGACCCGCTTCACCTACACCGCCGGCCTGGCCGCGATCCTGCTGCTGCTGCTGCCGCTCGTGCCGGGCGTCGGCAAGACCGTCAACGGCGCCCGCATCTGGATCGGCGTCGGTCCGTTCAGCTTCCAGCCCGGCGAGGTCGCCAAGGTGCTCCTGGTGATCGCCTTCGCCGGCTACCTCGTCCTCCACCGCGACGCCCTCGCGCTGGCCGGGCGCCGGGTGCTGGTCGTCGACCTGCCGCGCGGGCGTGACCTCGGCCCGATCCTGGCGATGTGGCTGGTCAGCCTCGGCATCCTGGTCTTCCAGAAGGACCTCGGCTCCAGCCTGCTCTTCTTCGGGCTCTTCCTGGTCATGCTCTACGTCTCGACCGAGCGGCCCGGCTGGCTGGTGGTCGGAGGACTGCTGTTCTTCAGCGGGGCGGCGATGGCCTTCAAGCTCTTCGGGCACGTCCAGAACCGCGTCAACATCTGGCTCGACCCGATGCCCTACTACGACAAGACCCCGGGCAGCGGTCAGATCGTCGAGGGCCTCTTCGGCATGAGCTGGGGCGGGCTGATCGGCCGCGGGTTCGGTGACGGCGACCCGGCCCGCGTGCCGTTCGCGGAGTCCGACTTCATCGTCTCCTCCATCGGCGAGGAGCTGGGGCTGACCGCGGTGATCGCGGTGGTGCTGCTCTACGGCCTGATCGTCGAGCGCGCGCTGCGGGCCGCCCTGATCTCGCGCGACGGGTTCGGCAAGCTGCTCGCGACCGGGCTCGCGGGCGTCTTCGCCCTCCAGGTCTTCGTGGTCATCGGCGGCGTCACCCGGCTCATCCCGCTCACCGGCCTCACCACGCCCTTCCTGTCCTACGGCGGCTCGTCGCTGGTCGCCAACTGGGCGATCATCGCGCTGCTCCTCCGCGTCTCCGACCAGGCCCGGCGTCCGGTCCCGGACCTGTCGGGCCAGGACGACGAGCCGGTCGACGACCAGTCCACCCAGGTGATCAAGCTATGACCCACCCCACGAGCCACGGGTCGGTGATCCGATGAACAAGCCGATCCGCACGATCTCGATCTTCTGCATGCTGCTGTTCCTGGCGCTGATGGCCAACGCCACCTACCTGCAGTTCTGGGCGGCGGGCGACTACAACAAGGACCCCCGCAACCGGCGGATCATCGAGGCGTCGTTCTCCCGCGAGCGCGGAGCCATCCTGGTGGGCCGCGACCCCGTCGCCGAGAGCGTCCCCAGCGAGGACGACTACCAGTTCCAGCGCACCTACCCCCAGCCGTTGAAGTACTCGCCGCTGACCGGGTTCTTCTCCTTCTACACCCAGACCGGTCTGGAGCGCAGCCAGAACGAGGTGCTCTCCGGCGAGGACCCGCGCCTGTTCGTGACGCGGCTGGTCGACCTGCTCAGCAACCAGGCCAACAAGGGCGGCAACGTCGAGCTCACGATCGACCAGGCCGCCCAGGACGCGGCGTACGCCGGGCTCGACGCCCTGCCCGGCCGCGTCGAGGGCTCGGTCGTGGCCCTCGAGCCCAGCACCGGCAAGGTGCTGGCGATGGTCTCGCTGCCGAGCTATGACCCCAACAGGCTCGCCTCCCACGACCTGTCCTCGGTCGACGACGCCTACGACCAGCTGCTCGAGGACCCCACCGAGCCGCTGATCAACCGCGCGGTCAACAAGCGACTGCCTCCTGGGTCGACGTTCAAGCTCGTCACCGCCGCCGCCGCCATCGAGAGCGGTCAGTACACCGCCGACGACAACGTGCCGGCCGGCCGGACCTACCAGCTGCCGCAGACCAGCGGCGACAGCGGTCTGGTCGACAACGAGGGGCGCACGGCCTGCGACACCGACCAGATCCCGTTCACCACGGCGATGGCCAACTCCTGCAACACCACGTTCGCGCGGCTGGCGGTCGACCTGGGCGCGGAGGCGATGCTCGAGCAGTCCGAGGCGTTCGGCTTCAACAGCGACTACTTCGAGGACCTGCGGCCCACCGCTCAGTCGGTCTACCCCGAGGACCCCAACGAGCCCCAGACCGGTCAGACCGGCATCGGCCAGTTCGAGGTGGCCTCCACCCCGCTCCAGATGGCGATGGTCGCCGCGGCGATCGCCAACGACGGCACCGTGATGCGCCCCTACCTGGTCAACAAGGTGCAGTCGGCCGACTACCAGGACCTCGAGCAGACCGACGAGCGCGAGCTGTCCGAGGCGGTGTCCTCCGCCACCGCGCAGGAGCTCACCGACCTGATGGTCGCGACCGTCGAGGACGGCACCGCGAGCGCCGCGGCCATCCCCGGCCGTCTCGTCGGCGGCAAGACCGGCACGGCGCAGAGCGGCATCGACGACGTCGCGCCGTACGCGTGGTTCGTCTCCTTCGCCCCCGCCGACGACCCGCAGGTCGCGGTGGCTGTGATGATCGAGGCAGCCGACATCCCGCGTGACGAGATCGCGGGAGGCACCTACGGCGGCCCGATCGCGAAGGCCGTCATGGAGGCGGTGATCCAGTGAGCGACCAGACCCCCCCGACCCGTCCCGTGACGGGTCCGCCCGAGCCCTCCGAGCGGTTCGCCGACGACGCCCACCGCTACCGCCTCGACTCGCGCATCGCCACCGGCGGCATGGGCGAGGTGTGGCGCGCCACCGACACCGCTCTGGGCCGCGAGGTCGCGGTCAAGCTGCTCAAGGCCGAGTACGCCGACGACGCGCTGTTCCGCCACCGCTTCGAGGTCGAGGCGCGCCACGCCGCCTCGCTGCACCACCCCGGCGTCGCCGGGGTCTTCGACTTCGGCGAGGGCACCGCACGCGGCGCCAGCGACGGCTCCGACGTCCCCCACCCGTTCCTGGTGATGGAGCTGGTCGAGGGCCAGCCGCTCTCGACGCTGCTGCGCGAGGGCCAGGACAACCGGCTCGACCTCGACCGCGACGTCGTCCGCGACCTGCTCGCGCAGGCCGGCGAGGCGATCGGTGCGGCCCACGCCGCCGGCATCGTGCACCGCGACATCAAGCCCGCCAACCTGATGGTCACCCCGGAGCGGCGGGTCAAGATCACCGACTTCGGCATCGCCCGCGCGGCCGACGGCGTCGGCCTCACCCAGACCGGTGCGGTCATGGGCACCCCGCAGTACCTCTCCCCCGAGCAGGCGCGCGGCGACGTCGCCACCTCCCGCTCCGACGTCTACTCCCTCGGCGTGGTGGCCTTCGAGTGCCTGGTGGGGCGTCGTCCGTTCGAGGCCGACTCCCCGATCGCGACCGCGCTGTCCCACCTGCGCGACCCGATCCCCGACCTGCCCGACGACGTGCCCGCCGACCTGGCCGCCGTCGTACGTCGGGCCCTGTCCAAGGATCCCGAGGAGCGCTTCGCCGACGGCGCGGCCTTCGCCGCAGCGCTGCGCGACCCCGCCACCGCCGTGATGAACGCGCCGGTCGTCCCGCCCGTCGTCCCGGGTGCTCTGGGAGCCGAGGGCGACGACGCCACCCGGATGATGCCGGCCACCCCCGCCGCCCCGATGGCGGCGGTCCCCCCGGCCGCGGCAGCGCCGCTCGACGAGCCGGTCACCCCACCCGGCCACCGCGACGGCGACACCCGGCGCAACCCCTGGCCCGCCGTGCTGATCACCCTGCTGGTGGTGGCCGCGGTCGTGATCGTGCTGCTGCTGGTCACCGGCGGCGACGAGGGCGACCCCACCGACGAGCCCACCCCCACGCCCACCCGGTCGCGCACCGCCGAGCAGACGCCCACCGAGCAGACCAGCGAGGCCGCACCCGAGACGGTCGAGGTCGACGAGGGCAGCTACGTCGGCCGCCCGGTCGACGAGGTCGCCTCCGAGCTCGAGGGGCTCGGCCTCTCGGTCAGCCGCAACGAGATCGACAACCCCGGCGGCGAGCAGCCGGGCCTGGTCGACGGGGTCAACCCCTCGGGCACCCTCACCGTGGGTGACAGCGTGACCGTGAGCTTCTGGGGTCCCCAACCCGAGCCGGAGCCGGAGCCCACGCCCACGCCGACACCGACGCCGACCCCCACGGAGACGCCCACCACTGAGGCGCCTCCGACGGACCCGCCGACGACCTCCGGCACCGCGGCCACCCCGCGTCCGTCCAGCCCGACGACCTCGCCCGGGTCCGCGCTCGCCGCACCGGCCGACGACTCGTCCGGCTCGGCGACCCCGAGCCCGGGAGCCACCGGGTGAACGCTGCACAGCCGATCCTGATCGGCGGACGCTACGAGCTCGGTGAGCTGCTCGGGCGAGGCGGCATGGCCGAGGTGCGCAAGGGCACCGACAGCCGGCTCGGTCGTACGGTCGCGGTCAAGCGGCTGCGCACCGACCTGGCCAGCGACGCGACGTTCCAGGCCCGCTTCCGGCGCGAGGCGCAGTCGTCGGCCTCGCTCAACCACCCCTCGGTGGTGGCCGTCTACGACACCGGCGAGGAGACCGCCACCGACGGCAGCGGCGTCTCGCAGCCCTACATCGTGATGGAGTACGTCGCCGGCCGCACGCTGCGCGACATCCTGCGCGAGGGTCGCAAGATCCTGCCCGAGCGGGCCCTGGAGATCAGCAGCGGCGTGCTCGCCGCGCTCGACTACAGCCACCGCGCCGGCATCATCCACCGCGACATCAAGCCCGGCAACGTGATGCTCACGCCCAGCGGCGACGTCAAGGTGATGGACTTCGGCATCGCGCGGGCGATCAGCGACGCGGCCTCGGCGATGACCCAGACGGCCGCGGTCGTCGGCACCGCCCAGTACCTCTCCCCCGAGCAGGCTCGCGGCGAGACCGTCGACTCGCGCTCCGACGTCTACTCCGCGGGGTGCCTGCTCTACGAGCTGCTGACCGGACGTCCGCCGTTCGTGGGCGACAGCCCCGTCGCGGTGGCCTACCAGCACGTGCGCGAGCCCGCCGCGCCGCCGTCCGACCACGACACCGAGCTTCCGCCCGAGGTCGACGCGATCGTGATGAAGTCGCTGGCCAAGCGCGTCGAGGACCGCTACCAGTCCGCGGCCGACATGCGCGGCGACATCGAGCGTTACCTCGCCGGCCGACCCGTCGAGGCGACCCTGCCGCCGACGCCTCCGCCGACCGCCGTCACGGCCGCCGTGCCGGCCGCGGCCGCGGCGTCCACCCCCGTCGCACCCAGACCGCTGCCCGTCGACGAGGAGCCGGTCGACGACCGTCCACCCAGCCGGGTCGGCCTCTGGGTCGTGCTGGCGCTGCTGGTCGTCGGCCTGATCGCGGCGGCGTACTTCCTGTGGCCCAAGATGTTCGAGACGGCGCCCGAGCAGGTGCAGCCGCCCGACGTGGCCGGCATGACCGAGGCCGCCGCCCGCCAGGCGCTCGGCGAGGACGGCTTCACGCTGGCCCCGATCGAGACCCAGCCCAGCGACAGCGTGCGCCAGGGACGGGTGATCAGCCAGGACCCCCGACCGTCCGACTTCGTCGACCCCGGCACCGAGATCACGCTGGTGATCTCCGAGGGCAAGCCGCAGGTGACGGTGCCGTCGGTGGTCGGGCTCTCGCGCGGCGACGCCGCCGACGAGCTGCGCAACGCCGGGCTCAAGGTCTCCCAGGAGGAGACGGAGTCCGACGAGCCCAAGGGCGAGGTCGTCCGCACCGACCCCGCGGGCGGTCAGATGGTCGGCGACGGCTCCGCGGTGACGTTGTTCTACTCCGACGGCCCCGAGCGGGTGCCCGACGTGGTCGGGCTCAAGCGGCGCGAGGCCGAGCAGAAGGTCTCGGACGCCGGCTTCACGCCCTCGGTGGTGGAGTCGAACGACACCAACAAGCCCGCCGGCACCGTGATCCAGCAGAGCCCGGACGCCGGGCAGACCCCGCCGACCGGGTCGACGATCACGCTGGTCGTCTCCACGTACGTCGAGCCCACCGAGGAGCCGTCGCCCACCGAGAGCCCGAGCCCCACCGAGACGCCGTCAGGGACGCCGTCGGAGACGCCGTCCACCGAGCCCCCGCTGCCCGGGGGCGGCGCTGCAGGCAACCCGGGCGGCGCCGCCGATCCCGGTGGCGCGCGGCGGCCCGCTCAGCGCAACGGGTCGGCGTAGCCGAGGTCGAGCAGGCCGTCGTACGCCGGGGCCTCGACCTCGTCCTCGACCTCGAAGTCCCAGCCGACGGCGATCTCGGGCGTGGCGGCGTCGCTGCGGTAGCGCGTGACGTCGTCGTCGGCCTCGACCGCGTCGGCCAGCAGGGCCGGGTCGCCGACCGCCTGGATGACGTAGGGCTGCGGGTAGGGCCGGCCCTGGAGCTGCACCGCGGTGCCCTCGCACTTGATGCCCGTGGTGCTGACGATGCGCTGGCCCTGGAGGGTCACGGCCTGGGCGCCGCCCTGCCACAGCGTGTTGACGACGGCCTGGAGGTCCTGCTGGTGGACCACGAGCCGGTTGAGGTCGTAACCGCCCTCCTCGGCGCCGTCGACGAGGTCGGCAGAGGCGTCGTACATGGTGATCGTCACGCCCTCGCCGCGGACCGCCCGCAGGCCCGCTGCGGGCTCGAGCCGCTCGACCTTGCGACGCAGCTGGGAGACCTGGCGGTCGTCGACGCCCTCGCTGAGCGCCTCGATGTCGTCGTTGAGCGTCGCGATGTCGTCGCGCACGGCGTCGTAGCCGTCGGACTCGGCCTGCGCGAGCGAGGCCAGGTCGGAGTAGCGGCCCGGGCGCAGGTCGGTGCCCTCGGCGTTGGCGGCGCTGACCACGAAGAGCGCGCCGCAGACCATGACGGCCAGCGGGGTGGCCAGGCGCCAGGGCCGGAGCGCGGCGGGCCGACCGGGCACGGGTCGGTGCGTGCTCGCTCCATCGGGTGCGGCACCACCGCTCGGGGCTCCCGCGTGCTGGCCGGTCATGCCTACTAGGGTAGACGCAGACCGATGAGATGGTCCGACGCCGAGTCGGGCAGACGTGATGCGGAGCGGCAGTGGCCAAGATCAAGTCCGAGCAGCAGTTCACCGACCCGGAGCGCGGCAAGGTGATGAGCGTGCGCTTCGCGGTCGCCGTGGCGCTGATGGTCCTGGGCATCGTCTGGATCGCCTACTTCTACCTCGCGGTCCGCGCCGTTCCCGACGCCACCACGGGGGCCACCCCCGACGCGGGGGGTCCGCGGTTCATGGCCGACCTCGGCCAGTGGAACTACCTGGTCGGCTTCGGCCTGTTCTTCCTCGGCCTGATCGTCTCCGCCCACCCCAGCACCCCGCTCGGCCGCGGCCGCGGGGTCGTGGTCGGCATGCTCGGCTGCTTCATCCTCGGCCTGCTGTGGATCTGCACCTTCTACGTGATCAGCGACGACGTGTCGGTCCTGCCGATCTTCAACGACCTGGGCCAGACCAACCTCGCGGTCGGCATCGCCTTCATGGCGGTCGGCTTCACCTTCGCCACCCGCTGGGAGTAAGCCCGGCCACCCGGCCACCCGGCCAGCCGGCGCCCGGCCACCCGGCCGGCTGGACGTCGTACGCCGCGGCGGGGGGCGGGCAGCGACGGGCGGCCCGCAGACGGCGGTGGACAAGCCACCGAATCGGGCGGCCCATACGTGGCAGACCCACCGCGCCACCGGCAAGCCGCCCCGGCGCAGCGGTGCGCAAACCACCGAACCCAGCCGCAGAACCGTGGCAGACCCACCGCCACCCGAGCCGCCCCGGCGCAGCGGTGCGCAAACCACCGAACCCAACCGCAGAACCGTGGCAGACCCACCGCCACCGCCCACTCGCACGCCGCCGGTGAGCCCTCCACCGAACGCCGGCCGCAACCGTGGCAGACCCACCGCCACCGGCAGCCGCCCCGGCGCAGCGGTGAGCAGGCCACCGAACCCAGCCGCGGAACGGTGGCAGACCCACCGCCGCCCGAACCACGAGGTTGTCCACAACTGGGGACAAAGGTGTGGAGAACTACACGCGTGTAGTTCTCCACCGGTCCGTCCACAACCTGTGGACAACCCAGGGGGGTCGACAGCAGGTCAGCTGAGCAGCAGCGTGCGGGTGACGACGGCCGCGAGCAGCAGCAGGGTCACGGTGCCGACCGCGGCGGCCTGGACCGCCGTACGGCGGGTCCGGGGGGCGTAGACGAGCGCGGCGGTGACCAGGGCGCCGCCGAGGAAGCCGCCGAGGTGGCCCTGCCAGGAGATGTTGGGCACCGCGAACGTGATGAACACGTTGATGCCCATCAGGATCCACAGCTGGCGCATCTCGCCGCCGACCTTGCGCACCATCACCAGCAGCGCGGCGAACAGGCCGTAGATCGCGCCCGACGCGCCCAGCGTGAGCTGGAACTCCGGGGAGGCCCAGAGCACGACGGCCGAGCCGGCGAGCAGCGACACGGCGTAGACGGCCAGGAAGCGCACCCGGCCCAGGGCTGCCTCGAGCTGGGGCCCGATCACCCACAGGGCGAGCATGTTGAAGCCGATGTGGAAGATCGTGACGTGGGTGAAGCCCGAGGTGAGCAGCTGCCAGTAGGCACCGTCGGAGAATCCGGGGAGCCAGGCGCCGGCCTGGTCGCAGGTGGCCCGCGGGACGTCGTAGAACCCGCCACCGCTCTCGCACAGCCCGTTGGGGCGCAGCCCCAGCAGGTCGACCAGCCGGCTGCTCGCGCCGCCGGTGAGCATGATCGCGAGCCACACCGCCACGTTGAGCGTGATCAGGGCGATCGAGGTGCGCGCGGGGTCACCCGAGCGGGTGCCGCCGTACGTCGTCCGGCCGCTGCGCGTCTCCTTGCGGCCCTCGGCCACGCAGGTCGGGCACTGGAAGCCGACCGCCGCGTCGACCATGCAGTCGGGGCAGATCGAGCGCCCGCACCGCTGGCAGCCGATGTGGGTCTCCCGGTCGGGGTGCCGGTAGCAGGTCGGCACCCCGGTGCCGGGGATCGGTGGCTGGCTCAGCCCACGACCTCGATCGACTCGATGACCACGGCCTCGGCGGGGCGGTCGCCCGGGCCGGTCGGGGTCTTGCCGATGGAGTCGACCACGTCGCGGCCCGCCTGGTCGGCGACCTCACCGAAGATCGTGTGCTTGCGGTTCAGGTGGGGCGTCGGGCCCAGGGTGATGAAGAACTGCGAGCCGTTGGTGCCCGGGCCGGCGTTGGCCATGGCCAGCAGGTAGGGCTTGTCGAAGACGAGCTCGGGGTGGAACTCGTCCTTGAACGTGTAGCCCGGGCCGCCGGTGCCGGTGCCGAGCGGGCAGCCGCCCTGGATCATGAAGCCCTCGATGACCCGGTGGAACCCGAGGCCGTCGTAGAACTTGCCCTCGCGCCCGTTGCCGGCGTCGTAGTCCTTCTCGCCGGTCGCCAGACCGGTGAAGTTCGCGACCGTCTCGGGGGCGTGGTTGCCGAAGAGGTTGATGACGATCTCGCCGTGGTTCGTCTTCACGATGGCCTGCTGGTCAGCCATGGCCTGCCTTCCTGATGGGTACTGGGGGCACCGGGTCGGTGCCGCCGCGTCGAGAGAACGACGCGCAGGCAACGATCCTTGCACGCACCACCAGGGCCGGGGTGGCTGGGTTTCCCCGGACGTGGTGGGATGAGGAGACGGGCACTCTGTGCACCACCGCACGAGCCCCGCCACAGACCTGACCCTGACCAGACAAGGAGTGCTCGGTATGGGATTGCGCAAGAAGAAGACGCTGATGGACCAGGCCGGAGAGTACGTCGACCAGCTCAAGCCCCACGCCGAGGCCGCGATGGACTCGGCGCGTGACTTCGTGCAGGACACGGTCGTCCCCGCCCTCACCGACGCCCGCGAGAAGGCCGGCCCCGCCTTGGCCGACGCCCGCGCCAAGGCCGCCCCCGTGGTGGCCGAGGCCCGTGACGCCGCGCGCGACGCCGCCCGTGACGCCCGCGAGAAGGCCGGCCCCGCGCTGGCCGACGCCCGCGCCAAGGCCGCCCCCGTGCTGGCCGACGCCCGCGCCAAGGCCGCTCCGGTCGTGGCCGCAGCGGCCGCCAGCGCCGGCGAGCGTGCTACGGCAGCCCGCGACCTGGCCGACGCCAAGGTCGCGGAGATCAAGGGCGAGAAGCCCAAGAAGAAGGGCAAGCTGCGCAAGCTCGCGCTGGTCGCGGGTCTCGCCGGCGGGGTGGCCTTCGTGGCCAAGAAGCTCCAGGGCGGCAAGCAGCAGAGCACGAGCTGGCAGTCGTCGTACACGCCGAGCCCGGCGCCCTCGGCGACCGGCCCGGCTGCCCCGGCTGCCCCCTCGGTGCCGACGCCGCCGTCCGAGCCCACCACGCCCACGCCGTCCGCACCCCAGTCCGGTGCCGACGACTCGGGCGGCGCCTCTCCCGACGAGGCGCTCAGCGACGCCGTGGGCGACGCCCACCCGGTGACCACGCCGGACCAGCCCGCCGAGGTCGTCGACCTCGACGGCGACAGCAACCGCTAGCAAGCACCCCACCCGACCGGCCGGTCAGCGACGTCCGGCCGGTCGGGTGTGCTGTGCCCGCGACCGGGCCAGCTCCTCCGGCTGGTGCTCGGCGATCCAGTCGTCGATCTGCGACCACCAGCCGTAGAGCCACTCGATGCGCTCCTCGCGGCCGCTCGGGATCTCGGCGCGCGAGACCTGCCACCACCGCATCACGATGCGCTTGTCCATCGGCAGCTCGCGCCAGACGTCTCCGACGGTGAGCATGTGGTCGAGCCCCGTGTGGGCCACCAGCACGACGTCGGCCTCCGGCGCGGCGTCCAGCGCGGCGATGAACCCGCCGGGCCGCGGCGCCAGCACGTGGCTCATCGCCTCGGCGCGCTGCGCCATCCGCTCCATCCCGAGCCGGTGCAGCCGGTCGATCCCCCGCTGCCGCCGGTCGCTGGTGAAGTTGCCGCCCTCGGGGAAGATCACGAACGCGTCGTCGCCGTCGAGGTCGGCGGCCAGCGCGGCGATCTGCTCCTCCATCCGGTCGCCCGTGCCCGATCGCGAGGTGATGAAGCTTGCGGGGATGCGGCGCAGCACCACGTCGATGAACGGGTCCCAGGCCAGGGTGTCCTTGAGCACGACCCGGGGCTCCCGGTCGTACCAGTGCATCAACGCGTGCACCAGCACGAACGAGTCGCCCGGCCCCGCGTGCCGACAGGCCACCAGCAGCGGCACCCCGGGGTGCGCGTCGGGCGAGGGACCGTCGGTGACGATCTTCAGCCGCAGCACCCGCTCGGCCTCGTGGAAGAACACCCAGGTCACGCCGTGCACGAGGTCGTAGTGGAGCCCTTCCCAGTACGGCGTCCTGATCCAGCGTCCGCAGCCGCTGGCCAGCCAGTAGCCCAGCAGCACGGGCAGCAGCAGGCCCTCCAGGCTGAGGTAGAGCACGAGGATCCACAGCAGCCGCAGCGCCCGCCAGCGCCCCGGCAGCACCGGGGACAGGGCGGCGGCGGCCAGCAGCCACAACGGCAGCGTCACCCACATCAGCACGGCCAGGCCTACGACGAGCGGCGCGACGACCACGCGGCGTACGACGCGCGTCGCGACCTCGCCGAGGGTCACAGCCGGTCGCGCAGGTAGTCGAGGCTGGCCTCGTAGGTCTGGTCGATCCGACGCTCGACACTGCCGAAGTCGCGCGCGGCACGCCAGGTGTCGTCGCGCCCGGACGTGCCGCGAGCCGGCAGCACGTGCACCTCCACGTCGCTGCCCCCGCCGGCGACCTCGGCCAGCTCGCGCTGGAAGCGGTGGCGCCGCGCGATCTCGAACGACACCCGGGCCACCTCCCAGGGCCGCTTCGGCACCGCCAGCGGCCGGTCGATCCGACCCACCTGGAGCACGAAGACCCGCGTGGCGCCGAGCGCGACGGCCCGTCCGAGCGGCACCGAGTTCACGATGCCGCCGTCGAGGTAGTGCTCGTCACCGACCTTGGCCGGCGGCAGCAGACCGGGTACGGCGGCGCTCGCGACCACCGCGTCGACCACCGGGCCGCTGTCGAACCAGTGCTCGGCCGCGCGCTCGATGCTGGCCGCGCACACCTGGAAGCGCACCGGCAGGTCGGCGAAGGTCAGGTCGCCGAGCTCGTCGACCAGCCGCTGCTTGAGCGGCTTCGCGGACCAGAGGTGGGTGCCGGTCGAGACCGCGCGCCGCACCGTGCGCAGCGGCCGGTCGCCGTAGACCTCCCGACCGGACTCCGCCGCACCGCGCCAGAGCTCGACGAGCCGGTCGATGACGTCGAGGTTCGGGTCGCGCGCCACGAGGGCGCCGTTGAGCGCACCCACGCTGGTGCCGAGCACCAGGTCGGGCCGCACCTCGCGCTCGAGCAGCGCGCGCAGCATGCCGACCTCGACCGCTCCGAGCACGCCCCCGCCCCCGAGGACGAAGGCGGTGGTCATGCGCCCGAGGATCCCACGAGGTCGGGGTGCTCGGCGCGGACGCGAGCGGTCGCGCGGTGCTCGGCCCAGAACGACAGCAGCGGCACCGTGCCGGAGAGCAGCGTCACGGCGGTGAACGGGACGTCCCAGCGGGCGGCCCGGGCGAGCAGGAACGCGGTGACCAGGAAGATCATGTAGAGCCAGCCGTGGGCCACCCCGAGGTAGGACGTGATCCACTCACCGACCTGCTGGGGGTCCGAGCCCTCGGTGGCGAGGTACTTCAACGGCATCCCGACCAGGATCAGCACGACCAGCAGCACCCCGACGACGGTGGCCATCACGCGGTAGCGGGTCAGGGTCCCGGCCAAGGATCCGAGCTCAGGTCCGGTCGGGGCGGGGGTCTCGCTCACGGGCTCGAAGGTACCGGGTGGTCCGAGGCCGCCTCCGCGGCGGTCGAGCGCTCCGCCGCGGCGGCCTCCGCGGTCGTCTCGCGCACGTAGCGCCACCAGATGAAGGCCGCGAAGGCTCCGAAGACCCACCACTCGAGCGCGTACAGCAGGTTGCGCAGGGCCGTGAACCGGCCGGCCGGCGGGAGCTGCTCGAGGGTCGCCGCCTCGAGGCCCGCCGCCGGCTCGGTGGTGACGGCGTACGCGCCGTAGAGGTCCTGGTCGACGCGCTGCACGAGGTCGGCGGTGCGGACCTGCGGCAGCACGTCGTCGTCCGGGTCGTCGTCGGGCACTCCGGTGCCCTCCGAGGGCTGGAGCCAGGCCGTGACCTCGCCGGGGCCGACGGGCGGCTCGGGAGCCGTGTCGGGCGAGGCGACCCAGCCGCGCACCACCGGCAGCGCCGGGTCGTCGGGGCCGGTGACGGCCAGCGGGGTGAGCACCCAGTAGCCGTCCTGGCCGTCGTGCTCGCGCCCGGCGACGTACGTCGTGGCCTCGGTCAGCCAGGTGCCGCTCACGGTGACCGGCTGACCGACCTTGTCACCCGGGAACGGGTCGTCGGGGCCCATCACCTCGGTCAGCGGCTCGGGCGTGGTCTGGGTCAGGTCGCGGGCCTCCGCGACCCGGCGCTCCTGCCACGCCTCGAGCTGCCAGGCGCCGAGTCCACCCGCTGCGCCCACGCAGACCAGCGCCAGCGCGTGGGCGCCGAGCAGGGTCGGAGTGAGGTAACGGCGCACCCCACCAGGGTACGGACCAGTAGGGTCCGCCCATGGCACTGCGTGAGGACCAGACGGCTTGGTTCGCCGACGCCTTCGCGAAGATGACCGACAACATGGGCCAGGCCCTGCTCGGCAAGGAGCGGGTGATCCGGTTGGCGCTGACCTGCCTGGTCTCCGAGGGGCACCTGCTGCTCGAGGACCTCCCCGGCACCGGCAAGACGATGCTCGCCCGGTCGTTGGCCAACACCGTGCACGGCACCCACGCCCGGATCCAGTTCACGCCCGACCTGCTGCCCACCGACGTCACCGGGGTCACGGTCTACGACCAGGCCAAGGGCACGTTCGCCTTCCACCCCGGCCCGATCTTCCACGACCTCGTGCTCGCCGACGAGATCAACCGCGCCTCGCCGAAGACCCAGTCGGCGCTGCTGGAGGTGATGGAGGAGGGCCACGTCACCGTCGACGGGGTCACCCACGACGTCCCGCGTCCGTTCATGGTCATCGCCACCCAGAACCCCGTCGAGCAGGCCGGCACCTACAAGCTGCCCGAGGCCCAGCTCGACCGCTTCCTGATGAAGGTCTCGGTCGGCTACCCCGACGCGGAGGCCACGGAGGCGCTGCTCCTCGACTCCGGCGTCCGCGACCGCGCGGCGCTGGTGCGGCCGATCGCCACCACCGAGCACATCAGCCGGATGATCACGCTGGCCTCCGAGGTGCACGTCGACCTGGCCCTGGTGCGCTACGTGCGGATGCTCGCCGAGGCCTCCCGCGCCCACCCGCACGTCTCCCTCGGCCTGTCGCCCCGCGGCGCCCTCGCGCTGGTGCGGGTCGCCAAGACCTGGGCCGCCGCCGAGGGGCGCGCGACCGTGGTGCCCGAGGACGTCCACCGGCTCGCGGTGCCGGTGCTGTGCCACCGGCTGCTGCTCGACCCGCAGGCCCAGTTCAACGGGGTCCAGGTCGACGAGGTGATCGCCGACCTGCTCGCCTCGGTGCCGCCACCCACCGATCGTGGCTGAGACACCGGCGACAGCGGCCGGGCCACCGGCGAAGCCGGCCGGGCTCGAGACCGGCCTGCGGCTGCCCGACCTGGCCACCCCGGTGGCCCGGATCACCCGCCCGCTGCGGATCCTGACCCCGGCCGGCCGGTTCGTGCTGCTGCTCGCGCTCGTCGGGCTGGGCGGGGGTGCGGTCGCCGGCCACGCCCAGCTCCGCCTGCTGGGGCTGCTCGCGCTGCTGCTGCTCGCGATGGCCCTGGTCCTGGTCCGGCTGCCGGTGCGGGTGCAGGCGCGGCTCGAGCTGCGCCCCGACCGCACGACGGCGGGCGAGCCGGCCGCCGGGGTGCTGCACGCGACCAACCTCGGCACGGCGACGTTGCACCACCCGCTGGCCGACATCGCCGTCGACGACCGGCCGGTGTCGGCCACGATCCGGCTGCCGCTGCTCGAGCGCGGCACGCCGCGGGCCACCCGGTTCGGGCTGCCGCCCATGGAGCGCGGCGTGCGTCGGGTCGGGCCGGCGACCACCCGACGTACGGACCCGCTGGGGCTGGTCGTGCGGCGCGCGCCGATGGCCGAGCCGGTCGACCTCTACGTGCGGCCCCGGATGGTGGCCGTCGAGCACCTCGGCCCGGCGTCGGTGCGCGACCTCGAGGGCCGGCCCAGCGACGAGATCTCGATGAGCGACCTGTCCTTCCACGCCCTGCGCGAGTACGTCCAGGGCGACGACCTGCGCCACGTCCACTGGCGCTCGTCAGCCCGGGTCGGCCAGCTCTACGTGCGCCAGTACCACGACACCCGGCGCAGCCACGCCGTCCTGCTGGTCGACGACAGCGCGGACGCCTACGGCCGACCCGAGGAGCACGAGCTGGCGCTGAGCGTGGCCGCCTCGATCGCGGTCCGCCTCTCGCAGGACGACGTCGACCTCACCTTCGGCTGCGGGGCGGAGCGGGTGTCCGGCCCGACCTCGCGGGTGCTCGACGCGACCTGCCGCGCCCGGCTCGGGACCCCGGGCGAGGGGCTGCACGACGCAGCCCGCCACCTGGCGCGGCTGGCGCCCGACACGAGCCAGCTGGTGGTGATCAGCGGCCGCGGGCTCGATCCGCTCGAGGTCCGGCGCGCGCGGACGGCGTTCTCCTCCGACGTGCACGCGCTCGTCGTGCGCACCGACCTCTCGCCCGAGCCGACGGCGGTGCCGGGCATGGTGACCGTCAGCGACCTCGACGACCTGCCGCGGCTGCTCGCCGCCGCCGCGCGCGGCGTGCTCGGGGTCCTCCGGTGAGCGACCAGGAGGCCTCCCCCCGCGGGGGCCTGCACCCCGAGGACTGGTACGACGTCGCCTTCACGGCCGCGCTGACCGCGTTGTCGCTCGTGGCGTGGGAGTCGACCTTCCGCGGTCCGGGCCTGTGGTTCGTCGGCGTCGGCGCCATCGTGGCCGGCCTCGGCGTCGCCCTCGTCGTGGCCCGGCTGGGGCAGGCCCCCGAGCTCGTGGTGCTGGGCCTGGTCCTGGTCTACGTGCTGGCGGCCGGGCCGGTGGCCGGCGGCCTCGACGCCCTCGTCGGCCTCGACGCGCTCGGGGCCGGCACCCAGGCCACGCTCGACGGGTGGCCGATGCTGGTCTCCACCCACCCCTTCGTCGACGCGTCCGGACCGGCGCTGCTCCCCGTGGCGCTCGTCTGCCTGCTCGGCGCCGGCCTCACCGCCTCGCTGGCCATGCGCTCCGAGGTGCCCGGGCGGCCGCTCGTGCCCCAGCTGCTGGTGCTGGTCGTCGTGCTGCTGCTCTCGCGGGCCGAGGCGGTCGGGGTGCTGCTGCACGGGCTGGCGTTCGGGGTCCTGGCCCTGTGGTGGCTGCGGGTCCGCAGCGCCCAGAGCGAGACCGCCGAGGCCGGCCGCGACCCGTCCCGTCCTCGGCAGGCGATCGGCGCCGCGGCGATGGTGCTCGCGGCCGCGCTGGTCGCCGCGGCGCTGACCGGCAGCACCCCCGTGGAGCAGCGGCTGGTGCTGCGCGGTCTGCTGCCGGCGTACGACGTCGCCGAGGTGCGGACCCCCCTCGACGCCTTCCGCGACTACACCGAGCGTCGCCCCGCACCCGAGGGCAACGTCTTCGGCGAACGGCTGCTCCAGGTCCGCGGCGCCCCCGCCGGCACCCGGCTGCGGCTGGCGGCGCTCGACACCTACGACGGCGTGCGGTGGCGGGCCGACAACGACACCGACCCCGATCGCATCGACGACCGCTTCCTCCGGCTCTCCTCGAGGCTCGACAACCCGGCCGAGGGGCAGGAGCGCGAGGTCGTGGTCACGCCGCTGCGCGGGTGGGCGATCCCGTGGGTGCCGACCGTCGGGAGCCTGCAGGGCTTCGACTTCCTCGGCGCGGCCGACGCCGACCTGACCGAGCAGCTGCGCTACGACCCCGCCACCCAGACCGGCGTGATGACCCGCCAGCTCGAGCCCGGCGACACCTACGTCGTCACGACCCGCGCCGACGGCGCGCCGCTCGAGGCCGGGATGACGGCCTCCGACGCCCTCGACGAGGACCTCTTCGACGCGGCGGCGTTCCTCGACCCCGCGGTGACGGCGTGGTCGGCCGGTGCCTCGTCGCCCGTCGAGGCGGTGCTGCAGGTGGCGCGGCGGCTCAAGAGCACCGGCCGCTACAGCGACGGCGTGGGCCCGGCCGCGGCGGACTACACCGCAGGCCACTCCGAGGAGCGGCTCGGCCCCGGCTTCGTGCTGGCCACCCCGTCGGTCGGCAACGACGAGCAGTACGCCGCCGCGATGGCCCTGATGGCCAACCGGCTCCGGGTCCCGGCCCGGGTCGTCGTGGGCACGGTGCTCGGCCAGGACGGGATCGTGACGGGCCGCGACGTGGGGGCCTGGGTCGAGGTGCGGGTCGACGACGGCACGTGGCGCACGCTGGCCACCGACCGGTTCATGGGACGACGACCGCCGCCGCGCACCCCCGGCGTCGACCCCGACACCGGCTCCCCGCCGGAGCGGATCTTCCCCGAGCGGACCCCCGACGACGTCTCGCCGCCCGAGCCGACCCCGGAGCCCGAGCCCACCCCCGAGCCGGAGCCCGACACCCGTGACGAGCCCGCCCAGGACGACCGTGCCGACTCCCCCGACGTCCTCGCCTGGGTGGGGCGCGTGCTGCTGGCCCTCCTGCTGCTGGCCCTCCCCGGTCTGGTGCCGGCCCTGAAGTGGTGGCGGCGCCGCCGTCGTCTCGCCGCCGATCGCGTCAGTCGGCGGTACGCCGGCGCGTGGGCCGAGCTGGTCGACTCCGCCCGCGACCTGGGCCGGACGGTCCCGCCGGGGCTCACCCGCCCCGCCCAGGCGAGGGCGCTCGACCTGGGGCCCGCCGCCGGCGGGCTGGCGACCGAGGCGGACGTCCGCGTCTTCGGCGTCGAGGAACCCACGGAGGACGACGCGGCAGCGTTCTGGGCGCTGGTGCGCGACGAGCGCAGCGGCCTGGCGTCGACGTACCCGCTGCGGCGGCGGCTGTGGGCGGTGTTCAGCGTGGCTTCCTTCCGCCGACGCGACTGACGCATCTGGTCAGACCACTTGACCACCATCCAGGGGCTGTCGCAGACTTGTCGCCATGCCCCTGCACCCCGTGCACCGCCGTTCGGTCCCCGACGAGGTCTTCGACCAGGTGCTCGGCGAGGTGGTCGACGGCGAGATCGCGCCCGGCGAGTCGCTGCCCAGCGAGCGCCGGCTGGCCGAGGTGCTCGGCGTCTCCCGACCCGGCTGTGCGCGAGGCACTGCAGAGGCTGACCCAGACCCGGTTGCTCGACGTGCGCCACGGCGGGACCACCACGGTGCGCGACTTCCGCCGCTTCGCCGGACTCGACCTGCTGCCCCAGCTGCTCGTCCGCCGCGGGCAGCTCGACACCGCCGTCGTGCGCAGCATCCTCGAGGCCCGGCTCGCCGCCGGTCCTGCCGTCGCCGCCCTGGCCGCGGAGCGTGGCGGGCCTGCGCTCGACTCGCCGCTCACCGAGGTCGTCGACCTCCTCGCGAGCACCGACGACGGCGTCGAGCGCCAGGTGCACGCGCTGGCCTACTGGGACGTGGTGGTCGACGCGGCCGACTCGGTCGTCTTCCGACTGATGTACAACAGCCTGCGCGCGGCCTACGAGCCCGCCCTGGAGGCGCTGGCCGGCGCGATGGCCGAGGAGGTCGGCCAGGTCGCGGCCTACCGGGTGCTCACCGCCGCGATCGCCGGCGGCGACCCCGACACCGCCCGCGCGGCCGCCGACCGGGTGCTGCGCCCGGCCACCGACAGCCTGATCGCCGCGCTCTCCGCGCTCGATCCCCAGCACGCCACCACGGAGGACGAGCGATGACCTCTCCCCCGCCCGACGCCGAGACGCGCGCTGAGCGGCAGCTGGCCGCCGACGAGCGGCGGATCACCGGCACCGACCGTCGTACCACCGTCTCCCTGCGCCAGGCGTGGTCGTCGTTCTGGCGCCACCCGAGCCCGCCGATGATCGCCGGCTCGCTGCTGGTCGCGGTGGCGGCCCGGGTGCTGGTCGGCGGCGGTGCGTGGTGGGAGCTGCTGATCCCGGTGGCGCTGGTCGCGCTGTTCCCCCTCATCGAGTGGGTCATCCACGTGGTGATCCTGCACTGGCGCCCGCGCCGGCTCGGCCCGGTCACCCTCGACCCGCTGCTGGCGCGCGAGCACCGGGCCCACCACGCCGACCCCCGCGACGTCCCTCTCGTGTTCATCCCGTGGCCGGCGCTGGTCTGGCTGCTGCCGGCGTACGCCGTCGTGGCGCTGGTCGCGATGCCGACCCCGGCCAGTGCGCTGTCGCTGCTGGTCGCGGTCTACGCCACCAAGCTCGGCTACGAGTGGACCCACTACCTGGTGCACAGCGACTACCGACCACGCAGCCGCGCCTACCGGGCGATCTGGCGCAACCACCGGCTGCACCACTACAAGAGCGAGCACTACTGGTTCACGGTCACCTCGGCCGGCACCGCCGACCGGCTCCTGGGCACGTGCCCCGATCCGGCCGACGTCCCGACCTCACCCACCGTGAAGCGCCTCCACGGCCTCGGCGAGGTCTGAGAGCGCGGCGTGCGTGCGGCGGCCGACGAGGTCACCGCTTGGCGCGGAACTTCTTGCCGGGCTTGCTCCACTGGCTGGTGCCGACCCCGTTGGTGGCGCGGACCTTGCACGTGTACTTCTTGCCGGGACTCAGCCGCTTGACGGTGACCGGGCTCCGGTTGCGCTTCGCCTGCCGGGTCTTGTCCCCGGTTGCTGCCTCGTTGCTGCGCGACTTCACCTGGAACTTCGTCACCGGGCTCCCGCCGTTGTTGGCGAGGACGAAGGCGATCTTGGCCTTCTTGCGCCGTAGCGGGGTCGACTTCTTCACGACCGGACGACCGGGCTTGGTGGCCGGCGGCGGCGCGATGATCTGCGTCGACACCTCGGCCACGTAGCTCGGGAACCCGTTGGCCGCGACGGTCATCTCGTTGTTCGTGAAGACGTCCCTGCCGATCTGGACGTCGTCCACGGTCCAGCCCGTGCCGGAGACGGAGCTGTCCGTTCCGGTCCGGAAGCGGACCAGGACGGCCTGCCCGGCGTAGGCGGCGAGGCTGGCCACCGACCTCGTGTACGGCGACGTGCCGCTGAAGGCCTCGCGTCCACCGAGCGGGTTGCCGAAGCCGCCGCTGATGGTGGCGTCGTAGCCGTTGTCGGTGAAGGCCGCGGCACCGATGTCGGCCCACGTGGCACCCCCGTCGGTGGAAACCTCCACCACCCCGCCGTCGAAGCTCTGCTCGAGCCCGCGCCGGTGCCAGAACGAGAGGCTCTCACCAGCGCCGACGCTCACCGGTGCCGTCATCGTGAGGAGCTGGTCGGAGACCGCCCCCGGCGACGAGGAGAACGCCGCATGGGTCGGGCTGTGCGGGTCGGTGGTGGTCAGCGTCCAATCGACCGTGCCGGCGTCGTGCGTGGCCGCCCACCCCGACAGGTCGGGCTCGAAGTCGTCCGTGAACCTGACGGTCGTGAACGGACTGGGAGCCACCTTCACCCGGAACTGACAGCTGCGGACGGCGTCCGTGGCCATGTTGCCGATCCCGAAGGTGACCTTCCGGGCACCAGCGTTGTAGGTGCCCCCGCAGGTGGCCGACCTGCCGACGAAGGAGACGTGGTCACCCAGCGCACTGCTCACGTTGACTCCCGTGACCGGCGATCCGGCGACGTTCTTCATGCGCAGCTTGTACGTGAGCTCCCCGGTCGCGCGCACCTGGGTCGGGGTGCCCGTGGTGGTCAGCTCCACGCCGCTGCACGCGGGTGGCAGGTCGAAGGCCTCAGTGCCGTCGGACCTGTCGGCCGAGGTTCCCTGGCTGGCACTGAAACCCAGGCCACGGCGGGCGAACGCGTTCCAGATCAGGCACTGGTTCACGCCGCCGTTGGAGGCGACGTCGGCGTCCAGGATCGCGTCGCGAGCGTCGACGAAGCCGGGGTTGCAGGGCTGGAGCTTCATGCCGTCCATGACCAGCTGCAGGGCTTCGGTGTTGCCGCCGTTGCCGGCAACCAGGTCGGCGTCGAAGCCGTACTCGTCGATCAGGTCGTAGGTCAGGTCCCACAGCATCGATGGCCCACACCTCGCCTACACCGTGGGGGATGGCCATGGCCTTGATGTCGTCGTAGGTGTGGTTGTTGATGGCCATGTTGCGGCTGTACTTCTGGGTCCGGATGCCCGGCCCGTTGGTGGGCTGGTTGAGCGCGTAGGTGCCGATGCCTCGGCCGCCGGCGGGCTCGGTGCCGGTGGGCATCGTCATCATGTAGGCCAGGAAGTCGCTCCAGCCCTCACCGCCCTGCTCCTGGTTGTTCAGGCAGCCGGTGTTGTTCGGTCCGCCGGTGAGCCGGTTGGACACCCCGTGGCCGTACTCGTGGACGATGATCCCGTTGTCGAAGTCACCGTCACGGTCGGGGTTCGAGATGTTCCACACGTACATCTGCATCCGCGGCTGCGAGCCGTCGGGCGGAGTGCCGAAGTTGGCGTTGTTGACGCCGCCACCGTCCTGGGCCTCGGCGTTGACCGCGTCGTTGCCGAGCGCCCCGTTGCCGTAGTTGTTGACCTGGAAGTTGCCGGCCGCCTCGGTGAAACCGAAGCGGTAGAGCACGTCGTGGATCCGGTTGTTGGCGTAGTACAGGTTCGACACCGCCGCCGGCCGGTACGTCGAGGGCGGCTGGGCCAGGTCCACCGCGAAGTCGAAGGCCAGGCCCGCGCCGCCGTTCGGGGAGCTGCCCGCGTCGGGCACGTCGTCGTCGTTGAGGTCGGTGTAGGCGCTGACGTTGTTGCCGACGGTCAGGGTCGACTCCGCACCGGCGACGCCGTTGGTGTCGTTCCACCCGAAGGGCGATGCGCCCGTGGCCGGGTTGGCGACCAGGGCCCGCGCGCCGAAGCTGGGGGCCTCGACCGGGAACGGGTAGACCCGGTGGCTGTCCTCGTCGACCCAGTCGGTCCGGCTCAGCTCCTTGCCCGTGGCGGCGTCCATCCGGATCTGCCACCAGTGCTGACCGTCGAGCTGGTTGATCACCAGCTCCCACGCCAGGCGCAGGTCACCCTGCTTCGTCTCCTGGTAGACCAGCCGCGCGGTGACCGGGTCGCTCGAGACGCCGCCGTCGCCCAGCTTCCGCTCCCGCGCGGAACCACGGGCTCGGTCACCGCTGGCGAACGACTCCGAGGCCCGGAGTCCGAGCGCTGTCGCAGCCTCGTCGGCGGCCTGGACGTCGCTGATCTTCGGGGTTGCACCGTTGGCCCGCTTGGTCGCACCGGCCACCGCGCTGCTCGCCACCCGCAGCACCGTGCCCGTCGGGGTCACCGCGACGTTGAGCATCGCCGTCGACACCTCCAGCGAGCTCACCCGCTGCTGCAGGTAGACGTGCGTCAACCCGTTGCTGTCGCTCGGCACCACGGACGAGACCGCCAGCTGCTCGACGTCGGCCTTGCTCAACCCGTACTCGGCGGCATGCGCACCCACGAAACGTCGGGCCACCGCGACCGCGTCCGACCCCAGCGGCTCGGCCGCACCGACCGCCGGAGTCGCCGAGGCGGCCGCCGTCGTGGGTGGAGCCGCCTGCGAGGTCGCGGTCAGCGCGAGCGTCGCGCTCACGGCCCCCACCACCCCTGCCGTGAACCAACGACGGACGTGTACGTGCATGGCGGGCCCCTTGGTGACGGCGAGGTGACGGCTCAGTAGAACCCTCTCGACTATTCCGAGGTGCCGATCCTGCCGCAATGACCCGTCCGAGCGGTTGTGGGGCCCAGACGTCCCTGGGGTCGAGCCCACGGAGCCGTCGGCCCCGGCGTCAGGACGCCGAGACGCCTCCCCGGCACCAGGACGATGAGATGTCCCGGCACCGAGGAGGCGACGTGTTCAGCGGACGGGGTCAGCGGCGGGCCCGGAACTTCTTGCCGGGCTTGCTCCACTGGCTGTTGCCGACCGCGTTGGTGGCCCGGACCTTGCACCGGTACATCTTGCGCGGGGTGAGCCGCTTGACCTTGATCGGGCTGCGGTTGCGCGTCGCGGCCCGGGTCTTGCCCCCGTTCGTGCTCTTGCACTTCGCCTTGAACTTGATGACCGGGCTGCCGCCGTCGGAGGCGAGACGGAAGCTGATCTTGGCCCGCTTCCCGCGCAGCGCCTTCGACTTCTTCACCACCGGACGACCCGGCCGCGTCACCGGCGCCGGGACCGTGACGACGGGTCCGAAGTCGCTGTACGGGCCGTCACCCTGTGCGTTGGTCGCGAGCGCCCGGCAGCGGTAGTTCTTCCCGCCGGTGAGTCCCGTGACGTCGAGGGGGCTGGCTGCCCCGCTCTGGGTCCCGTGCGCCCCGCCGTTGATGCTGATGCACTGAGCGGTGAAGCCCGTGATCGCCGCGCCCCCGTCGCCGTTCGGCGTGAACGCCACCCGGATCTGGCCCAGCGACGGTGTCGACCCGGTCAAGGTCGGTGCCTCCGGGACCAGGAACGGTTCCAGGATCTCGGTCACCACCTCTTGCACCGAGTCGGGGAAGCCGGTCGCCGACGTGGTCAGCACGTTGGTGGTCGTGACCTCCCTGCCGATCTCGACGTCGTCCACGGTCCAGCCCACAGCTGCGACCGAGTTGTCGGTCGCGGTCCGGAAGCGCACCAGGATGTTCTGCCCGACGTAGGCGTCGAGGCTGGCCACCGACCGCACGTACTCGGAGGTGCCGCTGAAGGCGCGACGCCCCCCGATCGGGCTGCCGAAGCTCCCGCTGATGGTGGCGTTGTAGGGATTCTCGGTGAACGCCGCCTCGCCGATGTCGGCGAAGGTGGCGCCGCCGTCCGTGGAGATCTCGACGACACCGCCGTCGAAGTTCGACTCCAGGCCACGCTTGTGCCAGAACGACAGGCTGTCGTTCGCCACGACCGGGACCGGGGCCGCCGACGTGAGGTACTGGTCGGAGACGGTGTTGGGGTCGCTGGAGAACGCCGCGTGGGTCGGGCTGTGCGGGTCCGTCGTGGTCAGCTCCCAGTCGAAGGCTCCGGCGCCATGGGTGGCCACCCAGCCCGAGAGATCGGGCTCGAAGTCGTCCTCGAACGTGGTGGTCGAGAACGGGCTCTCATCGACCCTGACCTGGAACTCGCAGGCCCGGGTCTCGCCCAGCGCCATCGCCCCGATCGGGAAGGTGACCGTGTCGGTGCCGGCGTTGTAGGTGCCGCCACAGGTGGCGGTGCCCGGCGCGAAGGCGACGTGGTCACCGAGCGCACTGGCCACGCTGACCCCGGCGACCGGACCCGGTGAGGTGTTCTCCAGCGCCAGGTCGTAGGTCAGGTGCTGACCTCCGGGGATCGGGCTCGGAGTGGCCGTGGTGGTCAGCGCCACGCCGTTGCAGGCCGGCGGGAGGTCGAAGGCCTCGGTCCCGTCGTCCTTGCTGGCCGAGACACCCTGGTCGGCGCTGAAGCCCAGGCCACGACGGGCGAAGGCGTCCCAGATCAGGCACTGGTTGGCCCCACCGAAGTCGGCGACGTCAGCGTCCAGGATCGCGTCACGAGCATCGACGAAGCCCGGCAGGCACGGCTGGATCTTCATGCCGTCCATGACCAGCTGCAGCGACATCGCGTTGCCGGCGGTGCCGGTGTCGAGGTTGGCGTCGAAGCCGTGCTCGGCGATCAGTGCGTAGGTGAGGTCCCACAGCATCGTGGCCCACACCTCCCCGACCCCGTGCGGAGCGACCATGGTCTTGATCGAGTCGTAGGTGTGGTTGTTGATGGCCATGTCGGTGCTGTACTTCTGGGTGCGGATGCCAGGACCCGTCACCGGCTCGTTGAGCACGTAGGTGCCGATGCCGCGCCCGGAGGCCGGCTCGACGCCCGTCGGCATGGTGAGCATGTAGGCCAGGTAGTCGCTCCAGCCCTCGCCGCCCTGCTCCTGGTTGTTCAGGCAGCCCGTGTTGGCCGGGCCACCGGTCAACCGGTTGGAGACCCCGTGGCCGTACTCGTGGATGATCACGCCGTTGTCGAGGTCGGAGTCACGGTCAGGGTTGGCGATGTCCCAGACGAACATCTGCATCCGAGGCGACAGTCCGTCCGGCGGGGTGGAGAAGTTGGCGTTGTTGGTGCCGCTGCCGTCCTGGGCCTCGGCGTTGACGGGGTCGTTGCCGAGCCCTCCGTTGCCGTAGTTGTTGACCTGGAAGTTGCCGGCCGCCTCGGTGAAGCCGAAGCGGTGCAGCACGTCGTGGATCCGGTTGTTGGCGTAGTACAGGTTGGAGACCGCCGCGGGGCGGTACGTCGAGGGCGCCTGGGTCAGGTCGAGCGCGAAGTCGAAGACCAGCCCTGCGCCGCCATCAGGCGAGCTGCCGACGTCGGGCACGTTGTTGGCGTCGATGTCGGTGTAGGCGTTGGCGTTGTTGCCGATCGTGCGGGTGTCCTCCGCACCTGGAGCGGCGTTGGTGTCGTTCCACCCGAACGGCGACGCACCCGTGGCCGGGTTGGCGACCAGGGCCCGCGCGCCGAAGCTCGGGGCCTCGACCGGCAACGGGAAGACCCGGTGGCTGTCCTCGTCCACCCAGTCCGTACGACCCAGCTCGTCACCGGTCGCGGCGTCGATCCGCACCTGCCACCAGTGCTCGCCGTCGAGCTGGTTGATCCCCAGCTCCCAGGCCAGCCGCAGGGCTCCCTGCTTGGTCTCCTGGTAGACCAGCCGCGCCGTGATCGGGTCCTGCGAGATCCCCCCGTCGCCGAGGGTGCGCTCCCGCGCCGCGCCGCGCGCGCCGTCGTTGCTCGCGAAGGACGCCGAGGGACGCAGCCCCACGGCCGTCGCGGCCAGTCGCGCTGCGGCCACGTCGGTGATCCGAGGGGTCGCGGTGTTGGCCAGCTTGCTCGCGCCTGCGACTGCGCTGCTCGCCACCCGCTGCACCTTGCCGGCCGACGTCACCGTCACGTTGAGCATCGCCGAGGAGACGTCCACGGAGGCGACGCGCTGCTGGAGGTGGACGTTGGTCAGGCCGTTGCGCTCGGTGGGCACGACGGAGGAGACCGCGAGCTCGTCGACGTCCGCCTTGCTCAGGCCGTAGTCACCCGCCTGGGCGGCCACGAACTTCCGGGCGATAGCCACCGCGTCGGCGCCGAGAGGAACACCGTCATCGGGCGCCACGGCGGCCGCGCTGGCGGTCGGGGGTGACGCTCCTTGCGCAGGGATCGTGAGCACCAAGGTCGCGCTCACCGCCCCCACCACGACTGCTGAGAACCAACGACGGACGTGTGAGTGCATAACTTCTCCCCGGCCTCGTCGCAGCGAATCTCGCCACAACCCGAGAGACTCTTCTCCCCTCGATGCCCAGGTTCAATGACCCGATCGGGCTATATACCAGGCGGGTCCAGATGTGCTCTGGTCGAAGTCGACCGCCGGCGCCCCGACTAGTGCCGCGTGGGGGGAGAAGACGCTCCCAAGGACGTTTTCGAGCGGCTGTCGGGCGGCGTCCGGACCAGTGCAGAAAGTGCGCGAGTCAGCGGGCGCAGAGCGCGAACGGCAGCTGACGGGCCAGCGTGAGGTCGGCGGCCGCGGCCGCGTCGGTCACGGTCCAGCCCAGCCGGCCTCCGAGCGGATCGGCGGAGCCACGCACGAAGACCTCGGCGAACTCGGGGTCGGTGGCCGGGAGAGCGTCGGCTGCGCGTAGGCGCGCGAAGACGTCGGCACGCCCCTCGCCGAGCCGCGCGGCGGCGAGCTTGGTGCCGATGATGACCGAGAACGGTCCGAGGTCGGCGAGATCAGCGAGGTCGGCCGTGGGGCCGGGCGCGAGGTCGACGTCCGGGAAGACCGCGTTGAGACGCAGGCAGGTCCGAGACGCGTAGACCGCGGCCGCCGCGGGCCCGACCAGGGCGGCGAGGTCCGGCTCGGCCGCCCAGCTCAGCCGGGCGTCGTCGGTGCCGTTCTTCATCACCAGGTGGTTCTCCGCGCGCACCACCGCACCGGCCAGCGGTCCGACGCCGGCCTCCACGGCGCGAGTGACATCGCCCATCGGGAGGTCGTCGCGGATCTTGAGCACCCACCCGGTGCCCTCGGGCCCGCCGAACAGCACCTGCCAGTCGACGTCGTCCATCGTCCATCCGAAGCGCTGCGACAGCTCGGCGTCGATCCCGCGCAGCAGAGGGTCACCCAGTAGCGGCGCCGAGCGCTCAGCCCGGAGCCAGAACCGGTCGCGCAACGCCTTCGGGCTCGACCCGGTCAGCTCGGAGGCCTCGAGGTCGAGCCGGATGTGCTCGAGGTCGGTGAGCGCCACGTCCCTGGCCTCGCGCGGCACCAGCGCCAGCGCCGCCGTCGCCGGGTTCGCCTCCGGGTCGTACGCCGGCGCCTGGGTCGCGGTGGCCGGCGCAGGGGCCGGTGCGGGCTCGGCCGCTCCCGAGCACCCGGCGGCAGCCAGCAGGACCACCGCCAGGACCGTCGTACCCGCCGCTGACCTCACGCGCCGAGTCTGCCACCCCACAGCGAGCGACGTGGGCAGTGGGACAGGTTGCTCTCGCTGGTCAGGCGCGGCCCTTGAGCATCAGGTTCCAGTAGAGGGCCGGCAGGCCGTACCGCTTGAGGTACCACATGTCGCGCCGCTCCTTCGTGGTGTCGATGAGCGGGAAGGTGGGCGCGGGTTCCATCGTGTAGTCGAACTCGGCGAGCAGCATCTTGTTGCGCGCCGTGGTCAAGGGGCACGAGGCGTAGCCGTCGTACGACGCCTTCAGCGGTGCGCCGGCGCGGGCGGCGAGCAGGTTCTCGACCACCACCGGTGCCTGCTTGCGGATCGCGGCGCCCGTCTTGGAGTTGGGGGTGGAGCCGGCGTCGCCGAGCGCGAAGACCTCTGGGTGGCGCACGTGCTGCAGGGTGTGCTTGTCGACCTCGACGTAGCCACCCGGGTTGTCGGCGGCGGTCAACGGCGTCGCCTTGAGCCAGTCCGGCGCTGACTGCGGCGGCACCACGTGCAGGAAGTCGTAGTCGATCGACTCCTTGGTGCCGTTGGCGTTGTCGGCGACGACGAGGCTCCTGCCGCTGGGGTCGACCTCGACCGCCTCGCTGCTCTTGTGGACCTCGATGCCGTACCTGGTCGCGACGCGCTCGAGCTCCTGGGCGAAGACCGGCACTCCGAACATGCCGGGGGTCGGGAGCACCAGGACGACGCGGATGGCGTCGAGGACGCCCTGCTGGCGCCAGTAGTCGGCGGCCAGGTAGGCGATCTTCTGGGGCGCTCCCGCGCACTTGATCGGGGCGGACGGCATGGTGAACACGGCGGTGCCGGAGCGGAGCCCGCGGATCGCGGCCCATGTCTTGCCGGTGAGGTCGAAGCGGTAGTTGCTGGAGACCGCGTCGGTCGTGAGGCCCTCGGCCATACCCGGGATCTTGTCCCAGTCGAGCTGGATGCCGGGGCACACCACGAGCTGGTCGTAGGACAGGGTCGCCCCGGAACCGGTGGTCACGGTGCGTGCGTCGGGGTCGACCGTCTCGGCGGCCTCGCGGACCCAGTCGACCCCCTGCGGGATCAGACCCGCCATGGGTCGGTGCGCCTCCTTCGCCGGGGCGCAGCCACCACCGACCAGGGTCCACAACGGTTGGTAGTGATGGACCTCGGCCGGGTCGAGGATGCCGATCCCGTCCGCCCCCGCCCGGACGAGCCGCGCGGCCACGCTGATGCCGGCGCTGCCGGCTCCGATGATCAGGACGTTGAAGTGCCGGGTGCCAGCCATGCTCTCGCTCCTTGGGTGCAGGTCGGGTGGTGCAGGTCCGACCGCGCCCGGTGCCTGCTGGAGACGATCAGGCGTGCGGGAGGTCCGAGGCCCAGCACGGGATCTCCACCCGAGAGGGAGCGACGCCCTCCGCGCACGAGCGCGGATGTACGTACATTTCGACTGTACGTCGGCTTCCGGGACCCCGGCAAGGGTCTGCTGCCGCGGGGACGTCATGCGGGGAGAGCAACCCCTGGCTCCGTCCGCATGACGTCCCGGGGACGTCGGGTGCGGTCGCGGCGTCGCTTGTCGTGGTGGAGCCTAGGGGACTCGAACCCCTAACCCCCTGCTTGCAAAGCAGGTGCGCTACCAATTGCGCCAAGGCCCCCGGTGGATGGCCGGTGCCACCCGTGGAGCGGCTAGCTCAGCGGCGCTGGACGCTGTCGGTCGCCTCGGCCCAGAGTGCCTGCTCGGCCTTGCTGTCGTCCATCTTCTTCTTGGCGAAAACGGCGCCGAAGGCGGCCAGGAGCACCAACAGGATCTTCTTCATGAGAACTCCTCACAGGCGGGCGGGGTGGGCCTAACAGGACTTGAACCTGTGACCTCTTCCTTATCAGGGAAGCGCTCTAACCGTCTGAGCTATAGGCCCGGGTGGCGCGCGCCGAGGCGCCTGCCAGCGGGTGACACTACCCCACCGGCGAGGAGCCGAACAAAACGACCCGAGGGCCTCAGCCGGCGTCCTCGGCGAGGGTGACCTCGATGCCGCCGAGCAGCGCCGCGGACATGTTGTAGAGGAACGCACCGAGGGTCGCGATCGCGGTGAGCAGGACGACGTCGACGGCCGCCACGAGCATCGTGAAGCCGAGCACCCGGGAGGTGCCGACGTAGTTCTCGATGTCGAAGTTGGCCGTCTCCGGGCCGCCGATGCTCTCCTTGACGGTCTCGTTGACCGAGGTCCAGACGCCGGCCTGGTCGAGCACCGTCCAGACCATGGCCACCGAGACCACGGTGACGATGCCGAAGGCGATGGCGAGCAGGAACGCCGTCTTCATCACCGACCAGGGATCGACCCGGGTCAGCCGCAGCCGGGCCCGGCGCGGGCCGCGGGCCGCTGCTGCCGGGGCGGGCTTGGCCTGGGCGGCCGGCTTCGGCGTCGCCGCCGACTCGACCTTGCCCGGCTTGGGCGGCTTGGCCGCCTTGCCCGGCTTCTTCGCCGGCGCGGTCTCGGCTGCCTCGGCGGGCGAGCCGTCGGTGGTGGTGGAGCTCAGCTTGGCCTGGATGCGGTCGGCGAGCGACGGGCGGATCGCCGTGTCGTCAGATCCGGTCTCGACCTGGGGGCCCGGCGCCGCGGGCGGTTTCGGGGTCGTCTTGGCCGTACGCGTCGTCTCTGCCGAACGATCGCTCATCAGCTCTCACTGTCCCCTTGGTCGCCCTCGTCGATGGCCGCCGGCTCGTCCGAGCCGGGTGCGGACTCATCGATTGTGACACCTGCGGCAACCTCGGACGAAACCTCCGCCGCCTCGGTGTCGGCCTCCTCGGCCTCCTCGACCTCCTTGGCCTCCACCGAGCGGGCCACGACGGCGACCGCGTCGCCGCGCTTGGGGCTGACGAACTTCACGCCCATGGTGGAGCGCCCGGTGGCGCGGAAGTTCTCGTTGATCGGGCTGCGCACCACCTGTCCGGCCTGGGTGATCGAGAGCACCTCGTCGCCGTCCTCGACGATGAAGCCGCCGACCAGGCCACCGCGGTCCTCGTTGGCGAGCGCCATGGCGCGCACCCCGAGCCCGCCGCGGTTGGTGAGGCGGTACTCGCTGATCCGGCTGCGCTTGGCGAAGCCGCCGTCGGTGATCGTGAAGACGTACTGCTCCTTGACCTCCGACTCCTCGACCGACTCGCCCGCGGCCTCGACGGCCTCCTCGGCAGCGACCTGCTCGGCCCGGATCACCGACATCGACAGCACGGCGTCGTCGGCGTTGCGGAACTTCATGCCCGAGACGCCGGAGGTGGCCCGGCCCATCGGCCGCAGCTGGCCGTCGTCGGCGCGGAACCGGATCGCCGAGCCCTTGCGCGAGATCAGCAGGATGTCGTCGTCGCTGTTGACCAGCTCGGCGCCGATCAGCTCGTCGTCGTCCTCGCGGAAGTTGATCGCGATCACGCCGGCCTGGCGCGGAGAGTTGTAGTCGCCCAGCCGGGTCTTCTTGACCAGGCCGTGCCGGGTGGCCAGCACGAGGTAGGGCGCCTGCTCGTAGTCGCGGATCGCCAGCACCTGGGCGATCGACTCGTCGGGCTGGAAGGACAGCAGCCCGGCGACGTGCCCACCCTTGGCGTCACGCAGCGCCTCGGGCAGGTTGTAGGCCTTGGTGCGGTAGACCCGGCCCGCGGTGGTGAAGAACAGCAGCCAGTGGTGGTTGGTCGTGGCGATGAAGTGCTCGACGACGTCGTCGCCCCGCAGCGTCGCGCCGCGCACGCCCTTGCCGCCTCGCTTCTGCGAGCGGTACTGGTCGGCCCGGGTGCGCTTCGCGTAGCCGCCGCGGGTGATCGAGACGACGAGGTCCTCGTCGGGGATGAGGTCCTCCATCGAGAGGTCACCGTCGGCGGCGATGATCTGCGTACGCCGCTCGTTGCCGTGCTTCTCGACGATCTCGGTGAGCTCCTCGGAGATGATCCGACGCTGGCGGGTCTCGTTGGCGAGGATGTCCTGGAGGTCGGCGATGGTGAGCTCGAGCTCGGCCAGCCGGTCCATGATCTTCTGCCGCTCGAGGGCCGCCAGGCGACGCAGCTGCATCTCGAGGATCGCGTTGGCCTGGAGCTCGTCGATCTCGAGCAGCGCGATCAGGCCGGTGCGGGCCTCCTCGACGTCGGGCGAGCGCCGGATCAGCGCGATCACCTCGTCGAGCGCGTCGAGGGCCTTGGCGTAGCCGCGGAAGATGTGGGCCTGGCGCTCGGCCTCGGCGAGGCGGTAGCGGGTGCGGCGCTGGATGACGTCGATCTGGTGGGTGATCCAGTTGGAGATGAACTGGTCGACGGTGAGGGTGCGCGGCACCCCGTCGACCAGGGCCAGCATGTTGGCGCTGAAGTTGGTCTGCAGCTCGGTGTGCTTGAGCAGGTTGTTGAGCACGACCCGCGCGACCGCGTCGCGCTTCAGGACGACGACCAGCCGCTGGCCGGTGCGACCCGAGGAGTCGTCGCGGACGTCGGAGATGCCCTGCACCTTGCCGGAGTCGGCCAGCTCGGCGATCTTCAGCGCGAGGTTGTCGGGGTTGACCATGTAGGGCAGCTCGGTGATCGACAGGCAGGTGCGCCCGCGGGCGTCCTCGTCGATCTCGATGACCGCGCGCTGGGTGACCGACCCGCGACCGGTGCGGTAGGCCTGCTCGATGCCCTCGCGGCCCACGATCAGCGCGCCGTTGGGGAAGTCGGGGCCCTTGATCCGCTCGATCAGCGCGTCCTGGAGCTCCTCGCGGGTGGCGTCGGGGTGCTCGAGGGCCCACTGGGCGCCCTCGGCGACCTCGCGCAGGTTGTGCGGCGGGATGTTGGTGGCCATGCCGACCGCGATGCCGGCCGAGCCGTTGACCAGCAGGTTGGGGTAGCGCGCCGGCAGGACCGTGGGCTCCTGCCCGCGGCCGTCGTAGTTGGGCTGGAACTCGACGGTCTCCTGCTCGATGTCGCGGACCATCTCCAGGGCCAGCGGCGCCATCCGGCACTCGGTGTACCGCATGGCGGCGGCCGAGTCGTTGCCGGGCGAGCCGAAGTTGCCCTGGCCGTTGACCAGCGGCGCGCGCATCACCCAGGGCTGCGCCAGCCGGACCAGGGTGTCGTAGATCGCGGTGTCGCCGTGGGGGTGGTACTGACCCATCACGTCACCCACGACGCGCGAGCACTTGGAGAACCCGCGGTCGGGGCGGTAGCCGCCGTCGTACATCGCGTAGAGCACCCGGCGGTGCACCGGCTTGAGCCCGTCGCGGACGTCGGGCAGGGCGCGGCCGACGATGACGGCCATGGCGTAGTCGATGTAGGCGCGCTGCATCGAGGTCTGCAGCTCGACGGGCTCGATCCGGCCGCCGGGCGCCGCGGTCGGGGGCAGTCCGCCGCCGGTGGGGGTCTCAGTCACGTGTCTCGGTCTCTCTGGTCGCTTCTAGGCAAATCTAGGACAGGTGCTAGACACCTAGATATCGAGGAATCGGACGTCCTTGGCGTTGCGCTGGATGAAGGAGCGGCGCTGCTCGACGTCCTCGCCCATCAGGATCGAGAAGATCTCGTCGGCGTGGGCGGCGTCGTCGAGGGTGACCTGGAGCATCAGCCGCTGCTCGGGGTTCATCGTGGTCTCCCACAGCTCGTCGGCGTTCATCTCACCGAGCCCCTTGTAGCGCTGGACCGGGTTCTCCTTGGGCAGCTTCTTGCCCTGGGCCAGGCCGTCGCGCATGAGCAGGTCGCGCTCGGCGTCGGAGTAGACGAACTCGTGCTCGGCCGGCTTGTTCCAGCGCAGCCGGTAGAGCGGCGGCTGGGCCATGTAGACGTAGCCGTGCTCGATGAGCGGCCGCATGAAGCGGAACAGCAGCGTGAGCAGCAGGGTGTTGATGTGGTGGCCGTCGACGTCGGCGTCGGCCATCAGCACGACCTTGTGGTAGCGCAGCTTGTCGCCGTCGTACTCCTCCTGGATGCCGGTGCCGAGCGCGGAGATGATCGCCTGCACCTCGGTGTTGGCCAGCACCTTGTCGATGCGGGCCTTCTCGACGTTGAGGATCTTGCCGCGGATCGGGAGGATCGCCTGGACCCGCGGGTCGCGGCCCTGCCGCGCGGACCCGCCGGCGGAGTCACCCTCGACGATGAAGACCTCGCACTCCGCGGGGTTGGTCGACTGGCAGTCGGACAGCTTGCCGGGCAGACCGCCGCCGCCGAGCAGCCCCTTGCGCGAGCGGGCCAGGTCGCGCGCCTTGCGGGCCGCGATCCGGGCCGAGGCGGCGGCCTGCGACTTGCGCACGATGTCGCGGCCCTCGGCGGGGTTCTCCTCGAACCACGCGCCGAGCCGGTCGTTGACGATGCGCTGGGTGAAGCCCTTGGCCTCGGTGTTGCCGAGCTTGGTCTTGGTCTGGCCCTCGAACTGCGGCTCGGCCAGCTTGATCGAGATGATCGCGGTCAGGCCCTCGCGGATGTCGTCGCCGCTGACCCGGTCCTCGCGCTTCTTGATCAGGCCCCACTCCTCGCCCCAGTGGTTGACCAGGGAGGTGAGCGCGGCCCGGAAGCCTTCTTCGTGGGTGCCGCCCTCGTGGGTGTTGATCGTGTTGGCGAAGGTGTGCACCGACTCGGTGAACGTGGTGTTCCACTGCATGGCGAGCTCGAGGCTCATGTGGTTGTCGTCGGTGACGAGCTCGGCGTCGAAGTTGATGACCGTCGGGTTGGCCTTGTCCTTGCGCCGGTTGAGGTACTCGACGTAGTCGACCAGCCCGCGGTCGTACTTGAAGACCTGCTCGGACCCGCCGCCCTCGCCCTTGCGGATCGCGTCGGCGCCCGAGGCGTCGACCTCGTTGTCGATCGTGCCGTCGTGGACGGCCTCGACCAGCTCTTCGGCGGCGGGGCGCTCGTCGCGCAGCACGATCTCGAGGCCCTTGTTGAGGAAGGCCATCTCGCGGATCCGGGCGGTGATCGTCTCCAGCGAGTACGTCGTGGTCTCGAAGATGTCCTCGGACGCGTAGTAGGTGATCGTGGTGCCGGTGCGCTCGCCCGGCTCCATCGCCCGCACCTCCTCGAGCGGACCGTCGGGCACGCCGATCGAGAAGGTCTGGCGCCACTCGTGGCCGCGGTTGCGGACCTCGACGATCACGCGGCTGGACAGCGCGTTGACCACCGAGATGCCGACCCCGTGGAGCCCGCCGGAGACCTTGTAGCCGCCGCCGCCGAACTTGCCGCCCGCGTGCAGCAGCGTGAGGGCCATCGTCAGCGCCGGCAGCTCCTGGCCGGGCGCGGTGTCGGTGGGGATGCCGCGCCCGTTGTCCTCGACGCGGATGCCGCCGTCGGCGAGCAGGGTGAGCACCACGCGGTCGCAGTAGCCGGCGAGCGACTCGTCGACCGCGTTGTCGACGACCTCCCAGATCAGGTGGTGCAGCCCGCGCTCGCCGGTGGAGCCGATGTACATGCCCGGGCGCTTGCGCACGGCCTCGAGACCCTCGAGGACCTGGATCGCCGACGCGTCGTAGCCGCCGTTGGTGTCCTGGACCAGGCTGTCCGAGGGGTTCGTCGGCGACACGGTGCCGACGGGAGCAGCGGGCTCGGTGGTGGGCTCGTCGGACACTCAGGACCTCTTCGTTGGTGTGCGGACGATGCGTCCGGCTCCAGACATGCAGAAGGTCGCGGCACCGGCTGGCCTGTGGGGCGAGCCGAGGTCGGCGACCGACGTCCATGATAGCGGTCTACGGGCCTCAGACCACGCCCTGTGCACAGGTTCGGGGGGGATCGACCGACTATTTCGGTGCTCAGCGGCTCGCCAGCGTGTCTGGGAGCGCCGCGCAGGGGCCGGTCCAGGGGCGGGTACGGCCGAGGAGCCCCTGGATCGGCACAGAGCGGGCGGCTCTCGCCGATCGCCGGCTCAGCCGTACGTGTCGCGCGGACCGCGTCCGTCACGGGTGCTGCGACGGCCCTTCTTCCAGCTCGGCAGGTGCGGGCCCAGGACCTCGATCACCGTGACGGTCCCGTGCCCGAGGTCCTCGTTGAGCCGACGTACGACGGTGGGCGCGAGCAGCCGCAGCTGGGTGGCCCAGGCCGTGGAGTCGGTGCGCACCACGAGCCGTCCGTCGGCGAAGCTCTCGGGCGTGCAGTGGGCGCCGATCTCGTCGCCGACCAGCTCGGGCCAGCGGGCGAAGACCCCGCGCACGCGCAGGTCGAGCTCCCAGCCGCGGTCGCCCACGAGCTTGGAGATCGTCGCGTCGAGCAGCTGGGGGTCGCGCTCGTCGGGGTGGGCGCCGCTGACCCGGCTCCGGCTGCCGGCCGGGCGGTCCTTGCTGCGCCAGCGCGCGCGCTGCCGGGGTGTCGACCCTGCCGTGGCGCGGGTGATCTCGCGGGCCAGGTCGAGCCCCTCGGCCCGGTGCGGAGGCTCGGGGGCGGCCGCGGGCTCCGGCGCCCCCGGCGGCTTCTCCTCAGCCACGGGTCACCTCCCCTCCGGCCACGGTGTAGCGGACGCCGGCCAGCCCGTCGGGCACGTCGGCCTCGACCGCCGCCGTGACCAGCACCTGCTCGGCGTCGGCGACGAGGTCGGCCAGCTGGCGGCGTCGCTCGGTGTCGAGCTCGGCGAAGACGTCGTCCAGGATCAGGATGGGGTCGTCACCGTCGTCGCGCAAGAGCTCGAAGGAGGCCAGCCGCAGGGCCAGGGCCGCCGACCACGACTCGCCGTGCGAGGCGTAGCCCTTCACCGGCAGGTCGCCGAGGCTCACCAGCAGGTCGTCGCGGTGGGGGCCGACCAGGCAGACCCCACGGTCCAGCTCCTCACCACGGCGCCGACCGAGCTCGGCGAGCAGGGCCGCGGAGAGCCGCTCCAGGTCGCGCGCCTGTGGCTCGAGGTCGCTCGGCAGCTCGACCGCTGTGCGGTACGCGATCCGGGCCTCGTCACGGGTGGCGCCGCGCGCCACGGTCGCGTAGGCCCGCCCGACGTACGGCGCGAGGGTCTCGGTGAGCGCGAGCCGCTCGGCCAGCAGCTCGCCACCCACCCGGGCGAGGTGGTCGTCCCAGACGTCGAGCGTCGCCTCCGCGGCGCCGCGGTGACCCGAGCGGGCGGACTTCAGCAGGCTGGTGCGCTGCTTGACGATCCGGTCGTAGTCGGCCCGCACCCCCGCGAGCCGCGGCGCCCGGAGCACGAGCAGGTCGTCGAGGAAGCGCCGCCGCTCCGACGGGTCGCCCTTGACCAGGCTCAGGTCCTCGGGCGAGAACACGACCGTGCGGACCAGCCCGACCAGCTCGCGCACCCGGGGCAGGGGCGAGCGGTTGATCCGGGCCCGGTTGGCCCGGCCGACGTTGAGCTCGACCTCCAGCACGGCCGTACGGCCGTCCTTGACCACGGCGGCGCGCACGATCGCCTGCTCGGTGCCGGCCCGCACCAGCGGCGTGTCCGTGGCGACCCGGTGGGAGGAGAGCCGCGAGAGGTAGTCGATGGCCTCGACCAGGTTGGTCTTGCCCTGGCCGTTGCGCCCGACGAACGCGGTGACCCCCGGCTCCAGCGCGACCTCGACGTCGGCGTAGGACCGGAAGTCGTGCAGGGTCAGGTGGGAGACGAACAACGGATCGGTGGTCTCCTTGCTGGTTCGGCTCGGTCCGGCACGGTCCGGCACGGTCGGGCTCGGTCCGGCACGGTCGGGCACGGTCGGAGCGGGGCGCCGCGTCCGCGATCGGGGCCGGGCGGGCCCGCGGCAGTTTACGCTCGCCCCATGAGCCAGCCGCCGTACGACTCCTCATCCGCCTCCGAGCCCGGCCCCGAGCCGCAGCCGCCGTACGGCCAGCCCACGGCCAGCCCTACGGCCAGCCCTACGAACAGTCCCCCGAGCCCCCGCCCGGCCAGCCCTACGGACAGCCGCAGTACGGCGGCGCCTACGGCGGTGGGTACGCCGGTGGGTACGCCCCCGCGACCGGACCGTTCTACGTCTCCCACATGGGGCAGGAGTACGGGCCGCTCGACGTCCAGCAGCTCGCCGGGATGGTGCAGGCCGGTCAGCTCAAGCCCGAGGGGATGATCCGCTCGGGGCAGACCCAGCAGTGGTTCGCCGCCCGCGAGGTGCCGGGGCTGTTCTCGGAGAAGGAGTGGCTCACGACGGTGCTGCTGTCGTTCTTCCTCGGCGCCCTGGGCGTCGACCGCTTCTACCTCGGCTACACCGGCCTCGGGATCGCCAAGCTGCTCACCTGCGGCGGGCTCGGCATCTGGTCGCTGATCGACTTCATCCTGATCCTGCTCCGGAAGGTCCCGGACGTCGATGGACGTCCGCTCCGCTGAGGTCCTGGCTCGACGGGGGTCACGACGACCCGCCCCCGCCGAGTGGGTGGCGGCGACCGGGGTCGGAGCGGCGGCCGTGGCGCTGGTGCTCTCCCCGACCTCGATCGAGGACGGACCTGTCCTGTGCCCGTTCCGGCTGCTCACCGGACTTCCCTGTCCCGGCTGCGGACTGACCCGCGCCTGGGTCTACCTCGCCCACGGCTGGTGGCGCGAGTCGTTCGCCGCCCACCCCTTCGGCATCGTGGCCGTCGGACTGCTGGTCGCCCTGGTCGTCGCGGTGGTGGTGGCGAGAGCGCGCGGGCGCGCCGCCCCCGACCTCGACCGGGTCCTGCGGGCGGCGTGGTTGCGCTGGGTGCTCGCCGCGTGGCTGGGCTTCGCGGTGGTCCGGCTGGTCGTCGCGCTGGTCTGAGGTCAGGCCTGGGCGGCCCGCCGCGTGGTCAGTCCGAGGCCGCGTCGCCGCCGGGCGGCGGCGGGGTGTGCACGGCGTGCCCGCCGAACTGGTTGCGCATCGCGGCGACCGCCTTCATCGCCGGGCTGTCGTCCTGGCGGGAGGTGAACCTGGCGAAGAGCGAGGCCGCGATCACGTGCATCGGTACGGCGTGCTCGATGGCGGCCTCGACCGTCCAGCGACCCTCGCCGGAGTCGTCGGCGTAGCCGCGCAACGCCTCGAGGTGGGTGTCGTCGCGCAGCGCCGCGACCAGCAGGTCGAGCAGCCACGACCGGATGACGGTGCCCTCGCGCCAGGAGTCGAAGACGTCCACGACGTTGTCGACCAGGTCGGTCTTCTCGAGCAGCTCCCAGCCCTCGGCGTAGGACTGCATCATCGCGTACTCGATGCCGTTGTGGACCATCTTCGCGAAGTGACCGGCGCCGGGCTTGGTGCCGGCGTGCACGAAGCCGGAGTCTCCCTCGGGGCGCAGCGCGTCGAAGGCGGGCTGCACCTTGGCGACGTCCTCCTCGGAGCCGCCGCACATCAGCGCGTACCCGTTCTCCAGGCCCCAGACCCCGCCGGAGACGCCGCAGTCGACGAAGCCGACGCCCTGCTCGCCGAGCATCTCGGCGTGCGCCTGGTCGTCGGTGTACTTGGAGTTGCCGCCGTCGACGACCAGGTCGCCCTCGGAGAGCAGGTCGGCCAGCGCGCGCACGGTCTCGTCGGTCGGTCCGCCGGCCGGCACCATCACCCAGACCACCTTGGGGGCGTCCTGCGGGAGGGCCTCCACCAGCGCCTCGAGCGAGTCGACGTCGGAGACGTCGGGGTTGCGGTCGTAGCCGATCACCGTGAGGCCGGCGTTGCGCATCCGGGTGCGCATGTTGGCGCCCATCTTGCCGAGTCCGACGAGTCCGAGGTGCATGGGCTGCCTTCCTGCCGTGGGTGGTTGTCCGGGCGGGCGGGGGTCTGCGGTCAGGACAGCAGACGTCGGGGCATCAGGAGGTAGCGGAAGCCGGGGTCCTCGGCGCCGTCCTCGACCGCGCCGCTGATCACGACCGGCTTGGACGCCTGCGTGAACGCCAGCTCGACCACGGCCTCGTCGATGGCGGTCAGGCCGTCGAGGAGGAACTGCGGGTTGAACCCGGTGGTGATGTCCTCGCCGTCGACGATCGCCTCGACCGACTCGGAGGCCTGGGCCTCGTCGCCGGAGCCGGCGTCGAGGGTGAGCATGCCCTCGGTGAAGGCCAGCTGGACGGCGGTGTTGCGCTCGGCCACGAGGGCGACGCGCTTGACCGACTCGATGAGAGCGGCCTTGTCGACCTTCGCGGTGGTGATCTTCTCCGACGGGAACAGGCTGCGGACCTTGGGGAACTCACCGTCGAGCAGGCGCGTGGTCGTGCGGCGTACGCCGCCGGGCCCACTGCCCTCGAAGCCGATCAGCCCCTCGCCACTTCCTCCGGTCGACAGGGCGATGGTCACCTCGGTGCCGGCGGTCAGCGACTTCGCGGTGTCACCGAGCACCTTGGCGGGCACGAGGGCCGCGAGGGTGTCGTCGGGAGTGCGAGGCGCCCAGCTGAGCTCGCGCTGGGACAGGCGGAAGCGGTCGGTGGCCAGCAGCGAGATCGTCGACCCCTCGATCTCGAGCCGGACACCGGTCAGGACCGGGAGCATGTCGTCGCGGCCGGCCGCGGTCACGGCCTGGGCGACGGCGTGCGCGAAGAGCTCGCTGGGCACGGTGCCGGTGGCCTGTGGCATGTCGGGGATCGTCGGGTAGTCCTCGACCGGCAGGGTCTGCAGCGAGAAGCGCGCCGAGCCGCAGGTCAGCGAGACCCGCGAGCCGTCGAGGACCATCTCCACCGGCTTGGCCGGGAGGCTGCGGCAGATGTCGGCGAGGAGTCGTCCACTGACGAGCACCCGCCCCTCGTCGCTGACCTCGGCGCTGAGCGTCGCGCGGGCGGACGTCTCGTAGTCGAAGCTGGACAGCACGAGCCCGTCGTCACCGGCGTCGATGAGCAATCCGGCCAGCACCGGGGCACTGGGACGGACCGGCAGGCTGCGCGCAGCCCACGCGACAGCGTCGGCAAGCGCGTCTCGATCGACACGAAACTTCACGGTGTGGGTCCTTCGGTCAGTTCTGGGATGACGCATCCTGCCACGGGGGGGCCTGTCTCCACAGGGCGGTGCGCGGAGTGGAGTTCCGCGGTCGTCGGGTCATGGAGAGGTCAGTCGTAGTCATAGCGTCGGTGGAAACTGTGGAGAACTCCTCGCGTCGCAGGTCAGACCGGCGAGCCGGTGTGCACAGGGGCTGTGCACTCGCGCCGGACGAACGGGGTCGGCCTGTGCAGCCGGCCGAGCCGTCGCCGCCGTCGTGCACAGGCTGCACAGATCCTCCCCGTGTAGTTCGTAGCGTCGTGGCCAGTTGCTCCACAGCCCGCTCGTGGGTCCGATCAGGACTGACGGGCCTGCAGCTTCACCCGGTTCGTGAGCTCGCTGACCTGGTTGAAGACCGCACGTCGCTCGGCGAGCAGCTGGTTGATCTTGCGGTCGGCGTACATGACCGTGGTGTGGTCGCGGTTGCCGAACTGGGCGCCGATCTTGGGCAGGGAGAGCGCGGTGAGCTCGCGGCACAGGTACATCGCGATCTGCCGGGCCATCACCAGGTGTCGGCCGCGGCTGGGACCGGTGAGCTCCTCGATGGTGAGCCCGAAGTAGGCCGCGGTCTGGGCGATGATCAGGCTCGCGGTGATCTCGGGCTCGCCGCCCTCGGGGATCAGGTCCTTGAGCACGATCTCGGCCAGGGTCATGTCGACCTCCTGGCGGTTGAGGTTGGCGAACGCGGTGACCCGGATCAGCGCCCCCTCCAGCTCGCGGATGTTGGTCTGGATCTTGGAGGCGATGAACTCCAGCACGTCGGGCGGCGCGGTGAGCCGGTCCATCGCGGCCTTCTTGCGCAGGATCGCGATCCGGGTCTCGAGGTCGGGGGGCTGGACGTCGGTGATCAGGCCCCACTCGAAGCGGTTGCGCAGCCGGTCCTCGAGCGCCGCGAGCCGCTTGGGCGGGCGGTCGGAGGTCAGCACGATCTGCTTGTTGGCGTTGTGGAGGGTGTTGAACGTGTGGAAGAACTCCTCCTGGGTCTGGGTCTTGCCCTCGAGGAACTGGATGTCGTCGATCAGCAGCACGTCGACGTCGCGGTAGCGGCGCTTGAAGCGGTCCTGCCGGTCGTCGCGGATCGCGTTGATGAACTCGTTGGTGAACTCCTCGCTCGACACGTAGCGGACCTTTGCCCCCGTGTAGAGGCTGCGCACGTAGTGGCCGATGGCGTGCAGGAGGTGGGTCTTGCCCAGCCCGGAGTCGCCGTAGACCAGCAGCGGGTTGTAGGCCTTGCCGGGGGCCTCGGCCACGGCGACGGCCGCGGCGTGGGGGAACCGGTTGGAGGACCCGATGACGAAGGTCTCGAACGTGTACTTGGGGTTGAGCCGCGTCTCCAGGGCCGAGGGCCGCTGGTCGAGGCTGGGAGCGCTGCTCGGGAGTGGTCGCGCCGCCGGCTGCGGCGGATCGATTGTCGACATGTCGACAGATGGACTTGTCGCTTCATGGCTACTGCCGAGCGGTGAGTCCGCGGGGTGCCGGTCCAGCGCGGGATTGACCGTGACCGCGATCCGGATCTCCTGGGCGAAGCGCTCCGAGAGCGCGTCCTCGAGCTGGGGGCGCAGCCGGCCCTCGAGCTGGGACCGGGTGAAGTCGTTGGGCACCGCGATGATGGCCATGTTCTCGTGCAGGGTGACCGGCTCGCTGTCGCGCAGCCAGGCCCGCTGGTGGGGCTGCAGGTCCTCGACCACCAGGTGCCAGGCCAGGGCGAGCGGGTCGGCACTCCGGGCGGCGGGTAGGTCGGCCTCGGGGTTCTCGTGGTGCGGTGTCTGCTCCACCGGTGCTCCATCTCTGTCTCGGGCCTGGGTGCTGGGGTACGCCGCAGGGGTGGCTCGCGCCCCGGGCGTGTCGTGGCCGGTGCTGCATCCACAGGTTTGTCCACAAGGTGTGAACCTGGACCACACCTTGTGGACAAGGTGTCGCCGAGACACGTCCAGGAGACCGCGGATCAGCCGTTCGTGCAGGTCAGCGCCCTGTCGCCAGTGTTGTGGCGGGGGTCACACGACCGTGGCTCAGCGGTGGATCCTGGGGAAGCAGGGGAACCTCGGCGGCCCGAACCTAACCCGCGACGTCGGGGCCCGGCAAGCAGTCATCCACAGGTTTGACCACACCTGTGCACGACGGCGGAGCGTCACCGTGCGCGGGTTTGACCCTGTCGGAGCCGTCCGCGTACCGTTGGCCGGTCACCAGGGTGGCTCGACCGGTGCCGCATGTCCACGTGGATCACGCGTGGGTGGGCGGTGCCAGCCGAACCAGCGCTGTCATCCGACCTGCCCCGGTGCATCTCGAGCAACTGAAGGAAGAACTGTCGTGAGCAAGCGCACCTACCAGCCCAACAACCGTCGCCGTCACAAGGTGCACGGTTTCCGTCTGCGGATGCGGACCCGCGCCGGGCGGGCCGTCCTGGCCAACCGCCGTCGCAAGGGCCGCAAGACCCTGGCCGTCTGAGACCGGCCACGGTCTCGACCGTCGCCTCCTCGCCGACCACTCCGTGCTCCCTGCCGCGCACCGGTTGCGCGAGTCCGATGCCTTCCGTGCCGTCACGCGGCGAGGGCGGCGGGCGGGCGCCCCGACCATGGTGCTGCACCTCGCCGCCCCGGAGGTCGAGGGGCCTGGCCCCGTCCGGGTCGGGTTCGTGGTGAGCAAGGCGGTCGGCGGGTCGGTGGTCCGCAACCGCGTGAAGCGACGCCTGCGCCACCTCGTGCGCGACCGGATCGGCGTCCTGCCGACCTCGGGTGTGCTGGTGGTGCGGGCCCAACCGCCGGCGGCGAGCGCCAGTGCGGCGGAACTCGCCTCCGATCTCGAGCGTTGTCTCGAGCGGGTACGCCGATGAAGTACCTGCTCATCGGGCTGCTGAAGGCCTACCGGACCCTGATCAGCCCGCTCTACGGCGAGGTCTGCCGCTACTACCCGTCGTGCTCGGCCTACGCGCTGGACGCCGTGCGCGTGCACGGCAGCCTGCGCGGCTCCTGGTTGGCGACCCGTCGCCTCGCCCGGTGCCACCCCTGGGCCGAGGGCGGCGTCGACCACGTCCCTGCCCGGCGTCCCGCCCGGCACCCCCGCCACCACCACCAAGGAGCCTGATTCGTGGGAATCTTCAGCGACATCGGCAGCTTCATCATGACGCCGCTCTACTACATCATCTCGGCGATCATGCTGGGGTGGCACGAGCTGCTGAGCCTGGTCCTCGACCCGGAGGGCGGCCTGAGCTGGGCCCTCTCCATCGTCGGTCTGACGCTGGTCATCCGCGTGGCGCTGATCCCGCTGTTCGTCAAGCAGATCAAGTCCAGCCGCAACATGCAGCTCATCCAGCCGCGGGTGAAGGAGCTGCAGAAGAAGTACGGCCACGACCGGCAGAAGCTGGCCGAGGAGACGATGAAGCTCTACAAGGACGCGGGCACCAACCCGTTCGCGTCCTGTCTGCCGATCCTGCTCCAGATGCCGATCTTCTTCGCGCTCTTCCGCCTGGTGGACCAGGCGGCCAAGAAGGGCTCCGGTCGCGGGTTCCTGACCGATGACCGGGCCAAGGACTTCGGCACCTCGAAGCTCTTCGGTCAGATCCCGATCTCCGACACGTTCGCCGGCTCAGGTCCATGGACGACCAACCCGCAGTACGGCGTGATGGTCGTGGCGTTGATCCTGGTGCTCTCGATGACCGCCACCACCTTCTTGACCCAGCGTCAGCTGATGAGCAAGAACATGCCGGCCGATGCCCTCTCGGGTCCGTACGCCCAGCAGCAGAAGCTGCTGCTCTACGTGCTGCCGGTCGCCTTCGGCCTCGGCGGCGTGGCCTTCCCGATCGCGGTGCTGCTCTACTGGACCACCTCGAACCTGTGGACGATGGGCCAGCAGTTCTACGTGATCCGCAACAACCCCGCCCCGGGCACGCCGGCGTTCACCGCGAAGCAGGACCGTGAACGGGCCAAGGCGGCCAAGCACGGCGGCACCCTGGTCGAGGAGAGCACCGACGTCGCTGAGGTCGAGGAGCCCCGTCGTCCGCCCCAGCGCCAGCAGCCCAAGAAGCAGACCCGCGCCCAGCGCCGCCAGACCGGCGGTCCGCCGGCCGGCGGGGGCTCGGCCCCCAACAAGAAGCAAGGAGGCAGCAAGTGAGCTTCGAGAGCACCGACGTCGACGATGTCGAGGTCCCTGCGAGTCAGACCGAGGTCGTCGAGGGTGAGGACACCACGGCGGAGCCGGAGGTCGACACCGCCGACGACAGCCCCGTGGACGACGCCGAGCCGGGTGACGACGACGGCACAGCCGCCCCGGACCGGCTGCAGGAGCTCGAGCAGGAGGGCGACATCGCCGCCGACTACCTCGAGGAGCTGCTCGACATCGCCGACCTCGACGGCGACCTGGACATGGACGTCGAAGGTGACCGGGCCGCGGTCTCGATCGTCGGGGCCGACCTCCAGCAGCTGGTCGGACGAGACGGAGAGGTCCTCGACGCGCTGCAGGAGCTGACGCGGCTGGCGGTGTACCGCGAGACCGGTCAGCGGTCGCGGCTGATGCTCGACGTCTCGGGATTCCGCGCCGACAAGCGCACCCAGCTGGTGCAGCTGGCGGCGGAGACGGTCGCCGCCGTACGGGCCTCCGGCGAGCCGGTGTCGCTCGACCCGATGTCGCCGTTCGAGCGCAAGGTCGTGCACGACGCGGTGGCCGATGCCGGGTTGTCCTCGGAGTCCGAGGGTGCCGAGCCGCGTCGCTACGTGGTGGTGCTCCCGGTCTGATGACCGAGCATGTTTCACGTGAAACGCCCCCCACGCCGGCCGCGGCGCGGGGGGCGTTTCCGCATGACCGGCTCCCTCTGGTGGAGCGGTACGCCGGGTGGCTGGCCGACGCGGGGGTCGTCCGCGGGCTGATCGGCCCGCGGGAGGCGCCCCGGCTGTGGGAACGCCACCTGGTGAACTGCGCTGGCCTGGCCGAGGTGGTCCCGACGGATGCGCGAGTCTGCGACGTCGGCTCCGGCGCCGGCCTGCCCGGGCTGGTGCTGGCCCTGTGCCGGCCGGATCTCGAGGTGACGCTGGTCGAACCCCTGCTGCGACGCACGACCTTCCTCCAGGAGGTCGTCGACGACCTGGGTCTGGACGGAGTGCGCGTCCACCGTGGTCGCGCCGACAGCCTGCACGGCGTGGACCGGTTCGACCTGGTCACCTCCCGTGCGGTCGCTCCGCTGGACCGCCTCCTGGACTGGTCGATGCCCCTGGTGGCTCCGCACGGTGCGCTGGTGGCCATGAAGGGTGAGCGGGCCGAGGTCGAGGTCGCCGCAGCGGAGGCCACCCTGGCCGAGTGGGGCGCCGCGCCCGCGGAGGTCGTGTCGGTCGGGACGGGAGACTCCACAGCAACGCTGGTGCGGGTTACCTGGTCGGACCCGACGCAGGTAGGTTGGCCGATCACACCTCGGAGCGACGGCGAGCGCCAGCCGCGCTCGCGACGGCCGCGTCGTTCTCGGCGCCGACCATGACCTCAGAGTTATCCACCGGTCCCACCGGCCCGGTTGAGCGTAAGGATCCACAGATGCACCCGAGTTATCCACAGGTGCCGTCCGTTGACGAGTCGCCCGTTTCACGTGAAACATCGACGTCGGCCGACGCTGTTTCACGTGAAACAACGCCTCGCCCGGCGTTCACCGTCCCCACGGCCGCCGATCTGGCCGACGCGCCCGGCGGCTTCGACGAGACCACCCCGCTGGCTCGGGCCGCCCAGCACAGCGTGCTGGCCCGGCAGGATGCCCGGGTCCGGCCGGCCATGCCGCGCCCCGTTGAGACCCGCGTCTTCGTCGTCGCCAACCAGAAGGGCGGGGTCGGCAAGACCACGTCCACGGTCAACGTGGCCGCGGGCCTGGCTCAGCTGGGTCAGCGCGTCCTGGTGGTCGACCTCGACCCCCAGGGCAATGCCTCCACCGCACTGCGCATCGAGCACCGTCGTGGCGAGCCGTCGACGTACGACGCCCTGGTCGACGGAGTGCCGCTGGCGGACGTGGTGTCTCCCTGCCCCGACGTCCCGGGGCTCTTCGTCGTCCCGGCCACGATCGACCTGGCCGGCGCCGAGATCGAGCTGGTCAGCGTGGTCGCCCGAGAGGGACGGCTGAAGAAGGCCATCAGCGGCCACCCGCTGATCGGCTCGGCCGAGGAGGCCGGCGAGGACCGGTTCGACTACGTCCTGGTCGACTGCCCACCGTCGCTGGGCCTGCTCACCCTCAACGCCCTGGTGGCCGGCGCCGAGATGCTGATCCCGATCCAGGCGGAGTACTACGCGCTCGAGGGGCTGGGCCAGCTGCTCGAGACCGTCGACATGGTGCGGGCCCACCTCAACCCCGTGCTCGCGGTCTCCACCATCCTGATCACCATGTACGACGCGCGGACCCGGCTGGCCGCCGGCGTCGCCGACGAGGTGCGTGAGCACTTCGGCTCCCAGGTGCTCCGCACCGCGATCCCCCGCTCCGTGCGGGTCTCCGAGGCGCCGTCCTACGGTCAGACCGTGATGACCTACGATCCGGGTTCGCCCGGCGCGCTCAGCTATCTGGAGGCAGCGCGCGAGATCGCCACCAGGGGAGCCCCGTCGTGAACCGTCCTGCACCGCGCCGCGGCCTCGGCCGCGGGCTGGGCTCGCTGATCCCCACCGCCGCGCCCGAGTCCGAGACCGGCCAGCCGAGCGGCGACCCGGACGGACCGGTCGGCACCGACGGTGCGAACGGAGCGGTCGGGGCGCAAACGACGGACGGCGCGGGAGCCCTCAGCACCCCGTCCGAGATCTCCGCGCAGACCGGACTCGCCCCGGTCGACGGCGCCTACTTCGTCGAGCTGCCCCCGCACCAGATCGTGCCCAACGCCGTGCAGCCGCGCCAGGTCTTCGACGAGGACGCGCTGGCCGAGCTGGTCCACTCGATCGGCGAGGTGGGACTGCTGCAACCGGTGGTGGTGCGGCGCACCGGACCCGAGTCCTACGAGCTGGTCATGGGCGAGCGTCGCTGGCGGGCCGCCCAGGCCGCCGGGCTCGAGGCGATCCCGGCGATCGTGCGCGAGACCGAAGACACCGACATGCTGCGCGACGCGCTGCTGGAGAACCTCCACCGCTCGCAGCTCAACCCGCTGGAGGAGGCGGCTGCCTACGCGCAGCTGCTCGAGGACTTCGAGTGCACCCACGAGGAGCTCGCCGGACGGATCGGCCGGTCCCGCCCCCAGATCAGCAACACCCTGCGCCTGCTCAACCTGAGCCCGGCCGTCCAGCGACGGGTCGCCGCCGGCGTCCTCTCGGCAGGTCACGCCCGGTCGCTGCTGGCCGTCGGGGACCCCGAGGTGCAGGACCGGCTGGCCCAGCGCGTCGTCGCCGAGGGGATCAGCGTGCGCGGTCTCGAGGAGATCGTCGCGGTCAGCGACAACGGCGGCCGTGCGGCCCGTGCCGTCCGTCGGCGGCCCACCGCACCCGGGCTGGCCGACCTGGCCGACCGACTGTCGGACCGGCTCGAGACCCGCGTGAAGGTCGACCTCGGCCAGCGCAAGGGCAAGATCACCGTGGAGTTCGCCTCGATGGAGGACCTGCGCCGGATCGTCGACGTGATGGACCCGCGCAACCGCGCCGACCGCCCCGTCTGACCGACCCCGCCTGACCGCCCCGCCTGTGCGAGCGGGTCCGCCCGTGCGGGCGGGTCCGCCGCGGCAGACCCCAGATGTCGGTTCAGCGCTTTGTCGACAAAACCACTTGCCGACAAAGCGACAGATCTATGTGTCGCTCTTCTTCTTTTTCGCAGCGAGCTTGGCCTTGCGCTTGGCCGCACGCTCCCGCTTCTCCTCGCCGTCCAGGCGCTCGGCCTCCGCGAGCGTGGGAGCGCTGCCGCCGAGCCGGGCCGGCACCCACCAGGCGCCCGGGGGCTGTTCCTCGGCCGGGTAGTCGGCGATCGCCTTCTCCAGCATCTGCGTCATCACGGCCTTGAGCTCCGCGGTCTCCGCGACCGGGTCGTCGCCGCTGGGGTGCAGCGGCTCGCCGACCGAGATCGAGATGGTCTTGCCGCGCGAGAAGTCCTTGGGGTGGTCCTTGGTCATCATCCGCTGGGTGCCCCACAGGATGACCGGGACCAGCGGCACCCCTGCCTCAGCAGCGATCCGCACCGCTCCCGACTTGAACTCCTTCAGCTCCATGGCCCGCGAGATCGTGGCCTCGGGGAAGATTCCCACCGCCTCACCGGCGCGCAGGTAGTCGACCGCGGTCTGGAACGACGCCACGCCCGCGCCCCGGTCGACCTCGATGTGGTGCAACGAGCGCATGAGCGGGCCGGTGTAGGCGTGGTCGAAGAGCTCGCGCTTGGCCATGAAGCGCACCTTGCGCCTCGAGGGGTTGGCCGCCAGCCCGCCGTACACGAAGTCGACGTACCCGATGTGGTTGACCGCGAGCAGCACGCCACCGCGGCGCGGGACGTGCTCGGTCCCGGTCATCACGAAGCGCTGCCCGAGCAGGTGGAAGGCCGTCTTGGCCGTGGCGATGATCGGCGGGTAGGTCAGGTCGAGCATCGGGTCTCCTGGAGTGGGTGCGTGGGTGGGCGCTGCCTGGCGGGACGGACGTGGCGGACGGGACGGGTGACACGGGTGGGGCTGGTGAAGCGGACGCAACGGGTCAGCGGCGGGTGGCCAGGAAGTCCGCGATCCGGCCGATGGCCTCCTCGAGCACCTCGACGTCCGGCAGGGTGACCAGCCGGAAGTGGTCGGGCTCGGGCCAGTTGAAGCCGGTGCCGTGGGTGACCAGGATCTTCTTGGCCCGCAGCAGCTCGATCACGAACATCTCGTCGTTCTCGATGGGGTAGACCTCGGGGTCCAGCCGTGGGAAGCAGTAGAGCGCGCCCCGCGGGCGGACCGACGTGACGCCGGGGATGTCGTTGAGCAGCCGGTCGGCGAGCATGCTCTGCTCGTAGAAGCGGCCGCCGGGCACGATCAGCTCCTGGATCGACTGGTAGCCGCCCAGCGCGGTCTGGATGGCGTGCTGGGCCGGCACGTTGGCGCACATCCGCATGTTGGCGACCAGGGTCAGCCCCTCGAGGAAGTCGGCCGCGATCTCGGTGGGGCCCGAGATCATCACCCAGCCGGCGCGGTAGCCGCACACGCGGTAGGCCTTGGACAGGCCGCTGAAGGTCAGGCACAGCACGTCGCTGCCAGCGGCGAGAGCCGCGTGGTGGTGCACGGCGTCCTCGAAGATGATCTTCTCGTAGATCTCGTCGGCCATCACCACGAGCTCGTGGCGACGGGCGATGTCGATCATGCCGGCCACGATCTCCTTCGAGTAGACCGCGCCCGTGGGGTTGTTGGGGTTGATGATCACCAGGGCGTGGGTGTTCTCGGTGATCTTGGACTCGATGTCGGCCAGGTCGGGGTTCCAGCCGTTGGTCTCGTCGCAGAGGTAGTGCACCGGGGTCCCGCCACAGAGCGTGACCGCACCGGTCCACAGCGGGTAGTCGGGGGCGGGCACCAGGACCTCGTTGCCGTCGTCGAGGAAGGCCTGCAGCACCATCGAGATCAGCTCGGAGACCCCGTTGCCGATGAAGACGTCCTCGACCTCGCAGTCGCGCAGGCCCTGCTGCTGGTAGTACTGCGCCACGGCGGTCCGCGCGGAGTAGATGCCCTGGGAGTCGCTGTAGCCCTGCGAGGCCGGCAGGTGGTGGACCACGTCGGCCAGGATCGCCTCCGGCGCCTCGAAGCCGAACGGGGCCGGATTGCCGATGTTGAGCTTGAGGATCCGGTGGCCCTCGGCCTCCAGCCGCTGGGCCTCGACCAGGATCGGTCCGCGCACGTCGTAGCGGACATGGTGGAGCTTGCGGCTCTGGCGGATCTGGCGCATGGCTCCGATCTTCCCAGGTCGCCCCCCGGCGTCCACACTGGTGCCATGGGGCGAAAGATCGTCCGGCTCACGCTCGACCACCTCGCCGCGCTCGACGACCTCGCGCCGGCCTGTCGCTCCTGCCTGTTCTGGGAGCTCGACCCGGTGCGCCGCGGACGTCTGGCTGGAGACCCCGAGGCTCGCGCCCGCGAGAAGGACGCGTGGCTCTCGACGGTGCTGCGCGACTGGGGCTCGTGCGGCCGGGTGGCCGTGGTCGACGACCTGCCGGTCGGGTACGTCGTCTACGCCCCGGCGGCCTTCGTGCCCGGTGCGGCCGGGTTCCCGACCGCACCGGTCTCGCCGGACGCCGTCCTGCTGACCACGGCGTACGTCGCCGCTCCGTACGCCGGGGGTGGGCTGGGCCGGATGCTGGTGCAGGGGATGGCCCGCGACCTGATCGAGCGTGGGGGCATCCGGGCGGTCGAGGCATTCGGGTCCCACACCGGGGCGCCGGGATGCGTGGTGCCGGCTGACTTCCTGGGCTCCGTGGGCTTCAAGACCCACCGTCCGCACCCCGTCTCACCGAGGATGCGGATGGAGCTGAGGTCGGTGCTCACCTGGCGCGACGAGGTCGAGGCGGCGCTGGAGCGCCTGGTGGGGGCGGTCAGACCGAAGCCCGCCTCCGCACCGGAGGTCCGGCACGGGAGGCGGGCTGTGGGTGGAGCGAAGGGTGAGGGGCTCAGCCGATGAAGGCGGAGAGCTCGTTGAGCAGCGCCGCCTTGGGCTTGGCGCCGACGATGGTCTTGACGACCTCGCCGCCCTGGTAGACGTTGATCGTCGGGATGCCGGTCACGCGGTAGGAGGACGGCGTGACGGGGTTCTCGTCGACGTTCATCTTCAGGAACGTGAGCTTGTCGCCGTGGGCGCCCTCGAGCTCGTCGAGGATGGGGGCGACCTGGCGGCACGGGCCGCACCACTCGGCCCAGAAGTCCACGAGGACGGGCTTCTCGGACTTCAGGACCTGGGTGTCGAACTCGGCGTCGGTGACGGCGGCGATGGCCACGGTGGTGCTCCTCACTGGTGGTCGAACCCTGGGTGCTGGTTCGGGGTCTGGTGTCATCTGAACACCTCGGGGGCGAGGTGTGTTCCCGCCACGTCGGACGGGGGTCGATCAGGTGAGGCGTCCGTCGCGAGACGCCGGGGGGCGAGGCTCAGGCGACGCCGGTCTCGTGCAGCTGCTCGGCGACCTGGTCGACGATCTGGTCGTGGGTCTGCTGCGCGGACCCAGCCGTCGAGGCGGCGTGGTCGAGCGCAGCGATGAAGCGCTCGGCGTCGAGAGCGGCGGCACAGCCGGTGCCGGCCGCGGTGATGGCCTGCCGGTAGTGGTGGTCGACCAGGTCGCCGCAGGCGAAGACACCGCGCAGGTTGGTGGCCGTGGAGGGGTGGTCGACGAGCACGTAGCCGTCGTCGTCGAGGTCGACCTGGCCCTGGAGCAGCTCTGAGCGCGGGTCGTGACCGATCGCGATGAAGAGCCCGGTCGCGGCGAGCTCGCTCTCCTCGCCGGTGACGGTGTCGCGCAGCGTGACGCCCTCGAGCCGGTCGGCGCCGTTGATGGCGGCGATCTCGGAGTTCCAGATCATCTCGAGCTTCGGGTCGGCGAAGGCCCGCTCCTGCATGATCTTCGAGGCCCGCAGCTCGCCGCGGCGGTGGATGAGGGAGACCTTCGACCCGAAGCGGGTCAGGAACGTCGCCTCCTCGATGGCGGAGTCACCGCCACCCACGACGGCGATGTGCTGGTCACGGAAGAAGAATCCGTCGCACGTCGCGCACCACGAGACGCCGCGCCCGGACAGCTCTTCCTCGCGGGGCAGGCCCAGCTTGCGGTAGCCCGAGCCGGTGGCCAGGATCACCGAGCGCGCGGTGTAGGTGTCGGTCGCGGTCTTGACGACCTTGACGTCGCCGGTGAGGTCGACCTCGACCACGTCGTCGGCGATCATCTCGGCGCCGAAGCGCTCGGCCTGGGCGCGCATCTCGTCCATGAGCGCGGGCCCCTGGATGCCGTCGCGGAAGCCCGGGAAGTTCTCCACCTCGGTGGTGTTCATCAGCGCGCCGCCGGCCGTGACCGAGCCCTCGAACATCAGGGGCTCGATGCTGGCGCGGGCGGCGTAGACGGCGGCGGTGTAGCCGGCCGGTCCGGAGCCGATGATGATGACGTTGCGGGTCTCAGACATGCACTTCTCTCTCGTCGGGGTACGCCAGCACAACCGATCCTAGGCGGGCGGCATTCCCCGCGCGCTCAGGAGCGGGGCCGGGCGGGCAGCGTGGTGGAGCGCAGGATCTCGCCGGTGCCGCACTGGACCAGCTCGACCACCTGCGTGTCGCCCGCCGAGCGCCGGAACACCAGCACGCCCGGAGCCCGGTCGTAGACGACAGCGACCCAGGTGCCGGACCCGAGGTCGGTGGAGCCGCACTCGAAGACCTGGCGGGTACGCAGGATCGCGGGCAGCCGGGCGGGCGACGGGGCGGCGTACTCGTCGCGGACGGGGGTGGAGGTCAGCGCGGCCCGGATGTCGGCGGAGTCGCGCGAGAACTGCTGGACCCGCACGCGCACCCGGGTCACGGCCTGGAGCCGGTCGCTGGAGCTGGACTCGTCCTGCGGCGCCGCGAGCCCGGCGCCCGGCTCGGTCATCGGGGTCGGAGCGACCTCCTCCGCGGCGCCGCCGTCGTCGAGGGACTCCGCGGACCCGGAGACCGCCCCGCGGTCGGCGCCCTCCCCGGAGTCGACCGCTGCGGTGCCACCCGCATCGCTACCGCTGGTGCCGCCATCGAAGTCGGCGACCTGCCCGATGCCGACCGCCGCCACGACCACCGCGGCCGCCGCCAGCAGCAGCCCGCCCACGTGGCGGCGTCGTCGTGCGGCCAGCACGGTCACGGCGCCGGCGGTCGACCCCTCGGCGGTGCCGGCCGGCGCAGCGCCCAGGGGGGCGGTGGTGGGGTCCTCGACCAGGGCGGTCAGGGTCGCGTCGAGGCGCGTGGCGACCTCGGGAGGCAGGGCGTCGCGCGTGGGGTGGGGGCGGGCCTCGGCGAGCAGGCGGCGTACGCGCGCCTCCTGCTCGGGGGTGAGCTCGGGGTCCTGCTCGGGCATGGTCTCGCTCTCGATGGGGGTGGGGGGTGCGGACAGGGACGTGGGGCGGCGGGCGACGGCTCAGCGGGCGGACGGGCCGCCCTGGCCCGGTGGTGGTGCCCGCGGGGCCGACTCGGATGGGACGGGCGGCGCCGCGACCCGGTTCCCCTCGCCGGCGACCGAGGAAGGGTCGGTCGCCTCCATCAGCCCGGTGAGCAGCACCGCGAGACGGGCGCGACCGCGCGAGCAGCGTGACTTCACGGTCCCGACGGCGCAGTCGAGGATCTCGGCGGCCTCGGCCACCGGGTAGCCCTCCATGTCGACCAGGACCAGTGCGGCCCGCTGCTCGGGTGCGAGCGTACGCAGCGCCGTCAGCACCTGGTCACGGCGCTCCCGCCGCACGCTGTGCTCGGCCGGGTCGCCGGTGGCCTCGGTGGCCTGGGTGGCCTGGGTGGTCGCCCCGCGGGCGCCGTGCTCCTCGAGGTCGTCGGGCAACGGCTCGGTACGTCGGGCCCGGGCGGACCGCATCCGGTCGAGGCAGGCGTTGACGACCACGCGGTGCAGCCACGTCGTCACCTGCGCGTCGCCCCGGTAGGTCTCGGCACGGCGGTAGGCCGCGATCATGCCGTCCTGGAGCCCGTCGGCCGCGTCGTCGGGGTTGCCGGTGGTCCGTAGCGCGACGGCCCACAGCCGCTCGCGGTGCCGGGCGAACAGGACGCCGAAGGCCTCACGGTCGCCGTCGACGTGGGCCTGGAGCAGCGTCGCGTCGTCGGGGGGCTGGTGGGTGGTCGCGCCGATCTCGGCGCTCACTCCTGTTCCTCGACGGCCTCGACCGCGATCTCGGCCACCTCGCCGCGGAAGCCGTCGCCGCCGTCGGAGGGGAGGGCGGTGAGCCACACGACGACGTACTGACCGGCGACCGGCTCGTCGAGCTCGAGGACGAGCTGTTCCTCGTCGGCGGTGCCGGTGGCGTCCGGGTCGAGGTCGGTGACGTCGGTGGGCGCATCGTCGGTGACGTAGACCGAGACCCCGGTGGGGCTGCCGAGGAGGGTGAGGTCGAGGGCGGTGACGTCGCGCTCGGCACCGAGGTCGACGACGAGGCCGACGCCGGTCTTGAGGCCGCCGGGTCCGAACTGCTGGTTGTAGGTGAGGGTCGACCACGCCGTGGTCGGGTCGCTGTCGACCGCGAGCGGCGCCTCGTCGGGATTCTCGGCCCCGTCGTCGCCCTGGGGGTCGAGGTCGGTGGCGACCAGCCCGGTCACCGGTGCCGAGGACGCGGCCGGGTCGCTCGCGGAGGCCTCGGGCGACGGGGTGGTGGAGGGCGCCTCGTCGCGCGGGTCGTTGCCGAGCGGGGTCTTGCCGCGCCCGAGGTTGTAGGCCACGACGACGGCCACCAGCAGCAGCAGCCCGGCCGCGATCCCCGCGGCGAGCCGGAGCCAGCTGCGACCCGGGAACTCCTCCTCGGCACCGATCGCGCGCAGGCCGGTGCCGGTGCCCCGGCCGGTGCCCGTGCCGGTGTCGTACCCCCCGTGGCCCCCGTGGCTGCCGTGGCTGCCGGGGTGGGCGGTGCGGGTGGCGGTGGACCGGGCTCCCTGGGCGAAGGGCCAGAAGTCGTCGCGGGGCCCGGACTGCTCGGCCCGCCCCGGTCGGGCCCGGCGGGTGGGCTCGCCGTCGTCGGGGGTGGGGGCGAAGAGCGGACGTTCGGGGTGGTCGCGGAACGGCGGCGGCGGCGGGGCCGGGGTGCTGCGCTTGGCCAGCCACGACACGTCGTCCTCGTCGTCGCCGAAGATCGGCATCCCGGCCTGGGTGGGCAGCTCCTCGGCCACCGGCAGGGGCTGGTCGGCTGATTGGTCGGCTGGCGGTTGGTCGGCTGGTTGGTCGGCCGGTTGATCGGGCGGCGCGGGGCTGGCGGACAGCGCGACGGTCGGCTCGGCCGGCAGGCGCACCGTGAGGTCGGCGCCGGGACTGGTCTCGGGGTCGGTCTCCTCGTCGGTGCGTCGGTGCGCCACGGTGAGCTCGTCGGTGTGCTCGGCGACGTCGCGGACGCCGGGGTCGACCAGGGGCGGGAGGATGGTGAAGGTGGTGGCCGGGAGCAGGCCCGGGACCGACGTGCGCCAGGCCTCCGGCATGCCGGTCGCGTCGCCGACGTACGCGGTGAGCATGTCGGCGATCCCGCGGGCCGAGCCCAGACCGACCGAGCGGTGGTTGATGTGGTGGGCGCGCAGCACCTGGTCGCACAGGGCGTCGAGCTGCCCGGGGACGCCCGCCCGCACGCGACGCGGGCGCAGCGCGTGACCGTGCTGCACGGGTGCGGGCGGTACGTCGGAGCCGGAGACGCCGGGCCACTTGCCGGTGAGCGCGCAGTAGAGCAGCCCCGCGAGGTCGGTGACGTCGGTGGCGACCCGGTCGCCGGCCAGGCCGTGCAGCGCCGCGTCGACGCACAGGCCGATCAGCTTCACCTCGCCGTGCCGGTCGATCAGGACGTTCTCGGGGACCAGCCGGCCGTGGGCCACGCCCGCAGCGTGGGCGGTCGCGACGGCGTCCGCCACCTGGGCCACCAGCCAGGCCGCCCGGCGACCGTCGACGGGCCCCTGGGTGGCCACGAGGATGTCGAGGGAGATGCCCGCGCCCCACTCGTTGACCACGTAGCAGAGGTCGTCGACCTGCTCGGCGTCGAGGACGCGCAGGATCCGCGGGTCGAGGACGATCGCCGAGCGCCGGGCCGCCTCCAGCAGCGCGGCGGACCGCTCGTCGTCGGCGTCGACGACGTGCAGCGCGACGTGCCGCTCGAGCACCGAGTCGTGGGCCCGCCAGAAACGACCGCCGCCGCTCTCGTCGAGCAGGTCGATGAGCCGGTAGCGGCCCGCCAGGACGTCACCGGGTCGGATCGAGTGCGACACGGTGCGAGTCCTCTCCGCATCCCGCGGGATGCTCGTTGGCTGGGTCGAACGGGGGTCGGCCGGTGGTCCCCATCGTAGGACCGGTCAGCGCCCGCGCCGCACCGGAAGGCGGCGACCGACGGTGTCGAGCACCGAGGTGACCTCGCGCAGCCGCAGCCGACGCGCCAGCACGACGAACAGCAGCACCGCCACCACGGTGATCCCGAGGCCCTGGCCGGCCGCGATCCACCACGGTGGTCGGTCGGTGAGGCTGTGGACCCACACCCCGAGGGGTACGACGACCGCGACCGTCACGGCGGTGATCATGCCCAGGACGACCAGGAACCCCACCAGCGCCGGGGTGTCGAGCTGGCCGAGCCGGCGGCGCAGCACGACGTAGGACACGACCGAGCCCACGACGTACGACGCGGTGTAGGCCAGGACCAGCGACGGCGCGGTGAAGCGGGCGTCGGTGAGGCCGACCAGCAGCAGGGCGGTGGCGATGTTGGTGACCGCGACCGAGCACTGGATGAAGAAGACCGTGCGGGTCTGCTCGAGGGCGTAGAAGCCTCGCAGCATCAGAAAGTGGACGGTGAAGAAGACCAGGCCGCCGCCGAACAGCGCCAGGGTCGGGACGGCGTTCTCGTAGGTCTGCCGGGCGGCGCCGTGGCCCCACACGACGTTGGCCAGGTCGGGGGCGATGACCGGCAGCAGCACTGCGAACGGCACGACCACGACCAGGGCGGTGCGCAGCGTCGAGCCGAGGTCGCGGGCCAGGCGGGGCAGGTCGCCGCTCGCGGCGTGCCGCGAGAGCAGCGGCAGGATCGCGGTGGTCAGGGAGACCGTGATGACCGAGTGCGGCACCATCACGATCAGGAAGGCGGCGGCGTACACGGCGTAGCCGGTGCCGTCGGTGTCGGCGCCGGTGGTGCCGCCCGAGGCCAGCCGCACCACGACCGTGTAGGCGATCTGGTTGACGACGACGAACGCCACCGTCCAGGTGCCGAGGCGCAGGGTGTGGCCCAGGCCGGTGCCGCGGAAGTCGAAGCGCGGGCGGTAGCGGAAGCCGACCGAGCGGAGGTAGGGCAGCAGGATCAGCAGCTGCGCGGCGATGCCGACGGTGGAGCCGACGCCGAGCAGCAGCTCCTGGCCGGGGGAGAAGGCCCCGGTGACCTCGTTGCCCCGGGCCGGGCCGAAGGCCAGCAGGTAGACCACCAGCACGGCGACCGAGATGATGTTGTTGGCGATCGGCGCCCACATCATCGGGCCGAAGCGACCGCGGGCGTTGAGGATCTGCCCGACCAGCACGAACATGCCGTAGAAGAAGACCTGCGGCAGGCAGAACCGGGCGAAGTCGATGACCGACTGACGCTGCTCGGCGATGGCCGGGTCGCCCCACGAGCTGTCGAGGTAGAGCGCCATCACCAGCGGCGCCGCCACGACCAGCAGCACGGTGACCACGCCCAGGAACAGCGCGGCCAACGTGACGATGCGTTGGGTGTAGGCCGTCCCGCCGTCGCTGTCGGCCTCCTGCGCGCGCACCAGCTGGGGCACCAGCACGGCGTTGAAGACGCCGCCGGCCAGCAGGATGTAGAGCATGTTGGGCACGGTGTTGCCGATGTTGAAGATGTCGGCGTGCAGCGAGAAGCCCAGGGCCGCGGCCAGCAGCGCGGAGCGCACGAAGCCGCTGAGCCGCGACACGATGGTGCCGGCGGCCATCACGGCGCTGGACGCCAGGATGCCGGCCTGGTCGGAGGCCTCGCTCGACCGGGTCGAGTCGTTCGACGTGGTCACCGGGGCGCCACCGGGGAGTCCAGGCGGGCGGAGTCGGCGTCGGGGCCCGCGGCGGCGGCCCCGACCTCGTGGCGCGCGCCGGCCGCCCGACGTACGCGACGGACCAGGCGCACCGCGATGGCCAGGAAGAGCAGGCCCAGGCCTGTGCCGAGGATCAGCCAGATGACCGCGCTGACCTGGGCCGAGCGGATCGGCACCTGGTCGGTGGCGCCCAGGGGGTTGCCCTCGAGGTCGGTGAGCGTGAGGACGACGTTGCTGACGCCGGTCATCGTGGCGTGCGCGTCGAGGACGACCGTGGCGCGGCTGTCGCCCGCGATCTCGACGGGTTCGACCGGGTCGATCTCGATGCCCTCGTCGGGCGAGCTGGCCACGATGCCGACCGTCACCGGCTCGTCGAGCCCGTTGGTGATGACCGCCGCGAAGCCCCCGTCGGTGCCCGAGAGGGTCACCCCCGGGCCGCCGTTGATGCTCACCCGGGCGAGCATGCCCTGGATGACGGACGTGGAGCGGCGCATCTCGAAGCGCGAGGCCACCGGCGCCTCGCGGGCGCCGTAGGACAGTCCGGTGAGGGCCTGGTCGGTGATGGTGGCGGACACGCCGGCGTTCGCGGTGAGCACGTTCTGGAGCGTGGTGCCGGCCGTGACCAGCTCGTCGAAGGCCGCGAACGACGCCGCATCGAGCTCGCGGCGCTCCTGGAGCTCGGGGTAGGTCAGGTCGTCGGGCGCCACCGAGCGCCCGCGGCGGTCGGCCGCGTCGTCGACCGTGGTGAGCGAGAGCCAGTCGACCTCCAGACCGGTGAAGAACGCGCTCGCGTCGGACGGACGCCACTGCCGGGGCATGACCACGACGAGCGGACGACGCCCCGGCGTCAGCAGCCGCAGCAACCCCTCGCTGAGGATGCGCTGGCGCAGCTGGAGGGAGGTGAACCGGTTGCCGGGACCGGGGCCTCCGCGGGCCGCACCCGAGGAGGTGACCACGACCCGTCGGCCCCCGACCTGGGCCACGCCGGGGGCGGTGCCGTCGAAGGCGCCGTCGTCGAGCAGGACGGTGGTGCCGGGCTCGACCAGGTCGAAGCCGTCTGCGTCGAGGTAGCCGTTGGGCGGGGCGACGGTCGGGAGGACCTCGGCCGGAGGAGCGTCGCTGCTCGGCCCCGTCGTGAGGGCGCCGTCGCCGCCGACCAGCTCGGACAGGACGCGTCCGGGCCGGCCGCGAGCCAGGTCGTAGACCGTGGGGTCGTGCGCGGCGGCCGCTGGCACGTCGAGGTCGCCGTAGGGGAGGCTGAGCAGCTCGCTGCCGCCGGCCGCCTCGGCGAAGCGCCCGAGCCAGGCCGACGCGGCGTCGGCGGCGTCCTGCGCGGGCTCGTCGAGCGGCTCCGGGTCGGCGGTCGGCTGGGCGCTGGACGACGGAGAGCTCGTGGCTCCGGACGACTCGACGGCGGTCGGAGAGTCGCTGGAGCCGTCCTCCGGCGCGGTCTGGGTCGAGCCGAGTGAGCGGGGCGGGTTGCCCTGGGCCAGCCGACGTACGGCGTCGGGCAGCGCCGGGTCGACCAGCAGGGTCAGCGGCAGGGTGCCGGCCGAGGCGGCGAAGTCGACCAGGTCGCGCAGGCGGCCCCCGATGGACAGGGTCCGGGTGAGGCGCTCCACACCGTCGAGGGCCCCGTCGGCCGTGTGCGGCAGGTAGCGGCGCAGCGGCAGGACGACCGCGGTCTTGACCGTGCCCGGGGTCGCGGCGGTCCGGGAGGGCAGGAACGTGCGCGCCCGCCCGTCGGCGACCCCGTCGCGCGGCACCTCGGCGCTCTGACCCATCGCGTGGACCCCGAACCAGTAGACGCCGTCGCCGGAGCTGCGGAGGAGGTCGCGGTCGACGGCGAGCGAGTACCGGGCGGACTCGCCCGGCTCGAGGTCGCCCACGGCGTCGGAGGCGGACTCGTCGGTGATCCGCTCGCCGACGGCGACCAGCGGGTTGCTGCTGGCCGCGTCCGCGAGCTCGGCGGCGGTGGTCATCGGGGCGTCGTCGAGGAAGGGGTAGAGGTTCACCGTCGTCCACGGGACCGAGTCGAGGTTGGTGACCGACCCGGTCACCCGGACCGGCCCCTCCTCCGGCAGGAACGACGGCGTCAGGCTGTCGATCGTCACCTCGAGCGCGGGCTCGTAGCGGTCGGGCGCGGCCGCGGCCGGCGGCGCCGGGGCGGCCAGCAGCACGGTGACCGTCGCGAGAGCCGGCACGAGGGCAGGCAGAACACAGCGACGGACCACGCCACCGAGGGTATCGGCCGGGGGACCGGAATCCGTGCCGGGCCGCGGCCTGCCCCCGCGCTTGGTCCTGACCGGCTACGGCCTCGTAAACTGACCCGTCGTGCCCGAACCCCTGAAGATGGTCGCCGCCCAGCAGGCCGTGACCGACGAGCTCGCGAGGATCGCTCCGGTGACCGAGGAGCTCGGTCGTCGCTTCGCCGCCGCGGGCCACGAGCTGGCCCTGGTCGGAGGTCCGGTGCGCGACGCGATGCTCGGTCGCCGCCACACCGACCTCGACTTCGCCACCTCCGCGCGCCCGGAGGAGACCGAGAAGATCCTCAAGTCCTGGGGCGACGCGCTGTGGGACATGGGCCGCGACTTCGGCACGATCGGCGCCCGCAAGGGCGACTGGCTGGTCGAGGTGACGACGTACCGCTCCGAGGTCTACGACGCCACCTCGCGCAAGCCCGACGTCGACTTCGGCGACCACCTGCACGGCGACCTGGGCCGTCGCGACTTCACGGTGAACGCGATGGCCGTGCGGATGCCCGGTCAGGAGCTCGAGGACCCCTTCGGCGGGGTGGTCGACCTGGCCCACCGGCTGCTGCGCACCCCGGGGAGGCCCGAGGACTCCTTCTCCGACGACCCCCTGCGGATGATGCGGGCCGCGCGCTTCGCGGCCCAGCTGGGCTTCGAGGTCGACCCGGCCGCGGTGGCGGCGATGACCGCCATGGCCGATCGGATCACGATCATCTCGGCCGAGCGGGTCCGCGACGAGCTGGTCAAGCTGATCTGCGCGCCCTACCCCCGCCTGGGCCTGGCACTGCTGGTCGAGACCGGGATCGCCGAGCTGGTGCTGCCCGAGCTGCCGGCGCTCAAGCTCGAACGCGACGAGCACCACCGGCACAAGGACGTCTACGAGCACACGCTCACCGTCCTCGAGCAGGCCATCGACCTCGAGCCGCGGCTGCCCGGCGAGGGACCCGACTTCGTCTCCCGGTTCGCGGCCCTGATGCACGACATCGGCAAGCCCCGGACCCGTCGCTTCGTGGGCGACGGCACCGTGACCTTCCACCACCACGACGTGGTGGGCGCCAAGCTGACCCGCAAGCGGATGAAGGCGCTGCGCTTCTCCAACGACGACATCGACGCGGTGGCCACGCTGGTCGAGCTGCACCTGCGCTTCCACGGCTACGGCTCGGGTGAGTGGACCGACTCCGCCGTACGCCGCTACGTGCGCGACGCGGGCGCCCAGCTCGAGCGCCTCCACGTGCTGACCCGGGCCGACTGCACGACGCGCAACCAGCGCAAGGCCGACCGGCTCAGCCGGACCTACGACGACCTCGAGCGGCGCATCGAGCGGCTCTCGACCGAGGAGGAGCTGGCCTCGATGCGGCCCGACCTCGACGGCAACCAGATCATGGCGCTGCTGGGGATCGGGCCGGGCCGCGAGGTCGGCGAGGCCTACGCCTTCCTGCTCGAGAAGCGGCTCGACGACGGGCCGGTGGGCGAGGAGGCGGCGCGGGAGGCGCTGCTGGCGTGGTGGGCGGCGCGCTGAGCCGGGTGGCCTACCTCACGGTTGCAGGACAGCGACCCCTACCGGTCAGTAGGTTGGCCCGATGACCACCTCCCAGGCGCAGGACGCCCAGCTCGAGAGCACCATCGAGATCGACGCCGACCCCGCCCAGGTGTGGGCGCTGGTCACCGACGTGCCGCGGATGGCGCGGTGGAGCCCGCAGGTCGTGCGCAGCACGGTCAAGGGCGGCGCGATCGAGCAGGGCGCGCGCTTCTCCAACCTCAACCGCCAGGGCCCGCTGTTCTGGCCCACCAAGGGCAAGGTCGTCCGCTTCGAGCCGCACCGCGACTTCGCCTTCCGGATCGCCGAGAACAAGACCATCTGGTCCTTCGAGCTGACCCCGCTCGCCGACGGCACCCGCACCCGGGTGACCCAGCGTCGCGAGGTGCCCGACGGCATCTCCTCGGTCTCCCTGGTGCTGACCAAGGTCGCCTTCGGTGGCGTCGAGAAGTTCGCCCGCCGCCTCGAGCAGGGCATGGCCGAGACCCTCACCCGGATCAAGGCCGAGGCCGAGGCCGCCTCCGCCGCCGCCTGACCCTGGCCCCACCGACCCCGCTCCTCGCCTGCTCTTGCCTCGTCGGCCTTCGCGCGCCGCGGTCCTCGGCGGCCGAGGCTGCGGGGGGCACTGGCCGTTCAATTGTTGGCGTGTGGCCCTGTCGATCGCCGTCGCGGGGGCACCTAGCCAGCAATTGTCCCGAAAGTGACCTCGTCCGTGTCGTACGAGGCGGCGAGGGTCGAGCCCGGCTCAGCTGGCGATGCGGCGGCCGGGGAAGTACTTGCGCCAGCCGTCGTTCGGGGGTGGCACCAGCATTCCGCGAGAGCGGAGCGCCTGCCAGACCCGATGCACCGTCTGGCCCGGGTCGACGAAGATGCCGTGGGACGTGATCTTCACGATCCGCCAGTCTCGGTGGTCCGCGGTCTCGTCGCGGAGGATGTCCTTCTCCCACTGCTGCACCACCTCGATGTGGTGGCGCCCCTCGAACTCCACCGCCACACGCGCCTCGCCGTAGGAGAGGTCGAACCGCAGCACCACGTTCCCGTGGGCGTCCCTGATGCTGCGGTTGACCTCGGGCTCGGGCAGGCCAGCCAGCACGAGCAGCATGCGCAGTCGGGTCTCCATGGGAGAGTCGACGCGGTCCCGGACATAGCCGGCAGCGTGGCGAGCGGTGCCGGACCAGTAGTCGCTCGACGCGGACAAGGCCTCTCGGAGATCCGCGGCCTTGATGCCGAAGACGCGAAGCATGTTGTCGCCGACCACGACCAGGTCGACGAGCTCGAGGACGCCGGCGAGCTCGATGAACATGCGGTACGGGTCCGAGATCCTCATCCCGCGCAGCGACCTGACGACCGTGCCCGGCGGCGCCACGTGGGGCTTGATCCCGTCGCACCACCGACGATCCCTGGCCCGGAAGACGCTGACGTGCACCAGGGACGACGGCGGCACCACGACGCCGTACAGCTCGGCCGCCGTCGTGTGGCTCGCGAACGCCGCCTCCGGGTGCACCAGCAGCGCTCCCCGCGTCCGGTCGTCGAGGTGATCACGCACGTCGCTGCTGATGTAGACGTCGCGGAAGAGCCTGCGGAACCGCGAACCGCGCAGCATCTTGCGCGAGATGCCGACCGCGATCGCCTCGGCCCTCGTGAACGGTCGTCCGGTGTCGAGGACACCTTCCCCGCGCTCGGGGCCGACGCCGGCCTGTGCGGCGCCGAGGGGACGGTCACCGGGGTCTTGGGGCAGGTTGAGCGGATCACTGGTACGCCGAGTCATGGGACCAGGCTGCCCCGATTCGCCGGAAGGCGTCGGCGCGTATCCACAGGCAGTCCCTCGACAGCCTGCGAGCGGCTGAATCCGCGGGGATCGGGAGGGCCACGATCGTTCAATTGTCGCCGCGTGGCCCCGATCTGGGCCGTCGGAGGGGCCTCTTCCCAAGCAATTGCACTGAGAACGACCGCCACCGGCGTAGCACCCGCACGTCGCAGGCGTCGGCAGCGGACCACCGGAAACGCCGCGGCCGGCGACACCGCGGGGGTGTCGCCGGCCGTGGGCCTCGCCTTCCGCGCAGGAGCTACCGCTTGACCACGAAGCCCTCGACGTAGCCGCGGCCGCTGGTCATCACGACCCGGAGCGTGTGCGCGCCGCCACCGAGCTGCTTGTAGTAGCGGCGTCGACCGAAGTCGATCGAGGTCGACCGGCCGCGGAAGGACAGGTCGCCGACCTTGCGGCCGTCGACGAGCACCTTCGCCCGGCCGGCCCCGCGCTTGGTGCCGTGCACGAGGAGCACGCTGCTGCCCGTGAAGTCCAGGCTCAGCACGTCGCGTCCGCGGTGGCGGCCCCGGTTGTCGCAGTAGAGACCACGGATCGCGTCGTCGGAGCGACGGACGCCCCAGGCGCCGCCGCGGGTGACCCGCGAGGAGTTGCACGCCACGTAGCGGCGCACCAGGATCCGCTGCGTCGTGCTGTCGCGGTTGCCGGCCCGGTCACGGACGGTGAGCCGCACGGTGTGGCGCCCGGCCTGCCGGATCTTCTTCTTCACCACGGGTCCGCGTGCGTCGATGCGCGAGCCGCCGTCGTCGAAGTCCCACTCGTAGCTGAGGTCCTCGGCGGCCGACGTGTCGTCGCTCGACCCCCGACCGTCGAAGGTGATCGGCGTGATCGTGAACGGGCGCTTCGGGCTCACCGTGGCGCGGGCCTCCGGCGCGGTGGCATCTCCGCCGCCCGTGACCTGGACGTCCACCGTCGCGGTGTCGCTCAGGCCGAAGGGGTCGGTCACGGTGACCGTGGCCGTCTTCCTGCCCGGGGTGCCGTACGACGTCGTCACGTCGCGCCCGGTGCCGTCCTTGCGGTCGCCCCCGTTGCCGAAGTCCCAGCTGTAGTCGAGGTCGTTCGGCGTCTCGGCGTCGGTGGAGCCGGCCGCCGACAGGGCGACGTCGTCACCCACCCTGACCCGCGGCGGCGTGGCCGACGCTGCGGCGGTGGGCGGCGTGTTCTCGCCGCCGTCGCCGTCGGGCAGGTAGCCGTAGTCGAACTCGCCGCAGCCCTCACCCATCGTGAAGTCGACGTCGCCGGTCAGGTCTCCGTCGGAGGCGGGCGGCCCCTCGCCGTTGCCCGCCATCGACCGCACCGCGAAGCCCAGGCAGTCGTACTGGAAGAGCCACGTCTCGTCGGGCCCCTCGGGGTCGTTGTAGTTGTCGACGTGGCCCTCCCCGCTGTCGGAGTACGTCGAGTCGCCGGCGGCCGCGGTCCACGCCGCGTCGCTCAGGTCGGGCGCGTCGTTGTTGGGCTGGGGCTGGCTGTCCAGCGGTGACTGCGCCGGCGGGTCGTCGGTCCCGGCGTTGCCGTAGCCGTGCGCCTCGTCGGTGTACGCGAGGTAGAGGCCGGCCTCGAAGCCGATCGGGTCGCGGTCGACCTGGCCCTTGCCGTCGAGGTCGAAGCCGGAGCGGTCGCGCATCTCGAGGTAGTAGGCGTGGTCGAAGGTGGCCTCGTCGCCGGCGTTGACGTACTGCCAGCCCTTGGTGCAGCGCCCGCCCGGGTTGTCGGCCTTGCAACCGCCGTTGAAGATGAACGGGTCGTCGGGGCCACCGGTGGTCTCGAAGTCGGTCTCGAGCAGCACCTTCTCACCGCTCGGCGTGGTCGCGGTGACCTTCACGTCGTCGATGAACCAGCCCGGCCGGGCCAGGCCGGGGTCGGTGGCGTAGCTGAAGCGGAGCACCGGGACCTCGACGCCGGCCAGCTCGGAGATGTCGTAGCGGTCGCTGAGGAAGACCGACTCCGGGTAGTTGCCCGCGACGCGGTCGACCGGCTCGGTGCGGTCGGCGTAGGACCCGCTGGTCCCGGTGAGGCCGTTGTCGTAGGTCTCCTGGCAGGCGTTCATGTTGGCGTTGCCCGGGATCCCGGCGTTCGGGGTCGTGTAGTTGTTCTCGGACGCGTTGGAGGTGAAGGTGTCACCGCCGTCGGTCGAGGTCAGCACGTAGCCGTAGTCGTAGTCCCACTCGATGTCCCACAGCGACTTGAGGTCGAGCTGGATCGTCGACCCGGGAGGCAGCTCGGTGGCCCCGGGCAGGGCCAGGTCGAGGTTGTGACCGCCACCGTCGGCGGCACAGCCGAAGTCGTTGCCGGAGCCGGAGAACCAGGCGTGGGTCTTGGTCGCGGTGTCGCCGGTGTCGAACTTGGCGGGGTCGACGAGCTGACGTCCGGGCAGCTTCGCGGCGTACATCAAGGAGTTGCGCACGGTGCCGTCGGCGCCGTCGCGCAGCGTGTACGGCGTGCCGTCGGGCTGCTGCCAGCGGATGGTGCCGGTGTCCTGCTTGGAGTCGGTCCAGCCGGTGACGCTCTCGTCGGTGCCGGCCTCGAGCTGCTGCGGGACCACCCAGCCGAGCTCCTGGCGGCTGTAGGCGTCCATGTTCTGCGACTTGTCGGTCGCCATCAGGTTCCAGTCGCCGTAGGTCTCGCGACCTCCGAGGGAGTAGAAGTCGGGCAGGCCGAGCGAGTGGCCGTACTCGTGGCTGATCACGCTGGCCTTGTCGATGGCGGTCTCGGGGTTGACGTTGTAGGGACCCACGCGCACGAAGACCTTGAGGGCGTCGCCCCGGTCCTCGGTGGTCATGTCACGACGCCGGGCGTCGGCGTACCACAGCGGGCGGCCCTCGAGGTCCTTGAGCTGGTCGTCGGAGACGTAGCCGGTCTGACCGGTGTCGGGGTCGGTGTAGTAGAACTCCAGCGACGAGGAGTGCGGCCAGACGTTGTCGTAGGGGAGCGTGTCGGAGGGCGCGTCGCTGCAGGCCCCGAGCTGCGAGGCGCCGTTGCCGCCGCAGCCGGCGAACACGGTCATGAAGAAGTCGACGACGCCGTCCTTGTCGGTGTCGAAGTCGGAGTAGTCGATCTCCGGGTCGGCGATCTGCGCGGTGTCGTAGACGAGCTTGCCGGTCGGGCCGCAGCCGCTGTCGATCTGCTGCAGCGCCGCGATGCCGCCGAGGGCGCCGATGACGGCCGAGCCGTTGCCGTCGGCCCCGTAGTAGGCGGTGTTGCCGGGCAGGTTGTAGACGCCGTCGGTGACGCGAGCGGGGTAGAGCGGCGTCCCCTCCGCCGGGATCGGCGACCCGCCGTAGGTGAGGCCGCCCGTGCAGGTCTGGCCGGGCACGATGGAGGTGAAGTCGAAGCCCGGGCCGTAGGTGAAGTCGGCGGTCGCCAGGCCCTCCGACGGGACGTCGCCCGCCGGGAAGAGCTGGCCGATCGACATCTCCTGGAAGAGGTTGAACGTCGAGCCCTCGAACGCCGGGTCGTTGATCACCCGGTCGAGGTCGGCGCCGTCGTGGCCCTCGACGTACGTGCGGTCGAGGTAGGAGACCGGCACGACCGGGAAGGGACGGTCGCCGTAGCGGGCGGAGTCGAACTGCTCGCCGGGCGGGATGACCTTGGGACCGTGGCTGGTGACCGTCTGGGTGCCGACCGAGCTCAGCACGGCGGTGGTGGACAGGTCACGCCACACCACGGTGGGCAGGTCGGTGGTGTCGTCGGCCTGTGACTCGATCACCAGCGTCGCCCTGCCGGGGACCGCGTCGGTGGCGGCGGGCACGGGGTCGAGGGTCCAGGTGACGGTGTCGTCGGTGACGGTCTCGCTGCCGGGGCCGGAGGCCGACACGAACGAGGTGCCCTCGGGCGCGGTCACGGTGACCGTGGCGCCCGGCACCGGGGCCGCGGTGGGGTTGGTGACGATGATCCGCGAGGGGTAGTCCTCCCCGGGCTTCACCCAGCCGACCGAGGAGACGAAGCTGTTCTCGATCTCCAGGCCGGTCGCCGCGGCCGAGACGGTGACCGCACCCGCGCCGGCGTCGGCGGCGGAGAGGTTGCCGGCGCGGGCGTCGAGGACCCGCAGGCCCAGGGTCGTGCCCGGTCCGGTGCGGGGCAGCCGCGCGGTGGTGGCACCGGGGACCATCGTGGTGAAGGTGCCGTCGTCGGCGGCGGTGATCTCCTGCGAGCCCAGCACCCGGCCGGTGGCGTCGGTGACCGCCAGGGTGAAGGAGGCCCCGACGCCGTCAGCGGCCCGGCCGTCCACGACCTCGCGGATCGTGCCGGACACCGCGAAGCGGTCGCCGCGCGCGACGCTGGCGTCCTGCGGGTCGAGCACCGCCGTGAGGTCAGGAGCGTCCGGCTGGGGTGCGGCGGCCGCGAGGGCCGCGGCTGCCGGGGTCGGGGCGGCGTACGTGCTGGGCGCGAGCATCGTGGCGCCGAGCGCCCCCGCGAGCACGAGTGGGACGAGCGCCGGCAGTCGGCGCAGGGCAGGTCGACGAGATGGCATGCGAAGGATCCCCCAGAGAACCGGTAGCGCCCGAGTGGCACCGTCACTGTGGCCAACGCGTGCCCTGCCTTCGGGTTACGGCGGCGGGAGCCCCGAACGCCACCGACCCGCCACCAGGAGGTGACGGGTCGGAGGGTGAAGCGGGTCAGGCGAGCGGGGTCACTCCTCGCCTGGTTTCGACGCGCTCGTCGCGGCTTCGTCCCTCAGCCGCGGAGCTTGCTCAACCCGCGGCCGAGAAGAGTGAGCGTTCGTTCCTCACGCTCACTCTTCGCCGCGGATGAACGCCTCGACGCGGGCGCGGCCCTCGTCGTCGGGCAGCTGCACCGGCGGGCTCTTCATCAGGTAGGACGACGCGCTGATGATCGGGCCGCCGACGCCGCGGTCCTTGGCGATCTTCGCGGCGCGGATGGCGTCGATGATGATGCCGGCGGAGTTGGGGGAGTCCCAGACCTCGAGCTTGTACTCGAGGTTGAGCGGCACGTCACCGAAGGCGCGACCCTCGAGGCGGACGTAGGCCCACTTGCGGTCGTCGAGCCACTGGACGTAGTCGGAGGGGCCGATGTGGACGTTGCGGGCGCCGAGGTCGTGGCCGATGTTGGAGGTCACGGCCTGGGTCTTGGAGACCTTCTTGGACTCCAGTCGGTCGCGCTCGAGCATGTTCTTGAAGTCCATGTTGCCGCCGACGTTGAGCTGGTAGGTGCGGTCGAGCACCACGCCGCGGTCCTCGAACAGCTTCGCCATCACCCGGTGGGTGATGGTGGCGCCGACCTGGCTCTTGATGTCGTCGCCGATGATCGGGACGCCGGCGTCCTCGAACTTCTTGGCCCACGCGGGGTCGGAGGCGATGAAGACCGGCAGGGCGTTGACGAAGGCGACGCCTGCGTCGATGGCGCACTGGGCGTAGAACTTGTCGGCGTCCTCGGAGCCCACCGGGAGGTAGGACACCAGGACGTCGGCCTTGGCGTCCTTGAGCACCTGGACCACGTCGACCGGGGTCTCGTCGGACTCCTCGATGGTCTCGCGGTAGTACTTGCCGAGGCCGTCGAGCGTCGGACCGCGCAGGACGGGCAGGCCCATCGGCGGGACGTCGGCGATCTTGATCGTGTTGTTCTCGGAGGCCTGCGTGGCCTCGGAGAGGTCGAAGCCGACCTTCTTCGCGTCGACGTCGAACGCAGCGACGAACTCCACGTCGGAGACGTGGTACTCGCCGAACATGACGTGCATGAGGCCAGGGACCCTGCCGTCGGGGTCGGCGTCGCGGTAGTACTCGACGCCCTGGATCAGGGACGTGGCGCAGTTGCCCACGCCGACTATGGCTACTCGAACCGAACCCATCGGGATTCCTTCCTTACGTCCGCGCGGTTGCGGATCATCACGATCAGAGGGGATGTTGCTCGTGCGGTGAGGCGGCCAGAGGTGCCGGCGCGGCCGACGGAGGACCCGCCTGGCCCTGGCTGCGCTCGGAGTTGATGAGGTCGGAGAGCCAGCGCACCTCGCGCTCGACCGACTCGACCCCGTGACGCTGGAGCTCGGCCGCGTAGCGGTCGACCTCCTTCTCGGTCATCGACAGCTGGTTCTGCACCCGGTCGAGCCGCTCCTGGAGACGCATCCGTCGGCCCTCGAGGACGCGCAGGCGGATCTCCATGTCGGTACGGCCGAAGAACGCGAACCGGATGTCGAAGGTGTCGTCCTCCCAGGCGGCCGGACCGACCTCGGACATCAGCCGCTCGAACTCGGCCGTGCCCTGCTCGCTGACCTGGTAGACGATCTTCGGCCGCCGGGAGACCGGGGTGAGCGCCGAGGCGCTCTCCTCGATCAGGTTGCCGCGCAACATCTTCTTCAGGGCGGGGTAGAGCGAGCCGTAGGACAGCACCCGACCCCAGCCCAACATCAGGTTGAGCCGCTTGCGCAGCTCGTAGCCGTGCATGGGTCCCTCGTGCAGCAGTCCGAGGACTGCGAGCTCGATGGTCTCTCCGCGACGTGCCACGCACCTATCGTACCGATATATCCGGAAACCGAGAAGTTGCCACGACGTGGGTCGTCCGGCCGAGGTTGCGTACCCTGGGAGGCTGCGTCCGGCGTACGCCGCCCCGCTCGGGGTCCGACAGGGCACCGCCGGCGTGATCCCCCCCGTGCCCCCGAGCAGCCTGAGCAGGAGCGAGACCGTGGTAGGCAGTCGCAGGGCCGAGGGCCCAGCCGTGAAGAAGACCGCAGCTGGATCGAGCGCCAAGCAGCCGAAGACCATGAAGCAGCGTCTGCGCAAGGGTGCCAAGTGGACCGCGCTCAGCGGCCTCGTCCTGGTGCTGATCGGCGCCCTCGGGTTCGTCGCGCTCTACAGCGTCATCGACATCCCCGACCCCAACCGCGAGTTCCAGACCGAGCGCACCGAGATCTACTACGCCGACGGCAAGACCGACCTGGGCAGCTTCGCGATCCAGAACCGCGACTTCATCCCGCTCTCGGAGATGCCCGACACGATCAAGGACGCCGTGGTCGCCGCGGAGAACCAGTCGTTCTACACCGACGAGGGCATCGACCCCAAGGGCATCCTGCGCGCCGCCTTCAGCAACGCCTCGGGCAAGACCACGCAGGGCGCCTCCACGATCACCCAGCAGTACGTGAAGATCCTCTACCTGACCCAGGAGCGCTCCTACACCCGCAAGATCAAGGAGGCCATCCTCTCCCTGAAGGTGCAGCGCAAGCTCTCCAAGCAGCAGGTGCTCGAGGGCTACCTCAACACCATCTACTTCGGTCGCGGCGCCTACGGCATCGAGACCGCCGCGCAGGCCTACTTCAACAAGCCCGCCAGCAAGCTCAAGCTCGGTGAGGCGGCGGTGCTGGCCAGCGTGCTCAACAACCCCAGCGGCTTCGACCCCGCCAACGGCAAGGAGGCGCGCGCCAACCTCAAGGAGCGCTACGACTACGTGCTCTCGAGCATGGCCAAGCTCGACATGGTCGACCAGGCCGAGGCCGACCGCGTGATGCGCAAGCTGCCGAAGCTGCCCAAGATCAAGGCGGAGAGCACGTACGGCGGCCAGAAGGGTCACGTGCTGGAGATGGTCCGCAAGGAGCTGGTGCGGCTGAAGTTCAGCGACGAGGAGATCGACGGCGGCGGGCTGCAGGTCACCACGACGTTCACGCCGCAGGCGATGCAGGCGGCCGAGCAGGGCGTGCTCGAGGGTCGACCCGAGGGCTTCGGCGACAAGGAGCTGCACGTCGGCGTGGCCAGCGTCGAGCCCGGCACGGGCGCCGTCCGCGGTCTGTACGGCGGCCAGGACTACCTCCAGTCGCAGATCAACTGGGCGGTCGCCGGCGGTCAGGCGGGCTCGACGTTCAAGGCGTTCGCGGTGGCGGCCGCCATCAAGGACGGCTTCTCGCTCAAGGACACCTTCGAAGGCAACTCGCCCTACGAGCTGCCCGACGGCACCGACGTCGGCAACCAGGGTGACACCGACTACGGCCGGGTGAGCATGCTGAAGGCCACCGAGAGCTCGATCAACACCGCCTTCATCGACATGACCCTGGGCATGGGCAGCAGCGAGGGCCCGGAGAAGATCCTGGCCATGTCCAACGCGATGGGCATCCCGCCCGCGAAGGCGTCGGGCCGCAACGCGCCCGGGTTCCCCAGCAGCAGCCCGGGCCTCCAGGCCAACCTCGGGGTCTCGCTCGGCTCGCAGACGGTCAGCCCGATCAACATGGCCAACGGCTACGCCACGATCGCCAACGGCGGCGTCGCGATGCGCCCGTTCATCATCGACAAGGTCGTCGACGCCGACGGCGAGGTGCGCTACCAGCACAAGGCCGCCGAGGGTGAGCGCGCGATCAGCGAGGACATCGCGGCCGACACCTCCTACGCGCTCCAGCAGGTCGTGCAGACCGGCTCCGGCACCCGGGCCCTGGCCCTGGGTCGGCCCGCGGCCGGCAAGACCGGCACCGCGACCAACGACGCCGGCGACGTCACCTCCGCGTGGTTCACCGGCTACACCCCTCAGCTGTCCACCGCCGTGATGTACGTGCGCGGCAAGGGCACCGGTCAGCTCAAGGGCTGGTTGCCGGAGTACTTCGGCGGCTCCTTCCCGGCGCAGACCTGGCTCGAGGTGATGCAGCTCGCGCTGGAGGGTGAGCCGGTCGAGGACTTCCCCGAGCCGGTGTACGTCGACGGGGAGGCGCCCGCCTCGGGCTACGAGCCCTACACCCCGCCGCCCCCGCCGCCCACCAACACGCGGCCGACCCGGCGTCCGTCGCCCAAGCCCTCGCCGGAGGCCTCCACGAGCACGCCGAGCGACGAGCCGACGCAGCCGCCGAGCAGCGAGCCGCCGCCCCCGCCGTCGAGCACCCCGCCGCCGACCACCCCGCCGCCCTGCCCGCCGCTGGGCTGCAGCCCGTCCCCCTCGCCGAGCAGCTCCCCGACCGGCGGAGCCGGTGGCGGCAACAGCCCGGGCCCCGGTGGCGGCAACGGCGGGGGCAACGGCGACAAGTCGCCGCGCGCCGCGGCGTACTCGACCGAGCCGTGACGGTGTGACCGGGTCGTGATCGGGCTGTGACCGGGCTGGGCGGCTGAGACGTGGCCGAGGCCGAGCAGGAGCACGTGCACCCCAGCCAGGACGATCCCGTCGTCACCGCGCTCAGTGAGGGTGTGGGCGGACCGATGGGGCGTCACGGCCGGGTCCGGGGCCACTGGCTGACGCCGGTGAGCGTCGTGCTGCTGCTCACCGGGCTGGTGGTGGCGCTCGGGATGGTGCAGAAGACCCCGTGCTTCACCTCCACGTGGGGCGAGGGCCAGACCCGCTACTCCCACATGTGCTACTCCGACCTGCCCTACCTCTACACCGGCCGCGGCATGGTCGAGCGGACCTGGCCCTACAGCGGCGACGAGCAGGTGCGCGAGCGCTTCGAGGTGATGGAGTACCCCGTCGGGATCTCCTACTGGACCTACGGCACCGCGTGGGTCACCCACCTCGTGCGCGGGACGCCCGACCTCGAGCCGCGCTTCCGGCAGCCGGCGAGCGCCCTGTACGGCGATCCCGACGTCCAGGCCGAGATCCGGGTCTTCGTGGTGGTCAACGCGCTCGGCTTCGCGCTCCTGGCCCTGCTCGCGGCCTGGCTGCTGACCAAGGTCAACCCGCGCCGCCCCTGGGACGCCGCGGTCTTCGCGCTCTCACCCGCGCTGGCCCTGACCGGACTGGTCAACTGGGACCTGCTCGCGGTGGCGCTCGTGGCGGCGGCGCTCTGGGCCTGGGCCACCGACCGTCCGGTGCTGACCGGGGTGCTGATCGGGGTCGGCACCGCCACCAAGCTCTACCCGCTGTTCCTGCTCGGGGGGGTGCTGGTCATCTGTTGGCGGCAGCGGCGCTGGCGCGACCTGGCCCTGGCCTCGGTCGCGGCCGCGCTGGCGTGGATCGTGGTCAACGCGCCGGCCTACCTGAGCGGCGCCGAGCAGTGGAAGGTCTTCTGGTCCTTCAACTCCGAGCGCGGCCCCGACCTCGGCTCGATCTGGCTGGTGGTCGCCCAGGCGGCCGACGTCACGATCACCCCGCACACGGTCAACGTCGTCTCGTGGCTCTTCTTCGGTGCCTGGTGCGCCGGCGTGCTGGTCCTCGGGCTGGCCGCCCCGCAGACGCCGCGGCTGGCGCAGCTGGGGCTGCTGGTCGTGGCCGGCTTCCTGCTGGTCAACAAGGTCTACTCGCCGCAGTACGTGCTGTGGCTGCTGCCGCTCGCCGCCCTGGCCCGACCGCGCTGGCGCGACCAGCTGGTGTGGCAGGCCGGTGAGGTCCTCTACTTCGCGAGCGTCTGGTGGTACCTCGGCGGCTACCTCGACCCGGGCGCCGGCAGCGACGCCGGGTTCTACTGGGTGGCGACGCTGCTACGGATGGCCGCCGAGCTCTACCTCGTGGTCGTCGTGGCCCGCGACGTGCTGCGTCCGGAGCACGACCCGGTGGACCGACCGCCCGACCGCTCGAGCCGAGGGTCGGCTCAGGTGACGTCGACGCGGTCGAACGTCGTCGCGGTGTAGCGGACCCGGAGGTCGAGCTGCTCGCCGACCTCGGGCACCCGGGCGCCGTCGGGCAGCAGCAGCATCGAGGCCTGCATGTGGGGCGGCTCGGCGAACAGCAGCGTCCGGCCGTCGAGCGAGTACGGCGAGCGGACCCGGCCGAGCGCGTCGAGCCCGCCGCGGGCCACCGTGGCTGCTCGGGCGCGCAGCGAGGCGTCGCCGGTGGGGGCCTCCAGCCCGATGCCGTGGGCGGTCCCGCCGCTGACGATGAGCAGGTGACCCGCGCCCGGCGCGCTGCGCTCGCGGTAGCCGAAGGACTCTCCGCGGCGGATCGGGTGGGCGTCGAGGACCGTGGCGCTCACCGAGAACATCGACCGGTCGCCGAGCCAGAGCGCGGTGCCGGTGCGGGAGCGGATCGTGAGGTCCGGGTACGCCGCCCGCAGGCGACCGAGCTCGTCGGGCGTGAGGTGGCTGACCCACACCGTCGTGCCGGGCAGGTCGGCTGCGACCACGTCGTTGACCAGGCGGACGGCCTCGGCGAAGTGACCGCCGTGGGCGAGCGGCAGGTGCAGCGCGACGCCCTCGAGCCGGCCCCGGCGGGCGGCCGGGGCGAGGGCCCAGAGCTCACGGGCCGACAGGCCGTGGCGGCGCATGCTGGTCATCCGCTCCAGCACGTAGCGGGCACCGGGCTGGCGCTCGAGCAGCGCGGCCAGGTCGTCGGGCCGGCTCACGGTGTGGATCACCCGGCCGTGCAGCGCGGGGTCGAGGTCGGGGGTGAAGGGGCGCCACGGGGTGAGGACGAGCAGGCGGCCGTCGTAGCGGCCGGCGAGCTCGGGGAGCTCGGCGTAGGTGCCGACCGCGATCGTGTCGACCCCCAGCCACGCGGCCTTGCGGGCCAGGCGGCGCAGCGTGAGGCCGTAGCCGTTGCCCTTGCAGACCGGGACGATCGTGGGGTCGGCGTCGACGACCGCGCGCAGGTGGGCGCGCCAGCGGTCGCCGTCGACGGTCAGGGTGAGGCTCATCGGGCGCTCCTGGGGTCCGCGGGGCGGGTCAGCGTCGGCTCATGTAGAGGTCGAAGGCCTTGTAGAGCAGCCGGTTGAGCGGCAGGTCCCACTCGCCGGCGTACTCGACGGCCTCGCCGCCGGTGCCGACCTTGAACTGGATCAGCCCCACGTGGGAGTCGTCGGCGTCGAGGGTGTCGGTGATGCCGCGCAGGTCGTAGACCTCGGCCCCGGCGCTCAGCGCGGCGCGCATCATCGCCCACTGCACGGCGTTGGAGCCGCGGACGTCGCGCTTCTCGGTGGAGGAGGCGCCGTAGGAGTACCAGGCGTGGGCGCCGACCCGGATCGAGATCGTGCTGGCCACCAGCTCGCCCTCGTGGCGGGCGCTCCACAGCGTGATCCGGTCGGGCGTCTCGGCGCCCAGGGCGTCGAGCATCGTGCGGAAGTAGGAGAGCGGCCGCGGGGTGAAGTGGTCGCGCTCGGCGGTGTGCACGTAGAGGTCGTGGAAGGCCTTCAGCTCGACGTCGCCGGCCGCACCCTGCACGGAGGTGACCTCGACCCCCTGCTTGGCGGCCTTCTTGATGTTGCGTCGCCACTGCTGGTTCATGCCCTGGAGGACCTGCTCCTCGGTGAGCGGCTCGCCGTCGGCGGCCAGCGGCACCTGGAAGACGAACTGGGGCTGGCCGGCCGCGAAGCCGCCCTCGCCCGCGCCCTGCTGCTCCCACCCGAGCTCGGTCAGCTGGGCGAGGACGCGCGCCCCCACCGGGTCGCGCTGGGTGGGCGCGAGGTCGCCGAGCCGACGTACGTCGTCGGCGGCGATGCCCTCCTTGACCTGCGCAGCGGTCCAGCGACGGGTGACCACGGGCGGGCCCATCCGCACCCCGAACGCGCCCTGCTGCTTGAGGTGGGTGGTCAGCGGGTCGAGCCACGCGGCGAGCCGGTCGGTGCTCCAGTCGATGACCGGGCCCTCGGGCAGGTAGGCGAGGTAGCGCTTGACCTTCGGCACCTGGCGGTAGAGCACGAGGCCCACGCCGACCAGCTCGTCGCCGTCGTACCAGCCCAGCGACTCGCGCCGCCACTCGCTCTTGACCCGGCCCCAGGCGGGCGTCTGGAGGAAGCTGGCCGACCGCTGCGCCTCGAGGTACGCCAGGTGCTCGGACTCGGAGATGGGACGAAGGGTCAGCACGGTCCGAGGCTATCGGGCGGGTGCGGCGGCTCCGATCCGGCCGGTCCTGGGGTGGTCGTTCTCACTGCAATTGCTTGCGTGGGGCCCTTTCCGGGGCGGGGTGAGGGGCCCCTGGCGAGCAATTGTTGTCGAAGCGACCCGACCCGACCCCGACCCGGACCCCGACCCCGACCACTACCGCCGGACGAAGACCCAGACCCGCAGCGCCACGAAGCGCATGACCGTGACGGCGAGGTTGGCCACCGTCAGCACCGCGACCTCGACCGCGCGGTGGTCGCCGCCCCCAAGACCGAGGGCGCGCAGCAGCCAGAGCGCGCCGCTGGTCACGGCAAGGCCGACCAGGAACACCAGCAAGCCTTGGGCCTGGTGGCGTACGACGCCGGCGCGACCGCGCACTCCGAAGGTGAAGCGGCGGTTGGCCGCGGTGTTGACGAGCGCGGTGACGAGCAGCGCGGCGGCGTTGGCCCACAGCGGGTCCACCACCCCGCGCAGCAGCAGGTAGAGGCCGGCGTAGGCGACGGTCGAGGCCACCCCGATGATCGCGAAGATCCCGAGCTGGAGGCCGAGCCGGCCGCCTCCCGCGTCGGCGGAGGCACGGCCCAGCCGCTCGGAGACCTCGACCAGCGGCAGGCGCCCGGACACCAGGCTCCGGCCGAGGCGCGCCAGGCCGCGCAGGTCGTCGTACGCCGTGCGGGCGAGGTCGACGCGGCTGTCCGGGTCGTCGACCCAGTCGACCGGCACCTCGTGGATCCGCAGCCCGGCCCGCTCGGCGAGCACGAGCAGCTCGGTGTCGAAGAACCACGCGTCGTCCTCGACGAGCGGCAGCACCTCGCGGGCCACGTCGGCCCGGATGGCCTTGAAGCCGCACTGCGCGTCGGTGAAGCGGGTGCGCAGCGCGCCGCGGACGAGCAGGTTGTAGCCCCGGGAGATCACCTCCCGCTTCGGGCCGCGCACCACCCGGGAGGCGTGCTGGAGCCGGCTGCCGATGGCCAGGTCGGAGTGCCCGCTCAGCAGCGGTGCGACCAGGGGCAGCAGCGCGTTGAGATCGGTGGAGAGGTCGACGTCCATGTAGACCAGGACCTCCGACTCGGAGGTGCTCCACGCCTTCTTCAGGGCGCGACCCCGCCCCTTCTCGGCCAGGTGCAGCACCCGCACCTCGGGGTGAGCGTGGGCCAGGCGGCGGGCCACGACCGCGGTGCCGTCGGTGCTGGCGTTGTCGGCGATGGTGATCGTGAACGACCAGGGTAGGCGGGCGAGGTGCTCGCGCACCCGCACGATCGACGCGGCCAGGCCGCCCTCCTCGTTGTAGACCGGGATCACCACGTCGAGCGTCGTGACCACGACCTGCGCCGCGCCGGGCGCGGGCCGCTCGTGGCGGGACAGCGCGGTCATGCCGCGGCTCCCTGGCTCAGGTCGTAGACGGTGACGCCGTCGACCGTGGTGGCCGTGAAGGTCGCCTCGACCCAGGCGGTGATCTCGCTGCTGGCCTGGCTGCCGCCCTGCTGGCCGCCCCCCGCGCCGCCGCCCCCACCGGGACCGCCGGGCCCGCCACCCCCGCCACCCCCGCCGGGACCGCCGGGCCCGTCACCGCCGCCCGCGATGAAGTAGTGGACGTCGCCCGCGGCCACGTGGGCCTGGAACTCCGCCAAGGTCGGGCTCGGGTCGGAGCCGTTGAACCCGCCCACCGCCATCACGGGCTGCTCGGTCGCGAGCTGGTAGCCCGAGGCGCTGTTGGAGCCGACCGCAGCGGCCACCCAGGTGTAGGACGACGCATCGGCCTCGAGCAGCGCCACCAGCGCCTCGCCCGGGTCGCTGCCGGTGAGCAGCCCGCCCGCCTGACCCGCCCCGCCGGGCCCCGAGCCGGTGGTCTCGGCGCTGGGGCCGGCGGTGACGATCGAGCCGGTGTGCGGCGTGGCCGCCGTCTCCACGGCGTACGCCGTCGGCCCGGCCAGGGCCGCGAGCAGCGCGACCGCGCCGACCGCACCGACGACGCGGCGCGGCAGCAGGCTGAGGCCCACGAGCGCGACCGCGGCGGCGAGCCCGACCAGCAGCACGAGCCAGCGCAGCCACGGCAGGAAGTCGGGGGTGCGCGCCAGCAGGGCGAAGCCGAGGACGGCGGTCAGCGCCACGGTGCCCGAGGCCACTCCCGTGGCCCACAGGGTGTCGCGGTGCTCCCAGACCAGCCAGGTGCCGATGCCGACGAGGGCGGCGATCGCCGGCGCCAGGGCCACGGAGTAGTAGGCGTGGAAGATGCCGGCCATCAGGCTGAAGGTCAGCGCGGTCACCACCAGCCAGCCGCCCCAGGCGACCAGCGCGGCACGGACCCGGTCGGTGCGCGGTGCGCGGCGGGTGGACCACAGCCCCGCCACCAGCAGGACGAGCGCGGCCGGCAGCAGCCAGGCGACCTGGCCGCCGTTGTCGTCGTCGAGGAGCCGCAGCAACCCGGTCTCGCCCCAGCCCTGGCCGCCGCCGACGGAGCCGGTCTCGTCGCCGGTCAGCCGACCGAGGCCGTTGTAGCCGAGGGTGAGCTCGAGGATCGAGTTGGTCTGGCTGCCGCCGATGTAGGGCCGGCTCGAGGCCGGCCACAGCGAGACGATCGCGATCCACCAGCCGGACGCCGCGACCATTGCCGCGAGGGCCACCAGCAGGTGCCCGAGGCGCTGCAGGAGCGGAGCGCTGCCCGCGACGAGGTAGACCAGCGCCAGGGCCGGCAGGACCAGGAAGGCCTGCAGCATCTTGGTCAGGAAGGCCAGTCCCACCAGCGCGCCCGCCAGGGCCAGCCACCGCGCGGGGTGCCGGGTCGGCTCGACGGCGCGGAGCGTGGCCGCGGCCGCACCGACGAGCAGCAGGACCAGCAGCGCGTCGGGGTTGTCGAAGCGGAACATCAGCACCGCCACCGGCGTCGTCGCGAGCACCACACCGGCCAGCAGCCCCGCCGCCGCCGAGCCCGTCGTACGCCGCACGGTGACGACCAGCAGCCACACCGCGAGGACGCCCTCGATCGCCTGCGGCACCAGCACGCTCCACGAGGAGAGGCCGAACACCTTCACCGACAGCGCCATCGGCCACAGGGCCAGCGGCGTCTTGTCGACCGTGATCGCGTTGGCCGCGTCGGAGGAGCCGAAGAAGAACGCCTTCCACGACTCCGACCCGGCCTGCGCCGCGGCGGCGTAGAAGCTGTTGCCCCACTCGGAGGCGCCGAGCCCGGCGACGTACAGCACGGCGGTGCCGGCGAGCAGCGAGAGCAGTGCGGGTCGCTCCCAGCGGGCACGGGGCTCCGGGGCGGGTCGGTCCGAGGGCGGCGTCCCGGTCACCGAGGGGCGACGGGAGGCGTTCAGGGTGCTCATGACCGCTACGGTCGACGGCTCCCTTGGCGGGACGCCGTGCTCAGCCTGTGGTCAGGCTGTGAGCCAGGAAGTAGGCGGTCTCAGAGCCGCTCGCGCAGCCACGCGAAGTCGGCCGCGTGCTCCTCGGGGCCGCCTGGGGTCTCGCAGACCACCGGGGCACCGGCGTCGCGGACCACCGCGGCGAGCAGGTCGGGGTCGATCCGCCCGGCGCCGAAGTTGGCGTGCCGGTCGGCGCCGGAGTCGAAGTCGTCGCGGCTGTCGTTGCCGTGCACGAGGTCGATGCGTCCGGTGATCGCGAGGACGTCGTCGACCACCGTCTCCAGCGCGTTGCCGCCCGCGTGGGCGTGGCAGGTGTCGAGGCAGAAGCCGACGAGGTCGCGCTGCTCGGTGGCCGAGATCGCCTCCCACACCCCGGCGATCCGGTCGAGGTAGCGGGTCATCGCGTTGTCGCCGCCGGCGGTGTTCTCGATCAGCAGCGGCAGCTTGAGGTCGGTGGCCTCGATCGCCTTGCGCCAGTTGTCGAACCCGGTCGCGGGGTCGTCGTCCTTGTTGACGTGGCCGCCGTGCACGATCAGCCCCTTGGCCCCGATCGCGGCCGCCGCGTCGACGTGCTTCTGCAGCAGCTTGCGGCTCGGGATCCGGATCCGGTTGTTGGTCGTGGCGACGTTGACGATGTAGGGCGCGTGGACGTAGAGGTCGACGCCTGCGGCCTCCGCGTCGGCGCGCAGCCCCTCGGCGCCGCCGGCGTACCGGACCTCGGGGCCCTGGTAGCCCTGCGGGTCGCCGAGGAAGAACTGCACCAGCGGCGCCTGCCGGGCGGCGGCCTCGGCGAGGGGGTCGGTCTGGTCGACGTGGGCACCGATCTTCATGCGCTCCAGCCTAGGTGGCGGCGCCGACGCCGCCCGAGGGCCGTCTTCAGGGATCCCCGGTCGACCGGGGATCCCTGAACTTGTCGGCCCTCGCGAGGCCTGACAAGTTCAGGAAAGGGCTGACCAGTGGTGCTCGTGGGGCGCGGACGGCGCCGGATTGCGCCGGATTGCGTGCTCGGCGTACGCCGCTGCTAACCTGACCTGTCTTTCGCGGGCGCCCACCGACGGGTCGTCGCGCACTGACACTGTGAAGCCCTCCTGCCACGGAGAGACCGTGGCCGCCGAGTCCAGAGGAGGTGGAGACCGCTTTGCGCGCATATGAAGTCATGGTCATCCTCGACCCCAGCCTTGACGAGCGGACCATCGAGCCGTCCCTCGACAAGTACCTCAACGTCATCCGCAAGGACGGCGGTTCGATCGACAAGGTCGACGTGTGGGGTCGTCGCCGGCTGGCGTACGAGGTCAAGAAGAACGCCGAAGGCATCTACGCCATCATCACGCTGCAGGCCGAGCCGGCCACGGTCAAGGAGTTCGACCGCCAGCTCACGCTCAACGAGTCGATCCTGCGCACCAAGGTGATCCGGCCCGACGCTCACTGACCCTCCGCCACGGGCCCGTTCCGACGGGCCCTGTGGAGGGGCACTACCCGTTGTCGGCGGCTCAGGCTTTGATGAGTCCCGACTACTTGGACCACTCGGATCGACCTAGGGAGACCTGACATGGCAGGCGAGACCGTCATCACCGTCGTGGGCAACCTCGTCGACGACCCGGAGCTCCGCTTCACCCCGTCGGGGGCCGCGGTGGCCAACTTCCGGATCGCGTCGACCCCGCGCACGTTCGACAAGCAGAGCAACGAGTGGAAGGACGGCGACGCCCTCTTCCTCTCCTGCGCTGTGTGGCGCCAGGCGGCGGAGAACGTCGCCGAGTCGCTGCAGAAGGGCATGCGCGTGGTGGTCCAGGGGCGCCTGAAGTCCCGTCAGTACGAGACCCGCGAGGGTGAGAAGCGCACCGTCTTCGAGATCGACGTCGAGGAGGTGGGCCCCTCGCTGAAGTACGCGACCGCGAAGGTCACCCGCGCCTCGCGCGGCGGTGGCGGTGGCGGCGGCGGCGGGTACGGCGGCGGCTCGGGCGGCGGTGGCGGCTACTCCCAGCAAGGCGGGGGCGGCGGCGGCCAGGCCGAGGACCCGTGGGCCACTGCGGCCCCGCAGCAGGGTGCGCCGCAGGGCGGACCCTCCGGCGGCGGAGCCCCGGCCGGCGGGCAGGACCCCTGGGGAGCCCCGGGCGTCTCGTCCGACGAGCCTCCCTTCTGATCCATCGCACCACCCGGGGCCGCGCGATCGCCGAGACTCCGGCACCACCACCGAAGAGCACCTACACCATTCCGGCTCCCGAGCCGGGCTCTTGAGAGGAGAGCACCACAATGGCCAAGGCAGTTATTCGCAAGCCCAAGAAGAAGGTTTGCCAGTTCTGCAAGGAGAAGTCGGCCCCGGTCGACTACAAGGACACTGCGCTGCTGCGCAAGTTCATCTCCGACCGCGGCAAGATCCGAGCACGCCGGGTGACGGGCAACTGTGTCCAGCACCAGCGCGACGTCGCGATCGCCGTCAAGAACGCCCGCGAGGTGGCTCTGCTGCCCTACACCTCTACCGGTCGCTGACCGCGAGAGCTGAGAGGAGCAGAGATATGAAGCTCATCCTGACCCAAGAGGTCGATGGCCTCGGGGCCCCCGGCGACGTGGTCGAGGTCAAGGACGGCTACGGCCGCAACTACCTCGTCCCCCGCGGTGTCGCGGTCCGTTGGACCCGTGGCGGCGAGAAGCAGGTCGCCTCGATCAAGTCGGCCCGCGCCTCGCGTGCCGTTCGCGGCCACGACCACGCCGAGGAGATCAAGGTCAAGCTCCAGTCGACCTCGGTCGACGTGAAGGTGCGCGCCGGCAACGGCGGTCGCCTCTTCGGTGCCGTCACGGTCTCCGACATCGCCGAGGCCATCAGCGCCGTCACCGGCGAGTCGGTCGACAAGCGCACGATCGTGGTCACCAACCCGATCAAGTCGCTGGGCAACCACCAGGTCTCGGTCAAGCTGCACGACGACGTCTCCGCCTCCGTGGCGCTCAACGTCATCCCCAGCTGACCCGCTGACCCGGCGGTCCCACCGCACCAGGCACTCCAGGCCGCTCTCCCCGTCGAGGGGAGGGCGGCCTGTGTCGTCCCCGCCTCAGGCGGCGGCCGGCTCGTCGGCCGCCGGGGCGCCGGCCCAGGGCCGCGCGGCGTAGGAGAACAGGGCCACGACGAGCGCCAGCGGCGTCAGCAGCACGGCGGCGCCCGCGGCGGTCTCGACCGCGTCGAGCCCGGCTCCGATGACCAGCACCGGCAGGGTGATGATCGCCAGTCCACCGACCAGCAGCGTGCGGAACCACCGGGCCGCGCGCTGGTCGCCGTCGTCGGTGGCGGCCGTGCCCGCGGCGAGGCAGAGCAGCACGAGCCAGCCGTACTGGGGCAGGTTCGCGGCCCAGGCCAGCGCGCGGTCGGCGTCGGCGAGCCGGTCGGCCGACGCCGGGAGCCAGAGCGCCACCGAGACCACGGCGGCCAGCCAGCCCAGCTGGAGCAGCGCCGAGCGTCGCGGGAACGTCGCGGGCAGCCCGCGCACGCCGAGCAGCACCAGGAGCCAGCCGACCGGGTCGGCGTACAGGTCGTAGCCGCCGACCTTCGCGACCAGCACCAGGAAGATCCAGCCCGCGGCGATCGACTGGAAGGGCTTCATGGCGCTCAGCCTAGAGACCGCCGCGCGGGCAGCCGCCGGGCAGCCGCCGCGCAGTCACAGGCAGTCGCGGGGCGAGCGGGCTCAGCGTCGGGCGCCGGTGACCAGCCACCGGTCGCCGCGGGCCCGGAGCAGCAGCACGACCAGCCGGGCACCCATGAACGTGGAGGCGAACGCCACCCACACCCACACCAGGCTTCCGCCGAGCGCGGCGAGCACGAGCACGACCGGCGCGTAGACGACCAGCACCAGGGTGCCGGCCCACGCCAGGTAGCGCGCGTCGCCCGCACCGATCAGCACCCCGTCGAGCACGAAGACCACCCCCGCCACGGGCTGGCCCAGGGCCGCCACCAGCAGCACCGGCACCAACCGGTCCTGCACGGCCGGGTCGCTGCTGAACAGCGGGCCCAGGAACGGTCCGGCCAGCGCGAGTCCGAGCCCCGTGACGACCCCGCTGACCACCCCCCAGCGGACCATCCGCGCGGTGACCGCCCGCGCCGCCTCGACGTCGCCCGCGCCCAGGTAGCGCCCGGTGATCGCCTGCGCGGCGATGGCGATGGCGTCGAGGACGAAGGCCAGGAAGGTCCAGATCGTCATCGCGAGCTGGTGGGTGGCGACCTCGACGGTGCGGGCGGCGCCTCCCGAGGCCACGGCGTACGTCGTCACGAGCAGTGCCGCGCGCAGGCTCAGGGTCCGCACCACCAGCGGTACGGCGGCGCGGGCCGCACCTCGGATCCCGGTCGCGTCGGGTCGCAGCGGGGCCCCCTCGCGCCGGGCGGCCACGACGACGACGCCGACGAGCGCGGCGGCGCTGCCGACCTGCGCGATCACCGAGCCCAACGCCGAGCCGGCGATGCCGAGGCCCGCGAAGCCGCCGATGCCGAAGACCAGCACGACGTTGAGCCCGATGTTTGCTGCGTTGCCGAGCACCGCCACGACCAGGGGGGTGCGGGTGTCCTGGAGCCCGCGCAGCACCCCGGTGCTGGCCAGCATCATCAGCAGCGGGGTGATGCCGAGCAGAGAGATCTGCAGGTACGTCGTCGCGTGGCCCGCCACCGCGTCACCGACGCCGAACGACGCGACGACCGGCTCGGCCACCGCGACGCCGGCCCCCGTGGCCAGCACCCCGATCAGCACGGCCAGCCAGATCCCGTCGACGCCCTGGGCCAGCGCGCCCGGCCGGTCGCCCGCGCCGAGGTGGCGGGCCACCCCGGCCGTGGTGCCGTAGGCGAGGAACACGCACAGCCCGACGAGGGTCTGGAGCACGACGGCCGCGATGCCCAGGCCGGCCAGCTGCGGGGTCCCGAGGTGGCCGACGATGGCGGCGTCGCTGAGCAGGAAGAGCGGCTCGGCCACGAGGGCCAGGAAGGCCGGCCAGGCGAGCCGGACTATCTCACGATCATGGGTGCGCGCCATGGTCACCTCGGATGAGATCGTCGGTGGATAACTCGGGTCCGCCTGTGGAGAGACGCTGCGGGAAAGCCCCGGCACGACGGCAGGGGGCGGGGAACGGGGGGTGATGGTCCGGGGACCGAGACGGCATCCGGATGATTTTCACTCCACACCCCCTTAGTCGCATCGTGGCAGGTCAGAGGCTATGCGAGGCCCAGCCGGGACGCCGATTCCACAGTTGTCTCCCCATCCTGTGCACAGGCACATGGCGCGTCGTCCACGGGTCGGGGGAGGTTATCCCCAGGGCCTGTGGACAAGCTCGTATCGGTGAGCCCTCGCGCGGCGTACCGTTCCGGCTCGACCCACCCGACCACCGTCGTCCGACGCTCGTCCCGTGACCCTCCCGGACCACCTGCGCGCCGCTGTCGGTGCCGGTCCCTAGCCTGAGCAGACCACCGCACCACCGATCCCCGGGAGCCCGCCTGTGAGTGTCACGGAGTCCGACACGCGGTTCCCGCCCGACGACTCCTACGACGGCTACGGCGACGGCCCGGCCGCCTTCGCTCCGGGCGACGCCCCCCGCGGTCCGGCTGGCCGCACCCCGCCGCAGGACCTCGCGGCCGAGCAGTCCGTGCTGGGCTCGATGCTGATCTCCAAGGACGCGATCGCCGACGTCTCCGAGGTGCTGCGAGGAGCCGACTTCTACCGGCCGGCCCACGAGACGATCCACGACGCGGTCATCGACCTCTTCGGGCGTGGCGAGCCGGTCGACATGATCACGGTGGCCGCCGAGCTGCAGCGGCGCGGCGAGCTCGACCGGATCGGCGGCGCCCCCTACCTGCACACCCTGGCCGCCAACGTCCCGATCGCGGCCAACGCCGAGTTCTACGCCCACATCGTGCGCGAGAAGGCGATCCTGCGCCGGCTGGTCGACGCCGGCACCAAGATCGCTCAGTACGGCTACGCCGGCGAGGGCCAGGTCGACGACATCGTCGACCGGGCGCAGGCCGAGGTCTACTCGATCACCGACCGCCGCTCCGCCGAGGACTACGCCCCGCTCTCCGACATCATGGACGGCGTCCTCGACGAGATCGAGGCGATCGGCAACCGCGAGGCCGGCCTCTACGGCGTCCCCACCGGCTTCGCCGACCTCGACGACCTCACCAACGGCCTCCACTCCGGCCAGATGATCATCGTCGCGGCCCGCCCGGCCATGGGGAAGTCGACCTTCGCCCTCGACCTGTGCCGCGCCGCCTCGATCGCCCACAACCTCACCAGCGTCTTCTTCAGCCTCGAGATGACGCGCTCCGAGATCACGATGCGGCTGCTCTCCGCCGAGGCGAAGGTGCCGCTCAACCACATCCGCAACGGCAACATGAGCGACGACGACTGGGCCAAGATGGCCCGCCACATGGGCAAGGTCTCCAGCGCTCCGATGTTCATCGACGACTCGCCCAACATGACGATGATGGAGATCCGGGCCAAGGCCCGGCGGCTCAAGCAGCGCCACGACCTCAAGCTGATCGTCATCGACTACATGCAGCTGATGTCCTCGGGCAAGAAGGTCGAGTCCCGCCAGCTCGAGGTCTCGGAGTTCTCCCGCCAGATCAAGCTGCTCGCCAAGGAGCTCGAGCTGCCGATCATCGCGCTCTCCCAGCTCAACCGTGGGCCCGAGCAGCGCGGCGACAAGCGCCCGATGATGAGCGACCTGCGCGAGTCCGGGTCCCTGGAGCAGGACGCCGACATGGTGATCCTGCTGCACCGCGACGACGTCTACGAGAAGGAGTCGACCCGCCCCGGCGAGGCCGACCTGATCGTGGCCAAGCACCGCAACGGCGCCACCCGCGACATCACCGTCGCCTTCCAGGGCCACTACTCCCGCTTCGTCGACATGGCCCACTGACCGACCTGCGCGCCGCTGCTAGCGTGCTGGGGCCGCTCGGGGGCTGACGGATAGGCAACGCCGTTCGACAGATACGTGGGGCGGTTGCCAGATCGAGACGCCGCTCAAACCCATTCGGGGCAGCCCGGACGTTGCTGAGCCAGGGGCGAATCATGCGGAACGTACTTCGCGGCAGCGGTGGCATCCTCGTGTTCTTCGGCATGGGTCTGTTGGTGGAGCGCCCGTCCCACTGAGAGTCCACCCCATCGGGTCGTACGCCCCCGAGCACACCCGCTCGTGCCGCTGTCAGTACGGCAGTCCCGACGACCCGACGGCCGGACCGTTCGGCACACATTCCTGAGCGACACTCTTGGGACGCGACCCCTGTGGGTCTGCTCTGGTCACTCGACGTGGAGCAGAGGCACGCCGATGGTGGCTTCAAGGATGGCTGCGGCTCCGCCGTGGGGCATCGGGCCACCGGGGACCGCCCGGATCTCGAGGGGCGTGCCGGCGATCACTCCTCGCCAATCTCGGCCGCTGGTGCGGGATCTCTCGATGCGTTGACCGATGGCGGTCCGGACCTCTGGCGTGAGGAAGGGGAGACCGTTGCGGACCCACTGACCGGAGAGGTCGGCTTCTCGGTTCCCGTTGGCGCTGCTGCGCAGGGTGAGCCGGGCGGCGACGATCTGGTCGCGGTGCTCGTCGAAGCTGACCCGCTGGAAACCAGTGGCTCGGGAGCAAGCGGTCGCACACGTGTAGCCCATGGCGCGCAGTGCGGCGGTGGCGACACTGGTCGGTGTCGCGTAGTGGTCACCACCCGTTGGCCAGCTGCGGTCGCGCAGCTCCGGTGTCCGTATCCGCAGCGCGAGCGGCTGACCGGTGTAGAAAGCCAGTAACGACCAGCCGGCGTTGGCGGTGTTCTGCTCGTAGGTCGAGAACTGGTCCTCGGCGTCCGGTGGCGCCTGGTCCCCCATGGGAAAGAACGGTTGGGGCTGGGAGTCCTGGACGAGCTGCTCGACAACCGCGCGGTCCCGCGGCCACAGCCTCAGGAACGAATCGTCGAGCAACCGGGCCAGCTGTTTCGTGGACTGGGCGACCGGGGTGTCAGGCCTCAGGTCGATATCGGCGTAGAGCACGTCTCCGGTGGTGTCGACCATCAGGTCGACGCCGGTGCTGGTGCCGGGCATCCGGCACGCGATCTGCACAGCGCGGTCGTTGCTTCGGGCCTGTACACACCAGTACCCCCGGCCACGAAGCCCCTCGACAACGATGGTGGCTTGGCCCTCGACGACGTCCTCGGTGGCCACCGACACTTCGGTGAACCCGGGATGGTCGTAGGGCGAGGAGGGCCCCCGGAACGGGTCGTCGCGTGTCGCGGCGAGGGTGAACGCAGCGACGAGCGAGATCGCGAGCACAGCGACGGTCAATTTCCGTCGGCCGGGCTCACCTGGCGACGGCACTCGCGTGTCTCCCTTCGCCGCGCCGATCACAGGACAGGTATGTCTTGGTCAGCATCGTGCCGGACCACCGAGGGCATCCCAGTGCCATGACTCGGCAGAGTACTGGTGCAGTCCCACGGCAGAGGCCCGCCCGTCGAGGAATCGCCACACCTGGCTCTCGGGAGGGTCGATGGCGCGGCCTCGGTAGTCGGCGAGGATCCCGGCGGATTTCCGGGAGGTGCCGAGGGCACCCGGCGCGTAGCTCGCCGAGCGAACCCGAGGTGGAATTCGACGGGAGCTGCGTGGTGACATTCCCCCACGAGTACCCGATCGCGGTCACCGTGCTCACCCGGGCCGTGCGCACAGAACGACACCGCGAGTTGACGCCGCGATCTCGTCCGGCCGTCCGGGGCCAGGAAATGACGCTCGGAAGTGCACTCTCATGTCGCGTTCCGCGCGGTCGTGCCGAGCGGTCGACGCCTGGCCGGCGGGCGAAGGGCGACGGAGACGTGGATGCACACCGGAGGGCGTGCACACCGCGGGGCCTCGTCTGCGTGACCAGTTTTTGTTCTGCTCGTTGTACTGCTCATGATCATGCTCGTGCGTGCTGCGGTAGCGGTGGCCATGCTCACCGTCGGGTTGGTGGCTGTTCCTGCCATTGGTGTGTCCTCATCGGTGCCGTCAGCGGTGCCCAACGACAGTTGCGAGCAGACGCCTGGGCAGGAGCCGTTTGCCGGCCACCGGCGCGTGATCACCGCTCAGGTCGGCGCGAGCCGGGTGCGCGTCCTGCTGCCCCCGGCCTACCGCAAATCGACGCGCCGCTATCCCGTGCTGTACCTGATGCACGGCGCACAGGGCAGCGCCGACTCGTGGCTGGTCTACAGCGACCTGCTGTCCTTCACCGCATCGCTGCGTGGCAAGCAGCAAGCCGTCGTCGTGATGGCGGATACGTCCTTGAGCAGCGGCATGACCCTCGACTGGGCTGACGGTACGCACGCGTGGGAGTCCTACATGACCCGCGTTCTCCCCCGGTGGGTCGCCAAGCACCTGCGTGTCAGGACCGACCGCAAGCACACGGCAATCGCTGGCTACAGCGGCGGCGGCTACAGCGCCCTCCACCTGGCCGCGGCGCGTCCAGACCGCTATGCGGCCGTCGCCGGGTTCTCGCCTGTGGCTTCACTGTCCTTCGCCGGATTGCCCGGTCGGACGGCGCTCTGGTCGGCCTTCCACACCCTGGCCGTCTGCGACGGCAGCGACCCCTCGGGACCCGGAATCTTGCCCAACCCGGTCGCACACCCCCAGGCCTGGGACGCCGCCGATCCGGTCCCGAGGGCGGCTCGGCTCCGTGGCACGAACGTATATCTCACCAGCGGCAACGGGATTCCATGCGAACCGGCCGATGCCCAGTACGCCCCGTACGGCGTCCCGCTGGCCGAAGCCGCGATCCGCCGCTCCGTCGTCCACCTCGACGACGCGTTGACGGCTCGGCGCGTCCCCCACACCACCGTGCTCCACGACTGCGGCCTGCACTGGTGGCCGTGGTGGCAGCGCGATCTACATAGATGGTGGCCGAGATTCATCGCTGCGACCCGCAGCTAGTCGACCGTGCTGCGTGCGCCCGCGGCCGTCCGGTTCTGCCGTCGTGCAGCAGGTCGAGCTCAGCCAGGGCGTCCTGGAGTACGACGACTCCGGCAGCGGGCCGCCGGTGGTCCTGCTGCACGGGCTGCTCATGGACCACACCCAGTGGGACCGCGTGCTGCCCCTGCTGCCCGCGGGCTTCCGCTACCTGCGACCGGTGCTACCGCTCGGAGCGCACCGGGTCCCGATGCGCCCTGGCGCGGACCTCTCCCTCCACGGACTGGTCGAGCTGCTGGCCGAGCTGCTCGAGGCCCTCGACCTCCGCGACGTCACCCTCGTCCACACCGACTGGGGCGGCGGGTTGTTCCTCACCGCCCGCGGTCTCGACGAGCGGATCGGTCGCCTGGTGCTGCTGCCCTGCGAGGCGTTCGACAACTTCCCACCCGGTCTGCCCGGAAAGATGGCCGCATTGGCGGCCCGGCTGCCGGGCGGCATCGAGCTCGCCGCCCGCCAGCTGCGAGTCGGGTGGCTGCGACGAACGCCCCTGCTGTTCGGGCAGATGGCGAAGTACCCGCTGCCCGACGCCCTGGTCCACGGCTGGACCGAGCCGGCGCTGCGGCAGCCCGGCGTACGTCGTGACCTGCGGACCTACGCCCGCGAGAAGTTCGACGCGCCGGCGCTGATCGCCGACACCGAGGCCCTCGCGACGTTCGACGGGCCGACCCTGGTGCTGTGGTCTCCGGACAACAAGGTGATGCCGCCCGAGCACGGGCGACGGCTCGCCGACCTGATCCCGAACGCGGAGCTGGTCGAGGTCGCCGACGCCTACGTGCTCTCGATGCTGGACCAGCCCGAGGCAGTGGCCGCCGCGATGTCGGCCTTCCTCGTCACCCGATGATCCCCGTCCCCGCCTGGCGGCGACGCGACGGTCAGCTCGACCCGTCAGCGACCCACGAGCCCCTGAGCCTCAGGGCGCAGCAGCGGTGGTCCGGAACTCGTCGAAGGACGCCTCGACCCAGGTCGGGTCGTCCGCGCCGGCAGAGAGCCCGAACAGGGCGGGTGCCTCGGGCGCCGCGACGCGGACCGCAGGCAGGCATCGGTCCTGCTTCCTCAACGCCGGATGCTCGTCGGGAGCGAACCCGATGGTGAGTCGGTAGTCACCCATGATGGCGTGGTCGGCACCGCACGCCTGGACCGCGTCGGCGACGGCCTGCATCGAGTCGAACCGCTCGTCCGTGCCGGGGCGCTCGTCCTCGCAGTCCGGGAGCGGCCATTCGATGCGGCGTGCGGAGTCTCGGATGGCGTACCGGATGGTGGCGTTGTCGGCCTCGAAGCCGCAGTAGTGATCCCGGATGGCGGCGACGTCGTCGCCGGTGGCGTCACTGGCGTACAGGGTCACGTCGAGCATGCCGGAGTAGGGGAGCAGGTTCTGCGTCGAGGTGACGACGGGCGTGACGCCGTCGTACGTCTGCTCGGCCGACCAGTCAGTGAACGAGACCCTCGCGGCGTCGCCCGCGTCGATCTCGCCGCACGCGGAGACGGACACCGCGAGGGCGGCGAGCAGAGCGGTGCGCAGCATGACAGGAGTCTTGTCGAGGGGTTCACGCATCAGCAGCACTGGCCTCTGTCGGCGGCGACCGGGGTGCCCACCCCGACCACCGCCGCGGGCCGGCTGGGTCAGGGGCAGCCGGCGGTGGAGTAGCGGCGAGCCGAGCTGGTCTTGTCGCCGAAGCCGTAGTCGTTGAGGTTCGAGGAGAGGCCGTTGCGAGGCACGCAGAGGATGCGGCCGCGGTAGTCGCTGTCCTCGTAGAGGCGCCACGCGACGCCGGTGTTGTTCTTCACCGAGGAGGTCTTGTCGCCGAAGCTGACGTCCTTCATGTTGTTCTCCGAGGCGGTCAGGGCCACGCGACGGTCCTTGTAGCCCTTGTCGTCGAACAGGCAGAGCAGGTTCGGCTGGCACTCGCTCTTGTAGAACGAGGTGTGCGCCTTGCCGGTCTTGCGCACGGCGCCGTAGAAGCCCTGGGCGGCCGCGAAGCAGCTCGCGGCACCGTTCGCGCGGTTCACGCAGATGTTGCGCATGTCGGCGAGGAAGACCTTGTCGATCGCGTCCTTCGTGCCGGGGGTGGAGGACAGTGCCAGCTTCTTCGACGTGTAGTAGCCCCAACCGAGGTTGCGGTAGCCGAAGTCGTGACGGTTGCAGGCCTTGTCGAACAGCGTCGAGTAGTAGATGGTGCCGGTCCACCACGGCGCACTGCAGCCGTCGTCGACCCAGTTGAAGGTGGTGTCGATACCGCTCTTGGCCCGGTTCTTGACCTTCGTGAACCGTCCGAGGGGCCCGGTCATCAGCGCGTCGACCCGCGCCTTGCGCTGGGGGCGGGTGAAGCCGACGCGCGCGGCAGCGGCGGACGAGTCCGGGGCGACGGCCGGTGCGGTCGTGGTCGAGACGGACCGATCTGATGCCGGTGCGGCGCCGGCCGGAGCCGAGAGGGGGAGGAGCAGGGCGGTGGCCGCGGCGATGCCGGCGACGACCCGGGGGAGGGATGTCATGCGCTGAGGATCCCCCCGCGTCGGGCGGCCCAAACCGGAGCCTCCACCTGGACTAGCCGCGGCCACGCCGGCCTTGACAGGATCCGCCACAGGCTCCGTCGCCGGGGTTGCGCGAGCCTCACCAGGCAACCCCTACGGTGGCTGCTGAGCCCGGGAGGTAAAGAGGATGGACGTCGAGGAGGCCTCGCGCGAGGAGCGCGCGCTGCGGAGCCTGCACGACCTGTTGATGGCGGTGAGCCAGGGTCGTGACCTCCGCTTCGTGCTGCAGCGCACCGCCGAGGGGGTGGTGGAGGCTCTGGGCTTCGACCTGACGGTCGTCAACTACCTCCACGACGACGGCTACCTGGAGATCATGGCGGTCGCGGGGGACGCCGCAGCCCAGGAGGCGATGCACGGGCGTCGGGTGCGGGTGGAGGAGTACCTCGAGGAGTTCGAGCTGGCCGACGAGTGGGGCAGCCTCCGGTTCGTGCCGCACGACCGGCTGCCGGCCGACGCGGTGAGCAGCTGGGTCCCCGAGGTGCTGCCGCTCGACCTGCCTGACGCGTGGCACCCGATGGACGCGCTGCACGCCCCGCTGCGCGGCCCGGAGGGCGAGCTGGTCGGCGTCCTCGGCGTCGACCTGCCTCGCGACGGCCGCCGTCCCGGCGAGCTGAAGCGCCAGGTGCTCGAGATGTACGCCGCCCAAGCGGGCCTGGCGATCCACGTCGCCCGGGGGCGCGAGCGGGAGCAGCTCATCGTGGAGGAGCTCCGCGCCTTGGGCCGCTACCGCGACGAGGTCAACCTCGCCCTCACCCACGAGCTGAAGAACCCGCTGACTGCGATCCTGGGTCACGTCCAGCTGCTGCTCGAGGACGGGTCCGGCTCGCCGTCCCTGGACTCGATCGAGCGGGCCGCCGAGCGGATGAGCGCGCTCGTCGCCAACCTGCTGCTGCTCGGTCGCGTGCAGGACCCCACCCCGGAGCTGCCGCAGGAGACGGTGGACCTCGACGACGTCGTGCGCGAGGCCGCGAGCCACTTCGCGGTCCAGGCCGCCCGGGGTGACGTCGAGGTGCACGTCGAGGTGACCGGCCGACCACTCGTCGTCGGCGACGCCGACGAGCTGCTCATGCTGGTCACCAACCTGCTCTCCAACGCGGTCAAGTTCACCCCACCCGGCGGCAGCGTCGTCCTCGACCTGCACGTGGACGAGCAGACCGGCCCCCGAGCCGGCCAGGTGGTGCTGACCTGCGCCGACACCGGGCACGGCATCCCCGAGCAGGAACAGGAGGCCGTCTTCGAGGTCTTCACCCGGTCCTCGAGCGTCGAGACCCGGGCCACCCCCGGGAGCGGTCTGGGGCTGAGCATCTGCCAGCGGATCGTGGTCCGCCACGGCGGCAGCATCGACCTCACGTCGGTCCCGGGCCGAGGCACGACCGTGACCGTGCGGCTGCCCGCCGCCGGCTGAACGGTCCACCGACTCGCTCGCCCGCCACGTCGTCGGCCCGACGCCAAGACCTTGACACCCGCACCGCCTGGGTAAAAAGTGGCCTCGTCCCATCGGGTGCTCAAGGGAGAGCAGACATGCGCCGACCGTTCCGCCACGCAGTCCACGTCCTGGCCGGGGTGGTGGCCGCTGGCGGCCTCGCCGCCGTTGCCCCCGCGTCCTCGGCCGCCCCGCCGGCGGCCCCGGACCGCGACCGGCTCGAGGTGTACGTCGGTCAGCTGCTGCCTGGTCAGCTCGCCGACGTGGTCGCGCTCGGGGTGGATCGCCACGAGCTCGACCTGAGCCGCGCGACCGGGTCGGCCGGGGGTTCGGCCGCCGACGGCAAGTCGCTGGTCCGGGTCGAGGTCGTGCTCAGCGGCAGCGAGGTCGCCCAGCTCGCGAAGCAGGGCATCGAGCTCTCGGCGAAGAAGGTCGGCGGGCGCACCGTCACCCAGCGCGCCGACGCCGCCGCCACCGAGGGCCACGAGGTCTGGCAGCAGTACGCCGGCCCGGGCGGCCTGAAGGAGGAGGTCGAGCAGCTCGCGGCCCGCTACCCGTGGATCACCAAGACGGTCTCGATCGGCCAGACCGTCAACGGCCAGGACATCATGGCCGTCAAGGTCACCAAGGCCGCCGACAAGACGCGCGACGGCAAGCGACCCGCGGTCCTCTACCTGTCCGCCCAGCACGCTCGCGAGTGGATCACGCCCGAGATGACGACCCGGCTGCTGCGCCGGGTGGTCGAGGGCTACTCCTCGAGCCGCTCGCTCAAGCGCCTGCTCTCCCGCACCGAGCTGTGGTTCATGCCGGTCGCCAACCCCGACGGCTACGACTACACCTTCACCGAGGGCCAGCGCCTGTGGCGCAAGAACCTGCGTGACAACGATGGCGACGGCGAGATCACCGGCAACGACGGGGTCGACCTGAACCGCAACTGGCAGGTCAAGTGGGGCTACGACAACGAGGGCTCCTCGCCCCAGCCGACGAGCCAGACCTACCGCGGCACCGGGCCGGCCTCGGAGCCGGAGACCCAGGCGCTGGACCGCTTCGCCCGCCGGGTCGGGTTCGAGTTCCTGGTCAACTACCACTCGGCCGCCGAGCTGCTGCTCTACGGCACCGGCTGGCAGGTGGCCACGCCGACGCCCGACGACCTGATCTACGAGGCGCTCGCCGGCGACGACCAGGAGCCGGCGGTCCCGGGCTACGACCCCGACCTCTCCGCGGAGCTCTACACCACCAACGGCGACACCGACACCGCGATCACCGCCCGCTACGGCACGCTCGGCTTCACCCCCGAGATGTCGACCTGCGAGGCCGCCTCGGACGTCGACCCCGACGACGAGTGGGAGGCCGAGGACTGCGGGAGCGGCTTCGAGTTCCCCGACGACGAGGGCCTCGTGCAGGCGGAGTTCGCCAAGAACGTGCCGTTCGCGATGTCGATCGCCCGCTCGGCCGCCGACCCCGCCGACCCGAAGTCCTCTCTCGGGCTCCGAGCCCCGAACTTCCAGGTCGACGCGTTCTCGGTCTCCTACGGCAGCCCGCAGCCCGCGGCGGCCCTGATCGAGCGCGCGCTGAAGAAGAAGCGGATGAAGTACCGGATCAACCGGGGCAAGATCCGCACGGTCAAGGTCCGCGAGTGGCGGGGCGGCGAGCGCTACGGCGACGAGAACGACGACTACTTCGCCGAGTACCGCGGCCAGGTCAAGGGCGCCGACCGGGGCGACCGGGTTCGGGTCTGGTTCACCGGCAAGGAGCTCCGCAAGGGCAAGAAGAAGGCCGAGCGGCCCGGCAAGAAGCCCAAGAAGAAGTTCCGCACGGTGGGCAGCCGCAGGTTCACCTTCCGCATCGCCTCCGACACCGGCCACGACGTGCTCGTGGTCGCCAACGAGGACTACACCGGCGTCAACCCGGACTACCCGGCCGACGTGACCGCGCCCAAGTACGCCGGCGCCCACGTCGACGCCATCGAGGCTGCCGGCCGCTCCGCCGATGTGTGGGACGTCGACGCCCAGGGCGTGCCTCACCACCTCGGCGTCCTGTCCCACTACGACGCCGTCGTGTGGTACCTCGGGGACAACCGGATCACGATGGACCCCGAGGACCTGGAGACCGACAGCCCGTTCGGCCCGCTGCCCGACGTGTCCGTGGCCGAGCGTCAGCAGTACCTCACGATCGCGGTGCGTGACTACCTCAACGAGGGCGGCAAGCTGCTGCACGCCGGGGAGACCGCCCAGTACCAGGGGCTGACCGGCATCAGCGACGCCGTCGGGGGGCTCTACTACGGGCTCAACGGCGATGCCAGCGCCGACTGCGTGGTCGACAGCGTCCCGGGCTTCTTCGAAGACTGCCTGATCATGGCCGACGACTTCCGGCAGTACTACCTCGGGGCCTTCACCCGGCTGGACGCCACGGACCCCGCCACGGTGGAGGGGATCGCGGCGCCGCTCACGGGCTACGAGGGCACGCTCGGCGGACCGGTCGTGGAGGGGGACAACCCGCTCGACGAGGCCGGAATCCTCCAGCCGACCAGCGACGTGCTGCCGGTCGAGGACTTCCCGCAGTTCGCGAGCGAGGGAAGCGCGCTGTTCCCGGTCGAGGAGGGCTCGCAGTTCGATCCGGTCGAGGGCGACCGCTACGCCGGGGTCCTGCACCAGGACGACTCCTACGCCCGGCTCACCCGCACCGTCGACCTGACGACCGCCACCTCGGCGGAGCTGCAGTTCAAGACGTCCTTCAACACCGAGCCGTCCTACGACAACCTCGTCGTCGAGGCGCGCACCGCGGGCGGCGAGGACTGGGCGACGCTGCCTGAGGTGGGTGGCCTCAGCGACACGACGCCGCCGGCCGAGTGCGAGGCGGGCGGTTTCCTGCTCTCCCTGCACCCCTTCCTCGAGCGCTACCTCGGCGGCCCCGACTGCACCGAGGGGGAGTGGCACGCCCTCACGGGTGACGCGACCTGGGCGGACGTCGCCTACGACCTGTCGGCGTTCGCCGGCAGCACCGTCGAGGTCTCGATCACCTACGTGACCGACCCGGGCTCCGGTGGGGTCGGCGCCTTCGTCGACGACACCCACGTGAGCGTCGACGGGGCCGACCGGCCCGACCTGGCTGACGGGTTCGAGGGGGCCACCAGCCAGTGGGCGCCCGGCGAGGTGCCGGAGGGCAGCCCGACGCCGTCCCCGGCGACCTGGGTGTTCAGCGACGGCCTGATCGAGCAGTTCGCGGCGACCAGCACCGAGGACTCCCTGCTGCTGGGCTTCGGCCTGGAGCAGCTGGCCACGGCCGGAGAGCGCGCGGACCTGGTCGAGCGGGCCCTGGACGGCCTGCTCGACTGAGGCTCCTCGTCAGCGGTGGTCGGGCCCCGACAGGGGCTCGACCACCGAGCAGGCGCGGGGCTAGAGCATCGGGGCTAGAGCATCGTGCCGGGGTTGAGCATGCCGGTCGGGTCGAGCGCGTCCTTGATCCGCTGGTTGAGCGCCATCGCGTCGGGCCCGAGCTGGGCGCCGAGCCAGGGCTTCTTCAGGCGGCCCACGCCGTGCTCGCCGGTGATGGTGCCGCCGAGCGAGATCGCCAGCTCCATCACCTCGCCGTAGGCCTGCTGGGCCCGGGCGGCGTGGTCCTCGTCGGTGGGGTCGAAGACGATCAGCGGGTGGGTGTTGCCGTCGCCCGCGTGGGCGATGACCGCGATCTCCACGGCCCGCTCGCGCGCGATCGCGGCGATGCCGTCGACCAGCGCGCTCAGCTGTGGCAGCGGCACACCGACGTCCTCGAGCAGCAGCGAGCCCTTCAGCTCCACGGCCGGGATCGCCATCCGGCGGGCGGTCACGAAGGCCTCGCCCTCCTCCGGGTCGTCGGTGGAGAAGACCTCGGTGGCGTCGTGCGACTGGCAGATGTCGCCGATCTTCGCCAGCTCGTCGGCGGCGGCGCCGGCGGCCTCGTCGGACTGGATCACCAGCAACGCCTCGGCCTCCCGGTCCAGACCCATCTTGGTCATGTCCTCGACGGCGTTGATCGAGGCCTTGTCCATGAACTCCAGCATCGAGGGACGCAGGCTGCGGGTGATCTCGGCGACCGCGTCGGTGGCGTCGTCGAGCTTGCCGAAGGTGGCGACCATCGTGGACGGGACCCGCTGGGACGGCAGCAGCTTGAGGATGATCCGGGTGACGATGCCGAGGGTGCCCTCGCTGCCGACGAAGAGCTTGGTCAGCGGCAGCCCGGCCTTGTCCTTGATCCGCGGCCCACCCAGCTCGACGGCGGTGCCGTCGGCGAGCACCACCGTGAGGCCGAGGACGTAGTCGGTGGTGACGCCGTACTTGACGCAGCACAGGCCACCGGCGTTGGTGGCGATGTTGCCGCCGATGGAGCAGATCTCGTAGGAGGAGGGGTCGGGCGGGTACCACAGGCCGTGCTCGGCGACGGCCGCCTTCACCTCGGCGTTCATCAGGCCCGGCTCGACCACGCAGGTGCGGGTCGTCGGGTCGATCTCGATCGCGCGCATCCGCTCGGTGGAGATCATCAGGCACCCCGCGAGCGCGGTGGCCCCGCCGGACAGCCCGGACCCCGCGCCGCGGGTGACCACGGCGAGGCCGTGCTCGGCCGCGAACCGCACCGCGGTCTGCACGTCGCCGGTGCAGGTCACCCGGACCACGACCAGGGGGGTCCCGCCGTCGGGGGCGTTGGCGCGGTCGAACAGGTAGCCGGCCATCCGGTCGGGGTCGGAGACGACGCTGCCCTCGGGGAGCGCGTCGGTCAGCGGGGAGAGGTCGAGGTCGGCCGCGTCCGCGGCAGGGGCGTGCGAGGTGGTGGACGTGCTCATCGAGAACCTTTCACGGGGCGGTCAAGGGTGGGTCTGGACGGGATCAGGACGGGATCAACGGCCGGTCGGGTGCGGGGCGGGTGGCGTCGTGGGACTCCAGGGCGGCCGCGAGCCGGGCGCCGGCGGCGTGCAGCAGCGGCACGGCCCGGGCGACGACCTCCTCGGTCATCCGGGTGACCGGGCCGGAGACGGAGACGGCCATCCATGCCGGAGCGGTACCCACCGGCACGGCGACGCAGCGCACGCCCAGCTCCTGCTCCTGCTCGTCGAGGGCATGCCCCGTCCGGCGTACGTCGGCGAGCGCCGCGGCGAGGTCGGTCTCGGTGGTGATCGTGTGGGGGGTACGCCGGCCCAGACCGGCCCGGCGGACGACCGCGGCCACCGCAGCGTCGTCGAGCTGGGCCAGCAGCGCCTTGCCGACGCCGGTGCTGTGCAGGTCGACGCGACGGCCGACCTCGGTGAACATGCGCATGGCGTAGCGGGCGGGGGCCTGGGCGACGTACTCGGCCTGGTGGCCGGCGAGGACGGCGAGGTTGGCCGACTCGCCGATCTCGGCGACCAGGTCGGCCAGCACCGTCTCCGCGTCGGCGCCCACCTGGAGCTGGGCGGTGGCACCGAGCGGCACCAGGCGGAAGCCGAGGGCGTAGCGCCGGTCGGGCAGCTGGCGCACGTAGCCGCGCTCGACCATCGTGCGCAGCAGCCGGTGGGTGGTGGGGGCGGGCAGGCCGGCCGCGGCGGCGATCTCGGCGATCGAGCGGCTGCGGCCGCCGGCCGCGACCACCTCGAGCACGTCGAGCGCGCGGTGCAGCGACTGGACGCCCGCGGGTGTCCCGTGCGTTGACATCGCTGCTCCCCTCACCGTAATTTCGTCCTCCGACATGGTAATTCCATCATGCGAAAGAGTGAAGGGGTGCGCATGACCTCCCGAGTCACCGTCTCCGGCCTCGACGTGGCCGCCGAGCTCCATGCCTTCGTCCGCGACGAGGCCCTTCCCGGGTCGGGGGTGGAGGAGGACGCCTTCTGGTCCGGAGCCGCCGCCCTGGTCGCCGACCTCGCCCCGCAGGTGCGAGCGCTGGTCGCCCGGCGCGACGAGCTGCAGCAGGCCATCGACGACTACCACGCCGACCCGGCCCACACCCCGCTCGACGCCGCCGACTACGAGCGGTTCCTGCGCTCCATCGGCTACCTCGTCGACGAGCCCGCCGACGTCACCATCACGACCGACGGCGTCGACGACGAGATCGCCCGGGTGCCCGGCCCGCAGCTGGTCGTCCCGATGCTCAACGCGCGCTTCGCCGCCAACGCCGCCAACGCGCGCTGGGGCTCGCTCTACGACGCGCTCTACGGCACCGACGTGATCCCGCAGACCGAGGGCCGCGAGACCGGCTCCTCCTACAACCCCACCCGCGGCGACGCCGTGATCGAGCGCGCCCGGGCCTTCCTCGACGAGCACGCGCCGCTCGCGTCGGGCTCCCACCGCGACGCCACGTCGTACGCCGTGGACGCCGAGGGCCTGGCCGTCTCGACCGACGGCGACACCCTCCGCCTCGCCGACCCGGCCCAGCTCGTGGGCTACCAGGGTCCGACCGGGTCGCCCACGTCGGTGCTGCTCGTGCACCACGGGCTGCACGTCGAGATCCAGGTCGACCGCGACCACCAGATCGGCTCCACCGACCGGGCCGGCGTCAAGGACGTCGTGCTCGAGTCGGCGCTCACCTCGATCATGGACCTCGAGGACTCCGTGGCCGCGGTCGACGCCGCCGACAAGGTGCTCGGCTACCGCAACTGGCTGCACCTGATGCAGGGTCGGCTGGAGACCCAGGTCAGCAAGGGCGGGCGCACCTTCACCCGCGGCATGGACCCCGACCGCACCTACACCACGCCCGACGGCGGCGAGGTGACGCTGCCCGGCCGCGCGTTGATGCTGGTGCGCCAGGTCGGCCACCTGATGACCAGCGACGCGGTGCTCGACGCCGACGGCCTGCCGGTGTCCGAGGGCATCGTCGACGCGCTGATGACCGGCCTGGGCAGCGTCCACGACCTGCGCGGCGACACCGCGGGCGGCAACTCCCGCGCCGGCTCGATGTACGTGGTCAAGCCCAAGATGCACGGCCCCGACGAGGTGGCGCTCGGCTGCGAGATCCTGGCCCGCACCGAGCAGGTGCTGGGCCTGGCGCCGCGCACGATCAAGATCGGCATCATGGACGAGGAGCGACGTACGTCGGCCAACCTCAAGGCCTGCATCGCCGCGGCCGCCGACCGGGTCGCCTTCATCAACACCGGTTTCCTGGACCGCACCGGCGACGAGATCCACACCTCCAACCTCGCCGGCCCGATGGTCCGCAAGGGCGCGATGAAGAGCCAGCCCTGGATCAAGGCCTACGAGGACAGCAACGTCGACATCGGCCTGGAGTGCGGCTTCCAGGGCAAGGCCCAGATCGGCAAGGGCATGTGGGCCGCGCCCGACGACCTCGCCGACATGCTCGAGCAGAAGATCGGTCATCCGCAGGCCGGCGCCAACTGCGCCTGGGTGCCGTCGCCGACCGCCGCCACGCTGCACGCCACGCACTACCACCAGGTCGACGTGCTCGAGCGGCAGCGCGAGCTCGCCGGGTCGCGCCGCTCGACCCTGGGCGACCTGCTCACGCTCCCCCTCGGCGACCCCGCCGACTGGAGCGAGGAGGACCGGACGGCCGAGCTCGACAACAACGTGCAGAGCACCCTCGGGTACGTCGTGCGCTGGGTCGACGCGGGCGTCGGCTGCTCGAAGGTGCCCGACCTGTCCGGCACCCCGCTGATGGAGGACCGTGCGACCTGCCGGATCAGCTCGCAGCACGTCGGCAACTGGTTGCGCCACGGCGTGGTCACCGTCGAGCAGGTCGAGGAGGCGCTGCGCCGCATGGCGGTCACCGTCGACGAGCAGAACGCCGGCGACCCCGACTACCGCCCGATGGCGCCGTCGTACGACGGGCAGGCGTTCCTGGCCGCGCGCGACCTGCTGCTCGAGGGAGCCTCCCAGCCCTCCGGCTACACCGAGCCGATCCTGCACCGGCGACGCGAGGCCCTCAAGGCCGAGCTGTCCGGCGCCACCCCCACCGACAGGAGCCCCACCGCATGACCCTCGACCTCGACACCGCCCGCACCGTCATCGCCGCCGCCCGGGCCCACGGGCGCGGCCAGGGCTTCAAGCCGCTGACCGTCGTCGCCCTCGACGCCGGCGCCCACGTCGTCGCCGTCGAGCGTGAGGACGGCTCGTCCAACAAGCGCTTCGAGATCGCCTTCGGCAAGGCCAACGGCGCGCTCGCCCTGGGCCTGGGCTCGCGGGCGCTGATGGCGCGCGCCGAGCAGCAGCCCTACTTCATCGCTGCGGCCACCAGCGCGATCGGCGGCTCGCTCGTGCCCGTGCCCGGCGGGGTGCTCGTGCGGGACCCGTCAGGGACCCTGCTCGGCGCGATCGGCGTCTCCGGTGAGTCCTCCGACAACGACGAGGCCGCCGCGGTCGCCGGTGTGGAGGCCGCCGGGCTCGTGGCCCAGGTCGACTGAGGTCGTCGCTCGCGCTCCGCGGTGGCCCCGGCCCCGGCTGGGTACCCTGGGGGCGGGCCACCCCGGCCCCGTGAAGGAGCGACCACCATGACCACGTCCCCCGACCCGAGCGCCTCGGACCGGCCGTCGCCCCAGGCCCCCGCGACCCCGGTCGACCCCACGCCGCCCGTGTCGTCGTCGACCAAGCCGTCGAAGACCGCGACGTCGTCGAAGGACACGCCGCAGGGTGACCCGCTGCGTGGGTCACGCACGAGCGGGGCCTACGCCGCCATGATCACCTTCGCGCTGGTGCTGGTGCTGCTCATCATCTTCATCGCCCAGAACACCCAGAGCGCGACGGTCGTGTTCCTCGGCTGGGAGGGCTCGGCCCCGGTCGCGGTGCTGCTGCTGATCGCCACGACCGCGGGCCTGCTGCTGGCCGGCGTCGCCTCGACCTTGCGGATCCTCCAGCTGCGCCGACGGGTCAAGCGCGAGCGCAAGCGCTAGGCGCTCACCAGTCAGGCCGGGTCGAGGTCAGCGACGTCGTCCGAGGCGCACACGGCCCGGATGACGTCGACCAGGCCCATGTTCAGGCCCTTCTCGACGTAGGCATCGACGCCGGCCGCCCGGGCGTCGCGAGCCTGGCTGCCCTCCTCGAAGCCGGAGATGGCGACGATCTTGGTGAGCGGCGAGACCTCGCGCAGGCGAGGCAGTGCGTCCAGACCGCTGAGGCGGGGCATCCCGAGGTCGAGCAGCAGGACGTCGGGCCGGAGCTCCTCGGCCATCGCGATGGCCTCGACGCCGTCGCTGGCGACGCCCACGACGGTGACATCGGGTTGCTCGTCGAGCTGGATCCGGAGCAGCTCACGGATGTCGGTGTGGTCGTCGACCACGAGCGCCCGCAGCACGCCTGCGGCGGCGGGCACCTCGAGAGCGGTGGGATCGCTGTCGTTCGGCTCTCCCGAGTGGGCCGGTCCTGCCATCATCGCTGTCCTCCTGCGTCCCGAACGGCCACGGTACCCCCGACGTCGCGACCCGCGGCTCAGCCCGCATCGGTCTCGGCCGTCCCGTCCGTCTGGTCGGGCGTCCGTCGGGGCAGGCGGACCTCGAGCTCGGCTCCGGCCCCCTCGGTCGGCACGACCTCGATGCTGCCGCCGTGGGCCTCGACCAGGGCCCTGGTCAGGGCCAGGCCGAGCCCGGTGCCCTCGATCCCCTGCGTGGTCGCGGTCGTGGAACGGAAGAGGTGCTCGAAGACGAACGGAACCTCGTCGTCGGGGATGCCGATGCCCGTGTCGGCGACGCGCAGTCGCGCCTGCTCGTCGATCTCGTCGAGGGTCACCGTGACCGTTCCGCCGCGCGGGGTGTACTTCACGGCGTTGGAGAGCAGGTTGTCCAGAACCTGGCGCAGCCGCCGGGGGTCGCCGGCGAAGTCCGGTACGTCGGCCAGATCGGTGTGCAGCCCGAGCCCACCGGCTGCGGCCTGCTGGCGGTGGCCCTCGACGGCCTCGCTGACCAGCGCGCGCAGGTCCAGCGGCACCCGGGAGACCTGGCGGATGCCGGCGTTGATCCGGGCGACGTCGAAGAGGTCGGTGACCAGCGAGCTGGCCTGCTCCAGGCCGCGGTAGGCGACCTGGAGGTAGCGGTGCTGGGTCCCGTCGGGGGCGGCCTCGCGAAGGCCCAGCTCGAGGTAGCCGCCGGCCACCATCAGCGGCGTACGCAGCTCGTGACCGGCCGTGGCGAAGAACTGGTCGCGCATCCGCTGGACCCGCTCCAGCTGGTCGACCCGGTCGCGCTCGAGCTCGAGCACCCGCTCGGACAGCCGCTGGCGCTCGGTGACGTTGGAGGTGATGCCGTCGTAGTAGCGGACCCCGTCGCTCGTGCGGGGTGCCCCGCGCGCCCAGAGCCAGCGCACCGCGCCGTCCTCACCGAGCACGCGAAAATGGCTCTCGGCGGCCTCCCCGGCCAGCATGCTCGCCGCGAACGCGTGGTTGAGGTGCTGGTCCTCGGGGTGGACCAGGTCGCCCATGGCCCGCAGCACATCGGACTCCGCCTGGACGTCGACGCCGAACAGGCCGGTCGCGTTGGGGCTCGCGTAGACGAGGTCGAGGTCGTCGGCGTCGATCCGCACGGTCCACACCATGTCGTCGAACTGCGAGATCGACTGGGCGAAGAGCTGCCGCTCCCTGACCAGCTGGTCGGCGATCTCCTCGACCCGGCGCCAGGCCCGGTCGCGCCCCTCGACCAGGTCCGCGTTGAGCGCCCGCAGGGCCTCGCGGGCCCGAGCCTCCTCGGTGGCCGTCACCGAGAGCACCCGTGCGGAGTGCAGCGTGGCGGTGAGCAGCAGCCCGGCCCCGCCGATGACCATGAGCGCGGTGCCGAAGCGCTCGCCGATGACGCCGTCGATGGCCAGCCGGTTGCGGACGTGACCCAGGACGGGCAGCACGACCAGCGCGAGGGCTCCGAAGGTGCGCAGCAGCGGCCCCGCCGGACCCCGGTCGCGGAAGGCGGCCCGCAGGACGCTGCCGGGCAGCGCCAGGTCTGCGGCCACGGCGAGCGCCACCACCAGCACCGCGGTGTGCACGGCCATCGCGGATGCCTCAGCGAGCGCGAAGAGCGGCTGCACGCCGTACGCGTAGCCCAGGATCGCGAGGCTCGCCAGCGCGATCGGCACCACCTCGAGGGTCCGCGCCAGGCGGGTCCGGCCGAGGGCCGCGGCGGCCAGCGACAGCGCCAGGGCGCAGACGGAGAGCGCGGTGGCGAAGGCCATCCGTCCGGGCGGGTTGCCCCCGGCGTCGCCGGGATCGTCGACGACCAGCTCGTCGATGCCGAGGTCGAGCGGCGTGAGGTACTGGACCAGCGTGGCGCCGGCCACCGTCAGCGCCAGGACGGCCACCGACCAGACCACCCCGGGACGTCGGACGACCAGCGCCACCCCCAACGACCCCAGGCAGAGCGCGGTGTTGACCTTCATCGACACCAGGCCGGGCACGACGGAGGTCAGGGTCTCGACGTCGAGGGCCCACCCCACCAGGACCGACGTCGTCACGACCACGACGGCGGCCCCGATCCAGCGGGAGGTCACGATCATCGGCGGTCCGGCGGACACGGGCTGCAGGGCGGGCTGTGCGCCCGACCGCGGGAGGGCTGCGGCCCCGCGTGCTGCTCCTTCGGCCTGGTCGACCGGGTCCATGGGGCCTCCTCGTCGCCGACGGTGCCTGCCCGGGGCGGGACCTTCCCGGTGGTGCGAGCATGGGTCCGTGCGCGTGCCGGTCCTCATCCTCGCTGTGGCGCTCGGTCTCGGGTCCTGCGCCACGCCGGGCGACGGGGCGGGTGATGGCGAGGCCGGCGCCGGCGACACGCGCCCGCCGACGGGGGCCACGGCGCCGCAGCGCGGGTCGCCCGCGTCCGCGGAGCCGGCGCCGCCACTGCCCGCACCCCCGTCCCCGTCCCCGGCCCCGGCCGGCAGGATCGGCGTCGACGTGTCGCACCACCAGGGCTCGATCGACTGGCGCCGGGTGTCCGCCGACGGCATCTCCTTCGCCTACCTCAAGGCCACCGAGGGCAGCACCTTCACCGACCCGGCGCTGACGACCAACTGGGCCGGTGCGAGAGCGGCCGGGCTGCGCGTCGGCGGGTACCACTACTTCACGCTCTGCTCGCCGCCCGAGCCGCAGGCCGACCACTTCCTGGCGGCGCTGCGCTCCGTGGGGGCGGGGCCCCGCTCGCTGCCACCGGTCGTCGACCTCGAGCTGATCGGCAACTGCGACCCGCCTCCGTCGCGGGCCGACCTGCTGCCGGCGGTGAACGCCTTCCTCAACCGCGTGGAGCAGGCGACCGGGCGCCGGGTCGTGGTCTACGTCCACCCGGACCTCGAGCGCAGCCACGACCTGGTCGGTGAGCTCGGGCGTCGGCAGTGGGTGCGTCGGCTCGGCGACCGGCCTCCGCCGGACGACTGGTGGCTGTGGCAGCGCAGCGACAGCGCGCAGGTCGACGGGATCGCGACCCCCGTCGACCTCGACGTGATGCGGTGACCCGACAGCAGCCGGGCCGGTCAGTCGGGCCGGTCAGTCGGGCCAGTCAGTCGGCTGCGACGAGCGGGTGGACGGCGACCTCGCCGCCGAGGTGCTCACCGGCTGCGGCGAACGCGGCGGCCACGTGAGGGGTCTGCATGTGGGCGTCCAGCGCGGCCTGGTCGACCCAGCGCTCCACGGTGACGAAGGTGCCGGGGGCCGACGCCGACTCGTAGAGGTCGTAGGCCCGGCACCCCTCCTCCTGACGGGTGGCGCTGACCAACGCCTGCAGGGCCTCACGGACCGCTCCCTCGGAGCCGGGCTTCGCGGGGATGGTCGCGACGACGTGCAGATCGGTCATGGGAGTGCCTCTCGGGAGTGGACCGCCAGCCTGGCACACCCCTGCGAGGGGCTCAGCCCTCGAGAGCGGCGTCGTCGTGCTCCACGGAGCGCTTCCACTCCGGCTTCTCCGAGCGCCAGGCCTCGTCGGTACGGCCGCGGCGCCAGTAGCCGGAGGCGGAGAGCCGGTCGAGACCGAGGCCCTGCGCGCGCAGGTGGCGACGTACGTCGCGCACGAACCCGGCCTCGCCGTGCACGAAGGCGTCCAGCCCGTCGGCGGGCAGCGGGGTGGTGGCCGCGACGACGTCGGCGAGCAGGTCGACCCCGGGGGCGTGGAGACTGGTGGCGCGGTGGAGCCAGCGCACGTCGACCTCGGCTGCCGACGGCAGCGCCACCTCGTCGGCCGGGTCCTCGACCTCGGCCACGACCAGCGCCCGGTGGTCGGCGGGCAGCCGCTCCAGCGCCACGGCGATCGCGGGCAGCGCGCTCTCGTCGCCGACGTACAGGTGGGTGCGCACCTCGAGGGAGGGGGCGTAGTCGCCACCGGGCCCCACCAGGCCGATGCGGTCGCCGACCCGGGCCCGCGCGGCCCACGGCCCCGCGACCCCCTGATCGCCGTGGACCACGACGTCGAGGCTCAGCTCGGCGGTCGCGGCGTCGTACGCGCGCACGGTGTAGGCCCGCTGCAGGGGGCGTCCGGTCGCAGCGTCATCACCGAAGACCAGCTTCACGTAGTGGTCGGTGTGCTCGCCGACGGGCAGGTCGACGAGGTCCGCGCCGGTGAGCACGACCCGCACCAGGTGCGGGGTCCGCTGCTCGGTGCTCACCACGGTGGCCTGGCGGACGGGACGTGCCGGCCGGGCGGGGCGGGCGGTGGGCGCGGTGCTCATGGGACTCCTCTGGCCTCCTCGGACGGGAGAAACTTAGGTGAGCCTAACCCGCGGGTGGGCGTGCTGGTCTGGCCCGCCCGCGTGTTTCGGCACACCAGTAGTACGTGTGAACCGATATATCTGTTCAAATAGGCGCCATGGTCCTCAGCTCCCTCAAGCGTCGGGTCGGCACGTACGTGCTGGCGCGCTCGACGCGCAACGGGCTGGACCTGCGCCGCCTGAAGTACCTACCGGACTCCGTCACGATGCCGCTGAAGCGGGTAGGGCTCGATCCGTTGCCCGAGATGGCCACGACGCGGGCGGCGGCTCCGGTCACCCAGCTGGCCGAGATGTTCGGCATGAAGGTCTGGTTGGTCAGCGGCTATGAGGAGGCGCGCGCGGTGCTGGCGCGCGGCGAGGCGTTCAGCAACGACCTCGGTCGCTTCGTCTCTCAGGAGGGTCGCGAGGGCAAGGACCAGATCGGCGGTCTCGGGATGACCGACCCGCCCAACCACACCGCGCTGCGCCGCCTGCTGACACCGGAGTTCACCAAGCGTCGGCTGGCGCGGCTGGAGCCCCGGATCGAGGAGATCGTCCACGCCCGCCTCGACGCCATGGAGGCCGCCGGACCGGAGGTCGACCTGGTCGAGGAGTTCGCGTTCCCGGTGCCGTTCGAGGTGATCTGCGAGCTGCTCGACCTGCCCGTCGAGGACCGCGCCCGCTTCCACAGCCTCGGGGCCGCCCGCTTCGACCTCACCCGGGGCGGGGCCGGCGTCTTCGGGGCCGCCGCCCACAGCCGTGAGTTCCTGATCGAGGCGGTCGCCAAGCAGCGTCTCGCCCCCGGCCAGGGCCTCATCGGAGGGCTGCTGGCCGAGCACGGCGACGAGCTCGACGACGTGGTGCTCGGCGGCCTGGCCGACGGGGTGTTCCTCGGCGGCTACGAGACGTCGGCGAGCATGCTGGCGCTCGGCAGCTTCCTGCTCGCCGAGCACCCCGAGGCGATGCAGATGCTGCGCGACGACCCGACGAGCGCCGACCGGGTGGTCGAGGAGCTGCTGCGGCACCTCACCGTGGTCCAGCTGGCCTTCCTGCGCTTCGCCCGCCAGGACATGGTGCTCGGTGGTCAGGCGATCTCGGCGGGCGACTGCATCGGCATCTCCCTGCTCGGGGCCAACCGCGACCCCGCCCTCACTCCCGAGCCCGACCGCTTCGACCCCACCCGGGCGCCGACGCGCCACCTGGCGTTCGGGCACGGCCTGCACCGGTGCGTGGGCTCCGAGCTGGCGCGGATGGAGCTGCGGATCGCCCTGCGGGCGCTGGCCGTCCGCTTCCCGGACCTCGCGCTGCGGGCGCCCGCCGGCGACCTCTCCTGGCGTCCGCTCTCCGCGGTCTACGGCGTCGAGTCGCTGCCGGTGCGCCTCTACGACGGCGAACGACGGGCCGTCGCGGCCGGCTGACCGCTGCCGGTCGGCCCGCCCGGTCCTGGCCGGGGTTGGCGGGTCTTGCCACGATGGGGTGATGAAGCCCCCCGCGGTACGACGACGGCGCCGCCTCCTGCTGCCCGTGGCGGCCGGTCTCGCGGGCCTGCTGAGTGCATGCTCGAGCGGCCCCGGCGGTGAGCCCAGCGCCGACACCGTGACCAGCGCGCCCGCGCCGGGCGGGGCGTCGAGCGGCGAGCTGCGGGCCGCGGACCTGGTGACCGGCCTGACCAGCCCGTGGGGCCTGATCGCCTTCGACGACGGGTCGCTGCTGCTCAGCGAGCGCGACACGACCGAGATCAAGCTGGTCCCGCCGGGCGGCGGCCGGGCCGAGACCGTGGCCACGATCGAGGAGGCCCGTCCCGCCGGTGAGGGCGGTCTGCTGGGGCTGGCCACCACGCCCGACGAGGACCGGGTGCTGGCCTACTACACCTCAGAGACCGACAACCGGGTCGTGTCGATGACCTGGGACGGGTCTCGCCTGGGCCCGCCCGAGGTGATCCTCGAGGGCATCCCGCACGGCGACGGCGACCGCCACGAGGGCGGCGGGCTGGTCGTGGGCCCCGACGGCCTGCTCTACGTCTCCACCGGCGAGACGGGAGACACCCCCGAGATCGCCCAGGACCAGGACTCCCTGGGCGGCAAGGTCCTGCGGGTGACCCTCGAGGGCCGTCCCGCGCCCGGCAACCCGTTCGGCACCGCGGTCTACAGCCTGGGACACCGCAACGTGGAGGGCCTCGCCTTCGACGACCAGGGGCGGCTGTGGGCCTCGGAGTTCGGTGACTCGACCTGGGACGAGCTCAACCTGATCGAGGCCGGCAACAACTACGGCTGGCCCGAGGTCGAGGGGTCGAGCGACCGCGCGGAGTTCACCAACCCCGCGGTGGTGTGGCGCACCGAGCAGAACTCGCCCGCCGGCCTGGGCTTCTGGGACGGGTCGTTGTGGATGGCCGGCCTGCGCGGGCAGACGCTGTGGGAGATCCCGCTGGACCGTGAGGGCACCCGCGAACCGGTGGCGCACCTGGTCGGTGAGCGCGGACGCCTGCGGACCGTCGAGCGCGCGGCCGACGGCGGCTCGCTGCTGCTCGGCACGTCCAACACCGACGGACGCGGCGAGCCCAGCGACGGCGACGACCGGCTGCTGAGCGTCACCCGCTGACGTGGGGCGGGTGAGGCTCAGCGCCGACCGGGGACAGCGGCCCGGACCAGGCCGAGCACGGTGCCGCGCGCGGCGGCTCCCCAGCCGAACGCGTCGTCCCAGACCCTGATCCGGCCGTCGACGACCTCGAAGGTGCCGCGCACGGCGAAGGTGGTGGCCACCCGTCCGAGCCGGATCACGTCGGTGCGGTCGGTGAGGACCGTGCCCCGGCTGGCGGCGATGTGGTGGAGGTGGGCCTCGAAGCCGACGTGACGCCGGACCATGTCGCGCAGCAGCCGGCCGACCCGGGCCCGGCGGAACGTGGGCAGCCCGCTGTTGCGCCACTCCACCTCCTCGTGGAGCAGCGCCACGGCCGCCTCGGCCTCGCCGTCCTCGAGGTGGCGCAGGAAGGCCCGCACCACGCTCTCGGGGTCGCCGGGGTCGCCGGGGTCGGGGGTCGACGCAGCGTCGTGGGTGGTCTGGTCCATCGGGTCGGCCTCCGGCGGTCGGGTCGGGCGGGTGCTACTTGCTCGTGGCCAGACGGTACTGACGCACCGACAACGGCACGAAGACCACGAGGATCAGCACGACCCACAGCAGGGTGTAGAGGCCTGGGTGCTGCATGGACCAGGCGTCGGGCACGGGGATCCGGGGGTCGGTGTTGCCGAAGCGCTCGCGCACCGCCTGGGTGAGGGCCGAGACGGGGTTCCACTCCACGATGGTGCGCAGCACCCCGCTGAAGGACTCCAGCGGGACGAAGGCGTTGGAGACGAAGGTCAGCGGCATGATCACGATGAACGAGGCGTTGTTGATCACCTCGACGCTGGGCACCATCAGGCCCACCCAGGCCATCACCCAGCTGATCGCGTAGGCGAACAGCAGCAGCAGGCCGAAGCCGGCGACGGCGTCGAGGACGCCCTCGCGGATGCGCCAGCCGACCAGGAGGCCGGTGAGCGCCATGATGACCAGCGAGAGCACGTTGTAGACGACGTCGGACGTGGTGCGCCCGACGAGCACCGCCGAGGACGACATCGGCAGTGAGCGGAAGCGGTCGATGATGCCCTTCTGCATGTCTTCGGCGAGGCCCGCGCCGGTGAAGGTGGCGCCGAAGACGACGGTCTGGGCGAAGATCCCGCCGACCAGGAACTCCTTGTAGTCGACCCCGCCGGCGTCGATCGCGCCACCGAAGACGTAGGCGAAGAGCAGCACGAACATGATCGGCGAGATCATCACGAAGACCAGGATCTCGGGGACCCGACGGATCTTGATCAGGTTGCGCTTGGCGACGACCCAGCCGTCGCTCGCGACGCCGGTGAGGCTGGGGGTGCGGGTCACCCGGGTGGCCGGGCGGGACGGGCTGCTGGTGCTCATCGCGCCACCACCTCGGGCTCGGTCTCGGGCGCCCCTGGCGGGCTCGACGGGCTCGGCGGACCTGGTGTGTCGGGTGCTCCTGGTGCACCGGCCTCGGGCGACTGCTGCGCCGCGTGGCCGGTGAGGGTGAGGAACACGTCGTCGAGGGTCGGACGGCGCAGGCCGATGTCGAGCACCGCGACCTGCTCGCGCTCGAAGCCCTGCAGGACCCGCAGCAGGGCACCGGCCCCACCGTCGACCGCGGCGGTGAGGGTGCGGCCGTTGTCCTCGACCTGGACCTCGCCGCGCGCCACCGTGGACAGGACGCGGACCGCGGCGTCGCGGTCGGCGGGGTGGGCGAGCGCGACCTCGATCCGCTCGCCGCCGGTGCGGGCCTTGAGCTCGTCGGCGGTGCCGCGCGCGATCGCCCGGCCGTGGTCGATGACCACGATGTCGTCGGCGAGCCGGTCGGCCTCCTCGAGGTACTGGGTGGTGAGGAGCAGGGTGGAGCCCGAGGCGACCAGCTCGCGGATGACGTCCCACATCTGCTGGCGGCTGCGCACGTCGAGGCCCGTGGTCGGCTCGTCGAGGATCAGCACCGGAGGCTCGGCCACCAGCGCGCCGGCCAGGTCGAGGCGGCGACGCATGCCGCCGGAGTACGTCTTGGAGGGCCGGTCGCCGGCGTCGCTGAGGTCGAAGCGCTCCAACAGCTCGCGGGCGCGCGTGCGTGAGCGCGCGCGACCAAGGCCGTAGAGGCGGCCCACCATCTCGAGGTTCTCGTAGCCGGTCAGGTGCTCGTCGACCGCGGCGTACTGGCCGGACAGGCCGATCTGCGAGCGCACGCCCTGGGGGTCGGCGAGCACGTCGACGCCCGCCACCTGGGCGCTGCCCTCGTCGGGGCGCAGCAGGGTGGCAAGCACGCGCACGGCCGTGGTCTTGCCCGCGCCGTTGGGGCCGAGCAGCCCGAGGACCTGGCCCTCCTGCACGCTCAGGTCGAGGCCGCTGAGGGCCACGACCTTCTTGTATCGCTTGACCAGGCCGGTCGCCCGGATCATCTCCGTCATGTCGCACCTCTCGTCGTCCAGCAGCCTAGAGACCGCCACCGACACTCGAACTCATCGGCGTCCCTGCTGTGCGTGGCGCGCCTCGTGGGCGGTGGTGCCGGGTGCGGCCCGGGTCTACCGTCGGACCATGACGCCCGCGCAGCTGCTCACCGACGCCGTCGACCGGACCGCCGACGGGGTGGTCGCCGTGCTCGAGGACCTGTCGGGCGACCAGCTCGCCTGGCGGCCCGGCCCCGACGCCAACCCGATCGGCTGGCTGGTCTGGCACCTGCTGCGCGTGCAGGACGACCACGTCGCCGACGCGTTCGGTCGCGAGCAGGTGTGGCTGGCCCAGGGCTACGCCGACCGCTTCGCGCTGCCCTACGACCGGACGGCGATCGGCTACGGCCACAGCTCCGCCGAGGTCGCCGCCCTGCGGGTCGAGCCCGGTCTGCTGCGCGAGTACGCCGCCGCGGTGCACGCCCAGACCCGCGACGCGCTCGCGTCCGTGACCGAGTCCGACCTCGACCGTGTCGTCGACGACCGCTGGGACCCGCCCGTCACCCTCGGCGTCCGGTTGGTCAGCGTGGTCGACGACGGCACCCAGCACCACGGCCAGGCGGCGTACGTGAAGGGCCTGCTCGCGGGCGGCTGAGGAAGGGGGAACGGCGCCGGGCGGGGGTCAGGCGGCCGTGCGGGTCACCCGGTAGCGCACGAACGAGGGCACGGCCAGCGCCGCCACGACGGTGCCGACCACGACCAGGACCCCGCCGCCGGCGGCCGCGGCGGCGGTGCCGACCAGCGCCGCCGCCGATCCGTGGGCGACGTCCGCGACCCGGGGGCCGCCGGCGACGACGACGATGAAGATCCCCTGGAGCCGACCGCGGACGGCGTCGGACGCCGCGGCCTGCAGCATGCTGGTCCGGAACGCCGCGGAGGCCATGTCGGCGGCGCCGCCGACCACCAGCATCAGCACGGCGGTCGCGAGCATCGGCTGACGCCAGCCGGGTCCGACGTCGGCCAGTCCGACGGCCACGCCGAAGGCCGCCATCGCCACGCCCCAGACCAGGATGCACAGCACGACCGCCCGACCCTGGAGCTCGACGCGCGACACCCAGCCGGAGAAGACGCCACCGATGACGGCGCCCGCCGGGATCGCGGCGAAGAGCAGTGCGAAGGCCAGGCCGCCGCCGGGCGGGCCGCCGAAGTCGAGGTCGGCGATCTCGGGGAAGAGCGCCCGGGGCATGCCGAAGAGCATCGCGATGATGTCGACCACGAAGGACATCAGCAGCACCGGGTGGTGGCGCAGGTAGGCGAACCCGTCGACGACCGACCGAAGCCCGGGCGTCCGGGCCGGCGCTCCCTCGACGGGCAGCCGCGGCAGCCGGACCACCGCGCCGAGCGTGGCGAAGAGCGTCACGGTGTCGATCAGGTAGAGCCACTCGAAGCCCACCACCGGGATCAGCGCGCCGGCGATGAGCGGACCGCCGATGGCGCCGGCCTGCATGACCGTCATCGACAGTGCGTTGGCGGCCGGCAGGAGCTCGAGGCCGACCAGCTTGGGCAGGATCGCGCTGCGGGTCGGCTGGTTGACGGCGAAGAACGCCTGCTGCACCGAGAACAGGCTCAGCAGCAGCCACACGTTGCCGCCCCCGGTCGCGGCCTGCAGCCAGAACAGCGCGCTCGTCCCGATCAGCCCGACCGTGGTGAGGATCAGCAGCGTCCGTCGGTCGAAGACGTCGGCGAGCGCTCCGCCCCACAGGCCGAACACGACGAGCGGGACCAGGCCGAACACCCCGGTGAGCCCGACGTACGCCGACGAGCCGGTCTCGGCGTAGATCTGCGCCGGGACCGCGACGACCGTGAGCTGCGCCCCGACGACCGTGATGATGTTGGCCAGCCAGAGCCGGCGGAAGTGGTCGTTGCGCAGCGGTCGGGTGTCGGCCACCAGCCCCCGGATCTGCACGCACGGAACCTACCCGGCCGCGGGGCAGCCACCCGCCGGTCAGACTGGGGGGATGAGCGAGCACCAGACCTCTAGGCCGACGATGGCCGCGCCGCCGCCCGGCGCGACCGGCCACGCCCCGAGCGGAGGCTGAGGTGCGCGACCCGCGGCCACGACCCGATCCCGTCGGCGAGGGCCAGGAGTCCGTCTGGGACTACCCCCGCCCGCCGCGCCTGGAGGAGAGCGACGAGCTCGTCGAGATCGAGCTCGGCGGGCAGACCATCGCCCGGACGACGCGCTCCTGGCGGGTGCTCGAGACCAGCCACCCGCCGACGTACTACCTGCCGCGCGAGGCGTTCGCCGCCGGCGTGCTGCAGGAGACGGCGGGCTCGAGCTTCTGCGAGTGGAAGGGCTCGGCGACGTACTTCGACCTCGTCGGCGGGGAGCGCGTCGCCACGGCCGGTGGCTGGACCTACCTGAGCCCCAGCCGCGACTTCACGGCACTCACCGGGGCGATCGGCGTCACCCCGCTCGCCGTCGACCGCTGCCTGGTCGACGGCGAGGTGGTGCGCCCGCAGGAGGGCGGCTTCTACGGCGGCTGGATCACCAGCCGGGTCGTCGGACCGTTCAAGGGCGTGCCCGGCAGCGGCTGGTGGTAGGTCGCCCGCCCGACCGGGCGGCCGCTCCCTGCCGCCGCGGCCCGGCACGGTAGAAAAGAACCTCGAGAAAGTCGCGGGCCCGGTGTCGTACGTCGCGTTGCCCGTTCGTGGAGAGGGTGAGGCGCGCCGATCGCGGCAGCCCACGACCAGAGGAGAACCGCCATGGCTGAGTACCTGCTGTCCGTCCACCACAGCGCGGACGACGCTGCCGAGATGGAGTCGATGCCGCCGGAGCAGATGCAGGAGATCTTCGCGGCCGTCGAGACGTTCAACGAGCGGCTCCGCACCGAGCAGGCCTGGGTCTTCGCCGGTGGTCTGATGCCGATCGAGCAGGCGACCACCGTGGACGCGACCGGGGGGAAGCCGATCGTCACCGACGGGCCGTTCGCCGAGTCCAAGGAGTACCTCGGTGGCTTCTGGGTCATCGAGGCCGCCGACCTCGATGCGGCGCTGGCCTGGGCCACGGCGGCCTCGCAGGCCTGTGCCGGCCGCGTCGAGGTCCGGCCCTTCCAGGGCGAGTGACCGGCTCCGCTGCTGCGCTCGAGCGGATCTTCCGGGAGGAGCACGGTCGGGTCGTGGCCTCGCTGACCAGGCGCTTCGGCGACCTCGACGTCGCCGAGGACGCCACCAGCGAGGCCCTGCTGGTGGCGCTCGAGCGGTGGCCGGTCGACGGCACCCCGCCCAACCCGGGCGGGTGGCTGACCACGACCGCCACCCGCAAGGCCCTCGACCGGTTGCGTCGTGAGCAGCAGCGGGAGGTCAAGCACCTCGCGTCCGTCATGGTCCTCGACGACACCCCCCACGAGCCGACCGGCGCCGTGGAGGACGACCGGCTGCGGCTGGTCTTCACCTGCTGCCACCCGGCCCTGGCCCCCGAGGCCCGGGTGGCTCTCACGCTGCGGTTGCTCGGCGGGCTCACGGTCGCGGAGATCGCCGCGGCGTTCCTCGTGCCCGAGACGACGATGGCTCAACGGATCACCCGCGCCAAGGCCAAGATCAAGGGCACCCACCTCCCGTTCCGGGTCCCGAGACCCGAGGACCTGGCCGACCGGCTCGACGCCGTGCTCGCCGTGCTCTACCTGATCTTCAACGAGGGCTACCTCGCCACCGCGGGCGACGCCCCGGTGCGGGCGGAGCTCACCGACGAGGCGGTCCGGCTGGCTCGCCTGCTGCACGGCCTGCTGCCCGAGGAGCCCGAGGTGACCGGGCTGCTCGCGCTGATGCTGCTGACCGACGCCCGGCGCGCGGTCCGCGTCGCCGACGGCGAGCTGGTGCCGCTGGACCAGCAGGACCGCAGCGGCTGGGACCGCACGCTGGTCGCGGAGGGGCACGCCCTGGTGCGTGCGTGCCTGGCGCGCGGGCGACCGGGCCGCTACCAGGTGCTGGCCGCGGTCGGTGCCGTCCACACCGACGCCCGCACCTGGAGCGAGACCGACTGGGCCCAGATCGCGACGCTCTACGACCAGCTCTGGGCGCTCGACCCCTCGCCCGTGGTCGCGCTGAACCGGGCGGTCGCGGTGGCCGAGCTCGACGGGCCCGAGGTGGCGCTGAGCCTGGTCGAGCGTCTGGAGCTGACGACGTACCACCCCTGGCACGCGACGCGCGCGGACCTGCTGCGGCGCCTGGGCCGCAGCGCGGAGGCCCGGGCGGCGTACGACGCGGCGATCGCAACGAGTGACAACCCGGCCGCCGTCGCGTTCCTGAGCCGACGCCGGGGCCAGCTCGCACCCTAGGCGGCCGTGGCAGGCTGGCTCGGTGACCCTGGCGCCGCTGATCCTGCCCGAGCCCGACGACACCGAGGAGTGGGTGCGCCGCCGCACCGAGGAGGGGTTGACCTCGGCGCGCGCGATCGTCGCGGAGCTCGTCGCCGCGCCGCCGACCGACGCGCGCGAGGCGCTGCGCCGCTACGACGAGGCCGGTCTGCACCTCAGCAACGTCGGGGCGATGGGCTCGCTGCTGAGCAACGTCCACCCCGAGCAGGCCGTGCGCGACGCCGCGGAGCGGGCCGAGCAGGAAGTGATGCGGCTGCGCACCGAGCTGAGCCTGGACCGCGACCTGTTCGCGCTCGTGGACGCCCTCGACGGGACGGACCTCGACGCCGAGGCGGCCCGGCTGCTGGAGAAGATCAGACTCGACTTCGCCCGCGCGGGCGTCGACCGCGACGAGGAGACCCGGGCCCGGATCACGGCGATCCAGGAGCGGATGACCACGCTCGACCAGGAGCTCGGCCGGGCGATCCGCGACGACGTGCGCACGGTCCGGGTCGAGCCCGAACGCCTCGCCGGGCTGCCGCTCGACTGGCTCGAGGCCCACCCGGTCGACGACGACGGGCTGGTCGCGGTCACCACCGACTACCCCGACTCGGTCCCGGTGCGCATGTTCGCCCACGACGCCGACGTACGCCGGGAGATGACGGTCGCCTTCCTCAACCGTGGTTGGCCCACGACCGACCCCCTGCTCCACGAGCTCTTCGCGCTGCGCCACGAGCTGGCGACGCTGGTGGGCCACGCCGACTGGGCCGCCTACGACGCCCAGGTCAAGATGATCGGCACCGGACCGGCGATCCCGGCCTTCATCGACCGGATCGCCGAGGCGGCCGAGCAGCCGATGCGGCGCGACCTCGACGTCCTGCTCGAGCGCTGCCGGCGCGACGACCCCGACGCCACCGAGATCAGCGGCGCCGACGGCCAGTACTACCTCGAGCAGGTGCGCAAGGAGCTCTTCGAGGTCGACTCCCAGGAGGTGCGGCGCTACTTCGCCTTTCCCAAGGTGCACCAGGGCCTGCTCGACGTGACCGCCCGGCTCTTCGGGGTGCGCTGCGAGCCGGTCACCGACGCGGTGACCTGGCACGCCGACGTGACGACGTACGACGTGGTGCTCGACGACGCCGCGGCCCGACGGATCGGACGGATCCACCTCGACCTCCACCCGCGCGAGGGCAAGTACAAGCACGCCGCCCAGTTCACGTTGACCGAGGGGGTCGCCGGACGCCAGCTGCCCGAGGGGGTGCTGGTCTGCAACTTCTCGCGCGCCCTGATGGAGCACACCGACGTGGTCACCCTCTTCCACGAGTTCGGCCACCTGCTCCACCACGTGCTCGGCGGCGGGGGGCAGTGGACCCGCTTCGCCGGGGTCGCGACCGAGTGGGACTTCGTCGAGGCGCCGAGCCAGATGCTCGAGGAGTGGGCCTGGGACACCGAGGTGCTGCAGGGCTTCGCCACCGACGAGTCCGGGACGCCGATCCCGGCCGCGCTCGTCGAGCGGATGCGCGCGGGCGAGGACTTCGGTCGCGGGATCCACGCCCGGACCCAGATGTTCTACGCCGCGATGTCCTACTGGTTCCACGTGGAGCGGCCCGACGACCTGGTCGCGCGGATGCGTGAGCTGCAGGAGCACTACGCACCGTTCGCCTACGTCGAGGGCACCCGGATGTTCGCCAGCTTCGGCCACCTCGTCGGCTACTCCTCGGCCTACTACACCTACATGTGGTCTCTCGTGATCGCCAAGGACCTCTTCAGCGCCTTCGACCCCGCCGACCTCTTCGCCCCCGCGGTCGCGACCCGCTACCGCGACCGCGTCCTGGCCCCCGGTGGCAGCCGCGATGCCGCCGACCTGGTGGCCGACTTCCTCGGCCGGCCCTCCACGTTCGACGCGTACGCCGCCTGGCTGGCGCGCTAGCGGCGGACGACGGCCCGCTGCACCCCGAGCGGTGGGTCAGCCACCGAACTGGCGCGGAGAACGGTGGCTGAGCCACCGCCGTCCTGCGTGGCGCACCCCCGGCGGTGGCTCAGCCACCGAACTGGCGCGCAGAAGGGTGGGTGAGCCACCGCCGTCCCGCCGCCCGCTCCTGGCGGCCCGGCGACGGTCCGGCGGCGGCCCGGCGGCTCGGTGGGCCGTTGCCGCGGAGGCAGGCCCGGCGTACAGTCGCGATATATCGTGAACACTCGCGACAGGCGAACCGAACAGGAGGTCCCGGCATGGGACACCACGGACAGTGGGCGGGCTGGGTCGACGGGCCGGGTCCGGAACGGCGCGGGCGCGGCAGCGGGCCGGGCCGACCGCCGCCCTGGCTGGCCGGGCTCTTCGGGATGGGCCAGCCCGAGCGGGGCCGCGGCCCGCGGGTGCGCCGCGGCGACGTGCGCTCGGCGATCCTCGACATCCTCCGCGCGGCGGCCGAGCGCGAGGAGCCGATCAACGGCTACCAGGTGATCCAGCAGATCGCGCAGCGCAGCGGCGACGGCTGGCGGCCGAGCCCGGGCTCGGTCTACCCCACGATCCAGCAGCTGCAGGACGAGGGGCTGGTCGCCGACGACGAGGAGCGCGGACGTCGCACGATCCGGCTCACGCCGGCGGGGGCGACGTACGCCGCCGAGCACCGCGACGAGCTCGACGCGGTGTGGACGCCGTTCGAGGCAGCCGGCGAGGGCGACTCCGAGCGCTCCGGTCCCGGCCTCGGTGACCTCAAGCCCGAGATCGGCCAGGTGATGGGGGCCGTGTGGCAGATCCTCACCCAGGGCTCGGAGCAGCAGCGCCGAGCGGCCATCGAGATCCTGGTCGAGACCCGCCGCAAGCTGTACGGCGTCCTGGCCGACGGTCACGACCCCGATCCGTCCGAGGACGACCGATGAACCACCGCGACCTGCGCATCGGCGACGCCGAGCGCGAGCGGGCCTCGGCCGACCTGGCCGAGCACCTCGCGGTCGGCCGGATCACCGTCGAGGAGCACGCCGAACGGCTCGACGCCGTCTGGTCGGCCCGGACCGGGGCTGACCTCGAGCCGGTCTTCGCCGACTTGCCGCGGCTGCCGGTGGGTGGACCCCCGCCGCTGCCCGGGCTGCCTCCGTCTCCGGGCGCCGGACGTCGGCGCGCCGGGCTGCCTCTCCTGCCGGTCGTCGCGGTGCTGGTGCTGCTCAGCGTGCTCACGCACCTGCCGTTCTGGATCCTGATCTTCTTCCTCGGTTGCGGAGGCCTGGGCCGACGCCGGCCCGAGCGCCACCGGGACCACCAGGTCGCCTGAGGAGCGGTCGGCTCAGATCCAGCCCATCCGGCGCGCGATCGCGCACGCGTCGTGCCGGTTGGCGGCGCCCAGCTTGGTCACGGCGTTGGACAGGTAGTTGCGCACGGTGCCCGGCGAGAGCGAGGCCCGCGCGGCGATCTCCTCGATCGGCGCACCGTCGACGGCCAGCTCGAGCACGTCGGCCTCCCGCGGGGTGAGCGGGCTGTCGCCCGCCGCGATCGCTTCGGCGGCCAGCTCGGGGTCGACGAACCGCCCGCCCGCGTGCACCGTGCGCACCGCGGTGGCCAGCGTCGCGGCGGACGTCGTCTTGGGCAGGAAGCCGCGCACGCCGGAGGCCAGCGCGCGCTTGAGGTGACCGGGCCGGCCGTGGCTCGTGACGATCACGGCAGCGCACCCCGGCAGACGTACGGCGAGCTGCTCGGCCACGGCGATCCCGTCGAGGCCCGGCATCTGCAGGTCGAGCACGGCGACGTCGACCTGCTCCTTGACCGCCATCGCGACCGCCTCGTCGCCGCGGGCGGCCTCGGCGACGACCCTGAGGTCCTCCTCGAGGTCCAGCAGCTGGGCCAGCGCGGTGCGGATCAGGTGCTCGTCGTCGGCGAGCAGCACCCGGATCGGCCCGGTCACGGCGCCCCTCGCGGGTGCCCGGCGTCGGTGGGCGTCAAGAGCGGGCCCGGGCCCGGCAGCCGGGCCGCCAACCGCCAGGTCCCGTCACGCTGCTCGGTGGTCAGGTCGGCGCCGAGCGGGGCGAGCCGCTCGCGCAGGCCGGCGAGCCCCGAGCCACCTGTCGAGCCGGCGCCGGCCCCGGCGACCCCGGCGGTCCCGGCGGCGCCGTCGTTGCTGACGCGCAGCTCGCCGTCGGCGTACTCCACCTCGACCAGGGTCGCCGTCGAGTGGCGCAGGAGGTTGGTGACGCTCTCGCGGACGATCCAGCCCGCGGCCTCGTGCCAGCCCACGGGCAGGTCGTCGACGTCGAGGCGGACGTCGATGCCGGCCGAGCGGAGCAGCGACCGGGCGCCCTCGAGCTCCTGCCCGAGGTCGGTCGGGCGGTAGCCGCGGGCCAGCTCGCGGGCCTCGCGCAGGCCGGCGTGCGCGAGCTCGCGGACCTCGAGCATCCGGGGCGGGGCCTCCGGGTCGCCGCGTGTGGCCAGCGCCGCCGCGAGCTCCGACTGGACCGCGATCGTGGAGAGCCGGCGTCCGAGGACGTCGTGCACGTCGCGGGAGAAGCGCAGCCGCTCCTCCGCGACGGCCAGCTGCGCCTGGGCGCCGCGCGCTGCGTCCAGCTCGGTGACGATCGCGAGCAGCCAGAGTGAGATCCGCACCGTGAAGACCAGGAAGCCGCCGGTCAGCAACATGCCGAGGCCGACGAGCAGCGCCCCCGTGACCACGCTCGGCACCACGAGCAGGCCGACGAGCAGGCCCACGGTCCATCGGGGGTCGCGCAGGCCGCCGAGGGTCCAGGCCAGGCAGACCGACACCTGGAAGACGACCACCGCGCGGGTGTCGATCGGCAGGGCGCGCGACCCGGCCAGGAGCACCCCGGCGAGCGCGAGCAGCGGGCCGACCGTGCGCCAGGGCACCGGGCCGCGGGCGGGGTACAGGTCGGTGACCTCACGCAGCGCCGCCGTGGCGACGAGGGCGAGCAGCAGCACCGCGCCCACCGCCACGGCGTACGACGGCTGGTCCTTCATCGGCTCGGCCCCGGCGGCGCCGAGGAGGAAGAGCACCGAGGCCCACAGCAGCACGTACAGCGACTGCCGCGTGTAGAGGTCGACCCGCTCGACCTGCGACAGCTCCGACCAGCGGCGCCACCTCATGCGGCTCACCCTAGGCCGCGCCGCCGCAGCGGTGGTCCCAGCAGTCCCGGGGCCACCACTGGGCGGGCACTTCCTGAACCTGACGGCCCTCGCGAGGGCTGACAAGTTCAGGAATCCCCGGTCGACCGGGGATCCCTGAAACCCGGGCCCGAGCCCGGCTCACGAGCGCGGCTCCCACCGCAGCGACCGGACGGCCAGGGCGAGGGCGAGGGCGGTCCAGGCGAGCAGGACCAGCAGCGGGGGGCCGGCGGCGAGCCAGGTGTCGGCGAGGTCGAGCGTGCGTTCGGGGGCGCGGTCGCCGAAGCCGAACCAGCCGATCCGCACGAGGTTGTTCATCGCGGCGCCGGGGGTGAGGTCGAGGAACCGTTGCGCCCCTGGGGGGAGGACGACGCTGAGCTGACCCACCACCACCAGCAGGATCACCGGCATGCTGGTCAGCTGAGCCGCTTCGGCGTTGCGCGTCCAGGCCGCGGTCCAGAACGCGAGCGCGGCGAACATGACCACGGTCGCCAGGACGGTGACGAGGTAGACCACCGGGTTGAGCGGGGCCGCCTGACCCAGCGCCAGGGCCAGCGGCACGGCGACGGCACACACCGCCACGGCGCTGACGGCCCCCGGCAGCGCGAGCCCCGCCAACAGCTCGCCGTCGCGGACCTCGCCCGTGCGCAGCCGCTTGAGCACCAGCTCGTCGCGGCGGGTGACGAACTGCGAGAGCACGTTGTAGTAGACCGGGAACATCGCCGCGAAGCCCAGCGTCGCGACCACCGCGGACGACCCGGAGGCGGGATCACCGCGCTCCCCGGTGAGCATCAGGGCCAGCGGGGTGAGCGGCAGCACGAGCCCGTAGACCATCGCCAGCCGGTTGCGGGTCAGCAGCACGGCGTTCCACCGGGCCAGGTGCAGGGTGCGGGGCAGGTCGAGGGTCACGGGACTCATCGGAGCGCTCCTTCCGGGGCCGCGGTGACGGGCGCGTCGGGCTGCGAGCCGTCGGAGATGGCCAGGAACACCGACTCGAGGCTGGCGGTGCGCGCCTCCAGGGCGTCGAGCCGTACGTCGTGGCTCGCGGCCCAGGCCAGCAGGTCGGCCAACGACGACTGCAGGTCGCGGGTCTCGAGCGTGGTGGTGCCGCGCTCCTCGGACGCGTGCGTGACCCCGACGATCCGCTCGGGGAGACCGGGGAGACCGGGGAGACCGGGGAGACCGGGGAGATCGGGCGGGGTGCCGAACCGGATCGTCGAGGGGTGGTCCCGCGCGATCTCGGCCGGGGAGCCGGAGCGGACGATCCGGCCGCCGTGCATGATCTCCAGCCGGTCGGCGAGGCGCTCGGCCTCCTCGAGGTAGTGGGTCGTCAGCAGCACGGTCGCGCCCCGGTCGCGCAGGCCCTCGACCAGGCGCCACACGGCCCGTCGGCTCTCCGGGTCGAGCCCGGTGGTCGGCTCGTCGAGGAGCACGAGGTCGGGTTCGCCCATCAGCGTGCAGGCCAGGTCGAGGCGCCGGGTCTCGCCGCCGGACAGCGACCCGACCCGGACATCGGCCCGCGGGTCCAGGCCGAGGAGCCCGAGCATCTCCTCGACCGGGCGGGGCGTGCTCACCGTGCCGGCCCACATCCGCAGGGTCTCGCGCACGGTCAGGTCGCCCGAGAATCCGCTGCGCTGGAGCAGCACGCCCGTGCGACGGCGTACGGCGTCACGGTCGGTGACCGGGTCGAGCCCCAGCACCTCCACCGATCCGGCGGAGGCCGGGGCGAGGCCCTCGATGACCTCCAGCGTGGAGGTCTTGCCGGCGCCGTTGGTGCCGAGCAGCGCCGTGATGCTGCCGGTGGCGACGTCGAGGTCGAGACCGCGCACGGCCTCGAACTGGTGGCGGCCGGCGCCGTAGCGCCGTCGCAGTCCGCGGACGCGGATCGCTGATGTGCTCATGGCTCCACCCTGCCGCGGGCGGGCCGCCCGCAGCAGTCCGTGCCCTCACCGATCACCCATGACAGGTGTCATCGGTGCGCCGCAATCGCTCGTGCGGCGCAGCCCCCGCCGGTAGGTTCGCCCGCGTGACCACGACCCCGTCCTTCGAGCTCGGCGACGACCACCGCGAGCTGCGCTCCTGGCTGCACGACTTCGCGGCGGAGGTGATCCGGCCGGCGGCGTCCGAGTGGGACGAGCGCGAGGAGTTCCCGTGGCCGGTGGTCGAGGAGGCCGCCAAGATCGGGCTCTACTCCCTCGACTTCTTCGCCACCCAGAGCTTCGACGAGTCCGGGCTCGGCATCCCGATCACGATGGAGGAGCTCTTCTGGGGCGACGCCGGCATCGGCCTGGCCATCACCGGTACGGCGCTCGCGGCGGCCGGGGTGCGCGCCAACGGCACCGACGAGCAGGTCGGCGAGTGGGTGCCGGCCATGTTCGGCTCGCCGGGCGACCTCAAGCTCGGCGCGTTCTGCTCCTCCGAGCCCGACGCCGGCAGCGACGTCGGCGCGATGCGCACCCGCGCGACGTACGACGAGGCCACCGACGAGTGGGTCCTCAACGGCACGAAGACCTGGGCGACCAACGGCGGCCTGGCCGACATCCACGTCGTCACCGCCGTCGTCGACCCCGACCTGCGCACCCGCGGGCAGGCGAGCTTCGTGGTGCCGCCGGGCACGAAGGGCCTCAGCCAGGGTCAGAAGTTCAGCAAGCACGGCATCCGGGCCTCGCACACCGCCGAGGTCGTGCTCGACCAGGTGCGGGTGCCCGGCCGCTGCCTGCTCGGCGGCAAGGAGAAGCTCGACGCACGCCTGGCCAAGGCCCGCGAGGGCGCCCGGTCCGGCGCCGGTGGCAACGCTTCGATGGCGACCTTCGAGCGCACCCGCCCCGCGGTCGGCGCCCAGGCCGTGGGCATCGCCCGGGCGGCGTACGAGGTCGCGCTCGACTACGCGCAGACGCGCGAGCAGTTCGGCAAGGCGATCATCGAGAACCAGGGCATCGCGTTCATGCTGGCCGACATGGCCACCTCGATCGAGGCCTCGCGGCTGCTGGTGTGGCGTGCGGCCTGGATGGCTCGGCAGGGCAAGCGCTTCGAGCAGGCCGAGGGCTCCATGTCGAAGCTCTTCGCCGGCGAGACCGCCGTCAAGGTCACCACGCAGGCGATGCAGATCCTCGGCGGCAACGGGTTCACCCGCGAGTACCCGGTCGAGCGGATGTCGCGCGACGCCAAGATCTACACGATCTTCGAGGGGACCTCCGAGATCCAGCGGCTGGTCATCGCCCGCACGGTCTCGGGCGCGCCGATCCGCTGAGTCACAGGTGCACCGCGCGGTGCACCCAGGTCGAGGTGACGACCATCCCGACCTTCTCGTAGAGGCCGAGCGCGCCGGTGCGGGAGTCGGTCGCGAGCTCCGAGCGCGTGCACCCGTGCTCGCGGGCCACGGCGAAGGCGTCGGCGAGCAGGACCTGGCCCAGCCCCCGGCCGCGGACCTCCCGGCTGGTGGCCAGCTTGTTGATGTACGCCGTGTCGCCCGCGTCGCCGCCCACCTGGAGCTGGGCGAACCCGACCACCGCGTCGTCGGGCCCGACGGCCACCCGCAGCTGCCACGGCTCGAAGCCGGGCCGCCCGGTCACGCCGGCGAGCCAGTCGTCGAGCGGCTGGCGCTCGCGGTCGGACCACTCGAGGAAGGCGTCCTCGGTCACCGTCCAGGCCGCGGCGACCTCATCGGGCCGCGCCGCCCGCACGGCGTACCCGTCGGGGGCCGGCCGGTCGGGCACCCGGCCGCCCTCGGGCAGCTGGAGCACCCAGCTGGTCCAGCGCACGTGGTAGCCGAGCGCGGTGAGCAGCCGGTCGCCGGGTGAGCCCTGCGGCACCGGCATCCCGACGATCGACCCGCCCCGCTCCCGGGCCCGCTGCTGCATCCAGCGCGCCAACCAGGTGCCGATGCCGAGGCCGCGGTGGTCGGGGTGCACCGCCGCGTCGCCGCGGTCGGACGAGATCAGCTCGGCGTAGCCCACGATCCGCCCCTCGGCGAGCACGCCGACGGTGGTCGCGGCCAGGTCGGCGGAGGGCCGTGACCAGTCGGCCACGAGATCGGCCTCCTCGACCACCGCCTCCCCGAGGTCGGCGAGCTCGGCGGCGATCGCGAGGCCGGCGACCTCACCCACGTCGTCGAAGCGGAGCGGCCGCGTGGACAGACCGTCGGGCAGACCGGTGGGCCGGTCGGCGGTGGTGGTCATCTCCTGAGTGTGGATCGCGCCCGGCCGCCTTGTCGCGCGAGTTTCGTGCTGGTCCGGTCCGGTCGGCGGAACACGTCGGGCCCCGGGGAGCGGTCGGCTCCCCGGGGCCCGGCTGTGGTGGCGTCGCGCGGGGGTCAGCGGCAGCGCCTGTTCTTCGCCTTCCGGGCCTTCTTGTACTTCTTCTTGGCCTTCTTGATGGCCTTGCGGCTGCCCCGCTGCTTGGCCACCTTGTAAGCCCGCTTGGCTTTCTTGAACTTCTTGATGGCCTTGTCGCAGCGCTTGGTCTGGTAGAAGAACGAGCGCTCCTCAGCCGTCTGGTCGACGTTCGTCGAGGTGTCGAAGGCGACCACCTTGATCGAGTGGCGGCCCTGTCGCACCTGCGGGGTGAACGGCGAGGTGCACGGCTGCCACGAACCGTTGTCGACGCGGCACATGAAGCCGTCGACGTCGGTGTCCGGCGAGCTCAGCTCGTACGCCGGGCGGTGGCGCTGCTTGCCCTCCGAGGGCGGTCCGGCGACCAACGTGTCCGGGGCCGTGGTGTCGAGGGTGAGCGTCAGGCGAGCCGAGCTGATGCTTCCGGTGATGCCACCGGCGGTGTCGGTGACCCGCAGGATCCACTGGCCGCCGGAGGGCAGGTCCGCGAACGCGGGACTGATCATGGTCGGGGCGCCGGTCGCCCCTGCACCCCCGGGCTCGCTCGCCCGGTAGTCGCCCGACGGGATCGAGTCGGTGCCACCGGCATCGGCCGCCGCCTCCCACCAGTTGCCGGGGAAGGAGTCGCCGAACCGGTAGGTGGACGAGAGGTTGCTGCTGTCTCCGCAGGTGGACCCCGTCGTGTCGCCGGTCCTGCCGAAGATGACGAACGACGGCGACCCGCCAGGGGCCCTCAGCTCCAGCGTGACGTCGCCGACGAAGCTGTGGGAGAGCAGGACGTCGAGCTGGACGTCGGTGATCCGCTCCGGGCGGTCGGGGAAGTCGAACTCCACGTCGAGGGCTTCGCCGGGAGCGTCGCACCCCGTACCGCCGTCCGGGATCCCCCCGAGGGTGGACGGGGTGGCGTCGTCGAAGACGACGGTGTCGTCGGGGCCGGGCTCGGCCGAGGATCCCGGGACGCTCAGGCCGGTGAGGGCCACGGCGAGCAGCCCCGCCAGGACAAGTCGGGAGCGGCGGCGGAGTGGATGGTTTCGCGCGGTTGTCGGCACAGGTTGTCCAGACTGCAAGGTGCCCGATCACATCGGCGAGAAGTCCTCACCATTCCCGCGCGACCTGGGGCCTGTCAAGGCACCCCCCGGGGGTATACGTACACCCGGGAGGTGCCTGCGCGCCAGGGTCAGACGGCCTGGATCGCGGAGATGTCCAGGTCGAGCCGGACCTTCTCCGAGACCAGCACGCCACCGGTCTCGAGCGCGGCGTTCCAGGTCAGGCCCCAGTCCTTGCGGTTGATGGTGACGCTGCCCTCGAAGCCGACGCGGGTGTTGCCGAAGGGGTCGCGGGCGGAGCCGGTCTCCTCGAACGGGATCGTGACCGAGCGGGTGACGTCCTTGATCGTGAGGTCGCCGGTGATGGTCCAGTCGGACCCGTCGCGCACGACGTCGGTGGAGACGAAGGTCAGCTCGGGGAACGCCTCGACGTCGAGGAAGTCGGCGGAGCGCACGTGGCCGTCGCGGTCGGGGCTGCCGGTCTCGAAGCTGGCAGTGGCGGCTGTGATGCTCACCGACGAGTCGCCGGGGGTCGCGGTGTCGATGCGGGCGGTGCCGGTGAAGTCGGTGAACTGGCCGCGCACCTTGGTGACCATGGCGTGCCGGGTGGTGAAGCCGAGCCGGCTGTGGCTGGCGTCGATGGCGTAGTCGCCGGTCAGGTCGCTCAGCACGGTGGTGGGGGTGTCGAACTCGGTCATGGGAACTCCTAGGTGTCGTCGGTTGAACATTCAACTAACCGAACCGGGGAGGACAAGGATCTATTCCACCCACAGGCGATCGTTGACAAAAGCCGGTTCCTGCCCTTTTGCGGGCAAGAACTTGCCAAGAGGCAGGTCGAACCTGCACAGTACTGGCTGTGCTTGCCGACCCCGCCCTCGTCGACCACCTGGTCGACGGCACCGGACTCACTCCGGCGGAGGCGGCCCGGGTGATCGAGGACGTGCTCGCCTTCCACGCCGAGCCGGTCGAGGGCTACGTACGTCGTCGCCACGCCGAGCTCCAGGCCCGCGGGGAGCGCAACGCCCAGATCTTCACCCGCGTGCGCGCCGAGCTGGCCGGCCGCGTGCTCGCCGCCCCGGCGCTCAGCGAGCGCCAGCTGCGCCGCATCGTCTACGGCTAGCCCCAGCGCCAGCCCAGCAGAGCACCAGCACGACCACCCAGACACCACCCAGGCACGACCACCCAGGCACGACCACCCAGGCACCACGAGAGGACCACCATGTGCGGGATCGTCGGATACGTCGGTGCGCAGAACGCCGCTCCGCTGCTGCTCGAGGGACTCGGCCGGCTCGAGCACCGCGGCTACGACTCCGCCGGGGTGGCGGTCATGGGCGGCAGCACGCCCCAGTCGCTGAAGGTGGCCAAGAAGGCCGGCCGGGTCCGCGACCTCGCCGGTGACCTGCCCAAGCGGTTCGCCGGCAAGGTCGGCATCGGGCACACCCGCTGGGCCACCCACGGCCCCGCCAACGACGTCAACGCCCACCCCCACGTCGACGGCAAGGGCCAGGTGGCGGTGGTCCACAACGGCATCATCGACAACGCCGCGGCGCTGCGCGCCCAGCTCTCCGAGACCGGCGTCGACCTGACCTCCGACACCGACACCGAGGTGCTGGCCCACCTGGTCGCGCGCTCGGAGGCCGAGACCCTGGAGGGCAAGGTCGCCCAGGCCCTGTCCGCGATCGAGGGCACCTACGGTGTCGCGGTCGTCCACGTCGACTTCCCCGACCGGATCGTGGTGGCCCGCAACGGCAGCCCGCTGATCATCGGTGTCGGCGAGAAGGAGATGTACGTCGCCTCCGACCTGGCCGCGATCGTCCGCTACACCACCACCGTCGCCCACCTCGAGGACGGCGAGATCGCCACCGTCACGGCCGCGGGCTTCACGACGTACCGCGGCGACCTCACCGCGACCCCGCGCCAGGCGGTGACCCTCGACATCGACCCCGCGTCGTACGACGCCGGCGAGCACGAGTCGTTCATGCGCAAGGAGATCCACGAGCAGGCCGAGGCCGCCGAGCGGGTGCTGCGCGGGCGCCTCGACGAGCGCTTCGGCACCGGCCACCTGGGCGGGCTCAACATGGACGCGCGCGAGAGCCGCGCCATCCGCCGGGTGAAGATCCTCGGCTGCGGCTCCGCCTACTACGTCGGCCAGATGGGCGCCGCCCTGATCGAGGAGCTGGCCCGGATCCCGGCCGACGCGGAGGCCGCCTCGGAGTTCCGCTACCGCGACCCCGTCATCGAGCCCGACACCCTCTACGTCGTGGTCAGCCAGAGCGGCGAGACCCTCGACACCCTGCTCGCCGTCCAGGAGGTGCAGCGCAAGGGTGGGCGCGTGATCGGGCTGGTCAACGTCGTCGGCTCCGCGATCGCCCGCCAGGTCGACGGGGGCATCTACCTGCACGCCGGACCCGAGGTGGCGGTCGCCTCCACCAAGGCGCTCACCAACATGTTCCTCGGCTTCGCGCTGCTCGCGCTCCAGCTCGGCCGCGTCCGCGACCTCTCCATCGCCGACGGCCGCCGCCTGATCGCCGGGCTGACCCAGCTGCCCGCCCAGATCGCCGAGATCGTCGCCCGCGAGGACGAGCTGGTCGAGATCGCGCAGACCCTCGCCGCGAGCGAGAGCCTGTTCTTCATCGGTCGGGTGCGCGGCTTCCCGGTGGCCCGGGAGGGAGCCCAGAAGTTCAAGGAGATCAGCTACCGCCACGCGGAGGCCTACCAGACCTCCGAGCTCAAGCACGGTCCGCTGGCGCTCATCTCGCCCGACGTCCCCACCGTCGCGATCGTGCCCGACGACGAGCTCACCGACCGCAACGTCGGCGCGCTCCACGAGATCGCGGCGCGGGGCGGCCCGCTCGTGGTCGTCACCCACGAGGGCGTCGACCTCGGCGACGTCGAGGCCCTGCGGATCGACGTCCCGCGCAGCGAGCGCGAGCTCGACCCGATCCTGCTCACGATCCCCCTGCAGATCCTGGCCTACCACGCCGCGATGGCCCTGGGTCACGACATCGACAAGCCCCGCAACCTGGCCAAGTCGGTCACGGTCGAGTGAGTGACTCTCCCCGGGTGACCGACGGCACCGCGGCGACGAAACCCCCGCCGCCGCCGCGACCCACTACCGTTGCGGGGGTGAGCACCTCAGACCCCGAAGCCCCGGCCGTCACGTTCGCCGACCTCGGGCTGGGCGACTCCGTCCTGCGCAGCCTCAAGGACGTCGGCTACGAGACGCCCTCGGCGATCCAGGCCCAGACGATCCCGCCGCTGCTGGCCGGCGCCGACCTGGTCGGCCTCGCGCAGACCGGCACCGGCAAGACGGCCGCGTTCGCGCTGCCGATCCTCGACCGGCTCGACGTCAAGCAGAAGAGCGTCCAGGCGCTGGTCCTCGCCCCGACCCGTGAGCTCGCGCTCCAGGTCTGCGAGGCCTTCGAGAAGTACGCCGCCCACACCCGCGGCGTCCACGTGCTCCCCGTCTACGGCGGCCAGGCGTACGGCGTCCAGCTCAGCGCGCTGCGCCGCGGCGTCCACGTCGTCGTCGGCACCCCCGGCCGGATCATGGACCACCTCGACAAGGGCACGCTCGACCTCTCGGAGCTGCGCTTCCTGGTGCTCGACGAGGCCGACGAGATGCTCAACATGGGCTTCGCCGACGACGTCGAGACCATCCTGGCCGACACCCCTGACAGCAAGCAGGTCGCGCTGTTCTCGGCGACCATGCCGGCGCAGATCCGCCGGCTGTCGAAGAAGTACCTCACCGACCCCGTCGAGATCACGGTCAAGAACAAGACCACGACCTCGGCCAACACCAGCCAGCGCTACCTGACGGTGAGCTACCCCCAGAAGGTCGACGCGCTCACCCGCATCCTCGAGGTCGAGAACTTCGAGGGGATGATCGTCTTCGTCCGCACCAAGAACGAGACCGAGACCCTCGCCGAGAAGCTGCGGGCCCGCGGCTTCTCCGCGCAGGCCATCAACGGCGACGTGGTGCAGGCGCAGCGCGAGAAGACCGTCAACCAGCTCAAGTCCGGCAAGCTCGACATCCTCGTCGCCACCGATGTCGCCGCCCGCGGTCTCGACGTCGAGCGGATCAGCCACGTCGTCAACTACGACATCCCCACCGACACCGAGTCCTACGTGCACCGCATCGGTCGCACCGGGCGGGCCGGCCGCAAGGGCGACGCGATCTCGTTCGTCACCCCCCGCGAGCGCTACCTGCTCAAGCACATCGAGAAGGCCACGCGTCAGCCGCTCACCCAGATGTCGCTGCCCTCGACCGAGGACGTCAACACCACGCGGCTGCGGCGCTTCGACGACGCGATCACCGAGGCGCTGGGCCAGTCGGCCCGGATAGCTGCGTTCCGCGACATCATCAACCACTACGTCCGCGAGCAGGACGTGCCCGAGGTCGACGTGGCCGCGGCGCTGGCGATCGTCGCCCAGGGCGACACCCCGCTGCTGCTCGACCCCGAGCAGGAGCAGGCCCGGCAGCGCGCCGAGCGGCCCGTCCGCACCGAGCGCCCCGACCGCGGCGGCAGCCCCAACAGCCCCGACCGGGGCCCCCGTGGCGGCGACCGCCACCAGCGCACGCCGCGCCGGGGCGGTGACGTGCCGCTGGCGACGTACCGGATCTCGGTGGGCAAGCGCCACAAGGTCGAGCCCCGCCAGATCGTCGGCGCCATCGCCAACGAGGGCGGCCTGCAGCGCAAGGACTTCGGCCACATCGCCATCCGCCCCGACCACTCGCTGGTCGAGCTGCCCGCCGACCTGGCCGAGGAGACCTGGGCGGCGCTGAGCCAGACCCGGATCAGCGGCAAGCTCATCGAGCTCAGCCGCGACCAGGGTCCGCCGGCCTCGCGCAGCGGCGACGACTCCGACGGTTCGACGCGCAAGCCGCGGCACAAGAAGGGCTGACCCCGGCCTGGGGGTGAGCCCTGGTAGACAACTCGCATGTTGTCTCGGACCCGTGCTCATCTCCGTCCGGCCGCCCGGCCGGTGCTGGCCCTGCTCGTCCTGACCGCGCTCAGCGCCTGCACCGCAGGCGACGACCCGCCCGAGCAGGACGCCGCCGGCGCCGAGGCGACGGTGCAGGCCCTCGCCGAGGCCCTGGTCGACGGCGACTTCGACGCCGTCGCCTTCAGCGACGACACGCCCGAGCAGGTCGCGGCCGAGCACGCGGCCGTGGTCGAGGGCCTCGGCGAGGTCGAGCCCACGGTCGTGCCCGGCGTGGTCGAGGAGGAGGGCGACGCCGCCCGGGCGACGCTGGTCTGGTCGTGGCCGCTGGGCCCCCAGGGCGAGGAGTGGACCTACGACTCGCCGGTGCGGCTGACCCGCTCGGGGTCCACGTGGCAGGTCGCCTGGGACCGGCCGGTCATCGAGCCCAGCCTGACCGGCGGCACGGTGCTCGACCTCACCCCGATCGCGGCGCGCCGCGGCGACATCCTGGGTGCCCAGGGCCTGGCGCTGGTGACCGCTCGGCCGGTGGTGCGGGTGGGCCTCGACAAGGCCCGCGTGCCCGCGGGCCGCGTCGGTGCGGCGGCGCGCGCGATGGCCCGCCTGGTCGACATCGAGGTCGGGCCCTACGTCGAGCGCGCGAAGGCCGCGGGCGCCAAGGCCTTCGTCGAGGCCGGGGTCTTCCGTCCGGCTGCTGTCCCGCGAGAGGTGGCGCTCAACTACAACACCATGCCCGGCGGCATGCTGGTCTCCGACGACGTCCCGCTGGGGCCGACCCCCGGCTTCGCGGCCCCGATCCTGGGCAGCGTCGGCGAGGTGACCGCCGAGATGATCGAGGCCCAGCCCGACCTCTACGAGGTGGGTGACGAGGCCGGGCTCTCCGGGCTCCAGCAGCGCTACGACGAACAGCTCCAGGGCCGGGCGGGCGTCGTGGTCGACGCCGTCGCCTCCGACGGCAAGGAGCGCGAGCTGTGGCGGGCCGACGCCCAGCAGGGCACAGCGCTGAAGACGACCCTCGACCTCGACCTCCAGTCGGCCGCCGAGCGGCTGCTCGCCGACGTCGGTCCGGCCAGCGCGCTGGTCGCTCTCCGGCCCAGCGACGGCGCGATCCTGGCCGCGGCCAACGGTCCCGGCACCGACGGCTACAACATGGCCACGTTCGGGCAGTTCGCGCCGGGGTCGACGTTCAAGGCGGTCAGCAGCCTGGCGCTGCTGCGCGCCGGGCTGACCCCCACCACGACCGTCTCGTGCGACCGGGCCGTGGTCGTCGACGGCAAGCGGTTCGAGAACTACGACGACTACCCGTCCGGTGCGCTGGGGTCGATCTCGTGGCGCACGGCCCTCGCCAACTCCTGCAACACCGCCGTGATCGCCGAGCGTGACCGTCTGGGTGAGACCGACCTGTTCGACGCGGCCGCGTCCCTCGGGCTCGGGATCGACCACGACCTGGGCTTCCCGGCCTACTTCGGTCAGGTCCCGCCGCCGGCCGGTGAGACCGAGAAGGCCGCCGACCTGATCGGGCAGGGCCGGGTCCTGGCCTCACCGATGGCGATGGCGACGGTGATCGCGTCGGTCCAGTCGGGTCGGCTGGTCGTCCCGCGGCTGCTCCAGCAGGTCGAGGTCACCGAGCCCGAGACCCTCCCGCTCACCGAGCGGGAGGGCGACACGCTCCGCCAGCTGCTGCGGGCGGTCGTCACCGAGGGCAGCGGTCGGGGGCTGGCCGACGTGCCGGGGCCTCCGGTCATCGCCAAGACCGGCACCGCGGAGTTCGAGCGCGGCGGATCGCTGCGCACCCACGCGTGGATGATCGCCGCGCAGGGCGACGTGGCCGTGGCGGCGTTCGTCGAGCTCGGGGCGTCGGGGTCCCGCACCGCAGGTCCGCTGCTCGAGGGCCTCCTGCGCGCCGCCCGCTGACCCCGGACGGGGGAACCCCCCGTTGCATGGGGTCAACGAGGGGTTCTGTCGACTTCTCGGTGCTCCCTCCGAAGACGACAACTCCTAGCGTACGTCGTCGGTGGCGAGCAGTCACGCGCCACTTCTGACCAATGGTCGGCGTCTGCCTGCGGGGGGTCCCGGCGGTCCCGGGTGCGGCCGTCAGGTCCGGGTGCGAGAGTAGGTCGCATGAGCGGACTCGATCTCGTGGCTGGCGACCGGCGCAACCTGTTCATCGGTGGTTCCTGGCGGGCGGCCGCCTCGGGCGCCCGACTCGACGTGGTCGACCCGGCCGACCGGTCGGTGCTCACCGACGTGGCCGACGCGACCACCGGCGACGCTCTCGAGGCGCTCGACGCGGCGGTGGCCGCCCAGGCGGGCTGGGCCGCGACCCCGCCGCGCGAGCGGGGCGAGATCCTGCGCACCGCCTTCGAGCTGGTGACCGCGCGGGCCGACGACTTCGCCGAGCTGATGAGCCTCGAGATGGGCAAGACGGTCGCCGAGGCCAAGGGCGAGGTGGCCTACGGCGCCGACTTCTTCCGCTGGTACGCCGAGGAGGCCGTGCGGATCCGCGGCTCCTGGCTCCAGGCCCCCGCCGGAGGCAGCCGGATCCTGACCATCAAGAAGCCGGTCGGTCCGTGCCTGTTCGTGACGCCGTGGAACTTCCCGCTCGCCATGGGCACCCGCAAGATCGGCCCGGCGGTCGCGGCCGGCTGCACGATGGTGGTCAAGCCCGCCGCGCAGACCCCGCTGACGATGCTCGCGCTGGCCGCGCTGCTGGCCGAGGCCGGGCTGCCCGACGGGGTCCTCAACGTCGTGACGACGACCGACGCGAGTGCGCTGAGCACCGCCCTGATGGACGACGACCGGCTGCGCAAGGTGAGCTTCACCGGCTCCACCGGGGTCGGCCGCCGGCTGGTCGAGCAGTCGGCGCAGCGCCTCCAGCGGGTGAGCATGGAGCTCGGCGGCAACGCCCCGTTCCTGGTCTTCGACGACGCCGACCTCGACGCCGCGGTCGAGGGGGCGATGCTGGCCAAGATGCGCAACATGGGCGAGGCCTGCACCGCCGCCAACCGCTTCCTGGTGCACGAGTCCGTGGCCGACGACTTCGCCCGCCGCCTGGCCGAGCGGATGGGCGCGCTCACGCTCGGCCGCGGCCAGGACGACGGCGTCGACGTCGGGCCGCTGATCGACGAGAAGGCGCTGGAGTCGGTGGGCCGGCTGGTCACCGACGCGGTGCACGACGGCGCCCGGGTGCTCTGCGGCGGCTCGGCCCCCGAGGGCGAGGGCTACTTCTACGAGCCGACCGTGCTGGTCGACGTACCGCCCGGGTCCGACATCAACACCGAGGAGATCTTCGGGCCGGTCGCGCCGATCACCACCTTCGCGACCGAGCAGGAGGCGATCGAGCGGGCCAACGCCACCGAGTACGGGTTGTCGTCCTACGTCTTCACCCGTGACCTCGCGCGCACGATCCGGCTCGCGGAGGCGCTGGAGTTCGGCATGGTCGGGGTCAACACCGGTCTGGTCTCCAACGCTGCGGCGCCGTTCGGCGGGGTGAAGTCCAGCGGCTTCGGGCGCGAGGGCGGCTTCGAGGGCATCGAGGAGTACCTCGAGACCACCTACGTCGCGCTCAAGGTCGAGTGAGGTGGAGACCCGCGGCCCCGTGGTCGCGCTGTACGCCGACTTCCTGGCGGCCTGCGACTCCGACTGCTTCCGGGCGTGGACCCGCGGGGTGCTGGAGGACCCGGAGGTGCAGGCCTGGCTGGCGACCCTGCCCGACGGCAAGGCGCAGCCCAACCTGGTCTTCGCCGCTGCCCGCTGGCACGGCGTGCCCGCGCCCGGCCCGTACGCCGGCCTGCGCGCTGCCCTGCTCGCCGACGACGCGTCGGGGAGCCCGGTGCGGCGCACGATCCTGGCCCGCGCCACCCAGACCAACGAGGTCGGACGCCTCGCCACCCTGACCCCCGCCTTCGCCGCGCTCGCGCGGGAGGCGGGCGACCGGCCGGTCGCCCTGCTCGAGGTCGGCGCGAGCGCTGGTCTGTGCCTGTATCCCGACCGGTGGTCCTACGACTGGAGCACCGACGCGGGTCGGGTCACGGTGGGGGAGGGCCCGTTCCTGCCCTGCCGGGTGGGTGGCCCGGCACCGCTGCCGAGCGCGCCGCCCGCGGTGGCCTGGCGCGGTGGCATCGACCTGCACCCGCTCGACCTGCGTGACGCCGACCAGATGGCCTGGCTGACCACCTTGATCTGGCCCGAGCACGACGACCGCCGGGCGCTGCTCGCCCGGGCCGTCGAGGTCGCCGCCTCGGACCCGCCGTACCTCGTCGAGGGCGACCTCCTCGAGCACCTGCCGGCCCTCGTCGAGCGGGCGGCCGCGCACGGTCCGGTGATCGTCTTCCACAGCGCGGTGATCGCCTACCTGACGGGCCCGGACCGGGAGCGTTTCGCCGAGATGATGGCCGGTCTCGTCGCCGACGGCGCGTGCCACTGGGTCAGCAACGAGGCGCCCGAGGTCCTGCCCCGGGTCACCGCGACGGCGGCCCCGGCCCCGGAGGGTCGCGCCGCATTCGTGCTCGGTGTCGACGGGCGCGCCGTAGCCTGGACCCACGGGCACGGCCGGTGGATCGACTGGCGGACGGACGAGGGCTGAAGGACGAGGGAGAAGCGCGTGCGGCGGAGCCGGTCGGGAGTGGGGGGCGGGCGCGTGCTCGTCCGGGCCGCCCTGGGCGTGGTCCTCGCGGTCGTCCTGGCCGGCTGCGGGGGCGACGAGCCGGTCCGGGCCACCGAGCCGGCGAGCAGCGGCGCGCCGGCCACCACCGGTGACGGATCGCCGTCCCCCGCCGAACGCGCGCAGCGGCGCGGCGGCAAGGCCACCACGGACGCTGAGCCTGACTCGGCTGGGGCGCTGGTCGACCAGCTGCGGAAGAAGGCCGAGCGGATCGCCCCGAAGCAGCGGATCCCCGCCCGCACCGGGGCTGTGCTCGGCGCCGACATCAGCTGGCCGCAGTGCCCGAAGGGCCTGGGCATCCCCCAGAAGCGCACGCTCGGCGCCCCGCTGCCCGTCGCCGAGGCCGAGTACGTCGTCGTCGGGCTGACCAACGGCCCCGGGTTCGTGCGCAACCCCTGCCTCGCGGAGCAGGCCGCCTACGTGCGTGATCGCGGCCTGATGGCGGCGGCGTACGCCGTGGCCAGCTATCCCGACGCCGCGACCGTGGCCGAGCACTCCCGCACGGGGCCCTTCGACGGCTCCGAGCGGCTCGGCGCCCTGCGCAACACCGGCTACCAGCAGGCCCGCTACAACGTGGCCTCGATGCGCGAGGCCGACCTGCGCAGTCCGATCGTGTGGATCGACGTCGAGCCCGTGCCCGACTTCGGGTGGAGCACCGACCAGGTGGCGAACGCCGCGGTCGTGGAGGGGGTGGCCCGCGGCTACCGCGACGCGGGCTACGCGATCGGCGTCTACTCGACGCCCTACCTGTGGACCGAGATCGTCGGCGGCTTCCGGCTCGGCGTGCCCGAGTGGCGCGCGGCCGGGCAGACCTCGGCCGACGAGGCGTTGGAGCGTTGCGGCGCCGACTGGGTGATCCAGGGCGGCGAGGCGGTGCTGGGGCAGTGGGTGCAGGACAACCGCGACATGAACCTCACCTGTCCCGGAGTCTCCGCCGACCTCGGCCGCTGGTTCCACCAGTACTGAGCACGACGCGACGGGTGCCGAGCGGGCTGCGCGGGTCAGCCCTCGGGTCAGCCCCCGGCCGACGAACCGGTCAGCGGCCGGAGCCGAGCGCGGCCGCGAGCGCACGCCGCGAGCTGATGCCGAGCTTGCGGTAGACGCGCGAGAGGTGCCACTCGACGGCCTTGACGCTGACCACCAGCCGTGCGGCGATCTCGCGGTTCGTGAGTCCGTCGACGGCGAGGTGGGCGACGCGGAGCTCGGCCCGGGTGAGGGCGGCCACGGCCTCGTGGTGCACCGGCCGGGGCGGCTCGCCGACCCGATCCAGGAGCCGGCGCACGCGGCCCTGCAGCGGCCAGAGCTCCTGCTGGCCGGCGTACCGCTCCGCGGCACGCAGCAGGGCCACGGCCTCGGCCGCACCGCCGGGCGAGGCGTGCAGGACGAGCAGCCCGGCGATGTCGGTGTCGATCTGGGCGGCCAGCCGGGCGGCGACGACGCCCTCGAGCGCGGCCCGGGCCTCGCGCAGCAGCAGCAGCCGGCGTCCGCCGGTGTCGGCGCTGGCCAGGGCGCGCAGCGCGTGCGCGACGGCGTACGGCGAGGTCGTGCGCAGGGCCGCGGCATGGTGGTCGTGGGCCATCCGGTCGGCGTCGCGACCACCGGTGTGCACCAGCGCGACCACCGCGTCGGCCCGCCAGGGCAGCACGTCGGCCGGGATGTCGAGGGCGTCGGCGATCTCGCCGGCGGCGAGGTAGTGCGCGAGCGCGGATTCTGCGTCGCCCTGCGCCAGCTCGAGCTCGCCGAGGGTGTGGTGGGCCAGCGCGGCCGCCTGCCCGCCGACCGCGAGCAACGGGGACAGCTGCTCGGCGATCGTCATCGCCTCTCCGAGGTCTCCGCGCACCAGGCGGCACTCCATCAGCCCGGCCAGGAGCCGGGCCTGCTCGACGTCACCCCACCCGGCGACGTCGGTGGAGAGGAGCAGTCCGCTCAGGGTGCCCAGCGCCTCGGTCACCTGACCGCTGCGCAGCAACACCCCGCTGAGCTCGAGGCGAGCCGTGGCGTCGGTCTCGCACGTGTCGGTGGGCATGCGGCACAGGCTAGGAAGCCCAGGGCGGTCGTGTACGCCGAACGGCAGGGTTGCTCGTCACGGGTCTGGACCGGTCGCGTCCGAGGAACGCCAGCAGCCGGGTCTCGGGGTCGTCCTCGGGGGTCGTCGCGCGGGGAGCGGCGAAGAGCCCGCGCCGGTCGGCCGGGTCGACCATCGCCGAGGCGACCTCGAGCAGGGCCGAGGCGAGACCGGGCGGGATCGGGCTCAGCGGTCCGGCCGGCGGGCCCGTCGACACCGCTGAGGCCGTGGCCGTCGTGGTGCTAGGACCGGTGTCCGGGCGGTGCAGGGTGGCCGCGACGTCCCAGCCGTGCACGGTGACCTCCAGGGCCGCGGCTCCGGCGACGACCGAGGTCGGGAGCGGCCGGCCCCCGATCGTGACGCTGCCGGCGGTGGCCGCCGACCACGACCCGAGCAGGTGGCAGGCCTTGCGGCGCAGGGCCGCGGCCCGCACCGGGGCCGGCACCCGGGGGTCGAGCGAGACGGCGCCGTGGGCGCCCTCGGCGAACGCGTCCAGCGAGTCCTCGAGGTGGGCCAGGAGCCGCCCGAGGTCCCAGTCGCGGCAGGGGGTGGGGCGCGTCAGGTCGGCGGGCCGGTCGGGGTCGGCGTCCAGGTGGCCGAGCACCGCGCGGGTGTAGTCGAGGGCGCTCTCCAGCAGCCCGATGGCAGCGTCGTGCCCCCGAGGGCCTGACATCAGCGGGTGGGGGCAGGGGAGGGCGCAGGAGAGGGCGCAGCCGACGGCACGTAGCCGGCGGGCAGGTGTGCGGGGAGCCCGAAGGTCTCGAAGAGGCGTGGGTCGAAGAACGCGCCGACGTGTCGCACCCGCTCTCCGTCGAGGTCGAGCACCTGCAGGTGGAAGGGACGGAAGGAGCCGTCCGACTGACGCATGTAGAGGCCGAAGGCGGGCTGCCCGTTGGCCACGGTGCGGATCATCGGCATGTCGTGGGTGCCGCCGGGACACTGCCCGTCGATCAGCGCGCCGATGTTGTCGGCGCCGACGTACCAGCCGGTGAACGGCGGCATCTCCCACACGGCGTCCTGGGTGAGCATGGCGACGATCTGGGTGACGTCCTTGCGCCAGAAGGCATCGACGTAGCGTTCGAGCATCAGCTGCTGCGCCGGGGTCAGGTCGGGCCGGACGGTGTCGGCGGTGAGGCCGCGCTCCTTGAGCTGCGCGTGCGCGCGTTGGAGGGCGGAGTTGACCGCTGCGGTCGTGGTGTCGAGGGCCTCGGCGACCTCCTTGGCCGACCAGCGCAGCACGTCGCGCAGGATCAGCACCGCGCGCTGGCGGGCCGGCAGGTGCTGGAGCGCGGCCACGAAGGCGAGCCGGATCGTGTCGCGCTCGGCGACCACGACGGCCGCGTCCGGGACCGGCTCGAGCCAGGGGATGTCGGTGCCCTCCTCGAGCGCGTCGCCGGCGCGGGCGTCGGGGGTGCCGATGCCGGCGGGCAGCGGACGCCGGGGGCGGCCCTCGAGGTTGGTGAGACAGACGTTGGTGGCGATCCGGTAGAGCCAGGTGCGCACCGACGAGCGACCCTCGAAGTCGGCGCTGGCCCGCCAGGCCCGCAGGAAGGTCTCCTGGACGAGGTCCTCGGCCTCGTGCACCGACCCGCTCATCCGGTAGCAGTGCGCCAGCAGCTCACGCTGGTAGCGCGAGGTCAGCCCGTCGAAGTCCTGCAGCTCGGTCGTGGTGTCCTCGGAGGCATCCTCTGCCCGAGTCTCCGTGGTCATCCTCAGGGTCTCCCGTCGCGCCGTCGTCGTCATGCCCGCTCCTCGTCCTCGCCCAGTCTGGACCCGTACGGGAGGTGCTGACCACCTTCGCGGGCGAGACTCATCGCACCCGGGTGGCGGCGCCGTGGGCACGGGCCAGCGCGAGGGCGCGCTCGGCGGCGGGGACCGCCCGCTCGCGGTCGGTGGGCACCAGGCCCACGCGGGTACGCCGGTCGAGCAGGTCGGCGACGTCGGCGGCGCCCTCGTGGGTCACCCCGAAGACCAGCTCGGCCAGGGTGGTGGGGACGCCGGCGGCGACCGGGGCGAGCAGCTCGTCGTCGCCGAGGCCGGTGACCTCGCGGGCGGTGGCCAGGACGAGCTCGGCGTCGGTGCCGAAGCGACGTACCAGCCGCGTCGGCAGCTCGAGCGCGGCCAGGGCGGGGCGGGAGGCCGCGCCGAGGAGCGGGAGGTCGCGGGTGCGGCAGGGGCCGGCGACCAGGCCCGCGTGGGCGACGGCGGCGTCGACGGCGTCCTGCGCCATCCGGCGGTACGTCGTCAGCTTGCCGCCGACGACCGTGACCACGCCCGTGGCGCTGGTGAGCACCGCGTGCTTGCGCGAGAGGTCGGCGGTCTCGTCCTCGCCCGCGTCGAGCAGCGGTCGCAGCCCGGCAAAGGCACCGACCACGTCGGAGCGGTGCAGCGGCCGCGAGAACGCGGCCCCGACGACGTCGAGCAGGAAGCCGATCTCGGGCTCGGTCGGCTCCGGCACGTCGGGCACGGGACCCTCGACGGGCTCGTCGGTGAGACCGACGTAGATCGTGCCGTCGGCCTGGGGCAGCACCAGCACGAAGCGGCTGGTCGAGCCGGGGATGGGCGCGAAGACCGACACGGAGAGCCCGGGGAGGGTGTCGGCCCGGAGCACGAGGTGGGTCCCGCGGCTCGGACGCAGCCGGACCTCGTCGACCAGGTCGCCGGCCCACACCCCCGCGGCGTTGACGACCGTGCGGGTCGCCACGGTGCGCTCCTCGCCGGTGAGCTCGTCGCGCAGCACGACCTGGGTGCCGGTGGCGGTGACGACGCGCGCGTGGGTGTGCACGTGGGCCCCGAGCCCGGCGGCGGTGCGGGCGATGGTGGTGACCAGGCGGGCGTCGTCCTCGAGCTGGCCGTCCCAGGAGAGCAGGCCTCCCCGGAGCCCGGCCGGGCGCAGCGCGGGCGCCATCTGCAGCAGCTCGGTGGTCGAGAGACGGCGCGGCCTGGGGAGGGTCTCGGCGGTGGTGCCGGCGGCGCGGCGCAGGCCGTCGCCGGCCAGCAGCCCGGCGTGGGCGAGCACGCCCTGGGCGCGGCCGACCGAGGAGGTCAGCGGCAGCACGACCGCCATCGGGTGGGTGAGGTGAGGCGCGGTGGTCTCCATCAGGATCCCGCGCTCGACGGCGCTCTCGTGGGCGACGCCGACCTGGCCGTTGGCGAGGTAGCGCAGGCCGCCGTGGACGAGCTTGGAGGACCAGCGCGAGGTGCCGAAGGCGAGGTCGTGGGCGTCGACGGCCAGGACGGAGAGCCCCCGGCTGACGGCGTCGAGCGCGACGCCCGCCCCGGTCACCCCGAGGCCGATGACGACCACGTCGACCTCGGTGGGGGCGCCGGCCAGGCCGGGGGTGATCCTGGTCGGAGCGCTCACGGGGCCAGCACCCGCTCGATGAGGTGGGCCAGCTCGGCGGCCAGCTCGGCCTCGGTCACGCGGTCGTCGACCATGGTCTGGGCCGAGAGCACGAACCCGTGCCCGGCGAGCACCAGCGCGCGGGCGATCGCGGCGCTGCTGCCGGCGCGGATCTCGCCGGCCGCCTGGCCGCGGGCCACGACGTCCTCCAGGAGCGCGAGGATCGCGTCCTGCGAGCGCCCGCGCCGCGCGAGCACGTACGGCAGCACCAGTGCGGGGTCGAGCTCGACGATGCGCACGAAGAGCTCGTTGGCCCGCAGTCGTTGCACGATCGTCGGCAGGTCGCGGCGCAGGCGCGTGAGCGGGCTGTCGCCCTCGCCCTCCCCGGCGGTCGCGGCGCCGGACACCACGTCGGTCCACTCGCGGGTCATCAGGTCGCCGAGCAGCTGCTCCATGTCGGACCAGCTGCGGTAGATCGTCATCCGCGAGACCCCCGCCCGGCGAGCGACCTCGGTGAGCGTCGTCCGCCGCCAGCCCACGTCGAGGATGCACTCGCGAGCCGCGTCGAGGTAGCCGTCGCGGGGGTCGCTGGCGGACTGCTCCGAGGAGGGGTTGTTACGAAGTGACGACATGTGTCACACTGTAACACATGACCCGCACCGAGCCCACCGTCCAGCAGCCCGAGATGCACCCCAGCCGTTGGGGGGCCGCCGACCGCGCCACCGACCTCCCGGAGGCCGCCCGCGGGCTGATCGAGATGGCCTTCGGCCTCGAGGAGAGCCGCGCGCTCGACGCCGTGTCGCTGCCCGAGCCGGGCCTCGACCCGGCTCTGCTGTCCGGGCTGCGCGACCTGCTCGGCGCCGACCGGGTGCTCACCGACGACACCACGCGCCGGCTCCGTACCCGCGGCAAGTCCACGCCCGACCTGCTCCGCCAGCGCGCCGGCGACCTCACCGACGCGCCCGACGCCGTCGTCCGCCCGGCCACCCACGACGAGGTCGCTGCCGTCCTGGCCTTCGCGGTCGAGCACCACCTCGCGGTCGTCCCGTTCGGCGGCGGTACGTCGGTCACCGGCGGCCTCGTCGCCCGGCGCGAGGGGTACGCCGGCCTGCTGAGCCTCGACCTGGTGGCGATGAAGGGCCTGCTCGCCGTCGACCACGTCTCGATGACCGCGACCCTCGAGCCCGGACTGCGCGGCCCCGAGGCCGAGGCGCTCCTCGCGGCCGAGGGGATGACCCTGGGCCACTTCCCGCAGTCCTTCGAGCACGCCACCATCGGGGGCTTCGCCGCCACCCGCTCCAGCGGCCAGTCCAGCGCGGGCTACGGCCGCTTCGACGCCCTCGTGGTGTCGATGCGGGTCGCGACCCCGCGCGGCGAGATCCGGCTCGGCAGCTCGCCGGCCAACGCGGCCGGTCCCGACCTGCGCCAGCTCTTCCTCGGTTCGGAGGGCGCGTTCGGCGTGATCACCGAGGTCACCGTGCGGGTGCGGCCGGTGCCGACCGAGAAGGTCTACGAGGGTTGGCGCTGGCCGTCGTTCGCCGCGGGCGCCGACGCGATGCGCACCCTCGCGCAGGCCGGGATGCTGCCCACCGTGATCCGGCTCTCCGACGAGTCCGAGACGGCGATCAACCTGGCCCGCCCCGACGAGATCGGCGGCGACGCGGACGCCGGCTGCCTGATGATCACCGGCTACGAGGGCGAGCCCGGCGCCAACACCGCCCGCCGTACGGTCGTGAGCGAGGTGCTGTCGGGCCTGGGTGGCACCTGCGTCGGCGAGGAGGCCGGCCAGGCCTGGGTGCACGGCCGCTTCAACGCGCCGTACCTGCGCGACTCGCTGCTCGACGTCGGCGTGCTGGTCGAGACGCTGGAGACCGCGACGTTCTGGTCCGGGCGCGACGAGCTCTACGGGGCGGTGAAGGCCGCGCTGACCGACTCGCTCGGCGAGGGCGCGATCGTGCTGTGCCACATCTCCCACGTCTACGAGACCGGCTGCTCGCTGTACTTCACCGTCGCGGCCAAGCAGGGCGACGACGCGCTCGCCCAGTGGCAGGCCGCCAAGGCCGCCGCGTGCGACGCGATGATGGACGCCGGCGCGACGATCACCCACCACCACGCGGTCGGCACCGACCACAAGCCCTGGCTGACCCGCGAGATCGGCGAGCTCGGCGGCTCCGTGCTGCGGGCGGTCAAGGCCGACCTCGACCCGACCGGCGTGCTCAACCCGGGGGTGCTCATCCCGTGACCGGCCCCGAGCTCAGTCCCGTCGGGAGCGCCCGCTCGTTCACCTTCCTGGTCAACCCCGCTTCCGGCGGCGGCGCGGCCCCCGAGGCCGTCGTCCCGGTGGCGCGACTGCTGCGCGACGCCGGCGCGAGCGTCGAGGTCACCTACTCACCCGGCCCCAAGGCGATGGCGGGGCTGCTCGACGAGGCGCTCGGTCGCGGCGACGTGATCGTGTCGGTCGGTGGTGACGGGATGCTGTCCTCGCTGGCGGGCCGGGTCTCGCAGGCCGACGGCACGCTGGCCGTGCTGCCCGCCGGCCGCGGCAACGACTTCGCGCGGATGCTCGGGCTGCCCGAGGACCCCGCCGGCCAGGCGCGGCTGCTGCTCGAGGGCGCCGTACGCCGGGTCGACCTGCTCGACCTGCTGCTGCCCGGCGCCGAGCGACGTACGGTCGCCGGCTCGGTCTACTGCGGCGTCGACGCCCGCGCCGCCGAGATCGTCGACCGGGTGCACTGGCTGCCGCGCAAGCTGCAGTACCCCTGGGCCGCGATCCGTGCGCTCGCGACCTACCAGCCGGCCCGCTTCGAGGTGACCGTCGACGGCGATTCGCGCACCTACGACGCCGCCAACGTCGTGGTCGCCAACTCCGCCTACTACGGCAAGGGCATGAAGATCGCCCCCGACGCCTCCGTCGACGACGGCCTGCTCGACGTGGTGGTCATCGAGGCCGCCGGCCGGCTCGACCTGATCCGCTCGCTGCCCAAGGTCTACGACGGCGGCCACGTCGACCTGCCCGAGGTGACCGTCCTGACCGGCCGCCGCGTCGAGCTGCGCGCCGACGCCCGCACCCCCGTGCCCGTCGGCGGCGACGGCGAGCCGCTCGGCGTGCTGCCGGGCCTCTCCGTCGCTCCGGCGGTGGTCGAGGTGCGGCCCGGAGCGCTGGGGCTGCTGGGGTAGCCGGCCAGGTCCCGGTCGGTCGGCCTGGCGTCTGAGTCGGCGGTGGGTACGCCACGTTCTGACGCCTTGAGACGGTGGCTGACTCACCGGCGGTGGTTCGGTGCCTGGGTGGGCGGTGGGTCTGCCACGTTTCTACCGGTCGGGACGGTGGCTGACTCACCGGCGGCGGCGGTCGGTCGGTGTCTGGGTGGGCGGTGGGTCTGCCAGGTCGGGCGGTGGCTGACGCCGGTCGGCAGACGGTGGCTGACTCACCGCCGGTGGTCGGCGCCTGGGTGGGCGGTGGGTCCGCCACGTTTCTACGGTCGGGGCGGTGGCTGACTCACCGGCGGTCGGTCGGTGTCTGGGTGGCGGTGGGTATGCCACGTAAAGACGCCTCCAGACGGTGGCTCACCCACCGCCGGTCGCCGGCCGGCTCAGAGCTGCAGCGAGATGTCGTACGTCGGGCACTCGGCCTGCAGCCGCGCCAGCAGCAGTCGCCCCCGGGCGGCGTGCTCGGGGGTGTGCGCCTGGTCGTCCCAGTCCTCGCCCCACTGTGTGAGGTCGTCGAAGAGCGAGCGGCTGAGGCCGAGGTGGCGGTGCAGGTAGGCGTAGCCCTCGTCGTCGCCACCGACCAGCCCGCCCTCGGCGTCCCAGAGCGGGAAGGCGCCGTAGTCACCCATCAGCCGCAGCGGTCCGACCGGCGGTGTGTCGAAGGCCTCTGCGTCGTCGGCGCGCTGCTGCTCGGGCGTCCGCTCGCGCGTCTCCGCCGACCAGGAGGCGCCGCCGCCGGTCCGGACGACCATGGGGGCGGCGCCGTCGTGGAAGGTCCAGACCAGCAGGTCGGTCGGCACGCCGGCGGCGACCGTGTGCGCCGGCTCGTCGGTCATCTCGAAGGCGTCCCCCGCGGCCAGCGGCTGGGCGAGCGAGGAGCGGAGCAGCGCGCCGGTGACCACGAACGCGTGCACCCGCGGGGCGGTCGGCAGCTCGACCGAGGTGCCTTGCGCGCCGTCGAGGCGCACCGCCCACAGCACCGAGTCGAGCCGGGGCTGGGCGATGGGCACCGGGCGGTTGGTGGGCAGGTCGACCGGCGCGACGACGTACGACGCCCCCGGCCCGGCCTCGCCCTCGGCCGCCCGCAGCCACATCTGCACGAACCGGCACGGCCCGTCGTCGGTCGCGTGCTCGGAGTGCTCGACCCCGCCGGCGGCTGACGGCCCGGTCGACGGCCCGGTGGACGGCCCGGTCGACGGCCCGGTGGACAGCACCGCCACCGCACCGGGCTGGACCACCGACTCCTCCACCGAATCCTCCGCCGACTCCACGCACGAGTCCACGTGCCGCAGCGCCCCCGAGACCACCCAGGTGACGATCTCCAGGTCGCTGTGCCGGTGGGTGTCGAAGCCTCGCCCGGGGCCCAGCAGGTGGTCGTCGTGGCAGACCAGTGGCCCGAAGGCGACCCGCTCGGGGTCGTACACGGGGCCGAAGGAGAAGGCGTGGTGGGTGAGCCGCCCGGGCTCGCGTTCCACGAAGCGGGCCGTTCCCCGGCGGATCTCGACAGTCACAGGCAGGATTGTGCCCGTGAGCGACACCCGGCAGCACCCGGACTACCCGCTGCTGCCTCCCGGCTTCCGCTTCGGGACCAGCACGGCGGCGTACCAGATCGAGGGAGCCGTCGACGAGGACGGCCGCGGACGCAGCATCTGGGACACCTTCACCGCCGCCCCCGGCCGCATCGCCGACGGGTCGAGCGGCGCCGTGGCCTGCGACCACTACCACCGCCTCGAGCAGGACGTGGAGCTGATGAAGCGGCTCGGCGTCGGTGGCTACCGCTTCTCGATCGCCTGGCCGCGCATCCAGCCCTCCGGCCGCGGAGCACCCGAGCCGCGCGGCCTGGCCTTCTACGACCGGCTGATCGACACGCTGCTCGAGGCCGAGGTCGCGCCGATGGCCACCCTCTTCCACTGGGACCTGCCCCAGTCGCTCGAGGACGACGGCGGCTGGCTCAACCGCGCGACCGTCGAGGCCTTTGCCGAGTACGCCGCGATCGTGGGTGAGCGCTTCGCCGACCGGGTCGAGCACTGGGTCCCGGTCAACGAGCCCAACGTCGTCACGATGCTCGGCTACGCGACCGGTCTGCACGCACCAGGGCGGCGGATGATGTTCGACGCCCTCCCGGTGGCCCACCACCTCCTGCTCGCCCACGGCCGGGCCACGATCGCCCTGCGCGAGGCCGGCGCGACCAGCGTCGGGTGCGCCAACAACCACGCCCCGATGTGGCCGGCGAGCGACGAGCCGGCCGACGTCGGCGCCACCAAGCTCTTCGACGCGATGTGGAACGGCATGTTCCTCGAGCCGATGCTGCTCGGTCGCTACCCCGTCGACCTGGCCCCGCTGATCGAGGACGTCGTCCAGGACGGCGACCTGGCCACGATCCGCCAGCCGCTCGACTTCTACGGCGTCAACTACTACAGCCCGATGAAGATCGCCGCGGCCGGTGACGACGCCCCGATGCCCTTCGAGTCCCGGCAGCTGGTCGGTTACCCGACCACCGACCTCGGCTGGCCGGTCGTGCCCGACGCGCTGGGCGAGTGGCTGATCATGTTCCGCGCCCGCTACCGCGCCGCCCTGCCGCCGATCGTCATCACCGAGAGCGGCTGCTCCTACGGCATGGGCCCCGACGACGACGGCGTCGTCGACGACCAGCCCCGGATCGACTACCACGAAGGCCACCTGCAGGCCGTCGCCAAGGCGATCAAGGTCGGCGTCGACGTCCGCGGCTACTACGCCTGGTCGCTGGTCGACAACTTCGAGTGGGCCGAGGGCTTCACCCAGCGCTTCGGCCTGGTCCACATCGACTACGAGACCCAGCAGCGCACCCCCAAGCGCTCCTACGACTGGTACGCCGGCCTGATCGCCGCCCAGCCCCAGCAGCAGTCCGCCGGCTGACCTCCCGACCGCGGACCGGAGGGCGACGAGGCCAGGCCCGGGCCCGACGCCGGCGCCGTTAGGCTGCACGCCATGGTCAGCAGCCAGGCCGACAACCTGCCCCCCGTCAAGCGGCGGGTGGTCTTCGTCGTGGGCTCCGGCCGCAGCGGCACCAGCACCATGGCCGGCATCCTGCAGACCCTGGGGCTGCACGTGCCGCAGCCGGAGGTCACCGCCGACGCGAGCAACCCCAAGGGGTTCGGTGAGCCGCAGTGGGCCGTCGACCTGCACGACGAGCTGCTCAAGCGCTGCAACGTGCAGGTCAGCGACGCGCGGCCCGCCGCCTGGTTCGAGGCCGGCAAGCTCAGCACCTTCGAGCCGCTGCGCCAGCGGCTCCACCAGTGGCTGGAGCCCCAGTTCGCCGAGGCGCCCGAGCTGGTGGTCAAGGACCCGCGCCTCGCGTGGTTCCTGGGCCTGTGGCGCTCGGCTGCGCTGCGCTGCGACGCGGCGCCGGCGTACGTCACGATGCTGCGGCCGGTGACCGAGGTCGTCGGCAGCAAGCAGCAGTACTACGGCGCGAAGTTCGGCGAGGTCAACCGCACCGCCGCGTGGATCAACATGATGCTGCACACCGAGCGCGCCACCCGGGGCTCGCAGCGGGCCTTCGTCCGCTACGGCGACCTGCTCAGCGACTGGACGGTCCCGGTCTTCGGCATCGGGCAGTCCTTCGACCTGGCCGCGGTGCAGACCGCCTCGGCCAACGACGTGCGGGCGGTGCACGCCTTCGTCGACCCCGGGCTGCGCCGGGTGCAGCTGACCTGGGACGACGTCGAGGTGCCGCCCCGGCTGCGCGAGATCGCCGAGGAGAGCTGGCAGCAGCTCGACCGCCTGGCCGACCCCGACGGCGACGTCCCGCAGGTGCACGCCGCGCTCGACGAGCTCCGCACGGCGTACGCCGACTTCTACGACGAGGCCGAGGCCGTCGCCCAGTCCTCCGCCCTCGCGGCCCACCGCGACGGGCTGGCCCAGCTGCCCGCGCCGGCTGCCAGCGCCCGCCGCGGCGTCGACCGGGTCCCGCACGGCGTCCGGTCGATGGTGCCGGCCTCCGCCCGGCGGGGGCTGCGCAAGGCGCTCGGACGCGAGCGGTGAGCACCCGCACGCCCGACATCCCCTCGCGCGAGGGGTACGCCGACTACGACGTGCGGTGGGCGTGGGCCGAGGGCGACCTGCCCGCCGGGTTGACGTGTGTCTTCCGCGTGAAGAACGAGGCCCGCAACCTGCCGTGGGTGCTGCCTCCGATGTTCGCCGCGGTGCAGCACGTCGTGGTGGTCGACAACGAGTCCGACGACGGCACCCTCGAGGTGGCCCGCGCCACCGCCGAGCGCTGCGGCGCGCTCGACCGGCTGACCACGACGACGTACCCGTTCCGGGTCAGCCGGGCCGGCGCCGAGCACCTCGCCACCCCACCCGACTCGGTGCACTCGCTCACTCACTTCTACAACTGGTCCTTCTCCCACGTCCGCACCGGCTACTCGATGAAGTGGGACGGCGACATGGTGCTGACCCGCGAGGGCGTCGGCGTGCTGGCCGACCTGTCGTGGCAGCTCGAGGACTCCAACGCGGTGGTGGCCTTCCCCCGTCACCCGCTGACGATCGAGAGCGAGTCGGTGGCCTGGATCGACCTCGGATTCCGGTTCCTGGAGCCGTGGGTCTACCCGATGGGGCCGGAGTTCACGTTCGTGAAGGCCTTCGAGTGGGAGGTGCGCGAGTTCCCCTCGACCTCCGAGCGGGTCGTCGCCCCCGAGGGGCTGGTCGTGGAGCTGAAGTGGCTCGACACCGACGAGTTCGCCCACTGGACCAGCACCGACGACTTCGAGTCCTCCCGCGCGCCGCGCAAGCGCCGAGAGTGGGAGGTCTTCAGCGCGCTGCGCGAGGGCCGCGGCGACGAGGTGCCGGGGTTGCACCGCATCGAGGCGCCGCCCGGCGTGCACGTCGTCGACCACGTCACCGACACCTGGCTGCCGCAGGCGCAGCGCCCGCTCGTGCGCCGGCCGGGGCGGCTGGATGTCTGAGCTCGGGTCGGCCGCGCGCGGCTTCCTCGACCAGGACGCTGGCGCGCTGCTGGTCACCCCGGGCACGGTCGCGCCCGCCGGGAAGCACCCCCGGGTGCTGGTGCGGGCCCACGACCGCGGTGAGCTGCGGGCGATGGCGCGCGCAGGCGCGGTGCCGGCCGAGGTGCGCTCGGCGGTGATCGGGGTGTGGCTCGACGAGGCCACCGCGGCCCTGACCCTGTCGCCGCGGCCGACCCCGCGGGGGCCGTCGCTGACCACCATCCGCTCGCGGGCCGAGGGCGACGGGTGGCTGTGCGTGCTGCGCTTCGACCGGCCGACCTCGGTGGGGCTGGTCGTCGCCGAGCTGGCGCGTCAGTCGGTGCCCTCCACCTCGTGGGTGCTGCCCGAGGCGCCGGTCGACCTGCGGGTGGTCAACCCCGTCGGCTTCGACGCCGACGCCGCCGAACCCGTCGTGCCGCTCTCGTCGCTCGACCTCTCGCGGGGGGTCACCGAGGGACTCGTGCGCTCGCTGCGCCCCGCGCTGGGTGTGCGCCTCGACGTGGACGTCGACGACGTGGCGCGGCTCGCGCTCGCGGCCTCGGGTGTGCCGCTCGTCGTCGCGTCGGAGGTCGACCTGACCGACCGACGTACGCGCGAGGAGCACAGCATCGTGCAGCGGCGCGCGGCCCTCGACGTGCTCGCGCCGCCCGCGTCACGGCCGTCGGTGAGCGTCGTGATGGCGACCAGGCGGCCCGACATGCTCGAGCACGCGCTGGCGCAGGTCGGCCGGCAGGTCGACGTCCACGCGCTCGAGCTCGTGCTCGCCACCCACGGCTTCGAGCCCGACCGGGCGCGGGTGCGCGACCTGCTGGGCTCCGACCTCCCGGTGGTCGTGCTCCCCCAGGCGGAGTCGTGCGTCTTCGGCGACGTCCTGTCGGCGGCGGCGTCGGCGGCGTCAGGCGACCTCGTGCTGAAGATGGACGACGACGACTGGTACGCCCCCGGCTTCGTCGCCGACCTGCTCCGCGCCCGCGCCTACAGCGGGGCCGACCTCGTGGGCTGCGCCGACGAGCTCTACTACGTCACCGAGCGTGACCAGACCGTCCAACGACGCCACCCCGGCGAGTTCTACACGCCGTGGGTCGCGGGCGGCACGCTGCTGCTCAGCCGCTCGCTGCTGCGCGAGGTCGGGGGCTTCGCCCCGGTGCCGCGCCACGTCGACCGCCACCTGCTCGACGCCCTGCGCGGCGGCGGCGCGACGGTCTACCGCACCCACGGGCTGGGTTACGTGCTGCGCCGCAACGCCAGCGGCCACACCTACGACGCCGACCTCGAGAAGATCCTCGACGAGCGCCAGCTGGTCGCGACCTGGCCGGGTCTCCACCTCGGCCCGCTCCACCGCTGAGCGCCGGGGCCGGTCGGTCCGCGGGCCGGGCGTTTCCGCTGCAATTGCTCGGCTGTGGCCCCTCGATCGGCCCCGGACAGGGGCACTTCGCCAGCAATTGCAGCCGAAACGCCCGCCCGCGGCGCGTCACCGCACCGGCCGGGCGGGTCAGCGGCGGCCGAGGCCGCGGGCGGTCCAGCCGGCGGCGCGCCACGCCTCGAGGTCGAGGAGGTTGCGGCCGTCGAGGACCTGCTTGCGGCGCACCACCGAGCCGAGCTGCTCGGGGTCGACCGCGCGGAACTCCTTCCACTCGGTCAGGTGCAGCAGCAGGTCGGCGTCGCGCGCGGCGTCGACAGCCGAGCCGACGTACTCGAGGGTCGGGAAGATCGCGCGGGCGGTCTCGGTGGCCTCCGGGTCGTAGACCACGACGTGGGCGCCGCGGAGGTGGAGCTCACCCGCGATCGACAGCGCGGGCGAGTCGCGCACGTCGTCGCTGTCGGGCTTGAACGCCGCCCCCCACACCCCGATCCGCGAGCGGGTGACGCTGCCGCCGAGCATGCCCGTGGCGATCTTGGCGACCCGCTGGCGCTGACGCTGGTTGATGTCGTCGACCTGCCGCAGGAACGACATGGCGTCCTCCACGCCGAGCTCGCCGGCCCGGTGCACGAAGGCCCTGATGTCCTTGGGCAGGCAGCCGCCACCGAAGCCGATGCCGGCGTTGAGGAACTTGCGCCCGATCCGGGCGTCCATGCCGATGGCGTCGGCCAGGTCGACGACGTCGGCGCCGGCGGCCTCGCACACCTCGGCGACCGCGTTGATGAAGGAGATCTTGGTGGCCAGGAAGGCGTTGGCCGAGACCTTGACCAGCTCGGCGGTCGCGAAGTCGGTGACCAGCATCGGGCAGCCGGCGTCGGTGATGGGGGTGTAGAAGTCGCGCAGCGCCTTCTCGGCACGCTCCGAGTCGACGCCCAGCACGATGCGGTCGGGCTCGAGGGTGTCCTTGACCGCGAAGCCCTCGCGCAGGAACTCCGGGTTCCAGACCAGCTCGGCGTCCGTGCCGGCCGGCGAGAGGTCGGCGAGCTCGCGGGCCAGCCGGGTGGCGGTGCCGACGGGCACGGTCGACTTGCCCACGACGTGCGCCGGTCGGGTGAGGTGGGGCGCCAGCGACCGCACCGCGGCGTCGACGTGGCTGACGTCGGCGCCCATGCTCGACCCGAGCTGGGGGGTGCCGACGCAGACGAAGTGGAGGTCGGCGAAGGCGCCGGCCTGCTCGTAGGAGTCGGTGAACCGCACCCGTCCGCTGGCCACGTGCTTCGCGAGCAGCTCGGGCAGCCCGGGCTCGAAGAACGGCACCTGGCCGGCGTTGAGCATCTCCCGCTTGGCGGCGTCGATCTCGACGCCGAGGACCTCGTGGCCCAGCTCGGCCATGCATGCCGCGTGCGTGGCGCCGAGGTAGCCGCAACCGATGACCGTGATCTTCACGGCTGCGAGTCTAGGAGGGCGGCTCGGCGGCGGGTCCGAGGGCCGTGGCCAGGCGCCGTACGACCTGCTCCAGGCGGTCCGCGCTCGTGGCGATGTTGAGGCGGACGTGCCCCCCGAGACCCGGCTGGTAGTCGTGCCCGGGCGCGGTGCGCACCCGCCCGCGGGCCAGCCCCACCGCGGCCGGGTCGGCGTGCCCGTGGGCGCGCAGGTCGAGCCAGGCCAGGTACGTCGCCTCCAGCGGCCGCATCCGCGCCCCCGGCAGGTGCGTGGCCAGCAGCTCGCCCAACAGGTCGCGCTGCTCGCCCAGCCGGGTCCGCAGGTCGGCCAGCCACGCATCGCCGTGGGTGTACGCCGCCTCGGCAGCCACGACGCCGAGCGGCGACCAGGAGTCGTTGCGGGCGACCGGCGCCGCCAGCAGCCGCGCCCGGGTCGCCGGGTCGGGCACCACGAGCTGGGCACAGCGCAGCCCGGCGGTGTTGAACGCCTTCGACGCCGCGACCACCGCGACGGCGTGGTCGTGCGTGCCCTCGACGTCGAGGTAGGACACGTGCTCGCGGCCGGGCAGCACCAGCGGCGCGTGGATCTCGTCGGACACCACCCGGGCGCCGTGCTTGACCACCACGTCGCGCACGTCCTCCAGCTCGGCACGGCTGAAGACCCGACCCCACGGATTGTGCGGCTGGGTCAGCAGCAGGGTCCGGGCTCCGTCGGCGAGCAGGCCGTCCAACCGGTCGAGATCGAGCTCGGCCCGCTCGGCGTCGGGGTCGAGCAGCAGGTCGACCCGCTCGCGGCCCGTCACCCCGGCGATCGCCAGCTGCGGCGCGTAGGCGGGCACCGGCATCACCAGCGCTCCCGGCTCCGACAGCAGGTCGAGCGCCAGCCGGACCCCCGCGGTCACGTCGACGACCGGCACGACGGCGGCGGGGTCCACCCCCTGGCCGAACTGCCGCTTCGCGAACCCTGAGTACGCCTCGCCCAGCGTCCCGCCCTCGACGAAACGCGGGTAGCCGGTCATCCCGGCGGCCACGGCCGCCTGCAGCGCCTCGGTGATCACCGGCGCGAGCGCGTAGTCCATCTCGGCCACCCAGGCGGGCAGCACGTCGGCGTCGACCTCGCCCCACTTGCAGGGCATGGCCCGGCGGGCCTCGTCGTCGGTCAGGTCTCGGATCAGGCTCACGTACACGAACGTACCTATCGGATGCGGCGCCTGCCGCGCCACGCCTGAGCCAGGCGCAGATCAGGCCGATCCGCGCCGATTGGTACGTCGGTGTACGGCGCCGGCCTCAGAGACCGGCCGCCACCCGCGTCCCCTGCAGGATCGCCCGCTCGGCGTCGAGCTCGGCGGCGAGGTCGGCGCCGCCGATCACGTGACGTCCCTCGGCCGCGAGGTCGCGCACCGACTCCTGCCCGGCGCACAGCACGACGTGGTCGACGTCGAGCACCCGCGGCTCGCCGTCGAGCAGCAGGTGGAGGCCGGCGTCGTCGACCCGCACGTAGGTCGCCCCGCTGACCTGCTCGACCCCCGACTGCTTGAGCACGGCGCGGTGCGCCCAGCCCGAGGTCTTGCCGAGGTCCTTGCCGATGGTCGAGGTCTTGCGCTGGACCAGCGTCACCTCGCGCACCGGCGAGCGCGGCTTGCGCTCGGTGAGCCCGCCGGGGTGCAGCGACGGGTCGCCCACGCCCCAGTGAGCCATCCAGTCCTCGGTGGTGTCCTCGGGGTCGTGGGTCAGCCAGTGGCTCACGTCGACGCCGATGCCGCCCGCCCCGATGACCGCGACCCGACGCCCAGGCACCGCCGCACCGCTCAGCACCTCGGCGTAGGTCAGCACCTTCGGGTGGTCGACGCCTTCCAGGTCGGGGAGGCGGGGGGTCACGCCGGTCGCCACGACCACCTCGTCGTACGTCGCCAGGTCGGCCTCGGTGGCCTCCGTCGCGAGCCGCACGTCGACCCCGAGCACCTCGAGCCGGCGCCGGAAGTAGCGCAGCGTCTCCGCGAACTCCTCCTTGCCGGGCACGGCCATGGCCAGCCGGAACTGGCCGCCGAGCGTGGCGTCCTTCTCGAACAACGTGACCGCGAAGCCGCGCTCGGCCGCCGAGACCGCAGCGGAGAGCCCAGCCGGGCCGGCGCCCACGACGGCGACCGTGGCGGCGCGCTGGGTGGGGCCGAGCACCAACGTGGTCTCGCGGCAGGCGCGCGGGTTGACCAGGCAGGAGGCGCGCTCGTTGCGGAAGGCGTGGTCGAGGCAGGCCTGGTTGCAGGCGATGCAGGTGTTGATCTCGTCGGAGCGGCCGGCCGCGGCCTTCTCGACGAAGTCGGGGTCGGCGAGCAGCGGGCGGGCCATGGAGACCAGGTCGGCCTCGCCGGCGTCGAGGATCTCCTCGGCGAGCTCGGGGGTGTTGATCCGGTTGGAGGCGCAGACCGGCACCGACACCGTCTGCTTGAGCCGGGCGGTCGCCTGGCGCCAGGCCCCGCGCGGCACCTGGGTGATGATCGTCGGCACCCGCGCCTCGTGCCAGCCGATGCCGGTGTTGAGGACGGTGACGCCGGCCTCCTCGAGCTCGTGGGCGAGGTCCTCGACCTCGTCCCAGGTCTGGCCGCCCTCGACCAGGTCGAGCAGCGAGATCCGGTAGATGATCGGGAAGTCGGCGCCGACCAGCTCGCGGGAGCGGCGGACGATCTCGAGCGGGAAGCGGCGGCGCTTGGCCGCGGTGCCGCCCCACGCGTCGGAGCGGTCGTTGGTGCGCTCGGCCAGGAACTGGTTGATCAGGTAGCCCTCGGACCCCATGATCTCGACCGCGTCGTAGCCGGCCTTGACCGCGAGCGCGACCGACCGCGCGAAGTCGGTGGCCGTGCGGTCGACGGCCCGGGTCGACAGCGCGCTCGGCTTGAACGGCGTGATCGGGCTCTTGCGGGTGGACGCGCTGACGCTGAACGGGTGGTAGGCGTAGCGCCCGGCGTGCAGCACCTGCAGGGCGATCGCGCCGCCCTCGTCGTGCACCGCGCCGGTGAGGTCGCGGTGGCGCATCGCCTGCAGCCGTGTGGTCAGCTCCGAGGCGAGCGGCTTGAGCCACCCGCGCTTGTTGGGTGCGTAGCCGCCGGTCACGATCAGGCCGACCCCGCCCCGGGCCCGGGCCGCGAAGTACGCCGCGAGCTCGGGCAGGTGGCGCGCGCCGTCCTCGAGGCCGGTGTGCATCGAGCCCATCACGACGCGGTTGCGCATCGTCAGCGAGCCGATCGTGATCGGGCTGAGCAGCAGGGGGTAGGCGGTGTTCGGCGTCGGGCTCGGGGCGGGGTTCACTGCGGGGTCTCGCTTCCTTCGTGGGCGGTGAGGTACTCCGAGAGCCACGCGATCCAGGTCTCCTGCATCAGGATCCCTCCGCGCAGCACGAGGTACTGGTCGAGCTCGAGGCCGCTCAGCCGGTCGGGGCGCGGGTAGTCGCGCTTGCTGAGCTGGCGGTAGTGGTCGAGGCGGGCGTGGTGGTCGGCGAGGGTGGCGCGGACGACGTCGAGCACCGCGGCGCGGTCGCCGAAGCTCGCGCCGCGCAGCTTGACGGCCAGGTCGCTGCGCAGCGGGTCACCGGCCGTGGGCTCGGCCAGCCAGGTGGCCAACGCCTGCGCGCCGGCCGGGGTGACGGCGTACACCTTCTTGTCGGGCTTGCCGACCTGGGTGACGGCAGTGGCCTCGAGCCAGCCGGCGTCCTCCATCCGGGCCAGGGTCCGGTAGATCTGCTGGTGGGTGGCGTGCCAGAAGTAGCCGATCGACCGGCTGAACCGCTTGGCGAGGTCCAACCCGCTCGCCGGCTGCTCGCGGAGCGCGACGAGGAGCGCATGATCGAGGGCCACGGCGAACATGGTGCCGTACCTATGCAACTAGTTGCAACCGGAAGGCTCGACCCCATTGCGTCCGGTGCGGACGGGCCCTCACCGTGACCCCGGATCTGCCACACTCGCCGCCATGACGATCGAGCTGGGGCAGGGCACCGGACCGTTGCGGGGCGTGAAGGTGGTCGAGATCGCGGGCATCGGGCCGGGGCCGCACGCGTGCATGATCCTGGCCGACCTGGGCGCCGACGTGATCCGGATCGAACGGCCGGGCGGGCAGATGCTCTCCGGCGGGGCGACGATGCTGCTCAACCGCGGGCGCCCCAGCGTCGCGCTGGACCTGAAGAACCCCGAGGCCACCGCGGTGGTGCTCGACCTGGTCCGGGAGGCCGACGTCGTCGTCGAGGGGATGCGCCCCGGGGTCACCGAGCGGCTCGGGCTGGGCCCCGAGGACTGCTGGGCCGTCAACGAGCGGATCATCTACGGGCGGATGACCGGCTGGGGTCAGGACGGCCCGCTGGCCAGCGCCGCCGGCCACGACATGAACTACATCGCGATCACCGGCGCGCTCCACATGATGGGCCAGGACAAGGCCCGCCCCCACTTCCCGGCCAACCTCGTCGGCGACTTCGGCGGCGGCTCGACCTACCTGGTGATCGGCCTGCTGGCCGCGCTGCTCGAGGCGCGGATCTCCGGCAAGGGACAGGTCGTGGACGCCGCGATCGTCGACGGCACCGCCCACCTCAACGCGATGACCTCGGCCTTCGAGGCCAGCGGCGGCCACCGCGAGGAGCGCGCCGCCAACCTGCTCGACGGCGGGGTGCCCTTCTACGACATCTACGAGACCGCCGACGGCCGGCACCTCTCGGTGGGTGCGCTGGAGCCACAGTTCTTCGCCACCCTGGTCACCCTGCTCGGGGTCCAGGACACCTGCCCGGGCCAGGCGGACCTCGACCGCTACGACGAGATGCGGGCCGTCTTCACCGAGACCTTCCGCTCCCGTACGCAGGCCGAGTGGGTGGAGGTCTTCGAGGGCACCGACGCCTGCGTGGCCGGCATCATCCCGCTCAGCGAGGCCCACGAGCACCCGCACCTCCGGGCCCGCGGCACTTTCGTCGAGCGCGACGGCATGGTCCAGCCGCAGCCGGCGCCGCGCTTCTCCCGCACCACCCCCACCCTCACCACCCCGCCCCCGGCTGCGTCCGGTGCGCAGACCCGCGAGGCGTTGTCCGCGTGGGGCATCGCCGACGTCGACGGGCTCCTCGAGCGCGGCGTCGCGGTCCAGGTCGACTGATGGACGACAACACCCCCGAGCACCTCGACGTGCTGATCGTCGGCGCCGGCCTGTCGGGCATCGGCGCCGCCTGCCAGATCACCGAGGCCTTCCCCGACAAGGCCGTGGCCGTGCTGGAGCGCCGCGACGCCAGCGGCGGCACCTGGGACCTCTTCCGCTACCCCGGCGTCCGCTCCGACTCCGACATGTTCACGTTCGGCTTCCACTGGCGCCCTTGGCCCGGCGACACGGCGCTCGCCGACGGCCCGCTGATCCTCGACTACGTCCGCACGGTCGCCGAGGAGTACGGCGTCGACCGGCGGATCCGCTACGGCCACCGCGTGCTGGGCGCCGACTGGAGCTCCGAACGCGCCGTCTGGACCGTCCGGGTCGAGGTCGACGGGGAAGCGACGACGTTGACCACGTCGTTCCTCTACGGCTGCACCGGTTACTACGACTACGACCAGGGCCACCAGCCGGACTTCCCCGGCGCCGCCGACTTCGCCGGCACCCTCGTGCACCCGCAGCACTGGCCCGACGACCTCGACTACGCCGGCAAGAAGGTCGTGGTCATCGGCAGCGGTGCCACCGCGGTGACGCTGGTGCCGGCCATGGCGCCCACGGCCGAGCACGTGACGATGCTGCAGCGCTCGCCGTCGTACGTGATGACGCGGGCGGGGCGCGACCCGGTCGCCAAGGCGCTGCGCCGGCTGCCCGACCGGATCTCCTACCCGGCCGCGCGCTGGTCCAACATCCTGCTGGCGATGGGCACCTACGCGCTCGCGCGCCGCCGCCCGGCCACGGTCCGCAGGATCCTCCGCTCGGCCACGCAGAAGCAGCTCCCGGAGGGCTTCGACGTCGACACCCACTTCAACCCGACGTACGACCCGTGGGACCAGCGCCTGTGCTTCGTGCCCGACGGTGACCTCTTCACGAGCCTGCGTCGCGGCGAGGCCTCGATCGTGACCGACACGATCGACACCTTCACCGAGCGCGGCATCCGGCTGACGTCGGGCCAGGAGCTGGAGGCCGACGTCGTGGTCTCCGCGACCGGGCTGCGGCTGCTCGCCTTCGGCGGGCTGGAGCTCTCGATCGACGGACAGCCGGTCGACGTCTCCGGCACCATGGCCTACCGCGCGCTGATGCTCAGCGGGGTCCCCAACTTCGTCTACACGATCGGCTACACCAACGCGTCGTGGACGCTCAAGGCCGACCTGGTCTCGGCGTACGCCGTGCGCCTGCTGCGCCACCTCGACGAGCGGGGGCTGAGGACCGTGGTGCCCGAGCGCGACGGGTCGGTGGGGGAGCGGCCGTTCCTCGACTTCACCTCCGGCTACGTCCTGCGCTCGCTCGACACGCTGCCCAAGCAGGGCGACCGGGCCCCGTGGCAGCTGAAGCAGAACTTCATCACCGACGTGCGCACCATCCGCACGGCCGACCTCGACGACGGCGTGCTGGCCTTTTCCTGAAGCGGTGTGACCTACCCGACGGTAGGAAGTCCCCGGTTCTGGGCACTGGGTGGTTAGGTGGAGGACATCCGCTGTCATCTAGCTCAAGGAGGACCCCATGGGTCTCGACGACAAGATCAGCAACAAGGCCGAAGACCTCAAGGGCAAGACCAAGGAGGGCACCGGCAAGGCGACCGGTGACTCGCAGCTCGAGGGCGAGGGCAAGGGCGACCAGGCCTCGGCCTCGATGAAGGACGGCGTCGAGAAGGTCAAGGACGCCGCGGGCGACGTCAAGGACGCCTTCAAGAAGTAGTCCACACCGCACGCACGAGACCCCGGGGAAGGACGCACCTGTGCGGACCTGGTTGCAGCGGTCGCTGTGGGACGTCGTCCCCCGCGACCAGCACGACTCTCCCCGGGGTCTGCGGCGGCGCCAGATGGTCACCATCGGCTTCGTCGTGCTGGGTGCCGTCGTCCTGGGCTTCTCGCTGCGGTTGACCCCCGGCAGCAACGCCTTCTACGTCTCGACGCTGGTCCTGGCCTCGATCTGGACCGTCGGCGCCTTCGTCTCCGGGCCGCTGCACCTGGGCCGGATCGCACGCCGCGACCGGCACGTGCGCCCCGTGATGACCCCGATCATGCTGGGCCTGGGCCTGGCCGCCGTCTTCGTGGTCGGCGGACTCATCGTGCGCCAGATCGACCCGCTCGCCCGGCAGGTCAGCAAGGTCCTCGACTTCGCCGACCAGGGTGCACTGCCGATCCTGATCATCGTCACCGCCATCAACGGCATCGCCGAGGAGCTCTTCTTCCGTGGTGCCGCGTACGCCGCGATCACCCGTCGTCCGGTGCTCTGGACGACCATCGCCTACACCGTGGCGACCGCCGCCACCGGCAACGTCATGCTCGGCTTCGCCGCGATCATCCTCGGCGTCGTCGCGGGCCTCCAGCGGCGGGCCTCGGGCGGCATCCTGGCGCCGATCCTGACCCACATCACCTGGTCGCTGTCGATGCTGCTCGCGCTGCCGCTGATCTTCGGCGGCGTCTGAGCGCGGGCCTGGCCGGACCCCCGGGTCTCGGCAGGCTCGACCGGCGTGGCCCGGTCACTTCTTGGACTGGGGGGACTCCTCGATCGCCTGCTTGACGGCGTCCATGTACGTCGCGGGCTCGCCCGGCACGACCTGCAGGATGGCGTCGTCGGTGACGATCACCTCGGTGGCCATCGAGTCGATCAGGTTGCGGCCGGTCGTGGCGTCGACGTCGGTGACCAGGCCGATCCAGCGCGCGGAGAGCTGCGGTGACAGCACGGGCACCGTGAAGATCGGGACGCGGCGCCCGTTCATCACCTGAGCCGCCTGCTGCATCATCTCGAGGTAGGTCAGCTGCTCGGGGCCGCCGATCTCGAAGACCCGGCCGAGCGCGTCCTCGTTGTCGATGACGCCGGCCAGGTAGCGCACCACGTCGTCGATGGCGATCGGCTGCGTGAGGGTCTTGGTCCACTTCGGGACCACCATCGCCGGCAGGTTCTTGACCAGCTGACGGGTGATCTCCCACGAGATGCCGCCCGCCCCGACCACGATGGCGGCCCGCAGCACCGTGACCGGCACCCCGCCCTTGCCGAGCAGCGACTCGACCTCGCGGCGCGAGCGGAGGTGGGCCGAGAGGTCGCCGTCCTCCGCGCCGAGGCCGCCCAGGTAGACGATCTGGCGGACGCCGGCCCGGGCCGCGGCCTGCCCGAACGCGGTGGCCGCGTCGGCGTCCTTGCGCTCGAAGTCGTCGTCGTCGAGCGAGTGCACGAGGTAGACGGCCACGTCGACCCCCGTGAGCGCGTCGGCCAGCGTGTCGGGGTCGTGGACGTCGCCGTGCACCGCCTCGCCCGGCCCGTCGTACCCGTCGGGCCGTCGGGTCATCGCCCGGACGCTCCGGCCCTGATCGAGCAGCACGGGCACGAGTCGCTTGCCGACGAATCCGGTGGCACCGGTGACCAGCACCGTGGTGGGGACGCTCATCCCCCCAACCTAGGCGAGCGAGCCTGAGTTCCACCGCAGGGGAGGGGGTCGAGCGTGAGCCAGGACACCCCTCGCTGAGCGGTGAGGATGCGGGGTCGCGGGTCGCCGACCGCTACATTGGCGGGCAGCAGCCAGTCCAGTCTCGCCTCTGGCTTCCCGCGCCGCTCGTTCGGCGCCCCTCGTTCTTCGAGGCACATGCCCCCAATCCCCGCCGCCGGCGGGACGGCTTGGTGAGACACCAAACCGAGAGATTCCCCCTGTGACCACTCCTGACTTCCGCGCGCTCGGCGTGCCCGCCGACCTGGCTGCGATCCTCGCGGCCCGCGACATCACCGTCCCCTCCCCGATCCAGGCCGCCACGCTGCCCGACTCGCTCGCCGGTCGCGACGTGCTCGGCCGGGGTCGCACGGGCTCCGGCAAGACCTACGCCTTCCTGCTGCCGATCGTGGCCCGCCTCTCCGGCGGTCGCCGGGCGACCGCCCGGTCGCCCCGCGCGCTGATCGTGGCCCCGACCCGCGAGCTGGTCGGTCAGATCGACCAGGCCCTCGCCCCGCTGGCCAAGGCCGCCGGACTCACCACGCAGACCATCTTCGGCGGCGTCGGCCAGCACCCGCAGGTGCAGGGGCTGCGCCAGGGCGCCGACATCGTGCTGGCCTGCCCCGGGCGGCTCGAGGACCTGATCAAGCAGGGTCACTGCGACCTCGGCTCGATCCAGGTCACCGTGCTCGACGAGGCCGACCACATGGCCGACCTCGGGTTCCTGCCCGCCGTACGTCGCCTGCTCGACGCCACGCCCCGCACCGGCCAGCGGATGCTCTTCTCCGCCACCCTGGACAACGCGATCGACGTCCTGGTCAAGCGCTACCTGCGTGACCCGGCCGTGCACGAGGCCGACTCGGCGCAGTCGCCGGTCTCGACCATGGACCACCACGTGCTGCACCTGGCCCGCGAGCACCGGATCCCGGTCCTGGTCGAGCTCACGAGCGCGCCCGGCCGCACCGTGGTGTTCACCCGCACCAAGCACGGCGCCAAGGCGCTGGCCCGCCAGCTCAACAAGAGCGGCGTCCCCTCCGTCGACCTGCACGGCAACCTGAGCCAGGGCGCCCGCACCCGCAACATGGAGGCCTTCCACTCCGGCAAGGCCAGCACGCTGGTCGCGACCGACATCGCCGCCCGCGGCATCCACGTCGACGACGTGGCCCTCGTCGTCCACGCCGACCCGCCGACCGAGCACAAGGCCTACCTGCACCGCTCGGGCCGCACGGCGCGTGCCGGTGCCTCGGGCACCGTCATCACGTTGATGATGGACGAGCAGGTCCGCGACGTGCGCGCCCTGACCCGGGCGGCGGGCATCAAGCCGCAGATGACCAAGATCGACGGTCCGGCCCACCCCATGCTGATCAGCCTCGCCCCCGGCGAGCGCGTGCTCGTGCCCGGCGGCATGGGCATCGAGTCCACCACCGAGCCGCAGCGCGGCGGCGGCGGTGGTGGCGGTCGACGTAGCGGCGGTGGCGGTGGCGGCGGTGGCCGACGCAGCGGCGGTGGCGGTGGCGGCGGTCGTGGTCGCTCCGGCGGTCAGGGCGGTCAGGGCGGTTCCGGCGGCCAGGGCGGCTCCAGCGCGAAGAGCGGTGGCCAGCGCTCCGGCGGCGGCGCCCGCTCGCGCGGCGGCTCCGGTGCCGGCAGCCACAGCGCCTCGTCGTTCAGCTCCGGGCGTCGCTGAGGCTTGGCGCTGACGTCTTGAGAGGGTTCCCACGTTGACGTGGGAACCCTCTGCTGTTCGGCCAGGACGACGCCCGAGCAGCGGACGCTCCGGTCGGGAGCGTCAGCCGCCGGCTTCGGTACGTCGGGTGATCTGCTGGCGGTTGGTCTCGTCCATGCCGGCCTCGTACGCCGAGACCAGGCTGGCGATCGAGAGTGGCTTGAGCCGCTCCACGACGTCGCGGATCGTCGCGGCCGACGCGCCCGACTCGCGGTAGGCCGGCCAGACCAGCTGGTGGAAGACCGCGTTGAGCTCCTGCGCGATCTGGTGGCCGTGCCGCTCGTAGACCGCCTTCGCGGCGAGGGCGGCCTCGCGGGGGAAGCCGAGGTCGAGCAGGCCCAGGCCGACGGAGAGCTGCGAGACCGCCACCTGCAGCCGGTCGTCCTGGCCGTGGAAGACGATGCCGAGCGCGCCCAGGGTCTCGAGGTCGTCGTCGCCCAGCTCGCGGTCGACCCGCGTCTCGAGCTCTGCGCGGGTCATCTCCACCGGCAGGTCGGCCTGCCACGGCGCGAGCATCGAGCGCCGCAGCGCGACGTCCTCCGGCGTGGCGTCGGCGGGGATGCCGGCGACGTACCGCTCGATCGCGGCCAGCGTGAAGCCGTGGCTCTGGAGCTCCTGGACGAGCTCGAGCCGGACCACGTGGTCGGGGGAGTAGTAGCCCGAGCGACCCCGGCGGATCGGCGGCGGCACCAGGCCCCGGGTGGTGTAGAAGCGGACGTTGCGCACGCTCAGGCCGACCCGGACCGTCAGCTCCTCGAGGGTGAGCAGACCGGGCTCCCCCGGGACCGTGTCCGGCTGCACCGACATGTGACCCCTCGCACTCCGCTGACCCTTGACGACAGTGACAGTATTGGTGTCACAATCGAGCAGCGCAAACAAGGTCTCGGCGAGCACACCCGTGATGGACGAAGGACGGTTGAGAAACCCCATGGCAGAAGCATTCGTGTACGACCACCTCCGCACCCCGCGAGGCAAGGGCAAGGCGGCGGGATCGCTCCACGAGGTGAAGCCCGTCGACCTGGTCACCGGCCTCCTCGACGAGGTCCGCACCCGCAACCCCCACCTCGACCCCCACCGCGTCGACGACGTCGTGCTCGGTGTCGTCACGCCGGTCGGCGACCAGGGCGGCGACATCGCCAAGACGGCCGCGCTGGCCGCGGGCTACCCCGACACGGTCGCGGGCGTCCAGCTCAACCGCTTCTGCGCCTCGGGCCTCGAGGCGGTCAACCAGGCGGCCTCGCGGGTCCGTGGCGGCTTCGAGGACCTGATCCTCGCCGGCGGGGTCGAGTCGATGAGCCGTGCGCCGATGGGCTCCGACGGCGGCGCCTGGGCGTCCGACCCGGCCACCGCGCTCACCACCGGCTTCGTGCCCCAGGGCATCGGCGCCGACCTGATCGCCACGCTCGAGGGCTGGTCGCGCGAGGACGTCGACGCGTTCGCCGCCGAGTCCCACCACCGGGCCGCCAAGGCCTGGGCCAACGGCTACTTCAGCGACTGCGTGATCCCGGTCCGCGACCTCAACGGCCTGGTCGTGCTCGACCACGACGAGACCATCCGTCCCGACACCAGCGTCGAGGGCCTGGCCGGCCTCAAGCCGTCGTTCGCCCAGATCGGCGCCGACGCGGGCTTCGACGACGTCGCGCTGGAGAAGTACCACTGGGTCGAGAGGATCAACCACGTCCACCACGCCGGCAACTCCTCCGGCATCGTCGACGGCGCCGCGCTGATGGCGATCGGCTCCGAGCAGGTCGGCCAGGACCTCGGCCTCACCCCGCGGGCGCGCATCGTCTCCGCCGCCGTGTCCGGCGCCGACCCGACGATCATGCTCACCGGCCCCGCCCCCGCGGCCCGCAAGGCGCTGGCCAAGGCCGGACTCGACGTCGCCGACATCGACCTCTTCGAGATCAACGAGGCCTTCGCCGCCGTGGCGATGCGCTTCATGCGCGACCTGGGCATCAGCGACGAGATCACCAACGTCAACGGCGGCGCGATCGCGATGGGCCACCCGCTCGGCGCCACCGGCGCGATGATCCTCGGCACGCTGATCGACGAGCTCGAGCGCCGCGACCTCAAGCGCGGCCTCGCCACGCTCTGCGTCGGCGGCGGCATGGGGATAGCGACGATCGTCGAGCTGGTCTGAAGCTCCGCTTCAGGACCACCAGCTCGAGGATCGTCATCGGTGGTCGAGCAGCGACCGCGACCGAGCCTGCGAGGTCGCGATGAGCGTATCGAGACCCGGTGAGACGACCGCCGACCGCCACCACCCCGTCGTACCCACAACTTCGTGAGAACAGGACCTTCATGAGCACCGCCACCACCGACACCAGCGCCGTCCGCTACGAGAAGGACGCTGACGGCATCGTCACGCTGACCATGGACGACCCCACGGCCAGCGCCAACACCATGAACCAGGTCTACATCGACTCGATGGCCGCGGCCGTCGACCGGCTGTACGACGAGGTCGCGGCCGACGCCGACAGCGTCACCGGCGTCGTGGTCGCCAGCGCCAAGAAGACCTTCTTCGCCGGCGGCAACCTCAAGAACATGGTCACGACGACCAAGGACGACGCCGCCCAGGTCTTCGCCCTCGGCGAGCAGGTCAAGGCCGGTCTGCGCCGCCTGGAGAAGTTCCCCAAGCCCGTCGTGGCCGCCATCAACGGCGCGGCGCTCGGCGGCGGCTACGAGATCTGCCTGGCCTGCAACCACCGCGTGCTGGTCGACGACAACCGCGTCGAGGTGGGCCTGCCCGAGTCGAGCCTGGGCCTGCTGCCCGGCGGCGGCGGGGTCACCCGCACCGTGCGCATGCTCGGGCTCCAGCCCGCGCTGATGGACGTCCTGCTCCCCGGCACCCGCTTCAAGCCGGGCGCCGCGCTCGAGAAGGGCCTGGTCGACGAGCTGGTCGCCACCCGTGAAGAGCTCGTCCCGGCCGCCAAGGCCTGGATCAAGGCCAACCCCGACGCGAGCGCGAACCCCTGGGACGCCCCCGGCTACAAGATGCCCGGCGGCTCCCCGAGGTCGCCCGCGCTCGCCGGCTTCCTGCCGGCGTTCCCGGCGCTGCTGCGCAAGCAGACCAAGGGCGCGGTCTACCCCGCGGCCCGCGCGATCCTCAGCGCCGCCGTGGAGGGCGCCAGCACCGACTTCGACACCGCCTCGCGGATCGAGTCGCGCTACCTGACGAGCCTGGTCGTCAACCAGGGCTCGAAGAACATGATCCAGGCGTTCTTCTTCGACCTCCAGGCGATCGGCTCCGGCTCGCTGCGCCCGCAGGGCATCGAGCCCTGGAAGGCCACCAAGGTCGGCGTGCTGGGCGCCGGCATGATGGGCGCCGGCATCGCCTACTCGTGCGCCCGCGCCGGCATGGAGGTCGTGCTCAAGGACGTCGCCCAGGACAGCGCCGACAAGGGCAAGGCCTACTCCGAGAAGCTGCTCGACAAGGCGATCTCGCGCGGCAGGAGCACCGAGGAGAAGAAGACCGAGCTGCTCGGCCGGATCACCGCCACCACCGACCCGGCCGACCTGGCCGGCTGCGACCTGGTGATCGAGGCGGTCTTCGAGGACCCCTCGCTCAAGGCGAAGGTGTTCGCCGAGATCGCGCCGCACGTCAACCCGGACGCGCTGCTGTGCTCCAACACCTCCACGCTGCCGATCACCGAGCTCGCCCAGGGCGTCGACCGGCCGAAGGACTTCATCGGCCTGCACTTCTTCAGCCCCGTCGACAAGATGCCGCTGGTGGAGATCATCCGCGGCAAGGAGACCTCCGACGAGGCCCTGGCCAAGGCCTACGACGTCGTCCAGCAGATCAAGAAGACCCCGATCGTGGTCAACGACAGCCGTGGCTTCTACACCTCGCGGGTCATCGGCACCATGGTCAACGAGGGTCTGGCGATGCTCGGCGAGGGCGTCCACCCGGTCTCGCTGGAGCGGGCCACCACCCAGGCCGGCTACCCGGTCGGGGTCCTGCAGCTCTGCGACGAGCTCAACATGGAGCTGATGCTCAAGATCACCAAGGCGGCCGAGGACGCCGCTGCGCGGGACGGTTCGCCGTACGTCGAGCATCCCGGCATCCGGGTGGCCCGTCGGATGGTCGAGCTCGGCCGCCCGTCGCGGCTCGCGGGCGCCGGGTTCTACGAGTACGTCGACGGCAAGCGCAGCGGCATCTGGGCCGGCCTGGCCGAGGAGTTCCCGGTGGCCGAGCCGCACATCCCGCTGCAGGACATCAAGGACCGGCTCTTGTTCGTCGAGGCCCTCGAGACCGCGAAGTGCTTCGAGGAGGGCGTCATCACCTCCGCCGCTGCGGCCAACATCGGCTCGATCATGGGCATCGGCTTCCCGCCGATGACCGGCGGTGCGGCGCAGTTCATGACCGGTTACGAGGCTCCGTCCGGTGAGGTCGGCCTGGCGGCGTTCGTCCAGCGCGCCGACGAGCTGGCGGCGGCGTACGGCGCGACCTTCGAGCCCACGGCCCACCTGCGCGACCTCGCCTCGTCCGGGGGCTCGTTCCCCGCCTGACGACGACGACGGGAGGCCTCCTTCGGCCAAACACGTGTCGATCCGCCGGTCCTCGGCGATGATCTGCAGGTGAGGGAGCAGGAGGAGGCTTCACCCGTCGTCGACGTGCGCGATCTGCACGTCCGGTTCGGCGAGGTGGAGGCGGTCACGGGCGTCGACCTGACGGCGTACGCCGGTGAGGCGACCGCGCTGCTGGGCCGCAACGGCGCCGGCAAGTCGACCACGATGCGGGTCCTCGCCGGGGTGGTGCCCGCCACCGGCGGGACGGTCCGGGTGGCCGGCTTCGACGCCAACGACGATCCGCTGCGGGTCAAGCGGGCGGTGGGCTACTGCCCCGACGTCGGCGGCCTCGTGCCCCGCGCGACGCCCTGGGAGCACCTGCAGCTCGCTGCTCGGCTGCGCCGCATGACGGCCTGGGAGCAGCGCGGGCGCGACCTGCTGGAGACCTTCGAGCTCGGCCACGTCGCCCACCGGGTCACCGCGGGCTTCTCGCACGGGATGTCGCGGCGGCTCTCGGTCGTGCTCGCGGCCCTCCACGAGCCGGTGGTGCTGCTGCTCGACGAACCTTTCGACGGGGTCGACCCGATCGGCGTGGAGGCGACGTTCGAGGTGATCAGCGACGCCCGGGCCCGGGGCGCCTGCGTGCTGGTCTCCACGCACCTGCGCGAGCTCGCGGTCGAGTCGTGCACCAGCGTCAGCGTCCTGCGCGGCGGCGCCCGGGTGGCGACCCTGACCGCCGGAGAGATGGCCGGCGAGGAGGGCGCACGTGCCTACCGCGGTCTCCTCGACTGAGCGGGGCCCGAAGGTCGGCCCGAAGGTCGGCCCGGTGGCCGACGCGGTCCGCGCGGTGGTCGACGTACGCCACCTGGTGCGCTTCCGGACCGCCTCGCTGCGGCGACCCCGGGTGGTGGCCGGCGCCTTCATCGCGCTGGTCGCTCTCACCCTCCTCGTGGCGAGCGCGCCGGCCCGGCTGCCCGGCGCGGGGGCCGACAACAGCGACCGCGCCTTCGACGTCCTGCTCCTGCTGCCCACGGCCCTGGCCGCCTTCCTGGCCCTGTCGATCGTCTCCGCGACGGCCTCGGGGGGCGGGCGCGAGCTGCTGGCCCGCGACCCGGCGGCGGTGCTGCCGGTCAGCCCCACGACCGACCACCTCGGCGCGCTGCTGCTGGCGCCGCTCAACATCGCCTGGCTGCTCCAGGCCTGGATGCTGCTCGGGAGCACGGCGTACGCCGTGGGGCCGCGGCCGCTGCTGGTGCAGTCGCAGCTGGTCCTGCTGCTGTGGCTCGCGACGGCGACCGCGATCGCGCAGGGCTTCGCGTGGGGGCTGGAGGCGGCGCGGCGGCTCCCGCACGGGGTGGTCGGGGTCCGGGCCCTGCTGGTGGGGCTGTTCGGTGCGGTGCTGGGTCTCCAGGTGGCCGGCCAGCTGGTGCAGACCTTCGACCAGGTGCCGACCCAGTGGGTCGTCGTCGCGATGATCAACGGCGACCCGGCCGACGCCGTGCGGGCGGTCCTGGTGCTGGGGGCGGCCCTGGTCGTGGCCGTGGTGCTGGGCGCGGTCCCGGTCCACTTCGCCGCCCACCGGGTGCCGCGCGACGAGGTCGGCGTGGAGGCGGCGTCGTACGGCGCCCGGCCGCGCGCCCGCTCCGACCTGTTGGCGCTGATCCGGATCGACCGGTCGTCGGTGTGGCGCGCGGTGCCGATGCGCCGCGGCATCATCGTGCTGGCCCTGGGGCCGGCGCTGGTCGCGGTGCTGGGCGACCTGCCCTGGCGCTCGCTGACGGTGCTGCCGGGGCTGGTCGCCTCCGGCGGCGCGCTGCTCTACGGCGTCAACGCGTGGTGCCTGGACGGGCGCGGGGCGCTGTGGCGCGAGAGCCTGCCGGTGGCGCCCGGCCAGGTCTTCGCGGCGCGGGCGCTGGTGCTGGCGGAGTTCCTGCTCGCGGCGTCGCTGGTCACCGTCCTGCTCGCCGCGACCCGGGCCGGCCTGCCGAGCCCGGTCGAGGGCGCGGCGCTGGGCTGCACGCTGGTGGTGGTCACCCTCCAGGTCGTGGCCGCGTCGATGCGGTGGTCGGCCCAGCGGCCCTACGCCGTCGACTTCCGCTCCGCGCGCGCCACCCCGGCGCCGCCCCTGGCGATGGTCGGCTACTCGGCCCGGCTCGCGCTCAGCACCACCCTCACCGGCCTGCTCTTCTCCGGGCTCTCGCGGCTCGACGGCTGGTCGGTCCCGCTGCTCGTCGCCGTCCCGATGCTGTGCTGGTCGGCCTGGCGGCTGCTGCGCGCGCGTCGCCGCTGGCTCGACCCGCGGGCCCGGGCCCTGGTGGTCACGACCGTGGCGGTCTGACCGGGGTCGCGCCGGCCACGCAGTCGACCTGGGCCTGGCTCAGCCGGGCCACCGCGGGCGAGTCGAAGCCGCCGCTCAGCGTCGCGACCAGGGCCTCGGTCACGGCGTCGTCGTCGAGGGCCTCACCCAGGCACGCGGCGTACGCCGGCGCGTCGACGGCGCCCTTGGTGGCCGCGACCTGGGCGCGGGTCGACTCCTCGACGAAGTCCACGCACGTGAGCTGGGCCGCGACCCAGTCGCGCGCCGACGGCTCGTCGAGCACCGGCAACGTGGAGACCACCGCGTCGTTGCCGTCGACCAGCCCGGCCGCGCGCAGGTCGGCGAGCGTCGTCCGCTCGGCCAGGGCGTCCGCGAAGCACGCTGCGGCCTCGGTGTCGCGGGTGCTCGGGGTGTCCCCGGCCCACAGGGCGGCCAGGTCGCCGCGCACCGCCGCCGGTACGTCGTCGACCTGCTCGTCGGCCTGCCCGTCGGCCTGCTCGTCGGGCGCCGGGGTCGGGTCGGCGGTGCAACCGACGAGGAGCGCCAGCAGGGCCACAGGAGCGGCGACGGAGGCGAGGACGGGACGGCCGGGCACGGCGTGATCCTCCCACCGCGGAGGCTAGGGTGCGGCGGGTGGACGAGGGCAACCCCGCTGGCCGGGTCCGGGACGAGGACGACGTCGACATCGAGGCGGTCGCCGACTGGCTGCGCGCGCACGCGCTGGCCTTCCGGGACGACCTGGTCGGGACGCCGCAGGTGCGCCAGTACGCCGGCGGCGCCTCCAACCTCACCTACCTGCTGCGCTGGCCCGAGCGCGACCTCGTGCTGCGCCGACCGCCGACCGGCGCCAAGGCCGCCGGCGCCCACGACATGGGTCGCGAGTTCACGGTCCAGGCCGCCCTTGCTCCGCACTTCCCGTACGTCGCCACGATGGTCGGCCACTGCACCGACCCGGCGGTCATCGGCTCGGAGTTCTACGTGATGGAGAAGCTCGACGGGCTCGTCCCGCGCACCGACTTCGGCTTCGAGATCAGCCCGGAGCAGGTCGACCGGCTCTGCCGCAACGCCGTCGACGTCCTCATCGACCTGCACTCCGTCGACCTGGCCGAGGCCCCTGACCTGGCGGCTCTCGGCAAGGGCGAGGGGTACGTCGCCCGGCAGGTCGCGGGCTGGACCCGCCGCTTCGCCGACGCCCGCACCGACGACACCGGCGACTGGAACGACATCGTCGCGTGGCTCTCCGAGCACCAGCCGGCCGACGTCGCCCAGCGGCTGATCCACAACGACTACCGCTTCGACAACCTGGTGCTCGACGCGGCCGACCCGACGCGCGTGGTCGGCGTGCTCGACTGGGAGATGGCCACCGTCGGCGACCCGCTCATGGACCTCTCGGGCGTCACGGCCTACTGGGTCGAGGCCGGCGACAGCGACTTCCTGCAGCGCTTCCGCCGTCAGCCCACGACCGCGCCGGGCATGTGGACGCGCGACGAGGTCGTGGCCTACTACGCCGAGCGGACGGGCTTCGAGATCACGCCGGAGCGGTGGCGCTTCTACGAGGTCTTCGGGCTCTTCCGGCTGGCGGTCATCGCCCAGCAGATCTTCTACCGCTACGCCCACGGCCAGACGACCAACGAGGCCTACGCGATCTTCGGGCCGGCGGTCGCCGCCCTCGAGGCCGAGTGCCGCGACCGGCTGGCCGGGCAGGCCGACTGATGGGCGTCGTGCTGCTGGTCCGCCACGGCCAGGCCTCGTTCGGCGCCGACGACTACGACGTGCTCTCCGAAGCCGGCTGGGCCCAGGCCCGGCGTCTCGGCACCTGGCTGCGCGAGCAGGACCTCACCCCCACGACGCTCGTGCGCGGCGGCATGCGCCGCCACCGCGAGACCACCGAGGCGATGGTGGACACCGCCGGCTGGGCCGGGCTCGAGACGCGGATCGACCCCGGCTGGGACGAGTTCGACCACCTCGGCCTGATGAGCACCGTGCCGCCCCTCCCGCCGGGCCATTCCCGTCGTGAGTTCCAGGCGGCGTTCGAGCAGGCCACGGCCGGGTGGGCCCGCGGCGTCGAGGGCGACTTCCCCGAGACGTACGCCGCCTTCGTGGCCCGGGTGCGCGCCTCGCTGCAGCGCGCCAGCGAGGACGCCGGGCCGGGGGGCGTCGTGGTCGTGGTCAGCTCGGGTGGACCGATCGCGGTGGCGTGCGCCAGCCTCGTGGTGCCCGACGCCGACCAGGAGACCCTGGCAGCGACCTGGGCCCGCTTCAACACCGTGACCGTCAACTCCTCGGTCACCCGGATGGTGGTCGGCGCGACCGGCGCGCGGATGCTCACCTTCAACGAGCACGCCCACCTCGACGCGGGCTCGCTCACCTACCGCTGAGCCCGCGCCCTCCGGACGTCATCCGGACGGAGCCAGGGGTCGCTCTGTCCGCATGACGTCCTGAGCCTCGACCGGCTGCCTCAGACCATCCGCTTGAAGACCGGCAGCGGGGCGTGCTTCATCACCGGCGCCAGCAGCGACCACGGGAGCGGCGGCACGCACGCGTCGGCGACCTCCTTCTCGATCGCGGTGACCATCGCCCGGACGCCCTTCTCGGTGGAGACCAGCATCGGCGGGTTGCCGCCGACGCCGTCGTTCATCTCCGAGGCGATGAAGCCCGGGTAGAGCACCGTGACCTTGACCCTCCTGCCCAGCGGAGTGCCGGACAGCTCGGTGCGCAGGCCCTCGGCGAGGTGGGCCGCGCCGGCCTTCGTGGCGGCGTACGTCGCCATGGCCCCGGGCATGCCGCGCATCGCCGACATCGACGACACCATCACGAGGTGGCCGGACTCCTGGGCCCGGAAGATCTCCATCGCGGCCTCGGTCTGCGCCAGCGCCGCGACGAAGTTGGTCATCGCGGTGTCGCGGTTGGCCCCGAAGCCACCGGTGCCGAGCGGCGTGCCCTTGCCGAGGCCGGCGTTGACCACGACGCGGTCGATGCGGCCGAGCTCGGCCGCGAAGCCGCGGAACACCTCGAACACGCGGTCGTGGTCGTTGACGTCGAGCGCTGCGACCGCGATCCGGCGGTCGGGGTGAGCGGCGAGCAGCTCGGACCGGAGCACCTCGAGCTTCTCGGTGCGGCGGGCGCAGAGCGCGAGGTCGTAGCCCTTCGCGGCGAACTGGCGCGCCATCTCGGCGCCGAGGCCGGCGGAGGCGCCGGTGATCAGGATCGTGGGCATGCTCAGCAGTCTGGCAGGCGAGCGGCACCTCCGCCGGTGCGCCCGGCCGGCGGGGTGGGCGTGCGGCGGTGGGTGTGCCACGTACCTGGCGGTCGGAAGGGTGGTGGGGCCACCGCCGCAGCGGCGGGGTCGGCGGGGTGGGCGTGCGGCGGTGGGTGAGCCACGTATCAGGTGGTTGGAAGGGTGGTGGGGCCACCGCAGCGGCGGTGGCGGGGTGGGCGTGCGGCGGTGGGTGAGCCACGTACCGGGCGGTCGGAAGGGTGGTGGAGCCACCGGCGGTTGGCGGGGTGGGCGTGCGGCGGTGGGTGTGCCACGTACCTGGCGGTCGGAAGGGTGGTGGGGCCACCGCCGCAGCGGTGGGGTGGGCGTGCGGCGGTGGGTGAGCCACGTACCCGGCGGTCGGAACGGTGGTGGAGCCACCGCCGGTCGCAGCAGCAGGGCGGGCGTACGGCGGTGGGTGAGCCACGTACCCGGCGGCCGGAAGGGTGGGTGAGCCACCGGCGGCCGGTCGCCGCATCCGCTCCTCCACAGGGGTGGGGCGTGGCCGTAGCCTCGAAGCGTGAGCACCGCCCTGCCGACCGTCGTCCTCGCGCACCGCTTCGCCGACGCGCTGCCCGAGCTCGCCCTGCCCTGGCAGGGCGCGGAGGCGCCCGCGCCGCGGCTGCTGCTGCTCAACGAGGGGCTGGCCGCCGAGCTCGGCCTCGACGCCGGGTGGCTGCGGACCGACGCGGGCGTCGGCCTGCTGACCGGCACGGCCGTCCCGGAGGGCGCGACGCCGGTCGCCCAGGCCTACGCCGGCCACCAGTTCGGCGGCTACTCGCCCCGCCTCGGCGACGGGCGGGCCCTGCTGCTGGGCGAGCTGCGCGACACCGACGGTCGGGTGCGCGACCTGCACCTCAAGGGCTCCGGGCGTACGCCGTTCGCCCGCGGCGGCGACGGCCTGGCCGCGGTCGGCCCGATGCTGCGCGAGTACGTCGTCGCTGAGGCGATGCACGCGCTCGGCATCCCCACGACCCGGTCGCTGGCCGTGGTCGCGACCGGGCGGTCGGTGCGCCGCGAGACGGTGCTCCCCGGGGCCGTGCTGGCCCGGGTGGCGAGCAGCCACCTGCGGGTCGGCAGCTTCCAGTACGCCCGCGCCACCGACGACCTCGACCTCCTGCGCCGGCTGGCCGACCACGCCATCGCCCGCCACCACCCCGCGGCCGCCGAGGCCGAGCAGCCCTACCTCGCGCTCTTCGAGGGGGTGCTGGCCGCCCAGGCCTCACTGGTCGCGCGCTGGATGGCGGTCGGTTTCGTCCACGGCGTGATGAACACCGACAACATGACGATCTCCGGCGAGACCATCGACTACGGCCCGTGCGCCTTCCTGGAGGCCTACGACCCGGCGACGGTCTACAGCTCGATCGACGAGGGCGGCCGCTACGCCTACGGCAACCAGCCGCCGGTCGCCGCAGTGGAACCTCGCCCGCTTCGCCGAGACGCTGCTGCCGCTGATCGACGAGGACCAGGAGCGGGCCGTCGAGGTCGCCACCGCCGCCCTGCACACGTTCCCCGACCGCTACGCCGCGGCCTGGTCGGCCGGCATGAGCGCCAAGCTCGGCCTGCCCGCCGGCCTCGAGGACCGGCTGGCCACGACCCTGGTCGAGGAGCTGCTCGAGCTGATGCAGGCCAGCCACGTCGACTGGACGACGTTCTTCCGCGCGCTGGGCGCGGCCGCCCGCGGTGACGCGGAGCCGGCGCGCTCGCTGGTGCTCGACCTCGCCGGCCTCGACTCCTGGCTGGCGCGGTGGCAGGCGCTGACCCCCGACGCCGACCTGATGGACCGCACCAACCCGGTCTACGTCCCGCGCAACCACCTGGTCGAGGAGGCGCTCGCCGCCGGCACCGACGGCGACCTCGCCCCGACCCACCGGCTGCTCGAGGCGCTCGCCGCGCCGTTCGACGTACGGCCCGGGCTCGAGCGGTACGCCCAGCCCGCCCCGGACAGCTTCGGCCGCTACACGACGTACTGCGGCACGTGACCCGCTGGCTCCTGCTCCTCGCGGCGGTCGCCAGCGAGGTGGGCGGCTCGCTGTCGCTCAAGGGTGCGCTGACCCGCCCCGAGCTGTACGTCGTCGTCGTGGCCGGCTACGTCACGTCGTTCGCGCTGCTCGGGGTGGTCCTGCGGCGCGGGATGCCGCTGGGGGTCGCCTACGGCATCTGGGCCGCCCTCGGGGTCGCCGCGACCGCCGGCATGTCGGCGCTCGTCTTCGGTGAGCCGATCACCGCGACGATGGCCGCCGGCCTGGCCCTGGTCGTCCTCGGCGTGCTGATCGTCGAGATCGGCTCGCAACGGGCGGACCGGCCGGCCCGGAGCGGGTCGTCATGACGGCCTGGCTCTTCCTCGCGGGCGCGGTCGTCAGCGAGGTGGCCGGCACGCTCGCCCTGCGCGCGGCCTCGGCGCCCGGCTCGCGCCGCTCCTGGTACGTCGTCGTCATCGTCGGCTACCTGCTCGCCTTCGGCCTGCTCTCGCTGACCCTCCACGCGGGCCTCGGGCTCGGTGTCGCCTACGGCGTCTGGGCCGCCGCCGGCATCGCGCTCACTGCCGTCGCCTCCCGCGTGCTGTTCCGCGAGCCGCTCACGCTGCTGATGTCGGTGGGCATCGCGGTGATCGTCGGCGGCGTGGTCCTCCTCGAGATCGGCCGCTAGATCTGCATCCTCGGTATGCACATACGTGGTATACATACCGCGTAGTGCCGACCGCGGGGTCGGCCACGGAGCAGCGGAGGTCGCGATGTCGGTCAAGCAGGCACTGCTGGCGCTGCTCGAGCAGGAGCCGATGTACGGCTACCAGCTGCGGGTCGAGTTCGAGGCGCGCACCGGCGCCGCCTGGCCGCTCAACGTCGGGCAGGTCTACACGACGCTGACCCGCCTGGAGCGCGACGGCCTCGTCGAGGCGGCCGGCGCCGACGACGAGGGGCACGAGCGCTGGCGGCTGACCGACGACGGTCACCGCGAGGTCGCGGCCTGGTTCACCACCCCCGTCCCCCGCACCCAGCCGCCGCGCGACGAGCTCGCGATCAAGCTCGCGCTCGCGGTCACCGTGCCCGGCGTCGACGTCGGCACCCTGATCCAGCGGCAACGGGGCGCCACGATGACCGCGCTCCAGGACTACACCCGCCTCAAGCGCACCGCCGGCGCCCCCGGCAAGACCGACCAGCCCGCCGACCTCGCCTGGAGCCTGGTGCTCGACTCGCTGGTCTTCGCCGCCGAGGCCGAGATCCGGTGGCTCGACCACTGCGAGGCCCGCGTCCGGCGCGCGGCGCTCGAGCGGACCGACCGCGACGCACGCACCGGGGGCACGACCACCGCCCCGGCCGACCGCGCCAGCGACGCCGGTACGGCGGCCTCCCGATGACCGGCGACCCGGCGGTCCTGCGGCTGAGCGACGTCACCCGCGTGCACGGCGACGGCGCCACCCGGGTCGAGGCGTTGCGCGGGGTGTCGTTCACCGCCCACGCCGGCGAGCTGGTCGCGGTGATGGGCCCCTCGGGGTCGGGCAAGTCGACGCTGCTGACCATCGCGGGCGGTCTCGACCAGCCCACCTCCGGAGCGGTCGAGGTCGAGGGCACCGACCTGGTCGGGTTGTCGCAGGCCGGGCGGTCGCGGCTGCGCCGTACCTCGATCGGCTACGTCTTCCAGGGCTTCAACCTGATCCCGGCCCTCACCGCGCTCGAGAACGTCGCCCTGCCCCGCGAGCTCGACGGCGAGCGCACGGGCGCGGCGCGCACGGCGGCGCGACGCGCGCTGGAGGAGGTCGGCCTGGCCGACCTCGCCGCCCGCTTCCCCGACGACATGTCCGGCGGCCAGCAGCAGCGGGTCGCCATCGCTCGGGCGATCGTCGGCGAGCGGCGGCTGATCCTCGCCGACGAACCGACCGGCGCCCTCGACAGCGAGACCGGCGAGGACGTCCTGCGGCTGCTGCGCGCGCGCTGCGACGCAGGGGCCGCCGGCGTCCTGGTCACCCACGAGGCGCGGCACGCCGCGTGGGCCGACCGGGTGGTCTTCCTGCGCGACGGCGTGGTCGTCGACGAGTCCGGCTCGGCGCCGGTCGAGACCCTGCTCGAGCCGAGCGCGACGCGATGAGGCCTGCGACGAGGTGGCTGGCGGCGTGGCGGCTGCCGCTGCGCCTGGCCTGGCGCGAGGCCCGCCGCGCGCCGCTGCGCAGCGCCCTGGTCCTGGTGATGATCGCGCTCCCCGTGCTGGCGGTGACGGTGGCCGACACCGTCTACTCGACGTACCGGCTCGACGGGGCGCAGGGCATCGAGCGGCGGCTGGGCGCGGCCCAGGCCCGGGTGCAGCTCGGACCGTCGTCGCCGGTGGCCCAGCTGCCCGACCCCGACCGCGGGGCGTTCCAGACCGGCGGCGACGGCACCGAGGGCCCAGCCACCCTCGAGCAGGTACGTCGGGTGCTCGGCCCGAGGCCGGCGGTCGAGGTGCGCGAGGGCTCGGTCGGCTTCGTGACCGACGCCGGGGTCGGTGAGGCCGGGGTGCTGCTGACCGACCTCACCGACCCGCTCGCCGAGGGCCTGGTCGAGCTCACCACGGGTCGCTGGCCGGGGGCGCCCGACGAGGTCGTGGTCAACGCGGCCCTGCTCGAGCGCGGGCCGGGGCTCGGGGACGACCTCGCGTTCGACGACGGCAGCCCGGTGCGGGTCGTCGGGACCGCCGAGACGGCGACGACCTCGAGCCGTCCGATGGTCTTCGGGCCCCCGGGCTCGGTGCCGCTGGATGACGATGGCCGGCGTGCCTACCTGCTCGGCGGCACGCCGGTCTCCTGGGCGCAGGTGGACGAGCTCAACGCGGGCGGGGTCACCGTGCTCTCGCGGGCGGTGCTGGCCGACCCGCCACCGACGTCCGTGCTCGATCCCGAGATCCGCTTCCTGCTCGACGGCGTCGACGAGGCGGCCCTGACCGTGCTGGTGCTGGTGGTCGTGATGGTGCTGATCGAGGTGGTGCTGCTGGCCGGCCCGGCCTTCGCAGTCGGGGCGCGACGCCAGGCCCGCACGCTGGCGCTGATGGCCGCGGCCGGCGGTTCGCCCCGCGACGCCCGCCGCGTGGTCCTCGGCTCCGGGGTGGTGCTCGGGCTGCTCGGCTCGCTGCTGGGGCTCGGGCTCGGGCTCGTCGTCGCACGGGTGTTGCTGCCGGCCTTCCAGGGCTTCGCCGACGCCCGGTTCGGCCCCTTCGACGTCAACGCCGGTCACCTGCTCGGCGTCGGCGGCTTCGGGCTGCTCAGCGCGCTGCTGGCCGCCGCGGTGCCGGCGTTCACGGCGGCGCGCCAGGACGTCGTCGCGGTGCTCGGCGGACGCCGGGGCGACACCCGCGCCTCGCGGCGGTCGCCGGTGCTGGGGCTGGCACTCCTCGGGGGCGGCATCGCCGGAGCGGCGTACGGCGCCGGCGGTGCCCCGCGCGGCGAGCTCTTCATCGCGGGCTCGGCGATCGTCTCGGTGCTCGGCATGGTCCTCGTCGTGCCGGTGGTGGTCGTCGCGGTGGCCGCACTGGCGCGCCGGCTGCCGCTGTCGCTGCGCTTCGCCGCCCGTGACGCGGCTCGTCACCGGACTCGCACCGTGCCCGCGGTCGCGGCGGTCGCGGCCACGGTCGCGGGCGTCGTCGCGCTCGGCATCGCGACCAGCAGCGACGAGGCGCAGAACGTCGCCTCCTACGTGCCGCAGGCCCCCCAGGGCATCGGCTACGTCACCCACGACGCCGGGGGTGCGCCCGACCTCAGCGCCGACCGGGAGGTGCTCTCCCGCGAGCTGCCGCGAGCCACGGTCGTCGACGTGGTCGGCGTACCGCTGGACACGGCGGCGGGCGGGTCGCAGAGCGTCGAGGTGCCCAGCGCGCGGGCGGTGCCGCTGCTGACCGGTTGGACCCCCGGGCCCGGCGGCGACGTGCTCGTCGCGCCGTCCTCCCTGCCGCCCACGCTGCAGCGGCTCGCGGCCTCGCCCGCGCAGATCACCCACGCCGAGCGGACCCTGGCCGAGGGCGGCGCCGTCGTGCTGAGCGACACCGGGGTCGAGCTCGACGAGGTGCGCCTGGTGGCCCGCACGCAGAGCGGCGACGCCCGCCGCCCGAACCGCACGCGCGCGACCGTGCCCGCGGCCGTGCTCCCGGTCGCCACGGGAGAGGCCAACGCCCAGCTGGTGCTCTCGCCCGAGGTGGCGGCGGCGCTCGGCGTCGAGAGCGCCACCACCGCGCTGACCGTGAGCGGCGACTTCACCGCGGGCGAGGAGCGCGACGCCCGCGAGGCCCTCGCGGCGCTGCCCGGCGAGCCGACGTTCTACGTCGAGCACGGCTACCAGCGCCCCGACGCGGTCGTGATCGTCTATCTCGTGCTCGGCGGGCTGGGCGCGGTGCTGATGCTCGGCGGCACGCTGACCGCCACCTTCCTGGCCCTCTCCGACGCGCGCCCCGACCTGGCCACGCTGGCCGCCGTGGGGGCGAGCCCGCGCACCCGGCGCGGCGTCGCGGCGTCGTACGCCCTGGTCGTGGGGCTGGTCGGCGCGCTGCTCGGGGCGCTGGTCGGGCTCGTGCCCGGCGTCGCCATCACCTACCCGCTGACCCGCCCGGGCCCCTTCGGGGAGCTCACCGGAGCGCCGTCCCACTACCTCGACATCCCCTGGCTGCTCGTGCTCGGCGTCGTCGTCGGCCTCCCCCTGCTCACCGCAGCCCTGGTCGGGCTCACCGCCCGGTCCCGCCTGCCGCTGGTCGCCCGCCTCGACTGACGGCTCCCTCCGTGGGACGGAAGATAAAGTCAGGCTTGACTGTTTGTTCGTACGTCGGCATGCTGGCGCCGTGACCTCGACCCGTGTGCCTCAGGAGGAGCGCACCCGCGTCATGCGGGCGCGGCTGCTGGAGGCCACGATCGACTGCGTGGTCGAGCACGGCTTCAGCGGCACCTCGACCACGCTGGTCTCGGAGCGGGCCGGCGTCAGCCGCGGCGCCCAGCTGCACCACTTCCCGACCAAGAACGACCTGGTGGTGGCCGCGGTCCAGCACCTCACCGCGGTGCGGGGCGCCGAGCTCGCGGCTGCGGTCGAGTCGCTGCCGGCCGGGCCGCGCCGGACCCGGGCGGTGCTGCAGATGCTGGGCGACCACTTCACCTCCCCGGTCTTCACCGCCGCGCTCGAGCTGTGGGTCGCCGCCCGCAGCGACGAGGCGCTGCTGGTGGAGGTGTCGGCGATGGAGCAACGGGTCGGCCGTGACACCCACCGGCTCACCGTCGAGGCCCTCGGCGCCGACGAGGCGCAGCCCGGCATGCGCGAGCTGGTGCAGGCCACGCTCGACCTGGTCCGCGGGCTGGGCCTGGCCAACACCATCACCGACGACGCCCGCCGGCGCAGCCGGATCCTCGACCAGTGGGCCCACACCCTCGACCAGGCGCTCGCCGGCGCCGAAGGAGATCACCGATGAACGACGTGCTCGAGACCCTGCTGGCCGACCTCAAGACCGAGGGCGACCAGCTGCGCACCGCCGTGACCGGGCTCGACGAGTCCGCGGACGGCGGCTGGGCCACGCCCACCCCCGCGGCCGGCTGGACCGTCGCCACCCAGGTGGCCCACCTGCTCTGGACCGACGAGACGGCGGCGAAGGCGGCCCGCTCGGTCGAGGATGACGACGCCAAGGCGGCCTGGGACGCGGTCGTGCTGCTCGCGATCGCCGACCCGACCGGCTTCGTCGACACCGAGGCCCACGAGGTCGCCCGGCTCTCACCTCGGGCCCTGCTCGCCCGGTGGGGCACCGCCCGTGACGCGCTGACGGCCGCGCTGCGCGACTTCCCGGCCGGGCAGAAGATGCCGTGGTTCGGCCCGCCGATGTCGCCGGCCTCGATGGCCACCGCGCGCTTCATGGAGACCTGGGCCCACGCGCTCGACGTCTACGAGACGCTCGGCGTCGCCTACGAGCCCAGCGACCGGATCCGGCCCGTCGCCCACCTCGGCGTCCGCACCCGCGACTTCTCCTACGGCGTCCACGAGCAGCCCCCGCCGTCCGAGGAGTTCCGCATCGAGCTGACCGCCCCCTCGGGCGAGACCTGGGCCTGGGGGCCCGAGGACGCCGCGCAGCGGGTGGCCGGCTCGGCCTACGACTTCTGCCTGCTGGTCACCCAGCGCGTCCACCGCGCCGACACCGACCTGGTCGCCGTCGGTGACGACGCCGAGCACTGGCTCGGCATCGCGCAGTGCTTCGCCGGACCTCCGGGCGAGGGACGTGAGGCAACCGGTGGTTGAGGTGCGAGCGGACGGCCAACCGGTGGTTGAGGTGCGAGCGCAGCGAGCCACGAAACCACTGCGCGTCGGCAACTGCTCCGGCTTCTACGGCGACCGCCTCTCCGCCATGCGCGAGATGCTCGAGGGCAGCGCCGACGGGCACGGGCTCGACTGCCTCACCGGCGACTACCTCGCCGAGCTGACCATGCTGATCCTCGGCAAGGACACGATGAAGGACCCGGCGCTCGGCTACGCCCGCACCTTCGTCCGCCAGCTCGAGGACTGCCTCGGCCTGGCGCTCGAGCGCGGCGTCACGATCGTCAGCAACGCCGGGGGCCTCAACCCCGCCGGCCTCGCCGACAAGCTGCGCGAGGTCGCCCGCGGTCTCGGGCTCGACCCCGCCATCGCCCACGTCGAGGGCGACGACCTGCGCGCGCACGCCGCCGACCTCGGCTTCGACGCGGCCCTCACCGCCAACGCCTACCTCGGGGGCTTCGGCATCGCGGCCGCCCTCCGCCAGGGCGCCGACGTCGTGGTCACCGGTCGGGTCACCGATGCCTCGCTCGTGGTCGGCCCCGCCGTCGCCCACCACGGCTGGACCCCCACGGCGTACGACGAGCTGGCCGGCGCCGTGGTCGCGGGTCACGTGCTCGAGTGCGGGCCGCAGGCCTGCGGGGGCAACTTCTCCGGCTTCAAGGAGCTGCCCCACGACGGCCGCCCGCTGGGCTTCCCGCTCGCGGAGATCGCGGCCGACGGCAGCTGCGTGGTCACCAAGCACGACGGCACCGGCGGCGCCGTCCTCGTCGACACCGTGACGGCCCAGCTGATGTACGAGATCCAGTCGACGGCCTACCTCAACCCCGACGTCACCACCCACCTCGACACGATCGAGCTCCGCCAGGAGGGCCCCGACCGGGTGGCCGTCAGCGGCGTCCGCGGCAGCGCCCCGCCCGAGCAGCTCAAGGTCTGCGTCAACGAGCTCGGCGGGTGGCGCAACTCGATGGAGTTCGTGCTCACCGGGCTCGACCTCGACACCAAGGCCGACTGGCTGCGCGAGCAGCTCGCGCCGGCGCTGACGGCCGAGACCGTCAGCTGGTCGCAGACCTCGTCGCCGCTCGCGGACGCCGACACCGAGGAGGGCGCCTCCAGCCTGCTGCGGTGCACGGTGATGGACAGCGAGGCCGGCCCCGTCGCCAAGGCCTTCACCGGCCCGGCGGTCGAGCTGGCGCTGTCGTCCTACCCCGGCTTCACGATGACGTCGCCGCCGGCGGGCCCGACGCCCTACGGCGTCTACCGCCCGGCGTACGTCGACCGCTCGGCCGTCAGCCACACGGTGGTGCACGCCGACGGGACTCGCGAGGTCGTCGCCGACCCGACCGACTTCTCCGTGGTCGACCCTGGCGCGGGCGTCCGGCCCTCGCCGTACGTCGCCCCGCCCGACTCGGTGACCCGCCGGATGCCGCTCGGCGCCTTCGTGCACGCGCGCTCCGGCGACAAGGGGGGTGACGCCAACCTCGGGCTCTGGGTCAGCCACAGCGGCCCCGCCGAGCTCTACGAGGCTCGCGTCACCTGGCTGAGCAAGCTGATCACGCCGAAGAAGGTCCGCGAGCTCGTGCCCGAGGCGCGCGACCTGGAGGTCGAGGTGTTCCTGCTGCCCAACCTCGGCGGGGTCAACGTCCTGATCCGTGGCCTGCTCGGCGCCGGCGTCGCCGCCTCCACCCGCTTCGATCCTCAGGCCAAGGGACTCGGCGAGTGGGTGCGGTCGCGCGTCGTCCACATCCGGGAGGACCTGCTGTGAGCCACGAGACCACCCAGGCCCTGCGCGACGTCGCCACGGAGTTCGTCCGCCGCGAGGTCGCCCCCCACCTGCAGGACTGGGAGGACGCCGGCACGATGCCGCGCGAGCTCCACCTGGCCGCCGCCAAGCAGGGCCTGCTCGGCCTGGGCTTCCCGGAGGAGGTGGGCGGGCAGGGTGGTGACCTGCTCGACTCGGTGGCGATGCAGGAGGCCATGTTCGAGGCCGGCGCGTCCAGCGGGCTGCTGGCCGGGCTCTTCACCCACGGCATCGCGCTGCCGCACATGGTCAGCGACTGGGCCGCCACCGGCCGCACCGAGCTGGTCGACCGCTTCGTCCGGCCCACCCTGGCCGGCGAGACGATCGGTTCGCTGGCCATCACCGAGCCCGGCGGTGGATCCGACGTCGCCGGTCTCCGGACCACGGCTCGCCGCGAGGGCGACGAGTACGTCGTCAACGGGGCCAAGACCTTCATCACCAGCGGTGTCCGCGCCGACTTCGTCACCACCGCGGTGCGCACGGGCGGCCCGGGCCACGGCGGCGTCAGCCTGCTGGTGGTCGAGGCCGGCACGCCGGGCTTCACCGTCGACCGGTCGCTGCGCAAGATGGGCTGGCACTGCTCCGACACCGCCGAGCTGTCGTACGTCGACGTGCGGGTGCCGGTGACCCACCTGGTCGGCCAGGAGAACCACGGCTTCTACCAGATCGCGGAGCAGTTCGTGGTCGAGCGGATCTCGCTCGCCGTCCACGCCTACGGCATCGCGGCCCGCTCGCTGGCCCTCGCCGCCGACTACTGCCGCGACCGCGAGACCTTCGGGCGTCCGCTCGTCGCCAACCAGGTCGTGCGCCACCAGCTCGTGGAGATGCGCCGCCAGGTCGAGGTCGCGCGCTGCTACACCCACGAGGTCGCTCGTCGGCACGTCGCCGGCGAACAAGTCATCGCCGAGGCCTGCCTGGCCAAGCAGACCGCCTGCGACGCCGCGACGTACGTCTGCGACCAGGCGGTGCAGCTGCACGGCGGCGCCGGCTACATGCACGGGACCGAGGTGGAGCGGCACTACCGCGACGCCCGGATCCTGCCCATCGGAGGAGGAGCCACCGAGGTGCTGACCGACCTCGCCGCCAAGCTGCTGGGGTACGCCGGTGATTGAGGTGCGCACCCCAACCAGCGGGAGGGGCGCCGGGGCGCCTCGCACCTCAACCAGCGTCCAGCGCACCTCGATCAACGGTAGGGAGATCCCATGAGCAACCGCGAGGCGATGCTGGAGAAGCTCGCTCTGCTCGACGCCGAGCACGCCACGGCCGTCGCGGGGGGTGGTGAGCGCAGCGTGCAGCGCCACCACGACCGCGGCAAGCTGATGCCGCGCGAGCGGATCGAGCTGCTGGTCGACGAGGGCTCGGCGTTCCTCGAGCTCAGCCCGCTGGCCGGCTGGGGCTCCGACTTCACCGTCGGCGCCAGCGTGGTCACCGGCATCGGCGTCGTCGAGGGCGTGGAGTGCATGATCACCGCCAACGACCCGTCGGTGAAGGGCGGCGCGAGCAACCCCTGGACGGTCAAGAAGATCTTCCGGGCCTCGCAGATCGCCGAGGAGAACGGCCTGCCCTCCGTGGCGCTGGTCGAGTCCGGCGGCGCCGACCTGCCCACCCAGAAGGAGATCTTCATCCCGGGCGGCAAGCTCTTCCGCGACATCACGCGCTCCAGCGCGGCCAAGCAGCCGACCGTCGCCCTGGTCTTCGGCAACTCCACCGCGGGCGGCGCCTACGTGCCCGGCATGAGCGACTACACGGTGATGGTCCGCGAGCAGGCCAAGGTCTTCCTCGGCGGACCGCCGCTGGTGAAGATGGCCACCGGCGAGGAGTCCGACGACGAGTCGCTCGGCGGCGCCGAGATGCACGCCCGTACCTCGGGCCTGGCCGACTACCTCGCCGAGGACGAGCGCGACGCCATCCGGATCGGACGCCGGATCGTCGCCCGTCTCAACTGGCGCAAGGCGACCCCCGAGCCGACGGCGTACGCCGAGCCGGACCAGGACCCCGACGGTCTGCTCGACCTGATCCCCACCGACCTCAAGGAGCCCTTCGACCCGCGCGAGGTGATCGCCCGGATCTGCGATGGCGTCTCGGCCACCAACGGGCAGGTGTTCGACGAGTTCAAGCCGCTCTACGGACCGTCGCTCGTCACCGGCTGGGCCCGCCTGCACGGGCGGCCGATCGGCATCCTGGCCAACGCGCAGGGCGTGCTGTTCAGCGAGGAGGCGCAGAAGGCGACCCAGTTCGTGCAGCTCGCCAACCAGACCGACACCCCGTTGCTGTTCCTGCACAACACCACCGGCTACATGGTCGGCAAGGAGTACGAGCAGGGCGGCATCATCAAGCACGGCGCGATGATGATCAACGCGATCAGCAACAGCACCGTGCCGCACCTGACGGTGATCATGGGAGCGTCGTACGGCGCCGGCAACTACGGCATGAACGGCCGCGCCTTCGACCCGCGCTTCCTCTTCACCTGGCCGAGCGCGAAGTCGGCGGTGATGGGCCCGGCCCAGCTGGCCGGCGTCCTCGAGATCGTGGCGCAGCAGTCGGCGGAGGCCAAGGGGCAGACCTTCGACGCCGAGGGCTTCAAGGGCATCAAGGAGGTCGTCGAGGCGCAGATCGAGGAGCAGTCCCTGCCCTACTTCCTCTCCGGGATGCTCTACGACGACGGGGTCATCGACCCCCGTGACACCCGCACCGTGCTGGGCATCTGCCTGTCGGTGATCGACAACCTGCCGTATCGCGGCACCGACCGATTCGGGGTGTTCCGCCCGTGATCTCCAGACTGCTCGTCGCCAACCGGGCCGAGATCGCGAGCCGGGTCTTCCGGACCTGCCGCGCGCTCGGCATCGAGACCGTCGCCGTCCACTCCGACGCCGACGCCGCCCTGCCGTACGTCGGCGAGGCCGACCAGGCGGTCCGGCTCCCCGGTGACGCGCCCGCCGACACGTACCTGCGCGTCGACCTCCTGATCGACGCCGCCCGGCGGTCCGGCGCCGACGCGGTCCACCCGGGCTACGGCTTCCTCTCCGAGAACGCTGACTTCGCCCGGGCCGTCCTCGACGCCGGTCTCACGTGGGTCGGGCCGGCGCCCGACTCGATCGAGCGGATGGGCTCCAAGGTCGAGTCGAAGAAGCTGATGGAGGCGGCCGGGGTGCCCGTGCTCGGCAACCTCACCGTCGAGACCGCGACCGAGGACGACCTGCCGCTGCTGGTGAAGGCGTCGGCAGGCGGCGGCGGCCGCGGCATGCGGATCGTGCGCACGCTGGCCGACCTGCCCGGCGAGATCGACAAGGCCTCGGCCGAGGCCGAGTCGGCCTTCGGCGACGGCACCGTCTTCGTCGAGCCGTACGTCGAACGCGGCCGACATGTCGAGGTCCAGGTGGTCGGCGACGGCGAGGGCGGCGTGCTCGTGCTGGGCGAGCGGGACTGCTCACTCCAGCGCCGTCACCAGAAGGTCGTCGAGGAGGCGCCCGCGCCGTTGCTCCCCGACGCCACCCGGGCCGCCCTGCACGAGGCAGGTCGAGCCGCCGCCGCGGCGATCGACTACCGGGGTGCCGGCACGGTGGAGCTCCTCTACGACGCCGACAAGGACACCTTCTTCTTCCTCGAGATGAACACCCGCCTCCAGGTCGAGCATCCGGTCACCGAGGCCGTCCACGGCGTCGACCTCGTCGCCCTCCAGCTCGCGGTCGCCGAGGGCCGGGGGCTGCCCGAGGCCACGGTCCCCGCCGGCCACGCGATCGAGGTGCGCCTCTACGCCGAGGACCCGGCCGCCGGCTACCAACCGCAGAGCGGCGAGCTGACGACGTTCGAGCTCCCGACGGCGGACGGCATCCGGGTCGACACCGGCTTCGTCTCCGGCAGCGTGGTCTCCACCCACTATGACGCCATGCTCGCCAAGGTGGTTGCCTGGGCGCCGACCCGCGAGCAGGCGGCGCGCAAGCTCGCCGGGGCGCTGAGCAAGGCCCGGATCCACGGCTTGGTCACCAACCGCGACCTGCTGGTGCAGGTGCTGCGTGACGAGGAGTTCCTCGCCGGCCGGGTCAGCACCGCCTTCCTCGACGAGGTGCCCGAGCACGGGGTCCCCGGGACGCCCGACCAGCAGGGCGTCGCCCTCTTCGCCGCCGCGATGGCCGGGGTGGCCGCCCGGACCGCGGGACGGACCGTGCAGGGCCGCATCGCCCCCGGCTGGCGCAACGTCTACTCCGCCCCGCAGCTGGTCACCTTCGACCTTGCCGGCACCGAGGTGCAGGTCGGGTGGCGTCACGCTCGCGCGGGCGCCGAGTTCGTCGACGTCTACGGCGAGCTGTCCGACGTACGACTGGTGGCGTGCGAGGCGACCGCGTCCGGGGCATGGTCGGTGACCACGGACCACGCCGGCCTGCGCTCGACCCACCGGGTGGCGATCGCCGGGGACCGGGTCGACGTGGACGCCGCCTTCGGCCACCTGGCGCTGCGCGTCGTGCCTCGCTTCGTCGACCCTGCCGACGCCGTGGCCAGCGGCAGTCTGCTCGCCCCGATGCCCGGCACCGTCATCAGCGTCGCCGTCGAGGTCGGAGCCGAGGTCGCCGCGGGCCAGACCGTCCTGGTGCTCGAGGCGATGAAGATGCAGCACACCGTGAGCGCGCCGTACGCCGGCGTGGTCACGCTGATCGATGTCACGCCCGGCGTCCAGGTGGCGTCCGGGGAAGTCCTTGCCGTGGTCGAGGCAGCCGAAGCAGTCGAAGCAGTCGAAGGAGCAGACGCATGAGCACGTTCACCGAGTCCGAGGAGCGCCAGGAGCTGCGCAAGCAGGTCGCCAAGCTGGCCGGCAAGTACGGCCGCGAGTACTTCACCGAGAAGGCGCGGTCGGGGGGCAAGACCACCGACCTGTGGCTGGAGATCGGCAAGAACGGCTACCTCGGCATCAACATCCCCGAGCAGTACGGCGGCGGCGGCGGTGGCATCGGCGACATCGCGGCGGTGTGCGAGGAGCTCGCCGCCCAGGGCTGCCCGCTGCTGCTGATGGTCGTCAGCCCGGCGATCTGCGGCACGATCATCACCCGCTACGGCACCGAGGAGCAGAAGCAGCGCTGGCTGCCCGGCATCTGCGACGGCACCGGCACCATGGCGTTCGCGATCACCGAGCCCGACGCCGGCACCAACACCCACAACATCACCACCACCGCCCGCCGCGACGGTGACGAGTGGGTGCTCAAGGGCCAGAAGATCTGGATCTCCGGTGTCGACGAGGCCGACAACGTGCTCGTCGTCGCTCGCGCCGAGGACGCGAAGACCGGCAAGGTGAAGCCGGTGCTGTTCGTGGTGCCGACCGACGCCGAGGGCTTCGAGTACACCTCCATCCCGATGGAGATCGTCAGCCCCGAGAACCAGTTCCAGGTCTTCATCGACGACGTCCGGCTCCCGTCCGACGCGCTCGTCGGCGACGAGGACGGCGGGCTGGTGCAGCTCTTCGCCGGCCTCAACCCCGAGCGGATCATGGCGGCGTCGTTCTCCAACGGGCTGGCGCGCTACGCGCTCGGGGCGGCCGCCAAGTACGCCACGGAGCGCGTGGTCTTCAAGGACGCGATCGGCTCCCACCAGGCCATCGCGCACCCGCTGGCGCAGAGCCACATCGAGATCGAGCTGGCCCGGCTGATGACCCAGAAGGCCGCCGAGCTCTACGACTCCGGCGACGAGATGGGCGCCGGCGAGGCCGCCAACATGGCCAAGTACGCCGCCGCCGAGGCCGCCTGCGACGTCGTCGACCGCGCCGTGCAGACCCACGGCGGCTACGGCGCGAGCCAGGAGTACGGCATGGCCGGCCTGCTGGTCGCCACCCGCGTCGGCCGGATCGCCCCGGTCAGCCGCGAGATGATCCTCAACTTCGTGGCGATGCACTCCCTGGGGCTGCCCAAGTCCTACTGAGGCAGGGTGAGGCGGCGGGTCGGTCGGCGGCAGAACAGGGCGCGGCACCGTCGCAGGATGAGTTCGGTCGGCGCGCGCCCCGGTACCGTGAGCAGCGTGAGCATGGTCAGCAGGCTGGACCGGGCGCAGCGGCGTTACCCGGCGCTGGGCGTGCCGATCGCTGTCTTCTACAAGTTCTACGACGACCAGAGCAACTACGTCGTCGCCGCGCTCACCTACTACGCGTTCATGGCGATCTTCCCGCTGCTGCTGCTGGCCTCCTCGATCCTGGGCTTCATCCTCCAGGACCGGCCCGAGCTCCAGGCCAGCGTGCTGAACTCCGCGCTGGCGCAGTTCCCGATCATCGGCGACCAGCTCGGGCGGCCCGAGGGCATGCAGGGCTCGACGGCCGCGGTGGTGATCGGCACGCTCGCCGCGCTCTTCGGCGCCTCGGGCCTGGGCCAGGCCATCCAGAACACCCTCAACACCGCGTGGGCCGTGCCGCGCAACAGCCGGCCCAACCCCGTGATGGCCCGGCTGAAGAGCCTGCTGCTGCTGATGCTGACCGGCCTGTCGGTGCTCGCGATCTCGGTGCTGTCCGCGATCGGCACCGGCACCGAGATGTTCAGCGACAACGTCAACGCCACGATCCGGCTGCTGATCTCGCTGGTGACGTTCGTGGTCGTCGGTCTGGTCCTCACCGGCCTGTCCCGGTTGGCGGTCGCCCGGCACGACTACGTCGGCCGCTCCTGGCCCGGGGCGTTCCTGGTGGCTTTCATGTGGCAGGGCCTGCAGTTCCTCGGGACCATCTACGCCACCAAGGTGCTCGTCGGCACCAGCTCGATGAACCAGACCTTCGGCCTGGTGCTCGGACTGATCGGGCTGATCTACCTCGCGGCGGTGATGGGCGTGCTCGGCATCGAGCTCAACGTGGTGCTCGCCCGGCGCCTCTACCCGCGGTCCCTGGCCACCCTGTTCACCGACCGGGTCGACCTCACCGACGCCGACCGGCGTACCTACGCCGGGCTGGTGCACATGAATGCACTCAAGGGCTTCGAGTCGGTCGCGGTGCGTTTCGACGAGCGCAACGGCGACACCCACGAGATCGTCCTGGAGCCCAAGACGCCGCCGCGCGGCACCTCCGTGATCACCCCGCTCGACCAGCGCACCGAGTCGGGTCGGTCCACCCAGCCGCTCAAGCCATCGTTGCCCGACGGCTCAGAGGTCGGTACGTAGCGGTACGAACCGGTAGGCGCCGTGCCGGCTGGTCGACCGCTCACCGGCGAGTCGCGAGACCACCAGCATCTCGCCGGCCACGGGGATCACCATCCTCGCGTCGTCGGCGAGCTGGTCGACCATCGACTCGGGCAGCTTCCGTGGGGCGGCCGAGACCAGGATCCGGTCCCACGGGCCCTCGTCCGGTGCGCCCAGCACCCCCGGTGCCGCCTGCCGGATCCGAGCCCAGGGCTGCTCGGTCGCCGCGAGGTGGGCCGCCCCGGTGGTGACCAGCGCGGGGTCGAGCTCGACCCCCAGCACGTCGCCGTCCGGTCCGGTCAGGTGCGCGAGCAGTGCCGTGGTCCACCCGGACCCCGAGCCGACGTCCAGCACGTGCATCCCGCGACGTACGTCGAGCAGCCGCAGCATCGCGGCCACCGTCCGCGGCTGCGAGCACGTCTGCCCGCCCCCGATCTCCAGCGGGCCGTCGTACGCCGCCCGCTCGCGCAGCGCGGCGGGCAGGAACCCGGCGCGCGGCAGGGCGGCGAACGCGGCGGCGACGGCGTCCTCGGCGTCCACGGCGTCCATGCCGTGAGTCAAGCATCTGCCGCGGGTCTGTGCGCACTGCCGCGGGTGTGCAGCCCCGCGGTAGAGGGGACGAACCCGCGTTACAGCCGGGGGAAGAACATGGGGACGCGCTCGGCGTACTCGGGGTAGCCGTCGCGCTGCATCATGGTCTTCTCGAGCAGCTTGGCGCCGGTGACGTTGCGGATGAAGAACGTCATCGCCACGGGGCACAGGACGGTCGCGAGCCCCGCGACCCACCCGGAGCCGAGGCCGGCGGCGAGCCAGAGTCCCCACCACATCGCGGCGTCGCCGAAGTAGTTGGGGTGGCGGGTGAGGCCCCAGAGGCCCTGGTCCATCACGATCGGGCGCTGGTCCTTCGGCTGCGCCTTGTAGGCGGCGAGCTGACGGTCGCCCACGGCCTCGAAGTAGAAGCCGACGAGCCACACCACGACGCCGGCGGCGACCGCCGGCCACCAGAGCACGTCGAGCACGGCGCCCACGATCACCGGTACGGCGACGAACCACTGCACGACGCCCTGGACCAGGAAGACGCGGCGCAGCGCGGTGCCGATGCCGACCTCGGGCAGCGAGCCGCCGAGCATCTCGGTGTAGCGCGGGTCCTCCTGGCCCCCGTGGTCGCCGATCGCGCGGCTCCGCACGTGCCAGGCCAGGCGCAGGCCCCAGACGGCCACGAGTGCGGTCACCAGCCAGCGCCGCCACGGGGTGCCCTCGTCGATGAGCGTCCCGAAGACGGCGGTGACGACGGCGATCAGCACGAACCCGGCCCCCCACGCGACGTCGACGACCGCGACCTTGCCGAGCTGGTGGGCCCGGACGGCGGCCGCCGCCATGCCGAGCGCACCGGCGGCCAGGCCGACGAGGAGGGTCAGGATCAGAAGTTGCGTGTCCACGGGAGCGAGTGTGCCGCACCGGGCCTGACCATGAGGATCTGGTCGACGCCCATGCGTCCGTCACGGAAGGCCATCGCGCCGCCCACGAGGTAGAGCCGCCACACGCGCACGACCTCCTCGCCGACCAGCTCGGTCAGGCGCTCGACGTTGGCCTCGAAGCGCTCGAGCCACCCCGCCACGGTCAGCACGTAGTGCTCGCGCAGCGCGTGCACGTCGCGCACCTCCAGCCCGCCGCGCTCGAGGTAGGCGACGGTCTCGCCGACCGGGCGCATGTACATGTCGGGGGCGATGAACGACTCGATGAAGGGTCCGCCGCCGGGCCACTTGCCGGCCCTCGACATCTGCTGCACGAGCACGCGCCCGCCGGGCTTCACCGAGCGGCGCAGCACCTCGGCGTACGTCGGGTAGTTCTTCTCGCCGACGTGCTCGCCCATCTCGATGGAGGACACGGCGTCGAAGTGGTCGCGCTCGGGGACCTCGCGGTAGTCCTGGAGCCGGATCTCGACCCGGTCCTGGAGCCCGCGCTCGGCGATCCGCGCGTCGATGAACTTCTTCTGCTCCGCGGCGATGGTCACGCCCACGACCTGCGCGCCGAAGTGCTCGGCCGCGTGCAGCGACATCGAGCCCCAGCCGCAGCCGACGTCGAGCAGCGTGGAGCCGGGCTCCAGACCCAGCTTGGTGCAGACCATCGACAGCTTGGCGTCCTGCGCCTCCTCGAGGGAGACGTCCGGGGTGGCGTGGTAGCCGCTGGAGTAGGCCATCGACCGCTCGAGGATCAGGGAGTAGAACTCGTTGGAGAGGTCGTAGTGGTGGCTGATCGAGCGCCGGTCGCGCAACGGGCTGTGCAGCCGTCCGCGGATCTGCGCCTGCGAGGCCGGGGGAGCAGGAGGGCGACCCAGGGCACCAAGACCTACGGCGGTGCGCACCGCGTGCACGATCGCCGTGGGGCTGGGTCGCCCACCGCTCAGTCCCCGGTCGCGACCGACCGTGAACGCATGGGTCAGGGCGGCGTCGAGGTCCCAGCCGCCCTCGGTCGGGACGTCGAGCTCGCCGGTCACGTAGGCCTGCGCCGCCCCGAGCTCGCCGGGGTGCCACAGGAGGCGACGTACGGCGTCGACCGAGCGCAGCTCGACGACCGGTCCGTGCGGGTCGCCGGCCTCGGACCCGTCCCACGCCCGCAGCAGCACCGGCAGCGACCCCCCGATGAACGGCGCGAGCGCCTCCGCCAACCGCCCCGCCACCCCTTCGGTGGTCGGGCTGCCCCCGGTGGTCGAGCTGGCCGAGACCCCGTCGGACACCGCGGTCACGCGCGCACGCCCGCCTTGGTGAACGTCAGCTGGTTGACGTCGATGTACGCCGAGGCGAACCCCGCCCGTGAGTACTCGAGGTAGAAGTGCCACATCCGCAGGAACGTCTCGTCGAAACCGAGCGCCAGCACGTCGGCGGAGGCGGCCAGGAAGGCCTCGTCCCACAGCCGCAACGTCTGGGCGTAGTGCTCGCCCATCGACAGCCGGTCGGTGAGCCGCAGCCCGGTGTGGTCGCACGTGAGGTCGTCGATGACCTTGACCGAGGGCAGGAATCCGCCGGGGAAGATGTACTTGTGGATCCAGGTGTGGGTACGCCGGGTGGCCAGCATCCGGTCGTGCGGCATCGTGATCGCCTGGATCGCGACGCGTCCGCCGTCGGCGAGCACCGAGTCGATGGTCTCGAAGTAGGTCTGCCAGTACTGCCAGCCCACGGCCTCGATCATCTCGACCGAGACCACGGCGTCGTAGGTCTCGCCGTGGGCGCCGACGTCGCGGTAGTCGCAGAGGTCCACCGACACCTGGTCGCTGAAGCCGGCCGCGGCCACGCGCTCCTCGGCCAGGACCTTCTGCTCGACCGAGAGCGTGATGGTGCGCACGGTCGCGCCCCGGCGGGCGGCCCGGACGGCGAGCTCGCCCCAGCCGGAGCCGATCTCGAGGACGCGGGTGCCGGCACCGACGCCGGCCTGGTCGAGGAGCCGTTCGATCTTGCGGCTCTGGCCGTCCTCGAGGTCGCCCTCGGTGGGGCGGGTCGGGTCGGTGAAGTAGGCCGAGGAGTAGCTGAGCGTGGGGTCGAGGAACAGCTCGAACAGGTCGTTGGACAGGTCGTAGTGGTGCGCGATGTTGTCCTGCGAGTTGTCCTTGCTGCTCACCTGGCGCCGCGGCGGGCGGGCGACGACGACCGAGCGCAGCTTCTGGAGGCTCTGCGGCACGAGGTCCTGCATCTCCGCGCTGAGCACGGTGAGGAAGCCGCCGAGGTCCTCGGCGTCCCACGCGCCGGTCAGGTAGGCCTCACCGAAACCGATCAGCTGGTCGCGGCCGAGGCGGGCGAAGAACTCCTCGGGGCGGTGGATGACAGCCACCGGCCCGCCCTTGCCGAAGGTCCGCTCGCCGATGACGACGTGCACGTCGAGACGCTTGATCGCCGCCAGGAAGAGCCGACGCGCTATCCGCGAGGCGACCCGGCTGCGGGGTCCGGTCGGGAGCTCGTCGAGGCCCGGCCAGTGGTTGGCCGAGAGGCGTTGGGAGGTGACGGTCATGTCGTCACACCTTCCTGGTGGTGGGGGGGACGGGGCCGGATCGGCAGTCGCCGGTGCTTGCTGAGCCACAGCCAGATGCCGTGGACCCGGATGAGGAGCGACCCCCGCAGCGCCGCGGGAGCGGCACGCAGTGGACTCGTGGTGCTCCGCTGCCCGGCCAACGAGGCGCTGAAGACGGCCCCGTCGTCGGTGCGCAGGCTGATGGCGATGTCGAGGCGCTCACCGGGGACCGGCACGGCCAGCGTGTAGGTGCCGTCGGTGCCGTGGAACGGCGAGACGTACATGGCCTTCTCGGTGGTGGCTCGGCCCTGCTCGTCGGGGTGGACGAGGTAGGCGTGGCGGTCGCCGTAGGTGTTGTGCACCTCGACCACCGTCGCAGCCGGTGCTCCTTGCTGGTCGAAGCACCAGAAGACCGAGATCGGGTTGAAGACGTAGCCGAAGGCACGGGGGTGGGCGGCCATCACGATCCGACCGCCGTCGAGGTCGATGTCGTGGCGGGCCAGGAAGCCGACGACGTTGTCACGCAGCGTGCGGTCGGGCTCGCCGAGGTGGTCGCGCGCCTCGAAGCGCCCCAGCACCCCGTGGTCGGGCAGGTCGTCGACGTCGACGACCCACATGTGCGAGCGGTGGGTGAACGCCCGCTTCACCGGACGCCGGCGCGTGTGCGTGATCGTCGTGTCGTACACCGCCGGGGTCTCCGTGACCGTCCTGTCGGAGGCCTTCCACTCCAGCCCGAGCCGCTCTGCGGCCGCCAGGCCCGAGCGGGCGCCGTCCTCGTGGAAGCCCCAGCCGTGGTAGGCGCCGGCGAAGGCGACCCGGTCGGTGTCGATCTCGGGCAGCCGACGCTGGGCCGCGACCGAGCTCGGGTTGTAGAGGGGGTGCTCGTACTCCATCCGGTCCAGGACCGTGCTCGGGTCGACGAGGTGCTCGCCGCCGAGGGTCACGAGGTAGTGGGTGTCGGTGGGCAGCCGCTGCAGGCGCGTGAGGTCGTAGGTGACGACCACCCCGCCCTCCGGCTGGTCGGTGACGGGCACGGCCGCGTCGGGGCGCCGGAAGTTCCAGGAGGCCCAGGCGTTGCTGGTCTCGGGCAGCAGCGAGGTGTCGGTGTGCAGCAGCGCCGTGTTGGCGGTGTAGGGCATCGAGCCCAGCAGGTCGCGCTGCAGCAGCGTCGGCTCGGCGAGCATGCCGAGGGCGTGGCCGGGATGGGTGGCGATGACGACGGCGTCGTACGTCGTCACCTCGCCGTTGCCGTCGGTGATCTCGACGCCGGAGGGGGTCTCCAGCACGGAGGTCACCTTGACCCCGGTGCGGACCTCGGGGATCGCGGCGGCGACCCGGCGGACGTACTCGTGGGAGCCGCCGCTCACGGTGCGCCACTGCGGCGAGCCGAAGATGCCGAGCATCCCGTGGTGCTCGAGGAAGGAGAAGAGGTAGCGCGCGGGGTAGTCGAGCGACACCTCGGGGTCGCAGGACCACACGGCCGCGACCATCGGCTCCATGAAGTGACGCACGAAGTACGCCGAGAAGTGGCCGCGCCGCAGGAACTCGCGCAGCGTCGTGTCGTCGTCGTCCCCGGAGGTCGGGCTGGCTCCGGTGGGCGAGCTTGCCGAGACCCCCTGAGCCAGCAGCCGCTTCGCCCGCGCGTGGAACCGCGGGATCTCGGCCAGCATCAGCAGGTAGCGGGGACGTCGCAGGTTGTCGCTGCGCGGGAAGACCCCGCGCCGGCCCAGCGCGCCGGCCCACTCGAGCCCGGTGGCGTCGTCGCGGATCGACATCGACATCTCGGAGGGCTGGGTCTCGACCCCGAGCTCGGCGAAGAGCCTCAGCAGCACGGGGTAGGTGCGCGGGTTGTGCACGATGAAGCCGGTGTCGATGGCCAGCTCGCCGTCGTGGCGGTCGTTGCCGGGCTCGGGCACCCGGTGGGTGTCGGCGTGACCGCCGAGACGGTCGTCGGCCTCGAAGAGGGTGACGTGGGCGGTCCGGGAGGCGACGTAGGCCGCGACCAGGCCGGCGACGCCGGAGCCGACGACGGCGACCCGGCGGGGGGAGTCGGTCATCACGTCTGCTTGAAGGCGAAGGCGGCGACCTGGGCGTTGCTGGGCTCGCGCGGCTTCTCGTCGGCCAGCTCGACCGTGATGCCGGCGCCGCTGGCGTTGGCGGCGTCACCGCTCATCACCACCATCGAGTCGCTGCCCGCAGGCATCACGCCGGCGGGGACGAAGACGTCGTCGTGCTGCAACCACATCACGTAGGCGTACCCCTCGGGCACCTCGGGCATGCCCTTGGCGATGACCACCGCCTCGTTGAGCGAGCGCGAGCGGACGACGGTGGCCTTGCCACCCTGGCCCAACGGCTGGCTGTAGGTCTCCGCGTCGGGGGCCTGCATGACCCGCTCGGCGGCGGTGAGCTGGGGCTGCTGCTGGGTGGTGTCGTTCCAGGGCTGCCACACCGCGGCACCGGCGCCGAGCACGGTCACCGCGGCCGCCGCGGCCACCAGTCCTTGGAAGCGGCGACGCCGAGGAGCGGCGTTCGCGCCCACCGTGGGCTGCAGGATGCGCCGCGCCTCGTCGGGGGTGGTCTCGCCGGTGCGGGGAGGCAGCGGGCGGACGGTGCCGATGGAGGCGAGCACCCGGTCGCGCAGCTGGGGCGGGGGGGCGACGGCGGAGGTCTCCGCGACCAGCGCGCAAGCCTCCCGGAGGCTGGCCACCTCGGCCTGGCAGTCGGCGCAGTCGGCCAGGTGGCGCTCGAAGTGAGCGCGCTCCAGGTCGTCAAGAGCGTCGATGGCGTAGGCGCCGGACAACGCATGAACGTCAGTCATGACCCAACTCCCATCGTGTCGCGCAACCGGATCAGTCCGTCTCGGATGCGGGTCTTGGCGGTGCCGACCGGGAGGTCGAGCATGCCCGCCACTTCTGTGTGTGTGTAGCCGCCGAAGTAGGCCAGCTCGAGGGCCTCGCGCTGGACGGCCGTGAGGCTGCCCAGCGCCTGGCGCACCCGGCGCGCCTCCATGGAGGCGTGGGCCGCATCGGCGGTGGTGTCGTGATCGATGCTGTGGTTCTGGTCGTGGTACGTGTTGTCGCGCCGGGTGGCCGCCTCAGCGGAGCGCACCCGGTCGACGGCCTTGCGGTGGACGATCGTGAGCATGTAGGCCGGCGCGCTCCCCTTGGCGGGGTCGAACCGGGCCGACATGCGCCAGATCTCGAGGAACGCCTCCTGGGCGACCTCCTCGGCCTGGGCCGGGTCGCGGACGACCCGGAGAGCCAGGCCGTAGACCCGTGACGCCATGGCGTCGTAGAGCTGGGCGAAGGCCGCTTGGTCGCCTCGGGCTGCCTGCTTCAGGAGGCCGTTGAGGTCGACCGCCGGCACCGCCGGCACCCCGTCGTCGGGGGTGCCGGGCGGGACCGGCTGGAGGTGTGACATGGAGCCAGTGTCTCTCGACAGTCAGCCGAGCGTCACTTGACGCCGGTGAGGACCTTGTCGATGACGTAGACCGTCGCGTTGGCGGTGGGCACGTTGCCGCACAGCACGTTGGCGGTCACGGTGCCGTCGGTGACGGTCATGCCGTCGGTGTCGCCCTCGATCGTGAGGGTGTCGCCGGCCAGGGTGTCCTGCTCGCCGACGACCGCGGACGGGTCGTTGTTGGCGGGCAGCACGTGGTGCGCCAGGATCGAGTACAGCGCGCTCTTGTCGGCCTTCTCCTGCGCCTCCGCGATGAGAGCGTTGAGGTCCTTCTCGGGGATCTCGGCGAACGCGCCCTCGAAGGGAGCGAAGACGGTGAGCGCCTCCTGGCTGTTCAGCGTGTCGCCGAGGCCCTCGACGGCACCGACAGCGGCGACCAGGGTCTGGAGCAGCGGGTTGTTGCTCGCGGCGGTGGCGACCGGGTCGGTGACCATGCCGTTGAAGGAGCCGGCGCCGTCGGCGGGGACCTGGTCGCAGGCGGGGCCGAAGACCTCGGCGCTGGCGTCGGTGGTCTCCTCCTCGACGGGCTCCTCGGCCGGGGTCTCCTCGGCGGTGGCCGAGGTCTCGTCGGCGGCGGAGCCGGAGGTGCTGTCGTCCTCGCTGCCACAGGCGGCGAGCGAGACGGAGAGGGCGAGCACGGCAGCAGCGGCGGTGCCGGTGCGGCGGATGGTCGAGAGCTTCATGGGGGTGGAACCTTTCGGTCTGTGGGAACTGCTCGGTCTGTCAAGAGGTGTTCGGTGTGCTGCCCCGAGCGGATTGGGTTGATGGCCGCTCATGAGGAATGTGAGGTGGCTCACGCCACCGGGATGATGAGCGTCTGGATGCCGCTGGAGCCCTCGGGGAACGGCTCGGCGCGCACAGCGACCTGCTCCTCCCCGGAGCCCGTGATCACGCGCGCGGCCACGCTGTGCTGGCCCGAGGACGCGTCCCACTCGTAGAACCACTGACGCCAGTAGACGTTGTTGACGTCGGGGCCGAGCGTGGCGTCCTGCCACGCGCCGCCGTCGACCTTGACCTGCACCTGCTTCACGCCCATGGCGTCCTGGGCCCAGGCCACGCCGCCGACGATGGTCTTGCCGGCCGGGATCTCCTGCAACGACTTGGGGGTGTCGATCCGGGCCGAGGCCTTGATCGGCGCCACGGTCGACCAGTCGCGCTCGGTCCAGTACGACTTCTTCTCGGCGTACGTCGTCAACGTGATGCGGGTGATCCACTTGGTGGCGCTGATGAACCCGTAGAGGCCGGGCACCACCATCCGGGCGGGGTAGCCGTGCTCGCGCGGCAGCGGGGCGCCGTTCATGCCGAGGGCGATCATCGCGTCGCGGCCGTCGGTGGCGAGGTCGAGCGGGGTGCCGATCGTCATCCCGTCGAAGTCCGTGGAGATGATCTGGTCGGCCTTCGACCCGACGCCGGCCTGGTCGAGCAGGTCGGTCAGGCGGACGCCGATCCAGCGGGCGCCACCGACGTACGGTCCACCGACGCTGTTGGACACGCAGGTCAGCGTGATGTCGCGCTCGATGAGGGGCATCTCGAGCAGCTCGTCGAAGGTGAAGGTCAGCTCCTGGTCGACGTCGCCGTCGATCGTGAGCGTCCATCCCTCGATGTCCACGAGCGGGGTGTCGAGGCGGGTGTCGACCCGGTAGAAGTCCTCGGTCGGGACCCGGAGCGAGGTGATCTGGGGGTACTTCTCCTCCAGGCCGGTGGGGAACTCGCCGGCCGGGGAGGCGGGCGTGGGGTACGTGATGTCGCCGATCTTGCTGCGGACCCGGGTGATCAGGCGGCCCGCGCCGCCCATGACCGCGGCCAGGGCGAGCATGCCGCCGGCACCGATGAGCACGCCGCGGCGCGAGGGGCCGGAGGCCTCGTCGTGCGCCAGCAGGGTGCGGTGGCTGAGGGAGTCGAGCAGGCGGAGGGATCCGACGCCCGCGCCGGCAGCCAGCAGGCTGGGCAGCAGGTCGAGCAGCTCGGCACCGGGGCGGGTCAGCGCCGCGACCGCGGGGATCGCGACCAGGACGACCAGCATCGTGGCGCCCAGGCGGAACCGCCGGCGGGTGAGCACGCCCGCGACCCCGGCCAGGACCAGGACGCCGGCCATGACCGAGCCGATCAGGATCGGCTTGTCCTTCGACCCGAAGTTGGCGACCGCCCACTCCTTGACGGGGGTGGGGGTGGCGTCGATGACGGCGGAGCCGACCGCCAGCACCGGCGAGGAGTCGGGGTTGAGCAGCGAGGCCAGCACGTGGCCCGCGGCGACACCCACGAGGGTCGCCACCAGCCCGTAGCCGGCGTAGGCCACCTTGCCCGGTCGTCGTTCGGGGGAGGAGGAAGGTCCTGGGGCAGGCTGCTGGGCAGCGGTGGACTGGGGCATGAAGAGTGTTCGTAGGCAGACCGCTTGCGGATGGGCGATCCGGACGACCGCGACTCGGGGTGAGGCAGGATGAGCCTCATGAGCGACGAGCTGGTGCACTACGAGGTGGCCGAGGGCGTGGCCACGATCACCCTGGACTCCCCGCACAACCGCAACGCGCTGTCGCGCCAGCTGGTCACCGAGCTGCTGGAGGCCCTGGCCGCCTCGGACGTCGACGACGCGGTCCGGGTCGTGGTGGTCCGCGCCGAGGGGCGGGTCTTCTGCTCCGGCGCCGACCTGTCCGAGGCCGCCGAGGGGAGCATGGAGCAGGGCGCCCGGGCGATGGTCGAGATGCAGCGCCGCGTCGTGGCCCACAGCAAGCCGGTGGTCACCCGGGTCCAGGGCGCGGTGCGCGCCGGTGGGATCGGGTTGGTGGCGGCCTCCGACGTCGTGGTCGCGGCCGAGGAGGCGACGTTCGCGCTCACGGAGGTCAAGCTGGGGCTGGCGCCCGCCGCGATCTCGCTCACCGTCCTCCCGCGGCTGACCTCCCGGGCCGCCGCCCTCACCTGCCTGGGCGGCGAGGTGTTCCGCGGGGCCGAGGCCGCCGAGATGGGTCTGGTCACCCGCGCGGTGCCGGCCGACGACCTCGACGACGCGGTGGCGCAGGTGTGCGCCTCGCTCGCCACCGGGGCCCCGCAGGGCCTCCGCGAGACCAAGGCCCTGCTCAACGCCGACCTGCTGGCCCGCATCGACGAGCGCGCCGACGGCGTCGCCGCGCTCAGCGCCCGGCTGTTCGGCTCCGACGCCGCGCGCGAGGCGATGCACGCGTTCCTCTCGCGCAAGGGGTAGGTCTGACCGATCGGATGAGTCCCGACTCGTCCTTTCGGTCACAGACGAGGCGTACCTGGGTGGTATCCCCCGCAACGCCCTTGCGCGACCCCTGCGCTCTGGTCCAGTTCTCCTGGGAGCAGGCCAGGTCGGTCCGCCAGAGTAGGCGAGGGAGAACGACGATGAACAAGACCTTCAAGGGTGCAGTGGCGGCAGGCGGCGCGGCGGTGCTGCTGCTCGGAGGCATGGGCACGCTGGCGTACTGGGTCGACGACGAGACCGTGGCCGGCGGCACGATCGACAGCGGCAAGCTCTCGCTGGGCGCGCCCGACTGCGGCACCGGCTGGACCCTGGACGGCGGAGCGGTCTTCGTGGCCCAGAAGCTCGTGCCCGGCGACACGCTCAGCAAGACCTGCACGATCGACCTGGTCGCGGTCGGCCAGCACCTCGGCGCCGACCTGGAGCTCGAGGACGCGACGTTCACCACCACCAACGGGCTGACCGACGACCTGGCGGCCTCGGCCGTCTTCACGGTGGGCGGGGTCGAGAAGACGCACGTCACCTCGACCGACGACACCGGCGCGGGCGAGATCTCCGTGGTGGTCAGCGTCGACTTCGACGGGCCCACGGCCGTCAACGCCAGCCAGGACCTCACCGCGGTGCTCGACGACCTCACCTTCACCGCGACGCAGACGCACGACGACCCGGCCTGAGCCGACCGTGCCCGCACGCGTCCTGGCCTGGGTGGTGATCCTGGCCGCCACCGCGGCGCTCTGCGCTGCCGTGCTGGTGCCACGGGTCGCCGGCGCCACGCCGTACGCCGTGCTGACCGGGTCGATGCGCCCCGACCTGCCGCCCGGCGCCCTCGTCGTCGTCCGGCCGGTCGCGGAGCAGGACCTGGCCATCGGTCAGGTCGTGACCTACCAGCTCGCCTCGGGCGAGTCGGCCGTGGTGACCCACCGCGTCGTCGCCGTGGGCTACGACGGCCGCGGTGAGCTGCGGCTGCAGACCCAGGGAGACGCCAACGACATCCCGGACGTCGCATGGGTGCGCCCGGAACAGGTGCGGGGCGAGCTCTGGTACGCCGTCCCGCTGCTCGGGTACGCCCACACCTGGCTCTCGGGCCAGCAGCACGAGCGGCTGACGCAGCTCACCGCCGCCGGCCTGATCGGGTACGCGGCCTGGATGTTCCTGGGTGCCGTCCGCTCGCGACGTCGGGTCGAGCCCGACCGCGAGCCGGAGCGGGAGCTGGTGTGAGCGCCCACCGGGCCGAGGGCCCGCGGCGTGCCTCACCGGGCGGGTGGCTGGCCGTGCTGCGCCAGCGCCGCGTGCGCGCGCTGCTCGCCGCGGGCTGCCTCGTGGGCCTCGGCAGCGTCAGCACCCTCGCGTTCTGGACCGACACCGCGACCGTCCCCACCGGCTCCTTCGCCTCGGGCGGGCTCGACCTGCTCATCGACGGCGACCTCGTCGGCCCCGGGGGCACCAGGGTCCGGGGCGACCTGGCGCTCGACAAGATGGTGCCGGGCGAGAGCGTCTCGGTGACGCTCGTCGTCCGTAGCGCGGCCGGCACCCTCCCCCTGGACTACTACGCCACCGCCACCAGCACGGGCGACCTCGCGCCGGCCCTGCGGTGGACCGTCGTCCCGGGCGCCACTGCGGCCGCGCAGACCGGCGACCAGACGACCGGCGACCGCGCCGGGACCTGCACGACGGGGACGCCCACGGTCACCGACCAGGTGCTCGGCGCCACGGCCGTCGCCGTGATCGGCACCAACACCGCCGCCGGCCGCCGCGACCTTGCTGCCGGGGCCAGCGAGAACGTCTGCCTGCGCGTGCGGCTGGACCCCGCGACCGGCAACGGCCTGCAGAACAAGTCCGCCACGGCGACCTTCACCCTCAACGCCTCCCAGATGGGCGCTCCGTGACCGAGCACGGCTGGCGGCACCGCGCGGTCGAGGCCGGCCTCACCGCCGGTGCTCTGGCCGGGTCGCTGTGCCTGCTCTGGGCCCTGGCCTCGCTCGCCCTCGGGCTCACCCCGCTGGTGCTGGTCTCCGGGTCGATGTCGCCGGCGATCGAGGTCGGCGACCTCGCCGTGGCCCGGGCGGTCCCCGCTCGCGACCTCGCGGTCGGCGACGTGGTCAGCGTCGAGACCCCCGCCGGGGTCCGGGTCACCCATCGCGTGGTCGGGACGACGCCCGAGGGCGCGTCCACGGCCCTGGTGCTCCAGGGCGACGCCAACGCCTCGCCCGACGCCACGCCGTACGTCGTCACGACCGCCGACCGCGTGCTCTTCCACGTGCCGTACGCCGGCCGGGTCATCGCCGCCGGCTCGAGCCGCGTCGGCGTCGTGGTGCTGGGCGTGCTCGTCGGGGGCCTGCTGGTGCTCGGCTTCGCACCTCGCCGGTCCGGCGGCCAGCCGTCCGGCGGACGGGCGCGCCACCGGGACGGCGGCCGCCGGTCGGTCACCACCGGGGTGGTGGGGGTGGTCGCGGTCGGGGCGGTCTCCGTGGGTGGCCTGGTCGCGCCGCCCACGCCGACGACGGCGTACCTGACCGACCCGGGGGCCGTGACCAGCGGCACGCTCGGCTCCTCCTCGATGGTGGCGCCGACGATCTCCTGCAGCGGCGGTGGCTTGCTGTCCTCGCCCACGATCAGCTGGGCGGTGCCGCAGACGCCGAGCTCCGGTCCAGTACGAGGTGACGTACTCCCGGCCCGGCAGCACGCAGACGACCACCACGACCGGCACCACCTTTCGGCTCCCGCCCGGTGGGCTCGACGTGCTCACGACCTACACGATCACCGTGAAGTCGCAGCGCGGGTCGTGGTCCTCGGTCGCGTCCAACACCCGCACCATCGTCGTGACGAGCGTCGTGCTCGTCGGCGTGGTCGCCAGCTGCGGCTCCTGAGCCGCTCCGCGGCGTTCTGTTACCCAACGCTGGACGTGTTGTGTAGGTCACGTCACTCCCCGGTGGCCGGCCCCCTCGTAGTCTTTTCCTTGTCAGCAGGAGCCGGGGGGCCCCTGATGACTACCGGACCAGGGTCCGGTCGCAGGTCCGGGGGGACCACGCGACCACCATGGGCCCCGGGAGGGAGAACCAGGAAGGCCCGCTCAGCACCTCGGGGGAGGTGCACCAGCGGGCCTCCTGCTTATTTGTGGAGCCCCCTGTCCGAGCGTGCGAGGACAGGGCGAGGGCGACAGATCGAGGAGGGCTCGGCTCAGGCCGAGCGCAGCGAGGCGTGAGCGACCCGTCTCGAGATCCGCCGACTCTGGTGGAGCATCGGCCCGAAGCGGCCGGGAAGATCGTGCTCGCTCCAGCACACGATCCCGCCACGTCTCACCCGACCCCCGGAATTGCCGCCCCGCCCCGCCCCTGCTTGTAAGATCAAAGACTTGCCGCAGCACGGGGACCCCCGGGCGCACAGCGGCACGCACGTCACAACGGGCGCCGGGGCCGAGGAGAACGAAGCGTGACTGAGGATCTGGTGGGGCGCGAGGTCGCGCACGAGCAGGCGGTCGTCGACCTGGTCTACGCCCAGCTGGAGACGGCGGCCGCGGCCGCCCAGCGGCTGGCCCGCGAGGGACACGACCGCGCCCGGCTCGGCCACGAGGGCGGGCTGGTCGAGCGTGACGCGATGGTGTTCCAGGCCGCCAAGCGCATCGCCCAGCTCGACGCCGCCCACGAGGGGCTGATCTTCGGGCGACTCGACCTCCAGCCCACCGTCGACGCCCAGCCCCGCTACATCGGCCGGATCGGGCTGCGCGACGCCGAGATGAACTCCTTGCTCATCGACTGGCGCGCCCCGGCCGCCGCGGTGTTCTACCAGGCCACCGCCGCGCAGCCGCGCTCCGTCGTACGCCGTCGGGTGCTGCGCAGCGCCGGGCGCGTGGTGCTCGGCGTCGAGGACGAGCTGCTCGACGCCGAGGCGCTGGAGGAGGCCGGCCTCGACCTCCCGATCATCGGCGAGGGCGCCCTGATGGCCCAGCTCTCCCGCGCCCGTGACCGGTCGATGCACTCGATCGTCGCGACGATCCAGGCCGAGCAGGACGAGGCGATCCGCGCCCCGGGCAAGGGCGTCACGGTGATCGCCGGCGGTCCCGGCACCGGCAAGACCGTCGTGGCGCTGCACCGCGCGGCCTACCTGCTCTACACCGACCGTCGCCGCTACGAGACCGGCGGTGTGCTGGTCGTCGGCCCCAGCGGGGTCTTCATGCGCTACATCGAGCGGGTGCTGCCCAGCCTCGGCGAGACAGCGATCGCCCTGCGCTCGCTCGGCGAGGTCGTCGACGGGCTGCGGGCCACCCGTCACGACGAGCCGGCGGTCGCCGACGTCAAGGGCTCGGCCCGGATGGCGGAGGTGCTGCGCCGTACCTCTCGCCAGCAGGCTCCCGGCAGCCCCGCGGAGTTCCGGCTGTTCTGGTACGACAGCACGATCGTGCTCGACCGCGGCGTCCTCGGCCGCCTGCGCCGCCAGCTGATGTCGCAGGGCCGCCGCAACCGCCAGATGCCCCGCATCGCCTCCGCGCTGCTCGACGCGATGTGGCGCCAGGTGCGCACCGAGCGGGGCCGCGAACGAGGCCGTGAGGCCTTCGACGAGGACGTGCTCGGCAACGACGACTTCCTCGACTTCGCGCTCGCCTGGTGGCCGCCGCTCGACGCGCCGACGGTGCTGTCGTGGCTGCGCGACCCCGAGCTGCTCTCGCGGGTGGCCGACGGCGTCCTCGACAGCGAGGAGCAGCGACTGCTGACCAAGTCGTGGTCGGCCGACGACACCCTGTCGGTGCAGGACATCCCCCTGGTCGACGAGCTGCGCTACGCGCTGGGCGACGTGCCGCGGCGCACCGACGACGAGCGCGACGACCCCGTCCTCGGTGTCGACGGTGCGGTCGACATGCAGGAGCTGATGACCGCCGCCGACCGCGAGTACGCGCCGTCCGGCCGGGCCTGGGCGCCGCCCACGCACAGCATCGACGACGACGGCTTCGCCCACGTGCTGATCGACGAGGCCCAGGACCTCACGCCGATGCAGTGGCGGATGGTCGGACGCCGCGGTCGGGGCGCCTCGTGGACCATCGTCGGCGACCCGGCGCAGTCGTCGTGGCCCTGGCCGCAGGAGTCGGAGGCCGCGCGGGCCGAGGCGCTCACGGGCAAGCAGGTCCACGCCTTCCACCTCTCGACCAACTACCGCAACTCCGCCGAGATCTACGAGTACGCCGCGCTCTACGCCGAGCGGGCCGGCCTCGACGCCGACCTCCCGACGGCGGTCCGCTCGACCGGCGTCGCGCCGGTCGAGGTCACCGGGATCACCGACCTGGAGGCCGCCACCCGCCAGGCCGTCGTCGAGGTCGCCTCCGGGGTCGAGGGCACCGTCGGCGTCGTCGTCCCTGCGGCCCGCCGCTCCGAGGTCAACGCCTGGCTCGCCTCCTGGACCGAGCTCGCCGACGACGCTCGCGGCGCCCGCGCCGCGGTCGACTCCACCGTCGCGACCTCGGCCGACGACCGGGTCGTGGTGCTGACCGGGCTCGAGACCAAGGGCCTGGAGTTCGACGGGATCGTGGTCGTGCGCCCCCAGGAGATCGAGGACGAGTCCGCCACCGGCCGCGCCACCCTCTACGTCGTCCTCACCCGCGCCACCCAGCTCCTCACCGTCCTGCGCTGACCCCGCGGCCGCCCCCGGCCGTCCCTACGGCGTCACGAGACCATGCGCAGCCGCTGGTCGATCTGCAGCAGACAACGGACGGTCTCGTCGGCCAGGGCGTCGGTGTGCCGGAAGAGCGGGATCGAGACGCTCACCGCGTCGGTGGTGGGGGCGCCGCTGCGGGGGGTGAGCGCGACCGCGTAGCACTGCACGTCGTCGGAGTTCTCGGACCGGTCGACGGCGTAGCCGTCGCTGCGGCACCGCGCCAGCTCGGTCATCAGGGCGGGGCGGTCGGTGATCGTCTGGTCGGTGAGCGCGACCAGGCTGGCCGGGAGCAGCGCGTCGACCGCGGCGTCGGTCCGCGTGGCGAGCACCGACTTGCCCAGGGCGGTCGCGTGGGCCGGCAGCCGCCGCCCGATCGCCGAGTAGAGGCGGATCGGGTGCGGGGACTCCCGCTTGGCCAGGTAGACCACGTCCGGCCCGTCCAGGCGACCGAGGTGGGCGGTCTCGCCCAGCTCCTCGGACAACCAGTCGAGGATCGGCTGCACCCGGGCGACCGCGTCGTCGCGGTCGACGTACGCCGTCCCGGTGCGCAGCGCCCGCAGACCGAGTCCGAAGCGGGTCCCGGTGCTGTCGAGCTCCACCCAGCCGCGCTGAGCCATCGTGCGCAGGATCCCGTGCAGGCTGCTCTTGGGGATCGAGAGCTCGGTTGCGAGCTCCGCCAGGGTGCGGTGCTGCTCGGAGTCGGCCAGCGTCTCGATGACGTCGAGCGTGCGGTCGGCGGACTTGACCGGGTGGAACGTCTCGCTGCTGCCTGTGGTCATCGTGGGCCCTGCTCCTCTCGGTGCGGCGGCACAAGAATGCCGCACGTGTTCAGCATAGGGGGTTGACATTCACATACGTAAATGGCAAATTCAGATACATGAACGGCGTTCACGAATCTGACTCCCCGCGTGATCTCGATCTCGTCACGCTGGGGGAGCCCCTCATCGCGTTGACGGCCAGCGAGGGCCGCCTGCCGAGCAGCAGCACGCTGATCAAGTCCGTGGCGGGTGCGGAGTCCAACCTCGCGATCGGGCTGGCCCGACTCGGCCGCTCGGTCGCCCTGCTGTCCCGCGTGGGCGCCGACCCGTTCGGCGACGAGATCGTCCGCACCCTGCGGGGCGAGGGCGTCGACACCCACTGGGTGACCCGCGACGAGGAGCACCCCACCGGCCTGCTGGTCAAGGAGCGCCGAGGACCCGACGACATCCACGTCTACTACTACCGCGAGGGGTCCGCCGCGGCCAGCCTCTGCGCGGTCGACGTCGTCGAGGAGGCGATCCAGCGGGCCCGGCGGGTCCACGTCACGGGCATCACGCTGGCCCTCGGGCTCGGTCCGCGCGACGCCGTCGACTGCCTGCTCGAGATGTGTGAACGTCATGACGTGCCCGTCAGCTTCGACCCCAACTTCCGTCGCAAGCTGTGGTCGGAGGACGAGGCGGCGAAGGTCTGCGCGTCCCTGCTGCCGGCCGTCAGCGACCTGCTCGTCGGCGAGGACGAGCTCCTGGCCATGGCGGCCACCGGCGGTGCCACCGACCTCGACGAGGCCTTCGGCTGGCTCGAGCAGTTCGCCCTCACCTCGGTCGTGGTCAAGCGTGGCGCCCGCGGGGTGATCGGCAGGCGGGGCGGCGAGGTCGTCACCCAGCCCGCTCAGCCCACCTCCATCGTCGACACGGTCGGAGCCGGCGACGCCTTCAACGCGGGCTACCTGCACGCGCTGATGGCGGGCACCGACTTCACCTGCGCCCTGACCACGGGCTCCTGGGTCGCCAGCAGGGTGGTCGCCCACGCGGGTGACTACGAGGGCCTCCCGGACGCTGCCGAGCTGGCGGCCTTCATGGACTCGACGGGACTGGTGCAGCGATGAGCTCCGACGTCCACGACCTCCGCTCGCTGCTCCCGGTCCCGGAGCCGATCGCCGTCGTCCGCACCGAGTCTGCGGCCTCCGCGCTGACGATGACGCGCGCGCTGGTCGACGGGGGCATCCGAGCGGTGGAGATCACCCTCACGATCCCCGGCGGGGTCGAGCTCATCCAGGAGCTGTCCGCTGACCCGAGGGTGATCGTCGGGGCCGGTACGGTCCTCACCGTCGAGGACGTCGAGGCCGTGGTCGCGGCCGGCGCACGCTTCGTGGTCAGCCCGGGCCTGGACCCCGCGGTGGTGAAGGCGGCCATGAACCACCCCGTGGCCGTCGTGCCCGGCGCCTTCACCCCGACCGAGATGATCGCCGCGCGAGCCTGCGGCCTCACCTCCACCAAGCTCTTCCCGGCGAGCACCGCGGGCCCGGGGCACCTCTCCTCGCTCCGGCAGGTCTTCCCCGAGGTCGGCATCGTGCCGACCGGCGGCATCGGACCCGACTCCGTGGCGCCGTGGCTGCAGGCCGGCGCCTGCGCCGTCGGCATCGGCAGCGTCATCAACTCCACCTTCGCGAGCTCGGGCCGAGACGGCCTGACGAAGCTCGCGTCCCACCTGATCCACAGCTGCCGGCACCACGCCCTCAGCTGCACCACACGAAAGGAACAGCACTCATGAGGAAACCTCGCAGCTACATCGGGAGCGGCGTCGCGCTGGCCCTGTCGGCCAGCCTCGCGCTGACAGCGTGCGGCGGCTCGTCGGGCAGCTCGGGGACGGAGGGTGAGATCACCCTCCTCACGCCGATCTTCGAGGGCTCGACGGGCAAGGCCGTGCTGGAGGAGCAGCTGCTCCCGCAGTTCGAGAAGGAGAACCCGGGCGTCACCGTCAACGTCGACTACACCGACTACGGCAGCCTCAACGAGAAGCTGACCACCGCCATCGCCAGCGGGCTCGTGCCCGACGTGATGATGATGGGCGTGGGCTGGATCGAGGGCTTCGCCGACAAGGGCGTCCTGGCCGACCTCGGAGAGCACGGACTCAGCGAGGACAGCCTCTCCGAGACGATGAACGAGCAGGTGCTGCAGGCCGGGGAGTGGGACGGCAAGCTCTACGGCGTCCCCACGATGCTCGACACCCGCTACGGGATCGCCCGCAAGGACCTGCTCGCCGAGGCGGGCTTCGACCAGCCCCCCAGCGACTGGGACGAGCTGCGCGAGTACGCGAAGGCGCTGACCAAGCGCGACGCCAAGGGCAAGCTGACCCAGGCCGGGCTCGACGTGATGACCCTCGACCCGCGCCAGATGTTCGAGGTCTTCCTCTTCTCCAACGGCGGCCGGCTCTTCGACGAGGACGGCACCGAGCCGACGTTCAACTCCCCGGAGGGCGTCGAGGCGCTGCAGTACGTCGTCGACCTGGTCCGCGAGGACAAGGTCGAGGACATCGGGTACTCCAGCGCCGACGCCGACACCTACCCCGTCATCAACGGGCGCGCCGCGATGATGGTGGGTCACAACGACTACTGGATCAAGGCCCAGGAGAGCAACCCGGAGGTCGCCGACCAGCTCGTCCCGTTCATGATCCACGGGACCGAGGACGCGATGTTCCAGGGCGGCACGCTGGTGACCGTGGCCAACCAGTCCTCCGACAAGGACGCGGCCGTCGCGCTCCTGGAGTTCCTCACCGACGCCGAGGCCTCCCTGGCGGCCAACGAGCAGCGCGGCAACGTGCCGGCGCTCGGCTCGCTCCTCGAGAGCGGCTACGTCAGCGAGAACACCGCCGTGCAGTTCGCCATGGAGAACCTCGACAACGCCCACCCCGAGGGCGGCGTGCCGGCCTGGCTGGAGATCCGCGGCGACTTCGAGGCCGCCGTCCAGTCGGCGCTGCTCGGTGAGAAGACCCCGCAGGAGGCCCTCGACGGCCTCGCTGCCTCCGCCCAAGAGGCGATGGACCGCTGATCCCGGCCCGTCCCACGGCGCACCGCGCCGTGGGACGTCGGGCCACCCGAGAGTCAGAAGGCACCGATGAGCACCTCCACCCGAACGAGAACGAAGGCCCGGCCAGTCCGGGGACAGCGACCACCGTCGGCCCGTCCGCGGCAGTCGAAGAACACCCAGGCGCGTCGTACCCGGCGCGCAGGCTGGCTGATGCTGGCGCCCGCGCTGCTGCACACGCTGATCTGGATCGCCGTCCCGGTCGCCGCCACCGTGGTCCTGAGCTTCACCGACTACACCGTCTTCGACTCGCCCCAGTGGATCGGGCTCGAGAACTACGTGGAGATCTGGAACGACGAGGTCTTCCGGAAGGCGACGTGGAACACCGTCATCTACACCTTCTTCACGGTGCCGTTCTCGATGGCGATCGCCGTCGTGATCGCGGTGTTCCTGCACACCAAGCTGCGGGGTCGCGCCATCTACCGGGCGGCGTTCTTCCTGCCGCAGGTCACCGCCACCGTCGCCATCGCCATGGTCTGGCTCTGGATGTACAACCCGCAGTACGGCATCGTCAACGGCTTCCTGTCCTTCTTCGGGGTCCCCGGCAAGGCCTGGCTGGCCGACCCTGACTTCGCCCTGACCGCGGTCATCGTGGTGGGCATCTGGCAGGGCATCGGGCTGAAGATGCTCATCTACTTGGCCGCGCTGCAGAACATCGACGAGAGCCTCTACGAGGCGGCGTCCATCGACGGCGCCGGTCCGGTGCAGCAGTTCTTCCGGATCACGCTGCCGATGCTGAAGCCGGCGACGTTCTTCGTCTTCGTGGTCTCGGTGATCGCCGCGTTCCAGGTCTTCGACCTGGTCTACGTCCTCACCGACGGCGGACCGGCCAACGCCACCACCATGATGACCTACGAGGTCTACCGCAGTGCCTTCCAGAACTTCCGGATGGGCATGGCCTGCGCCCAGTCCGTCGTGCTGTTCGGCTTCCTCATCGTGCTCACCGTCATCAACCGACGTCTGACAGGAGGTGACGAGGCATGACCGCCACCGTCACGGAGAAACCGGCACTGACGCCGCCCCGCCCGCCACGTCCCTCGCGGCGTCGGTTCAGCGGACGGCGGCTGCTGCTCCAGCTGGTCCTGAGCCTGGGTGCCCTGACGATGCTGATGCCCTTCCTCTGGATGGTGCTCACCTCGCTCAAGACCCCGGGGGAGCTCTCGCAGTTCCCGCCGACGTTCCTGCCGCAGGAGTGGGCCTGGAGCAACTACAGCGAGGCGATGAACGCCGCCCCGTTCCTGACCTACTTCCGCAACAGCCTGATCATCTCGATCACCCACACGCTGATCACGGTCGTGTTCGGGGCGATGGCGGGCTACGCCCTGGCGCGGCTGACCTTCCGGGGCCGCGACCTGGTCTTCCTGGGCTTCGTCGCGATGCTGATGATCCCGACGTACACCAAGATCGTGCCGCAGTTCCTGATCGTGAAGTCGATGCCGTTCTTCGGTGGCAACGACTGGCTCGGCCAGGGCGGCAGCGGCTGGCTCAACACCTGGTGGGCGCTGATCATCCCCGGGGGCCTGAGCCCCTTCGCGATCTTCCTCTTCCGCCAGTTCTACCTCTCGCTGCCCAAGGAGCTGGAGGAGGCGGCCCGTCTCGACGGGGTGGGCGAGTTCCGCATCTGGGCGCAGATCTACACCCCGCTGATCAAGCCCGCGATCGCCACCGTCTCGCTGCTCACCTTCCAGGACAGCTGGAACAACTTCCTCTGGCCACTGCTGGTCACCACCCGCGACGACCTGCGGGTCATCCAGGTGGGGCTCGCGGTCTTCCAGCAGGAGGGGACGACGCAGTGGGCCTACCTGATGGCCGGCACCACGCTGGCCACGCTGCCCATGGTGCTGCTCTTCCTCTTCGCCCAGCGCTACTTCGTCCAGGGCTTCACCGGCTCGGGCATCAAGTGACCATCCCCGCACCACCGACCAAGGAGCACCGCATGCAGATCGACCTGACCGGCCGCCGCGCCCTCGTCACCGGGGGTGGCGTCGGGCTCGGCCGTGCCATCGCCACCGCCCTGTTCGAGGCCGGCGCCGACGTCGCCGTCCACTACGCCTCCAGCGCCGAGGGCGCACAGAGCGTCGTGAAGGAGGGGGAGGCCCTGGGCCGTCGCGGCGTGGCCGTCCAGGCCGACCTCACCTCGTCCGAGGAGGCCGCGCGCTGCGTGGCCGAGGCCACCGACCACCTCGGCGGCCTCGACCTCCTCGTCAACAACGCCGGGCACCTCGTCGGGCGCTGCAAGATCGAGGAGATGACCGACGACTTCTGGCGCTCCGTCCTCGACGTCAACCTCACGACCGCCTTCGTCGCCACCCGGGCGGCGATCCCCGCACTGCGGGCCTCGGGGAACGGCCGGGTCGTCAACATCGCCTCCCTCGCGGCCCAGAACGGCGGTGGCCCCGGCTCGGTCGCCTACGCCGCGGCCAAGGCCGGGATGCTCGGCCTGACCAAGGGCCTGGCCAAGGAGCTCGCCGGGCAGGGCACCACCGTCAACGCGGTCGCCCCCGGGTTCATCGGCCAGACGCCGTTCCACGACACCTTCACCAGCGGCGAGGCCCGCGAGAACATCGTGGCCGGCGTCCCCCTGCAGCGCGAGGGCACCCCCGAGGACGTCGCGGGGGCGGTCTGCTTCCTGGCCAGCGACCTCGCGTCGTACATGACCGGCGAGACCCTGGACGTGAACGGTGGTGTGCTCGCGCGGTGACCACCTCCCCGCTGGTCCTCCCCACCTCGCCGCCGGTGGTCCCCCGCGGGCGCGCGGGCTGGTGGCACGAGTACGTCTGCCCGGTCCACGGCACCGAGCTCCGGGCCAGCGAGCCCGTGGTCGAGGCGGACCTCTCCCACACCTGCCCGCACGGCTGCCGGCTGCGGGGTGAGCCGTACGACGGCGCGTGGCGCGTCCTGGAGCTCCAGCGCTGCGCCCGAGAGCTCCGCGAGTCCGCCCACCGCTACGCCGCGACCGGCCACGAGCAGGACCGCGACACCGCGTCCGCGCTGGTGGCGGCGTTCGGCGAGGTCTACGCCGCGGCCGTCGCCTCCGGCTGGACCGACGCCGCGGCCGGCTGGATGCTGCGGGGCAAGCTGTTCCACCAGGCGCTGACCGAGGCGATCTGGGGGACCTCCGTGGCCCACGGGGTGCTGACGCTGCTGCAGGCCGACGAGCGCAGAGGCAGGCCCAGCCACGACCTGGAGGCCTCCGCGGACCTCTTCGCGGGCCTGCTCACCACCGTGACCGACGCGCGCCGCGTCCTGGTCGAGGACCGCGACGACCTGCGCAACAACTACACCGCGTGGCTGATCTGCGCCGGGGTCTCCTGCTCCCAGGTCCTGGCCCGGCTGGGCCACGAGACCGGGACGACGGCGAGCTGGTGGGACGGCCCGGCCGGTCTCTGGTCGCACGTCGACGCCGCCGTCCACGACGACGGCTGGGAGTGGGAGGCGTCCACCTACTACCACTACTTCGTCCTGAGGGCCTACCTGCTCGCCCTGCGCGGCTGCGACCCCGCGGACCTGCCGCCGGCCGGGGTCGCGACCCTCGGCTCGATGCTCCGGGTCCTGGTGGACCTGGCCACCGACGGCGGCGTGGTGCCGGTGCTCCACGACGGCCCCTACCGGCGCCCCCAGGCGCTGCAGGAGCTGCTGGAGGTGTGCGTCCTCGGCCGCCAGCTCGTCGCGCTGCCGGGTCTCGCCCAGGTGGAGGCCGGCACCCGGGCCGAGCTCGGAGCGACGGCCTGCCACCTCGAGGACCAGCTCGACGGGTGGTACGCCGGGCCGGCCCTGTCGCCCCCGGCCGAGGGGTCTGCGCAGCGGGGGTCGGTGGCCTTCCCCGACGCCGGCCACCTCGTGCTCCGCTCGACCCGAGGCCGGTGGCAGGCCGTGGTCGACGCCGGTGCGCACGGGGGCGCCCACGGGCACCTCGCCAAGCTGGCGGTCTACCTCTACGGCGACCGCGAGGTCTGGCAGCCGGCGCCGGGAGTGCCGCCGTACGGCAGCGTCCTGCGGCGCGAGCACTACGCCCGCACCGCGGCCCACCCCACCCTGCGGGTCGACGGCCAGGACCAGGCGGAGTCGACCGGTCGGCTGCTGGTGTGGGAGTCCGGTCCGGAGTCGACCCGGGTCGTGGTCTCGGCGCCGGGCGCCTTCCCCGACGTCGAGCTCCACCGACACCTGGTGATGCACGACGGGGTCCTGCTCGACGCCCTGCACGTGCGCGCCGACCGGGAGCGCTCCTTCGTCCTGGGCCTGCGACCGGCCGACGACCTGACGGCCTCGGGGCAGGACGGTCTCTTCGCCACCACCTGGCGCGACGGGGGCGCCGGCCCCGCCGGACCCGCCGGCCGTGAGCTCCGGGGCTGCCACGCGACCCCGGGTGCGAGCCAGTTCACCTCGACCCCCGTCCGCGGACCCTCCGACGACCCGTCGCGGGTCGTCGGCGGGATCGAGTGGTCCGCCGGCGGGAGCGAGGCCTGGTTCGTGTCCCTCTACGAGCCGGCGAGCGGGCCGTCCGCCCCCCGTCCGAGGCTCCAGGTCGCCCTCGCCGGCGCCGACGACCACGGCCTCCGGGTCGAGGTCGTGACGTCGGCCGGCCGTTCCTCCATCCACCACCTCGTCCCGGCGACGGGATCGTCCACCGAACAAGGAAGACCCTCATGAGCCCATCGCTGACCACCGCCATCTCCGCCCCGCTGCTGCTCCACGACGGACGTCTCGAGCGGCTCCGCGCCGAGGTCGACGGTGTCCGGGCGTCTCAGTTCCGACGCCTCCTCGACGAGTGCGAGCGCTACCGCACGGTGCCGCTCCCGACCGAGCACCCCTCGTCGAGCATCACCTACTTCGGCCCCGCGGCCGCCAACCTCGCCCTGGCCTTCCGGATCACCGGCCACCAGCACTACCTCGACGAGCTGCGCCGCTGGCTGGCGGTGCCGATCTCCTTCCCCCACTGGGGCAAGGCCCACATGCCCGACCACGACCTGGACGCCGGCTGGCTGTGCCACGGCCTCGGTCTGGCCTACGCGTGGGCGGGTGACGCACTCCCCGAGGACGAGCGCACCGCGCTCGCCGACAAGCTGCTGCTGCAGGGCCGTCGGCTCTACGACTTCGCGGTCGAGTCCGAGGGCGACTGGTGGTCCAGCTCCTACTGGCAGAACCACAACTGGATCTGCTACGCGGGGCTGGCCACCGCCGGCTACGTGCTGGCCGACGTGGCGCCGGAGACCAAGGAGTGGACCGAGCGCGCCAAGACGAACTTCCGCGAGGTCTTCCGACTCCTGCCCGAGGACGGCTCCAACTGCGAGGGCGTCGTCTACTGGCGCTACGGCGTCCCGTGGCTGGCGAGCTACCTCGACGTGCTCGAGTCCGCGGAGGGGATCGACCTGTTCCCCGAGAGCGACTACCTGCGCGAGACCTTCTGGTTCCGCCTCTACCAGGCGGCGCCCGACCTCGAGCGGATCATCGACCACGGCGACTGCCACGACCGCCGCAGCGGGCACAGCGTCGCGCTCTACTACAAGCTGGCCTCGAAGTACCGGCTCGGCGAGGCCCAGTGGCTGGCCGACCAGGTCTCCGACCGCTTCTACTGGCGCGAGGCCTACGAGAGCGGCGTCCGGCCCGGCGTCCGGCCCGAGGCCTACCAGGAGCTGCTCTGGTACGACCCCACGGTCGCGCCGCAGCCCCCGACGTCGCTGCCGCTGACGCGGCACTTCCCCGACCTCGGTCTGGTGGTGGGCCGCACCTCGTGGGAGACCGACGCCACGATGATCTCCTTCAAGGCCGCGCCCGGTGGTGGCCACAAGGCGTGGACCACCTCGCACGAGACCCGACGTACGACCGGCTGGACGACGCTCAACGCCGGCCACCACCACCCCGACGCCGGCACGTTCGTGCTGATCGGCCACGGTGACTACCTCGCGGTCGACGAGGGCTACTCCAACCGCAAGCGCCACGAGCACCACAACGGGATCCTCGTCGACGGGCAGGGCTACTCCAACGAGGACCGCTACCACGTCTACAAGGACGTCGAGGAGCAGCACGTCGCCCGCATCCGCTCCACCGCCCTCGGTGGCGGCTGGACGTGTGCGACCAGCGAGTCCGGCGCGATGTACGCCGACGAGCTGGGGGTCACCCGCGTCGACCGCCACCTCGCGATGTCGCCTCGTGGCGTGGTGGTCCTGGTCGACGACCTCGCCGCGCTGGAGCCGCGCCGCTGGACCTGGCTGCTGCAGAGCGACCACCCCTGGGCGAGCACGGGCCGGGGCCTCCACGAGACCGTGGCCGGACGGGCGCACCTGCGGGTCTCGGCCCTCGCGCCGGGCGACGGTGCCGTCGCCAGCCACCCGACCGTGGTCCACGCCAACCCGACCGCGAGCTCGCCGGAGCTGGCCATCGAACGCACCATGCACACGCTGAGCCGTGAGACGCCGGCCACCGCCGCCGCCCGGTTCGTCACCGTGCTGGAGCCGCTGCACTGGACCGACCACACGCCGTCCGAGGTGAGCGTGCAGGAGACGGCGGGCGGCCTCGTGGTCGAGGTGCGTCGCGACGGAGTCGTGGAGCGGGTCGCGGTGTCCCTCGACGGGACGGACCCCGGCGAGCTGCTCGGCGGGCCGGCGCACGTCGCCGGCCCCGACGTCGCCGCGCTGTCGGTGGGAGACCTCCCCGGAGTCGACGCGCGGTGAGCTCCCGGGCGCAGGGCAACGGCAAGCGGGTGTCGTGGGAGACCTCCCTGCTCGCGTGGCTGACCCCGCTGGCCAACCTGGCCCTGGCCGGGGTGGCCGCGTTCGTGCTCGCCCTGCCGCTGGTCACCGCGCCCGCGGCGGCCGTCGCCGCGGGCGTCGCGCTGAAGGGGACCCGGGAGGACGACGAGGACAGCGCCTTCCTGGCCACCTTCCGCGCGTGGCGGGCGACCTGGCGACGTACGCTCGGGGTGAGCGTCGTGGGCGCCGTGCTGAGCGGGGTGCTCGTGGCCAACTGGGTCTTCCTGCTGAGCCGGGAGTCGCCGGTGGCGATCGTGGTGCTCGGCGCGATGGTGCCCGTGAGCGTCCTGCTGCTCCTGCTCCTGGTCCATCTCCCGGCGGCGGTGGCGTGGCACCCGGACGGTCACACGAGGCCGTGGCTGCGCCAGTCGCTGGCGCTGAGCCTGGCCAGCCCGCTGCGGTCGCTCGCGGTGTGCGTCGTCGTCCTCACGTGGATGGCGCTGTGCCTGCTGCTGCCGACGATCGTCCCGTTCTTCGGGCTCAGCGTGCCGGTGCTCGCCGGCCTCGTGTCCGCGGACGCGCACCGTCGCCGTGCCGGCGACTGAGTCCGCGCAGGGCCCGCAGGCGGTCGACGCGCGCGGGGCGAGCCTGCCCCTGGTGGTCCTGCTGGCCGACACCTTCACGATGGCGCTGGGCTTCTACATGCTCGTGCCGCTGCTGGCCCTGCACCTGCTGGACGACCTGGCGCTGACCGTGGTCGTGGTCGGTGTCCTGGCCGCGATCCGCAGCGGGAGCCAGCAGGGGATGATGCTGTGGTCGGGCACGCTGGCCGACCGCTTCGGCCACCGACGCGCGATCGGGACCGGCGTGCTGGTCCGGGCCAGCGGCTTCGCGCTCTTCGCCTGGGTCGAGTCGGTGCCGGGGCTGGTGGTGGCCTCGATCCTGGCCGGGCTCGGCGGCTCGCTCTTCCATCCCGCGAGCTATGCGATGTACGCGCGGATCGCCCACGACGGCAACCGGGTGCGGATCTACTCGCTGCGCGAGATGCTGAGCAACCTGGGCTTCGTCGTGGGTCCGCTCCTGGGCGGTGTGCTCGGGAGGTTCGGCTTCAGCTGGGTCTGCCTCGTCTCGGCCGGTCTCTTCGCCACGGCCTTCGTGATCACGATGGTCGGTCTCCCCCGGGACCCGGTCGTGACCGAGCGGGCTGCGGGTCGCGGACCGCTGCGCCAGGCGCTGCGCGACCGCGCTTTCCTGCGCTTCTGCCTGGCCGTCGCCGCCGCCTGGGTGCTCTTCTCCCAGCTCTACCTCGTGGTCCCGCTCCGCGCGGCCGAGGTGCTGCCCAGCACCATCGGCCTCGGCACCGTCTACTCGGCGGCGGCGATCGTCATGGTCGTCACGATGCTGCCCCTCACGCGAGCGGCCGACCGGTGGCTGCGGCCCGAGGTCGCGATCGCCGTGGCGGCGCTGGCCCTCGGCGGCGGACTGCTCACGCTCGGTCTGTGGCGTGCGGCGCCGGGGCTGTTCGTCGGGGTGGTCGTCTTCACCGTCGGGCAGGCCCTCTTCCAGCCGATCATGAACTCTCGGGTCTCCTCCTTCGCCCCGGAGGACTCCGTGGCGTCGTACTTCGGGGTGCACGGCCTGGCCCTGGCGGTCGGCGGCATCCTCGGCGGCGTCGGAGGCGGTCTCCTCTACGGCCTCGCCGAGCACGGAGCAGCGCCGTGGCTCACCCACGCCCCCGAGGTGTTCTTCGCCCTGTGGAGCATCGGGGTCGCGATCTTCCTGGCCCGTCGCCCCCGCTGAGCCCGAGAAGGGTCCCCACGGATGCGGGGGACCCTCTCGTTCTGCGCGGCCAGCGGGGGCACGGTCCTGGGGGCACAACTAGGCTGCGGCGCATGGTCACGACCCGCCTCTCCGCCCAGGACGCCATCGCTGCGGTCCAGGCGCACGAGGCGTGGGCGATCATCCGGCGCTCGACGCGCGCCGGTGACAAGGCCACGGTCGGTCTGGTCGGCGGACGGCGCTCGGTGGTGGAGTCGATCCTCGACGTACCGCTGGAGGAGGGGGTGCCCGCCGACGGGCACCTCGCCGACCGGCTGCTGGCGATCCCGTTCCGCCAGGTGCGCGAGCGCGGCTTCGCGGCGCACGACGACGGCGCCCCGCTGGTCGTGGTCGACGTCGAGACCGAGCTCGAGTACTCCGTCGAGGAGGTGCTCGGCGCGATCGAGGACACCGGCGTCGAGTTCGCCGACCGGGGCGGGTTCGACATCGACGACGACGACTACGCCGCGATGGTCGAGTCGATCATCGCCGACGAGATCGGCCAGGGCGAGGGCGCCAACCTGGTCGTCGGTCGCCACTACCGCGCCACCGTCGCCGACTGGAGTGCCGCCACCGCGCTCACGGTCTTCCGCCGGCTGCTCGAGCGGGAGCACGGCGCCTACTGGACCTACGTCTTCTTCACCGGTGACCGCTACCTCATCGGCGCCAGCCCCGAGCGGCACGTCTCCATCCACGGCGGCGACGTCCGGATGAACCCCATCAGCGGCACCTTCCGCCTGCCCCGCGAGGGCGACGGCGGCGGCTCGACGCAGGCCCGGCTGCTCGACTTCCTGCGCGACGAGAAGGAGATCTACGAGCTCTTCATGGTCGTCGACGAAGAGCTCAAGATGATGTGCGACCTGTGCCACGAGGGCGGCCAGGTGCTGGGCCCGTTCCTCAAGCCGATGAGCCACCTGGTGCACACCGAGTACCTGCTCGCCGGTCGCACCGACCGCGATCCGCGCGAGGTCCTGCGCGACACGATGTACGCCGCCACCGTCACCGGGTCGCCGGTCGAGAACGCCTGCCGGCTGATCAAGCAGTACGAGACCGAGGGCCGCGGCTACTACGGCGCGGCGCTGGCCATCCTGGGCCGTGACGCCGCCGGTGGTCCGGTGGTCGACAGCCCGATCGTGATCCGCACCGCCGACGTCGACCTCGAGGGCCGGCTCAAGGTGACGGCCGGGGCGACGCTGGTGCGCGACTCCGTGCCGGCGTACGAGGTGGCGGAGACCCACGCCAAGGCCGGGGGCATCCTCAGCGCCTTCGGGCTGGTGCCCGCGGCGCCGCGGTCGCAGGTCGACATGGCCGAGCTGGTGGCCGACGAGGACGTGCTGCTGGCGCTCAACGCCCGCAACCGGCGGCTGAGCACCTTCTGGCTCGCCGACCAGGCGGGCTCCGCGCCCGACCCGCGACTGGCCGGTCGAAGCGTCGCGATCCTCGACGGCGAGGACGCCTTCGTCAACATGCTGCGTCACCTGCTGGGCGTGATGGGGATGACCTCACGGGTGGTGCGCCACGAGGACTACGAGGCCGGGTCGCTCGACGGCGACGACCTGGTGATCGTGGGACCCGGCCCGGGCGACCCGCGCGACGACGCCGACCCGAAGATGCTCCGGATGCGCGCGGCGGTGGCCGAGCTGCTGACGGCGCAGCGGCCGTTCCTGGCGGTCTGCCTGGGCCACCAGACGCTCTGCCACGCGCTCGGGATCCCGCTGGTCTACAAGGACATCGTCTTCCAGGGCACCCAGTCGCCGGTGCCGGTCGGCGGACGCACCGAGCGGGTCGGCTTCTACAACACCTTCGTGGGGCGCGTCGGCCCCGACAGCGTGCTGCCCGAGGGGGTCTCGGTCGAGACCGACGGCCCGACCGGCGACGTGCACGGGGTGGTGGGCCCCCACTACCGCGGCCTGCAGTTCCACGCCGAGTCGATCCTCACCGAGCACGGCTTCGACCTGGTCCACGACATCGTGTGCGGGCTGCTGTTCCCGGACGCCGCTGACCGGACGGTCTGACCGGGGCCTCGTGGTCGCTCCCGACGTGGTCGTGGTCGACCACCACGACTCCTACACCTGGAACCTCGTCCACCTCGTCGCCGAGGTCACCGGTCGGCTGCCCCGCGTGGTGCAGCACGACGAGGTCACGCCCGAGGAGGTGCTGCGGCACTCCCACGTCGTGCTCTCGCCCGGACCCGGACACCCCGACGAGCCCGGCGACTTCTCGGTGGGCCGCGACGTCCTGCTCGCGGCCACCCGCCCGGTGCTCGGCGTCTGCCTCGGCATGCAGGGCCTCGTGACGGCGTACGGCGGCCGGGTCGACCGGGTCACCCCCGGGCACGGCGAGGTGGCGGTGGTGCGCCACGACGGCGAGGGCCTCTTCGCCGGCGTCCCGGACCGCTTCCGGGCGGTGCGCTACCACTCGCTGGCGGCGGTCGCGCTGCCCGACTGCCTGCGGCAGACCGCCGACGACCAGGAGAGCGGGCTGCCGATGGGTGTGGTCCACCGCGACCTGCCTCTCGTCGGCGTGCAGTTCCACCCCGAGTCGGTGCTGTCCGAGCACGGGGCGCTGCTGGTCGCGAACTTCCTGGAGATCCGATGACCGACGCCCCGAGCGTGGTCCCGGGTGACGACCCCGCCGTCGTCTTCGCCGAGGTCGCCGCGGCCCATCCCCGTTGCTTCTGGCTCGACGGCGGCGGCGCGCGCGAATGGTCGGGCCGACGCTCGTTGATCGGCTGGCTCGACGAGGACGACGTCTCCCTGTCCTACGACGCAGGCCGGCGCGAGGTGACCCGGCACCAGGGCGGCCGCGCGGTCGTCGTCGGCGACGACGTCTTCGCGGTCCTCGAGGCCGAGCTCGCAGCGGGGAGACCGAGCGACCAGTGGTTCGGCTACCTCGGCTACGCCGCCCGCCCCGACCTGCCCGCGGCGCTCGCGGCCGGCAGTGGCACGCTCCCGGACGCGGTGTGGATGCGGGCCCGTCACGTCCGCCTGTTCGACCACCCCGCGCCCGAGTCGGGCCCGGCGGCCGCGACGCCAGCCGCACCGCCACCGCCGCCGCTCCAGGCGCCGCTCCAGGCGCCACCGGGCGAGTACGCCGCGGCGTACGAGCGCGTGCAGGAGCACCTGCACGCCGGCAACAGCTACGAGGTCAACCTGACCTACCGGTTCGCCCGCGGCAGCGACCTCGACCCCGTGACGGCGTACCTGCGGCTGCGCGAGCTCAACCCCGCGCCGTACGCCGGCTTCCTCCAGCACGACGTGGACGACGCGCGGGCGTGGCTGCTGAGCTCGTCACCCGAGCGCTACGCGCTGATCACCGCCGACCGGACCCTGGAGACCAAGCCGATCAAGGGCACCACGCCCCGGCGGGCCGACCCGGTCGAGGACGAGGCGCAGCGGACGCTGCTGGCCACCGACCGCAAGTTCCGCGGCGAGAACCTGATGATCGTCGACCTGCTGCGCAACGACCTGTCGATGGTCTGCGAGCCGGGCACGGTCGAGGTTCCGGTGCTGATGGAGGTCGAGTCCTACGCGAGCGTGCACCAGCTGGTCTCGACGGTGCGCGGTCGGTTGCGCGACGACGTGACCACGGTCGGGGCGCTGCGGGCGCTGTTCCCGGCCGGCTCGATGACCGGAGCGCCCAAGCTGCGCACGATGCAGGTGATCGAGGAGGTGGAGGCGACGCCGCGCGGGGTGTACGCCGGCGCCTTCGGCTGGATCTCGGGAGACGGGCGCGCCGACCTCGGGGTGGTGATCCGTTCGCTGACCACGGCCGGCGACGGACGGTGGACCCTCGGCACCGGGGGCGGCATCACGGTGCTCTCCGACGTGGCCGAGGAGCACGCGGAGGCCGAGGTCAAGGCCGAGCGGCTACGGCGGGTCTTCGGCTGAGTCGGCCGCCTGCGAGAACAGCACCAGGACCTGGCGCACGGCCCGCACCACGCGGGCCCGGTCGTAGGGCTGCGGGTGGACGACGTCGACGGTCTGGATCAGGTCTCCGTCCTGGACGAAGCCGGTGACGAAGAGCTGTTGGTCGTCGAAGTCGACGACCACCCGCGCGTCGTCGGCGCCGGGGACCACGACGCTGCTGACGTCGTCGGGGTCGAGGTCGCCCATGGTGGCGAAGACCTCGTCGAGGCCCTGGGGGAAGAGCAGGTAGTTGGCGTCGAGCACCGGGCCGCCGTCGTCGGTGGGGGTGAACGAGCAGGTCGGCGACGTCGGCGTGCCGGCGTCCATCCGGAGCTCGGCGCCCAGCAGCGCGGACACCCGCGAGACCTCGAGGGCGTCGCACGGGTTGAACAGGGGCACGGTCGAGGTCGCCGCCGGCCGGTCGAGGGCCGCCGAGCCGGAGTCGCCGCAGCCGGTGAGCAGGACCGCGAGCACGCTCGTGAGGAGCGCGGCGACCGGGCGAGCAGCAGGTCGTCGGGCGGGCACGTCAGCCATGGTGCCCTGCGCCGAGCGGGGCCGGCCGGCCGGGCAGCCGCAGCACCAGGCGGGCGCCGCCGCTGGGGGAGGAGGAGGCGGCGACGGTGCCGGCGTGCCGGTCCGCGACCTGGTGGACGATCGCCAGGCCGAGCCCCGAGCCGGGCATCGTGCGCGACTCCTGGGCGCGCCAGAAGCGGTCGAAGACGTGCTGCCGGTCGGCCTCGGGGATGCCACGCCCGTCGTCGTCGACGGTGAGGACGCCACCGACGAGGCGGCAGGTGACCCGGCCGCCTGGGGGGCTCCACTTCGCGGCGTTGTCGAGCAGGTTGGTGATCGCGCGCTCCAGGGCGGCGGCGTCGCCGGTGACCCACCACGGGTCGGCGACGGCGTCGAAGGAGAGGCTCGGCGCCCGCAGCCGCACCCGCGCCAGCGCGTGGTGGAGGATCTCGCTGAGCTCGACGTCGGCCACCACGGCCTCGGGCGGCTGGTCGCGGGCGAGCTCGACGAGGTCGCCGATGAGCGTGGTGAGCTCCTCGATCTGGGCGCAGATGTCGGTGAGCATCTCGGCGCGGGCCTCGGGGTCGAGCGACGGCCCGGCCTGGTCGTCGGCCTGGTGGAGCAGGTCGATGTTGGTGCGCAGCGAGGTGAGCGGCGTACGCAGCTCGTGGCCGGCATCGGCGACCAGGCGGCGCTGCCGCTCGCGCGAGGCGTCGAGCGCCAACAGCATCTGGTTGAACGCCGCGGCCAGGCGGGCCACCTCGTCGGCGCCCTCGACCGGGAGCGGTCGGAGGTCCTCGGTGCGGGCGATCCGCTCCACCGACGCGGTCAGCCGCCGGACCGGTCGCAGGCCGTTGCTGGCCACCGCCCAGCCGGCCAGGCCGGCGGCGACCACCCCGGCGAGGCCGAAGAGCAGCATCACGATGCCGAGCTTGCCGAGCACGTCGCGCTGGTCCTCGAGCGACTGGGCCAGGATCATCGTCTCGCCGCTGTCGCGCTGGAGCGCGACCACGCGCCAGCGGGTGCCGTCGCGGGAGGCGGTCACGGTGCGCAGCGAGCGCTCCGCCTGGCCGCTGACCACGTCGAACTCGGGCTGGCCCAGCTTGATCCTGGGCATGCCCTCGGCCGAGCGGCGCACGGCGAGGGGCCCGCTCACGCAGACCACGAACGCGTTCGCGGCGCCGAGGTACTCGGCCGGGACGCCGACGTCGGGGTCGCACAGCCGCACCGACGCCGTCTCGGCCCGGTCGACCAGCGAGGAGTCCAGGCTGGCCTGGAGCTGCATCCGCACCGTGAGGTAGGCCCCGGCCGCGACGAAGGCCACCGCGACGCCGACCGCGATCGTGGTCAGCAGGATCACGCGGCTGGCCAGGGAGCGGCGGTAGTGCCAGCGACCGGACGTGGACGTCGTGGTGGGGGTGCCCGCGGCCGTGGCTTCGGGCGGTGGGCTGTTGGGCGGTGGGCCGGTGGGCGGAGGGCCGGCGGGCGGAGGGCCGGTGGGCGGTGGGCTTGAAGGTGGGGGGCCGAGGGACGGCGGGTCTGAAGGTGGGGGGCCGAGGGGCTGGGTCATGGCGCCCTCAGGACTCCTTGAGCACGTAGCCGACCCCGCGCACGGTGTGCAGCAACCGCGGCTCGCCCTCCGCCTCGGTCTTGCGGCGCAGGTAGCCGACGTACACCTCGAGGGAGTTGGCGGTGGTGCCGAAGTCGTAGCCCCAGACCTCCTCGAGGATGAAGGCGCGCTCCAGGACCCGGCGGGGGCGGCGCAGGAACATCTCGAGCAGCGTGAACTCGGTGCGGGTGAGCTCGATGGAGCGGGCGCCGCGCGTCACCTCGCGGGTGGCGACGTTCATGGTCAGGTCGGAGAAGGCCAGGGTCTCCTCGGGCGCGTCGTCGTCGGGCACCACGCGCCGCAGCAACGCGCGCAGCCGGGCCAGCAGCTCCTGGAGCGCGAAGGGCTTGGTCAGGTAGTCGTCGGCACCCGCGTCGAGCCCCTCGACCCGGTCACCGACGGCGTCGCGAGCGGTGAGCACGATGATCGGTACGTCGTTGCGCGCGGTGCGCAGCGCCCGCGTCGCCTCCAGCCCGTCGAGGCGCGGCATCATCACGTCCATCACGACGACGTCGGGGTTGACGGCGCCGATCGCGGCCAGCGCCTCCGCGCCGTCGGCCGCCACGTGGACGTCGTACCCGTTGAACGCCAGCGAGCGGCGCAGGGACTCACGCACGGCGCGGTCGTCGTCGACGACGAGCACACGGGGCGCTGGGGCGGGGGTCGGCACGGGCCCCATGCTGCCAGCAGTGGCTGAACGCGGTCTGAGAAGCGGGCGGCAGGTGCGTGGGCGGGCGGGGGTCACCAACCGTTCAATTGCTGGCGGACGGCCCGCCCGACAGCCGCGACAGGGGCCACCCGCCAACAATTGAACGGATACGGCCCCCGCGCCCGCAGCCGGTACGTCGAACGACCCCGGGGTCCGCGGCTCAGACGTACTGAGCGGCGCAGTCGGCCGCGCGGGCGCCGTAGCCGCCGCCGAAGAGGCACGCGTGCACGAGCAGCGGGAAGACCTGGTGCAGGGCCGTGCGGTCCTCCCAGTCCGGCGCCAGGGGCGCGACGTCCTGGTAGGCGTCGAGCACCCGCGGCAGGTGAGGCAGGCCGAAGAGGGAGAGCATGGCCAGGTCGGTCTCGCGGTGGCCGCCGTACGCCGCGGGGTCGATCACGGTGACCCGCCCGATGCCGGGCGCCGCGGGGTCGAGGGCCCAGAGCACGTTGCCGTTCCAGAGGTCGCCGTGGAGCCGGGCGGGAGGCTCCTCGGGCATCAGGTCGGCCAGGCGCGGCACCAGCGACTCGACCGTGGCGGCCTCGCCGGGGGTGACGACGCCGCGGTCGCGGGCGAGCTTGAGGTAGGGCAGGACCCGGCGCACGGCGTAGAACTCCGCCCACGTCGGGGCCGGGCGGTTGGGCAGCGGGAGCCGGCCGATGAACCCGTCGGTCGCCGCACCGAAGGCCACGGCCCCCGCGGCGTGGGTGGTGGCGAGGGCGCGACCGAAGGTGGCCGCGGCGTCGCCGGTGCTCTTGCCGGACTCGACCCAGGCCAGCACCAGGCACTCGGCGTCGACGCCCAGCACCTCCGGCACCGGTACGCCGCCCTCGACCTCGCCGAGCCAGCGCAGCCCGGCGGCCTCGCGCTCGAAGAACCCCTCGGGCGCGTGCGGGAGGGTCTTCACCAGGGCGGTGGTGCCGTTGCTGAGCCGGAGCTTGGTGGCCGTGCACACGTCGCCGCCGGCGACCGGGGCGGTCGCGACCACCGAGCTGCCGATGAGCTCCTCGGCGCGCCGCGCCACGAGTGGTTGGCGGGTCATCGGCGCCCGAGCAGGTCGGTGAGCGACGCGACGAGCGCGGTCGAGGTGCGCTGCACCATGGTCAGCACCTCCTCGAAGCCGCTGTCGCCACCGTAGTACGGATCGGGGACGTCGCGGCCGGGTTCGAGCGGGTCGAAGTCGCGGAAGAGCCGCAACCGACCGGTCGCGAGGCCCTCGGGGCCGTTCGGACCGTCCAGATCGGCGAGATCGGCGAGGTTCTGGGCGTCCATGGCCAGCACGAGGTCGTGCTCCTCGGCCCAGGAGGCGTCGTACTGCCGGGCGCGGTGCCGGGTGGGGTCGTAACCGGCGCCGCTCAGCGTCGCCGCGGCGCGCTCGTCCATCGGCTTCCCGACGTGCCAGTCGCCGGTGCCGCTGCTGGCCACCCGCACCCGGTCGGCGAGGCCGGCGTCGTCGAGTGCGGCCTCGAGCACGACGTGGGCCGTCGGGGAGCGGCAGATGTTGCCCAGGCAGACCAGGGCCACGGAGTACCGACCGGCGGTGCGGGGCTCCGGGATCGCCACCGGCCGGGCGGTCACCGGCGCGCGTCGCGGCCGACGAAGCCGTCGACGACGTAGGTGGTGATCGTGATGATGATCGCCCCGCCCACGGCCGGCCAGAAGCCGGCCACCCGGAAGCCGATGTCGAGCTGCTCGGCCAGGAACCCGGTGAACATCAGCAGCAGCGCGTTGATGACCAGCAGGAACAGGCCCAGCGTGAGGATGATGAACGGAAAGGACAGGACCGTCAGCACCGGCTTCACGAACGAGGTGACCACGCCGAGGATCAGCGAGACCAGCAGCAGCGGGACGATCTTCTGCTGCAGCTCGGCGCTCCCCGAGGAGGGTCCGAGGAAGCGGATGCCGTCGACGATCCAGGCCGCCGCGGCGACCGCGACGGCGGTGGTGAGGAGCCAGGTCAGGAAGCGCACGGCACCCATGCTCCCAGGTCGGCTCAGACCAGCCCCAGGGCCTGGATGATCTCGGCCTCGGCGTGCTCGAGGTGGTCGCGCAGGAAGCCCGCCGCCGCGGGGACGTCGCCGCTCTCCAGCAGCCGCACCAGCGCGGTGTGCGAGTCGGCCTGGTCGTGGGCGTTGCGGCTGATCCGCTCGACCTGGGCGAGGGCGAGCTTGAGCTCGTCCATCAGGCCGTCGGCCATCTGCACCAGCCGCGCGCTCCCGGCCAGCCCGACCAGCGAGACGTGGAAGGCGAGGTGGCGCGCGTTGAGCTCCTGGTAGGTCCCGCCCGCCCGGACCGCCGCGGTGTAGGCGTCGAGGGCCTCGTGCACCGCGGCGCGCTGGTCGGGGTCGGCCTCGGCCCACCGACGTACGCCGGCGCCCTCCAGCACCCAGCGCGCCCGGCAGACGTCGCGCACCGACGCCGCCTGCGGGGTCGCAACCGACACCCCGCGGTGCGGCTCGCGGGTGGCCAGCCCCTCGGCGACCAGCACCGTCAGCGCCTCGCGCACCGTCGGGCGCGAGACCCCGAGCGACTCGGCGAGGGCGAGCTCTCGCAGCGGCGTCCCGCTCTCCAGCTCGCCGTCGAAGACCGCCCGCCGCAGCTCCTGGGTGACCCGGTCGGCGGTCGAGGCGTGCTCGAGGTGCGGGTCCGCGCACCGCTCGGCGGCGGTCGGCGCGGGCAGGGGCGGGGCCATGGCCCGCATTCTGGCCCTGCCCCGACCGGATCGCCACCACCACGTCCCCGCCGGTCGCGACCGGGCGAGGTCGTACGGTCGTGCCCATGTTCCCGGTGGGCGGTGTGGGCGTGATGCTCGTGGGGGTCGCGGTCTCGGGCGCGCTGTGCCTGCTGCTGGCGCGGTCGGTACGGCGCCGGATGGGACTGCTGGGCGCCGCGACGGTCGGGCTGTTGCTGTGGTCGTTGGCCGTGATCGCCGTGCTGACGCTGATCCCCGCGAACGGCGCCCCGGGCGTGGTCTACGCCGAGGGTCGGCTCGCCACCTGCTCGTGGGACATCGGAGGGCCGGCGCCCGACGGATTCTGGATCTTCCCCGGCGGCCAGCGGATGCTCAACGGCGCGATCTTCGCCCCGTCCGGTGCGCTGCTCGCGCTGCTCGCCGCCCGCTGGCCCCGGCTGGTGTGGCTGATCGTGCCGCTCGGTCTGGCCGGGCTGGCGGCGTACTCGACGGGCATCGAGCTCACCCAGCTGGTGCTGGCCAGGCTCGACCGGGCCTGCGACGTCACCGACATCATCGACAACGTCACGGGCGCGGTCGTCGGAGTGGTGGTCGGCCTGCTGCTGGCGGTGGTGCTGCGTCCCTGGCGAGCCCGCCACTAGGGTCGCGGCATGGCCCATCCTCAGCCGCACCCCCGCGCCCACGTCGCCGCCATCCCGGCGTACGTGCCCGGCCGGCCCCCCGTCCCGCGCGACGGGCTGACCACCTTCAAGCTCTCGTCCAACGAGAACCCCTACCCGCCCCTGCCCGGCGTCGTCGAGGCGGCGTACGGCGCGGTCTCGGTGATGAACCGCTACCCCGACATGGGCAGCAGCGCGCTCTACGCCGCGCTGTCGACGCGGCTCGGCGTGCCGGCCGGCGACCTGGCGGCGGCCACCGGCTCGGTCGCGCTGATCTACCAGCTGCTGAGCGCCTACTGCGACCCCGGCGACGAGGTCGTCTACGCGTGGCGCTCCTTCGAGGCCTACCCGATCGCGGTCACCACCGCCGGCGCCACGTCGGTGCAGGTGCCGGTGCTGGCCGACGGGCGCCACGACCTCGACGCGATGGCGGCCGCCGTCACCGACCGCACCAGGATCGCGATGGTCTGCACCCCCAACAACCCCACCGGCCCGGCGGTCACCCAGACCGAGCTCGATGCGTTCCTGGCGAAGATCCCCTCCCACGTGGTGGTCGTGGTCGACGAGGCGTACGTCGAGTTCGTACGGATGGACGACGCGGTCGACGGCCTGGCGACCTACCGCGCCCACCCCAACGTCGTGGTCTTCCGCACCTTCTCCAAGGCCTACGGGCTGGCCGGCTTCCGGGTCGGGTACGCCGTGGCGCACGAGGCGATCGCCTCGGCGCTGCGCGCGGTCTCGCTGCCCTTCGGGGTCTCGCACGTCGCGCAGACGGCGGCGATCGCGTCGCTGGCGGCCGAGGCGGCGCTGCTCGAGCGGGTGGACGCCCTCGTCGCCGAGCGCGACCGGGTGGTGACCGGGCTGCGCGAGGCCGGGTGGGACGTGCCCGAGCCGCAGGGCAACTTCGTCTGGCTGGCCCTGCCCGACACGACCGGTGAGCGCACCGCCGCCCTCGCGGCCGCGGCCCAGGAGGTCGGCCTCGTGGTCCGGCCCTTCGCCGGCGAGGGTTGCCGGGTCTCGATCGGCGAGCCCGAGGCCAACGACCGGTTCCTCGCGCTCGCGGCGGTCTTCGAGCGCTGAGCCTGCGCGCCGGGCGAGGGAGTGCCTGACAGGTTCAGGAATCCCCGGCCGACCGGGGATCCCTGAACTTGTCGGCCCTCGCGAGGCCTGACAGGTTCAGGAAGAGCCCGCCCGGTGGTGCCGGTGGTGCAGGCGTTGCCAGGGGGCGGTCGGTTGGCGCTCAGCGCGGTGTCCGCGCCCGGCGTCCGCGCCGGAGCCGCCCCGCATGCGCGGTCAGCCGGCGTGCGCGCTCGCGGCCTCGTCGAGCGCCCGCTTGAACTCGGGCATGTCGGCGCTCAGCGTCGTCACGTCGGTGTCGCTGAGGTGGATCAGGTCGAGCTTGGTGAGCGCGACCAGGGAGGCGGTGCGCAGCGAGTGGCCCAGCAGGGCGCGCTCGCCCATCACGTCGCCGGCGCCGAGGCGCGCGATCTCCTCGCCGTGACGCCGCACGGACACGTCGCCGGAGACGATGATGTAGAGCTTGTCGGCGCTCGTGCTCTCCGAGATCGGCGCCCAGCCCTCGGGCAGAGTCACCCGCCGACCCGTCTTCTCGATCTTCTGTCGCTGCTTCTTGTCGAAGGAGTCCAGGAACGAGCCAGCCATGTCAGTGCCTTTCGCGAGGTGGGCTCCCCCTCGACGGATCTTCGCGGACCGGACCGGACGTGTCCAGAGAATCCCTTCCTCTGGTGCAGGCCGGTGCGGGCCGGTGTGGGGGGCAGGTGTGGGGGGCAGGTGTTTCGGGTGGGGCGTGCGATCGGTCGGTCGGGCAGCGCTCAGCGGCGGCGGCCGAGGAAGCCCCGAGCGGCGCGCTTGGCCCCGCGGGCCACCTCGCCCTCCACGCCTCCGGCGCCCCCACCGGCGCCGCCGACGCCCCTACCGGGGCGGGAGCCCGTGCCCAGTCCGGTCCCGGCGGCTCCGCCGGGGGCCCGGCGACCTCCGGCTCCCGTGATCCGGCTCATCAGCTGTCGCAACATCGTGGACCTCCTCGGTGGCGTGCGTGGACGGGTCGACCGGGTACCCAGCGGTCGCCCGAGCATGCTGCTAGCGGCACGGCGCGCTCGTCCATCGCCTTCCACCGGGGGTCCAGGGCCGGCGCCATGGTCACCACGAAGTACGCCGCCCCGCACGTCAGCATCGCCACGGCCAGGCTCGAGGAGTCGACCAGCAGCCCGCCCACCAGTCCGCCGAACGGCATCAGCGACCACGCCAGGGCGGTGCTCAACGACGACACCCGGCCGACCAGGGGCGCCGGGATGCGTTCGAAGACGACCGCGCCGAGCACCGGGTTGATGAAGCCCGCCGCGAAGCCGCTGAGCACGAACACGACCAGCATCGCGGCGAGCGGCGTCTCCACCACGAACACCGCGAACCGCGGGAGCCCGGTGACCAGGAAGGCCACCAGGTAGATCCGGAAGCGGGGAAGTCGGGCCGCCCACACCGCGGCGCAGACCGCCCCCAGGGCCGAGGCGCCGCTGAACGTCGCGAACAGCAGCCCCAGGACGGCGGCCCCGCGGCCGGAGTCGACGGCCCAGACCGGCATCAGCACCGAGAACCACGCGGCGTCGAGCATGTTGGTCAGCGCGACCATCACCGCGATGCCCAGCAGCAGCGGGTCGCGGCGCAGGAACGTCCACCCCTCGCGCAGCTGCCCGACGTACGGGAGCGGGTCGGCGTCGGTGTCAGCGGGCGCCTGCGACTGCTCGTGCGGGCGTAGCCCGACCGTCGCCCAGGCCAGCACGGCTGCCGAGACCCCGAAGCTGGCCGCGTCGACGAGCAGCGCGTTGGCCCCGCCGAGGGTCGCCACGAGGAGGCCGGCGAGGGCGGCCCCGAGCATGCTGGCGGTGCGCTCCACGGTGCTGGCCAGCCCGGTCGCGCGCTCCAGCGGTACGTCGGCCTCGGCCACGAGCTGAGGGATCAGGGCGTTCTTCGCCCCGTCGCCCGGTCCGCGCAGCGCCCCCGCGAGCGCGACCAGCCCGAGGAGCATCCAGAACGGCAGCAGCCCGGCCGCGTGGAGCAGCGGGATCGAGCCGACCACGGGCAGGGACAGCAGGTCGCAGGTGATCGCGACCCGGCGTGCGCCCACCCGGTCGATCACCGGACCGGCGAGCACCTTGGAGACCACCAGCGGCAGCATCTCGGCCAGAGCGACGAGCCCGGTGCGGGAGGCGCTGCCGGTCTGCTCGAGCACGAAGAGCGGGATCGCGATCATCGACACCCGGGTGCCGGTGATCGAGACGGCCTCGGCGGTGAGCCAGCCGTACAGCGGGCGCCTCACGTCAGGTCCCGCCCCGCCTGGCCCGGACGCGGGTAGGCGCTGAGCTGGAGGGTGAACGCGAGGCTCTCGTCGTCCTCGCCGTCGTCCTCGCCGGAAGCGGCCTCGGGGCCCTCGCCGGAAGCGGCGCGGGCCTCGGCCTCGGCGTCGGCCTCCTCGATCACGGCCCACAGCTTCTCCACCACGGCCTTCGCCCGGGCGGGGGTGAGCGTGATGCTCCAGTCGCTGAACGTGGACGCCGACCGCCACGGCGCCGAGAGCAGCGGGCGCTCCTCCATCGCCCGCTGCAGCTGCTCGGTGTAGATGGTGGCGACGACCTGCAGGTAGGCGTCCATCGTGTCGGCGGCGGCCTCGTCGCCGGGCGGGGGCGACTCGGTGTGGGTGGAGGAGTGTGCGGCCTGCCACCAGCGCTCGCGCCCGGTGCCGCGTTCGGGGTCGTCGACGACGAACCCGTGCTGCGCCAGCTGGCGCAGGTGGTAGGACGTCGCTCCGGTGTTGAGCCGCAGCCGCTCGGCCAGCGTGGTCGCGGTGGCCGGCCCCTCGAGCCGCAGGATGCCGAGCATCCGCAGCCGGACCGGGTGGGTCAGCGCCCGCAGCTGGTGGGGGGTCGGGGTTATCGAGGAGCGCGTCACGAGGTCCAGCGTAGAACTGCAAAGAGTTCTTTGCAAGCATGTGTTGGTCTTGGTGAGGTTCGCCCAGCGGGGCCCAGGCGGCGGTGGGTCGGCCACCGTTTCGGGCCCGACGTGCGTGGGTGAGTCACCGGCGGCTCCGACGGCCGGAGGCGGCGGTGCCTGGGCGGCGGTCCCGGGGCGGCGGTGCCTCAGCCACCGTTTCGGGCCCGACGTACGTGGCTAGGTCACCGGCGGCTTCGACGGCCGGGGGCGGCGGTGCCTCAGCCACCGTTTCGTGCCCGACGTACGTGGCTAGGTCACCGGCGGCTTCGACGGCCGGGGGCGGCGGTGGGTCAGCCACCGTTTCGGGCCCGACGTACGTGGCTAGGTCACCGGCGGCTTCGACGGCCGGGGGCGGCGGTGGGTGAGCCACGGTTTCGGGCCCGAGGTACGTGGCTAGGTCACCGGCGGCTTCGACGGCCGGTGGCGGCGGTGGGTCAGCCACGGTTCCGGGCCCGAGGAAGGTGGTTAGGTCACCGGCGGCGCCGACGGCCAGTGGCGGCGGTGGGTCAGCCACCGTTTCGGGCCCGACGTACGTGGTTAGGTCACCGCCGTTCGACGGATCGGCGCGGCGGTGCCTCAGCCACCGTCTCGGGCCCGACGTACGTGGCTAGGTCACCGGCGGCTCCGACTGCCCGAGGCGGCGGTGCCTCGGCCACCGTTCCGGGCCCGACTTACGTGGCTAGGTCACCACCGATCGACGGCCGCACCGCCGCACCGCCGTCCTCGGGACCCGGGTCCGGCAGGCGGCGCGCAGCCGAGCGTCTCGCCTGCGTCACCCGGGCGAGATCCGGCCCCCCTTACGGTGGGGCCATGGAACAGCCCCACGTCGTCGTGCTCTTCGGCGCGACCGGTGACCTCGCCCGCCGCAAGCTGCTGCCGGGGATGCTGCGCCTGTGGCAGGCGGGCCTGCTCGAGCAGGCGCGGATCATCGGCACCTCGCTGGACGACCTCGACTCCGAGGCCTTCGTCAAGGTCGCCAGGGAGGCCTGCGAGGAGTTCGTGCGCGGTGACTTCCCCGAGGAGGCGTGGAAGGAGTTCTCCGCAGAGCTGTCGTTCGTGCCGCAGTCGGAGGGGCCCGCCGCCCTGGCCGCGGCCGTCCACGAGGCGGAGACGGCGCTCGCGGCCGCGCACGAGCGCGACGTCGCGCGGCTGCACTACCTGAGCGTCCCGCCCCGGGCCGCGCTCGACGTGGTGTCCCAGCTCGACGAGGCCGGGCTGGTCGAGCGGTCGCGGGTGATCATGGAGAAGCCGTTCGGCACCGACGAGCAGTCGGCCAAGCAGCTCAACGCCCGGTTGCACGAGGTCTTCGCCGAGGACCAGATCTTCCGCATCGACCACTTCCTCGGCAAGGAGGCCGCCCAGAACATCCTGGCCTTCCGCTTCGCCAACGGGCTGTTCGAGCCGATCTGGAACCGCAACTTCATCGACCACGTGCAGATCGACGTGCCCGAGACGCTCGGGCTCGAGGGACGCACGGCGTTCTACGAGAGCACCGGCGCCTACCGCGACATGGTCGTGACCCACCTGATGCAGGTCCTGGCGTTCATGGCGATGGAGCCGCCCACCTCGCTCGAGCCCGACCCGATCGGCGAGGAGAAGCTCAAGGTCTTCCGGTCGATGAAGCCGCTCGATCCCTCCGACGTCGTCCGCGGCCAGTACGCCGGCTACCGCGGCAAGGAGGACGTCGCCGACGACTCCGACACCGAGACCTTCGTGGCGCTGCGGGTCGAGATCGACAACTGGCGCTGGGCCGGGGTGCCGTTCTTCCTGCGCACGGGCAAGAAGCTCGCGGAGGGCGCACGGATCATCTCGATCGCCTTCAAGGAGCCGCCGCTCACGATGTTCCCGCAGGGGTCCAACGCCGGCATGCAGGGCCCCGACCACCTGACCTTCGACCTGGCCGACCAGTCGCGGATGTCGCTGTCGTTCTACGGCAAGCGCCCCGGGCCGGGGATGAAGCTGGAGAAGGTGTCGATGCAGTTCGCCACCCACGACACCTCGTCGTCCGGTCAGGTCCTCGAGGCGTACGAGCGGCTGATCCACGACGCGATGCGCGGCGACCACACGCTGTTCACGACCGCCGACGGCATCGAGACGCTGTGGGCCAAGTCGACGCCGCTGCTGACGAACCCGCCGCCGGTCCGCAGCTACGTCGAGGGCAGCTGGGGCCCCAACGCGATCCACCAGCTGATCGCGCCCCGCGCCTGGCGGCTGCCCTTCGAGCGCTCCTGGCGCGACCCCAACAGCGGGGGCGCCTGACCAGGACCCGACCCTGACCAGGACCCGGCCCGACCAAGACCCAGACGACAAAGACGCAGGAGCGGACCGACACATGGCGAACAAGCAGCACGACGACAGCGGCGGCGGGGGCGGGGGCGGAGGCGGCGGTTCGTACGTCGAGGCGGACTCGTTCGAGCGCGACATGGCCTACGTGCCCGACCGGGTGACCCGCGAGGGCCGGCGGCCCGAGCACGGACCCGTCGAGGGCGAGCTGTGGCCCGTCGAGCCCGGCCGCTACCGACTCGTGGCCGCGAAGGCGTGCCCGTGGGCCAACCGCGCGATCATCGTGCACCGCCTGCTGGGGCTCGAGGACGTGCTGTCGCTGGGCCTGGCCGGCCCCACGCACGACGAGCGCAGCTGGACCTTCGACCTCGACCCGGGCGGGCGTGACCCCGTGCTCGGCGTCGAGCGGCTGCAGGAGGCCTACCTGGAGCGGTTCCCCGACTACTCGCGCGGCATCACCGTGCCGGCGATCGTGGAGATCGAGTCGGGCCGCGTGGTCACCAACGACTTCCCGTGGATCACCCACGACCTCTTCCACGAGTGGCGCGACTTCCACCGCGACGACGCCCCCGACCTGTGGCCCGACCACCTCCGCGACGAGATGGACGCGGTGATGAAGCGGGTCTTCACCGAGGTCAACAACGGCGTCTACCGCTGCGGCTTCGCCGGCACGCAGTCGGCGTACGACGCGGCGTACGAGCGGCTGTGGACCGCCCTCGACTGGCTGGAGGAGCGGCTCGCCGACCGCCGCTACCTCATGGGCGAGGCGATCACCGAGGCCGACGTCCGGCTGTTCACCACGCTGGCGCGCTTCGACGCGGTCTACCACGGCCACTTCAAGTGCAACCGGCAGAAGCTGACCGAGATGCCGACGCTGTGGGCCTACGCCCGCGATCTCTACCAGACGCCCGGCTTCGGCGACACGATCGACTTCGACCAGGTCAAGGCGCACTACTACGTCGTGCAGAGCGACATCAACCCCACCGGGGTGATCCCCACCGGCCCCGACGAGGCGGGCTGGCTGGCCCCCCACGGTCGCGGCTGACCCTCGCTCGGCCCGCGCCGGGTCACCAGGACATCTCCGTGCAGTGCTGGTCGCTGGACTCGACCTGGAGGGTGGCGTGCTCGACCCCGAAGCGCTGGCCGAGCAGCGCGCGGGCCTCGCCGAGCACCCGGTCGCCCGAGTCGGCGGTGACCAGGTGGGCCGTGGCCACGTGCATGCCGGAGGTGAGCGTCCACAGGTGCAGGTCGTGCACCTGGGTGACCCCCTGCACCCCCAGCAGCGCGATCTCGACCGCGGCCGGGTCCATCCCGGCGGGGGCGTGCTGGCCGAGGACCGCGAGCACCTCGCGGCCCAGGAGCGCCGCCCGCACCGCCACGAAGACCGCGATCGCGGCCGCGACCAGGGTGTCCCACCAGGTCTGCCCGGTCGTCGCCACCAGGACGCCGGCGCCGATCACCCCCACCGAGCCCACCGTGTCGGCGACCACCTCGAGGTAGGCGCCCTTGACGTTGAGGCTCTCGGCCGCGCCGCCGCGCAGCAGCAGCAGCGCGACCAGGTTGACGACCAGCCCGAGACCGCCGACGACCACGAGCGGACCCGCGGCCAGCGCGACCTCCTCGCCGGCCCGGCGTACGGCCTCGACGGCGACGTACGCCGCGGCGCCCAGCATGAGCAGCACCGTCAGGCCGGAGGCGAAGACCTCGGCCCGGTAGGACCCGAACGTACGTCGGCCCGTCGGGTCGGGACGCCCGGCGATCCGGGTCGCGGTCAGCGCGGCACCCAGCGCCACCACGTCGGCCGCCATGTGGCCGGCGTCGGAGAGCAGCGCCAGCGAGCCGGACACGAGGCCGACGACCAGCTCGACGACGAAGAAGACCGCCACCAGCCCGAAGGCGACCGCCAACCGCCAGCGGTGGCGCGCCCCCGCGTGCCCGGGGCGGACGTCGCCGTGCCCGTGCCCGTGCCCGCTGCCCATCAGAGGCCCTCGGGGTCGTGGTCGGGGTCGTGGTCGGGGTCGTGGTCGCCGACGGCGGCACCGGTGGCGGCCAGCAGCTCTCCGGCCCGGGTCAGCAACGCCTGCACCCGCTCGGGGTGGCTGATCGTGAAGACCGAGGAGCGGCCGACCGGCCGGGAGTCGACGAGCCCGCACGCCCGCAGGCACGCGAGGTGCTTGGAGACCGTCGACTGCGCCAGCCCGAGGTGCTGCACCAGGTCGACGACGCGGTGCTCGCCCAGGAACAGGTGGCGCAGGAGGGCGAGTCGCGAGGGCTCGCTCAGTGCGTGGAACAGGACGGCTGCGTCGTCGCCGAGCGCGACCGTGGCCTGAGGCCCGCCGCGCGGTGCTGTCATCGCCATCCGGCGATGTTACACGCTCGCCCGGGCGGTGGCGGTGGCGGCTGGCAGCCGGTCGGCGCACAGCCCCACGAGTCCCCGGAGCACCACTGGACGGGCGTCCCCTGAACCTGTCCGCCCTCGCGAGGGCCGACAAGTTCAGGAATCCCCGGTCGACCGGGGATTCCTGAAAACCCGCGCCTCCGCCCGGGCGCGCCGTACCCACCCCACCCGACCGAGGTCGGCGCGCGAAGGCTCGCGAGGCCCTAGGCTCTCCGCCAGCCGGGCGCTCCGCCGGGCGGGGTGGGGACCTGACACGAAAGAGGTCGCTCATGCGCCGACGGATGCTGTCGATCATCGGAGTGCTGCTGCTGCCGGGTGTGCTGGTGGGCGTGGCGGACGCGGCACCGCCCTCGCAGACCCGCGGGGACGCCTGTGGTGAGCTCCTGACCAAGGCGGACGGGTCGCGGTGGCAGTGCTCGTTCGTCGACGAGTTCACCGGACGCCGGCTCGACCGGGACGTGTGGCTGCCGCAGACCGGCCTGGCGACCGGGACCGACAGCGCCCGTGCCTGTTTCGCCGACGACGACTCGACGGTGGCGGTGCGGAACGGCCGGCTCCTGCTCTCGGTGGTGCGGGCGCCGGCGCCGGTCGCCTGCCAGGGCACGTCGGCGGACTTCCTGTCGGGGAGCGTGTCGACGTACCGGCGGTTCAGCCAGCAGTACGGCCGGTTCGAGGCGCGGATGAAGGTGGCCCCGACCTCCCAGCCAGGGCTCCAGGAGGCGTTCTGGCTGTGGCCCGACGATCGCACCGTGTCGGTCCTCCCGTGGCCGGCCGCCGGCGAGATCGACATCGCCGAGACCTACTCGCGCCACCCGGACCTCGCGATCCCCTACCTGCACTACACGATGAACGACAACGGGGGCCCGGTGCCGGGGGTCAACACCGCCTGGGACTGCTTCGCGCCGCGCGGCGAGTGGCACACCTACACCCTGACCTGGTCGGACACCACGCTCCGCATCGACGTCGACGGCCGCCACTGCCTCACCAACGAGTCCGACGACCCGGCGTTCGACAGGCCGTACATCGCCGTGCTGACCCAGGCCCTGGGGGTCCAGGACAACGGCTGGACCGACGCCGCGCCGATGCCGGCGACCACCGCGGTCGACTACGTCAAGGTGTGGCGCTGACGGCCACGTCGATGACCGGCGTCGATGGCCGGTCGGTTCAGGCCCGCTCGACCTCGCTGCGCAGCTTGAGCACGCGGGCGCCGTCGTCCTGCTCGATCACGTACGCCGGGTCGTCGTCGGTGCCGTTGCGGGTGATCTCGCTGCCCGCGAGGGAGCGGGTCACCTTCTCGTGGTGCACCTCGACGACCTTTCCGGTGGCGGTCCCGTTGCCCCAGGACCAGCTCACCTCGGTGCCGGTGCGGATGCTCACGCGCGGGCCTGCGCGTCGGACTCGGCGACCTCCTTGAGACGCACCAGGGTCTGGTCGATGCCCTGCTGGTTGCGTCGGGGGAAGCCCGCGAGCTTGAGCACGCCCTGACCGATCGCGTTGTAGTAGGAGGCGTCCCAGGTCTCGGTGACGCGCGTGGCGCTCGGGTCGCCGGCCACCGGCTCGAGCTCGTAGCGCCAGCGGTGCTGGCCCTTGTGCCGCCAGGCGATCAGCCGGTCCTCCTCGAACTCCACGACCTTGTTCTGGATCTTGTACGGCGCCCCCATCTTCATCGCCATCCCGAACTGCGCGCCGAGGCCCAGCCGGTCGGGGCCGCTGGTCGCCTCGCGCACGGTGCCGGACCCGTCGATCCGGGTGTGCTGGCGGGGGTCGGCCAGGATGTCGAAGACGACCGAGGCGGGGGCGTGGACGGTGGTGGTCGCGGAAGCGCGCAGGTCAGCCATGGGCCCAGCCTGCCAGGCTCGCCTGAGCCGGAGGGCGGCGCAGACTGCAGGCCGTCTCCGATGATTGGCCGAGGCACCCCGACCGCCGGTACCTTCTGAGGACCACACTGTGGTCCTGATCACGTGCCGCGCCACCCCTGCGGACCTGTCCTCGGACGGCTCGACGTGACCGGGTCCGCCACCCGTCGTCCGGAGACCCCGCACGGCGGCGACACGAAGGAGTGCGCGTGACAGACGTCGCTGACCGACCCGACCACGGACAGTCGTCCGACTTCGGCCCCGATCTCGCTGAGGTCTTCGGCCCCTCCCAGCGAGACGGCGGACCCGACCTGATCCAGCTGCTCTCCCCGGAGGGCGAACGCGTCCACCACCCGGAGTTCGACATGGACTTCAGCGCCGACCAGCTGCGTGGCTTCTACCGCGACATGACGCTCACCCGGCGCATCGACACCGAGGCCACCGCCCTCCAGCGTCACGGCGAGCTCGGCATCTGGGCCCAGCTGCTCGGCCAGGAGGCCGCCCAGATCGGCGCCGGCCGCGCCCTGCGCCCCCAGGACTTCGTCTTCCCGACCTACCGCGAGCACGGCGTCGCGTGGTGCCGCGGCCTCGACCCGCTCAAGCTGCTCGGGCTCTTCCGCGGCGTCGACCACGGCAACTGGGACCCCAACGAGGTCAACTTCGGGCTCTACACGATCGTGATCGGCGCGCAGACCCTGCACGCCACCGGCTACGCGATGGGCATGCAGCGTGACGGCGTGGTCGGCACCGGCGACCCCGAGCGCGACGCCGCCGTCGTGGCCCACTTCGGTGACGGCGCGAGCAGCCAGGGCGACGTCAACGAGGCGTTCATCTTCGCCGCGTCCTACAACGCCCCGGTCGTCTTCTTCTGCCAGAACAACCAGTGGGCCATCTCCGAGCCGATCGAGCGGCAGAGCCGGATCCCGCTCTACCAGCGGGCGCTCGGCTTCGGCTTCCCCGGCGTGCGCGTCGACGGCAACGACGTCCTGGCGACGTACGCCGTCACCCAGGCCGCGCTGCAGCGTGCCCGCGACGGCCAGGGCCCGACGTTCGTCGAGGCCTACACCTACCGGATGGGCGCCCACACCACGACCGACGACCCGACGCGCTACCGGCTCTCCGACGACGTCGAGCGCTGGAAGCTCAAGGACCCGATCGAGCGCGTCAAGGTCTACCTCAAGCGCAACGGACTGGCCGACGAGGAGTTCTTCGCCGGTGTGAAGCAGGAGGCCGACGACCTCGGCCACACGCTGCGCGAGGGCTGCAAGGCGATGCCCGACCCGAAGCCGCTGGAGATCTTCGACCACGTCTACGCCGAGACCCCGCCCGAGCTGGAGGCCCAGCGCGCGGGCTTCGCGGCGTACATGGAGTCCTTCGAGGAGGCCCACGCATGAGCACCCAGAAGATCACCCTGGCCAAGGGCCTCAACGCCGGCCTGCGCAAGGCGATGGAGGACGACCCGAAGGTCCTCCTCATGGGCGAGGACGTCGGCAAGCTCGGCGGCGTCTTCCGGATCACCGACGGCCTGCAGAAGGACTTCGGCGAGGACCGGGTCATCGACAGCCCGCTGGCCGAGTCCGGCATCGTCGGCACGGCGGTCGGCATGGCCATGCGCGGCTACCGCCCGGTGGTCGAGATCCAGTTCGACGGCTTCGTCTACCCCGCCTACGACCAGATCGTCTGCCAGGTCGCGAAGATCCACTTCCGCAGCAAGGGCCGCGTGAAGATGCCGATCGTCATCCGGATCCCCTTCGGTGGCGGCATCGGCGCGGTGGAGCACCACAGCGAGTCGCCGGAGGCGCAGTTCGCGCACACCCCGGGGCTGAAGGTCGTGGCCTGCTCCAACCCGGTCGACGGCTACTGGATGATCCAGCAGGCCATCGCCTGCGACGACCCGGTGATCTTCCTCGAGCCCAAGCGGCAGTACCACGCCGACAAGGCCGAGCTCGACGAGACCGCGACCCCCGAGCCGCTGTTCACCTCCCGGGTGGTCCGCCAGGGCACCGACGTCACGCTGCTGTCCTACGGCCCGACCGTGAAGACCGCGCTGAAGGCCGCCGAGGCTGCGGCCGGCGAGGGGCGCTCGATCGAGGTCATCGACCTGCGCACGCTCTCGCCGCTCGACATGGGCCCGGTCTACGAGTCCGTCCGCCGCACGGGCCACGCCGTGATCACCCACGAGGCGCACGTCAACCTCGGCATGGGCTCCGAGGTCGCCGCCCGGATCACCGAGGAGTGCTTCTACTCCCTCGAGGCCCCGGTGCTGCGGGTCGGCGCGTTCGACACGCCCTACCCCGCCTCGCGGATCGAGGAGGACTACCTCCCCGACCTCGACCGGGTCCTCGACGCCGTCGACCGCAGTCTGGAGTTCTGAGCATGCCCGAGTACCGCCTCCCCGATCCCGGCGAGGGCCTCACCGAGGCCGAGATCGTCACCTGGAAGGTCAAGGTCGGCGACGTCATCGAGATCAACGACATCGTCGTCGAGATCGAGACCGCCAAGTCGCTGGTCGAGCTGCCCTCGCCGTACGCCGGCACCGTGACCGCGCTGCTGGTCGACGAGGGCGACACCGTCGAGGTCGGCACCCCGATCATCGCGATCGGTGACCCCGCGGAGACCGCGCCCGCCGCGCCGGCCGACGGCACCCCCGACCAGGCCGCGATGGAGATCGACCTGTCCAACCCCGCCGCCAGCGGCGGCGGCGAGGGCGAGTCGCTGGTGGGGCGCAACAAGGCCGACCGCGGTCCGCTGCGCCGGGCCCGCAAGGGCAGCGCCTCGCCGTCCACCGAGTCGGCGGCCGCCACCCAGATGCAGGTGCAGGGGGCCTTCGCGCCCGGCGGCGCCCAGTCGGACGACGTGGTCGAGGCCGACGAGCCGGCGGTGCCGGCCGTCCCGGCGCGACCGCATGACGCGGCCCCCGCCGGCGACGTACGCGTGCTGGCGAAGCCGCCCGTGCGCAAGCTGGCCAAGGACCTCGGCGTCGACCTGTCCACGCTCGTCGCCTCGGGCCCGCACGGCAGCGTGACCCGGGCCGACGTGGAGTCGGCGTCGGCCTCCGGTGCTCAGGCCCCCGCTGAGGCGGCGGGGGGTTCGAGGGCCCTCTCCGGCCCTCACGCCTCGCGCGACGCCGGCGCTCGAGAGACCCGCGAGCCGATCAAGGGCGTGCGCAAGATGATGGCCGGCGCGATGGTCGGCTCGGCCTTCAGCGCCCCGCACGTCACCGAGTGGGTCACCTTCGACGCCACGGCGACCGTCGAGCTGGTGGAGCGGCTGAAGAAGCGTCGCGAGTTCGCCGACGTCAAGGTCTCGCCGCTGCTCATCCTCGCCCGGGCGGTGATGCTGGCGATGAAGCGCACCCCGGAGATCAACTCCTACTGGGACGAGGCCGCGCAGGAGGTCGTCCACAAGCACTACGTCAACCTCGGGATCGCCGCCGCGACCCCCCGGGGCCTCGTCGTGCCCAACGTCAAGGACGCCCACGACCTGACGCTGCTCGAGCTGGCGCAGGGCCTGGGTCAGCTGACCGCCACCGCGCGCGAGGGCCGCACCCAACCGGCCGAGATGAGCGGCGGCACCTTCACGATCACCAACGTGGGGGTCTTCGGCGTCGACGCCGGGACGCCGATCATCAACCCCGGCGAGTCCGCGATCCTGTGCTTCGGCGCGATCAAGAAGCAGCCGTGGGTGGTCGACGACGAGATCGTGGTGCGCCACGTGACCACGCTGGCGCTCAGCTTCGACCACCGACACATCGACGGCGAGAAGGGCTCGCGGTTCCTGGCCGACGTCGCCGCGATCCTCGAGGACCCCGCCACCGCGCTGCTCTACTGACCGGCACCACGCGCAACGACACCGCCCCGGCCCTCGCCATCGTGACGAGGAGCCGGGGCGGTGCTGCGAGCGGTGCGCTCAGGCGCTGAGCGCCGGGTAGTCGGTGTAGCCCTCGGCGCCGCCGCCGTAGAAGGTGGCGGAGTCGGGCTCGTTGAGCTCGGCGCCGGTCTCCCACCGCTGCGGCAGGTCGGGGTTGGCGATGAAGAGCCGGCCGACCGCGACGGCGTCGGCGAGGTCCTCGTCGAGGATCGCCTGGGCGGCGTCGCGGGTGGTGACCGAGCCGAAGCCGTCGTTGGCGATGAACGTGCCGCCGAAGTCCTTGCGCAGCTGCTGCACCATCTCCTGGCGCGGGTCGGCCAGCACGCTGAGGTAGGCCAGGCCGAGCGGGGCGATGCCGGCGACCAGCGCGTTGTACGTCGCCTCGACGTCCTCGGCGTCCTCCTCGGTGGCGCCCTGGATGTTGTGGGCGGGCGAGAGGCGGATGCCGACCCGGTCGGGGCCGATCGCCTCGGCGACCGCGCGGGTCACCTCGATCGCGAACCGGGCCCGGTTGAGGTAGGACCCGCCGTACTCGTCGGTGCGCTCGTTGGCGCCCGGCGCGAGGAACTGGTGGATCAGGTAGCCGTTGGCGGCGTGCACCTCGACGCCGTCGAGGCCGGCGTCGACCGCGTTGCGGGCGGCGGTGACGTACTCCTCGATGACCGCGGGGATCTCGTCGGTCGCGATCGCCCGCGGCACGGGGTGCGGCTTCGGGCCCTCGGCGGTGATCATCTCGCCGGGCGCCGCGATGGCGCTGGGGGCGATGATCTCCTGGCCGCCGGTGTTGTCGGGGTGCGCGATCCGGCCCGCGTGCATCAGCTGGGCCACGATCCGGCCGCCGCGCTCGTGGACGGCGTCGGCGACGCGCTCCCAGCCGGTGAGCTGCTCGTGGGAGTGGAAGCCGGGGGTGTTGAGGTAGCCCTGGCCGCGGGCGCTGGGCTGGCTGCCCTCGGTGATGATCAGGCCGGCGGAGGCCCGCTGCGAGTAGTAGTCGACGTGCAGGTCACCGGGCACCGTGCCCCGGGCACGGTTGCGGGTGAGCGGGGCCATGACCAGGCGGTTGGGCAGGGTCCAGGCGCCGGCGGTGATCGGCTGGAAAAGGTCAACCATGTGGGACTGCTCCTCGTGGTGCGGTTCGTGGGCAGGCTCGGGCTTCCGGCCTGCCCCTGGCCCAGCGATCGGCGGTGCCGAGAGATTCCGGGAGGGCACGGTGACAAGACTCACCCGCGGCGGTGGGCGACCTGTGGACCCCGACGACTGATCCGGCCGGGAGCGGGTAGAACACCCCTCGTGACCATGACCCCGCCCGGCTACCCCGAACCAGGAGAGCTGCTCGGTCCCTACCGGATCGTGCGCCGCCTGGGGTTCGGTGGCATGGGTGTGGTGTTCGAGGCGTACGACGACACCCTGCGGCGCTCGGTCGCGCTGAAGGTGATCTCGCCCCACCTCGCCGACGACGAGGGCTTCCGGGCGCGGTTCGTGCGCGAGGCCCGGGCGCAGGCGTCGGTGCGCTCACCCCACGTGGTCGCGGTCCACTCCCACGGCGAGGCCGACGGTCGGCTCTACATCGCCACCGAGCTGGTCGACGCCGGCGACCTCGGCCGGCTGGTCGCCGAGCACGGGGTGCCGCCGCTGGCGACCGGGCTCGACATCCTGGCCCAGGTGTCCTCGGGGCTCGCCGACGCCCACGCCGCCGGGCTGGTGCACCGCGACATCAAGCCCGCCAACGTGCTGCTGCGCCACCGCGGCGACGGCGTCCAGGCCTACCTCGCCGACTTCGGCATCGCCCGCCAGGTCGGCGTCGACCCCGCGCTCACCCAGGTGGGCGGCACGATCGGCACGCCGGCGTACATGGCTCCCGAGCTCCACACGGGCGGCCGAGCCGGCATCGAGAGCGACATCTACTCCCTGGGCTGCCTGCTCTGGGCGGCGCTGTCGGGCGTGGCGCCGTACGCCGGCGGCTCCGACTTCCAGGTCGTCAACGCCCACCGCGAGGAGCCGGTCCCGCAGCTGCGGTCGGGCACCCCGGCTGCCGACGCCGTCAACCAGGTGCTGCTGCGCTCGCTGGCCAAGCGCCCCACCGAGCGGTACGTCGGCGCCGCCGCCATGAGCCGCGACCTGCGCGAGGCGGCGCGGCTGGCCGAGGCCTCGGGCGAGCGGGCCGTGGTCGCGGAGGCCACCCGTCGCCGGGGTGCCCCGGCCGACGCCGGAGCCGGCGCCGGCCTCCCGGTCTTCGCCTCGCCGCACACCCCGACCCCCACGCCGGCGCCCCCGCGGGTGATCTCGCCGGCGCCGACGTCGGTGAGCTACGTCGGCGGGGGCCGCCGGGTCGCGCTGGTCGTCGGCCTGGTGCTGCTCGTGCTCGCGGTCGGCGTCGGCGTGGCGCTGGCCGTCACCGGCGGCGACGACCCCGCCCGGTCGGGGGCGGCCCCGCAGACCGGTGCGGCGACCACGACGGCTCCCACCCCCGAGCTCACGAGCGAGCCCACGGCCGAGGGCCCGGCCGAGCCCGACGGCGAGCCCAACGGCGAGCCCAACGGCGAGCCCAACGCTGAGCCCGGCGCCGAGCCCGGCCGGTCGGAGGCGACCCGGCCGGACGCACCCTCGGGCCGCGAGCGCGACCGTGCGGTCGACACGCTCGTGCGGGCTCTCGACCGCCAGCCCGGGGTCGACCGCGACGCCGCGCAGTGCGTCGGCCGCACCTGGGTGCGCGGGGTCGGTCTGCGCACGATGGCGGCCGAGGGCTTCTACGACGGGCGCTGGCGCTTCGTCGACCAGCCGCAGGAGGCGATCACGCCCCGCATGCGCCGGGTGCTGACCAGGGCGCTGCGCACCTGCGCCCTGCAGCCTCGCGACGACGGCCGCTCCGACGACCAGCGCTGACCCTTGCGGGCCGGCTCAGTCGTCGAGGTCGAGCGGCCCGATCTCCCAGCCCTCGGGGCTGATCGGGTGCAGCATCGCGTCGGTCCCGCCGTCGGCGAAGACCACGGAGCCGACCATCAGCGACGAGGCGTCCGAGAGCAGGAAGCAGACCAGCTCGGCGATCTCCTCGGGCCGTCCGCTGCGGCCGAGCGCGCTGGGGTAGGAGTCGGCGAGCGGCCCGAGCACCGGGTCGGCGGCCAGCCGCTCGGTCATCGGGGTGGCGACCATGCCCGGGGCGACCGCGTTGATCCGGATGCCCCGGCCGATCCACTCCGGCTTGATCCCCTCCCGGCGGGCCCACCAGGCCAGGGCCGCCTTGGTGGCGGGGTAGACCATCACGGCCTCCACCTCGGCGGCCGCGGCCCGCGCCGCGGACTCGTCGTCACGCAGGCACCGGGCGGCGACCGACGCGGCCCACCCCGGCATCCCGGTGATCGAGTTCGACGCCAGCAGGACCACGGCGGCGCCCGCGGCCGATCCACCGCCACCCGCCGCGGCCGCGAGCTCGCGGCGCAGCCCGCGGACCAGCCCGAGCGCGCCGAAGTAGTTCACCGACACGAGCAGCGCCGGGTCGTCGCCGCTCAGCCCGGCGATGCCGGCCGCGGGCACGAGTCCGTGCACGACGTCGGTCCGGTCCTGCACCCCCGCGACCGCCGCGGCCCGGCCGGCGGGGGTGGCCAGGTCGGCCTGGACGTGGGACCCGGCGTGCGACCGGCCGGACACTCGCTCCCGGTCGATCGTGATCACCCGGTGGCCGCGCTCGCGCAGCAGGGCGGACGTGGCCGCGCCGATGCCGCTGGCGGCGCCGCTGACGACGTACGTGCCGCTCACCGGCCGTCCTCGAGCCGCACGAGACCGGCCAGCGTGGCGACGTACGCCGTGCCGTCGGGGCCGAGGTAGATCGAGGCGTAGTGGTTGTTCCACTGCATGCCGGTGCCGGTGAGCCGGCTCCAGCGGGTGCGCCCGGTGCGCAGGTCGATCGCGGTGAAGTACCACGCGTCGGCGACGTTGGGGCGGCCGCCGACCCGCTCGGGCTTGGTGTAGGCGTAGAGCAGGCCGTTGCCGAGCGAGGCCTTCGGCACCGAGGTGGGGGCGATCTCGCGGCTGGTCCACGCGACCCGGCAGCCGCGCCGACCGACGACGACCCGGGCCAGTCCGGGGCTGGTGGTGCGGCCGAGGGTGGTCTGCTGCGGGCCCTCGTAGCCGTAGTTGTTCTCGATGATGAACGACCGGCCGGCCGCGACCAGGCTGTTGTCGGTGGTGCCGGCCCCGCGGGGCAGCACCGGCACCCGGCAGTGCAGGCGCTCGCGCACGCCGCGGCGCCGGTCGTAGACCAGGACCTGGGTGCGGGGGTCGGCGTTGTCGTTGATCGCCACCCAGCGCCGGCCCAGCAGCGTCGGGGTCGTGCCGGAGCCCTGGGAGAGGTTGCCGGGCTTGAGACGGCTGCCGCGGTCGTAGCGCTGGCGCCAGGTCACCCGGGGCACGTCGCGGCGCGGCCCCCGGCGGGCGGCGTCGAAGCGGTAGAGCGCGTGGGTGGAGACGACGTACACGCCGCCGGTCTCGTCGGTGGCCACCGAGTTCGTGACCTGCTCGCCGCCGTGCACCCGCGAGACCCGGACCTTGCCGGTCCGTCGGTCGAGGGTGCCGACCACCCCGTGCTGGCTGAAGAACCACAGCCGGCCACGCCAGTCGGGCAGCGTCGCGATCAGGCAGTCGTCCTCGGGCACCACGCGGCGCAGCGACCACGACGCCGTACGTCGCAGGGTGCCGTCGGCCGCCACCCGGATCTCGAGGACCGACCGGTCGCCCGTCGTGGGGTAGACGCGGTCGCGGCCGTCGAGGAAGAAGTAGGTGCCGCCGCAGATGTCGGTGAGCGGGTTCTTGCCCGTGGTCAGGTCACGGGCGGAGGTCGTGAGCCGATCGATCGGCTGGAGGGTCACGGGGTCGATGACCATCACCTCGAAGCCCTCCAGGCCCCCGCAGAGCCCCACGATCCGGTCGCGGGAGTCGAAGGCGATCGTGGCGCACTCGCGCACGCCGTAGGAGGCGGAGGTGACCCGGAGGTCGCGCCCCAACGGGCCGCTGACCTCGTAGGCGTCGGAGGCGTAGGCGTCGTTGTGCATCGAGCTGGTGCCGTTGGGCGAGAGCGCCGGCGACTGGGGGAGCCGCGGGTGGGGCAGCGGTCGCCGGGTCGCCGGGGCGCCGACGAAGCCGGGCACCAGGGCGTCGGTGGGCAGCGAGGGGATCGGCAGGCCCGGCACCGTGGGCAGCGGTGGCAGCCCAGGCACCTCCCCGGCCGGCGCGGTGGTGGGGGGACCATCGGCGGCCGGGGAGGTGGCGGCGTGCCCTGGCAGCATCGCGAGCGCGAGCGCGGCGGTGGCCAGGGCGGTCGTCAGGGCGGAGCGGAGGCGACCCATCGCCGAACTGTAACCGCTTGGTTACAGTTGCGATAGGGTCTGGACATGGCTGCCGTGGTGCCCGAACGTCCGCACGGGCGTGACGAGGTACGTCGGGCGGTGCTCGACGCCGCCGGCGCGCTGGTCGCCGAGCGCGGGCCCGACGGCTTCTCGGTGCGCGACGTGGCCAGTCGTGCCGGGGTCAACCACGCGCTGGTGCACCGCCACTTCGGCACCAAGGCCGAGGTGGTCGAGGCGGTGCTCGCCGAGGAGGCCGCGGCCCTGGTCGCGGCGATCGCCGCGACCGACCTGCCCACCGACGGACCGGCACCGCCGGAGCAGGTCGCGGCCCTGCTCGACCTGTTCGCGGAGCGGCCGACCTACTGGCGGACGCTGGTGCACGCGGTGCTCCAGACCCCCGAGGCGGCGGTGCCGGGCACCGCGCAGACCACCGAGCTCTTCGCCGGCCTGTGGCGCGGGCAGGACCCCGAGCGCGCCGCATCCTCGGCCGTGGCCGGCATGACGGCGCTCGGCTGGCTGACCTTCGGCGGGTTCATGAGCGAGGCCACCGGCGCCGACCCCGACGAGGTACGTCGCCTCGTGGCCGCGCAGCTCGCCGACGCCCGGGCCGGCCAGCCCGACCGGTCCCCCGGCCAGCCGCCCGGCTAGGCCCCGCCTTCGCGCTCGCGCTCGAGGTCGAGCTCGCGCCGGACCTCCAGGCGGGGGACCCCGGTCAGCCCGAGGCGGTAGCGGGTGTGGTCGGGCCAGCCGGCCAGGGTGTCCCAGAGCGCGGCGTGGGCGGCCCACGGCAGCGGCTCGTCGCCGACGTACCAGCTCTCGCCGAAGGAGATCCAGACCGGGGTCCAGGCGGCGGCGTCGTCCCAGGCGCCCCGACGGGCCATCAGCATCCGGCGCCGCACCTGGAAGGCCAGCCGCGGTCCGTCACGGCTCACCGGCGACGAGGCCACCGCCCACACCCACAGGTCGTGCGCCACCAGCTCGAGCTCGAGCTCGGGCAGCACGGCGGGGTCGACCAGCACGGTCGCCACGTTCTGGTGGGGTGGACGCCTCACGCGCGACCGGTACCCACCTCTCGCACTCGTGGTCAGCCGCGGTCCGGCAGGACGTCGAAGGGGGTCCAGGTCGCGCCGCCGTCGGTGGAGGTCTGCAGGATCGCCTCGCGGTGGTCCCACTCGCCCCAGGCGTGCAGCGTGCCGTCGAGGTCCCGGACGTAGGCGACGTCCGCCGGGACGTCCAGCCTCGTGAACGCGAGCTCGGTCGGGCTGTCGGCGATCCACCACTCGCCGGCGTCGCGGTCGCCCAGGAGCACCCGTCCGTCGCTGGTGACGCTGAGGTCGGGGTCGACGCTCAGCCGGTCCAGGAACGGGAAGGTCTCGGCGGTGACCCGTGAGGTCAGGTGCCCGTAGTCGGACACCACGTCGAGGTAGCCGGCCCCCGTGGAGGTGCCGGCGTCACCGTCGACCTGGTCGGTCAGCACGGCCGTCACCCCCTGGGTGAGGGCCAGGCGAGGGTCCAGGGGGGTGCCACCGGGCTCCAGCAGGGGCAGGGCGCGCTGCTGCAGGCTGCGGCCACCGTCCCGTGACCAGCCGACCCAGTGGCGGGTCCCCTCGTAGCCCTGGACCCAGAGCGCGCCACGCTCGTCGAGCAGCGCTCCGACCCACGGCACCGCGTCGCGCGGGGCGTACGGCTGCGGCAGCAGCGGGTGCAGGGACCGGTCCTGCGGCCGGTAGAGGTGCGGCGCCTCGGCATCGGCCACGAGCGCGTCCCCGGGGCGGGTGGCGAGCCGGTTCTCCTCCACGGCGACGCGGTGGCGGGTGCCCGAGGGCTCGACCACGTACGCCTGGGTGAAGCCCGCCGGCGACCGGGGGTCGGGCTCGGTGAGCAGGAACCCGTCCTGGGTCGCGGTCAGCGTCAGGTCCTCGGGGTCGGGGCTGCCGTAGGTGCGCGTGGGAGCGCCCTCGGCGTCGTACAGCCGCCATGCGGTGGCTCCCTCGGGCTCGGTCTCGCCGCCGTCGTCGACGAGCAACGGGCGCCACAGCAGCATCGTCGAGCCGTCCGGGTGGCGCGCGACCTCGTCGGGCGGGCCCGCCGCCGCGATGATGTCCTCCGCGGCCGCCCGGGGGTCGCGCATGACCTCGTCGAAGTCGCGGCCAGCCTCGACGTTGTCGCTGGCGCAGCCGGTCAGCAGCAGGCCCACGGCGACGCCGGTGATCGCGGCTCGCCGCAGGCCCACACTGCTCATGCACCCACGATGCCTCAGTCGCGCGGCGGAGTCTTGCGGCCGAGCAGCCAGGCGTCGAAGAAGTCGTCGAGCTCGGCGCCGGTCTGCTCCTCGATGAAGGCGAGGTAGTCGGCACGGGTGGCGTTGCCGTTGTCGCGGGCCTCGGGCCAGGCGCGGACGAAGGCGAAGAAGGCCTCGTCGCCCACCTGCTCGCGCAGCTCCTGGTACATCAGCGCCGGGCCGTAGTAGACGTTGCCGCTGCCGAAGGCCTCCGGGCGGAAGGCTCCGGGCGGGCCGGCCGACCGACGGTCGGCGTTGTCCCCCCAGGCCCACTCGTCCATCTTGTCGACGACCGGCGTGCCTGCGCGGTCGGCCTCCCACATCCCCTGGAGGTACATCGCCATGCCCTCGTTCATCCACATGTCGCTCCAGTCGGTGGGCGTGACCCGGTCGCCGTACCACTGGTGCGCGAGCTCGTGGAGGATCACCTCCGAGGACAGCGTGTAGGGGGTGTTGCCGAGCGTGACCATGGTCTGGGTCTCCATGCCGCTGTCCGAGTCGACCACGACGGTCCCGAAGGTGTCGAAGGGATAGGGCCCCAGGATCTCCTCCAGCCAGTCGATCGCCTCGGGCGTCACCGCGAGGTCGGTCTTCGTCTCGGGCTCGTCACGCGGGGTCCAGTAGGTGATCGGGACGCCGGAGGACGAGCTGTCCTCGGTCATCTCGAGGTCGCCGAACGCCGTCGTGACGAGGTACGACGCCGCGGGCTCGGCCAGGTGCCAGGTGGTGGTGGTCGCGCCGGCGTCCTCGGTGCGGTCGACCAGCTCGCCGTTGGCCACCCCGACCCACGGGGACGGCACGGTGAGGGTGAAGTCGTAGAGCGCCTTGTCGGAGGGGTGGTCGTTGACGGCGTACCAGGTGTAGGCGCCCCAGGGCTCCTGCATCGTCCAGGTCTCGCCGGCGTCGGTGATCGTCCAGCCGGTCGAGCTGAAGTCGCTCCGGGTCGTCGGGACGCTGACCTGCTCGGGGGTGCCGGTGTAGTCGAGGGTCAGCTCGTAGCGGCGGTCGGCCTCGACGGGGTGGTCGACCAGCAGGTCCTTGCCCTCGCGCGTGTGCTCGACCGGCTCGCCGTCGACACGGAGGTCGCTGACCTCGAGCGGCTCGCCGAGGTCGAGCCGGACGGTCTCCGCGTCGGCCGTGGCGCGGAAGACCAGCGTCTCGGCGCCGGTCAGCGTGCGCGCCTTCGGATCCCAGGTCAGGTCGAGGTCGTAGTGCAGGGCGTCGACACCGGGGTCGCCGACCTGGGGGTAGTAGGAGTCCTCGCGCGGCTCGCTGAGGGCGACGTCGAGCGTCGGGTCGTCGGCTTCGGGCGCGGCGACCTCGGGTGAGGCGTCGGTGGTCGAGGGGCCGCCGTCGGACCCGCCGCAGGCGGCCAGCAGCAGCGTGGCGGTCGCCAGGGCGGCGAGCCTGCCGCGGGCCGTGTTGGCGGTGCGGGCCATGTCGCTCCTCCTCTCCGGGGTCGCGGGGTCGCGGGGGCGTGGCGCCGGAACGTCGCCTGAAACATAGTGCAGGGGGTGTCGGACGGCCCCGGGACGTCAGGCGGAGGGAGCCACCCCCGGCTCCGTCCGCATGACGTCCCGGGGGGATGCGGCCCGGCGACCGTCGACCCCCTAGCGTGGGTGATCGTGGCGGACCTTCTGATACGGCGGGCGCGGCTGGTGCCGCTCGTCCCCGACGACGTGGCGCCCGACCAGCCGCTCGACGTCCACGTGCGCGACGGTCTCGTGGTCGAGGTCGGCACCACCCTCGAGCGCCCCCGCGGGGTCGAGGAGGTCGACGCCGACGGCCGCTGGCTGATGCCGGGGCTGTGGGACCAGCACGTGCACCTCGGGCAGTGGACGCTGGCCCGCCAACGGCTCGACCTGGCGATGGCCGTCAGCCCCGAGGACGTCGTGGCGCGGGTCGGTGCGCGGGTGCACGCCTCGCCGGGCGAGCCGATCATCGGGTGGGGGCACCGGCCCGGCACCTGGACCCGCGGCGTGACCGTGGCCGAGCTCGACGACGTCACCGGGGTCACGCCGGTGGTGCTGATCGCCGGCGACGGCCACCACGCCTGGCTCAACAGCGTCGCACTGGCCGCGCTCGGGTTGCCGCCGCGCGAGGGACCCGACGAGACGGTCCGCGAGAACGAGTGGTTCGACGCCTACGCCCTGCTCTACTCGCTGACCGGCACCGACGGCACCGCGCCGCCGGCGTACCGGGCGAGCCTGGAGTCGGCGGCGGCGATGGGCATCGTCGGCATGGTCGACTTCGAGTTCGTCGGCGGCGTCGACGAGTGGCTCGAGCGCTGGGCGGCCGGCTGCGACCTGCTCCGGGTGCGGATGGCGACGTACGTCAACGGGCTCGACGACGTGGTCGCCCGGGGGCTGCGCTCCGGGTCACCGCTGGGGGACGACGACCGCCTGGTGATGGGGCCGCTGAAGATCATCAGCGACGGGTCGCTCAACACCCGCACCGCGTGGTGCTGCGAGCCGTACGCCGACGCCGACCGCCTGGAGTTCCCGGTCGGCGCGCCCAACCTCACCGAGCACGAGCTGCGCTTCCAGCTCGCCCGGGCCAACGTGGCCGGCCTCGAGGTCGCCACCCACGCCATCGGCGACGCGGCGGTCACCGCCGCGCTCGACGCCTACACCACCACCGGCGCGCACGGCTCGATCGAGCACGCCCAGCTCATCTCGCGCGACGACGTACGCCGGATGGCCTGGCTGGGCCTGCGCGCCAGCGTCCAGCCCGCACACCTGCTCGACGACCGCGACCTCACCGAGCTGATCTGGCCGGGGCGGGCCGAGCGGTGCTTCGCGTTCCGCTGGATGTTCGACGACGGGGTGCCGGTGGTGCTCGGGTCCGACGCGCCCGTCTCCCCGCTCGACCCGTGGCTGGCCGTCGCCGCCGCCGTGCACCGCAGCGACGACGAGCGCGAGCCGTGGAGCCCCCAGCACGCGCTGAGCGTGCGCGAGGCGCTGGCCTCCTCGACCGACCGCCAGCCGATGGTGGGCGTCGGCTCCCGGGGCGACCTCACGCTGCTCGACCTCGACCCCTACGCCCAGGTCGACGACGTACGCCGCCACCTGCGCGGCATGAGCGTGGCCCTGACCGCGGTCGGCGGCGCCGTCGTCCACCGCGCGCTGGGCTGACCCGCGCGCCGTACCCCGGGGCTGACCCCGCGCGCCCGGGCTCGCACCGCACCCGCCCCACCCGTCACACCGGGCGGGCACTTCCTGCACTTGTCAGCCCTCGCGAGGGCCCCCCAGTTCAGGAATCCCCGGTCGACCGGGGATCCCTGAAACCCCGCCTACAGCGTCGCGACCGCGTCGAGCACGAGCCGCGCGACCAGGCGCTGCTCGGCGGCGAAGGGGTGGTAGGCCACGCCACGCGAGGAGGGCGGGGTGGCACCGCCGACCCAGGGCTCGTCGCTGCAGGCGTCGTGGCCCTCGCTGCCGCTGGTGACGTCGACGAACTCGGCGTTGTCGACCACGGTGCTGGCGGCCTCGAGGACCTCGGCCATGTGCACGTTGACCGACCGGACGTAGCCGTAGTCGCCCTTGGCCAGCGGGATGCGCTGGGGGCAGTAGCCCTCGGCGGGCACCAGGTGGGGATAGCTGAGCACCAGGATCCGGGCCTCGGGGGCGCGCTCGCGGATGCCGCGGACGACGTCGGCCACGCGCTCGCCGACCACCTCGACCCGCTTGTCGAGGTAGTCGAACCCGCTGGGTCGCACGAGCCGGTCCTCGCACGGGGAGCCCTGGGGGTCCTTGGGCGCGAGCGCCACGCAGCGCCCGAAGAGCGTGTAGAAGAGGCGGAAGTCGTTGTAGCCGATGCTCACCGAGACCAGGTCGGTGTCGGGCGTCAGCGCGTCGTACTGGGGCGGGTGGAGGCCCTTGCCGCCGGCGTCGCGCTCGCGCTCCATGTGGTGGGTCGCCGCGCCCGAGCAGCTCACGTCGACCAGGTCGACCTCGCTGGCTCCGGCGGCCGCGGCGAGCTTCTCGGCGACCAGGGTCGGGTAGTTGCGCCCGGACTGCTGGCAGCCGTCGTTCCACGAGGTGTGCGGCACGCCCTGGGCGGCGGTGTAGGAGTCACCCATCGCCACGTAGACGAAGGGCTCGTCCGGCGACGACGGTGTCACCGAGGACGACGGGGTCGAGGTCGAGGCCCCCGGTGCGGAGCCGACCGAGCCCGGGGCGGGGTCGGCCGCCTGGCTCTGGCAGGCGGCCGTCGCCACGAGGGTCGCCAGCAGCAGCGCGGCCCGTGGCCCGCTCGCTCGGAGTGCACGTCTCCCCATCGACATGGCACCACCGTAAAGGGAGAGCCCCCGCGATGTTCACTCCTCGCGCTGTGTGGACGCCCGCGCGAGGGCCACGGTGATGCGCAGCACCTCCTGCGGGTCGTCGAGCCGGTCGCCGAAGTGCTCGCGCAGCTGGTTCATCCGGTAGCGGACGGTCTGGGGGTGCACGAAGAGCGCCGCGGCCACCTCGTCGCGGCGGCCCTGCAGGAGCAGCCAGGCCCGCAGCGTGTCGGCGAGCTTGTCGGCGGTGGCCGGGCGTACGTCGGCGAGCGGCGCGAGCACCTGCGCCCGCAGGTCGGCCAGCGCATCGGGGTCGGCGGTGAGCACGAGGTCGACCAGGTGGGTCTCGGTGTCGCCCGGCAGCGCGTTGGCCCGCGCCCGCACGGCCCGGTCGAACGACGCACGTACGTCGAGCCACGGCCGCGCCGGACCGACCACGCAGTCGCGGTCGGCGACCGCCCGGAGCAGACGGGCCCGGTCTCGTCCGTGGGCGTCCGGCACCAGCAGCACCGCCTCGTCGAGCTCCGGACGGTCGACGGCCTGCAGCGTGTGCGGCGAGAGTGCCGACAGCACGGGCCGGACCTGCGACTCCGGCACGATCAGCGCGGTCAGCGTCGTCGGAGGCGCCCAGTCGGCTCGCTCGGCCGCCTCCAGGACCGTGGTCTCGACCGACCCGCCGAGCAGGTGCTGGGCCAGCCGCTCGAGCAGCCGCTGGCGCACCCGGCCGGTGGTGGCCGCCTCGTCGGTGTGGCCGGCGACGCTGGCGGCCGACAGCTCGTCGATGTAGGCGAAGACCAGCTCGGCGAACGAGGCGAGGGTGTCGGCGTCGAGCCCGGCGTCGACGGCGTACCCGGCCATCCGGCGCCACGAGACCCGGGCCCCGATCCGGTACGCCGCCAGCAGGGCGTCGGTGCTCCGGCCGCTGCGGGCCTCGCCCCGGCCCAGCTGGTAGGCGCCCTCGACCGCCGGCGCCGTCGGCGTGCGGGGGTCGGTGCCGCGCCGCCCGCTGGCCAGGGAGAGGAAGCCGCCGAGCGCGATCTGCACCGCGCTCTTGATCGTCTCGCCCATCGAGCCGCTGAACGCGTCGTCGTACGACGGCACCTCGGCGATGATCGCCTCGACCACGTCGTCGGCGACCGTGGCGAGCTCGGCGCGGATGGTGGTCACCGCCTCGGGCGGGAGCAGGAGGCCGTGGTCGGCGGTGCGGCGGACCCGAGGGGGCATGGCGGCGGCCTTTCTGCAGACTTATTGTTCCGACCGAACAAATGTGACCTAGATCTTCACGTCACTGACACAGGAATCTACCGCCGAAGTGCAGCATATTGGTACCCATGAGCAGCTTCCTCGTCACCCGGGTCTCCGAGACCGAGCGCCCCACGCGTCGCCTGGCCCTGCGTGAGCGCGCCCGCCGCGTGGTCGACGCCGCGGTCACCCCGCTGAGCCTCGACGACGTCCTCGACGTCTTCCACCCCCTGCGCGCCGGCGCCGAGCTGCGCGGTCGCATCGTCGAGGTCCGGTCCGAGACCGCCGAGTCGGCCACGATCGTGGTCAAGCCCGGTCGCGACTGGGCCGGCCACCTGCCGGGCCAGTACGTCCGCGTGGGCGTCGACGTCGACGGGGTCCGCCTGTGGCGCACCTACTCGCTGACCCACGGCCCGCGCGCCGACGGCTGCATCAGCCTCACCGTCAAGGCCATCCCCGACGGCACCGTCTCCTCCTACCTCGTGCACCGCGCGGCGCCGGGCGAGATGATCCAGCTGGCCCAGGCCGAGGGCGAGTTCGTGCTCCCGCAGCCGATCCCCGACAAGCTGCTGCTGGTCACCGCCGGCTCCGGCATCACCCCGGTCATCGGCATGCTGCGCAACCTCTTCTCCCGCCAGGAGCCGGTCGCCACCGACATCGTGCTGGTGCACGTCAACGTCAACGAGTCGACCGCGATCTTCCGCGACGAGCTGCGGGCCCTGCACGCCGCCGGCCGGATCACCCTGGTCGAGCGGTTCGACGAGCAGCACGGCATGTTCGACGTCGCGCACCCCGAGACCGGCCTGGCCGCGCTGGTGCCCGACCTCGCCGACCGCCTCGCCTACGCCTGTGGCCCCGCCGGCCTGCTCGACGCCCTCGAGCAGCACCACACCGACCGCGGCCTCGAGCTCACCACCGAGCGCTTCCGCCCGGCCGCCCTGGTCGCCAGCGACGCGGGTGCGGGCGGCTCGGTCTCCTTCAGCAGCGGCACCACCGTGGAGGCCGACGGCGCCACGCCGATCCTCGACGCCGCCGAGAACGCCGGCGTCCTGATGCCCAGCGGCTGCCGGATGGGCATCTGCATGGGTTGCGTCCTCCCGCTGCGCTCCGGCGCCGTGCGCGACCTGCGCAACGGCGCGCTCACCGTGGCGGTGCCCGGCGAGACCGGCCCGCAAGGCGTCCCGATCCAGACCTGCATCAGCACCGCCGCCGGCCCCTGCGCCATCGACCACTGACCAACCCGCTGGTCGCTCGCCGACCGCGATCACCTGTTCCCCACCCCCTCTGAGGAGGACTCATGACCGTCATCACCAAGCAGCCCGTGAACCCCATCGCCCACCTCACGCCCCAGGACATCGAGGCGATCGGCACGGAGCTCGACGCGATCCGCCAGGACGTCATCGACGCCCGCGGCGAGAAGGACGCGGCGTACATCCGCAAGGTCGTCGACGTCCAGCGCAAGCTCGAGCTCGGCAGCCGCGCCGTCCTGCTCGCCTCGATCTTCCCGCCCGCCTGGATCGTCGGCACCGCCGGCCTGTCGGTGGCCAAGATCCTCGAGAACATGGAGATCGGCCACAACATCATGCACGGCCAGTGGGACTGGATGCGCGACCCGAAGATCCACTCGACCACCTGGGAGTGGGACAACGCCTCGACCGCCGAGGCGTGGAAGCACTCGCACAACGAGGTGCACCACACCTACACGAACATCGTCGGCAAGGACAACGACCTCGGCTACGGCATCATGCGCGTCGACGAGGACCAGAAGTGGCACCCCGTGCTGCTCGCGCAGCCGCTGTGGAACTTCATCAACGCCTGCTTCTTCGAGTACGGCATCGCCGCCTACGACCTCGAGCTCGGCCGCAACCTGCGGGTCCCGAAGGAGAAGCGCAGCGAGGAGTTCAAGCGCAACCTGAAGAACACCGGCGCCAAGATCCGCAAGCAGGCCCGCAAGGACTACGTCATCAACCCGCTGATGGCGCTCCCCACCGGCTCCGCGCTGCCCACCCTGGCCGCCAACTTCACCGCCAACCTCGTGCGCAACCTGTGGACGCACTCGGTCATCATGTGCGGCCACTTCCCCGAGGGCGTCGAGACCTTCGAGAAGAAGTCGATCGACCCCGACGAGACGCGCGGCGACTGGTACGTGCGCCAGATGCTCGGCTCGGCCAACATCACCGGCTCCAAGGCCATGCACCTGATGACCGGCAACCTCAGCCACCAGATCGAGCACCACCTCTTCCCCGACCTGCCCTCGAGCCGGTACGCCGAGGTGGCGCCCCGGGTGAAGGCGCTGTTCGCCAAGTACGAGCTGAACTACCACGAGGCCTCGCTGCCCGCGCAGGTCTACTCGGCCTGGCACAAGGTCGTCCGGCTCTCGCTGCCCAACGGCTTCCTGGCCACGACGACGGTCAAGAACGCTCCCCAGCAGCTCAAGCTGCTCTGGGCGATGAGCACCAAGGGCCCCAAGGTCCGCCGCGCCGGCGTCGCCCGCCTCCAGCAGCAGGCCCGCAAGCTCCAGGTCACCAAGGCCGCCTGAGCCCGAGCACGGTCCAGAGGCACGAGGAGCCGACGCGGTGCACGTCACCCGCGTCGGCTTCGCGCCGCTCAAGGGCACCCGCCACACGGCGTACGACGTCGTCGAGGTCGACCACCACGGGCTCGGGCACGACCGCGAGCTCTGCCTGGTCGACCTTGCGGCGCGCCGGGTGCTGCGCACCGTGGAGCACCCGTCGCTGATCGGCGTCCTCGCCGAGCGCCACGCCGGTGGCCTACGGCTGACCCTGCCCACCGGCGAGACCGTCGACGGTGCGCTGCGGCCCGGCGTCGACACCGTCACCTGCGACTACTGGGGGCGGCCGGTCTCGCTGCGGCTGCTCGAGGGACCGCACGCGGCGGCGGCCGCCGCCCACCTGGGCGTGCCGGCGCGCCACGTGCGGCTGGCCCTGGCGCCGCGCGGCCAGGTGATCTACGGGGCGAGCGTGAGCCTGGTGGCGACCGCGTCCCTGGCTGACCTGGCGACCGGGCTGGACGCGGGCGCCCCGCTCGACCCCGCCCGCTTCCGCGCCAACCTCGTCGTCGAGACCGACCACGCCTGGCTCGAGGACACCTGGGTGGGCCTGGACGTCGAGGTCGGCGAGGCGGTGCTGCGCGTGGTCGGCCCGATCCCGCGCTGCGCCGTGGTCGACCTCGACCCCCTGACCGGCGTCCGCGACCGGCCCGTCCTGCGCGCCCTGGCGTCACTGCGCCCCGACGACCAGCCCGACCGGTTGGGCTTCGGTGTGGACGCCACTGTCGTCCGGCCCGGCCTCGTGCGCCCCGGCGACCCGGTGCGCGTCGGCGACGGGCTCGGGCGGTCGTAGAGCCACGGGTCTCGGCTCAGCCGAGCGCTGCGCTGACCACGTCGCGGGCCTCGGCCTGCACCTCGGCGAGGTGGTCGGGGCCGCGGAAGGACTCGGCGTAGATCTTGTAGACGTCCTCGGTGCCCGAGGGGCGGGCGGCGAACCACGCCGACTCGGTGGTCACCTTGAGCCCGCCGATCTTCGCGCCGTTGCCGGGGGCCTCGGTGAGCTTGGCGGTGATCGGCTCGCCGGCCAGCGAGGTCGCGGCCACGTCGTCGGGGGAGAGCGCCGCGAGCTTGGCCTTCTGGTCGCGGTCGGCGGGGGCGTCGATCCGGGCGTACGCCGGGTCGCCGTGCTGGGCGACGAGGTCGGCGTAGTGCTCGCTCGGGCTCCGGCCGGTGCGGCCCTGGATCTCCGAGGCGAGCAGGGCCAGGGTCAGCCCGTCCTTGTCGGTGGTCCACGTGGTGCCGTCGGTGCGCAGGAACGACGCACCCGCCGACTCCTCGCCGCCGAACCCGAACGACCCGTCGATCAGCCCGGGCACGAACCACTTGAAGCCCACCGGCACCTCGACCAGCGGCTTGCCGAGCGAGGCGGCCACGCGGTCGATCATCGAGGAGGAGACCAGCGTCTTGCCGATCCGCGCGGTGTCGGGCCAGCCGGGGCGGGCCCCGCCGAAGAGGTAGCCGATCGCGACGGCCAGGAAGTGGTTGGGGTTCATCAGTCCGCCGTCGGGCGTGACGATGCCGTGGCGGTCGGCGTCGGCGTCGTTGCCGGTGGCGATGTCGAAGGCGTCCTTGCGCTCGATCAGCGAGGCCATGGCGTGGGGAGAGGAGCAGTCCATCCGGATCTTGCCGTCCCAGTCCAGCGTCATGAACCGCCAGGTCGGGTCGACCAGCGGGTTGACCACCGTCAGGTCGAGCCGGTGCCGGTCGGCGATCTCGCCCCAGTAGTCGACGGCTGCGCCGCCGAGGGGGTCCGCCCCGATCCGCACGCCGGCCTCGCGGATGGCGTCGAGGTCGAGCACCTGCGGCAGGTCGTCGACGTACGAGCCCAGGAAGTCGTACGCCGTCGCCGCGGCGCGGGCGCGCGCGAACGGCACCCGCTTGACCCCGTCGAGCCCGGCGCGGACCAGGTCGTTGGCCCGGGCCGCGATCACCGAGGTCGCGTCGGAGTCGGCCGGGCCGCCGTGGGGCGGGTTGTACTTGAAGCCCCCGTCGCCGGGCGGGTTGTGCGAGGGGGTCACGACGATGCCGTCGGCGAGGCCGGGCCCGGTGCTGCGGCCGGCGTTGGCCTTGAGGATCGCGTGGGAGACCGCCGGGGTCGGGGTGTAGCGGTCGCGGTCGTCGACCAGGACGGTCACGTCGTTGGCGACCAGCACCTCGAGCGCGGTGGCCCACGCCGGCTCGGACAGGCCGTGGGTGTCGCGGCCGATGAACAGCGGGCCGTCGTAGCCCTGCTGCGCGCGGTAGTCGCAGATGGCCTGGGTGGTGGCCAGGATGTGGGTCTCGTTGAACGACGTCCTGAGCGAGGTGCCGCGGTGGCCGCTGGTGCCGAAGGCGACCTGCTGGTCGACGTCGTCGGGGTCGGGCACGCCGGTGTAGTACGCCGTCACCAGGTGGGCGACGTCGATCAGGTCACGGGAGTCGGCGAGTTGTCCTGCGCGCGGGTCGGCCATGAGGCCATCATGCCCGGGAGCCGTAGCGAAAGGGGAGGTCCGTTCGTTGGGCGTTCGACCTTGGAGGAAGCATGCCCCGCCGTCTCACCCTGCTGATCGCCACGACCGTGCCCGCCGCGCTGCTCGCGACCGTGCCGCTCGCCCCTGCCCCCGCGCAGCCGCCGGCGCCAGCCGCGGCAGCCTCTGTCGCTGCGGCGTCGTCGGTCCCGGCCGCCACCCCGCGCGTGCGGCGCGGCAGGATCACCATGTACGTCGTCTCCGGACGCCCCGACCTGGTCACCGCGGGCGATGCGCGCGTCGCGATCGCGCGGATGAAGCGGGTGCGGCTCTCGAAGGTGAGGGTGCGGCTCAACGGTCGCGACGTGACCCGCACCTTCGCGCGGCGGGCCACCGGCCGCTACGAGGGACTGCTCACCGGCCTGCGGGTCGGCCGCAACGTGCTGACGGCGCGTGGCCCGGGCCGACGTCTCGGCACCCTGGTCATCACCAACCACCCCAACGGCGGACCGGTGTTCACGGGCCCGCAGCTCGGCCCCTACCGCTGCCAGGAGGGGGCGGTCGACGCGCAGTGCAACCAGCCCGCGACGGCCAGGCTGCTCTACAAGTCCAGCGACCCGCGCGAGCCCGGCCTGCAGCCCTACGACCAGAGCAACCCGCCCGACGACGTGGCCACGACCACGACCGACCAGGGGGTCCGCGTGCCGTTCATCGTGGTGCGCGAGGACGGCTTCCAGGACCGCGACCGCTACACGATCATGACGCTGTTCCAGCCCGGCCGGCCCTGGACGCCGTGGAAGCCGCAGCCGCAGTTCAACCACAAGGTCCTGGTGCCGCACGGCGGCAACTGCGGGTCGTCGTACACGCCCGGGACCCCGCCGCTGGCCGACTACTCCGGCACGCTGCCCGAGGAGACGCCGGGCGTCACGCCCAGCTACCAGACCGCGCTGGGCCGCGGCTTCAGCGTCATCTCGACCGCGCTCGCCAACACCGGCCACAACTGCAGCGTGGCGATGAACGCCGAGTCGCTGCTGATGGCCAAGGAGCGGTTCGTCGAGCGCTACGGAACGATCCGCTACACGATCGGCACCGGCTGCTCCGGCGGCTCGATCGCCCAGCACACGGTGGCGAACGCCTACCCCGGCATCTACCAGGGCCTGGTCACCACGTGCTCCTACCCCGACACGCTGACCGCCGGCGCGCAGTTCGCCGACTACCACCTGCTGCGGCAGTACTTCGAGGACCCGTCGCGCTGGGGCGACGGGATCGTCTGGTCGCCGACGCAGTTCGCCCAGGTCGAGGGGCACATCACCCACCTCAACGCGGTCGTCGCCGACGAGGGGCTCTACAAGGCGGCGCTCGACCCCGAGCACGCCTGCTCCGGCACCCGCGACACCGTCGCCGGTGACCGCGGCACGCGCTACGACGACGAGACCAACCCGGGCGGCGTCCGCTGCTCGGTGCTCGACACGCTGATCAACCAGCTCGGACCGCGCCCGGAGTCGGCCTGGGGCGCGGAGGAGCGCGCCGTGGGCCGCGGCTTCGGCGGCGTACCGTTCGCCAACGCCGGGGTGCTCTACGGGCTCGGGGCGCTGCGCGACCGCCAGATCTCGACCGCCCAGTTCCTCGACCTCAACGAGGCCGTGGGCGGGCTCGACGTCGACTCGCGCCGCACCGACACGCGCACGCCGGGCGACCCCGCCTCGGTGGCGCGGGCCTACCGGACCGGGCTGGTCAACGAGGCCAACCACCTCGACCAGGTCGCGATGCTCAACTTCGGCGGACCCGACCCGGGCATCGCGCACGACTACGCGCACGCCTTCTGGACCGAGGAGCGGCTGCTGCGCGACCAGGGCCACACCGACAACCGCGTGATGTGGTTCGGCGCCGCGCCGCTGATCGGTGACCCGCGCTGGGCCAACGAGGCGCTGCTGGCCATGGACCGGTGGCTGCACGAGGTCGAGCGCGACCGCAGCGGCACCCCGCTCGCGCGCAAGATCGTCGTCCGCAAGCCGGCCGACATCACCGACCGCTGCGCCAACGCCCCCGGCATCCTCGAGGTGCCCGGCGAGGACGACGAGGTCGACTGCGTGCTGCCGGAGTCCGCGCAGCTGCGGCTCTCGACGCCCCGCGAGGTCGCCGGCGACGACGTCTTCAACGACCGGCTCTCCTGCGCCCTGCGTCCGCTCCAGCGCCGCGAGCTCGACTTCCTCCTCGTGCCGCTGACCGACGCCCAGTGGGCGCGGCTGCAGGCGGTCTTCCCCGAGGGAGTCTGCGACTACTCCGTCCCGGGCATCGGCCAGGGCCCGGCCCAGACGTGGCTGACCTACTCCGCCCCCGACGGCCGCGGCCCGACGTACGGCGGCCGCAACCTCCCCGCCCTGCCCCGCCGCTCCGCCGAGGGCTGGTCGAGCCCGTCGTTCCGCGAGCTCCTGGCGCAGTAGGCGGGGTTGCGGGGGGTGTGCGAGTTACCAGCGTCTGCTGGTAACTCGGCGCTTCTGGGCTGTTGCGGTGCCCCAGAAGCGTCGGCTCAGGCCCAGAAGCTGGGGCGGGTCGGCGTACGGCGGCCGGCCGGCTCCGCCGCTCCGCCGCTCCGCCGCCCCGCCGCCCCGCCGCCCCGCCGCCCCGCCGCTCCGCCGAGGGCTGGCCGAGCCCGTCGTTCCGGAGGCTCCTGGCGCAGTGGGCGGGGTTGCGGGGCTGCGGGACGTGCGAGTTACCAGCGTCTGCTGGTAACTCGACGCTTCTGGGCTGTTGCGGTGCCCCAGAAGCGCCAGCTCAGGCCCAGAAGCTGAGCCCTGAGGCTGAGGACGGTCGGGCTACGGGTAGCGCACGCCCGTGGTCGCTTCGCTGAGCTCCCAGAGCCGGCGCTGGGCGTCGGTGTCGCGGGCGCGGCGGCCGGGGGTGACGACCTGGGGTGCGCCGCTCATCTCACCGAGCCCACTGGGTCCGCAGAGGGTGTCGCCGGGGAGGTCGGCGGTGGCGGCCATCAACGTGGGCCAGGCGCCGGCGGCGGCCGACTGGGAGACCGCGCGGATGGTCGCGTCGAGGATGCTGGCCACGCCGCCGGAGGAGCGGCCGTACTGACCGTTGGCCGCGAGATGGGTGCCGGCGAAGCCGGGGTGCGCCGCGAGCGCCTTGACCGGCAGGCCCGCGTCGCGGCAGCGCCGGTCGAGCTCGTGGGTGAACAGCAGGTTGGCCAGCTTGGTCTGGGCGTAGGCCTGCCACCGCGAGTAGCGGAGAGGTGGACGACGCGGGTCGCCGAGAGGCGCGGAGCGGGCCCACCGGTGGAAGAGCGAGCTCACCGTCACCACCCGCGCGGCCTCGCTCGCCACCAGCTGCGGCAGCAGCAGCCCGGTGAGCAGGAACGGCCCCAGGTGGTTGGTCGCCAGCTGGAGCTCGAGCCCGTCGGCGGTGCGCTGCTGGGGCGTGCCCATCACGCCGGCGTTGTTGACCAGTACGTCGATCGGTCCGTACGCCGCCGCCCGTGCCGCCGCGGAGCGCACCGAGTCGAGGCTCGCCAGGTCGACCTCCAGCCGCTCCAGCACGGCGTACGACGCGTCGGCCCGGATGGCAGCCTCGGTCTGGGCCAGCTTGTCGGCGCTGCGCCCGGCGAGCACGACCCGGGCGCCGCGGCGGGCCAGCTCGAGCGCGGTGTGGTGGCCCAGGCCCCCGACGGTGGTGCCGGTGACGAGCGCCGTGCGACCGGCCTGGTCGGGGATGTCGGCCAGCGCCCAGGCGTCGACCGCCGTCACGGCGTGGTGGCCATCGCTCCGACGATCCGCCGGGCGAGGTCCTGGTCGCCGCCGACGACGATCGCGCCCTCGGCGGGCGCCCGCCGCCCGCCGGCCAGCACGACGTAGGTCTCGCGGTCCATCGCCAGCGAGACCGTCGGATCGGCCGGCACCTCGTCGAGGCGCGTGCCGCGGCCGGTGTCGTCGACGCCGAACGCGATCGGGGCGCTGCCCTCGACCTGGAGCAGCGCGGTGGTCCCGGCCGGCGCACCGGCCTTCTTGGCCAGCACCACGCCGAAGGACTCGCGCAGGTAGTCGGCGGTGTGCCGCGCCGGGGCGCTGTCCAGCCCGCCGGGGCGCCCGACCGCGCGGCGTACGTCCTGCTCGTGCATCCACACGTCGAGCGGACGGTTGCGCAGCAGCCGCTCCCAGGTCCAGGGGAGGCCGCCGGGCGTGACGGGGGCGGTGGCCGCCGCGTCGGTCGGCGGGTCGGCCAGCAGCGCGTCGTGCCGGGCGGTCGTCGCGCGACGGATCTCCTCGACGATCTCGGAGGGGCTGGTCTCGCGACGGTTGACCACCCCGATCTCGGTGTACATGCCGGTCAGTCCGGTCACGTGCGCGGGCTCGCCGATGTCGGCGGTCTCCTCGGGCGCGCCGGCCAGGACCGCCTCGAGGTGGGCGACGTGGGAGGCGACCGCACGCACGTCCCAGCCCGGGCAGTCGGTCGGCGTCGACCACTGGTCGTCCGGCACCTCCGCGAGGAGGTCGGTGAAGTCGGTGACCGCCTGCCACCACACGTCGACGTACCCGGCCAGACGCTCGTGGTCGCTCATGCCGCTGACCCTAGTGGCGCCCGTGGCGGGGCGGGGAGCCCGTCGCCGCGGGTTCGGAGCCGCGGCGCCGTGCGTGGTGCAATGAACAGCCCACAGCAGCTGTCCGTCTCAGGAGTGAGAATGATCCGGATGCCCTCGGTCGGCGACCAGCTCGGTCGCTACGTGCTGCTGCGACCGCTCGGCCAGGGCGGCATGGGCCTGGTGTACGCCGCCCGCGACACCAGCCTCGACCGCGAGGTCGCGCTGAAGATCATCGCGCCGCACCTCGCCGACGACGCCGACTACCGCGCCCGCTTCACCCGCGAGGCGACCGTGCTCTCGCAGATGAGCAGCCCGCACGTCGTCGCGGTCCACGACTACGGCGAGCTCGACGGCTGCCTCTTCCTCGTCACCCAGCTCGTCCCGGGCGGCGACCTGGCCACGCAGCTGGGCCAGGGCCCGGTCGCGCCCGTCGAGGCGCTCGGGCTGGTCAGCCAGATCCTCGAGGGCCTCGCCGACGCCCACGACGTCGGCGTCGTGCACCGCGACGTCAAGCCGAGCAACGTGCTGCTGCGGCGCCGCGGCGGCCGCTGGGAGGCGCTGCTCTGCGACTTCGGGATCGCCACCAGCGACGGCGGCGAGGCCTTCACCCGCACCGGCTCGCTCGTGGGCTCCACCCCCTACATGGCCCCCGAGCGCCATCAGGGCGACGACTCCGGCGTGCCCGGCGACGTGTACGCCGTGGGCTGCCTGCTGTGGCGCGTGCTCACCGGGGTGACCCCGTACGCCGGCAGCGAGGTCGAGGTGGCCGTCGCCCACCTGCAGGCGCCGGTGCCGCAGCTGCCTGGCGACGACGTGTTCGCGCAGTCCGTCAACACCCTGCTGCAGCGGGCGATGGCCAAGGCGCCCGGCGATCGCTACGCCAGTGCGCGGGCGATGGCCGCCGACTGCCTCGCCGCCGCGGCGGTCGCCCCGTCCGTGGCCACGCTGCCCGAGCGGACCCAGGTCCGGCAGCGGATCCCGCTCGGGGGCGTCACCCCGCCTCCGACCCCGCCCCCGACCGACCACCCGACCCCGCCCCCGACCGCGCGCCCGACCCCGCCCCCACCCGTCCTGCCCGTCCCCGGCCCCGGCTCGACCCGGCTGCGTCCCGCCCGATCGACCGGCCCGCGCAAGACACCGGCTGCCGCGCCGGTCCCGACCCCGGTCCGCCGCTGGCGCCGCCCGGCCCTCGCGACCCTCACCGTGCTCGCCCTCGTCGGCGGCGGTTTCGCGGCCGCCCAGGCCGTGCGCGACGACACCGCCCCCACGGCCGGGCCGACCGCAGCCCCGGACCCTTCGCCCGACGCCAGCGAGACGGCCACCGTGCTGCCCGGCACCGAGCTGGCCCAGGAGACGCAGCCGCGCCGCCGGGCGGCCGCGGCCGAGGTCCGGCTGCCCGACACCGGCGACTTCCTCTCCGGCGCCAGCGAGGCGGACGGAGCCACGACCGGCGCCCTCCCCGACATGCTGGCCCCGCTCCAGCCCGCCGGACCACGCCCAGGACGAAGCGATCGCCCCGGCCGCGACCAGAGCGGCACCGGACGTCGCGGCGGCGCCGCGTCGACCCCCACGCCGCAGCCCGCTCCCGAGCCGGAGCCCGAGCCGACGTACCGCTGCTGGAACGGGGCCGAGACCATGGGTCCCGACGACTGCACCCTGCCGACCGGCACCGCGGGCCTGGCCTGGGTCTACCCGGGGCTGCGTGGCTGCCGCGAGGAGGGCTCGCTGTCCGGCCGGGTGACCACGGTCGTGTGCGCCTACGACACCGCCGACGGGCCGGGCGAGCTGCGCTTGATCGAGTGGAGCTCGTTCTCGGCGGCCAACCAGTCCTACCGCGAGAAGTACGGCAAGACCGCGCGCCCGTGGCGGTCGTCGTGGGGCTACACCTGGGTCGCGCGCACCCAGCGCACCAACCTCTACGGCGACGGCCCCTTCAGCGCCACCGCCAAGGGCGGCAACAAAAAGGTCAAGAACCGGATGCTCGACCGGCTCGACTACCGCCGCCCCCGCGACCTGCGCGGCCAGCCGATCGGCTGACCCGCCCCGGCGCCGGCAGTCCCGCCGGGTCAGCCGCGCGCCAGCGTCACGGCGATGGTCAGCATGGTGAGCCCGATCAGCACGTCGAGCACCTGCCACGCCCGCGGCGTCGAGAGCCGGCGGTGGGCCAGCCGGGCGCCGTAGCCGAGCGCCACGAACCACACGATGCTGGCCAGCCCCGCCCCTGCCGCGAACCACCAACGCCCGCTGCTGCCCGCCCCGCCCGCGCTGTGCGTGGCGGCGATCGAGCCCAGCAGCAGCACCGTGTCGAGGTAGACGTGCGGGTTGAGCCAGGTCAGGGCCAGCGCGCGTACGGCGGCCGCGCGCCGGCTGCCGACCCCGGCGCGGGCGGCCTCGAGGGTCTCGGCCTGGTGGCGGGCGCGCAGCAGCGACGAGACGCCGTACCAGGTCAGGAACGCGACGCCGAGCCAGCGCACCACCTCGACCAACCAGCCCGCCTGCTCCACGAGCGTGCCGATGCCGGCGACCCCGGCCATGATGAGCACCAGGTCGGACACCGCGCAGATCGCCACCACGAGGCCGACGTGCTGACGGGCCAGCCCCTGGCGCAGGACGTAGGCGTTCTGCGCCCCGATGGCGATGATCAGCGCCAGCCCGGTGGCGAGGCCGGCCCCCGCAGCAGTGAGCACGGGTCAGAACCTAGTCGGCCCACCCGGTGCCGACCTCAGGGGTGCGGCGCAGGCGGGCCGCGGACGACGACGGCCGCCCCGGGGATGCCGGGACGGCCGTCGTAGGTGCCCCTCGCAAGGGCCGCTGAGGGGGGTCAGCGCGGGGGGATCAGAACGCGGCCTCGTCGAGGTCCATGACCGACAGGTCGGTGGCCACGGCGATGGCGAGCTCGGCGCTCACCCGGGGCAGGTTGGTCTGGGCGAAGAACTGCGCCGCCGCGACCTTGCCCTCGTAGAACGCCTTGTCCTTGCCGGGGTCGCCGCCGAGCTTCTCGAGCGCGACCTCGGCCTGGCGCAGCAGCAGCCAGCCGCAGACCACGTCTCCGAGAGCCATCAGCAGGCGGCTCGTGTTGAGACCGACCTTGTAGATGTTGCGGACCTCGTCCTGGGCCGACATCAGGTCGTTGATCATGTGGCCGACCATGGCGTTGGCGTCCTCGAGCGCCTTGGCCAGCAGCTCGCGCTCGTTCTTGAGGCGACCGTTGCCGGCCTCGGAGCCCAGGAACGCCTGGATCTCGCCCGCGAGGTGGCCCAGCGCCTTGCCCTGGTCCTTGACGATCTTGCGGAAGAAGAAGTCCTGGCCCTGGATCGCCGTGGTGCCCTCGTAGAGCGTGTCGATCTTGGCGTCACGGACGTACTGCTCGACCGGGTACTCCTGGAGGAAGCCGGAGCCGCCGAAGGTCTGCAGCGACTCGGTGCCGAGCAGCACCCACGAGCGCTCCGAGCCGTAGCCCTTGACGATCGGCAGCAGCAGGTCGTTGACCGCGCTGGAGAGCTTGTTGTCGTCGGAGTCGGCGGTGCCGTCGTGCTCGGCCATCATCACCTTGTCCTGCCACGACGCGGTGTAGAGCACCAGCGCGCGCATGGCCTCGGAGAAGGACTTCTGCACCATCAGCGAGCGGCGCACGTCGGGGTGGTGGGTGATCGTCACGCGCGGGGCGGTCTTGTCGGCCGCCTGCGAGAGGTCGGAGCCCTGCACGCGCGTCTTGGCGTAGTCGAGCGCGTTGAGGTAGCCGGTGGACAGCGTGGCGATGGCCTTGGTGCCGACCAGCATCCGGGCGTTCTCGATGACCTGGAACATCTGGGCGATGCCGTCGTGCACCTCGCCGAGCAACCAGCCCTTGGCGGGCTCGCCGCCGCCGACGCTGGGGTCGCCGTAGGTGAGCTCGCAGGTGTTGGACACCTTGATGCCCATCTTGTGCTCGACGTTGGTGACGTAGACGCCGTTGCGCTCACCGGTGTGCTCGCCGGTCTCGTGGTCGAAGTGGTACTTCGGGACCAGGAAGAGGCTGAGCCCCTTGGTGCCGGGGCCGCCCGCGCCCTCGACGCCCACAGGGCGGGCGAGGGTGAGGTGCATGATGTTGTCCTGCAGGTCGGACTCGCCCGAGGTGATGAAGCGCTTGACGCCCTCGATGTTCCAGGAGCCGTCGTCGTTGAGGGTGGCCTTGGCGCGACCCGCGCCCACGTCGGAGCCCGCGTCGGGCTCGGTGAGCACCATCGTGGCGCCCCACTGCTTCTCGACCATCAGCTGGGCGATGCGCTTGTCGCGCTCGTTGCCGTTGCGGTCGACGACCGAGGCGAAGGCCGGGCCGGCGGCGTACATCCACACCGGCGCGTTGGCGCCGAGCACCAGCTCGCCGAGCGCCCAGACCAGGCTGGACGGCGCGGGGGTGCCGCCGATCGACTCCGGCATCTGCAGGCGCCAGTACTCGGCGTCCATCCAGGCCTGGTAGCTCTTCTTGAACGACTCGGGCACCGGGGCGGTGTTGGTCTCGGGGTCGAAGACGGGCGGGTTGCGGTCGCTGTCGACGTACGACGCGGCCAGCTCCTCGCGCGACATCCGGTCGACCTCGGCCAGGATCGCGCGGGCGGTCTCGCTGTCGATCTCACCGAAGGGGCCGGTGCCGAGGACGTCGTCGCGACCGAGGACCTCGAAGAGGTTGAACTCGATGTCGCGGAGGTTGCTCTTGTAGTGGCTCATGGACCCACCGTTCCTGTCGTGTCGCTGCCCGGAGGCAGTCGGGGCGTCGGTCTCCGCAGGGAGGTTACCCAAAAGTTCTACTTATGAGTAACTTAATCATAGGAGGGCTCTCGCAGTCGCGCAAGAGAACGGGCCAGAGGGTGACGGGCGCCTCGTCTGAGAGACTCCCGCCATGCGAGTGTCCGCCAAGTCCGACTACGCGTTGCGGGCGCTCATCGAGATCGCGGGCCGGGCCGACGGGCGGCCGGTCAGCGCCGAGGAGATCGGCCGGCTCCAGGAGATCCCGCACGGGTTCCTCCAGGCGATCCTGGCCGACCTGCGGCGGGCGGGGCTGCTGATGTCGCAGCGCGGGCAGTCCGGCGGGTGGCGGATGGGTCGTCCGTCCGAGGGCATCACCGTGGCCGACGTGATCCGAGCGGTCGACGGACCGCTGGTCTCGGTCTACGGGCTGCGCCCGGAGGCGGTGGCCTACAACGAGTCCGCCGAGGTGCTCCAGCACGTGTGGATCGCGGCGCGCCGCTCGTTGCGCGACGTCTTCGAGCAGGTCTCGATCCAGCAGCTCGCCGACGGCAAGCTGCCGCGGGCGGTCACCTCACGCACCGCCGACGACGACGCCTGGCAGCCGCACTGAGCCTGGCAACCGCACGGGCCTGGCAACCGCACGGGGCCTGGCAACCGCACTGAGCCTGCGAGGGCTACGCGGCGAGACGGCGTCTGGACCGGCGCTGCCTGCGCTCGGTCTCGGCGAGCTGGAGCTCGAGCGACTCGTTGCGGCGCGCGAGCCGCGCCACGGTGGCGAGCGCCTCGCCCAGCGTGCTCGGGGTCGAGGGCGCCAGGTCGGTGACCGAGAGCGACCTGGTGCCGAAGCCCACCAGCGCGCCGAACGCCGACCAGACCTCGGTGCGGCCCTGACCGGGAGCCACCGCGACCAGGTGCAGCCGCTCGGGCCTGCTCACCGCGCGCTCCCAGCGGGCCAGCAGCGCCTGGGCGGCGGCGCCCGGCTCGGCGACCACGACGACGTGGACGGCGGTGCCGGGCAGCTGGTCGACGAGGAGGTCGATCTGCTCGGGGGTGGCCTCGGCCAGCAGCGGCTGGGTGAGCACGACCGTGTCGCGACCCCTGGCCTTGAGGATGCGGCGACAGATGCCGGCCCAGGCCCCCTCGACCTCGCGCCGGCGGTAGCCCCACGACCGGTGCTGGCGGGTCATCTCGATCGCCGCCCGGAACATCTCGTCGGCGTGCTCGACCGGGCAGTGGACGCCGAGCGACGCCAGCGGGTGCCGGTGCTCCAGGAGGGCGGCCTCGAGGAAGTCGCCGGGACCGCCCGGCACGCCGACGTGGAGGAAGACCGTGCGCTTCGTGGCCATGCCTCCAGGCTGGACCTCGCCCGTGGCTCGTGGGTGAACGCGGGGCGAACCGGCCGGGTGCGGAACGGGAACCCTGCGCGCCGAGAAACCTGGAACACGTTCTAGTTCTGCCCTACCCTGGCCTCATGATCTCCTCCGACGCGATCACCTGGAACGCCCCGAACGGCGACCACCCGGCCCGGGCGGCGTCCCAGCGGTCCTACTCCGCCGTGGCCCGGGGCGACCTGGCCGAGTGGCTCACCGTGTACGCCGAGGACGCGGTGATCGAGGACCCCGTCGGGCCGTCGATGTTCGACCCCGAGGGCCGCGGCCACCACGGACACGCGGCCATCGCGGCGTTCTGGGAGGCCGCGATCGCACCGATCGAGCGGTTCGAGTTCGTCATCCACGACTCCCACGCCCACGGCAGCACCTGCGCCAACGTCGGCACGATCACCACGACCTTCCCCGACGGCGGCCGCGTCGACACCGACCTGGTCATGGTCTACGTCGTCGGCGACGACGGCCGGGTCGCCTCGATGCGTGCCTACTGGGAGCCCGACCGCGCGATGGCGACGTACCGCAAGGACTGAGACCTCCTCCGGGCGTGACATTCCCGGCGCCGACGGCGTCGAATGGGTGACACCAGCCGAGGCGGGACATGACGACCAGCGACGCTCGGGCCGACCGGGAGCTCGAGGAGCTCGCGCTCGCGCGGGGGTGGTGGTGTTTCGGGGGGCTGCGGGGCTGGTCTTCAGGGATCCCCGGTCGACCGGGGATCCCTGAACCTGTCGGCCCTCGCGAGGGTCGACAAGTTCAGGAAGCGCCCGCCCAGTGGTGTCGTTGGGGCTGTCGGTGCGTCGCCCGCAGCGCGCTGCCTCGCCGCCCGACCCTGCCGCAGCCTCAGCCCCGGCGCCGCTTCAGCTCGGCGTTGATCGCCGGCACGACCTCGTGCATGTCACCGATCACCGCGTAGTGCGCCTTGGTCACCATCGGCGCGTCGGCGTCGGTGTTGATGGCCAGGATCGTCTTGGCGCTCGAGCAGCCGGCCCAGTGCTGGATCGCGCCGGAGATGCCGCAGGCGACGTACAGCTCGGGAGAGATCCGGCTGCCGGTCTGCCCGACCTGCTCGTGGTGGGGGCGCCAGCCCAGGCTGGTCACCACCCGCGAGGCGCCGAGCGACGCGTGGAGCAGGTCGGCCAGCTCGGTGACCCCGTCGAAGCCCGCCGCGCTGCCGGCGCCGCGGCCGACGCCGACCACGACGCGGGCCGCGGCCAGGCCGCCGGAGAGGTCCTCGGCCGGGGGCTCGGCGGAGACCACCCGCGCGACCAGGTCGGCCGCGGCCACCTCGGGACGGCACTCGACCAGGGTCGCCGCGCCCGGGGTGTCGGCGGGTGTGGCCTCGACCGCGTGGCCGGCGACGGTGAAGACCGCGGGGCGGGCGTCGAGCACCATCTCCTCCAGCACCGACCCCCCGACCACCTGCCGGTGCACCGTGAACGGCGAGAGCCCCTGGAAGGCCACGACGTTGGCGGCCATCGCCACCCCCGTGCGCGCGGCCAGGTGGGCCAGCACCTCCATGCCCCGTGGGGTGCCGGCGGCGGTGACGACCACCGCGCCCTGCGTCTCGCGCACCGACTGCACCGCACTCGCCCAGGTGGCGCCGCCGAACGCCGCGAAGGCGTCACCGACCGCGTGGTGCACCTCGCGCACGCCGTACGCCGCCAGCTGCTCGCGCAGCGCCTCGACGCCGCCCGGCACCGCACCCACGACGACGGCGTCGACGGGTACGCCGCCACCGGCCGTGGCCAGTCCGCGCGCGAAGGTGATCGTCTCGCGGGAGACCTCGGTGGCGCCCTCGGCGTCGGTCTCGACCAGGACCAGGATCATCGCGCCACCAGCCCCAGCTGCTCGAGCAGGTCGACGACGGCCGGGGCCGCGTCGGTGCCGCTGCCCAGGACCGTGACGTCGCTGGGCGTGGGCGGGGGCAGCAGCAGTCGCACCCGGCCGGGGCCGGTGGGCTCGCCGGCCGGGACGCGCTGCTCGATCGCGATCTTCTTGGCCTTCATCCGGCCCGGCACCGAGGGGTAGCGCGGCGTCACGCCGCCCTCCAGCACCGTGACCACTGCCGGCAGTGGCACCCGGTAGGTCTCGTGCCCGTCGGGGCCGTCGCCGTCGGCGACCACGCAGTCGCCCTCGACGGCCACGGTGCCCGCTCCGTTGACGACCGGCCAGCCCAGCTCGTAGGCCAGCCGGATGCCGACCTGGAAGTCACCGCTGTCGGCCGCGTCGTTGCCCAGCAGCACCAGGTCGGGCCCCGTGCCCGCCGCCACGTGGGCGCGGACGACCGCGGCGATCTCGCGCGCCACGTCGGCCGGGCCGAACGCCGCCGGGTCGGCCTCGACGTGGGTCGCGCCCGTGCAGCCGACGGCCAGCGCCGAGCGCAGCTGCTCGACCGCCTCGGCGACCCCGAGCGTCAGCACGGTCGCGGCGCCCCCGGTCGCGGCGGCGACCTGGACCGCGAGCTCGACGGCGCAGTCCTCGTGGTCGCTGACCGTGAAGCCGGCGTACCGCCCGTCGACGGACTGCCCGTCGTCGGTGAGCACGACCTCGCCGGAGACGTCGACGACCCGCTTCACGCAGACCAGCACCTGAGCCATCGCGGCGCTACCTGATCCGCTCGTTGGCGGGGTCGAGCAGCGGCGTCGCGTCGACCGACCCGACGGTGACGGGGTAGCGCTCCTCCATGTAGGAGACGGCGAGCTGGGCGCCGAGCACGGCCTGCTCCGGCGGCAGGTAGGCCAGCAGCACGTGCTTGCCGAGCGACGGTGCGGAGCCGGCGGAGGTGACGTAGGGGTGGTGGCCGTGCCCGTCGGTGAGCGGGCCGCCGTCGCGGGTGAGGACCGGCTCGCCGCCGAGCATGTAGCGCTTCACCCCGGACGCCGAGGTGTGGTCGTCGACGGTGAGCGTGCACAGCACCGCGGCCGGCGCCGCTTCCCGCTGGGCGAGGTAGGCGTCCTTGCCGACGAAGTCGGCGGCCTTGACCTTCGGCCGCGCCATGCCGGCCTCGATGATCGTGCGCTCGGAGTCGAGCTCGGCGCCGTACGCCCGGTAGCCCTTCTCGATCCGGCCGGTGGTGCCGTAGACCCCGATCCCGACGGGTACGGCGCCGTGCGGTGCCCCGGCGTCGAGCACGGCGTCCCACAGCGCGGCGGCGTCCTCCATCGCGACGTAGAGCTCCCAGCCCAGCTCGCCGACGTAGGAGATGCGCGAGGCGAGCACGGTGAGGCCGGCCACCTCGACCTCGCGGCAGGTGAGGAAGCCGAAGCCGGCGTCGGAGACGTCGGCGTCGGTCAGCGAGGCCAGGACGTCGCGGGCCCGGGGCCCCCACAGTCCGATGGTGGAGACCTCGTTGGTGACGTCGGTGAGCGTGGTGGCACCGCTCGTGTCGACGGCGTGCAGGCCGGCGGTGAAGGTCTTGAGGTCGGCCATGCCGTGCGCGCCGCCGGTGACCACGCGGAAGCGGTCGTCGGCGAGACGCATGACGGTCAGGTCGGAGAGGAACCCACCCTTGGCGTCGAGCACGGGGGTGTAGATCACCTTGCCGACCGCGACGTCGCACTGGGCGACGCAGGTGCGCTGCACCGCGGCGAGCGCGGCCGGGCCGGCGAGGTCGAAGACGCAGAACGCGCTGAGGTCGATCACCCCGGCGGCCTCGCGCATCCGCAGGTGCTCGGCGTTGATGATCGGGCTCCACCAGCGAGCGTCCCACTCGTGCTCGCGCGGCATCACCGCGTCGCCGTACTGCTCGAGCAGGTCGGCGTTCGACTCGTACCAGTGCGGCCGCTCCCAGCCCGCGGTCTCGAAGAAGACCGCGCCGAGCTTCTGCTGGCGGTCGTGCACGGGGGACAGGCGCTGGTCACGGTCGGACTCGTACTGCTCCGCGGGGTGGATGATCCCGTAGGTCTTGATGAACGACTCGGTGGTGCGCAGCCGGGTGTGCTCGCGACGCATCTGGTGGGGGTGGAAGCGGGCGATGTCGCTGTGGTGGACGTCGATCTCGCTGTGGCCGTGGGTCATCCACTCCGCCACGGCGCGGCCGACACCCGGGCCCTCCTTGATCCAGACCGCGGCGGCGGTCCAGAGGCCCTGCACGTGGCTCTCGCCCAGGATCGGGTTGCCGTCGCAGGTGAGCGAGAGCAGGCCGTTGATCGCGTAGCGCATCTCCGCGCCCTCGGCGCCGAGCAGCTCGGGCATCAGCTCGTAGGCCTGCTCGAGCTGGGGGTCGAAGTCGTCGGAGGTGAACGGCATCTCGGTCGGCGACAGCTTGGCCTGCTCGATCGAGGGGATGTCCTCGGGCTCGTGGAGGATGGCGCGGTGGGCGTAGGAGCCGACCTCCATGTCGGCGCCGTGCTGGCGCTCGTAGCAGAAGTTGTCCATGTCGCGCACGATCGGCACGTTGATCTCACCGGTGCCGCCGGCCAGCTGCGGGCAGGGGCCGACGCTGATCATCTGGTGCACGGCGGGGGTGAGCGGGATGCTGACGCCGGCCATGTCGCCGAGCTTGGGGCTCCACACCCCGGCGGCGATGACGACGTACTCGGTCTCGATGTCGCCCTCCGACGTGCGGACCCGGCGGATTCGAGGGCCCGTGGGGGTGTCCTCGACGTCCAGGCCGAGCACCTCGACGGTGGGGACGACCGTGAGCGCGCCGAGCTCCGACGCGCTCTCGCGCATCAGGGTGCCGGCGCGCAGCGAGTCGACGACGCCGACGCCGGGGGTCCAGAACGCCCCGACGAACTGGTCCTCCTCGATGAAGGGCACCTTCTCCTTCACGAACGCCGGGCTCACGAGCTCGGCCTCGATGCCCCACGAGCGGGCGCTCGACATGCGCCGCCGCAGCTCCTCCATCCGCTCCTCGCTGCGGGCGATCTCGAAGCCACCGCACTGGGTGAAGACGCCGAGCTCCTGGTACTGCCGCACCGAGTCGAGGGTCAGGTCCGTGATCTCGCGGGAGTGGTCGACGGTGAAGATGAAGTTGGACGCGTGCCCGGTCGAGCCACCGGGGTTGGGCAACGGACCCTGGTCGAGCTGGACGATGTCGCGCCAGCCGAGCCGGGCCAGGTGGTGGACCAGGCTGTTGCCGACGATGCCGGCCCCGATGACGACGACGCGGGCGGTGCTGGGGACGGTGGCCACGGGCGCTCCGACCTCTCTGAGAGAGTTGCGTATCGCGCAACGATGTGCGACATGCGAGACAACTCAAGAATCTCCCCGCGCACCCCTGCGTGTCAATGGCCTACCGCTCCCCCTCGGTCGTCGAGCTTGCCGAACGATCAGCGGTGCGACCAACCGAGCCGGTGGGAGATCTCGCGCGCGGCGGCCACGAGCAGGGTGGCGACCTCCTCGACGCGGTCGGAGCCGAGCCGGAACGTCGGGCCCGACACGCTGAGCGAGGCGATCACGTCGCCGTGGGCGTTGCGGATCGGCGCGGCCACCGCGGTCAGCCCCGCCTCGAGCTCGTCGACGGCGACCGCCCAGCCCTGCTCGCGCACCGCGTCGACGTCCTCGCGCAGCCGGGCCCGGGTGGTGACGGTCTCCGGGGTGTACGACGCCAGCCGGCCGAGCGTGCCCAGCAGGGCGTCGAGCGCGGCGTCGTCGAGGCCGCTGAGCAGGACCTTGCCGTTGCTGGTGGCGTGCAGCGGGATGTGCTGGCCGACCCAGTTGTGCGACTGGAGGGCCGAGGAGCCGGCGACCTGGTCGAGGTAGAGCGCCGAGCGCTCGGAGAGCACCGCGAGGTTGACGGTCTCACCGGTGTCGGCGGCGAGCTGCCGGCACAGCGGCCGCGCCTCCTGGACCAGGTCGAGCCGCGCGCTGGTCGCGCCGGCGAGCCGAAGGATGCCGACGCCGAGGCGGTACTTGCCCCGGTCGGCGGTCTGCTCCACCATCCCGTGCGACTCGAGCGTGGCCACCAGGCGGAAGGCCGTGCTCTTGTGCACGCCGAGCCCGGCCGCGATCTCGGTGACCCCGGCCTCGCCGCCGCGCGCGAGCTGCTCCAGGATCGTCAGCGCCCGGTCGACCGACTGGACGCCGCCCGCCCCTGACCCGGCACCGTTCTCCGAGGTGGTAGGCATGGCGGGAGACTAGTCGAGGTCGCGCCCCGCGTCCGTTGCGTATCGCGAAGGCTGTCTCGCCGGCCGCAACATCCGCACCTGAGCAAAGGGCTCCCCGTGTCGCTCCCCTCCTCCGCCGAGGCCGCGGTCGCCGCCGCGCCGACCGGCGACTTCGTCCTCGTCCTCGCCTGCCCCGACCGGCCCGGCATCGTGCACGCGGTGAGCGGCTTCCTGGTCCAGCACGGCGGCAACATCCTGGAGAGCCAGCAGTTCTACGACCAGCTGACCGGTCGGTTCTTCATGCGCATCGACTTCTCCCTCGACGGCTCCCGTGGCCCGCTCGACGCCCCGGCGCTGCGGACGTCGTTCGAACCGGTGGCCCGCGAGTTCGCGATGGAGCACGACGTGTGGGCCGCGACGGCGCCGTACCGCACGCTGATCATGGTCTCCAAGCAGCTGCACTGCCTCAACGACCTGCTGTTCCGGACCTCGACCCGCTCGCTGCAGGTCGACATCCCGGTGGTGGTCTCCAACCACCCCGACGCCGAGGCGCTGGTGCGTTCCTACGGCCTCGACTTCCGCCACATCCCGGTCACCCCCGAGACCAAGCCGGCCGCCGAGGCCGAGCTGATGGGGCTGGTCGACGAGCTCGACATCGACCTGGTCGTGCTGGCGCGCTACATGCAGGTGCTCTCCGACGGACTGTGCCAGCAGCTGTCAGGGCGGGCGATCAACATCCACCACTCGTTCCTGCCGAGCTTCAAGGGCGCCAAGCCCTACCACCAGGCCTTCGACCGCGGGGTCAAGCTCGTGGGCGCCACGGCCCACTACGTCACCGCCGAGCTCGACGAGGGACCGATCATCGAGCAGGACGTGATCCGCGTCGACCACTCCTACACGCAGGACCAGCTGGTCTCGGCCGGTCGTGACGTCGAGGCGCAGGTGCTGTCGCGCGCGGTGCGGTGGCACTCGCAGTCGCGGGTGCTGCGCAACGGGGCTCGGACCGTCGTCTTCCGCTGAGCCGGCGCTGCAACCGGCGTCGGGAAGGTTCGTGCTCCGACCGGCGTTCAGCCCGGCATGAAGAACATCGGCTTCCTGTCGTTCGGCCACTGGAACCCCTCGCCGCACTCGGCGACCCGCTCGGCGTCCGACGTGCTGCTGCAGTCGATCGACCTCGCGGTCGCGGCCGAGGAGGTCGGGGCGGACGGCGCGTACTTCCGGGTGCACCACTTCGCCCAGCAGCTCTCCTCGCCGTTCCCGCTGCTCGCGGCCGTCGGCGCGCGCACCAGCCGGATCGAGATCGGCACCGGCGTGATCGACATGCGCTACGAGAACCCGCTCTACATGGCCGAGGACGCCGGCTCCGCGGACCTGATCTCCGGTGGTCGGCTCCAGCTCGGCATCAGCCGAGGCTCACCGGAGCAGGTCATCGACGGCTACCGGTACTTCGGGCACGAGCCGGCCGAGGGCCAGGACCACGCCGACCTCGCCCGCGCGCACGCGGCACGCTTCCTCGAGGTGATCGAGGGCGAGGGCTTCGCCGAGCCCCACCCGCGACCGATGTTCCCCAACCCGCCGGGGCTGCTGCGCATCGAGCCGCACTCGCCCGGCCTGCGTGACCGCATCTGGTGGGGCGCCGGCACCCGTGCGACGGCCGAGTGGACCGCCCGGCAGGGCATGAACCTGATGAGCTCGACCCTGCTCACCGAGGACACCGGCGTGCCGTTCCACCAGCTCCAGGCCGAGCAGATCGAGCTCTTCCGCAAGGCCTGGGCCGGCGCGGGCCACGAGCGGACGCCGCGGACGTCGGTCAGCCGCAGCATCTTCCCGATCGTCTCCGACCTCGACCGTGCCTACTTCGGCCAGGAGGGCCGCAGCGCCGACCAGGTCGGCATGATCGACGGCGGCATCGCCCGCTTCGGCAAGACGTACGCCGGAGAGCCCGACCGCCTCATCGCCGACCTCGCCGCCGACGAGGCCATCGCGGCCGCCGACACCCTGCTGCTCACGATCCCCAACCAGCTCGGCGTGGACTACTGCGCGCACGTGCTCGAGACGATCGTGCGCGACGTGGCGCCGGCGCTCGGCTGGCGCTGAGCAGAGGCGAGTGCCTCGGGATCGTGTCGCGTGCCCTGACCTCGCCCATCACCCGAACCGCTTCCAGGCTCGGCTCCGTGCGCCGACGAGGGCGAGTGTTCGGGGGTCAACAGCTGCCCAGGCCGAAGCGGGGCTCTCGCTGCGGGCAAGCGACAAACGCTCTCGTGCGCCGCACGGGCAAGCTCGACCCGATCGGCCTACTCGCGGCGGTGGAAGCTGACTTTGCCGTTGGGGTGGTGGGTGGTCTGGTAGTCGGGATGGTGGGCGAGGGTGTGGTGGCGGGGGCACAGCAGCTTGCCGTCGCGGTTGGTCTCGCCGCCGTGGCCCCAGGGGTGGGGGTGGTGGGCGTGGCAGAGGCCGGGTGGCCAGTCGCAGCCCACCGCGGTGCAGCCGTGTTGTTCGAGGGTGAGGGCCAGGCGTTGGGCGGGTGAGTGGAAGCGGCGTTTGCGGCCGAGGTCGAGGACGTGGGAGGTGCCGTCGAGGACGGCGGGGATGACGCCGTGGCGACAGGCGAGGCGGCGGGCGGCGCTGGGGCTGATCTTCTGGCCGGTGTCGAGGAGTCCGGCTTTGGTGAGCTGTCCGGTGAGGGCGTCGTAGTCGATCATCGCGACGACGGAGGCGGCGGTGCCGCCGGTGGTGGGGAGGTGGTCGGTGGGGTAGCGCTCGAGGTATTCCAGGAACGCCTCGCCGAGGCGGTGGTCGCTGGGTCGTCCGGGGGTGGGGGCGTGGCCGTCGACGGCGGCGCGGTGCTGGGGGGCGGCGAGGGCGAGCAGGGCCTTCTTGAGGATGGCGCCGTGGAGGGTGGGGATGGTGAAGCGGCCGTGGGTGGTGCCGTGGCCGTCGTCGAACATCCGCAGGGTGGCGCGCGGCGTGGGCGTCGGCTTCTTCGCGTTCGAGGAGGGCGGCTTCGTGGGCGTCGCCGGCGGTGGGGTCGATGACGTGGAGGAGTCGTTTGCCCAGGATGCGCAGGGCCTTCGCGTCGTGGGTCTTGGCTTCGGTGAGCAGGAACTGCTCGCCCGCGACGGCGACCGTGGGGTCGACGTCGTCGGGGAGGGCCTGGACGGCGGTGACGATGACGCCGGCCTGGTCGGGGAGCACGTCACCGGCAGCGAGGGCGGTGCGGACTGCTTCGTGCTGGCGGTCCAAGGAAGAGGCGAGCTTGATCTTGCGGTGGGTCTCGGCCTTGGTCTGGTCGGGTCTCGTTCGCCCACCACACGGCGGTGGAGGTGGCGCCGGACTGGTCGCCCGACGGCGGTGGTGTGGGCGTGGGCGGCGACGCGGAGCTCGAGCTCGGCGAGGCGGGCGGTGAGGCGGGTGAGCTCGATCAGGGTGGTGGCTGTCTCGGGGTCGGTCATCGACCAGGTGGGTTGGTCGGTGAGCTGGTCGAGACGGGCGTGGATGTCGGCAGCGGCGACCGCGATCGGGTGGCCCGTTGTGGTGGTGGTGGTGCGGCTGCTCATGGGTCCACTCAAGCACCGGCCACCGACATTGAGGCCTCGGAATCGGGGTTGTCCACAGGCCGTCGCGGGTCACGGGTTGGTAACGACTTTCCCGCTCAACGGTGGGGGTTTCGTGGCTCGCTGCGCTCGCACCTCAACCACCGCCGTGGTGGCTCGCTGCGCTCGCACCTCAACCAGCGTGGTGGCTCAGTCGTGCCGGGTGATGCCGCAGCGGGGGCAGTGTGCGGCGCGACAGCGGTCCAGCTCCTGGCCGCAGGCACAGGCCGCCTCGTGGACGGCGTACGCCGTCCGGGCCGACGGACGCACGCGCAGGTCTGTGGGCCCGCGACCCGAGGGCGGGGCCCAGGTGCCCCCGACTCCTGGTTCGAACGCCGTGACGACCATGGCTGCTCCGTTCTGCTGCTTCAGTCCCGAGCCGCGTGTGATCCGTGTCATGAGGTGTTCGTCGCCCCGACGCCAGCGGATGGGCCGGCACTGGTCCCGTCGCAGGGAGACCGACGCCGGCCGCGGTCAGGACGCGACGACCCCGAGCGACGCGGTGAGGATCCGGGTGAACGGCTCGCCCTTCTCGCGGTCACTCCTCGCCGGGGTCACCGGCCGCGGCCGGGTGGCCGTGCGCGCCGTGGTCGTGGTCGAGCGATGACGGTGCCGTCGGGGAAGTAGCGACCGGAGACGTAGAGCCCCAGGTGGTAGCCGCCCGGGATCGTGGTGTCGGGCAGGTGGACGTGGGGGGCTCCGCCGTCGTGCTGCACGACCTTGACCTGCTCGTCGCGGACCGCCCCGAGGTCCGGGTCCTCGGCCTCCAGCTCGGCGAGCACGCGCCCGTGGTCGTACTTCCCGTCGCGCAGCCTGGCCGAGAGCCGCACGTTCCGCCCGAGCTGCTCCAGGTCGAGGTCGCGGACCTTCGCGGCCACGTCGACCGCGGGGGAGACCAGGCGCCCGACCGCGGACTCGACGGTGAACGACCCCACCGGGACCGGCCCGGTCAGCTGGAAGGCGCCCTTGTCGCCGGCCTTGACGACCGGGCTCTCGGTGACCAGCTCCAGGGCCAGCCTGGTCTGGGCGTAGACGTTGACGACCACCGAGCGGGCGGAGCCCTCGGAGCGGTTGGTGCTCAGGGTGGGGACCGCGAGGTTGGCGAGCGCGGCGGTGGTCAGCATCCGTCGGGCGACGGGCCGCTGGTCACGGGCCTTGCCGGGCCGCGACCAGCGCGGGCCGCGGACGGGGCCGCCCGCGACCGGCCGGATCAGGTCGCCCACGCCGAGCATCACCATGCCGTCCATCTCGCGGTCGCGGTAGCCGACCATCACCTGCCAGCTGCCCACCCACGCCGAGGCGTCGGCGTTGTCGCGCTGCACGATGAGCGTGAGCCGTCCGTCGGCCCGGGCCGCGACCACGTCGGGGCGCCGACCGTGGCCGGTGGGGCTGCCGTGCTGGTGCCCCCTGCTGTCGCTGTAGACCGAGACGCCGTCGGGGCCGATCAGGTGATAGCTCCAGCTGGCGTCGTCGAAGTCCATGCCCTGTGCGGTGAGCATCAGCGAGTCGTCCGCGGACGTCGCCGAGAACGTGAAGTGCCCGTGCTCCCCCTCGAAGAGCTCGAGCACCGGGTCGACGATCGGGGTGAAGCCGATCGCCCGGGCCACGGCGTTGGAGTAGAACTTGTCGATCGTGCCGGCGTTCTCGCCGTGGAAGACCTGGTCGAACCCGGCCGCGTCACCCTTGGCGGTGAGCTGGGCCAGGGTCGGGTAGTCGACGTCCAGCCCCGTCCCGAACCCCATCGCGAAGACGACGGTTCCGGCCAGGCTCCCGTCGGGGATCGAGATGAGCGGCGACCCGCTGGTCAGCATCCCGTCGGTGAGCAGGCTGAGGAAGCGGCGCTCCCCGGGCACCCGCGGGGCGGGGGGCTCCACCAGCACGGTCGACCCGTCGGTGAGCGCGTCGGCCAGGGGCGTGCCGCCGCCCGGCGACAGCAGCGAGACCTGGGCGTCGAAGGTGCTCCGGCTGATCGACGTACCCGTCTTCACCAGGCCGAACGGCGCCGGCGTGAACACCGAGTCGAACGCGTTGGCGCCCAGCGAGCGGAAGGTCCGCACCCCGGCGGTGACGTAGGCGACGCCGCTGCTGCGCACCACCTCGCAGTCCTGCAGGAACGCCGAGACCCCGCGCGTGGCCGCCACCCACTTGCTCACCGCGGGCGCACCGGTCGTCATCGGGTCAGGCGTGACCCCGGACATGCTGCCGCTGCGGTCGAGCTCGATCCCGACGACCGGCATCGTGTCGTAGGTGTAGCCGAGGGCCCGGTGGTCGAGCGTGTCGACGTTGCGCCGGGCACCCCCCGCGGAGAGGTCCGGCATCGTGATCGCGCCGATGGTGACGTTGCTGCCGTAGCCAGCGGCCCCGCCGGTCCAGGGATACATGACGTCGTTGCGGTGGTGGCCGACCGAGCCGCCGCTGGTCGGGTAGTCGACGGCGTGCCCGTCGGCCTGCCACATCGCCCAGAGCCGGTCGATGTTGCAGTGGTGCAGGTAGAAGAACGGGTCGTGCGGCGACGCGTCGGGGTGGCTCATGTGGCCCGTGCCCGCACTGCCGGCACCGCCGACCCAGCCGTGCATCTCGTTGTGCATCTGGTTGCCCGAGGCGAGCCCGTTGCCGTTCTCCAGGGTCCGCTGGAACGAGGAGTACGTCGTCCGGTCCAGGGTGTCGCGCACGTCGACGGCCGAGGGCAGGCCGGCCGGAGGGCTCACCCGCCGACGCAGGGCGCCGATCCACTGCCCACCGTTGATGTCGTACGTCGGCGGCAGCTGCCAGCCGGCGTGGCCGGCCGGCCACCAGGCAGGCGACGGGGTGGTGTTGGCGCCCACGCCCGGTGCGGTGGCCGCGAAGTAGCCGCGGCGCACGATGCCGGTGACGTCGCCGTTGGGGCCGAGGAAGGTGTCGGTCATCAGCGACGTGGGGTCGGTCCAGTCCCAGTAGGGGAGCATCACGCCCGGCACCTTGGCCTGCAGCAGCCCCTCGAGGTGCAGCAGGAAGAAGCGGTGCCAGCTGAGGAAGCTGTAGGAGCCGAGACCGCCGTGGCCGAAGTTGAGGTTCGACCCCAGCGGGGAGAAGGCGTTCTGGATCATCCGGTGCAGGCCGGTGAGCTCGTCCCACCGGCTGTAGCGGTCGGCGGCAGGCGCGCCCGGGTTCACGATCTCGGCCTTGAGCAGGACACAGGCCCTGACGAAGTCCTCCCGCTCGGCGGCGGTGAGGAACTTGGCGTTCTTGCGTACTCCCATGGCGCTTCCCCCTGGTGCTCCACGGACCCCGGGCCTGCGGGCCGGACGCACGCTCGCGCGTCACCAGGAGGAGCGGTGGGGGCAGGGGGTGATACCCCGCCGCGCAGGTCAGTCGCGCGCGAGCTCGGTGACCAGCAGTGCGTGGTAGCGCTCCTGGTCGTCGGCCAGGCCGAGCCTGGGCATCCACTCGCGGATCATGGCGACGAAGACGGCCCCGCTCTCGATGACGCGGGGGTCCAGGTGACCGAAGACCTCGAGGGTGACCGTGCCGTAGAGGCTTGCCCAGGCGCGGGTGAAGAGCCAGAGCAGGCCGCGGTGGTCGGTGGGGACCCGGTCGAGGTCGATCGGGATGAGCGGCTCGCGCAGCGCCTCGGCCACCGCCGGGTCGAGCTCGTCGAGCTCGGGGTGCGGGAAGCGGCGCTCCAGCCACAGGTCGATCAGCAGACCGTTGAAGAAGTGGCCGGAGGTGGCCGCGGTGAGCAGCTCGCGACGTACGCACGAGGTGTCTGCGAGGGGGTTGGCGAAGACCAGCGTGAACTCGCGGGGATGGCCCAGCGCCCAGCGGCGGAAGTCGACCGAGGCGGCCAGGAGCTGCGCGCCGGGGTCGTCGTCGGGCATCCGCGCGGCGGCCTCGGCGAACCTCGCGGTGGCCGCCTTGTCGATCTCGAAGGCGACCAGGTCGACCAGCTCCTGGTAGCTCGCCACGTAGCGGTAGAGCGCGGGGGCGGTCATGCCCATCTTCGCCGCGACCGCCCGCAGCGAGATCTCCGCTCCCTGGGCCAGGAGCTCGCGCGAGGCGCTGACGATCTCGTCGTACGTCGCCTCCCGCTGCCGTTCGCGTCGGGTGGTCTGGCCGAGGGACGTCCCCACGTGATGCTCCCTACGTTGGGTTGACGGCGAAAGTTTACACCGTTTACGGTTTACACCGTTCACCAAACTGACGTGCTATCACGCCATGCTGCCACGAGGAGTCGTCATGCTGGATCGCTGGGGTCGGATCATCGCCGATCGGGCACGGCTGGTGCTGCTCGTCGGCGTCGCGCTCACGTTGGCCGCGGCGGCCTACGGCTTCGGCGTCTTCGGGTCCCTGAGCGGGGGCGGCTTCGACGACCCGGGCTCGGAGTCCTACGCCGAGCTCGCGGCCGAGCGCGAGGCCTTCGGCAACCAGACCGTCGACGTGGTCGCGATCTACTCCGACGCCGAGCTCACCGCCGACGACCCGGCCTTCCGCCAGGGTGTCGAGGAGGCGCTGGCCGCGCTGCCGCCCGGCACCACCGCCTCGGTCGTGCCCTGGTACGCCGTGCCCGCCGAGGCGGGCCTGGTCAGCCGCGACGGCCACGCGGCCCAGGTGCTGATCTCCCTGGCCGGTGAGTCGCAGGACGACTACCTCACCGCCTACGACGAGATCGCGCCGGCGCTCGAGGTCGACGGTCTGCGCACCGAGCTGGCCGGCTCGTTCGCGGTCTACAACGACGTCAACGAGATCACGTCCGAGGACCTCGAGCGCGCCGAGCTGATCTCGCTGCCGGTCGTGATCCTGCTCGCCCTGCTCATCTTCGGCAGCCTCGTCGCCGCCGCGATGCCCGCCCTGGTCGGGCTGGTGGCCATGGTCGGCGCGCTGGCCGTGGTGCGGCTGCTGACGCTGGTCACCGACGTCTCGATCTTCTCCGTCAACGTGATCTCGCTGCTCGGCATCGGCCTGGCCATCGACTACGCGCTGTTCGTGATCAGCCGCTTCCGCGAGGAGCTCGCGCTGCTGCCGCTCGACGACCCGACCGCCCCCGCGGTGGCGATCCGCCGCACGATGACCACCGCCGGCCGCACCGTGATGTTCTCCGGGCTCACGGTCGCCGCGGCCCTGTCGAGCCTGCTGATCTTCCCCCAGGGCTTCCTGCGCAGCATGGGCTACGGCGGCATCGCCGCGGTGCTGGTCGCGATGCTCGCCGCCCTCACGCTGCTGCCCGCGGTGCTGCGCCTGCTCGGACGGCGGATCGACGCCGGTCGGCTGCCCTGGCGACGTACGGCACGCACCGCCGGGGGCGCCACCACCGGGGAGGACCGCTGGGGCCGCCTGGCGCACGCCGTGATGCGGCGCCCGGTCGCCGTCATCGTGGTCACCGTGGTCGTGCTGCTCGCGATCGCCTCACCGTTCCTGGGGGTGCGCTGGGGCAGCGTCGACCATCGCGTCCTGCCGGAGGACGCGCCCGCCCACGTCGCCACCGACACGCTCACGAGCGACTTCGGCCCGGAGACCTCGAGCGCCAACCTCCTGCTCCAGGGCACCGAGGACGCCGACGTCGCGGCGTACGTCGCCGCGCTCGAGGACGTCGCTCCCGTCTCGGTGCGACCGGTCGCCGCCGCCGACGCCGACGGGGGGACGCGGCTGCTGCGCGCCGTCTGGTCGGGCAACTCCCAGACCGAGGCCTCGCAGGAGATCGTGCGCGACCTGCGCGCGGTCCGGCCGGCGAGCGGGGCCGTCCTCGTGGGCGGCCTGACCGCCGAGACCGTCGACCTGATCACCTCGGTGGGCGACCACCTGCCCTGGATGGGCCTGATCGTCGTCGGGGTGATGCTGGTGCTGCTGTTCGTGGCCTTCGGCTCGCTCGTGCTGCCGATCAAGGCCGTGGCGATGAACCTGTTCTCGATCACCGCCTCCTTCGGCGTCGTGACCTGGATCTTCAGCGACGGCCACCTCTCGGGCCTCCTCGGCTTCACGCCACAAGGCTTCCTCGACGCCACCAACCCGATCCTGATGCTGGCCATCCTCTTCGGGCTCTCGATGGACTACGAGGTCTTCCTGCTCTCCCGGGTGCGCGAGCAGTGGGACGCCAGCCGGGACAGCGGGCTCAGCCCGGCCCGGCGCAACGAGCTCGCCGTGGCCACCGGCGTGCAGAAGACCGGCCGGATCATCACCAGCGCGGCGCTGCTGCTGGGCGTGGTCATCGGCGCCTTCAGCATGAGCGGCATCGTGTTCATGAAGATGCTGGGCGTCGGGATGCTGGTGGCGCTGCTCATCGACGCCACCGTGGTCCGGGCCCTGCTGGTGCCGGCCACGATGAAGCTGCTGGGCCGCTGGAACTGGTGGGCGCCGCGCCCGATGCAGCGGTGGTGGGAGCGGTACGGTTTCCGCGAGGCCGAGAGCGCGGTCACACCGTCGCCCGTCGCTGCATCGGATCACGTGCCGGTGTGATTGGCTGCAGGCCGACCTAAGGAGGCGCACATGAAGCGCAACACACTGGCGGCCTACGCCGTCGGGCTCGCGACCGCCGTCACGCTCACCGGATGCGGCAGCGGCTTCGCTGACGAGTCCGCCGCCGACATCATCAAGGCGGCCAGCGACGACATGAGCAAGCTGAAGTCGGTCCACATCGCGGCCGACATCGCCACCGGCGGCGAGAACATCACCCTCGACCTGACGCTGGACACCGACGGCAACTGCACCGGCGAGGTCGGGGTCGGCGGCGGCAAGGCCGAGGTCCTGTCCGTCGACGGCGACTCGTGGTTCAAGGCCGACGAGACCTTCTACCGCGAGCAGGCCGGCGAGCAGGCCGACCAGGTGCTCGAGGTCGTCGGCGACAACTGGGTCGCCGACCCCAACGGCCAGTTCTCCTCGTTCTGCGACCTCGACGAGCTGCTCAAGGAGATCGGCGACCCCGAGAACGTCGAGGACGCCGAGAAGGACGGCACCGAGGACGTCGACGGTGACGAGGCGGTCAAGATCGTCGGCACCGAGGAGGGCAGCGACACCACCGCCTTCGTGGCGACCGACGAGCCCCACTACATCCTCAAGGTCGCCGTCACCGGCGACGACGAGGGCGAGGCCACGTTCTCCGAGTTCGACGAGGAAGTCGACGCCGAGGCTCCCGCCGAGGACGAGATCGTCGAGCTGCCCGGAGGCTGAGTCGGCTCCGTCAGACGCGTGACGGGTCGCTCGACGGGCCCAGCAGCACCCCGGCGTGCGCCGGCAGCGTGATCGCGCTGCCGGCCACGTCGGCGCCGGCGCCGGTGGCGAAGAGCACCGCCCGGTCGCCCACCTCGAGCGTGGCCGTGGCCGCGCCGAGGTTGAGGGCCACGAGCAGGTCGCCGCGGGCCATCGTGAACGTCCGCGCCTGCTCGTCCACGGTGCACGACGTACGCCGGAAGTCGGGGTCGGTCAGCTGGGGGTGGGCCCGCCGGAGCGCCGCCAGCTCGCGGTAGGTCGCCAGCATCCGCGCGCCGCGGCCCGCGTCGGCCTCGGACCAGTCGAGCTTCGAGCGCTCGTAGGTGTCGGGATCCTGGGGGTCGGGCACGACCTCGGGGTCCCAGCCCATCTGCTCGAACTCCGCGATCCGGCCCTCCGCCGTGGCCTTGCCGAGCTCGGGCTCGGGGTGCGAGGTGAAGAACTGGAACGGCGTCGAGGCCGCCCACTCCTCGCCCTGGAAGAGCATCGGCGTGAACGGGCCGCAGAGCGTCAGCAGCGCGGCACACCCCAGCTGGTCGTCGTCGAGCGCCTCGGTGATCCGGTCGCCGACAGCCCGGTTGCCGATCTGGTCGTGGTTCTGGCTGCAGACCACGAGTCGCCACGTCGGCATGGCCGCGGTGTCGACCGGCACGCCGTGGTCACGCTCGCGGAAGGAGGAGAACGTGCCGTCGTGGAAGAAGCCGCGCTCGCACACCTTCGCCAGCGCGCCGAGCGGGGCGAAGTCGGCGTAGTAGCCGTCGGTCTCGCCGGTCAGCGCGACGTGCACCGCGTGGTGGAAGTCGTCGCTCCACTGCGCCTCGAGACCGTAGCCGCCGGCCTCGCGGGGGGTGATCAGCCGCGGGTCGTTGAGGTCGGACTCCGCGATCAGGGTCAGCGGCCGGCGCTGGTGGGCCGACATCGCCGCGACCTCGACCGCCATCTCCTCCAGCAGGTGCACCGGGGACTCGTCGGAGAGCGCGTGCACGGCGTCGAGGCGCAGCCCGTCGACGTGGTAGTCCTCGAACCACATGCGCACGTTGTCGAGGATGTAGCGCCGGACCTCGCTCGAGCCGTCGCCGTCGAGGTTGACCAGGTCGCCCCAGGTGTTGCGGCCCTGCTTCAGGTAGGGGCCGAACATCGGCAGGTAGTTGCCGGAGGGACCGAGGTGGTTGTAGACGACGTCCTGGATCACGCCGAGGCCGACGGCGTGGCAGCCGTCGACGAACCGTTGGTAGGCCTCGGGCCCGCCGTAGGTCTCGTCGACCGCGAACCAGTCGACCCCGTCGTAGCCCCAGTTGTGGGTGCCGTTGAAGGAGTTGACCGGCATCAGCTCGACGAGGTCGACGCCGATCGAGCGCAGGTGGTCGAGCCGGCCGAGCGCGGCGTCCAGGGTGCCCTCGGGCGTGAAGGTGCCGAGGTGCAGCTCGTAGATCACCGCGCCGGCCAGCTGACGGCCGGTCCACTGCTCGTCGGTCCAGGCGAAGGCCTCGGACCGGTGGGTTCGCGAGCGCTGGTGGACGCCCGCCGGCTGGCGCCGGGACCGAGGGTCGGGCACCGGCGCGTCCGCGTCGTCGATCAGGTAGCCGTAGTCGACGTCTCCCTTCGTCGGGTCGGGCACGGGCTCCGACGGAGTCCACCAGCCGCCGTCGGCCTGCTGCATCTCGAGGGTGGCATCGGCCACCGACAGCCGCAGCCGGGACGCCCGGGGCGCCCAGACGTCGAAGGGTCCGCGGGTCATCTCAGCTCTCCTCGGGCAGTCGGACGAGCAGGGCCACCGGCCTGACGGCCAGCACGTCGGTGAGTCGGGGGGTGACCACCAGGCCGCTGAGCACGTCGAGCCAGCGTCCCTCGGGCAGGTCGAGCACGGTGTCCTCCCAGCCGCCCCGGGCCGCCAGGCCGACCGGGAGTCGGGTGACGACGGTGATCGCGTCGCCCCGGTCGAAGGCGAGCACGTGGTCGGCGGCCGGACCCGTGGCCGAGACCGGGGAGTAGCCGGTGAAGAGCCGGGCGTCGTCGCGCCGCGTCTCGAGCGCGACGCGCACCACGTGCAGCTTGTGCTCGGCGTCGTCGTCGACCCCGGCGATCGTGCGCAGGTTGGCCTGCGGCGAGACGGCCAGCATCTCCGCGCGCAGGTCGAAGTCGACCGGCCGACGGTTGTCGGGGTCGACCAGGCTCTGCTCCCACAGCTCGCTGCCCTGGTAGACGTCCGGGACGCCGGGCAGCGTGATCGAGAGCAGCTTGGCGGCCAGCGCGTTGGACCAGCCGGGCGCCACGGTGTGCTCGAGCAGCTCGTCGAGCACCCGACGTACGTCGGGGTGGTCGAAGGCCGCGTCCACGGCCCCGTGCACCGCCGACTCGTAGTCGTCGACGGGCGCGGTCCACGTGGTGCGGTCGCCGGCCTCACGCATGGCCTTCTCGGCGTAGGCGTGCAGCCGGTCGCGCAGGTCGGGGTGGGGCTCGGCCGGCCAGGCGCCGAGGATCGCCTGCCACAGCAGGGAGGCGAACGCCGGGTCGGGCAGCGGCACGAGGGCGAGCAGCCGGTCGAGCGCCGCCGACCACACCTCGGGCAGCTCGCTGAGCACGGTGATCCGGGCGCGCACGTCCTCGCCACGCTTGGTGTCGTGGGTCGACAGCGTGGTCATCGCGTGCGGCCACTCGGCCTGGCGGCGGGCCATCCGCGCGTGGAAGTCGGCGACCCCGACCGCGAACTCGCTCGGGTCGCCGCCGACCTCGTTGAGCGAGGTGAGGCGGTCGTAGCGGTAGAAGGCGCAGTCCTCGACGCCCTTGGCCATCACCATGCCGGAGGTCTGCTGGAAGCGCTGGGCGGCCCGGTCCGCGGGGTCGCCGAGCGCCGGTGCCAGCGCGTCGAGGGCCGCGGCCAGGTCGGGCCGGTGCTGCCGGGCCAGGGCGAGGGCGTGCTCGAGGTGCTCGCGGCCCTCGGGCAGGTAGGAGCGGTAGACCGGGAAGCAGGCGAGCAGCTCGCCGACGGCGTCCTCGAGGGCGGCCACGGGGGTCGCGTCGACCAGCGTCGAGGGCAGCTCGCGGACGATGCGGCGTACCTCGGAGTGCAGGATGCCGTCGGCGACCGCGCGCTTGGTGTCGTGGATCATCGCCGCCCAGTCGAGCTCGGCGAGCGGGAGCCGGCTCTCGGCGGTCGGGTCGGTGAGCACCCGGTCGACGAGGCCGAGGACGTCGTAGCCGGTGGTGCCCGAGGTCGCCCACGAGGTCGGTAGATCCTCGCCGGGCTCGAGGATCTTCTCGACCAGGACGTAGGCGCCGCCGGTGAGCGTGGCGAGGTCGGCGAGGTAGCCCTCGGGATCGAGCAGGCCGTCGGGGTGGTCGACCCGGAGCCCGTCGACGAGCCCCTCGTCGAACCAGCGCCGGATCTCGACGTGGGTGGCGTCGAAGACCTCGCGCTCCTCGACCCGGACCGCGGCGAGCGTGTTGACCGCGAAGAAGCGGCGGTAGTTGAGCTCGGTGTCGGCCGCCCGCCACGACACCAGCTCGTAGTGCTGCTCGTCGTGGCTGCTCGTGCCGGGCGCCAGCGGGAAGCGGTGCTCGTGGTAGCGGACCTCGCCGGCGGACGCGTCGACCTCGATCGAGCCCTCGTCGCCGTCGCCGACCACGGGGATCCGCAGCCGGCCGCCGCCGAACTCCCAGTCGACGTCGAAGTACGTCGCGTACGCCGATCCGCGGCCGTGCGCCAGGAGGTCCCACCACCAGTCGTTCTCGACGGGGGTCGCCACGCCGACGTGGTTGGGCACGATGTCGACCAGCACGCCGAGGCCGAGCCGGCGGGCCTCGGCCGACAGCGCGGCCAGGCCCTCGGTGCCTCCCCGGGCGGGGTCGACGCGGTCGTGCGCGACGACGTCGTACCCGTGGTTGCTGCCCGGCTCCGCAGCCAGGATCGGCGACAGGTAGACCCAGTCGACCCCGAGGTCGCGCAGGTAGGGCAGTCGCCGGGCGGCCTCGTGGAGGTCGAAGTCCTCGGTGATCTGCAGCCGGTACGTGGTGGTCGGTGTGCGCACGCTCAGCCCCGCGTCCCGGTCGCCGCTGCCACCGAAGCCGCCACCGACGCCGCCACGGAGTGGTCGGGCTCGGACTCGGGCTCGATGTGCTCGCGCAGGATCACGACGCTCTGCTTCGCCATCGGGAAGCTCCCCCCGGCCGCGTGGGTCCCGGCGTCGTCCGCCGAGCCGCCGGTGTCGATGATGACGTCCCACGCCTCGGCGTACTCCTCGGGCGGGAGGGTGATCTCGGCCGGCCCGTCGGCGTTGAAGTAGAGCAGGAAGTGGTCGTCGGTGATGACGCCGCCGCGGTCGTCCATGCCGGCGATGCCGTGTCCGTTGAGGTACATGCCGATCGCCTGGTCGCCGCTCTCCCAGTCGCCGTCCTCCATCGGGCGGCCGTCGAGGTGGAGCCACACGATGTCGTTGAGCCGCTCGCCGTCGCCGGTGCGCACGGTGCTGCCGGTGAAGAAGCGCTTGCGACGGAACGTCGGGTGGTCGTGGCGCAGCTTGATCAGCGCCGCGGTGAAGTCCACGAGCGGCTGGTCGACCCGGTCCCAGTGCATCCAGCTGATCTCGCTGTCCTGGGCGTAGGTGTTGTTGTTGCCGTCCTGGGTGCGGCCCGTCTCGTCGCCGTGCAGCAGCATCGGGACGCCCTGGCTGAGCAGCAGCGTGGTGAGGATGTTGCGCTGGGCGCGCGAGCGCAGGGCCAGGATCTCGGGGTCGTCGGTGGGCCCCTCGACCCCGCGGTTCCAGGACCGGTTGTGGCTCTCGCCGTCGTTGTTGTCCTCGCCGTTGGCGTCGTTGTGCTTCTCGTTGTAGGACACGAGGTCGCGCAGGGTGAAGCCGTCGTGGGCGGTGACGAAGTTGATGCTGGCGACGGGTCGGCGGCCCGAGTGCTCGTAGAGGTCGGAGGACCCGGCCACCCGCGAGGCGAACTCACCCAGGGACGGCTCGCCGCGCCAGAAGTCGCGCACGGTGTCGCGGTAGGCGCCGTTCCACTCGGTCCACTGCGGGGGGAACCCGCCGACCTGGTATCCGCCGGGGCCGATGTCCCAGGGCTCGGCGATCAGCTTGACCTGGCTGACCACGGGGTCCTGCTGCACGAGCTCGAAGAACGTCGCCAGCCGGTCGACGTCGTAGAACTCGCGCGCGAGGGTCGAGGCGAGGTCGAAGCGGAAGCCGTCGACGTGCATCTCGGTGACCCAGTAGCGCAGCGAGTCCATGATCAGCTGCAGCGAGTGGGGGTGGCGCACGTTGAGGGAGTTCCCGGTGCCGGTGTAGTCCATGTAGTAGCGCATGTCGTCCTCGACCACCCGGTAGTACGCCGGGTTGTCGATGCCCTTCATGCTCAACGTCGGGCCGAGGTGGTTGCCCTCCGCGGTGTGGTTGTAGACCACGTCGAGGATCACCTCGATGCCGGCGGCGTGCATGGCCTTGACCATGGACTTGAACTCCTGGACCTGCTGCCCGGGGCCGCTCGCGGAGGCGTAGTCGGCGTGGGGGGCGAAGAAGCCGAGGGTGTTGTAGCCCCAGTAGTTGCGCAGCCCCTGGTCGAGCAGCGTGCTGTCCTGGATGAACTGGTGCACGGGCATCAGCTCGATCGCGGTGACGCCGAGCCGGGTGAGGTGGCTGGTGACCGCGGGGTCGGCCAGGCCGGCGTACGTGCCGCGGGCCTCCTCCGAGACGTCGGGGTGGAGCTGGGTGAGGCCCTTGACGTGCGCCTCGTAGATGACCGTCTCGTTGTAGGGGATGTCGAGGCGGCGGTCGCCCTCCCAGTCGAAGAACGGGTTGATCACGACGCCGTGCGTCATGTGCTGGGCGGAGTCCTCGTCGTTGCGGGAGTCCTCGTCGCCGAAGGTGTAGCCGAACAGGCTCTGGTCCCAGTCGATCTCACCACTGGTGGCCTTGGCGTAGGGGTCCAGCAGCAGCTTGTTCGGGTTGCAGCGCAGCCCGTTCTCCGGCTCCCAGGGGCCGTGCACGCGGTAGCCGTAGCGCTGGCCGGGCTGGACGCGGGGGAGGTAGGCGTGCCAGACGTGGGCGTCGACCTCGGTCAGCTCGATCCGGGTCTCCTTGACCTTCTTGCCCCGGCCCTGCTCGAACAGGCACAGCTCCACCTTGTCGGCGATCTCGCTGAACAGTGCGAAGTTGGTGCCGCTGCCGTCGAAGGTCGCCCCCAACGGGTAGGGCCGGCCCGGCCAGATCTCTGCCATGTATGTCCTCCTGGGGGGAGCGCTCCCGGAGGTCGGGCAACGCTTTTGGAACGATCAAAGCACACCGTCCAGCGCCCCCGGTACCCGAGAACGCCGTGAGCAAGCACGCAGAGCGTGACCTGTGAGGTGCGTCTACCGACCGGTAGCCTGAGGGCATGAAACGCGAGATCTACGACGAGGACCACGAGGCGTTCCGTGACTCGGTCAAGCAGTTCCTGGACCGCAGCGTGGTGCCTCACGTGGAGCAGCACGCCGCCGACAAGTCGATGCCGCGCGACTTCTGGCTGGAGGCCGGCAAGCAGGGGTTCCTGGGTCTGGAGATCCCCGAGGAGTACGGCGGCGCCGGCGCCGGCGACTACCGCTTCAACGCCGTGCTGATGGAGGAGCTCTCCAAGGTCAACGCCGCGCTCTCCTCGTGCGTGGGCATCCACGCCGACATCGTGGCGCCGTACCTCGTCGAGCTGACCACCGAGGAGCAGCGCAAGCGCTGGCTGCCCGGCGTGGCCAGCGGCGAGCTGCTGCTGGCGATCGGCATGACCGAGCCGTCCGGCGGCTCCGACCTGGCGGCGCTGCGCAGCACCGCGGTGCGCGACGGCGACTCCTGGGTGATCAACGGGTCGAAGACCTTCATCACCAACGGCTACTCCGCCGACATCGTCGTCACCGCCGTGCGCACCGCGCCGGAGAAGAAGGCCAAGGGCATCACGCTCTTCGCGATCCCGACCTCGGCCGAGGGCTACGGCCGCGGCCGCAAGCTCGACAAGGTCGGCCAGGACGAGTCCGACACGGCCGAGATGTTCTTCGAGAACATCCGCCTCACCGACGAGGACATCGTCGGCGAGCTCGACCAGGGCTTCATCCACATGATGCAGAACCTCCCGCAGGAGCGCCTGGGCTGCGCGATCTCCAACCTCGCCCACGCCAAGCAGATCCTGGCCGAGACGCTGGTCTACGCCAAGGAGCGCAAGGCCTTCGGCACCGGCATCGGCACCCTGCAGCACAACAAGTTCCTGCTGGCCGAGATGTTCACGCAGATCGACGTCACCCAGGCGTACGTCGACCAGTGCGTGGTGGCGCACGACAAGAAGGAGCTGACCTCGACCGACGCCGCGAAGGCGAAGTGGTGGACCTCGCAGGTGCAGAACGACGTCCTCGACCACTGCGTCCAGCTGTACGGCGGCTACGGCTACATGAACGAGTACCGCGTGGCCCGCGCCTGGCGCGACGCCCGCGTCTCCAAGATCTGGGCCGGCTCCAACGAGATCATGAAGGAGCTCATCGGCCGCGACCTCGGCCTCTGAGCGAGATCTCGGCCTCATTGGCTCGGCTCGGCTCGGCTCGGCTCGGCTCGGCTCGGCCCGGCTCGGCCCGGCCGCCGGCCCGGCTCGGCCCGGCTCGGCGCTGCGCCGGGCGTTCCCGCTGCAATTGCTCGCGCATGGCCCTCGAAACCGCATTTCGACGGGCCACAGGACGACAATTGAACGGTCAGGGCCCCTCGCAGGGCCGGTCATGGCAAGCCTTCCCTTGCTTGAATCGATCCAGTTTCCCCAGGACCATCGGGTTATGACCAGCGAGCTCGTGGACCCGAGCGACATCGAGATCGGGCAGCACGACGACGAGCCGCACGGCAGCCGGATCGCGAGTCGGCTGAACTGGCTGCGCGCTGCGGTCCTCGGGGCCAACGACGGCATCGTGTCCACCGCCGGCCTCGTGATGGGGGTCGCCGGGGCCACCGACGCGCGGGCGACGATCATGATCGCCGGGTCGGCCGGGCTCGTGGCCGGGGCGCTGAGCATGGGGGCGGGCGAGTACGTCTCGGTCAGCACCCAGCGCGACTCCGAGCAGGCGCTGCTCGAGAAGGAGCGCCGTGAGCTGATCGAGGAGCCCGAGGAGGAGCTCGCCGAGCTCGCCAGCATCTACGCCGGCAAGGGGCTGAGCGACCGGCTGGCCCTCGAGGTGGCCCAGGAGCTCACCGCCCACGACGCCCTCGGCGCCCACGCCGAGGCCGAGCTCGGCATCGACCCCGACGAGCTCACCAACCCCTGGCACGCCGCCTGGGCCTCGATGCTGGCCTTCACCGTCGGCGCGCTGCTGCCGCTGCTGACGATCGCCCTCACCCCGGCTCCGGCGCGGGTGCTGGTCACCGTCGGCGCGGTCGTGGTCGCCCTGGCCCTCACCGGCTGGGCCAGCGCCCGCCTGGGCTACGGCCCCGCGGGCCGCGCGGTGGTGCGCAACATGGCTGGCGGTCTCTTCGCGATGCTGGTCACCTACGCCATCGGGTCGGTGCTCGGCACCTACATGTGACCGTCCGGTGACGACGCGGATGTTCGTGGCGGTGCGCCCGCCCGAGCCCGCGCTGGAGCACCTCGACGAGTTCCTCGACGTACGTCGCGAGGCCGCGGCCTACCGCTGGTCGCCGCGCGAGCAGCTCCACGTCACGCTGGCGTTCCTGGAGTCGGTGGCCGACCGACACCTCGACGGGCTGGTCGAGCGGCTGGGCGATGCGGCGGGCCGTCGTACGCCGTTCCGGATGCAGGTCGCCGGCGGCGGTGCCTTCCCGGACCCCGCCCGGGCCCGGGTGCTGTGGGCCGGCCTGGCGCTGGCTCCCGACGCGGCGACCGAGCTCGACCGGCTCGCCACCGGTGCGCGCCACGCCGCGGTCGCGGCCGGGACCACCGTCGACGGCCAGCGCTTCCGCCCGCACGTCACGCTCGCCCGGCTCGGTCGTCCGGCCGAGGTCACCCGCTGGATCCGCCTGCTCGACACCTACGAGGGGCCGGCCTGGGAGGTCGAGGAGGTCGCGCTCGTCGCCTCCCACCTCGGCGAGGGTCCCCGACGCCGGCCGCGCCACGAGGTGGTCGCGACGTTCCCTCTGACCGGTTAGACGTGCACGTCGGAGAGCGCGTGCACGATGTCCTCGACCCGGTCCTTGGCGTCGCCGAAGAGCATCCGCGAGTTCTCCTTGAAGAACAGCGGGTTCTGGACCCCGGCGTAGCCCGCGGCCATCGAGCGCTTGAACACCACGACCTCGCGGGCTTTCCAGACCTCCAGCACCGGCATGCCGGCGATCGGGCTGTTGGGCTCGTCGAGCGCCGCGGGGTTGACGGTGTCGTTGGCGCCGATGACCAGCACGACGTCGACGTTGGGGAAGTCGTCGTTGACCTCGTCCATCTCGAGCACGATGTCGTAGGGCACCTTGGCCTCGGCGAGCAGCACGTTCATGTGGCCCGGCAGCCGCCCGGCGACCGGGTGGATCCCGAACCGTACGTCGACCCCGCGGGCGCGCAGCTTGGCGGTCAGCTCGGCCACGGGGTACTGCGCCTGGGCCACCGCCATGCCGTAGCCCGGCGTGATCACCACGGTCGAGGCGGCGGCCAGCAGCTCGGCGGTCTCCTCGGCGTGGATCTCGCGGTGCTCGCCGTAGTCGGCGGCCTCGCCGGCGGGTGCCTCGATGCCGAAGCCGCCCGCGATGACGGAGATGAACGAGCGGTTCATCGCCTGGCACATGATGTAGGAGAGGTAGGCACCCGAGGAGCCCACGAGAGCGCCGGTGACGATCAGCAGGTCGTTGTCGAGCAGGAAGCCCGAGGCCGCGGCCGCCCAGCCCGAGTAGCTGTTGAGCATCGACACCACGACCGGCATGTCGCCGCCGCCGATGGAGGCGACCAGGTGCCAGCCCAGGGCCAGCGCCAGCGCGGTGACCGCGATGAGCAGGCCGAGGTTGGGCGTGATGACGAACCAGACCGTGAGGGCCACGAAGAGCGCGAGGGCGCCGAGGTTGATGGCGTTCTTGGCCGGGAGCACGAGCGGGGCCGACTTCATCTTGGCCGAGAGCTTGAGGTTGGCCACGATCGAGCCGGTGAAGGTGACGGCACCGATGAAGACGCCGATGAAGACCTCGGCGTGGTGGATGTCCTCGAGCGAGCCGGTCAGGTAGCTCGGCTCGAGGTAGCCGTTCCAGCCGACCAGGACCGCAGCGAGCCCGACGAAGGAGTGCAGCAGGGCGATCAGCTCGGGCATGCCGGTCATCTCGACCACGCGCGCCCGCCAGAGCCCGATCGAGGCCCCGATGATCACCGCGACCAGCAGCAGCACGATCGGCAGGACGCCGGTGTCGGCGGCGTCGCTGACGTCGAAGACCAGGGCGAAGGTGGCGACCAGGGCGATGGCCATGCCGACCATGCCGTAGAGCACGCCGTTGCGGGCGGTCTCGTGCTTGGAGAGCCCGGCGAGGCTGAGGATGAACAGCAGCGAGGCGACGATGTAGGCCGCGACGGCGACGCTGGAGGCGGTCATGCGATCAGCCCTTCGAGAACATGCTGAGCATCCGGCGCGTCACGGCGAAGCCGCCGAACACGTTGATGCTGGCGAGCAGGACGGCGACGAACGACAACGCCACGATGGCCGGGTCGTCGAGCCCGATCTGGAGCATCGCCCCGACGACGATGATCCCGGAGATGGCGTTGGTGACACTCATCAGCGGGGTGTGCAGCGCGTGGTGGACCTTGCCGATCACGTAGTAGCCGATGACCACCGACAGCGTGAGCACGGTGAAGTGCTCCGGCAGCGGGGGTGGGGCGAACGCGTTGATCAGGAACAGCGCCAGGATCCCGGTGCCGATCAGTCCCCAGCGCCGGGCGGGGGAGGCCGGCTTGGCCTCGGGCTTCGCCGTCGCCGCGGCAACGGCGGCCGCGGCCGGGGCGGCGGACACCTGCACCGGGGGCGGTGGCCAGAGGCTCTCGCCGGCGTGGGTGACGGTCATGCCGCGCTGCACCACGTCGTTCAGGTCGACGGTCAGGTGGCCGTCCTTCTCGGGGGTGAGCAGCTTGAAGAGGTTGACGACGTTGGTGCCGTAGAGCTGCGAGGTCTGCGCGGCCAGGCGACCCGCCAGGTCGGTGTAGCCGAGCACGGTGACGAGGTTGTCGGTCACGACGCGCTGGTCGGCCTCGGTCGCCGCGCAGTTGCCACCGTTGGCGGCCGCCATGTCGACGATGACGCTGCCGTTGCCCATCGCGGCCACGGTCTCGGCGGTGATCAGCCGGGGTGCGGGGCGTCCGGGGATCAGCGCCGTGGTGATGACGATGTCGGCGTTGCGCGCCTCCTCGTCGTACATCGCCGCGGTGGCCTGCTCCTGCTCGGCGGTCATCTCCTTGGCGTAGCCGTCGGAGCTGACCTCCTGCTCCATGTCGACGGTGACGAACTGGGCGCCCATCGACTCGACCTGCTCGGCGACCTCGGGCCGGACGTCGAAGGCCCGGACGATCGCGCCCATGGCGCCGGCGGCGCCGATCGCGGCGAGGCCGGCGACGCCGGCGCCCACGACGAAGACCTTGGCGGGCGGGACCTTGCCGGCGGCGGTGACCTGACCGGTGAACTGACGGCCGAACTCGTGGGCGGCCTCGATCACCGCGCGGTAGCCCGCGACGTTGGCCATCGAGGAGAGCACGTCCATGGACTGGGCGCGGGAGATCCGGGGCACCGCGTCCATCGCCAGGGCGGTCACCCCGGCGGCCTGGAGCCGCTCGATCAGCTCGGGGCTCCGGGCCGGGGCCATCAGCGACACGACGGTGGCTCCGGGAGCCAGTCGGGCCGTCTCCTCCGCGGTGGGAGCGTTGATCTTGACCACGACGTCGCTGGACCAGACGGTCTCGGACGTGCCGATCGTGATGCCGGCGTCGGTGTAGGCGCGGTCGGGCTGGTCGGCAGCGAGGCCGGCGCCGGCCTCGACGACCACCTCGTAGCCGAGCGCGACGAGCTGCCCGGCGGTCTTCGCGGTCGCCGCGACCAGCGTCTCGCTGGTCTTCGACTCACGGGGGATGCCGATGCGCACGGGTGCCTCCTGGTGGGTGCGGGACGCAGGTCAACCTACACACGTGGCGAGCCCTGCAGTGGCCCGTCCCGCCGCCTGGGAGTGGGTTGCGTCACGACGGCCGGGGGTCTCGGAGGTCGGCGGGTCGTAACCCCGGGGCCGCTCGCCCCGTTGACCCGCCATGAGCCGTCGTCGCCTCGCCCCCGCCCTGGCCGCGGTGGCCGCCCTCGTGATCGCGTACGTCGGCCCGCTGGGCGCCGCGCCTGCCTCCGCCGACCCGGTGGTCCTCCCCGACCCCAGCGAGGTGCTGCGCTTCGACCCCGACGGCCTGTTCAGCTGCACCGAGCTCACCCCGCACGTCGTGTCCGTCGACCGCACCCGGGTGCGGCTCGACCTGCGCATCCTGCGCGACCGCGTCGGCAAGGCGGAGTCCCACCGCGCGGTGGCGTCGGTGAAGCGGGCCTACGCGCCGCTCGGCATCACGGTCGTGCCGTCGTACCGCAAGGTGCGCTTCTCGGGTCGCGACGCCGAGGGGCTGCTCCGCCAGGCCAAGCGACGGTCCGGCGGCAAGCGGCCGGCCGGCGTCGACGTCGTCTACGTCCTGACCAGCAAGGACATCACCACGGGCGGCACGACCGGCGACAACCTCGCGGGCCTGGCCGACTGCATCGGCGGCGTGCGCTACCCCGACCGTGCCTTCGCGGTGGGCGAGGTCTTCAAGTCCGCCAGCGGGATCAGCGAGGGCACGGGCAAGGTGATGGGCCACGAGATCGGCCACCTGCTCGGCGGCCACCACCACTACTTCTCGCCCGAGGGCCTCGCCGGTCCGGCCAGCAACCTCGGCAGCCTGATGGCGGCCACCATCGACCTCGCGGCGCTGCGCTTCTCCACGCTCAACGGCCTGATGGTGCGCGGCCACGCCCAGCGCTACGCGCGCTGAGCCCCGGGCTGCGGTTCAGCCGGCGATGCCGTAGAGGCGGTCGCCGGCGTCGCCGAGGCCGGGGACGATGTAGCCCTTGTCGTTGAGGCACTCGTCCATGGCGGCGGTGACGACCGTGACGGGGACGTCGAGGCCGGCGAGCTCGCGCTCGAGGTTGGCGCACGCCCTCGGGGGCGGCGAGCAGGCACACGGCGGTGATGTGGTCGGCGCCGCGGTCGGTGAGGAAGCGGATGGCTGCGGCCAGGGTGCCGCCGGTGGCGAGCATCGGGTCGAGCACGTAGCACTGGCGGCCGGAGAGGTCGTCGGGCAGCCGCTCGGCGTACGTCGAGGCCTGCAGCGTCTCCTCGTTGCGGACCATGCCGAGGAAGCCGACCTCGGCCGTCGGCAGCAGCCGCATCATGCCGTCGAGCATGCCGAGCCCGGCGCGCAGGATCGGCACCACCAGCGGCTTCGGCGAGGCCAGCCGGACGCCGGTCGTGGGGCCCACGGGGGTGCGGATGTCGTGGGGCGCGACCCGCACGTCACGCGTGGCCTCGTAGGCCAGCAGGGTCACCAGCTCGTCGGTCAGGCTCCGGAACGTCGGGGAGTCGGTGCGCTCGTCGCGCAGCGCGGTCAGCTTGTGGGCGACCAGCGGGTGGTCGACGACGTGGGTGCGCATGGCCGGAACCCTACTGCCGCATCGGGCCAGGGGTCTTGGCCCGGTCGCGCTCCCCGTGCCACTCTGGTGCTGCGGATGGCCCGCGGGACGCGAGCGAGTGGGACGGGGAGCCCGGATGACCGAGTCCGACGACGGCGTCGACTTCGCGGTGGCCGCCTACCGCGAGGAGGGGGTCTGGCGGGTCGAGGACCTCGTCCACGACACCCTGGGTGACATCGACGCGCTCGTCCACGCGCTGCGGCGCTTCCCCGGCGACGGCGGCGCCATCGGGATGGTCGCCATCGACGAGGACTTCTTCCTCGTCGTCCGCGTGGCCGGCGCCTCGACGCGGATCCTCCTCTCCGACATCACCGCCGCCGACGAGTGGCTGCTGGCCAGCTCTGCGGTCGAGCTCCTCGGCCTGCCGCTCCCGGAGGACGACGACGAGCAGCTGCCGGCAGGCGACCTCGGCCTCCTGTCCGACCTCGGGATCGCCGCGATGGACATGGGCGTGCTGCTCGACGACCTCGAGCTCTACCCCGAGGAGACGCTCTCCGAGATCGCCCGCCGGGTGGGCTTCGGCGAGCTCTTCGACGACGCCGTCGACCTCACCTCGGCCTAGGACCGTCGTGGACCAACGGTGGCGCGAGCCGATGCTGGCTGCCCTGGCCCAGGCGCGGTCGGCGGCGGCGAGCGGCGACGTACCGATCGGCGCGGTGGTGGTCGGGTCCGACGGTGCCGTGCTCGGCGTCGGGCGCAACGTCCGCGAGGCCGAGCACGACCCGACCGGTCACGCCGAGGTGGTCGCCCTGCGCGCCGCCGCGGCTGCCCGGGGGGAGTGGAGGCTGGAGGGCTGCACCCTGGTGGTCACCCTCGAGCCCTGCACGATGTGCGCCGGAGCGGCCGTGCTGAGTCGGGTCGAGCGGGTGGTCTTCGGGGCCTGGGACCCCAAGGCCGGCGCGGTCGGCAGCCTCTGGGACGTCGTCCGCGACCGTCGGCTCAACCACCGTCCCGAGGTGGTCAGCGGGGTGCTGGCGGCCGAGTCGACCGCTCTGCTGGACGACTTCTTCGCCGCCCACCGCGCCTGATCGCGCGCTGACCGGCGCGACGTACGACGCTCAGCCGAGGACGGCGGCCGGTGTGCGACCGGCGGGGGGCAGCAGGCCCTCGCTGCGGGCGACCAGCACCGCGGCGGCGATGGTCGCGCCCGCCGCCAGCACGTTGATCGTCGGCGCCGAGATGCTCTGGACCAGCACGAAGGTGTCCATCGACTGCGAGGTGAGCAGCCACCACGTCGCGCAGGCCTTGCCGAGGCACAGCGCCGCCCAGGCGAGGGTCAGGTGCGTGAAGAGCCGGCGCACCCGTGGCCGCAGCGACAGCTCGTGGTCCATCGGGTAGAAGTCTCCGGCCAGGCGCGCGACCATCGGCCGCGCCGAGACCAGGGAGAGCAGGAAGGCGACCCCGACCACGCCGTCGCTGACGATCGGCTGGAGGAAGTACAGGAACGGGCTGTCGGCGGCGAGCGCGATCGCCGTACGTCCGGTGAGGATCACGGCCGTCAGCACCAGCAGCCCCGACGTACGTCGGCCGGTGAGCGCCCGCCAGGCGATCGCGCCGTAGGACCAGCCCAGCGCGGCGGCCATGGCCGGGCGCACGCCCGCGACCGAGAAGACGGCGTAGAACACCGAGACCGGGACCACGCAGGCGACCAGCAGGCTGGCCGAGACGCGGCGCACGATCGTGCTCAGCTCGGGATGTTCGCGGACCGGCTCGGCAGGCAGGTCGGTCCGGCCGAGGGTGCGCTGCGCTGGCATGGGGTCCTTGCTGAGCGGTGAGGAGCAGGTGCGGGGTCCTGGTGCACCCTAGGCGTCTTTTCGCGCCGCGCCATCATCCGATCGGTCAGGAGCTGCTCACGAAGGGGGCCTCGCTGGTGCGTGCTACCACCGCTGTGCGAGCGTCGGAGGCCTCGGGGGTACTGGACTGGCGTCGAGCCACGGCCCTCTGACCAGCCGGACCAACAGCAAACGGAGTGAACCGATGAAGCGGCAGCTGCCCAAGCGCCACGACCTGGCGCCCCTGCTCACGTTCAAGCAGCCCACCTGGTCTCCGAAGGAGCGGCGGCTGGCCAAGGCACTGACCGTCGAGGACCTGCGGCGGGTGGCCAAGCGACGTACGCCGAAGCCGGCCTTCGACTACACCGACGGCGCGGCCGACGGCGAGGTGTCGCTGGCTCGCGCCCGGGAGGCCTTCGCCGACGTCGAGCTGCACCCGGCGATCCTGCGCGACGTCTCGAAGGTCGACACGTCGCGGTCCGTGCTGGGGGAGCGCGTCGAGCTGCCGTTCGGGATCGCGCCGACCGGGTTCACCCGGATGATGCAGTCCGAGGGCGAGATCGCGGGGGCGACCGCGGCCGCTGCGGCCGGAATCCCCTTCGCGCTGTCGACGATGGGCACCACCTCGATCGAGGACGTCGCCGCGGCCGCTCCGGGCGGTCGGAACTGGTTCCAGCTCTACATGTGGAAGGACCGTGACCGGTCGATGGCGCTGGTCGACCGCGCCGCGGCGGCCGGCTACGACACGCTGCTGGTCACCGTCGACGTGCCGGTCGCCGGCGCACGGCTTCGCGACGTGCGCAACGGCATGACGATCCCGCCGACCCTGACCCCGCGGACGGTGGCCAACGCGATCCCGCGGCCGGCGTGGTGGTTCAACTTCCTGACCACCGAGCCGCTGGCCTTCGCCTCGCTCGACGCGTGGTCGGGCACCGTGGCCGACCTGCTGGACACGATGTTCGACCCGACGGTGACCTACGACGACCTGGCCTGGATCAAGTCGCAGTGGCCGGGCAAGGTCGTGGTCAAGGGCGTGCAGACCGTGGCCGACGCCGCTCGTTGCGCGGAGGTCGGCGTCGACGCGATCCTGCTCTCCAACCACGGGGGCCGTCAGCTCGACCGCGCGCCGGTGCCCTTCCACCTGCTGCCCGACGTGGTGCGCGAGCTGGGCCCCGACGGCCCCGAGACCTGGCTCGACACCGGCATCATGTCCGGCCAGGACGTCGTCGCCGCGGTCGCCCACGGCGCCCACTTCACCCTCGTCGGCCGCGCCTACCTCTACGGCCTGATGGCCGGCGGCCGCGAGGGCGTCGACCGGATGATCGAGATCCTCACCGGCCAGATCGAGCGGACCATGCGGCTGCTCGGCGTGACCACGCTCGACGAGCTGACCCCGGAGCACGTCGTGATGCTGCGGCGGCTGAGGCCGGTGCGCTGAGGGCGGTGCGCTGAGGGCGGTGCGCTGAGGGCGGTGCGCTGAGGGCGGGGCTCGCGGACTCCGCGCGGGCGCTTCTGGGCTTGAGGTGACGCTTCTGGGGCGGTGCGACGGCCCAGAAGCGCCGGGTTACCAGCAGATGCTGGTACTCCTGCACCACCCCCCGCAGTGCCCTCAGCCCAGCGCAGCCGCGGCGCGCGCAAGCGCCTCGACCCTGGCCCAGTCGCCGGCGAGCAGGGCGTCGGCCGGGGTGAGCCAGGAGCCGCCGACGCAGCCGACGTTGGGCAGCGCGAGGTACGACGGCGCGCTGGCCTCGGTGATGCCGCCGGTCGGGCAGAAGCGGGCGGCGGGCACCGGCGAGGCGATCGACTTCAGATAGGCGGCGCCGCCGGAGGCCTCGGCGGGGAAGAACTTCATCTCCCGCACGCCGGTCTCGAGCACGGCCAGCACCTCGGACACCGTGGCCGTGCCGGGCAGGAACGGCAGCCCGGTCTCGGACATCGCCGCGAGCAGCGACGGGGTCGCGCCGGGCGAGACCAGGAAGCGGGCCCCGGCGTCCAGGGCCTCCTTGGCCTGGCCGGGCGTGGTGATCGTGCCGGCGCCGACGAAGATCGCCGGCACCTCGTCGGCGATCGCGCGGATCGCGTCGAGCGCGACGTCGGTGCGCAGGGTCAGCTCGATGGCCGGGAGACCGCCGGCGACGAGCGCCCGGGCGACGGGGACGGCGTCCTCGAGCCGCTCGATCACCACGACCGGCATCACCGGGACGAGGTCGAGCAGGGAGCCCACGGCGCGCGGGGCGCGACGTACCTCCTCGGTGTCGGTGTCGGTGTCGGGGTTGGTGTCGCTTTCGGTGATGGTGTCGATGACGGTGGCGTCAGACGGGCTGGACAACGCGGACCTCCTGGGTCGGTGCGGCGTACGACGGGAAGACGCTGGCGCCGGCGTCGGCCGGGCCGACCGTGGCGCGGAAGGCGGCGAAGAGCTCGCGGCCGGTGCCGGCCCACTCCTCGCCCTGGGGCGCACGGCCGGTGGGCTCGCGCTCGAGCACGGTGGCGACGTCGGCGATCTCGAGCAGGCCGCGCTCGGCGTCGACGGTGACCAGGTCGCCGTCGCGCACCCGGGCGAGCGGACCACCCAGGGCGGCCTCGGGGGTCACGTGGATCGCCGCCGGGACCTTGCCGGAGGCGCCCGACATGCGGCCGTCGGTGACCAGCGCGACGCGCTGGCCGCGGTCCTGGAGCAGGCCGAGCGACGGGGTCAGCTTGTGCAGCTCGGGCATGCCGTTGGCGGCCGGGCCCTGGTAGCGAAGCACGGCGACGAAGTCGCGGCCGTCGAGCTCGCCGTCGGAGAAGGCCTGCAGGAAGTCGTCCTGGTCGTCGAAGACCACCGCCGGGGCGCTGATCACGTGGTGCTCGGCCTTGACCGCCGACACCTTGATCACACCGGTGCCGAGGGGCCCGCGCAGCACCTTGAGCCCGCCGTCGGCGGCGAACGGCGCGTCGGCCGGCCGCAGCACGTCGAGGTCGAGGCTGGCCTTGGGGCCCTCCTCCCAGGTGAGGTCGTCGCCGCGCAGCACGGGCTCGCGGGTGTAGTGCGAGAGCCCGCGGCCGACGATCGTGTTGACGTCCTCGTGCAGCAGCCCGTTGCGGAGCAGGGTCTGCACCAGGTAACCGATGCCGCCGGCGGCGTGGAAGTGGTTGACGTCGGCCGAGCCGTTGGGATAGATCCGCGCGACCAGCGGGACCACCGCCGACAGGTCGGACAGGTCGTCCCAGGTGAGCGCGATGCCTGCCGCCCGCGCGATGGCGACCAGGTGCATCGTGTGGTTGGTCGAGCCGCCGCTGGCGAGCAGGGCCACGCAGGCGTTGACGATCGCCTTCTCGTCGACGATGTCGCCGATCGCGGTGGGGTCACCGCCCAGCCGGGTGATCTCGACGGCGCGCGCTGCCGCCGCCCGGGTGAGGGCCTCGCGCAGCGGCGTACCGGGGTTGACGAACGAGGAGCCCGGAAGGTGCAGGCCGAGGACCTCCATCAGCAGCTGGTTGGAGTTGGCGGTGCCGTAGAACGTGCACGTCCCGCGCGAGTGGTACGACGCCGCCTCGGCCTCGAGCAGCTCCTCGCGGCCGACCTTGCCCTCGGCGTGCAGCTGGCGCACCTTGGCCTTCTCGCCGTTGGGCAGGCCCGAGGCCATGGGCCCGGCGGGCACGAAGACGGTCGGCAGGTGGCCGAACGAGAGCGCACCGATGAGCAGGCCCGGCACGATCTTGTCGCAGACACCGAGCATCAGCGCGCCGTCGAACATGTCGTGGGAGAGCGCGATCCCGGCGGCCATCGCGATCACGTCGCGGCTGTAGAGCGAGAGCTGCATGCCGTCGCGGCCCTGGGTGATGCCGTCGCACATGGCGGGCACGCCGCCGGCGACCTGGGCGATGCCACCGGCCCGGATCACGGCCTTCTTCAGCACCGGCGGGTAGTCACCGTAGGGCTGGTGCGCGGAGAGCATGTCGTTGTAGCTGGTGACGATGGCCAGGTTGGGCTTGGTGCGCCCGCGCAGCGCCTGCTTCTCGCCCGGCTCGGAGGCGGCGAAGCCGTGGGCCAGGTTGGCGCAACCGAGCTTGCCGCGGGCGGGGCCGCGGTCGGCGGCCTTGCGGATCCGGGTCAGGTACGCCGCCCGGCTGGTGGCGCTGCGCTCGACGAGGCGGGCGGTCACCTCGGCGACGACGGGGTGCATCTGGGGCTTCGTAGAGGACTTCACTGGTCGGACTCCTGCCAGGTTCGGCCGTCACGCTCGAGGAGCATGGCGGCTGCGGTCGGCCCGCTGGTGCCGGCCGGGTAGCTCTTGGGGCGGTGGGCGGACTCGGCCCACCGCTCGAGGATCGGCTGCACCCAGGTCCACGCGGCCTCGACCTCGTCGCGCCGCATGAACAGCGTGGGGTTGCCACGCATGACGTCCATGAGCAGCCGGTCGTAGGCGTCGGGGCTGCGCTCGCTGAACGTGTCCGCGTAGTTGAGGTCCAGCGAGACCGGCCGCAGCCGGATCCCGCCCGGGCCCGGCTCCTTGGCGGTCAGGTGCAGCCGCATGCCCTCGTCGGGCTGGATGTGGATGTGCAGCCGGTTGGGCTGGGTCTCGCCCTCGCTGTGCGGGAACATCGCGTGCGGCGGGTGCTTGAAGACCACGACGATCTCGGAGGTGCGCCGGTCCATCCGCTTGCCGGTGCGCAGGTAGAACGGCACGCCGGCCCAGCGCCAGTTGCGGACCTCGGTCGTGAGGGCCACGAAGGTCTCGGTGTGGCTGCCGTGCTCGCCCAGGTCGTCGGCGTACGACGCGACCTTCTCGCCGTCGACCAGCCCCTCGACGTAGCGCCCGCGCACGGTGTCGCGGTCGACGTCGGCGCCGGCGAGCGGCCGCAGCGCCTGGAGCACCTTGAGCTTCTCGTCGCGCACGGTCTCGCGGCCGACGTACGTCGGGGGCTCCATGGCGACCAGGCAGAGCAGCTGGAGCAGGTGGTTCTGCACCATGTCGCGCATCGCGCCGGAGGTGTCGTAGTAGCTGCCGCGCTCGCCGACCCCGAGGGTCTCGGACACGGTGATCTGCACGTGGTCGACCCAGCGCGAGTTCCACAGCGGCTCGAGGAAGGTGTTGGCGAAGCGGGTGACGAGGAGGTTCTGGACGCTCTCCTTGCCGAGGTAGTGGTCGATCCGGAAGACCTGGTGCTCGTCGAAGACCTCGCCGACCGCGTCGTTGATGGTGCGGGCCGACTCGAGGTCGTGGCCCAGCGGCTTCTCCAGCACGACCCGGGAGGACTCCTCGACGACCCCGACCTCGCCCAGCCGGGCGCAGATCGGGCCGAACAGCGTGGGGGAGACCGCCAGGTAGAACACCCGCACCGTCTCCTGCTCGGTGCGGTCCTTGAGCAGGCCGTGCAGCAGGTGCCAGGACTCGGGGTCCTGGGCGTCGAGGGCGAGGTGGCGGATGCGGTCGAGCATCCGGCGTACGACGGTCTCGTCGAGCTCGCCCACGTGGATGGCGAGCGCGTCGGCGACGCAGGCGCGGTAGGCCTCGTCGTCCAGGGGGGAGCGCGAGACGCCGATGATCCGGGTGTCGGGGGGGAGCTGACCCTCGAGCTCGCGCTGGTAGAGCGCGGGGAGGAGCTTGCGGAGCGCCAGGTCGCCGGTGCCGCCGAAGACGGTGACGTCACAGGTCGGCAGGGCGGTGCTGTGCTCGGTGGCAGGGATGGTCACGTCGTCCAAGGTAGAGCGGAAGGAGGTACATGGCAAGCAGTACTTAAGTCTTTTCAAGATTGAAGTACGCTGTTCACATGGCCGTCACTGCTGGAGATCTGCTCGATCTGGTCCGCGAGGGCCGCGCCCAGACCCGTTCGGACCTGCGTCGGCTCACCGGCCTGTCCCGGACCGCGGTCGTCTCGCGGGTCACCGCCCTCGCCGACTCGGGCCTGCTGCTGCTCGGCGAGGAGCTCGGCTCCACGGGCGGCCGCCCGCCGGGCAGCCTGCTGTTCAACCACGACGCCGGCCTCGTGCTGGCCGCCGCGATCGGCCGCTCCCGCTCACAGCTGGGCGTCTTCGACCTCGCGGGTCGCGAGCTCGGCTCCTCCTCGGTCGACCACGAGATCGGGGCCGGCCCCGACGAGGTCATGGCGCCGGTGGTCGCGCACCTCGAGGCGCTGCTCGCCGGGCTGGAGGGGCCGTCGCGGCCGGTGCTCGCGATCGGGCTCAGCCTGCCCGGCACCGTCGACCCCGTGCGCGTCGTGAGCGTGGACTCCCCGGTGATGGGGGGCTGGGACGGCGTCGAGATCATGCCCCGGCTGGCCTCGCTCGGCGACGTCCCGATCTTCCTCGGCAACGACTGCGACGTGATGGCGCGCTCGGAGCGCCTCGGCCACGCGACGACGTACGCCGACCTGATCGTGGTCAAGGCCTCCACCGGTCTCGGGCTCGGCATCGTCGCGGGTGGCCGGGTCGTGCTGGGACACCTCGGTGCGGCCGGCGAGATCGGTCACACGAAGGTCGAGGGGGCCGAGGGGCGACCGTGCCGCTGTGGCGACGTGGGCTGTCTCGAGACGGTCGCGAGCGGATGGGCGCTGCTGCCCCAGCTCGCGGAGGCCGGGCGTCCGGTCGGTCACGTCCGTGAGCTCACCGCCCTTGCGCTGGCCGGTGACGCCGAGGCCAAGGCGCTGCTGCGCGAGAGCGGCCGGCGGCTCGGCGAGATGCTGGCCGTGGCCATCAACCTGCTCAACCCCCAGGCCGTCGTGATCGGCGGAGACATGGCGGCCGCCTTCGACGTGTACGCCGCCGGGGTGCGCGAGAGCGTCTACGCCCGGGCCTCGGCGCTGGCGACGCGCGAGCTGCAGGTGCTGCCGGCGACCTTCGGCGACCGCGCCGGCCTGGTCGGCTGCGCGGCGATGGCGCTCGACGAGGTGCTGAGCGCGGCGTCGGTCGACGCCCGGCTGGCGGGTGCGGAACGCGCGCGGTCGGCGGCTCCCGTCTGACCCGGCGGGCTCGTCACCGGTGCCGTGCCAGCATGGCGCCCATGATCTTCATCTGCGTGAAGTGGACGGTGAAGCCCGAGCACGCCGACGACTGGGTCGAGCTGACCCGGGAGTTCACCGAGGCGACGCGGGCCGAGCCCGGCAACCTGTTCTTCGAGTGGTCGCGCAGCGTCGACGACCCGCATCAGTACACGCTCATCGAGGCCTTCCAGGACGATGCGGCCGAGGCCCACGTGACCTCGGCGCACTTCAAGAAGGCCCAGGCCGACCTGCCGGCGTACGTGCAGGAGACGCCGCTGGTGCGCAACGTGCTGATGGAGGGCGACCACTGGGACCGCCTCGGGGAGTTCGAGGCCTCCTAGCCGAGGGCGCCGCTGGTGTCGTCGGCCTGGGCGACGCAGAACTCGTTGCCCTGGGGGTCGGTGAGCGTCACCCAGCGAAACGTCTCGTCGCCCCGGCGCTCGACCAGCCCGGCCCCGGCCGCGAGCAGCGCGTCGACCTCGGCGTCGAGGTCGTCGGCCGACAGGTCGAGGTGGACCTTGTTCTTGCCCGGTGTGGGGTCGTCGACCTTCTGGAAGGCCAGCATCAGCGGCAGTGCGCCGCCGGTGAGCACCAGGTGGGCGCCCTCGTAGGGGTCGTGGACGGTGGCGCCGGTGCGCTCGGCCCACCACGCGGCGAGCGGGGCGGGGTCGGCTGAATCGACGGTGATCATGCCCGGTGTGAGTGTCATGGCCTGAGGCTAGGGACGACCACCGACATCGAGCGTGGGTCTGGGTCCGCGGTCCCAGATCCCTGATTCGGACCCGGCCCGGCTCCTCCGGTAACCTTCCCCGCGGTGGCGTGTCCGAGAGGCCGAAGGTGCATCACTCGAAATGATGTGTGGGGCAACCCACCGTGGGTTCAAATCCCACCGCCACCGCCAGCCATGAGGGCCCTTGATCTGCGGAAACGCAGATCAGGGGCCCTTGGTGCCTCACTCTCGTGCCCCATCGCCTGACGAGGTGCCCACGTCGGCGTAGCCCTCGCGATAGGTCGGGTACGCCGGCGCCCAGCCGCTGGCGCGCAGCCGGGCGTTGGAGATCCGTTTGCCGTGGGCGCGCCCGGCGTCGGGCGCCGGCGGCGGGGGCGCGCCCAGGCGGCGCGCCAGCTCGGCCGCCACGTCGCCCAGCAGGGCCGGCTCGTCGTCGTTGCCGAGGTAGAGCGGCCCGGGCGGCTCGGGGCGGGTGAGCAGGTGCACCGCGGCCGCTGCGGCGTCGTCGCGGTGGAGGCGGTTGGTCCAGCGGTCGGGGTCGGCGACGTCGCCGGCGGCGACCTTGTCGACGAGCCGGGACCGGTCGCCGCCGTACAGGCCCGAGCAGCGCAGCACGGTGCCTGCGGGCACTCGCGCGGCGAACAGCTCCTCGGCCTCCAGCAGCACCCGTGCCGGCCCGTCGGCGGGGGACGGGTGGTGGCTCTCGTCGACCAGCGTGCCGTCGGGCAGGTCGCCGTGCACCCCGGTGGAGGAGATGAGCACGGCGCGCTCGGGCTGCTGGCCGGTCGCCTCCACCGCGTCGAGCGCGCGTCGCATGCCGTCGACGTACGTCGCCCGGTAGGCGTCCTCACGCCGCGGCCGGGCGGTCAGCGCGACCACCAGGTAGCGCAGGTCGAGGCGGGGCAGCGTCGGGACCTCGCGGGTCAGGTCGACGGACAGCCCGGCCAGGGGTGCAGGCACCAGGTCGGCGCGCCGTCGCAGCGCGAGCACCCGGTGACCCCGCTCGGCGAGACGGAGGCCGATCCGCGAGCCCAGGTCGCCGCAACCGATCATCAGCACGTCCTCGTCCACGCCCTCGACCCTAGGTCAGCGGTCTCTGGGTGAGCGGGATCGGCTTGACACGCGGGTCGGTCCAGTATGCAATATATCGCGTGCCGGTCCCTGTCGCCCCCGCCGTGGTCGATCGCACCCTGCTCCGCGACGACGTCTTCGGCAGGATCCGCGACGCGATCGTGGACGGCACGCTGGCCCCGGGGGAGCAGCTGCGCGACCTCGAGCTCGCCTCCTGGCTCGGCGTGAGTCGGACGCCGGTGCGGGAGGCGCTGCTGCGGCTGGCCGGAGCGGGCCTGGTCGAGTCGACGCCGGGGCGCTCCACGGTGGTCACCCCCCTCGACCTGCGAGCGGTGCGCGAGGCCCGCGAGGTGGTGGCGGCGATGCACCAGGTGGCCGTACGCGAGGCCGTGGGGAGGTTGACCCGCTCCGACCTCGCGGCGATGCGCGCGGCCAACCGGAGGTTCCGGCAGGCCGTCGCTCGCCAGGACCTATCGGCCGCCGTGCACGCCGACGACGACCTGCACGGCGTGGCGGTCACGGTCGCGGCCAACCGTGCGGTCGTCGCCGTCCTCGACCAGTTCACCCCGGTCCTGCGGCGCGCCGAGATCCTCCGGTTCTCCTCGCTGGGCGGACGTGCCTCGGTCGGGCGCCACGACCAGCTGATCCGGCTGTGCGCCGAGGGCGACGCCGATGCCGCGGCGACCGTCGCCTACGACACCTGGCACTCCCTTCCGACCTCGGCGGAGCAACCGGAACCCACCGAGCCGTCCACCAGCCCGGCGACCAGCCCGGACCACCGGCACCAGGAGACCCCATGACCCTCGACGACTTCCCCCGCTACCCGCTCACGTTCGGCCCGAGCCCGGTGCACCCGTTGGAACGTCTCAGTGCCCACCTGGGGGGTGCGCGCCTGTGGGCCAAGCGCGAGGACTGCAACTCGGGGCTGGCCTTCGGCGGCAACAAGACCCGCAAGCTCGAGTACTTCGTGCCCGACGCGATCGCGTCCGGTGCCGACACCCTGGTGTCGATCGGGGGCTACCAGTCCAACCACACGCGCCAGGTGGCCGCCGTCGCGGCGAGGATGGGCATGCAGGCCGTGCTGGTTCAGGAGAACTGGGTCGACTGGCCCGACTGCGTCAACGACCGGGTCGGCAACATCCTGCTCAGCCGGATCATGGGCGCCGAGGTCCGGCTCGACCCGGCCGGGTTCGGGATCGGCGTCAAGGACTCCTGGCAGCGCGCCGTCGCCGACGTCGAGGCCCGCGGCGGAACGCCGTACGCCATCCCCGCCGGGGGCTCCGACCACCGGCTCGGCGGGCTCGGGTTCGCCAACTGGGCGCGCGAGGTGGCGCAGCAGGAGCGCGAGCTGGACGTCTTCTTCGACACCATCGTGGTCTGCTCGGTCACCGGCTCCACCCACGCGGGGATGATCGCCGGCTTCGCGGCGCTGGAGCAGGCGGGTGCGCGTCCGCGCCGGGTGATCGGCATCGATGCCAGCGCGAAGATCGACGAGACCCGCGACCAGGTCGCCCGGATCGCGCGCAGCACCGCCTCCTTGATCGGGCTCGACCGCGACCTCCGCGACGACGAGATCACGGTCCTCGAGGGCTGGGCCGGCGACGTCTACGGGATCCCGGTCGAGTCGACGATGGACGCGATCCGGCTGACCGGCCAGCTCGAGGGAGTCATCATCGACCCGGTCTACGAGGGCAAGTCGATGGCGGGGATGATCGACCTGGTGACCAGTGGCGAGATCCCCTCCGACGCGACGGTGCTCTACGCGCACCTCGGCGGCCAGCCGGCCCTGAACGCCTACAGCGGGCTGTTCACCCACGCCGAGCCGATGGCCCGATGACCGCGCCGCACGACGGGGACGTCGACCAGCGGGTGCTGCAGCAGATCGCCCAGCGGGTGCTCTGGCTCTCCGCGGCCATCGTGGACGCGGCGAACGCCGGACGCCCCAACGACAGCGGCGTGAAGGTCGGTGGCCACCAGGCCTCGAGCGCCTCGATGGTCGACCTGATGGTGGCGCTCTGGTTCGCCGAGCTCACGCCGCACGACCGGGTCTCGGTCAAGCCGCACGCCTCACCCGTGCTGCACGCGATCAACTACCTGCTCGGGGACCTCGACGAGGCGTACCTCCCCACGCTGCGCGCGAAGGGCGGGCTCCAGTCGTACCCCTCGCGGCTCAAGGACCCCGACACCGTCGACTTCTCGACCGGCTCGGTGGGTATCGGCGCGACCGCTGCGCTCTGGGCGGCGATGGCCCACCGCTACGTCGCGTCGCAGTTCCCGGACGCGCCGAGGGCCGGGCGCTTCGTGAGCCTGCTGGGGGACGCCGAGCTCGACGAGGGCGCCATCTGGGAGGCGGTGGCCGACCCGGCGACCGCCAAGCTGGGGGAGCTGCTGTGGGTGGTCGACCTCAACCGCCAGTCGCTCGACCGAGTCGTGCCGGACATCCAGATCGCGAAGCTGCAGGGCATGTTCGTCGCAGCCGGCTGGCAGGTCGTGGTCCTCAAGTGGGGCCGCCTGATCAGCGAGGTCTTCGAGCGCGACGGTGGAGCCGAGCTGCGCGAGCGGTTGGAGGCGATGTCCAACGAGGAGTACCAGCGGATGCTCCGGGTCGACCCCTCCGAGGTCGTCGAGCGGATCGTGGCCGACTCCGGGAGCGCCCGGCTGCGTGCGCTGCTGGAGGTGATGCCGCCCGACGAGCTGTCCGCGGCCGTGCGTGACCTCGGCGGCCACGACCTGGGCCTGCTCGTCGACACCTTCCGGGACGTCGACCCCCGCCGCCCCACGATCGTCTTCGCCTACACGGTCAAGGGCCGGGGGCTGCCGACCGAGGGACATCCGAACAACCACTCCGCCTTGCTCACGCCCGACCAGATGCGGCAGCTCGCGGCGTCCGCGGGGATGGACCACGAGCACCCGTGGCAGCGCTTCGACCCCGGCACGGCGGCCGGACGGCTGTGCGAGCGCCGGGGGAGCGCCCTGCGTCGCGACCCGGTGGTCGCCACGCCCGCCGTCCCCGTGCCGGCGTCGCTCGGGCACCCGCACCGCAAGCCGATCTCGACCCAGGCGGCCCTCGGCCGCCTCCTGGCCGACCTCACCCGCGACGCGCCGCAGACGGCCGCCCGGGTCGTCACCTGCAGCCCGGACGTGGCCTCCTCGACCAACCTCGGGGGCTGGATCAACAAGACCGGGGTCTGGTCGGTCGAGGCCCGCCGGGACTGGTTCGAGGACGACACGGAGCGGGTGCTGCGCTGGCACGAGGTCGGCAACGGCCAGCACATCGAGCTCGGCATCGCCGAGGTCAACCTGGTCTCGCTGCTCGGGGAGCTCGGCGCCACCTGGTCGCGCTGGGGCGAGCGGCTGATCCCGATCGCGACGCTCTACGACCCGTTCGTGTCCCGCGCGCTCGAGCCGTGGTCGTACGGGATCTACGCCGGCGGACAGTCGATCCTCGTGGGTACGCCGTCCGGGGTCACGCTGGCGCCCGAGGGCGGCGCGCACCAGTCGATCACCACCCCGTCCATCGGGCTGGAGCAGCCCGGCTGCGTGGCCTGGGAGCCCGCCTTCGCCCAGGACCTCGAGTGGTGCTTCCTGCACGCCATGGACCACGTGGGCGTCGAGGGCGGCACGTCGGCGTACTTCCGGCTCTCCACGCGGCCGCTCGACCCCGCGCTGTCCCGGGTGCCGGATGACCCGACGCTCCTCGAGCGTCGACGGCGGCAGGCGGTCGCCGGTGGCTACCGTCTCCCGGCCGACTTCGCCCCCTCTGAGGAGGACGTCACGCTCGTCGGCGTGGGCGCGATCATGCCGGAGGTGCTCGCAGCGGCGCAGACGCTGGCGGCCGAGGGCGTCAACGCGGGCGTGGTGTGCCTGACCAGCCCGGACCTGGTCTTCCGCTCCTTCCAGCAGCGCGGACGCCGGGGCCCGGGCCTGGGCGGCAGCATCGTCGACGAGCTGCTGCCGGCGCAGCACCGCGCTCCGCTCGTCACCGTGCTCGACGGGCATCCGCACACCCTGTCGTTCCTCGCCGCCGCTCGCGGCGACGCGATCCGCTGCCTGGGCGTCAGCGAGTTCGGGCAGTCCTCGAGCCTCGAGGACGCCTACCGGCTGCACCACCTCGACAGCGGCTCGATCGCCGACGCGGCCCTGACCCTGCTGGGGCGCTGAGCCAGGTGGCTCAGCCGCCGGGAGGGCGAGCGCGTCGCGCAGCAGGCCGGGCGCGCTCGGGATCTGCGCGCTGGCCGGCGTCCTGATCGGCCTGGTCACCCTGCCGGGCTAGGTGAGCTGACGGCCCAGGGACTCGATGAACTCGTCGGCCATGATGAGCTGGTCGGCCAGCCGCTCGCGCCGCTCGACGGCCTGCTGCTGGAGCAGGGCCAAGCGGGCCCTGGGCCCCCCGTCGTCGTACCCGTCGTCGTACCCGTCGTGGGCTCCGACGCCGGCTCCGGCCGGAGGGTGGAGGGCAGCGAGGTCGCGCATCGCGGCGCTCATCTCCTCCAGCGTGAAGCCGAGCGGCTTCATCCGGCGGATCACCAGGATCTGGTCGACGTCCGCCTCGGTGTAGATGCGGAAGCCGCCCTCGGAGCGGCCGGAGGGGCGCAGCAGGCCGATGTCGTCGTAGTGGCGCAGCGTCCGCAGCGAGAGCTCGGTGCGCGCGGCGACCTCCCCGATGTGCATGATGCGAACTCTAACGTTACGTCAGGGTAAGGTGCGCATCGCAGACTTCCGCTGGCGACGACGCCAGCGCGCACGCCGCTCGGGCGTGCACCGCCCATCGTCCTTCCTCGTCGGATCCCTCCCGGCGGCCCCTCGAAACGGAGCCCGCCCATGACCACCACCCTGCGCGCCGAGACCCCGGCGCCCGACAACAGCGTGATGACCGCCCTGCGCAGCCCCCGGCTGCTGCGGACCGAGGTCCTGGCCGGCCTCGTCGTCGCCCTCGCCCTGATCCCCGAGGCGATCTCGTTCTCGATCATCGCCGGCGTCGACCCCCGGGTCGGCCTCTTCGCGTCGTTCACGATGGCCGTCTCGATCGCCTTCCTCGGCGGTCGCCCCGCGATGATCTCCGCCGCCACCGGCGCGATCGCGCTGGTCATCGCCCCGGTGATGCGCGACTACGGCCTCGACTACCTGATCGCCACCGTGATCCTCGGCGGGATCATGCAGGTCGTGCTCGGGGTCTCCGGCGTCGCGCGGCTGATGCGGTTCATCCCGCGGTCGGTGATGGTCGGCTTCGTCAACGCCCTGGCGATCCTCATCTTCCTGGCCCAGGTGCCGTACCTGGTCGGCGTCCCGATGCTCGTCTACCCCATGGTCGCCGTCGGCCTGGTCGTGCTGGTCCTCCTGCCGCGGCTGACCACCATCGTCCCCGCGCCGCTGGTCGCGATCGTCGCGCTCACCGGCTTCACGGTCCTGGCCTCGCTGAGCGTCCCGAACGTCGGCGACGAGGGCGACCTGCCCGAGAGCCTGCCGTCGTTGCTGTTCCCCGACGTACCGCTCACGGTCGAGACGCTCAAGATCATCGCGCCGTACGCGCTGGCGATGGCGCTGGTCGGGCTCCTGGAGTCGCTGCTGACCGCGAAGCTCGTCGACGACATCACCGACACCCACTCCGACAAGCCCCGCGAGGCCTGGGGCCAGGGCGCCGCCAACGTCATCACCGGCTTCTTCGGCGGCATGGGCGGCTGCGCGATGATCGGCCAGACGATGATCAACGTGAAGGCCTCCGGGGCCCGCACCCGGATCTCGACGTTCCTCGCCGGCGTCTTCCTGCTCATCCTGGTCGTCGGGTTCGGCGACGTCGTCGCGATCATCCCGATGGCCGCGCTGGTCGCGGTGATGATCATGGTCTCGGTCGGCACCTTCGACTGGCACAGCATCCAGCCCGCGACGCTGCGCCGGATGCCGAAGTCGGAGACGTTCGTGATGCTCGCGACCGTGGGGCTGACCGTGGCCACCCACAACCTCGCGATCGGGGTCATCGTCGGGGTGCTCGTGGCGATGACGCTCTTCGCCCGTCGGGTCGCGCACCTGACCGAGACCCACCGCACGCTGGTCGAGGAGCCCGACGGCAGGGTGCGCGCGGTCTACACCGTCACCGGCGAGCTGTTCTTCGCCTCCAGCAACGACCTCTACACCCAGTTCGAGTACGCCATCGACCCCGACGAGGTCGTCATCGACCTGAGCGCCTCGCACGTGTGGGACGCCTCGACGGTCGCCTCGCTCGACGCGATCACGACCAAGTACCACCGCAAGGGCAAGACGGTGGAGATCCGGGGTCTCAACGAGGCCAGCGCCGAGCGGCACGGTCGGCTGACGGGCGAGCTCTCGCCGGGCTGAGCCGGTCCGGTCGGCTCGGCGGCTCGGGCGGCTGCGGGGTGCGGCTGCGAGTGGCGGGTGGGGGCCGTTTCCGTTCAATTGTTCGCTTGGGGCCCTGAGAACCGCCGAAAACAGGGCCGCATCGCAACAATTGAACGGATCAGCGACCCCGGCAGGCAGGCAGGCAGGCCGCGCGCCGCAAGCGGGCGCGGCCTACGCTGCGCGCATGAGCGTGCACGTCGAGACCGAGGGCGCGATCACCACGGTGGTCATCGACCGACCCGAGGCCCGCAACGCGGTCGACGGACCGACGGCGGCGGCGCTGGCCGAGGCCTTCCGGGCCTTCGACGCCGACCCCACGCAGAGCGTCGCGGTGCTGACGGGCGCCGGGGGCACGTTCTGCGCCGGGGCCGACCTCAAGGCGGTCGGTACGCCGTCAGGCAACCAGGTCACCGAGGACGGCGACGGCCCGATGGGGCCGACCCGGATGCGGCTCGGCAAGCCGGTCGTCGCCGCGGTCGAGGGGTACGCCGTCGCCGGGGGGCTCGAGCTGGCGATCTGGTGCGACCTGCGCGTGGTCGCCTCGGACGCGACGTTCGGGGTGTTCTGCCGGCGGTGGGGTGTGCCGCTCATCGACGGCGGCACCGTCCGGCTGCCGCGCCTGATCGGCGCCGGCCGGGCGATGGACCTGATCCTCACCGGGCGCGAGGTGACCGCCCAGGAAGCGATGAGCATCGGCCTCGCCGACCGGGTCGTGGGGCCGGGCACGGCGCGGGCCGAGGCCGAGGCCTTGGCCCGGCAGCTCGCGGCGCTCCCCCAAGCCTGCCTGCGCCACGACCGGCTCGCGGCGCTCGAGCAGTGGGGGCTCACCGAGGACGACGCGATGACCCGCGAGCTCGACCACGGCCGGCAGTCGCTGGCCGCGGGAGCGCTGGCGGGCGCGGCCCGCTTCGCTGCGGGCGCCGGTCGTCACGGGTCGAGCGAGGCCCCGCCCGCACAGGACGCAGCGGACGGACACTGACCCGCCCCCATGGCGGGTCAGTGCCCGACCGGATCGGGGGGCAGGATCGGGTCTCAGGTCTCGGTGAGGCAGACGCCGAGCAGCTGACCGGGGCGTTCGCCGATGAACACCGACCACCCCTGGTCGAAGGTGACGTGCTCGAGCACTCCGCTGCGCACGATCAGCGCCGAGCGGGGTGTGGCCATCGATCCGAAGCCGGTGTCGGTGCAGTGGTGGCGCGCCATCGCCCGCTGCACCGAGAGCGACGCGCCGGCGGTGGCTCCCGCCGTACCCGCGGTGCTCGCGGATCCCGGGGAGCCGGCCGCCCCAGGTCCTGGGACGGCCGGTGACCGACCGAAGGTGGAGATGGTCACCACGGCCATGATGGTCCCGACCAGGACGCACTTGGCCGTAGTCAGCACCAGCCGTGCCCGCCTGGTCGGTCCGCAGGTTCCCACGTGGACTTCAACGACGCGGGGCGCCGGTGGTCACGACCCACCCGTGCCGGGGATGCGCGAGGATGGGTCCATGACCTGGTTCGCCTCCCCCGCAGCGGTCACCGAGCGGCTCGGCGCCGTCGGTTACCTGGCCGATCCCGCCACCGCCACGACGGCGTACCTGGCGGGAGCCCTCGAGAAGCCGCTGCTGGTGGAGGGGCCGGCCGGGGTCGGCAAGACCGAGCTGGCCAAGGCGGTGGCCCGCGCGACGGGCGCCGACCTGGTGCGGCTCCAGTGCTACGAGGGGCTCGACGAGGCCCGGGCGCTCTACGAGTGGAACTACAAGAAGCAGCTGCTGCGCATCCAGTCCTCGCAGGGCGACGACCGGGAGTGGTCGGAGACCCACGACGACATCTTCACCGACGAGTTCCTGCTGACCCGGCCGCTGCTCACCGCGATCCGCCGCGAGCAGCAGACCGTGCTGCTCATCGACGAGGTCGACAAGACCGACGTCGAGGTGGAGGGACTGCTGCTCGAGGTGCTCTCGGACTACCAGGTCACGATCCCCGAGCTCGGCACGATCGCCGCGACCCGTCGTCCGTACGTCGTGCTCACCTCCAACGCGAGCCGCGAGCTGTCGGAGGCGCTCAAGCGCCGCTGCCTCTACCTCCACCTGGAGTACCCCGACGCCGAGCGTGAGCGCGAGATCGTCTCCTCGCAGGTGCCCGGCCTCGACGATCGCGTGGCCGAGCAGCTCGTGGCCACCGTCGGCCGGCTGCGCGAGCTGGAGCTGAAGAAGGCGCCCTCGATCGCGGAGTCGGTCGACTGGGCGCGCACGCTGATCGCGCTCGAGATCCACGAGCTCGACGAGAAGGCCATCGACGACACCCTGGGTGTGGTGCTCAAGCACGCCTCCGACCACGCCCGCGCGGTCAAGGAGCTGAGGTTGCGCCGATGACCTCCGGCCCGGGCTCGACCTCCGGACTGGTCGACCGCCACATCGCCTTCCTCGAGGCGCTGCGCGGGGCCGGCCTGTCGGTGTCGCTCGCCGAGGACCTCGACGCGATCGCCGCGCTCACCGCGCTGGAGTGGAGCGACCGCCGCACCGTGCAGGCGGCGTACGCCGCGACGCTGGTCAAGCGCCAGGTGCAGCGGCCGATCTTCGACGCGCTGTTCGACCTGTACTTCCCGCGGCTGGTGGGGGACGGGGTCTCGGCAGGCTCGACCACCGGTGGCGGCTCGACCACCGAGGGCGAGGGCTCGACCACCGGGGACGACGAAGGCCCGACCACCAGCAGGGACAACGCGGCGGCGTTGGCGGAGATGCGCGAGAGGCTGGCGGAGGCGCTGGCGGCGGGCGACCAGGACGCGCTGGCGCGGCTCGCGGCGGAGATGGTCGCGCGGTTCGGGGCGATGCCCGGGCGCGGGCCGGGGCTGTCGTCGTGGTCGGCGTACACCGCGCTGCAGCGGGTCGCGCCCGCCGAGCTGGTCGACCGGATCGTCGCGGGGCTGCTGGCCGAGGGCCGCACCGAGGAGGAGGCCGCCCGGGTCGCCGGCCGGCGGATCGGGGCGATCACCCGGATGGTCGAGGACGACGCCCGCCGCCGGATCGCGGAGGAGAAGGGGCCCGACCACGTGGCCGACGTGGCGCTGCGGCCCAGCATCGACCGGCTCGACTTCACCTCCGCGCGCAAGGCCGACCTGGAGGAGATGCGCCGCGAGATCTACCCGCTCGCGCGTCGCCTCGCCACCCGGCTCACCCAGGAGCACCACGCGCAGCGCCGCGGTCCGCTCGACTTCCGCCGCACGGTCCGCGCCTCGATGTCGACCGGCGGGGTTCCGCTGGTCACCCACCACCGGCCCAAGCGGCCACACCGCACCGAGCTCGTCGTGCTCTGCGACGTGAGCGGGTCGGTGGCGAACTTCGCGCAGTTCACGCTGCTGCTGGTCTTCGCGCTGCGCGAGCAGTTCCAGAAGGTGCGGGCCTTCACGTTCATCGACCACGTCCACGAGGTCAGCCACCACTTCGCGCCCGGCGCCGACGTGGTCGACGTGATGACCGACCTCGCCGCCGCCACCGCGCACGCCGCGCTGTGGGGGCGCACCAACTACGGGCGGGCGTTCACGAAGTTCGCCGAGACCCACCCCGACGCGCTGGGCCCGAAGTCGTCGCTGCTGATCCTGGGTGACGCCCGGTCCAACTACAGCGATCTCGCCGAGGACGTGCTGAAGGAGCTGGCCGGCACGGCGCGCCACGCGTGGTGGCTCAACCCCGAGCACCGACGACACTGGGGCACCGGCGACTCCGCGGCGCCGACGTACGGCGAGATCGTGCCGATGGTGGAGTGCCGCAACCTGACCCAGCTCGGCGAGTTCGTCCACGACCTGGCGGGCTGAACGCCCTCCCACCCGTCACTCCTGCGGCTACCGTCAGTTGTCATCACGAGGGGCGCGGCGACACGCGCCCGCACGACGCGGGAGAGAGTCACGATGAGGCGCATGGTCAGCCGTTCGGTAGTGGGGGTGCTGGCGCTCGCGCTGGCCGCGACGGCAGCCGGTCCGGTCGCCGCAGCGGGCCCGGCCGACCCGGGAGGCAGTGCCGCCGCAGCGTCGTCCGGTCCCGCCGCCCGCTCCGGTGGTACGTCGTCCGGCCGGCCGCCGCGCGGCGTACGCCGGGCCGTCTTCGTGGGCAACAACTGGGAGGGCACCGCCGACGTGCTGGCCCCCGGGAGCCTGCGCCGGATCGGCACGATCGACGTGGTGCCGGACTACCGCGAGCGGATGCAGGAGATCGCGGCCAACCCCTACCGCCTCGCCTACTTCCTGGCCATCCGCGCGGCCATCGGGGAGGGGCACGACCAGCTGGTCGACGACATGTACTCCTCCAACGACGGGCGGCTCGTGGTGATCTCGCGGCCGTCGTTCGCCGACGTCGTGGCGATCAGCCTGCGCACCAAGAAGATCGTCTGGCGCTTCCCCGTGGCCGGAGTGCGGTCCGACCACATGGCCGTCTCGCCCGACGGTCGCCGGGTCGTGGTCAGCGCCTCGACCGGCAACGTCGTCCACGTGCTGCGCGTCTCCGACGGCAAGGAGCTCGGTCGCTTCCCCTCCGGCGGCTCGCCCCACGAGAGCGTCTACATCGACGGCGGCAAGCGCATCCTGCACGCCAGCATCGGCACGGTCTACAGCCCGCTCGACAACCCCGACGTGCCCGACCCGCTCGAGGGCGAGCGGGTGCTGCAGATCGTCAACGCCAAGACGCTCAAGGTCGTGCGCCGCTACGACCTGCGCAAGGCGCTCGACGCGCGCGGGCTCACCAAGGTCAGCACGGCCGTGCGACCGATGACGCTCTCGCCCGACGAGAAGACGCTGTACTTCCAGCTCTCGTTCTTCCACGGCTTCGTCGCGCTGGATCGCCGCAGCGGCCGGATCACGATGGTCCGGCGGCTGCCCGACCTGGTGCCGCGCACCCCCCGCGAGGCCTACCTCCTCGACTCCGCCCACCACGGCATCGCCGCCAACCCCAGCGGTCGGCGGATCTGCGTGGCCGGCACGATGTCGGACTACGCGACGGTCGTCGACGCCCGCTCTCCTCGTCGCGGCCCGCTGCTCAAGGGCGGTACGAAGCCCTACTGGGTGACGCCGAGCGCCGACGGGAAGTACTGCCTGATCTCCTGGAGCGGCACCGACTCGATCTCGAAGATCTCCTACGACACGCGCAAGATCGTCCGCACCGTGCGCGTCGGCGACCACCCGCAGCGCATCCGCACCGGTTTCCTGCGCAAGTCCTTCGCCAAGCGGCTCGGGGTCGCGGAGTCGTCGGCGTTCCTGCCCTAGCGTCGCGGGGCAGCCTGCTCAGGGACGCAGCACCGGACCCAGCCGGCGCAACGCCTCCTCGATCCGCTCGCGCGGACCGGCGAAGCTGAACCGCACGAACCGCGCGCCGTCGACGGTGTCGAAGTCGACGCCCGTGGCGAGCGCGACGCCCGTGCGGGCCAGCACGTCGTGGGCGAAGGCCATCGAGTCGTCGGTGAGGTGGCCGACGTCGGCGTAGGCGTAGAACGCGCCGTCGGCGGGCGCGAGCCGGGTCAGTCCGAGGTCGGCGAGCCCGTCGAGGAGGAGCCGTCGGTTGGCGGCGTACCGCTGGACGTGACCGTCGAGCTCGGCGTACGTCGCGTCGTCGAAGGCGGCCAGGCAGGCGCGCTGGGCCAGCACCGGCGGGCAGATCGTGAAGTTGCCGGCGAGCACGTCGACCGCGCGGCGCAGGCGCTGCGGCACCAGCATCCAGCCGATCCGCCAGCCGGTCATGGAGAAGTACTTCGAGAAGCTCGCGAAGACCACGGCCTCGCGGCTGGTCTCCCAGGCCGAGCGCGCCAGCCGCTGCTCGCCCTCGAGGGGGGCGTACTCGATGCCGTGGTAGATCTCGTCGGAGATCAGCTGCACCTGGTGCTCCTCGCACCAGCGCGACAGCGCGGCGAGCTCCTCGGGCAGCAGCATGGTGCCGGTCGGGTTGGCCGGGCTGGCCACGACCAGGCCCGCGAGCGGCCCCTCGGGGCCGGCGTGCAGCGCGGCGAGCTGCTCGACGCTCGGCTGGAAGCGGGTCTCCGGGCCGGTGGCGATCTCGACCACGTCGCACCCGAGGGCGGCCAGCACGTTGCGGTAGCAGGGGTAGCCCGGCCGCGCGATCGCCACCCGGTCACCGACCTCGAAGGCCGCCAGGAACGCGAGCAGGAACCCGCCGCTGGACCCCGTCGTCACCACGACCTCGTCGGGGTCGACGTCCAGACCGTAGGTGCGGCGGTGGTGACCGGCGATCGCCTCCCGCAGCTCGCGGATCCCGGTGGCCGGCGTGTAGCCGAGCGGGTCGCCGCTCTGCAGCAGCCGTACCGCCTCGGCGTTCACCGGGCCGGGCGCGCCCGTGCTGGGTTGCCCGGCGAGCAGGTCGACCAGGTCGTCGTGCGTGCGCCGCCGCTCCGCCGCCGCCGCCAGCAGGTCCATCACGTGGAACGGGGGCACGTTCGCCCGGGTCGCCGCGCTCCATCGTTCGCTCTCGGTCACGCCCCGATGCTAGGCCGGTGCGAGATACCACCGTCTGCTGGTACGCCAGCGCTTCTGGGGTGTTGTGGAGGCCCAGAAGCGACTACTTACCAGCAGACGGTGGTACGTGGGCAGAGCGGCCGGCGGCGTGGCGGCCGGCGCGGCGGCCGAAGAACGAGCCCTCGCCGAGCTGGGTGCCGGAGCAGTAGCCGGCGCCGTCCTGGGCCAGGTTGGAGGCGCAGGCGCCGGCGGCGTACAGGCCGTGGACGACCGAGCCGTCGGGACGCTGCACCTCGCCGTCGACGCTGACGCGCAGACCTCCGAGCGTGAAGCCGGCGTACAGGGCGTGGCCCAGGCGTACGTCGAAGACCGCCCACGGCCCGACCGCCTGCGGGGCCAGCCAGTCGGGGTGCTTGTGGAAGTCGGGGTCCTCGCCGCGGGCGGCGTGCTCGTTGTAGCGCTCGAGGGTGGTCCGCAGCGCGTCCTCCGGAAGCCCGAGACCCGCGGCCATCTCCTCGATCGTCTCGAAGCCGTCGAGCAGCGGGACCAGCGGCATCGCGGGGTACTCGACGTGCTCGCTGTCCACGATCAGGTAGGCCGCCGAGCCGGTCTGCTGCATCACGAAGTACGACGTGCGCGAGTGGTAGCTGTCCTCGGCCACGAAGCGGCGACCCTCGGCGTTGACCAGCAGCCCCGTGACCAGCGAGGACGGCGGGTAGAACGGCGCGGTGATGAACGGCTCGTCCATGTGCTTGAGCTCGGCGCCGACCGACTGGCCCAGGCGGATGCCGAGCCCGTCGTCGTACGTCGACCCCAGCGTGAAGAGCTTCGAGCCGAGCGCGGGGGTGTGCTCGGCGACCATGTCGGGGTTCATCACGAAGCCACCGGCGGCGACCACGACCGATCGCGCCGCGACGACGCCGGTCGTGTCGAAGCAGCGCCAGGCCACGCCGACCACCACGTCGTCGCCGTCGCGCGGCTCGACGACCAGGTGGGTCGCGCCGGTCTCGAAGCGCACCTCGACGCCGGCCTCCGCGATCCGGTCGCGCAGCAGGTCCATCACGATCCGGGTCCCTTCGGTGTCACCCGGCATCGGCACCTTGTGGCCGCGCGGCGCGGGCACGGCCTCGTCGCGGAACGGCCAGACCTTCTCGTTGCCGGTGAACATCAGTCCCTCGGTGCCGGGCTGGATCACGGCCTTCTCGGGGAAGTAGGACCGCTCGAACTCGAAGCCGAGCGACTCCAGCCAGTCGAAGTGCTCGACCGACCCGTCGCAGTAGGCCCGGATCTTGTCGTGCTCGGGCTCCTTCGACGTGGCGACCAGGTAGCGGTACATCGCCTCGGGGCTGTCCTCGTGGCCCGTCGCCCGCTGCACCGCGGTCCCGCCGCCGAGGTAGAAGTGGCCGCCCGACATGCTCGACGTGCCGCCGTGCACCGCGGCCCGCTCCAGCAGCAGCACCCGCGCGCCGGCCCGCGCGGCCTCGAGGGCCGCACAGCCGCCCGCGATGCCGAAACCCACCACCACGACGTCGTACGTCGGCGCGTCGGTCGGCAGCGAGGAGGCGGGCAGCACGTCGGGGACCGCGGTGCCCGGGGGGTGGTGGCTCATGGGAGGCAAATCTAGAACAAGTTCCAGTTTTCCGCGACGCCTGGACGGGGCCGTCGCACCGATAGACTGCGCGTCCGCCGCCCCGTCTCCCGTGCCGCCAAGGACAGATGAGCTTCGACGTCGACCAGCTCAACGCCTTCCTCCTCGTGGGCTCGGCGGTCACGCTGCTGGCGATCCTCGCCGTCCGGGCCTCCACCCGGGCCGGCCTGCCCAGCCTGCTGATCTACCTGATGATGGGCGTGGTCCTCGGCGAGTCAGTGCTGGGCGTGCCGTTCGCCAGCGCCGAGGTCGCCCACGCGCTGGGCTTCGCAGCGTTGGTGCTGATCCTGGCCGAGGGCGGGCTCACCACCAACTGGGGCGAGATCCGCCCGGCGATGCGGCTCGGGGTCACGCTGGCGACCCTCGGCTTCTCGGTCTCGGTGACCATCGTCGCGCTGGCCGGGCACTACCTCCTCGGCCTGCCGTGGGAGATCGCGGTGCTGCTGGGTGCGGTCACCTCGGCCACCGACGCGGCCGCGGTGTTCTCGGTGCTCCGGTCGGTGCCGCTGCCGAAGCGGCTGACCGGGTCGCTGGAAGCCGAGTCGGGGCTGAACGACGCCCCGACCGTGGTGCTGGTCGTGCTGATCTCCTCGGGCGAGATCGCCGACCAGAGCCTGTTCGTCGTCGCGGCCGTCATCGTCTTCGAGCTGGTGGCGGGGGTGCTGGCCGGGCTCGCGGTGGGCTTCGGCGGCGCCTGGATCATGCGTCGGGCTGCCCTGCCCGCGACCGGTCTCTACCCCATCGCTGTGCTCTGCCTGACGATCCTGGCGTACGCCGGCGGCTCGGCCCTGCACGCCTCGGGCTTCGCGGCGGTGTACGTCGCCGCGCTCGTGCTCGGCAACTCCGACCTCCCGCACCGCTCGGCCACCCGCTCCTTCTCCGAGGGCATCGCCTGGATCGCGCAGATCGGACTGTTCGTCATGCTCGGGCTGCTGCTCGCGCCCGACCGCCTCACGTGGGAGACCATCGGGCTGGCGCTGGCGGCCGGGCTCGTGCTCACGTTCGTGGCGCGGCCGATCTCGGTGCTGGTCAGCGCGGTGGTGCAGCCGATGCCGTGGCGCGAGCTGTCCTTCTTGTCCTGGGCCGGGCTGCGCGGCGCGGTGCCGATCGTCTTCGCCACCATCCCGCTGGCGGCCGGGGTGCCGGGCTCCGACCAGCTCTTCGACATCGTCTTCGTGCTGGTCGTCGTCTACACGCTGCTCACGGGTCCGACGCTGCCGCTGGTCGCGCGCGTCCTCAAGGTCACCCGCCGCTCGGAGCCGCGCGACCTCGACCTCGAGGCGGCGCCGCTCGAGCGTGTCGCCGCCGACCTGCTCCAGCTGCGGGTCAGCCCCGTCTCGCGGCTGCACGGCGTGGAGGTGGGCGAGCTGCGGCTGCCGCGCGGAGCCTCGGTCTCGATCGTCATCAGGGAGGGCGAGCCCCTGGTGCCCGAACGACGTACCGTGCTGCGCCACGGCGACGACATCCTGGTCGTGACCCCGCGCAAGATGCGCGAGAAGACCGAGGAGCGGCTGCGCGAGGTCAGCGCCCGCGGGCGCCTGGCCCACTGGCTCGACGACTGACACCGGTCGGAGCGGCGGTCAGCCCCCGTCGGGCAGGTCGACCGGGGTGGCCGGCGTGACGGGGCTGCACACGATGGTGTCCTGCTTCGGGACGATCCGGTTGCGACCCTTGCGCACGCGCCCGAACCCGTCGCCCACGACCACGCTGAGCCCTGGGTCGGTGGTGGTGCGCTCCAGGATCTCGGCGTCCTTGCCCAGGTACGTCGCCAGCAGGCGGACGGCGGGGCTGTCGACGTCGTCGGTCCAGATCTGCGCTGAGCGCACCTGGGTGCCGGGCGGGGCGTTGCCGCGCTGACCGACCCCGAAGCCGCGGCTCTCGAGCGCGTTCATGGTGCTCGAGGCCAGCCCGATCCGGTCGCCGGCGTTGAGCACGTTGACGGTGAGGTCCTCGGGGCGCAGGTTGTCGCCGGCGGAGATCGTCTGGTCCTGGCAGAGCGCGGCCGGCTCCTCGGACGCGGGGAAGGGCGAGGTGATCGCCGACCAGGCCCACGTGACCGCGATGAGCAGCAGCGCGACCAGCACGGCCAGGGTCAGCAGCGTGCGCAGACGGGCGAACGCGCGGGCATCCATCAGGCCTCCAACCGGTGGATGCGCGCGTGCAGGACGTTGCGCTGCTGGAGGGCGGCGCGCAGCGCGCGGTGCAGACCGTCCTCGAGGTAGAGGTCGCCGCGCCACTCCACGACGTGGGCGAAGAGGTCGCCGTAGAAGGTCGAGTCCTCGTCGAGCAGGGCCGCGAGCTGCAGGGTGTCCTTGGTGGTGACCAGCTCGTCGAGACGGACCTGACGGGGCGGGACGTCGGCCCAGTCGCGGGCGTCGAGGCCGTGCTGGGGGTACGGACGGCCCTCCCCGACGCGCTTGAAGATCACCCGGGTGACTATAAGGGGAGGTCGGCAGGCCCCCTACAGTCGTGGCCATGAGTGAGCAGCCGCCCGCGGACCAGCCCGCGGACCAGCCCGCCGACGACGAGACGGCCGGGGAAACGGCTGGAGACGCGGCGGGAGAAGCGGCTGTCGACCCGCTGGTCGCGGCGGTCACGAGCGGCTACTGCCTTCGAGGGCCCGGCGCTCGAGCTCGGCGGCCTGATGCTCGACGCGGAGCGGCTGAGCGAGGCCCGGGTCCGGATCCCGCTGGCGATGGTCAACCGGCACGGGCTGGTCGCCGGCGCCACCGGCACCGGCAAGACCAAGACCCTGCAGCTGCTGGCCGAGCAGCTCAGCGCCGCCGGGGTGCCGGTCTTCGCGGCCGACATCAAGGGCGACCTCTCCGGACTGGCGACGCCCGGCGAGCCGGGCGAGAAGATCAGCGCCCGGGCGTCGTCGGTGGGCCAGGAGTGGGCGGCGACCGGCTTCCCGGTCGAGTTCTACGCCCTGGGCGGCGAGGGGACCGGCATCCCGCTGCGGGTCACGATGTCGGCCTTCGGGCCCACGCTGCTCAGCAAGGTGCTCGACCTCAACGACACCCAGGAGTCCAGCCTGGGTCTGGTCTTCCACTACGCCGACCGGGCCGGGCTGCCGCTGCTCGACCTCGCCGACCTGCGGGCGGTGGTGGGTCACCTGACCAGCGACGAGGGGAAGCCCGAGCTGAAGGCCCTGGGCGGGTTGTCGTCCGCGACGGCCGGGGTCATCCTGCGCGCGCTGATCAACTTCCAGGACCAAGGAGCCGACGCGTTCTTCGGCGAGCCGGAGTTCGCCTCGGCCGACCTGCTCCAGGTCGCACCCGACGGGCGGGGACTCATCTCCCTCGTCGAGCTGCCGAACCTCCAGGACCGGCCGGCGGTGTTCTCGACCTTCCTGATGTGGCTGCTGGCCGACCTCTTCCACGACCTTCCCGAGGTCGGCGACATCGACCGGCCCAAGCTGGTCTTCTTCTTCGACGAGGCCCACCTGCTCTTCCGCGACGCCTCCGACGCGTTCCTCGACCAGATCGCCCAGACCGTGCGGCTGATCCGCTCCAAGGGGGTGGGGGTCTTCTTCGTGACCCAGAGCCCTACCGACGTACCCGACGAGGTGCTCGCCCAGCTCGGCTCACGGGTCCAGCACCAGCTGCGCGCCCACACGCCCAACGACGCCAAGGCCCTCAAGGCCACGGTCAACACCTACCCCCACAGCGAGTACGACGACCTCGGCCGGGTCATCACCAGCCTCGGCATCGGCGAGGCCGTCGTCACGGTGATGAACGAGCGCGGCGCGCCCACCCCCGTCGCCTGGACGCGCCTGCGTGCCCCCGAGTCGCTGATGGCCCCGAGCGACCCGGCGGCGATGCAGGCGATCGTCGAGGCCAGCCCCCGGCACGCGACGTACGCCATCGCGGTCGACCGCGAGTCGGCCCGCGAGATCCTCGCGGCCAAGCTCGAGGAGGGCGCCCGCAAGCGGGAGGCCGAGGAGCAGGCCTCGGAGCGCGAGGCGGCCGAGGCCGAGCTCGAGAAGGACCTGGCGCGCGAGGCCAAGCGGCCCGCGCCTCGGCGTACCCAGAAGCAGGAGGAGGGCGGGCTGGTCCGCGACGTCGTGGAGTCGGGTGCCTTCAAGGACTTCATGCGCACCGCGGCCCGCGAGATCGCCCGGGGGATGTTCAAGACCGGACGGCGCTAGGTCAACGGCCCGGGCGTCCCCGCTCGGAGAACCGAGGTCGCGACGACGGACGCTCCACTACCGTGCCCCGCGTGACCGACATCGACGAGATCTGCCAGCTCAAGTACCGCTACCTGCGCACGCTGGACACGAAGGCCTGGGACGAGTTCGAGGCGTGCTTCGTGCCGGAGGCGACCGGTGACTACAACGGGCTGCTCTTCGGGGACCGCGACGCGCTGGTCACCTACATGCGCACCAACCTCGGCCCCGGCCTGATCACCCTCCACCAGGCCCACCACCCCGAGGTCGAGGTGGACGACGACGGCGAGCACGCCACCGGCCGCTGGTACCTGCAGGACAAGGTGATCGTCCCCGACTACCAGTTCATGCTGGAGGGTGCCGCCATCTACACCGACCGCTACCGCCGTACGGCGGGCGGCTGGCGCGTCAGCCACACCGGCTACGTGCGCACCTTCGAGATGACCTACGACCTCGCCGACCTGCCGGGGCTGAAGGTCACCGGCCCCGGCGAGCACACGCACGTCTGAGTCCGCCGCGGCTGGGTGGGCCTTCGGCGGCACTTTCAGTTCAATTGCTCGCGCGTGGCCCCTCGATCGGCCTCGCGAGGGGCACTTGGCCAGCAATTGTCCTGAAAGTGACCGCGCCCCGTGCCGTACGGCCCGGCGGGTGCGACAGGCGACTGGCGAGGCTGGCGACTGGCGGCTGGCGTTGCGCGGGTACGCCGGTGGGTGAGCCACCGAATCTGCGGGGGGTTGGGTGGTGGAGCCACCGGCGACTGGTGTCGGCCGGGCGTGGCACCGCGTCGCGGGGGTCAGCGTGCGGCGGAGCGACGGGGCGCACGCCGGGCCGCACGCCGGGCCGCACGCCGGGCCGCACGCCGGGCCGCACGCGGCGAGGGTCGCTGCCGACCGCTCTCAGAGCGACAGGTCGGTCCAGGCGGTCTGGAGCGCCTCGACGCCGCGCTCGCGGGTGATCAGGCGGCCGCGGCCGGGGGGCTGCGGGGTGGGGCGGACCGTCCCGATCAGCGCGCCCTCGTCGGGGCTGCCGGAGAGCATGAGACCGGGCTGGGCCAGGTCGCGCAGGCTCTGGATGACCGGCTCGTAGAGCGAGCGCGACGCGCCGCCGGAGCGCCGCGCCAGCATCACGTGGAGCCCGACGTCGCGGGCCTGCGCCATCAGTGGAGCCATCAGCGCCACCGGTGAGGTCTGCTGGGTGGCGACCAGGTCGTAGTCGTCGACGATCACGAAGACCTCGGCCCCGGTCCACCACGTGCGGGCGCGCAGCTGCTCGGGGGTGACGTCGGGGCCCGGGATGCGGTTCTCGAGGTAGGCGGTGAGGTCCTGCAGCGCCGGCTGCGCCTGGGCGGCCGAGGTGAGGTAGTCGAGGAGGTAGTCCTCGGGCACCTCGCCGAGCATCGAGCGCCGGTAGTCGACGACCACGATCTGGGCTTCCTTCGGTGTGCGGGTGCGCACGATCTCGTGCGCCAGGGCTCGCAGCACCGCGCTCTTGCCCGACTGACCGTCGCCGAAGACCAGCAGGTGGGGGTCCTGGTCGACGTCGAGCCCGACCGGCGCGAGCTCCTTCTCGTTGATGCCGAGCAGCAACCGCCGGTCGCTGGCCCCGCTGCCCCTGCCGCCCCCGCCGCCCCCGGACGCCGCCTCGCCGCCGACACTCGCCAGGCGACGTACGTCGTCGAGACCGATCAGCGCGGGCAGCAGCCGCAGCTTGGGGCCGGCCGGGCCGGTCCAGGCGGCGGCGATGCGGGCGACGAGGCTCTCGACGCCGTCGCCGAGCGTCTCGGCCGCGGGGTCGCCGTCGATGCGGGGGAGCGCGCCGAGGAAGTGCAGCTTGGCCTGCACGAGGCCGCGGCCGGGTCGGCCCGTCGGCACGAGCGCCGCGACCTTGCGGTCGATCTCGGAGTCCATGACGTCGCCGAGCCGCAGCTCGAGGCGGGTGCCGAACACGTCGCGCATCGCCGCCCGGAAGTCGGCCCAGCGCGGCGTCGCCGCGATCACGTGCAGGCCGAAGGTGAGCCCGCGGCTCGCGAGCTGTTGCACGGCCATCTCGAGGTCGTCGAAGTCGGAGCGCAGGGTGTTCCAGCCGTCGATCAGCAAGAACACGTCGCCGTAGCCGTCGTCGACCCGGCGCTGGGCCCGCCGCGAGCGATAGGTCTCGATCGAGTCGATCCCGTTGGCCCGGAAGTAGGCCTCACGGCGGTCGACGACGCCCTGCACCTCGGCGAGGATCCGGCGTACGACGTCGGGCTCGGAGCGGGTGCCGATGCCGGCGACGTGCGGCAGGTCGACCATCGGGGTGAAGGTGCCCCCGCCGAAGTCGAGCACGAAGAACTGCGACTCCTGCGGGGTCGTGGTCAACGACATGCTGGTCAGCACGGTGCGCAGCAGGGTGCTCTTGCCGCTGCGCGGGCCGCCGACGACGGCGACATGGCCGGCGGCGCCGGCGAGATCGATGCGCAGGGTGTCGCGGCGCTGCTCGCGCGGGCGGTCGACGGTGCCGAGCGGCACCACCAGTCCGCCCAGCGCCCGCCACTGCGGCGAGACCAGGCCGAGCTGGGGATCGACCACCAGGTCGGGCATCAGGGCGTCGAGGGTGTCGGGCACGTCGAGGGGCGGCAGCCACACCTGGTGGGCCGCCGGGCCCTGGCCGAGCATGTGGCCGACCGCGAGGTCGAGGAGGGTCTCCTGGCTCTCGGGGGCGGGCGCCGGCTCGGGCTCCGGCTCGACGTCGGGGACGTGCAGGGCCTGCACCTCGGAGATCGTGAACGGCAAGATGCCCTGGACGTGGCCGCCCTCGTCACGGCGCACGCGCGGCCGGGCCGTGCCGGGGGGGCCCGAGACGTAGGCGGCCTTGAAGCGGATCAGCGAGGTGGGGTCGGGCTTGAGGTAGCCCAGGCCCGGCACCGCCGGCAGCTCGTAGGCGTCGGGGACGCCGAGGACGGCGCGCGACTCCTGGGCGCTGAAGGTGCGCAGGCCCAGGCGGTAGGACAGGTGCGACTCGAGGCCGCGCAGCCGCCCCTCCTCCAGACGCTGCGAGGCCAGCAGGAGGTGGAGGCCGAGGCTGCGGCCCAGCCGCCCGATGGCGACGAAGAGGTCGATGAACTCCGGCTTGGCGGAGAGCATCTCGGAGAACTCGTCGACGACCAGGAAGAGCGACGGCAGCGGGGCGAGGTCGTCGCCGGCGGCGCGGGCCTTCTCGTAGTCACGGACCGAGGCGAAGTTGCCGGCCTCGCGCAGCAGCTCCTGGCGACGGACCATCTCGCCGGAGAGAGCGTCCTGCATGCGGTCGACGAGCGTGAGCTCCTGGGCCAGGTTGGTGATCACTGCCGAGACGTGGGGCATCTGTGACATCCCCGAGAACGTCGCCCCGCCCTTGAAGTCGACCAGCACCATGTTGAGCTGCTCGGGCGAGTGGGTCATGGCCAGCCCCAGCACCAGCGTGCGCAGGAACTCCGACTTGCCGGAGCCGGTCGCACCGATCACCAGGCCGTGCGGGCCCATGCCCTGCTGGGCGGACTCCTTGATGTCGAGGTGGACCAGCGACCCGCCCTCGCCCAGCCCGATCGGCACCCGCAGCCGGTCGCGGGCGGGCCGCGGGCGCCAGGCCGCCGTGGGCTCGAAGCGGCGTACGTCGCCGAGCCCGAGCAGGTCCATGAAGTCGAGCGGCCCGGTGATCTCACCGGCAGGGCCGGCACCCGCCTCGGCGCTGCCGGCGGCGACGGTGTGCAGCGGGGTGAGCCGCCGCGCGAAGGCCTCCGCGGTGGAGAGGTCGCACTGGTCGGCCTTGGCCCGGACGGGGTCCTCGCGCAGCCGCACCGCGTGGACGGGCTGGCGGCCCTCCGCGTCGAGGGTCTCGTCGAGGAGCTGGATGCGCAGCCGGGTGGCGTCCTCGAGCTCGGTCCACCGGGCGGGGAGGTCGAGCAGGGTCACGCCGTGGAGGCCGTCGGGCGGGACGACGTGGTTGCCCGGGGGCAGCTCGACCCCGTCGGTGACCAGCAGGATGTGGGGGGTCGCCGAGCGCTCGTCGGCACCGAAGCGCGGTCGCTCGCCCAGGTCGGGCGGCAGCAGCGCCGCGAGGTCGGCCAGCGAGGTGGTGACCATGCGCATCGGCCCGACCGCGTCGGAGGCCTCCTGGCTCTGGGCGTGCGGAAGCCACTTGACCCAGTCCCAGTGGGCGAGGTGCTCCTCGGAGGCGAGGACGGCGACGAGCAGGGTGTCGGGGGACTGGAAGGCGGTGGCCGAGCAGACCACGGCGCGGGCGAGCGCCCGCGCCTGGTCCTCCTCGCCGCAGACCTCGATCCGGTCGAAGGCGCGCAGGTCGATCGAGGCCGGGAGGTCGGGCTGGTGGCGGTGGACCACGAGCAGCCGGTGGAGCGCCGAGGCGGCCGCCGGGTCGACGTCGTCGATCGGGGCGCTCTCGGGCGGCACCAGCTCGAGGGCCAGCGGCTGCGCGCAGACGCCGTAGCGGACCTGGAGGTGGTAGGGGTCCTGGGTGCCGCGCTCCCACACCCGGGACCGCTCCTCGGCGAGCGCCGGCAGCGAGGCCGGTGCGGGGTGGTGCCAGGTGAGGGCCCGGCGCTGCTGGTCGGCGGCGTCGCGCGCCACCGAGCGGACGTGGGCGAGGTAGCGCAGGTAGTCGGTGCGCGAGCCCGTGACCTGCTGGTTGCGCTGCTTCCGCTGCCGGTCGATCTGGACGATGATGAAGCCGAGCGTGGCGAAGAGGAACATGCCGGCGGCGATGAAGCTCCGGCCGCTGCTGGCGCCCCCGGTGCGACCCATCGTGGCCACGAGCACGATCGAGCCCAGGCTGCCGAGCATCGGGATCGCGTTCATCATCACGCCGGCCGCGCCCTCGTTGGGCTGGGTCTGCGGCGGGGGCTGCAGGACCAGCTGACCCTCGGGCATCTCCGGCGCCTCGTGCCGGCCGCCGCGCAGCGTGGTGCTCACGTCATCTCGTCCTCTGCTCGACCGCCCGCAGGCGGCGCCGGACCCGCGGGGGGAGTGACGACGGCCCGACCACAGTGACAGCCCGAGCGTCCGGTCGCACGATGATAGGTGGCTGTCCCGACACCGACTACTGTCCCGGGGGTGGACGGGGCGACGACCGAGCATGGGGCTGGGCGGGTCGAGAGCCTCTCTCTGAGCGTGCACGGCGGCGGCGGGGTGCTCGACCTGGTCGTGCCCACCGGTGCGTCGGTGGCCGACGTCGCCCGTGAGTACGCCGACCAGGCCGGGTTGTCGGCCGCCCCCGCGCTGTGCACCCCCAGGGGCGAGACGCTGCGGCCCGACGCCGTGCTCGCCGACGCGGGGGTGGTCTCCGGCGCGCTGCTCGTGGCCGTCGGCAGTGCGTCGACGAGCAGGAGCCACGGACGCCACGGGCGTCACGACAGTCGGACGTCGGTCCGGCCACGGCCACCGCGCGGGCGGCCCGTCCGAGCGCCGTCCCGGGCGCCCCTCCACGGAACCCGCCCCACGACCGGGGGCACTGAGCGCCGCGTGGTTCACGCTGGCTGCGGGCGCCGCCCTGCTGGCCGGCTGGGCCGCCACCCGGCTGGACGACGACGACCTGCGCACCGCGGTCGCGGCGGTCCTGGCCGCCGCTGCTGCGCTGGCGGTGCTGCCGGTCGGCCGCCTGGCCGCCCACCGGGTGGTCGCCGCTCCCGCCTTCGCCGGCGCCGCGGCGTACGTCGTCGTCCACGACCCGGCGCCCGAGCGGCTGCCGACCGTCCTCGGCGTCTCGGCGCTCGCCGCGGCCGTGGTGGCCGGGGTCGGCCGGGCGCTGGGCCGTGAGGCGGACGAGGCCTTGCGCGTGTGGATGGTGGCCGGCGTCGCGGGCTTCGGCGTGAGCACCGGCGCGGCGCTCGCCGGGCTGCCCCCGCAGGCCGTGTGGGCGGTCCTGCTCGTCGTGGCCATGCTGGCGACCAGGTTCGTGCCGATGCTGGCGATCGACGTGCCCGACCAGTACCTGCTCGACCTCGAGCGGCTGGCGGTGACGGCCTGGTCGGCGCGGGAGCGACCGCGCGGTCGGCGGGGCCGGATCGTGGTGCCGCGCCAGGCGGTGGCCGTCGTGGCCGAGCGCGGGACGCGCACGGTCGTGGCGGCCTCGGCGGCGGTGCTGGCTGTGGTGGCTCTCAGCGCCCCGCTCCTGCTGGCCTCGGCGACCCAGCCCATCGACCGGGTCGGGGCCCGGGTGCTCGTCGGGGCCGCGGGTGCCGCGCTGCTGCTGGCCGGCCGCAGCTATCGCCACGGCGCCGCCCGCGTGCTGCTGCGTGCGGCCGGCCTGGCCTGCTGGGCCGTGCTGGCCGTCGTGCTGCTCGACCTGCTCGGCGCGACCGGCCGTGGCGTCGTCGTCGCCCTGACCGTGGGGGTGGCGGGGCTGCTCGTCGTGGTCGCGGTCGCGCTGGGGCGCGGGTGGCGCTCGGCCTGGTGGGCGCGGCGGGCCGAGGTGGCCGAGGGCTTCAGCGGTGCGGTCGCGCTGGCCGCCGTGGTCGTGGCGGTCGGGCTCTTCCGCCGCCTGTGGGAAACCACCGGCCAAGGTTTGGGCCAGTAGCGCCCGGGTAGACGAACTGACCAGAGACACCCACCACCGATTGCGCGGCAGCATGCCGCCAGCGAAGGAGTAGGCGACATGGCTCAGAACGATTTCGGCCAGGGCGAAGGCACCCTCACCCGCGCCGCAGGGCTCGTGAGCGACGCCCGGTCCGAGTTCACCACCATCGCGAGCAGGCTGACCGACCAGATCGCTGCCGTGCAGGGCCAGTGGGGCGGCGCGGGCGCGCAATCGTTCTTCGTCCTGCACCAGACCTGGACCGAGAAGCAGCAGATCATCGTGAAGGCGCTCGACGACTTCGCGTCCTCGCTCGGGGTCACCGAGCGCGACAACGTCTCGACCGACGAGGCCCAGGGCGCCAACTTCTCCCGGCTCCAGGGCCGGATGGGCTGACGCTCCACCACGACGACGACGTACGTCCCGCAGACCCGCACGACACCTCGCAGACCTCCAGGAGACCCCATGAACACCGACGGAATCCGCGTCCGGCACAGCGCCCTCGACCAGGCCGCCGCCGACATGAACAGCACCGTCAAGGCGATCGACGACCGGATGAACCGCCTCGAGTCCGAGCTCGAGCCCCTGCGCAGCGACTGGCACGGCCAGGCGCAGACCGCCTACCTCGCGGCGAAGGCCAAGTGGGACGCCGCCATCGCCGAGATGCGCGACCTGCTCGACCAGAGCCACCGCACCGTCTACGACTCCAACGCCGAGTACATGTCCGCCGACAGGCGCGGCGCCGCCCACTTCGAGTAGGGAGCCCGGGGTCATCCCCGCCCAGGACCCTGCAGCGAGGGGGTCGGCACCATGGGTGCCGGCCCCCTCGACGCGTCCCGAATGACCCGCTCGCCGAGCGTCCTGTTCGGCCGCCCGTCGTCCGGAGCCGGAGGTAGCATGCACGGGCTCGCGGCCCCCGCCGCGGTCACGCACCCGATCCCGCCACTGATCTCGAGGGAGTTGCGATGAGTCAGGCGTCCGTAGGCACCTCGGGCCTGGTCCGGGTCACCGTCGCCTCGGGCAGCCGACGCGTCGACCTGGTGCTGCCGGGCGCCGTGCCCGTGGCCGACCTCGTCCCCGAGCTGGCGCGCAGCGTCGGGCTCCTCGACGCCGCCACGGTCTACGGCGGCTACCGCGTCGTGATGGCCGACGGGCGCCGGCTCGCCGGCGATGCGGGCCTGACCCTCCAGGGCGTCGAGGACGGCGGCGTCCTCACCGTCACCGCCGGCATCGACGAGGAGCCGCCGCGCGTCTACGACGACGTGGTCGAGGCGATGACCGACGTCGTCGAGCACGACCTCAAGCCCTGGGACCCCGCGTCGGGGCGGCGTACGGCGCTCGCCGCCTCCGGCCTGCTGATGGCGCTGGGCGCGATCGCGCTCCTCGTGCAGCGCGGCTCCGACCTCGCCGCGGTGGCCGCGGTGGTGGTCGCGGTGGCCCTGGTCACCGGCGCGGTGGTGCTGTCGCGGGTCCAGGAGGAGGCGGAGGCGGCCGTCGTCGTCGCCTGGATGGGCGCCGGGTACGCCGCGGTCGCGGGGCTGATGCTCGTGCCCGACGCCCCGCTGCTCGGAGCCCCCCTGACCGCGGCCGGGTCGGGTGCGCTCCTGGCCGGCCTGATCGGTGTGGTCGGCCTCGGCCCGGGCCGCACCCTGGTGGTCCCGCCGGTGGTGGTGGGCGCGGTGCTGACGGCGGTCGGGCTGCTGCTGGGGGTCGCCGACGTCGATGCCGCCGTCGTGCTCACCGTGGTCCTGACGGTGGTGGTGATGGCCGGCAGCGTCTTCCCCTGGCTGGCCCTCGGCCTCACCGGCACCAGCGTCGACCAGCTCTACAGCGCGGCCGACATCAGCGCCGACCCTGACGAGATCGACCCCGGTCGGGTCGGCGCCGACGCGCGGCTGGCCCACGAGATCCTGGTCGCCATCTCCGCCACCGTCGGCCTGCTGCTCGTGCTGATCGCACCCTTCGCGGTCTCGCTCGGCTTCGCCGGCACCCTGCTGGCCCTGGTCGCCTGCCTGGTCGTGATGCTGCGCACCCGCCAGTACCGCACCGGCTCCGAGGTCCTGGTCGGGCTGGTGTCCGGCATCGTCGGGCTGGCCTCGATCGCGGTCTCGTCGCTGCTGCTCCACCCCGACTGGCGTCCGGCCACCGCCGTGGTGCTCGCCGTCACCGGGGGCGTGCTGCTGGCCGTGACCCTGCTGCCCGCGACGCCCTCCGTACGCCGCGGCCGGCTCGGCGACCTGGTCGAGTCCGTCGGCCTGCTGGCCCTGCTGCCACTGCTGGTGCTGGCCACGGGCCTCTTCGACGCGATCGTCAGCTGAGCGGTGGCCACCAAGAAGGACCTCGTCGAGGCCTACGCCTTCAGCCGGCGTCGCCTGGTGACGGCCTTCGTCTCCGGAGCGCCCGGCGGCCGCGAGGTCGAGCCCACACGCCCCGGCCGCACGATCGTCGGCGGGGTCGCCCTGGCGGTGCTGGTCATCGCCGGAGGGGCCGTCACCGGCGTCTTCAAGCCCCGGGTCGACGACGACTGGACCCAGCCGGGGCTGGTCACCTCCAAGGAGAAGGCCACCGACTACCTCATCCTCGAGCCCGGCGAGGGCGAGGACCCCCAGCGCCGCCCGCTGATCAACATCACGTCCGCGCAGCTGCTCTTCGGTGCCGACGTCGAGGCCACCGCGGTGCCCGAGCAGGAGCTGAAGACACTGCCGCTGGGCGCCCCGATCGGCATCCTGGGGGCCCCCGGGTCGCCCCCCGAGGCCGACGACCTGATCAACGAGGGCTGGGTCGCCTGCACCGGCGACGGGCTCGGCGTGAAGGTGACGGTGAGCGAGGACGACGTCGTCGACCTCTCGCCCACGACCGGCTTCCTGGTCTCCCACGACGGCGACTACTTCGTCATCGGCGAGGGCGCCATCGACGACCTCGCCGAGCCCCGGGCCTACCGCTACCCCGTCGACGTGTCACGCCGTGGCCTGTCCGACACCACCCTGCGGGCGCTGACCGGCTCGATCTCCAGCCAGGCGGTGGAGGTGCCGGGTGAGTGGCTGCGGCTCTTCCCGGCGGGCGGCCCCCTCGACGTCGACTCGCTCGGCCTGGGCCGCGTCGGCGCCCGGGTCGACTACTCCGCGGGCTCGGGGGTGCCCCGCTCCGCGCGGGTCGGCGACTACTACGAGCTCGACGGGACGACGTACGTGCTCGGCGAGAAGGACCCCTCGCCGCTGACCGCCTTCGCGGAGATCCTCGTGCGTGCCCAGATCGGCGCCGAGGGGGAGATCCGGGTCGACGGCGACCCCGGCAGCCTGAGCCTCCCCGACGCCGACGCCCACTGGCCGTCCGAGCCGCTCACCGCGCCCCTCGACCAGCTGTGCGCCCAGCTCACCCCGGCCGCCACGACGCCGGGGGTCCGCGTCGTACGCCGACAGGACGACGACGACGTGGCCTCGGCCGCCGACCTGGGGCCCGACGAGATCGAGCACGCCGTCGACTCCGAGGCCGGCGCCGTGGTGAGGTCCGCGGCCTGGGACAACGAGCCGGACGCCGGCGAGCCGTTCCTGGTCGACAGTCGCGGTGAGCGCTTCCTGCTCCAGGGCCCCGACGTGGTCGGGCTGCTCGGCTACGCCGACGTGCCCGAGGTGATCGCCCCCGAGTCGTGGGTCCAGCTGTTCGTGCCGGGGGTGACCCTGTCGGTCGACGCCGCCCGCTGCCCGCCGGCCCGCGGCGACCGCGAGCCGTGCGGGTGAGGCAGCGCGCGGGCGGCGTCGCGATCGCGGCCGCGCTGGCGCTCGCCGCACTCGCGGTCGGCCTGCCCGTGGCCGTCCCGGCGCCGGCGTACGCCGTGGGCGACGTCTGCGACTCGGTGACCGCGACCGACACGACGCCGACCGAGCGGCCCGACCCGAGCGCGCCGGTCGCCGCGCTGCGCATCGACGAGGCCCACGCCCTGCTGCGCGCTCGCGGGCGAGAGCCCGGGGACGGGGTCGTGGTCGCCGTCGTCGACGACGGCGTCGCGCCCGGGGTGCTGCCGCGCCTGGTCACCGGCCCGAAGGTCTCTGCGGGCCGCGAGCTGGTCGGCTGGCACGGCACCGCGGTGGCCGGCATCGTCGCCGGACCGCCCGACGGCAACCGGACGATCGGCTTCGCACCGGCCGCGACGGTCGTCGACGTCCGGGTCTACGACTCGCTCACGCCCGGCGAGGGCGAGAGCGGCCTCGCCCCGGAGGCCGTGGCGGCCGGCCTGGCGGGCCTCGCCGACCGTCAGGAGCAGCTCGGCACCGACCTCGTCGTGGTGCCCCGGCCGGTCAGCCGCACCGACGGCCTCGACGCCGCGGTCGAGGCGCTCACCGACGCGGGCGTGGTCGTGGTGGCGGCGTCCGGCGACCGGCCCGACGAGGAGAGCGAGCCGCTGTACGCCGACTACGGGCCCGACGAGGAGGCCGGCCGTGTCGGGAGCGAGCCGCAGCCCGGTGAGGACGCCGCCCGCGATGCCTGGCCGGCCGGGTACGACGACGTCCCCACCGTCGTGGCCGCCGCGTCGACCGCGCCCCCCGGCGTCGACGTCGTCGGGTCGGTGCTCCAGAGCTCCGCGATCGACGTGGCCGCCCCGACGTCGGGGGCCGTCGGCTACGGCATGAACCGTGCCCCGTGCGTCGTCCCCGGTCTCGGCACCGACTGGGCGGCGGCCGAGGTGGCCGGCGTGCTGGCCCTGCTCCTGAGCTACTACCCCGACGAGACGGGCGCGCAGGTCGTCGCCCGCCTCTACGCCTCGGCCACCGGCGGTCGCGATCGCACGCCCGGCAACGTCTTGACCGGCCACGGCGTCCTCCAGCCCGTCGAGGCGCTGCGGGCCCCGCTGCGCCCGAGCCGCGCCGGAGAGATCAGCGGCAGCCGGGTCCGCGACCGTGACAACGTGCCTGCCGCCGTCCCCGACCCCGAGCCCGACGTGCTGGCCGCGACCCGCCGGCACGCCGTGTGGTGGGGCCTGCTGGGCGGCGGGGCGCTGCTGGTCGCCGTGGTGCTCCGCCCGGTGCTGTCCCGGCGCTCCCGCTGAGCCCGAGTTGTTCAACCCGCGTGGACCAACGAAAAATCTGGTCCAGCCCGGTCGACCCGACCTACGCTTCCTGCCGGATCGACCGTCAGGTCGAGGTCGTGGGGCAGTGACGGTCGGTCATCTCGTCGCGGCGGTCTGGGGGGGCTGTCGCCGGGGTGGCCGACCCCCCTCGTCGGCCGTCGCCGGGGTCCGGCGACGATGAGGTCGAACACCTCTCACCGCCGGACGACCAGGAGGCGCGCGCATGGGCGACGACGCTGACTGGCGTTCCTCGCGCCGGGTGACCCTCGCCGAGGTCGCAGAGGCGGCCGGGGTCTCGCGCGCCCTGGTCTCGATCGTCATGCGCGAGGCTCCCGGGGCCAGCGAGGCCACGCGCGAGCGGGTGCTCGCCACGGCCCGTGAGCTCGGCTACCGCCCCGACGCGCGGGCCCGCGCCCTGGCGGGCAAGGGGTCCAAGCTGATCGGGGTGATGTTCGGCGTCACCGGAGCCTTCCACCTCGACCTGCTCGACGGCCTGTACGTCGCCGCGGAGGAGGCCGGCTACGGGCTGATCCTCAGCGCGCTGACCCGCAGCCGCGACGAGAAGCGCGCCGTGCAGTCGCTCCAGGACTTCCGCTTCGACGCGCTGGTGATGATGGAACCGGCGACGTCGGCGCCGCTGATGGCCGGCGAGGTGCCGCTGGTCGTCGTGGGCTGGCGCGTCGACCTGCCGGGCGTCGACAGCGTGCGCACCTCCGACGCCCACGGCATGGACCTCGCGGTCGGCCACCTGGTCGACCTCGGGCACCACGAGATCGTCCACCTGGACGGCGGCGACACGCACACCGGCGCGTCCCGCCGTGCGGCGTACGTCGCGGCGATGGCGGCACGCGGTCTGGACGCCGACGTCCGGGTGGTCACGGCCGGGGAGTCGCAGCTCGACGGGCAGCGCGCGGTCCGCGCCCTGCTCGCGTCCGGACCGCTGCCGACCGCGGTGATCGGCTACAACGACGACGTCGCGGTCGGTGCGATCGGTGCGCTGGCCCACGAGGGGGTCGACGTCCCGGGTCGGGTCTCGGTGGTGGGCTGGGACGACAGTGCGGTGGCCCGGCTGGCCCAGGCCGACCTGACGACCGTGGCCCAGCAGCCGGACCTGATGGCGCGGCTGGCCGTGGAGCGGCTGGTCGCGCGGCTCAACGGTGCGCCGGTCGCCGAGCCGGACCTGGTCCTGGAGCCGACGCTCGTGCTGCGTTCCAGCACCGCACCGCCGTCCCCGAGCTCCGCGCGGGGGCCCGCTCCAGGGTCTTGACACCCCGCGCGGGAGCGACCTATCGTTCTCGTCATCGGACTAGAGCGCTCTAGTTTGCCGCCGCCAGCATCGGAGCCTCGCCCATGAACCTCGACCCCGTCCGCCTCGGACTCATCGGCGCCGGCCGGATCGGGGCCTCGCACGCCGCGGTCATCGCGCGGCGCGTCCCGGAGGCCCGGCTGGTCGCCGTGGCCGACCCGCGACCCGGTGCGGCCGCGGTCGTGGCCGACCCGCTGGGCGCCCGGGCTGAGGCCTCGGTCGAGGCCCTCCTCGGCGCCGACGACGTCGACGCCGTGGTCGTCTGCGCCTCCTCGACCGCCCACGCGTCCCTGGTGCAGGCGGCGGTCGAGGCCGGCAAGCACGTCTTCTGCGAGAAGCCGGCCGGCAGCTCGACGCTCGAGATCGCCGACGCGCGGGCCGCCGCCGAGAAGGCCGGCGTGGTCTTCCAGGTCGGCTTCAACCGCCGCTTCGCCCCCGACTTCGCCGCCGCCCACGCCGCGATCACCGCCGGTCGGATCGGCTCGGTGCAGCTGATGCGCTCGCTCACGCGCGACCCCGGCACCGGCCCCGCCGACCCGGCTTCGGTCCCGGCCTGGACGATCTTCACCCAGACGCTCATCCACGACTTCGACGCGCTCAACTGGCTCAACCCCGGGGCCCGCGCCCTCGACGTCGTCGCCACCGCCGACGCGCTGGTGCGGCCCGACTTCAAGGACCAGGGCCTGCTCGACACCGCGGTCGTGGTCGTCCGCTACGACAACGGCGCGATAGCGGTCGCCGAGGCCAGCTTCGCCGCGGCCTACGGCTACGACGTGCGCGGCGAGGTCTTCGGCTCCGAGGGCATGGTCACCGTCGGCGACGGGTCGAGCACGGCCATGCGCCTGCACGACGCGAGCGGGCGCTCCGCGGCCACCGAGCGCAGCGACGTCGCGCTGATGGCCGACGCCTATGCCGGTGAGTTCTCCGAGCTGGCGGGCGCCGTCCGCGAGGGGCGGCGGCCGAGCGTCGGGGCCGACGACGCGTGGGCGGCGTACGCCGTCGCGGAGGCCTGCATCGAGTCCGTCCGCTCCGGCGCCCGCGTCACGGTCGCCCGTGACGAGCGGGTCGGTGGTGCGGCATGAGCTTCACGTTGGCGGTCTGCGCCGAGATGGTCTTCACCGACCTCCCGTTCCTCGAGCGGGTACGTCGTATCCACGACGCCGGCCTCGCCGTCGAGATCTGGGACTGGTCGGCCAAGGACGCCGAGGCGCTCGTGGCGACCGGGGCCAGGTTCACCTCGATGACCGGCTACCTCGAGGGCGACCTGACGACCCCGGACGGCGCCGACGCGCTGCTGGCGACCGCGGAGGAGTCGATCGCCTTCGCCCGGGCCCTGGACTGTCCGTCGCTGAACCTGCACGGCACCGGGCTCGGCGAGGGCGGGCTCCCGGTCCGGCCCGTCGAGGTCGTGACGGGCGAGCAGTGGCTCGCCGCCGGACGCACGCTCGACCGGGTCGCGGCCCTGGGGCAGGAGCACGACGTGACGTTCGTGCTCGAGAACCTCAACACCGAGGTCGACCACCCCGGCACCCCGTTCGCGCGCGCCGCCGACACCCTGGCCCTGGTCGCCCACGTCGACAGCCCGCACCTGCGGATGAACCTCGACCTCTACCACGCCCAGATCGGCGAGGGGAACCTCGTCGAGCTGGTCCGCCGCTGCGCGCCGTACCTCGGCGAGGTCCAGGTCGCCGACGTCCCCGGGCGCTGCGAGCCCGGCACCGGGGAGGTCAGCTGGCCGGTCGTGGCCCGCGCGCTCGCCGAGACCGGCTACGACGGCGTGGTCGCGATGGAGGCCTTCGCCTCCGGCGACCCCGACCTCGCGCTCGACCGCTTCCGCACCGCCTTCACCGTCTCCTGACCCGCCCGCAGACCTCCACGCCCGCCCGACCCTGCCGTCCCGGAGGACGCCATGTCCCTGTCGCACCAGCCCGTCCCGCCCGCCGAGCCGGCCCCGCCCCAGACGCCGGTCGTCTACGACCCGTTCTCGGTCGCCTTCCAGGAGGACCCCTTCCCGGTCTACCAGCGGCTGCGCGACGAGGCGCCGGTCTACTACAACGAGAAGTGGGACTTCTGGGCGCTCTCGCGCTACGACGACGTCCGCGCGGCGCTGCTGGACCCGGCGACGTTCATCAACCACCCCGGCATCGACCTCGACGCCACCAACGACCAGGGCGGGGCCGGCAACCTGCCGATCATCGACAACCCGCGGCACGACGACCTGCGGGCGGTGGTCCAGCGCGAGTTCATGCCACGCAGCATCGCCACCCTGGAGTCCGACGTACGCCGGGTCACCCACCGGCTCGTCGACTCCTTCGCCGCCCGCGGGAGCGTCGACCTGGCGCAGGAGCTGTCCTGGCCGCTGCCCTACACGGTCTTCTTCGACTTCCTCGGCCTCCCGGTGGGCGAGGAGCGCGAGCAGCTGATCGCCTGGTCCCACGGGCTCAAGGACCGGGTGCCCGACGACGACCAGCTCACCCCGCACGCCGTGGAGTGCACCGACCGGTCACGGGTCTACCTGGCCGGGCTGCTGGAGGAGCGGCGGCGGCGGCCCCGCGCCGACCTGCTCACCCACATCGTGCAGTCCGACGTCGCGGGCGTGCCGTTCGCCGAGGAGCACATCGAGCCGGCCTCCGAGATGGTCGGACTGGTCTTCGGCCTCTACCTGGCCGGGATCGAGACGACGGCCGGCCTGCTGTCCACCCTCTTCCAGGAGCTCGCGGCCCGACCCGACCAGCAGCGCGCCCTGCGCGAGGACCCGTCCCTGATCCCCGGCGCGGTCGAGGAGGGGCTGCGGTTCCGCACGCCGCTCCAGCTCACGGTGCGCCACCTGACCCGCGACGTGGAGGTCCACGGCGTCCGGATCCCGGCCGGCGACCGGGTGGCGATGGTGGTGGGCGCCGCCAACCACGACGAGCGGCAGTTCGAGCGACCCCACGAGTACGACGCCCTGCGCCCGCCCGCGCGCCACCTCGGCTTCGGCGAGGGCCTGCACGGCTGCCTGGGCAACCCGCTGGCCCGGCTGGAGGCCCGGGTCGCGCTCGAGGTCGTCCTCCCGCGCCTCGGTGAGCTCCGTCCCGACGGGCCACCCGTGCGCTACGCCTCGACGCCCAACATGGCGGTCCTCGAGCGCCTGCCGCTGGCGTTCGACCCGCAGCACCCGGCCGACGGGGAGACGGCCGAAGAGGAGGAGGCCCACCACGAGCGCGTCGGCGACCCCGAGGTCCTGACGCTCGGCGTGCTCGAGCGGACCGAGGCGGCCGACGGCGTCGTCGTGCTGACCCTCGGCCGCGAGGACGGCGGCGACCTGGCTGAGTGGGAGCCCGGCGCGCACGTCGACCTGGTCCTCGGCAACGGGCTGACCCGCCAGTACTCCCTGTGCGGCGACCCGGCCGACCGGAGCCGCTACCGCGTCGGCGTCCTGCGCGAGCCCGCCGGCCGCGGCGGGTCGGCGTACGTGCACGACGGCCTGAGCGTGGGCGCCCGGGTGGGGGTACGGGGTCCGCGCAACCACTTCCGGCTCGAGCCCTCGCCCCGCTACCTCTTCCTGGCCGGTGGCATCGGCGTCACGCCGATCCTGCCGATGGTCGCGGCGGCGGCGCGCGCCGGCGCCGACTGGCAGATGGTGTACGGCGGCCGCACGCTCTCCTCGATGGCCTTCCTCGACGAGCTCGCGGCGTACGGCGACCGGGTGGTCGTCCACCCGCAGGACACCCACGGCCTGCTCGACCTCGACGGCCTGCTCGGGACGCCTCGCGAGGAGACGCTGGTCTACGTGTGCGGACCCGGTGCGCTGCTCGACGCCGTGGAGCAGCGGTGCCTCACCTGGCCGGACGAGGCGCTGCGCCTGGAGCGGTTCGCCGCCAAGGAGCTGTCCGCGCCCGTGCTCGACGAACCGTTCGAGGTCGAGCTGGCGCGGTCGGCTCGGGTGCTCGTGGTGCCGACGGACAAGGCGGTGGTCACGGTGCTGGAGGAGGCCGGGGTGCCGGTGCTGACCTCGTGCAGCGAGGGCAAGTGCGGCACCTGCGAGGTCGGCGTGCTCGGCGGGAGGCCGGACCACCGGGACTCGCTGCTGACCGGCGTCGAGCAGGCTCGCAACGACCGGATGATGGTCTGCGTCTCGCGCTCGGCCACCCGGCGGCTGGTGCTCGACCTGTAGGGGTTCTCGCCCTCGCCCTCGTCCTCGCCCTCGCCCGCGGGGGTGAGCTGAGCGTGAGCGCGGGTCTCTCCTGGGCTTACGGACGCGTGCGTAAGTGCGGGGGAGTGCCTCGGCCTCCGTCGCTGCGTTGCGCAGCCGTTCGAGGCGCGCGCACCACACGGTGCCGGTCTGCGTCTCGCGTGCGGCGACCCGCCGGCTGGTGCTCGACCTGTGGGGTCCTCGCCCTCGCCCGCGGGAGCGTGAGCGTGAGCGTCGCGGGTCTCTCCTGGGCTTACGGACGCGTGCGTAAGTTCGGGCGGAGCGCCGCGACCCTCCGTCGCTGCGCTGCGCTGCACTGCGCTGCGCTCCCCGCCGCGGGCCGACGACCGGCCGGCTCCGTACCCTCGCGCGGGCGGCTCAGGCGGTGAGCAGGTTGATCTCGAAGGAGTAGCGGCCGGCGACGTAGAGGTGGTTGCCCCACTCGACGGCGTCGCCGCGGTCGTCGAAGCTGAGCCGCTGCATCGTGAGCAGGGCGGCCCCGCGGGGCTCGCCCAGCTGTCGGGCCTCGGCCGCGGTCGCGTTGCGGGCGCCGACGGTCTGCACCGCCGAGTGGAGGTGGACCCCGCCGGCGCGGAGGATCTCGTACAGGCCACGGGTCTCGAGCTCCTCGGCGCCGAAGGTGGCCAGGCGCTCGGGGATGACGTTGGTCATCCGGGCGATCGGCAGGTCGGAGGCGCTGCGCAGCCGCTCGATGCGCACCACGGGGGTGCCCTCCTCGACGGCGAGCTTCTCGGCGGCCGTGGCGTCGGCCTCGATCGTCTCGAAGGACAGCAGTCGGGTCGTCGGCGTACGGCCGGACTCGGCGAGGTCGTCGTAGAGGCTCGTGAGCTCGAGCGGACGCCGGACCTTGGGCTGCACCACCCGCGTGCCGATCCCGCGGCGGCGCACGATCAGACCCTTGTCGACCAGGTGCTGCATGGCTCGGCGCATGGTCGGACGCGACAACCCCAGTCGCTCGGCGAGGGCGATCTCGTTGTCGAAGCGGGTGCCGGGCGGGATCTGGCCGGAGCTGATGGCGGTCTCGAGGTGCTGGGCCACCTGGAAGTAGAGGGGCACGGGACTGGTCCGGTTGATCATCAACGCGCGCAGCGCGGTCTCGATGCCATCGGGGACGGGAGACGCAGTCATAGTTGCTAGTATGTCAGAACGTTCGGCCAATTGGGTCTTTTCGGTCCCGTCAGGCGCTGAGGACCAGCAGCACCGACGCCACCGCGCCCAGACCGAGGGCGGCGACCTCGAAGGAACGTTGATCGAGCCTGCGGATCGTGAGCACCCCGATCCCACCGCCCACGAGGAGCGCGGGCAGGAGCGTGAGGTCCAGCAGCAGGCTCGGGACGGAGATCAGGCCCAGGCCGGCGCTGAACGGCACCTTCGCCAGGTTGACGGCCAGGAAGAACCACGCGCCGGTGCCGAGCATGCCGAGCATCGGGAGTCCGGCCAGGATCAGGTAGAGCGTCATCACCGGCCCGCCTGCGTTGGCCGTCATCGTCGCGAAGCCCGCCAGCACCCCCACGCCCAGCGACGCCACCGGGTGCGGCGCGACGGTCCTCGGGGCCACCGCCCGGGCGCGCTGGCCCAGCTGGATGAGCGTCATCGCCAGCAGGATCAGACCGATGGCCAGCCGCATCACGCTGTCGTCGACCGCCGAGACGAACCACGCCCCCACGAACAGGCCGGGCACCACGCCCGGAAGCAACCGGAGCAGCGTCGTCCAGGAGCCGTGGCGCCGGTAGAGCGCGACCGCGAGCACGTCACCGCACAGCAGCAGCGGCAGCAGCGCGCCCGTCGACTCCCGCGCGGGGAGCGCGACGGCGAAGAGGACCACGGCCAGGGAGCCCGCCCCGCCGAGCGCGGTCTTGGCGAAGCCCACGAGGGCCGCCGCGAGGACGACGGCGACCCAGGCGACCGCGCTCAGCTCGGGCAGCACTCGCTCAGCCGACGGCGGCGGAGGCGGCGCTCCTGAGGACGTCGGCCGCGATGGTCAGGCCCTCGACCGCGCCGAACGCGGTGTCCTCGTGCTCGATGTTGATCGCCATGTCCGGGTCGACGGCCATCAGGGCCGCCACGAAGCGGGTCCAGAAGGCGACGTCATGTCCCTGTCCCAGCGCGACGAAGTCCCACGCGGAGTCCTGCGGCCACTCGTTGACGTACTCGTCGCCGCCGAGGCCGACCCGGTCCTCCTCGGGGCCCCGGCGGCGGAAGCGCTCGTCGAGGACGCCGTACACGGCGGCGTGCTGCTGATTGATCCGCACGTCCTTCGCGGCGGCGTGGACCACGAGCGGGCCGAGGTGCTCGATGGCGGCGATCGGGTCCATGCCCTGCCAGAACAGGTGGGAGGGGTCCATCTCCGCCCCGATGTTCGTCGCGCCGCAGCGCTCGACCAGACGCTGGAGCGTGGGCGGGTTGAACACGACGTTCTGGGGGTGCATCTCGATCGCGACAGTGACGCCGTGGTCGGCGGCGAGCACGTCGATCTCCTTCCAGAACGGCACGACGACGTCGTCCCACTGGTAGTCGAGCACGTCGAGCGCGCCGGAGCTCCAGGCGTTGACGATCCAGTTGGGCACTGTCGATGCGGGCTCGCCACCGGGAAGCCCCGACATCGTCACGACCCGGGTCTGGCCCAGCGCGCCGGCCGCGCGGATCGCGCGCCTGAGGTCGTCGGCGTGCTTCGGGCCGATCGCGGGGTGGGGGTGCAGGGGGTTGCCGTTGGCGTTGAGGCCGGCGAGCGCGATGCCCCTCTCCTCGAACACACCCAGGTAGTCGTCACGGGCGCTCTGGCTCGTGATGACGTCGTCGATGGGGAGGTGCACGGGGGGCAGGAAGCCGCCCGCGTTGATCTCGGCGGCGTCGAGTCCCAGCGAAACGATCAGGTCGAGAGCCTCGGGCAGCGGGCGGTCGTGCAGGATCGCGGTGTAGACACCGAGCTTCATCGGGGGCTCCAGATCGACGGTGCGGGGGCCACTGGACCACCAGGCCCCTCGGGAGGGGCCTGGTGCGGTGGGCGGGTCAGCGGGACTTGACGACCAGCACCGGGACGTTCGCCCGGAGCAGGACCGTCTGGGTCACGCTGCCGAGCAGCGCCTTGCCGACCGCGGAGCGGCGACGGGCACCGATCACCAGCAGGTCGGCGCCGACCTTGTCCGCGAGCCCGACCAGCGTGTCGCCCAGGTTGGCGGCGGTGGCCGTGGCCAGGTGCAGCTCCCACGCGACGTCGGTCGTCTCGCCGAGCGCGCGCTCGATGTCGTCGGCCACGCCCAGACGGTAGGACTCGCCCTGGTCGGGGTCTATCGACTCCACGACATGGATCACCGCGAGGTCGGTCTCGCGCAGCCGGGCCTCCCGGATCGCCTCCCGCATCGCCGGCGCGGTGGTGGGCGCGATGTGGTGAGCGACGGCGACGGTCATGGAACGTCCACCTCTGCTCTCGCGGCCATCATCGCTCGAGCTCGTGGGAGAGCTCGGTCAGCTCGTCGCCGCCGGCCATCTGCCGGGTGAGCTCGTCGAGCGGCACCTCGCTGCGCTTCTTGTCGAGGACCGCCTGCCCGAGCTTGAGGATCACGAAGTGGTCCGCGACGAGGTAGGCGTGGTGCGGGTTGTGGGTGATGAAGACGACGCCGAGGCCGGCGTCGCGGGCCGCAGCGGTGTACTTCAGCACGACACCGGACTGCTTGACGCCGAGCGCCGCGGTGGGCTCGTCGAGGATCAGCACGCGCGCCCCGAAGTAGACCGCGCGGGCGATCGCGACGCACTGGCGCTGGCCGCCGGACAGCTCGCCGATGGGCTGGTCGATGTCCTTGACCACGATCCCCATCTTGCGCAGCTCCTCGTCGGCGATGCGCTTCATCTCCTTGACCTTCAGGCCCGAGAACGGGACCTTGCTCGAGGTCAGCTCGGAGCCGAGGAAGAAGTTGCGCCACACCTCCATCAGCCCGACGACGGCCAGGTCCTGGTAGACCGTGGCGATGCCGTGCTCGAGGGCCTCGCGCGGCGAGGAGAAGTGCATCTCCTTGCCGTCGACCTTCAGGCTGCCCTCGTTGTGCGGGTGCAGGCCGGAGATGATCTTGATCAGCGTGGACTTGCCGGCGCCGTTGTCGCCGAGGACGCCGGTCACCTCGCCGGCACGGACGGTCAGGTTGATGTCCTTCAGGGCCCGGATGGCTCCGTAGCTCTTGCCGACGTCGGTCATCTCCACGAGGACCTCGCCCCGGGTCAGCTCGGGGTCGGCGTGCTCGGTCAGGGTGTCGGTCATGGTCAACCCACCTTCCGCAGGGTCGAGAGCTTCTTGACGTAGAGGTTCACCAGCACCGCCAGCAGCAGCATCACGCCGAGGAACGCGCGGAACCAGTTGAGGTCCCAACCGGCGTAGACGATGCACAGGCTCGTCATGCCGAAGATGAAGGAGCCGATGGCGACCCCGATGGCGTTGCCGTAGCCGCCGGTGAGCAGCGTCCCGCCCACCACGGCCGCGATGATGTAGAGGAACTCGTTGCCGACGCCGTTGCCGGCCTGCAGCGTGTTGAAGCGGTAGAGCGTGTGCATGCCCATGAACCAGCCGAGGAACGCGACGGTCATGAACAGGCCGATCTTGACCCGCATGACCGGCACGCCCACGGCGCGGGCGCTGGCGGCGTTGCCGCCCACCGCGAAGATCCAGTTGCCGATCTTGGTCCGGGTCAGCACCCACGTGGCCAGGGCGACGAAGAGGAACCACCAGAGCACGGTGATGGAGACCCGCACCCCACCGACGGAGAAGTTGTGGGCGAAG
>CAWJSY010000008.1:0-54104 GCA_963845645.1 uncultured Actinomycetota bacterium
ACAGGACCGTGAACAGCGAGTCAGCGGACCGGAACGAAGGTGCCACGATCAGGAAGAAGATGCCGATCACGACGGCGGCCACGAGGGCACCGATCTCTGGTCGCGACAGCATCCGTTGGAAGAGGGCGACCTGGACGCGATTGCCGGACTCGGCGTGCGCTCCCAGCTCGGGTTTCTGTGTGGAGGTGCTACTCATGTCTGTCTCCTAGGATCCGAAAGAAGGCTGAGGGAGCCGCCCGGGCCGGTGTGGTGACCGGCCCGGGCGGCTCCGAGAGCTCGATCAGCGCGTGTTGTTCTGCGCGAACGGCAGGATCACGTCGATGTTGTCAGCGTCGACGAACGAGGGACCGGTGAGCACGGGGCCGCCACCGCCCAGGTCGTTGCCGTTCTTCAGGTTGAGGTAGAGCGCGGTGACGGCCATGTAACCCTGGACGTAGGGCTGCTGGTCGATCGAGAACTCGATGTCGCCGTCCTTGATCCGCTGGGCGGCGTCGGCGTTGAGGTCGAAGGTGACCAGCTTGGCGTCGCTGCCGGCCGCCTCCATCGCCTGGAGCGCGTCGAGCGCGATCGGGGCGCCGAGGGTGACGATGTGGTCGATGGAGGGGTCCTCGGTGAGCTTCGCCTGGAGGGCGGAGACCACGGCCGAGTCGTCGGCGCCGTTGACCTGCACGTTGTTGGTGCCGGGCACCGCGCTCTTCACTCCGGCGCAGCGGGCCTCGAGGGCGACCGAGCCGGCGGCCTGGATGACGCACAGCACGTTGGAGCCGCCGGCCTCGGCGATCCGCTCACCAGCGGTCGAGCCCGCGAGGTTCTCGTCGGACCCGAAGTACATCTGGGCGCCGGTGTCGAGGTACTGGTCGATGCCCGAGTTGAAGGCGGCGACGGGGATGCCGGCGTCGCGCGCGTCTCCGACGGAGGCAGCGAGCGCGTCGGGAGTGGCCAGGGTGGTGGCGATGCCGTCGACCTTGGAGTCCACGGCGTTCTGGATCAGCGTCGCCTGCTTGGCCGGGTCGGGGTCGTTGGAGTACTTCAGGGTGATCCCGTAGTTGGCGGCTGCCTGCTGGCCGCCGGCCTTGATCTTGTCCCAGAAGGTGTCGCCCGGGGTCTCGTGGGTCACCATCGCGATGGTGTAGCCGGAGTTGTCACCGGCGCCGCCACCGCCGCCCGAGGTCTCCTCGGAGTCGGGGGCGCCTCCGTCGCTGCACGCGGTGGCCAGGACGGCGAGAGCCGCGACGACACCGAGTGAGGCGCCCTTGCGGAATCGGGTGCTCTTCATGATGTGGGGTGTTCCTTTCGGTATGAACACGGGTGCTCGAGACGCGACCTGCGCTCGATGCGGGGACAGAGCGACGTGGTCCGAGTGGAGCTGGGCCACGCCCTGCGCCCCGGCCTTCGCTGTGGCGCTCGCCGGTGTGCCGGCCATCACAGCCTCGCTGCGCGGCCGTCCCCTTGTCAAGACTTTGTTCTTACATATTTAAGTAGAAGCATGAGTACGCAGCGAGGCGGCATAGGGGCGCACGTCGTCGCCGTCGCAGGCCCTGGGGTGATGCCCGTCATGTGTTACGGTCAGAATGTCAGGACAAAGTATTGACAGACCCGGTGGCGCGCGCGTTGACTAGTAGATGCGCCCACCATCCCCGTCCACTCCGGAGGAAATCACCGTGAGAACCGTTCAGCACTGGATCGCCGGCAAGCCCACGTCTGGGAGCAGTGACCGCACGGCGCCGGTCTACAACCCGGCGACCGGCCAGCAGCAGGCAGAGGTGCTGCTCGGCAGCACCGGCGACGTCGAGTCGGCCATCGCCGCCGCGAAGGACGCCTTCGCGGAGTGGTCGGAGACCTCGGTCAGCCGTCGCGCCAAGATCCTCTTCGCCTTCCGTGAGCTGGTCAACGCGCGGGCCGGTGACATCGCCGAGCTGATCACCGACGAGCACGGCAAGGTGCTCTCCGACGCCCTCGGCGAGGTGCAGCGCGGCCTGGAGGTCGTGGAGTTCGCCTGCGGCATCCCCTCCCTGCTGAAGGGTGACTTCTCCGACCAGGTCTCGACCGACGTCGACACCTTCTCCTTCCGTGAGCCCCTCGGTGTGGTCGCCGGCATCACGCCGTTCAACTTCCCGGCCATGGTCCCGATGTGGATGTTCCCGGTGGCGATCGCCTGCGGCAACACCTTCGTGCTCAAGCCGAGCGAGCGCGACCCCTCCGCCTCGGTGCTGATCGCCGAGCTGTGGCAGGAGGCCGGGCTGCCCGACGGCGTCTTCAACGTCGTCCACGGCGACAAGGTCGCGGTGGACACCATCCTCGACTCACCCGACGTCGCCGCCGTCTCGTTCGTGGGGTCGACCCCCATCGCGCGCTACATCCACGAGCGCGGCACGGCCAGCGGCAAGCGGGTCCAGGCCCTCGGTGGCGCCAAGAACCACGCGATCATCCTCCCCGACGCCGACATCGACTTCGCCGCCGACCACCTCGCCGCGGCTGCGTTCGGATCCGCCGGCGAGCGGTGCATGGCCATCTCCGTGGCGGTCGCCGTGGGCGAGGCCGGCGACGCCGTCGTGGCCGCGGTCAACGACCGGGCCCGCGACGTCAAGGTGGGCTCGGGCCGCGACAGCGACAGCGAGATGGGCCCGGTCGTGACCCGCGACGCCCAGGAGCGCATCGTCGGGCTGATCGGCACGGGGGAGACCCAGGGCGCCGACGTGACCGTCGACGGCCGGGGCCTCGAGGTCGCCGGTCACGAGGAGGGCTTCTTCGTCGGCCCCACCGTCATCGACCAGGTGACCACCGACATGGACGTCTACACCGAGGAGATCTTCGGCCCGGTGATCTCCGTGGTCCGGGTCGACACCGTCGACGAGGCGATCGCGATGATCAACGCCAACCCCTACGGCAACGGCACCGCGATCTTCACCTCCAGCGGCGAGTCCGCCCGTCGCTTCCAGCGCGGCGTGAACGTCGGGATGATCGGCATCAACGTGCCCGTCCCGGTCCCGATGGCGTTCTACTCCTTCGGCGGCTGGAAGGACTCGCTCTTCGGCGACAAGCACGTCCACGGCCCCGAGGGCATCGGGTTCTACACCCGCGCCAAGGTCGTCACCGCCCGCTGGCCGCGCACGAGCGCCGCCAGCGACGCGAGCTTCGCCTTCCCGACCTCGAAGTGAGCCCCGGCTCCACCCACGCTCCCTCTCCACGACCAGAACTCTCTCGAAGGACTTACTGATGACCGACCTCTCCCAGATCCGCCTCGGCACGGCTCCCGACTCGTGGGGCGTCTGGTTCGCCGACGACCCGCACCAGGTCACGTGGGACGTCTACCTCGACGAGATCGCCCGCGTGGGCTACGTCTACACCGAGCTCGGCCCGCAGGGCTTCATGCCCCAGGACCCCGAGCAGCTCAAGGACGAGCTCGCCAGCCGCAACCTCACGGTCTGCGGCGGCACGGTCTTCGCCGGTCTGCACCAGGGGACCGACGCCCTCGAGAAGGCCAAGCGTGAGTTCGGCCAGGAGGCCAAGCTGCTCGCGGCTGTCGGCGCCGAGTACCTCGTGCACCTGCCCGAGCAGTACACCGACCAGCACAGCGGTGAGGCGACCGAGGGCTCCGAGCTCGACGCCGACCAGTGGAAGAACCTCGTCACCGGCACCGACGAGCTGGCCCGCTACCTCTTCGAGTCCTACGGTGTGAAGCTGGTCTTCCACCCCCACGCCGACACCCACGTCGACACCCAGGAGCGCATCGAGCGCTTCCTCAGCGACACCGACCCCGACCTGGTCAACCTCTGCCTCGACACCGGCCACGTGTCCTACTGCGCCGGCGACAACCTGGAGATCATCGAGCGCTTCCCCGAGCGGATCACCTACGTGCACCTGAAGTCGGTCGACCCGGTGGTCCGCGCGCGGGTGCTGGCCGAGAACATCTCGTTGGCCGAGGCCGTCAAGCTCGGCGTGATGTGCGAGCCGCCGTACGGCGAGCCCGACATGCCCCCGCTCCTCGACGCGCTGGGCCGGCTCGACCGCGAGATCTTCGCGGTCATCGAGCAGGACCTCTACCCCGTCGAGCCGCACATCCCCATGCCGATCGGCGCCCGCACGGCCGGCTACTACGTCGGCTGCGGCATCGGCCCCGTCCGGCGCTGGCCGTACTGAGCCGGCCGCACCGATCCGTCCGGCACCACCCACCACCCAGCACCCACACCCCGCACGAAGGACGAAGGACACAGACATGACGTTGCGAGTCGGAGTCATCGGGACCGGAATGATCGGTCAGGACCACATCCGCCGCCTCACCGAGGTGGTCGCGGGGGCCGAGGTGGTCGCGGTCAGCGACGCCGACGCCGACGTGGCCCGCCAGGTCGCGGCCGGGCTGAAGAGCTGCACCGTGCACGCCACGGGCGAGGAGCTCATCGCCTCCCCGGACGTCGACGCGGTGATCGTCTGCTCGTGGGGCCCCACCCACGAGGTCTACGTCCTGGCCTCGATCGCCGTCGGCAAGCCGGTCTTCTGCGAGAAGCCGCTGGCCACCACCACCGAGGCCTGCCGCGCGATCATCGACGCCGAGGTCGCCCACGGCAGCAGGCTGGTCCAGGTCGGGTTCATGCGCCGCTACGACGCGGCGTACCGAGCGCTCAAGGCCGTGCTCGACTCCGGTGAGATCGGCGCCCCGCTGATGTTCCACTCCGGCCACCGCAACCCCTCGGTGCCGCCGCACTACACCCGCGACATGGCGATCGTGGACACCGCGGTGCACGACTTCGACGTCACCCGCTGGCTGCTCGGCGAGGAGCTCACCGCGATCCGGGTGCTGGCCGCCAAGCCCAACAGCCTCGGGGGAGACCTGCAGGACCCGCTGCTGATGATCGTCGAGACCGAGTCGGGCGTGCTCGTCGACGTCGAGACCTCGGTCAACGTCCGCTACGGCTACGACATCCGTGGCGAGGTGGTCGGCGAGACCGGCACCGTCGCACTTGCCGACCAGGGTCCCGTCGTCCTGCGCAGCACCCAGCGGGTCGGCGTCACGGTGCCCCAGGACTGGCGCGAGCGCTTCCTCGAGGCCTACGACGTGGAGTTCCGCGAGTGGATCCAGGCCGTGTCCGCGGGTGAGGGGGCCACCGGTCCGAGCGCGTGGGACGGGTACGCCGCGCAGGCCGTCTGCGACGCCGGCGTCGCCTCCCTCTACTCCGGCGAGCGGGCCGTCATCGAGCTCGGCGACAAGCCGTCGCTCTACTCCTGAGCCACCCGCACCGCTACCAGACCGCCACCACCAGCGACCGATCGACGAAAGGCCACCGATGAAGATCGCCCTCGATCCCTACATGTTCCGCTCCACGCCGCTGCTGGAGCTCCCGGGACTCGTGGCAGACCTCGGCTTCGAGCACATCGAGCTCTCGCCGCGCGAGGACTTCATGCCGTTCTTCCTGATGCCGCGGTGCGACGACGCCACCGTGAAGGCCTTCAAGAAGGCGCTCGACGGGGCCGGCGTCTCGGTGGCGGCGAACCTGCCGCTCTACCGCTGGTCGGGTCCCGACGAGGGCGAGCGCCAGGCGGCGGTGCGCTACTGGAAGCGCGCCATCCAGATCAGCACGATGCTCGACTGCGACGTGATGAACTCCGAGTTCAACGGCCGCCCCGAGCAGGCCTCGCTCAGCGAGGGCCAGTTCTGGCGCTCGATGGAGGAGCTGCTCCCGGTCTTCGAGGCCGAGGGGGTCAAGCTGCGGCTCGAGCCGCACCCCGACGACTTCGTCGAGGACGGCCTGGTCGCGATCGACATGATCCGCGGCATCAACTCCCCGCTGGTCTCCTTCCTCTACTGCGCTCCGCACACCTTCCACATGGGCGGCAACATGGTCGAGATCATGGAGTACGCCGGCGACCTGATGACCCAGCTGCACCTCGCCGACTCCTTCGACCACACCGGCTCCTCGGGTCTGCGCTACATCACCAACCCGCCCGGCAACGCGGTGCGCGTGCACCAGCACCTCGACATCGGCCAGGGCGAGGTGCGCTGGGACGAGTTCTTCGAGACCGTCCACAAGCTCGGCTTCGGCGACCGCGACGACTCGGTGATGACCTCCTGCGTCTTCGCGTGGGAGGACCGCGCGCGCGAGTCGACCGCCCACATGCGCCAGACCATCGACCGGTACGTGTCGTCGTGGTGAGCCCGGAGTCCGGCCCGTCCCTCGACCTCCTCACCGTCGGCCGGGTCGGTGTCGACCTCTACCCCGAGCAGCAGGGCCCGCTCAAGGACGTCACGTCGTTCGCCAAGTTCCTCGGCGGCACAGCCACCAACGTCGCCGTCGGCGCCGCTCGGCTCGGACACTCCACCGCGGTGCTGACCAAGGTCGGTCCCGACGGGTTCGGTGCCTACGTGCGCCAGGCCCTGGAGGAGTTCGGCGTCGACGCCTCGTACGTCGGCACCGCCGACCACCTGCTGACCCCGGTCGTCTTCTGCGAGCTCGACCCGCCGGAGGACCCGCCGCTGCTGTTCTACCGGCTCCCCGTCGCGCCCGACCTCACCCTCACCGACGACGACGTCCCGTGGGACCTCGTCGAGAGCGTGCCCGTCTTCTGGGTCACCGGCACCGGCGTCAGCGTCGAGCCGGCCCGCAGCACCCAGCTCGCGATGCTGGAGCGCCGTGGTCGCCCCGCGCCCGGCTCGGGCCGCCACACCGTGCTCGACCTCGACTGGCGCGCGATGTTCTGGCCCTCGCCCGAGGAGGCGCGGGCCGAGTACGACCTGATGCTCGACTCCGTGACCGTCGTGGTCGGCAACCGCGACGAGGTCGAGGTCGCTGTCGGCACCCGCGACCCGCACGAGGCGGCCGACCGGCTGCTCGCGCGCGGCATCGGCCTCGCGCTGGTCAAGATGGGCGCCGAGGGCGTCCTGGTCGCGACCGCCGACGAGCGGGCCGTCGTACCCCCGCACCTGGTCGAGGTCGTCTGCGGCCTCGGGGCCGGCGACGCCTTCGGCGGTGCGCTGGTCCACGGGCTGCTCTCCGAGTGGGAGCCCACCCGGATCGCCGAGTACGCCAACGCCGCCGGCGCCGTCGTGGCCTCCCGGCTCGCCTGCGCCGACGCCATGCCCACCGTGACCGAGCTCGACGCCCTGGTCACCTCCCGAGGAGCGCCCGCATGACCGTGCCCACCACCCAGCCCGCCCCGGCGCCCGACGTGGACGGCCTCAGCGGGCCGACGCTCACCGACGCGCAGTGGCGCGACCTCCTCGCCCGTCGGGCCGCCGACCCGGGGGCGGTGGCCCGCGCGTACGCCGCGCGCGTCCGCCCCGCGGCGGTGCTGTCGCAGAAGGAGACGCTGTTCCTCGTCGCGGCCGACCACCCGGCCCGCGGCGCACTCGGGTCGGGCGGCAACGCGATGGCGATGGCCGACCGGCGCTCGCTGCTGGCCCGGCTGGTCGCCGCGCTCGAGCACCCCGAGGTCGACGGGGTGCTCGGCACCCCCGACGTCGTCGAGGAGCTGCTGCTGCTGGGCGCCCTGGAGGGCAGGGTCGTCATCGGCTCGATGAACCGCGGCGGGCTCGACGGCGCCAGCTGGACCATGGACGACCGCTTCACCGGCTACGACGCCGCGAGCATCGCGGCGTGCGGTCTCGAGGGCGGCAAGATGCTGCTGCGCATCGACGACCAGGACCCCTCGACCGCCGGCACCATCGAGGGCTGCGCGCTGGCCGTCAGCGAGCTCGCGAGCCTGGGGCTGATCGCCATGGTCGAGCCGCTGCCCTACCACCGCGAGGACGACGGTCGGCTGACGCTGCTCAAGGACACCCACTCGCTGGCGCGGGCCATCACGGTCGCGAGCGGTCTCGGCACCACCAGCGCCTACACCTGGCTGAAGATGCCGTCCTGCGAGGACCCGGAGGCCGTGTTCGCGGCCACGACCCTGCCGTGCGTCGTGCTCGGCGGCGTCCCCGGCCCCGACCCGGCCGCCGACCTGGTGTCGTGGGGCAAGTCGCTGACCCAACCCACCGTGCGCGGCCTCGTCGTGGGCCGCTCGCTGCTCTACCCGCCCGACGGCGACGTCCGGGCCGCCGTGGGCGCGGCCGCCACCGTGCTGCGCGTGGCGCACGAGCAGGAGCTCGAGGCTGCCCGGGAAGTCGACCGGTGAAGCTGCACCGACCGTGGGGGAGCGCGACCGGCGCCGACGGCCGGGTCGTCGACCTGACGCCCGAGGACGCCGGCTGGTCCTGGACCGGCATCTCCGTCGTCGAGATCGCGCCCGGGGGCTCCCGCACGCTGCGCACCGGCGGCTCCGAGGCGTTCCTGCTGCCGCTGGCGGGCTCGCTCACCGTGGCGGTCAGCGACGAGGCCGGCGCGCCGCTGGCGACGTACGAGCTGAACGGCCGCGAGAGCGTCTTCACCGCCGTCAGCGACTTCGCGTACGTCGGCCGCGACAGCGTCGTGGTCATGACCAGCCCGCAGGGGTCCCCCGGGGCCGAGGTGGCGGTGCCGACCGCGCGCTGCTCGTCCGTCCTCCCGCCGGCGTACGGCGCCGCGAGCGAGGTGCCGGTCGAGGTGCGGGGGGCCGGCAACGCGACCCGCCAGGTCACCAACTTCGGCGTGCCCGGGGTGTGGGACCACGCCGAGAAGCTGATCTGCTGCGAGCTGATCACCCCGGCCGGCAACTGGTCGAGCTATCCGCCGCACAAGCACGACACGAGCGAGCCGTGCCCGGTGGTCAACGAGGAGATCTACTACTACCGGATCGCCGGCGACGACCAGGTCACGCCCTCGCGCACCGGCCTGGGCTACCACCGCACCTACACCGGCCCTGAGCACGAGACCGCCGGCCTGGAGCCGCTCGACGAGCTGGTCGAGGTGCGCGACGGCGACGTGGTGCTGGTCCCGCACGGCTACCACGGGCCGTGCATCGCGGCGCCGGGCTACCCGATGTACTACCTCAACGTGATGGCCGGTCCGGCCGACGATCGCGCCCTGGCCTTCTGCGACGACCCCGACCACGGCTGGGTCCGCGGCACGTGGGACGGCATGGAGACCGACCCGCGCTGCCCGGTGACCTCGGCCGCCGGCCGCACCGACCGACGTACCTCTGACACCGAAGGAGTCCCGCGATGAGCGAGTCCAGCGAGCCCGCACGCACCGTCCGCCTCACCACCGCGCAGGCGCTGGTGCGCTGGCTGACCGTGCAGCGCTCCGAGCTGGTCGACGGCACCGAGGTGCCGCTCTTCCCGGGCGTCTTCGGCATCTTCGGCCACGGCAACGTGCTCGGCCTCGGCGTCGCGCTGCACGAGGTGCAGGACGAGCTGCCGACCTGGCGGGGCCAGACCGAGCAGGGCATGGCGCTCGCCGCCGTGGCCTACGCCCGCGCCACCGACCGACGCCAGGTCATGGTCGCCACCAGCTCGGTGGGCCCGGGTGCCCTCAACATGGTGACCGCCGCCGGGGTGGCCCACGCCAACCGGCTGCCGGTGCTGCTGCTGCCGGGCGACACGTTCACCAGCCGCGCGCCCGACCCGGTGCTCCAGCAGGTCGAGCACTTCGGCGACCCGACGATCAGCGTCAACGATGCCTTCCGTCCGATCTCGCGCTACTTCGACCGGATCGTCAAGCCCGAGCAGCTGATCAGCACGCTGCCGCACGTCGCCCGGGTGCTGACCGACCCGGCCGATGCCGGCCCGGTCGTCCTGGCGCTGCCGCAGGACGTGCAGGTCGAGGAGTACGACTTCCCCGTGGCCATGTTCGAGCCGCGGCTGCACCGCGTCCCGCGGGCCCGCCCCGACACCACCGCGCTGGCCGAGGCGGTCGACCTGCTGCGCGGGGCCGAGCGGCCGCTGCTCGTCGTGGGTGGCGGCGTGCGCTACTCCGGCGCCGCGGCCGAGGCGGTCGCCTTCGCCGAGCAGCACGGCGTCCCGGTCGTCGAGACCGTCGCCGGCCGCACCCTGGTGCCGCACGACCACCGGCTGCACGGGGGAGCGCTGGGCATCATCGGCGCCACCTCGGCCAACGACCTGGCCGCCGCGGCCGACGTCGTGCTGGCGGTCGGCACCCGGCTCCAGGACTTCACGACCGCCTCGTGGACCGCCTTCGACGCCTCGGTGCGGATCGTCACCGTCAACGCCGCGCGGTTCGACGCGGTCAAGCACGCCGCCCACGCCGTGGTCGGCGACGCCCGCGAGACCCTGACCGAGCTCTCCGCCGCGCTCGGCGACCACACCGCCCCGGCCGAGTGGGGCGCCCGGGCGGCCCAGGAGCGACAGAAGTGGGACACCCACGTCGACGGCCTGCGTCGCGGGGTGGCGCCCGACGGGTCGCTGACCTACGCCCAGGTGGTCGGCGTCGTCAACGACGTGAGCACGCCTGACGACTACGTGCTGACCGCCTCGGGGGGCATGCCCGGCGAGCTGCACGGCGGCTGGCGCACCGGCGACGTCAAGGCCGACGCGGGCCCGACGTCCGGCGCGACGATGGACCTCGAGTACGGCTTCTCCTGCATGGGCTACGAGGTCGTCGCCCCCTGGGGCGCGGCGATGGCACGCAAGGCGACCCACCCCGAGGGCCTGGTCACCGGGCTCTTCGGCGACGGGTCCTACCTGATGCTCAACTCCGAGCTCTACTCGGCGGCCTTCGCCGGACACCCCTACGTGTCGGTGCTGTGCGACAACGGCGGCTACGCCGTGATCAACCGGCTGCAGACCAACCAGGGAGCCGCGGGCTTCAACAACCTGCTCAAGGACTCGCGCGGACCCGGCGCCGACGGCAGTGTGCACGTCGACTTCGCCGCCCACGTCCGCTCGCTGGGCTGCAGCGTCGAGGACCTCCCGGAGGGCTCCTCGGCCGAGGACCTGCGGGCCGCCTACGTGCGGGCCCGGCAGGTCGCCCACGAGACACAGCGGCCGACCGTGGTCGTCTGCCGCACCCACCCGACCACCTGGACCGAGGCCGGTGCCTGGTGGGAGACCGGCGTGCCCGCGTCGTTGTCGGGCCGGGCGGCGTACGACGAGGCGAAGCCGGGCCAGCTGCGCTGGCTGGGCTGAGCACGCGCAGCCGGTCCCTGCTTGTGCCGCGCTGCGGTGCCACCAGGTGACACCGCAGCGCGGCACAAGCCTCGGGCACTGGCCTGCCGGCCCGGTCGTCCGCAACATCGCGCCCCTGTGCCGACGACACCACCGGGCAAAGACGCATGACCGCTGGCGATACCGGCGGATCGACCCCACCGGCTACGAGTGGACCACCCACCCCGCCGTCCCGCCCGACCACGCACCCGGCCAGCCCTGACCACCCGGCCCCGGCCCCCGGCGTACCCCATCACGCCGGGGCGTTCGGCGTGCCTGCTCAGACGGGCCGGACCCCGCAGGCAGCCGTCGCCGTTCACCCCGTGGGGGCCGGGCGCGGGAGGTCAGCGACGTCGACGCGTACGTCGAGTCCGTCGTCGACCGGTCCGGCGAGTCCGCCCAGCGCGCCGACGAGCACGCCGATCGCGACCAGCCCACCGATCGAGGCGCCTTGCTGACGCGACGGGTTCGTGCGCTGCCAGGCGTGCCAGTCGGTGCTGCGGAAGCGCGCGAGCGCGATCAGCGCCACCGCCGTCGTCGCGAGCGACAACCCCGCCAGAGCGGCCTGGCCCACGTCGTCGACCGACAGGAGGGCCACGAGCCCGCCGATCATGCTCAGCACGAGCACGAACCAGGCGAGCAGGGTCCGGACGGTGCGGGCCCGGACCACGCCGGCCGACACGTAGCCCACGACGAGACCGCCGAGACCGATGGACACGACCAGCGAGGCCTCGTCCACGAGCCGGCTGCCCTGCCAGACCAGCAGCAGCGCCTGGTCCACCAAGCAGGCCCAGGCGACCACCCAGATCGACGTCGGCAGGGGTGGCGTGCCCCCCGGCTGGCTGGCTCCCCGGTCGGCGTTCACGGCGTGATCCTCGCACCCGAGGAGCCTGGCGCGACGTGCCGTCAAGTGACGTGGCGGAGGATGGGGGATTCGAGCCCCTGAGGGCGCTGACCCGACCCGCTTTCCGAGGATGCGGGACTACGGGGTGTTCGCCAACGTTCGACGAGGTGAATGACGTAGCCGGCTTCTCGCAGTCCGAAGGCCGTCCCCTTCCCCCAGGCTGCGGTCAAGGAAGAGCTCAGGCCCGCCGACCCGAAGGCGTGGGGTGTCGCTCGGAACGGCTGAGGCGGCCGTCTTGGTGGACCGGATGAGCGGCGAGCTCAATGACGGACTTCAGGTGGCGTTGCACACCCGGTAGACGGTTCTCCCGCCGGCGAGCGCGCTGACGTTCGCGTGACCGCGCTGTCAGCGGCCACGTTCGGGCGCTCTCAGACGTCTGCTCGGGGGGCGTACATGATGACGGCGACACCAACCAGGCAGATGAGCGCGCCGGTGATGTCGTAGCGGTCGGGCCGGAACCCGTCAGCGACCATCCCCCACGCGAGCGACCCGGCGACGAAGACCCCGCCGTAGGCGGCCAGGATGCGGCCGAAGTTCGCGTCGGGCTGCAAGGTGGCGACGAAGCCGTACAGACCGAGGGCGATGACGCCTGCGCCGGCCCAGATCCAGCCCTTGTGCTCGCGCACTCCCTGCCACACCAGCCAGGCGCCGCCGATCTCGGCGACCGCAGCGAGGGCGAACAGCAGCAGGGACTTGGCGATCAACATGCGGCCAGTGTGCTGGGTCAGCACCGGTCGGGGTCAGCAGCAAGGGGCACGAAGCGGGCGTCGTCCAAGAACTCGACCAAGACCAGAACTGAGACCAGGAGCCGATCGAGCCTCTCGACGGCGACCGAACCCGATCGGAGCGGGTCGGCGTTCTCGCTGGTCGAGGGGGGCAAGACTGTGGCGGAGGATAGGGGATTCGAACCCCTGAGGGCTTGCACCCAACCCGCTTTCCAAGCGAGCGCCATAGGCCACTAGGCGAATCCTCCGCGGAGGAGGCTACCCGTCGGGGTGACCGGTCTGGAAATCGCCACCGGTACGGCGGCGCGAGGGGTCTGCGGGGCTCCGCACGGGTGCGACCGGCTGGGCGGGCGTCGTGGGGATCGCCTAGACTCCGGGGCAACCCCCCGTGCGGCGGCATCTTGCCCAATTCCCCCAGGGCCGGAAGGCAGCAAGGGTAAGCGAGCTCTGTCGGGTGCACGGGGGGCCTTTTCATGCCCGGGTCGCGCCGGGCGCGGTCGACCGGACCGCGCTACCGAGCGTCGGTGCCGGTCGTTAGGGTCGGGGACGTGCAGTCACCCCTGGCGCTCTACCGCCGCTACCGGCCCGAGACCTTTGCCGAGGTCATCGGGCAGGAGCACGTGACCTCACCCCTGCGCGCGGCGCTCGCGGCCAACCGCGTCAACCACGCCTACCTCTTCTCCGGGCCGCGCGGCTGCGGCAAGACGACGTCCGCCCGCATCCTGGCCCGCGCCCTCAACTGCGACCTCGCGCCGGTGGCCGACCCCTGCGGCGAGTGCGACAGCTGCCGCGACCTGGCCCGGGGCGGGCCCGGGTCGATCGACGTGATCGAGATCGACGCGGCGTCCCACGGCGGGGTCGACGACGCCCGCGACCTGCGCGAGAAGGCGTTCTTCTCGCCGGTCCGCAGTCGCTACAAGGTCTACATCATCGACGAGGCCCACATGGTCTCCACGCAGGGCTTCAACGCCCTGCTCAAGCTCGTCGAGGAGCCCCCCGAGCACCTCCGCTTCATCTTCGCCACCACCGAGCCCGAGAAGGTCATCCCGACCATCCGCTCGCGCACCCACCACTACCCCTTCCGGCTGATCCCGCCGCGGCTGCTGTCCTCCTACCTCACCGAGCTCTGCGAGAAGGAAGGCGTCACCATCGAGCCGGCCGCGCTGCCGCTGGTGGTCCGCGCCGGCGCCGGGTCGGCTCGCGACACCCTGTCGGTGCTCGACCAGCTGCTCGGCGGGGCCGGGCCCGAGGGCGTCACCCACACGCTGGCCAGCGGGCTGCTCGGCTACACCCCCGACACCCTGCTCGACGAGGTGGTCGACGCGTTCGCCGCCGACGACGGAGCCGCGGTCTTCGGCGTCGTCGACAAGGTGATCGAGACCGGCCAAGACCCCCGCCGCTTCACCGAAGACCTCCTGCGCCGGCTGCGCGACCTGGTGATCGTCTCCGCGGTCCCCGACGCCCCGGCCACCGGGCTCATCGACGTCTCCGAGGACCAGGGCGAGCGCCTCGTCGCCCAGGCCGCACGGTTCGGTCGCGCCGACCTCAGCCGGGCCGCCGACCTGGTCGCCACCGGGCTCACCGAGATGCGCGGCGCCACCGCCCCGCGGCTGCTGCTCGAGCTGATCTGCGCCCGGGTGCTGCTGCCGGGCGCCGACCACACCACCCAGGGGGTGCAGGCGCGGCTCGACCGCCTCGAGCGTCGCCAGTCGATCACCGGCATGCCCACCACGGTCAGCCTTCCCGAGACGCCGCCCGCTCAAGACCGGCCCGCGCCCGCGACCCCCGCTCCGGTCACCGAGCGGGTGGAGGGGCAGGCCGCGGCCGAGCCCGCCGCTCCGCAGAGCCCTCCGCCGCCACCCCCGGCCGAGACCGCGCGCCCCGCCGAGCCGACCGCCACCCCGACCGACTCGCCGCCGCCGATCAGCTCGACCCCGCCCCCGGCCCCGCCCGCGCCGGTAGTGCCCGCCGCGAGCCCCGCCGCGAGCCCCGCCGCGAGCCCAGCCCCGAGCAGCACGTCGGCCGCCTCCGCAGCGCCGGCCGCGTCGGGCGGTCTCAGCCTGGTCGAGGTCCGCCGGCTGTGGCCCGACATCGTCGAGGCCACCAAGCAGCGCCGCCGGGTGACCTGGATCCACCTCACCCAGAACGCCCAGGTCGTCGGGGTCGACGACCGCACCCTGACCCTCGGGTTCGGCAACGCCGGGGCCCGCGAGTCCTTCGACGCCGGCGGCAGCGCCGAGATCGTCCGACAGGCCGCGATCGACGTGGTCGGCGCCGACTGGAAGATCGAGACCATCGTCGACCCGGGCGCCTCTGCCGACGCCCCGCCGCCGCCCACCCCGGCCGCCGCCTCCGCGCCCGCAGCCACCCCCGCAGCCACCAGCGCCACCACCTCCCCGCCGGCCTCGGCGCCGCCGCAGGAGCCACCCGCCTGGGCCTCCGACGAGCCCGACCCCGGTGCCTACCCCGGTGCCGACCCCGGTGCCGACGAGCACGACGGCCCGGCGGCCCCCGACCAGGCCGGGCCCACGCCCGGCCCCGACGCCAGCGGCCGGGCGCGTGAGGCGATCCAGCAGACCCGCGCCGCCGGTGAGGCCTCCCCGCGCGGCGGCGACCTGGCCGCCGCCGACGCCGATGCCCACCCCGACGACCTCGACGCCGACGGCGACGACGCCTCGGGCCACGAGCTGCTCGCCCGCGAGCTCGGCGCCCGGGTGATCGAGGAGATCCCCCACTCCTGACCTGCGGCGTCCGGCCATCGGCGCCGCCCACCCAGACCACCACAGACGGGACCCACCATGACCCAGAACCCCTTCGAAGCCCTCGGGGGCGAGGGCGGCTTCGACATGAACGCCCTCCTCCAGCAGGCCCAGCAGATGCAGGAGCAGCTGGTCGCCGCCCAGCAGCAGCTCGCCGACGCGACCGTCACCGGCACCGTCGCGGGCGGGGCCGTCACGGTCACCCTCACCGGCTCGGGCGAGCTGACCGGGGTCGACATCAAGGCCGGCGGCTTCGACGGCAACGACGCCGACGACCTGACCGACCTCGGTGACATGGTCGTGGCCGCCTACCGCGACGCCAAGGCCCAGGCCGACGCGCTCGCCGGCGAGGCGCTCGGGCCGCTGGCCGGCGGCGGCGGGCAGGGGGCGGGCGGCATGCCCGACCTCGGCCAGCTCGGTCTCTAGAGCCGGCGCCGACCGACCATGTACGAAGGCGTCGTCCAGGACCTGATCGACGAGCTGGGCCGGCTGCCCGGGGTCGGTCCCAAGAGTGCGCAGCGCATCGCGTTCCACCTGCTGCAGGCCGACCCGGCCGACGTACGCCGCCTGGCCGACGTGCTGGTCGAGGTCAAGGCCAAGGTGCAGTTCTGCACGATCTGCTTCAACGTCTCGCAGGCCGAGCAGTGCCGCATCTGCAGCGACCCCCGGCGCGACCCGACGGTGCTCTGCGTGGTCGAGGAGTACAAGGACGTCGTCGCTGTCGAGCGCACCCGCGAGTTCAAGGGCCGCTACCACGTGCTGGGCGGCGCGATCTCGCCGATCGACGGCATCGGTCCCGACCAGCTGCGGCTGCGCGAGCTGATGACCCGCCTGGCCGACGGCACCGTCACCGAGGTCATCCTGGCGACCGATCCCAACCTCGAGGGCGAGGCGACCGCCACCTACATCACGCGCCTGCTCACCGTCCTGGAGGTCCAGGTGACCCGCCTGGCCAGCGGACTCCCGGTCGGTGGAGACTTGGAGTACGCCGACGAGGTGACCCTCGGGCGGGCATTCGCAGGAAGGCGGAGCGCACCATGACCGATCCCACCACGCCAGAGGTCGTCCTCCCGCGCCCCGGGCTCGACGACGACACCCTCGAGTTCGCGCAGCACATCGCCGACTCGGTGGCCAGCTTCCTGCTGTCGCTGCGCGAGATCGCGCGCGAGGCCGACGGCGGGCGCGCCATCTCCCTGCTGCTGCTCGAGATCAGCCAGGTGCTGCTCGCCGGGGCCCGCCTCGGCGCCCAGCGCGACTTCACCCCGGCGCACGAGTACCAGCCCGACGTCGGCGAGGAGTCCGACCTCGACCGGATGCGGATGCGGCTCAGCGAGACCCTCGACAACGTCGACACCTACAGCTTCGTCTTCGACCCCTACGTCCCCGAGGTCGTCGAGAGCCAGCTCTCCGACGACCTGACCAGCATCGCCTCCGACCTCGAGAACGGCCTGCGCCACTACCGCGACGGCAACATCGAGGAGGCGCTGTGGTGGTGGCAGTTCTCCTACGTCTCCTCCTGGGGCAACCTCGCGGGCGCCGCCCTCAACGCGCTGCTCTCCGTCGTGGCCCACGACCGGCTCGACGTCGACAACGAGGCCGAGATCGACCTGATCGTGGCCGCCGAGGTGGTCCTGGACAGCGCGAACCCGCCCACCTGAGGCTCGGTAGGATCGGGGGGTCCGCGATCCGTCCAGCCAACCCCGAGGAGTAGTTCGGTGGGCAGCCCCCAAGGCATCGTCGTGCAGAAGTACGGCGGCTCGTCGCTCGCCGACGCCGACCGCATCAAGGAGGTCGCGCGCCGGATCGTCGAGAGCAAGAAGGCCGGGTACGACGTCGTGGTCGCCGTCTCCGCGATGGGCGACTCCACCGACAACCTGCTCGACCTGGCCGAGGGCGTCAGCCCGCTCCCGCCGGCGCGTGAGCTCGACATGCTGCTCACCGCCGGTGAGCGGATCTCGATGGCCCTGGTCGCGATGGCGATCTCCGACCTCGGCTTCACCGCCCGGTCCTTCACCGGCTCGCAGGCGGGCGTGATCACCGACTCGGTGCACGGGCGGGCCAAGATCATCGACGTCACACCGGGCCGCATCTCGACCGCCGTCGACGAGGGCCACATCGTGATCGTGGCGGGCTTCCAGGGCGTCAGCCAGGACACCAAGGAGATCACCACGCTCGGCCGCGGCGGCACCGACACCACCGCGGTGGCGCTCGCCGCCGCGCTGGAGGCCGAGTACTGCGAGATCTACACCGATGTCGACGGCGTCTTCACCGCCGACCCGAGGATCGTCCCCTCCGCCCGACGCCTGGAGAAGGTCTCCTACGAGGAGATGCTCGAGATGGCCGCGTCCGGGGCCAAGATCCTCCACCTGCGGTGCGTCGAGTACGCGCGCCGCTACCAGATGCCGATCCACGTCCGGTCCTCGTTCTCCCACAAGGAGGGGACCTGGATCGCCCCCGAGCAACCAGGAGCCACACCCATGGAGCAGGCGATCATCGCGGGCGTCGCCCACGACCGCAGCGAGGCCAAGATCACCGTCGTCGGCGTGCCCGACAAGGTGGGCGAGGCCGCCCGGATCTTCGAGGCGCTGGCCGCCACCGAGGTCAACCTCGACATGGTGGTCCAGAACGTCTCGGCCGCCGCCACGGGGCTCACCGACATCTCCTTCACGCTGCCGCGCAGCGACGGGCAGGCCGCCATGACCGCCCTGGCGCAGATCCAGGACGAGGTCGGCTACGACAAGCTGCTCTACGACGACCACGTCGGCAAGGTCTCGCTGATCGGGGCCGGCATGCGCTCCCACCCCGGCATCACCGCGCGCTTCTTCGCCGCGCTCGCCTCGGCCGGGGTCAACATCGAGATGATCTCCACCTCCGAGATCCGGATCTCGGTCATCGTCGCCGAGAACCAGGTCGACGAGGCCGTCCGCGCCACCCACACCGCGTTCGACCTCGACTCCAGCGAGGTCGAGGCCGTCGTCTACGGCGGGACCGGACGATGAGCGCCGCCCGCCCGCTGCGCCTCGGCGTCGTCGGTGCCACCGGCCAGGTCGGCGTGGCCATGCGCCAGATCCTCGAGGAGCGGGGCTTCCCGATCGAGGAGATCCGCTTCTTCGCCTCCGCCCGCTCGGCCGGCTCGGTGCTGCCGTTCGCCGGGCGTGAGGTCACCGTCGAGGACGCCTCGACCGCCGACCCCGCGGGGCTCGACGTCGCGCTGTTCTCGGCCGGGGCCACCACCTCGCGGGCGCTCGCGCCGCGCTTCGCCGAGGCCGGGGTGACCGTCGTCGACAACTCCTCGGCGTTCCGGATGGACCCCGACGTCCCGCTCGTGGTCTCCGAGGTCAACCCCGAGGCGATCGCCGAGGCCCGCAAGGGGATCATCGCCAACCCCAACTGCACCACGATGGCCGCGATGCCGGTGCTCAAGCCGCTGCACGACGCGGCCGGGCTGGTCCGGCTGATCGCCTCGACCTACCAGGCGGTCTCCGGCTCGGGCGTCGCCGGCGTCGAGGAGCTCGCCGGTCAGGTCGGCGCTGCCGGCGACAAGGCCCGCGAGCTGGCCTACGACGGCAGCGCGGTCGCCTTCCCCGAGCCCGGCACCTACGCCCGCACCATCGCCTACAACGTGCTGCCGCTGGCGGGCTCGCTCGTCGACGACGGCTCCCACGAGACCGACGAGGAGCAGAAGCTCCGCAACGAGTCACGCAAGATCCTCGGCCTCCCCGACCTCGCGGTGTCCGGCATCTGCGTGCGGGTGCCGGTCTTCACCGGCCACTCGCTGGCCATCAACGCCGAGTTCGCCTCGGCGATGCCGGTCGAGCGGGCGCGCGAGCTGCTGGCCTCCGCCGCCGGGGTGGAGCTCTCCGACATCCCCACGCCGCTGCAGGCCGCCGGCCGCGACCCGTCGTACGTCGGCCGGCTGCGCCAGGACCCCGGCGTCCCCGGCGACCGTGGTCTCGCCCTCTTCGTCAGCAACGACAACCTCCGCAAGGGTGCCGCGCTCAACACCGTGCAGATCGCGGAGCTCCTCGCGCGGCGCTGATCGTCGCGGCGTCGCTGCGCCGGTGAGCGACAATCGGGCTCACGGCTCCGACCGGAGCTGTAATGGCCTCGATCGAAGTGGACATGTACGGGTATGAGCCACGGACCACGCCAGGACGCAGCGGGGCGGTTCACCGACTTCTACCGGGAGCACCAGCCGTCGGTCCACGCCTACGTCTCCCGGCGCTGTCCCGACAGCGAGCTCGCCTCGCAGGTGGTCGCCGAGACGTTCACCGTGGCGTGGCGTCGATGGGACGACGCCCTGCGTGGGGGTCGGCCCTGGTTGTTCCGCACGGCCCGCTTCTCCCTGAGCAACGCGGCGCGCACCGAGCGTCGGCAGGTCCGCACTGCGTCTCGCAGCGCGACCCACCACGGCGAAGGCGTCGCTCACCCGGAGGGTCTCGACGCCTCGGTCGCTGAGCTGCTCCACGTGCGCGAGGTGCTCGCGAGCCTCTCCGGTAGCGACCAGGAGATCTTGATGCTCGCCTACTGGGAGGACCTCGCCACTGCCGAGGTCGGCCGTGCGCTGGGCTGCTCGACCGGGACGGCCGCCGTGCGCCTCCACCGGGCCCGCGCCCGCTTCCGACACGCACTGGCCGCCGGCGATCAAGCGGCCCACCTCGACACCTCCCCATCTGCCCCGCGAGCCCTGCCCAAGGAGACCTACCGATGACCGACGACCGATCCATCGCTCTTCTCCGGGCCGCCGACCCCGAGGCCTCGACCGGGCCCGTGGCGCGCGGCAGCGCTGAGTCCGAGGCCCTGCTCGAGCGCATCCTGCGCGAGCCGATCCGCGACGAGGGCCAGCGTCACCGGCCACAGGCCCGCCGCAGGGTGGTCCTCGGCGCCGTGCTCGCCGTGGCCGTCCTGACCATCGTGGCGCTGCCCGCGTCACGCTTCCTCGGCGGGCTGCTGGGCGGCGACGGTGCCGCGGAAGCCGCCACACCCGAGCTCTTGACGGTGGCGCACGCGCCGCGGCAGGCGGGGGCTCCGGCGCAGCTCCGCCAGATCGCCGACCGCATCGAGGGTCGGCCCGATGACGTGGGCTCGGGCCCCGGCGTGGAGATGAGCTACCGCACCTGGAGCCTGTTCACCCGGATCGACGACGTCGACGTCCGCTCCCGCGTGGTGCCTCAGGAGATCACCCGGGCCGTCGACGCCGAGGGCTCGGCCACCATCACCACCCGCGTCTCCGACGACGACGGCGACGAGCGCGAGACAGTCACCCAGGTGCGCGAGGAGCCGATCGAGGAGCTCCCCGCGACGCTCGAGCAGATGCGGCAACGGCTCGAGGAGCGCAACCCCTCCAGCGCCGCCGGCCGGTTCAACGCCGTGGTCGAGACCCTGCTCGACCAACCGGCCGCCCCCGACTCGCGGGCTGCGATCCTCCGCTACCTGGCCGCGACCCCCGCAGTCGCCACGGTCGGCGATGTCGAGGACCGGCTCGGTCGCAGTGGCACCGGGTTCACCGTCGAGTCCGACGCCAGTGGTCTGCCCACCCGCTACCTGCTGGTCATCGACCCCCGTGACGGAAACGTGCTCGGCTACGAGGAGATGCTGACCCGCGACGCCGGCAAGCTCGAGGTGCCGATCCCCTCGGTCATCCAGTACATCAGCTGGGAGTCGGCTCTATACACCTCGTAGCCCTAGCTTGGGAATAGCCCTTCCGGACTATGGCGCTGTCACCTACCTCACCCGCATGCTTCCCGGACCAAGATCGCTCTACTCGGGGAGTGCACATGGAATCTCGGATCACTGCGCCTTTTTCTGCCCGGCTGGCCACACTGAGTGCTGCCACCGCTCTGCTTCTCACGCTGCTGGTCGTCACCGCGCCGGTCAGCCCGGCCGCGCCGAGCAGCACCGCTGCGGGCACGGTGGCCAGCACCACGACCGCCGCCAGGGCGGCAGCCATGGCGAGTCCTACAGCCGCCGGCTGGATCAACGGGATGAACAAGATCCTGGACAAGAGCGGCTCGTTCTTCATCGCTGACTACGGCGACCCGGGCTACTACGACTGGTCGAGCGACAACTGCTCCTGGTCACCCGACAACAACCCCTACGGGTTCAAGTGGGCCTGCCGCCGGCACGACTACGGCTACCGCAACCTCAAGCGGGGCGACGACCGTTATCCCAACCACGTGATGTGGAACCGGAAGAACAAGGCCGTGGTCGACCGACAGTTCCACGAGGACCTCTACACCCACTGCCGGGTCGAGCACGACAACAGCTCGGGCTGCCGCAATGCGGCCGACACCTACCACGGCATCGTCTCGCGGACCTCGCCCGACACCGTGGGCATGAACCGCGACACCTTGTACCTCTTCTGAGCCGTCTGCGCGACCGCAGTCCGCCCCGCGGTGTTCGCACCGCCCCTCCGCGCGTACGTCGCGTGCGCGCGCCCGTCGTCGTCCTGACGCCGTGCCCGTCCACCTGCCCGTCCACCTGCCCGTCCACCGAGGAGCCTCCTTGAAGTCACGCCGTGTCACAGCCGGTCCGTCCGGCATCGCCCTGGTCGGCCTGATCGCCGTCCTCCTCCCGGCGGCCCCCGCGAGCTCCGCGGACCGTGTCGACCGTTCCGATCCCGCGGCTCGAGCGCCGGTGGCGCGGGGCGGGCCGCAGGCCGAGCTCGACCGGGTCATGGCCCTGCAGCCGGGCGGCACCCAGGTCTCCGACAACGCGGTGGTCTGGGGTGACGGCGACGTGGTCCTGGTCGTCCCGAGCCGCGGACAGGCGAAGGCGCCCGCCGGCCTGGGCACCCACGTCCGCCGTCACCTGCTGGACACCCCGGGCTTGCGCAGCCTGGACACGACGAACGTCGCGGCGGCGCGTGGTGCGCAGGCCGGGGCCGGGTCGGGACAGTCCTTCGACACCCACGACTGCCCGGGCGGGGCGTTCAAGAAGGACTACTACTGCTTCTACCAGTACCGCGACTGGGGCGGACGCCGCGTCCAGTTCACCGGGCAGACCTCGGAGGCCCACGCCTCCGACTGGGGCTTCAACAACGGCACCACCTCCTGGGTCAGCAACGACGTCGACTGCGAGGTCAAGACCTACAACACCTTCGAGGGCAGCCTGCTGTGGCGCCAGCCCGAGAACTCGGTCTCCGCCTATGTGGGGAGCGAGCACGACAACAAGATGAGCTGGTGGACCTGTGGTTGACATGACGAGGACGGCGAAGACCGGAGCACTGGTGACTGCAGCGGCGACCGCCGCAGCGCTGCTGGCGCTGACCCCCTCGGCCGGAGTGGGAGCCCCGGCCGCCGACCGTTCCGATCCCGCGGCTCGAGCGCCGGTGGCGCGGGGCGGGCCGCAGGCCGAGCTCGACCGGGTCATGGCCCTGCAGCCGGGCGGCATCCAGGTCTCCGACAACGCGGTGGTCTGGGGTGACGGCGACGTGGTCCTGGTCGTCCCGAGCCGCGGACAGGCGAAGGCGCCCGCCGGCCTGGGCACCCACGTCCGCCGTCACCTGCTGGACACCCCGGGCTTGCGCAGCCTGGACACGACGAACGTCGCGTCGGCGCGTGGTGCGCAGGCCGGGGCCGGGTCGGGACAGTCCTTCGACACCCAGGACTGCCCGGGCGGGGCGTTCAAGAAGGACTACTACTGCTTCTACCAGTACCGCGACTGGGGCGGCCGTCGCGTCCAGTTCACCGGCGACACCAAGGCCGCCGATGCGGCGGACTGGGGCTTCAACAACGGCACCACCTCCTGGGTGAGCAACGACGTCGACTGCACGGTGAAGGCCTACAACGCAGAACGCCCGAGCGACATGAGCAACTGGATGTGGAAGCAGCCGGAGAACTCGTCGAGCTCCTACGTCGGCAGCGACAACGACAACAAGATGAGCTTCTGGACCTGCAACGGAGACGGCTGACCTCGAAGATGAGCACAGGGGCTCAGGCCCACCGGGTCAGCGGTGTAGGACGGTAGGGCGATGAGCCCCTCCCTCCTGCTCCTGGCCCGGGTGCCGGGCCCGATCGTGACCGGTCTGCTGGCCACGATCGGGTCGTTCGGCCTCGGCTTCGCCGTGATGACCGGCTGCACCAACGCCTACAGCTGCAGCACCAGCGGCTGCTCACCGTGCTCCGCCACGAGCGCACTGCTCGTCGGCGGTTGGGTCCTGCAGGGCGCCCTGTTCGTGGTCGCCCTGGCGCTGCTGCTGCCCCGCGTCGTACGGCGGCTGTCTCAGCGCCGGGTGCTGGCGCTGGCGCTGGTCGTGCCGCTGGTGTCGGTCATGGCGTTCGCCGGGCTCGCCTGGGCGGCGGACAGCGCCTACTGCCGCCCCGGCCAGGACAACGGCGGCCGCGGGGACTACTGCGACACCCGCTGAGGGCCGGCGGTTAGTCGACGTCGACGAAGGCGGTGGTGACCCACTGGGCGGCGGCGTACATCGCGATCGTGAGCAGCGGCAGGACCAGCAGCATCCAGGGGCTCAGCAGGACGCCGAGCAGGAAGAGCAGCGAGATCACCGCGACCATGCCCATGGCCAGGAAGCTGGTGCTGAACGGGTCGGGGATGTCGAAGGCGCGCAGCAGCAGGCCGCCGAGGGCGATGAGCAGGACCATGATCAGCACGAGGAGGAACAGGCCGGCGCCGCCGCCGCAGGTCGCGGTGCCGCGCACGGCCTCGCAGCCGCGCAGGGCGCCGAAGGTCAGGCCGACCAGCAGCAGACCGATCACCAGTCCGGTGATCGTGGCCGAGGCGTAGCCACCCAGCTGGGGCAGCGCGCCGGGCTTCGAGAACGACGGGAGGCTGGGGCGCGACCGCTGCTTGGGCCCGACGGGCGGGGCGTCGGCCGGGCCCGCCGGACCTGGGGCCGCCGGGACACCGGCGTCGCCGCCGGACGCACGCCGCTCCTCGGCGAAGAGCGGGGCGGCGCCGACCGGCACCGGCTCGCGGGTCGCGGGGGCGTCGTCCGCCCCGACCTCGACCTCTGCCTCGGTGACGGTCGGGGCGGTCGCGGCCTGTCGGCGCCACGGCGTACGACGCGGGGCCGGCGCGGCGACCGGCTCGTCGGTCGCGTCCGGCAGGTCGTCGGCCGGAGGGTCGGGGATCTCACCGACGACGATCGGTCGCGTGGCCGGCTCGCTGACCGGCGCGGCGACGGGCTCGGCGACGGGCTCGGCGACGGGCTCAGCGACGGGCTCAGCGGTAGTGGCCGCGGGCGTCGGCTCCGCCGGCGGGGGCGGCACGGGGTCGCTCGCCGGCTTCTTCTCCCGCTTCTTGCGCCCGAAGACACCGGGCAGCTCCAGGCTGGGCTGCTGCTTGTCCTGCTCGTCGGCCATGTCCCCAGTCTCTCACCTCGGGGCCCGGGACGGCCCCCGACCGCCGAGATGGGCGTCCCGACAACCGGAAGCCCTCAGGGGCCAGGAGACAAGAACACCCGGACCCACGTTGCCGTGGATCCGGGTGTCTGCGATGTCCGGGAAACATCGAATGGTCGGGCTGACAGGATTTGAACCTGCGGCCTCCTCGTCCCGAACGAGGCGCGCTACCAAGCTGCGCCACAGCCCGATCAGCCCCGAACATTACCCCAGCGATCAGCCGGCCCGGGAATCGGGATCGGAGCCCTGAGAGCCGGGTGCGTAGTCCCTGGCGAAATCGGGGTCCACGTGGCCACTTCGGCCCGAATTCGTCAGGGACTACCGTCCGAGGCGGTCAGCGTCAGCAGGGTCGCCTCGGGGCGGCAGGCCACCCGGATCCGGGTGTACGGGCTGGTCCCGACGCCGGCGGAGACGTGCAACCAGGCCGACCCGGGGTCGCCGGGGGAGGAGTCCGCGGGGTGGCGGTGCAGGCCCTTGGCGCGCGCGTTCTCGAGGTCGCAGTTGGTGGTCAAGGCGCCGACGCCGGGCAGGCAGACCTGGCCGCCGTGGGTGTGCCCGGCGAGGACGGCGTCGTAGCCGTCGGCGGCGTACTGGTCGAGCACCCGCAGGTACGGCGCGTGGGTGATGCCCAGCCGCAGGTCGGCGTCGGGGTCGGCCGGACCCGCGACGGCGTCGAGCCGGTCGTACTCCAGGTGGGGGTCGTCGACGCCGGCAAAGGCGATCCGGGTGTCGCCGACGACCAGCGTCTCGCGCCGGTTGGTGAGGTCGAGCCAGCCGGCCCGGGTGAAGGTCGAGGACAGCTCGGGCCAGCGCAGCGGGGTCGAGGTCTTGTTGCGGCGACCGGTGTCGGGCAGGAGGTAGTGCACCGGGTTGCGCAGCACTGGCTCGAAGTAGTCGTTGGACCCGTGGACGAACACGCCCGGCAGGTCGAGCAGCGACCCCAGCGCGTCGCGGACCACCGGCACCGAGTCGCGGTGAGCGAGGTTGTCGCCGGTGTCGACCACGAGGTCCGGCTCGAGCGACGCGAGGCCGCGCAGCCACTCCTGCTTGCGCCGCTGGTCGGGCATCATGTGGATGTCGCTGAGGTGCAGCACCCGCAGCGGACGGCTGCCCGGCGGCAGCAGCGCCACCTCGACGCGCCGCAGGGTGTAGGCGCGGGCCTCCCAGAGCGCGTAGGCGGTCAGGGTGCCACCGGCCAGGGCGCCGGCGCCGAGCAGCCGACCGGCCGCGCGGACGAGGAGGGGGGAGGGGCGCACTCCGCAAGGCTGCCACACGCGGTGACCCCGGCACTGAGAAGATGGGCCCATGAGTGCTCTGAAGGACCGTCTCCGCACCGACCTGACCGCCGCCATCAAGAGCCGCGACGAGGTCCGCTCCTCCACGCTGCGGATGGTCCTCACCGCGGTCAGCACCGCCGAGGTCGCGGGCAAGCAGGCCCGCGAGCTCAGCGACGCCGACGTGATCGACGTACTCACCTCGGAGGCCAAGAAGCGGCGCGAGGCCGCGGTCGCCTTCGAGGACGGCAACCGGCCGCAGCAGGCCGCCAAGGAGCGGGCCGAGGCCGCCGTGCTCGCCGACTACCTACCCGCCCAGCTCTCGCCCGAGGAGGTCGCGGAAGTGGTCCGCGCCGCCGTCGAGCAGACCGGTGCGGCCGGTGAGGGCATGAAGGCGATGGGCAAGGTGATGGGCGTCGTGACGCCCCAGGTCAAGGGCCGGGCCGACGGTGCTGCGGTCGCCGCCGAGGTACGGCGGCAGCTGGGCTGAGCGGGCTGAGCGGGCTGCGCTGGCTCAGCTGGCTGCGCTCGGTCTGGTTCGTCAGGTCGACGTCCGAGCCGCTTCTCGGGCCGCTCCTCCGGTCGGCGTACCTGGCCCGGGTCTCCCGCCGCGTCGGCTGACCGCCTGCGGTGCCTCGGACGACCGCTGAAGCCCCTGGCGGGGGCCGTAGCCGTTCAATTGTTGGCGTAGGGCCCCGAAATTCGATCTCGACGGGGCCACGCGCCAGCAATTGCAGTCATGAGCGCGGCCGATCGGCGCCAGTGGCTGAAGGCGCCCCAGCGGGGCCGTAGCCGTTCAATTGTTGGCGAAGGGCCCCGAAATTCGATGTCGACGGGGCCACACGCCAGCAATTGCAGTCGCCACCGCAACCCAGGCATTCACCATCGCAACCGGGGCCGGCGCAGGCGTACGTCGTCAGCGCAGGCAGCCGCGGCGATCTTCGGGGCTCGGCCGAGTCGGGCTCGACGACCGGGCACCAGGCTCGAGCTCACCGCACTCGGTCAGGCTCGAGCTCACCGCACTCGGTCAGGGCCGGTCACCGACGACCGCCACCGCGTCACCGACGACCGCCACCGCCGCCGCGGCCGCCGCGGCCGCCGGGGTTGGGGGTCGGGCGCGGGGCGGGGGGCGGGTCGGGGGCCGGGACGAAGGTCTGACCGACGCCGACGATGCCGGAGGGCGTCGTGAAGTCGGCGTAGTCGAAGTCGTCGTCGATGACTCGCATCGCCTGGCCCCAGATCGGGGCGGCGAAGCCGGAGCCGGAGGCGGAGTAGACGGTGCTGCCGCCGACGAACTTGCCGACCAGCCCGTCGGGGTTGCCGACCTCGTCGACCCCCGCGATCATCGCCGCCGCGGCCATGCCGGGCATGTAGCCGACGAACCACACCGACTTGCCGTCGTTGGTCGTACCGGTCTTGCCGGCCGAGGGCTGGTCGAGGGCCTGGGCGGCAGCGAAGCCGCTGCCCTCCACGACACCGCGCAGGATGTCGCTGACCGCGTCGGCGGTCGAGGCCTCCATGACCTGGTCGCACTTCGGCTCGTAGTCCTTGATCACGTTGCGCGCGGAGTCGAGGATCTGGGTCACCGGGCGGGCCGCGCAGTGCAGGCCGCGGGCGGCGAAGGTCGCGTAGGCCTCGGCCATCTCCAGCGGGCTGACGTCGGCGACCCCGAGGGTGAAGTTCGGCAGCAGCTCCGGCAGCGAGGTGGCGTTGCCGGCGGGGGCGGTGAGGCGCACGCCCATGTCCTTGGCCAGCTCGTAGGGGGCGCACAGGCCGACGTCGCGCTCGAGCTGCATGAAGAAGGTGTTCACCGACAGCCGAGTGCCGGAGTAGAGGTTCATCAGGCCGCTGCTGGTGGAGTTCGGGATCGAGAAGGTGCCGCCCAGGTCGGGGCCGTAGGGACAGGTGGAGAAGTCGTCCTGGTTGAAGACCATCGGTGAGGGGGAGTTGTAGACCCGGTTGAGCGGGACGCCCTGCTCGATGGCGGCCGCCAGCGTGAACGCCTTGAACGTCGACCCGGCCTGGAAGCCGTTGGCCTTGCCGTAGACCGAGGGCACCGTGTAGTTCAGGAACGTCTCGCCGGCGTCCTTCTGGTTGCCGAAGGGCCGTGACTGCGAGATCGCCTTCACCTCGCCGGTGCCGGGCTCGACCACGGCCAGCGCGCCGATGGCCTGGTCCTTGGCGTAGACGTTGTCGGCGACGGCCTGGTCGCTGGCCTGCTGGTACTTGAAGTTGATGGTGGTGCGGATCGTCAGGCCCCCGGTCATCACCAGCTCTCTGCGCTGCTTGACGTTGCGACCCAGCGCACGGTCCTGCAGGAGGTAGTTGACGACGTAGTCGCAGAACAGCGGAGCCCGGGAGTTCAGGCAGCCGTTGGAGGAGCGCTGGACGTCGAGCCCGAGGCCGCGCTTCTTGACGCTGTCGGCGCGCTTGCGCTCGATGACGCCGAGCTCGGCCATCCGGTCGACCACGACGTCGCGGCGCTTCTTCGCGCGCTCGGGGCTGTTGGTGGGGTCGAACGACGTGGGGTTCTGCACCAGACCGGCCAGCAGCGTGGACTGGCGCAGGTTGAGCTTCTTGGCGTTGACGTCGAAGTAGTGCCGGGCGGCGGCCTGGATGCCGTAGGCGCCGTCACCGAAGTAGGCGGTGTTGAGGTAGCGCTCGAGGATCCAGTCCTTGGAGTGGGCCTGCTCGAGCGCGATCGCGAAGCGCAGCTCGCGCAGCTTGCGGGCGTAGGAGTCGTCGGTGGCGGCGGCCCGCTCCTCCTTGGTCTTGGCCTGCCCCAGCAACGTCAGCTTGACCAGCTGCTGGGTGAGCGAGGAGCCGCCCTGGACGACCCCGGAGCTGGCCTGGTTGGTCACGAACGCGCGCAGCGTGCCCTTGAGGTCGATCGCGCCGTGCTGGTAGAAGCGGTAGTCCTCGATGGAGACCATCGCCTTGACCATCGTGCGCGAGATCTGGTCGAGCGAGACGTTGACCCGGTTCTCGTCGTAGAGCTGGGCGATGGTCTCGCCGCGCTGGTTGACGATGCGGGTCTTCTGGGGGAGGTCGTCGGTCGCGAGCTCCTGCGGGAGCTCGTCCATGGTCGAGGCGAGGTTCTTCGCGCTGAAGCCCATGACACCCGCGAAGGGGATGGCCAGGCCCGAGACCACGATGCCGAGCAGGGCCGAGACGAGCACCATGACACCGAGGTGCGAGAGCACCCGGGGGGCGGAGAGGCGCTCGGAGCGCGGTCGAGACATAGGCTCAGGCTACGTGAGGGCCCGCAGCCCGAGGTAGTCGTGGCTAGGAGGGACTAGTCATTTAGGACTAGGGAGATTGGGACGATCGAGCCTGTCCTGGGTTCGCAGAATTCTTTACCTTTACTTCACATACCAGAGGTGAGCGTCCCCCCCAGGACGCGGACCTTTCTCACGGACGATGTAGGGACACATCATGTGGGTGGAAGATTGGGCGCCTCGCGCCGCGTGCAAGGGCTCGACCCCGGACCAGCTGTTCGTCCGTGGCGCTGAGCAGAACAAGGCCAAGCAGCTCTGCACCGGGTGCCCGGTGCGCACGGAGTGCCTGGCCGAGGCCCTCGACAACCAGATCGAGTGGGGGGTGTGGGGCGGCATGACCGAGCGGGAGCGCCGCGCGCTGCTCCGCCGGCGGCCCACGGCCTCGTGGCGCGCGGTCCTCGAGACCGCCCGCACCCAGGCCGACGTACCGGTCGAGCCCGGCGTGGCCGCCTCGGCCTGATCCCTCGGGCCCGATCTCAGGCCCGAATCATCAGGCCCGATTCATCAGGCCCGATTCATCAGGCGTCGCCGGCGAGCAGGTCGCCGACGCGCCGCAGGCCGTCGAGGTCGTGGACGTCGCCCGCCAGCGCGGGCACGACCGCCGTGGCGACCTGCGGGTGCGCACGACCGAACCGATCGCGCAGCGACGCCTCACGCTCGACCAGGCGCACCTGGTCGGCGTGCAGGCGCAGCAGTCCGGCCGCCACCGACCCGGGGTCCTGGGTCCGGAGCCGACGCGCCGCGGTCGTGGCCTCGTCGGCCGACAGGTCGCCCTCGGGAGCCGGGCTCGCCCGGTTGACCACGAGCCCGGCCAGCGGCATCCGGTCCTCGCTGAGCCGTTCGACGAAGTACGCCGCCTCGCGCAACGCGTCCGGCTCGGGCGCGGCCACCACCAGGAACGCCGTCTCGCTCGCCTGGAGCAGCGCGTAGGTGCGCTGGGCCCGCTGGCGGAAGCCGCCGAAGACCGTGTCGAGCGCGGTGACGAAGGTCTGCAGGTCGCGCAGCACCTGGGCGCCGAGCAGCCGGGTCATCGCGTTGACCACCAGACCGAAGCCGGCGGTCATCAGCTTGGCCGGCCCGCGGGCCGGCGCCAGCATCAGCCGGATGAACCTGCCGTCGAGGAAGCTCGAGAGCCGCTCGGGCGCGTCGAGGAAGTCCAGCGCCGAGCGCGACGGCGGTGTGTCGACCACGATCAGGTCGTAGGTCCCGTCGCGGCGGGCCGCGGCGTGGATCTGGCCGAGCTTCTCCATCGCCATGTACTCCTGGGTGCCGGCGAAGGAGCTGGAGAGTGCGATGTAGAAGGGGTTGGCCAGGATCTGCTGCGCCTTCTCGGGGGTGGCCTGGCTCTCGACCACCTCGTCGAAGGTGCGCTTCATGTCGAGCATCATCGCGTCGAGGTGACCGCCGGCCGCGGTGTCGACCGCGGACACCGGCCGCGGCGTGTTGTCGAGGGACTCGATGCCCATCGACTGCGCCAGCCGGCGGGCCGGGTCGATGGTCAGCACGACGACCTTGCGGCCGCGCTCGGCGGCACGCAGGGCGAGGGCGGCCGACGTCGTGGTCTTGCCGACCCCGCCCGAGCCGCAGCAGACGATGATGCCGGTCGAGCGGTCGTCGAGCAGCGCGTCGACGTCCAGCGCGCGGCCGGGTCCGGTGCCGGTGGCGGGCTGCGGGCCCACGCGGGTGCGGGTGCGGGTCATCGGGACGGCGCCATTCCCTGGTCGCGCAGCAGCGCGGCCAGCTCGTAGAGGGCGCCGAGGTCGACACCCTCGGGCAGTCGGGGCAGCTCGTACGACGGCACGTCGAGCCCGGCGACCAGCGCCCGCTGCGACTCCTCGAGCGCCCGCCGCTCCGCGTGGTCGTGCGCCTCGACGAGCAGGCCGTCGACCAGCGCGGGGTCGGCCTCGATGCCGGCGCGCAGCAGGTCGCTCTCGACCGCGGCCCGGTCGAGCCGACCCTCGCGGGCCGCCTCGAGCTGCTCGGGGGAGAGGTCCTGCGGGCGGACGCGGTTGACCACGACGCCGCCGACGGGCAGGTCCACGGAGCGGAGCTCGCCGATGCCGTCGGTGGTCTCCTGCACAGGCATCTCCTCGAGCACGGTGACGAGGTGGACGGCGGTGCGTGCCGAGCGGAAGAGCGTCATCATCGTGTCGGACTGGGTCTTGATCGGTCCCACCTTGGCCAGGCCGGCCAGCTCGTTGCTGACGTTGAGGAACTGGGTGATCCGGCCGGTCGGCGGCGCGTCGAGCACCACGGCGTCGTACTCGATGGCGCCCTTGTTGCGGGAGTTGCGCTGCGCGGCCTCGAAGACCTTGCCGGTGAGCAGCACGTCGCGGACCCCGGGGGCGATGGTGGTCGCGAACTCGATCACGCCGAACCGGTCGAGCGCGCGCCCGGCCCGGCCGAGCTTGTAGTACATCGCGAGGTACTCCAGCAGCGCCGCCTCGGCGTCGATGTGCAGGGCGTGGACCACGCCTCCGGGCTGGTCGTCGGGTCCGGGCAGGCCCGTGGCCAGGCGACGCTCCTCGTAGGGGAGCGGGTCGACGTCGAACATGCGGGCGATGCCCTGCCGACCCTCGACCTCGCAGAGCAGGACGCGCTTGCCGTGGGAGGCCAGCGCCAGCGCGAGCGCGGCGGCCACGGTCGACTTGCCGGTGCCGCCCTTGCCGGTGACGACGTGCAGCCGCACGTCGGGCCAGTGGGAGGTGGGGCGGTTCACGGTGGCGAGCCTAGGGGTTGGACCCTCGCGACCGTGGGGGACCGGCACCGGACGGTCCCCGTCGGTCCAGCAACCGGGTCAGCTCGTGGGCCTCGCGCAGCAGCAGGGCCCCGAGCTCGCCGCGGCGCGCGGGGCCGAAGCGCCGCTCGATGCCGGTCAGGCTGAGCGCCCACTGCGGGCGCCCGTCGCCGTCGAAGACCGCGGCGCCCATGCCCCAGCTGCCCTCGACCAGCAGGCCCGGGTTGACGGCGAACCCCTGCTCGCGGGTCTGGCGCACCCGCCGGCGCAGCGGTCGGGGGGCGTGCGCCGCGCCGTAGTCGGTGACGAGGTCGCGCTCGGCGAGGTAGGCGTCGAGCTCGGCGTCGGGCAGGTGGGCCAGCACGGCCAGGCCGGCCGAGGCCACGCCGAGCGGGAAGCGGATCCCCTCGTGGAGCACGTGGGAGCGGATCGGGAAGCTGCCGTCCTCGCGGAGCAGGCAGATCGTCTCCTCTCCCCGCTTGGCCGAGAAGAACGCGCTCTCGCCCGTGGCCAGGGCCAGCCGACGTACGACGGGCTCGGCGGTGGCGGTCACGTCGTAGCGCGAGCGGGCGGCGGTGCCGAGCAGGTAGAGCTCGGGTCCGAGCACCCAGCGACCGGTGTCGGGGATCCGCTCGACCAGGCCCTCGCCGAGCAGCGAGGTGAGCAGTCGGTGGACGGTCGGGCGGGCGAGCGACGCGGCCCGCGCGAGGGCGGAGGTCGTGGCGCCCTGGGGTTCGTGGGCGGCGACGGCGCGAAGCAGCGCGCCGGCCCTGCCGAGCACGTCGACCGGGGTGTCCATCCAGTGAACGGTACGCGACGGGTCGTCCACTGGGTGAGTGATCGACGGCGGCTGGCCGGTCGGACGTTGACGCACGCCGGCGTCCGGTCTTGGATCGAGGCATGGACAAGGTGATGAGCTCGGCCGCCGAGGCGGTCGCCGACATCTCGGAGGGAGCCACGCTCTCGGTGGGCGGCTTCGGCCTCTGCGGGATCCCCTCGGTGCTGATCGAGGCGATCCTCGAGGCCGGCGTGGGCGACCTCGAGGCGTACTCCAACAACTGCGGCGTCGACGACTGGGGCCTGGGCCGGCTGCTGATGGCCAAGCGGCTGCGCCGGATGACCGCGTCGTACGTCGGCGAGAACAAGGAGTTCGCCCGGCAGTACCTCTCCGGCGAGCTCGAGGTCGAGCTGACGCCGCAGGGCACGCTCGCCGAGCGGATGCGGGCCGGCGGCTCCGGCATCCCGGCGTTCTACACCGCGACCGGAGGCGGCACCCAGGTCGCGGAGGGCGGGATCCCCTGGCGCTACGACGCCGACGGCAACGTCGTGGCCTCCTCGCCACCGAAGGACACCCGCGTCTTCGAGACCGCCGACGGACCCCGCGAGTTCGTGCTCGAGGAGGCGATCGTCGCCGACTTCGGCCTGGTCCGCGCCTGGAAGGGCGACCGGCACGGCAACCTCGTCTACCGCGACTCCGCGCGCAACTTCAACCCGCTCGCCGCGATGTGCGGGCGGCTGACGATCGCCGAGGTCGAGCATCTCGTCGAGCCCGGCGAGATCGACCCCAACGACGTGCAGACGCCCGGGGTCTTCGTGCAGCGGGTGGTCGCCCTGACCCCCGAGCAGGCGGCCGACAAGCGGATCGAGCGCGTCACCACCCGTCCCCGCGAGACCACCGGAGGTGCCCAGTGAGCTGGACCCGCGAGCAGATGGCCGCCCGCGCGGCCTCCGAGCTGGCCGACGGCTCCTACGTCAACCTCGGCATCGGGCTGCCGACCCTGGTGCCCAACTACGTGCCCGACGACGTCGAGCTGGTGCTCCAGTCCGAGAACGGCATCCTCGGTGTCGGGGCCTACCCGTTCGAGGGCGAGGAGGACGCCGACCTGATCAACGCCGGCAAGGAGACCGTCACGCTGCGCCGCGGGGCGTCGTTCTTCGACTCCGCCACGTCGTTCGGCATGATCCGCGGCGGCAAGATCGACGCCGCGATCCTCGGCGCGATGCAGGTCTCCACCGCCGGTGACATCGCCAACTGGATGATCCCCGGCAAGATGGTCAAGGGCATGGGCGGGGCGATGGACCTCGTGCACGGGGCCAAGCGCGTGATCGTGCTGATGGAGCACGTGGCCCGTGACGGGTCCTACAAGATCGTCGAGGAGTGCTCGCTGCCCTACACCGGGCGCGGCGTCGTCCAGCGGATCATCACCGACCTGGCCGTGATCGACGTGGAGCGAGACGGGCTGCACCTGGTCGAGCTCGCCCCCGACGTGACCGAGGACGAGGTCCGCGAGAAGACCGAGCCCACGCTGCACTGAGCCGTCCTGGCCTCGCGTGGGGGCCAGGGTGCGCCGGAGCGCACGCTCAGAGGCACGCGGACCTCGGCCTACACGCCGAGCCCGACGAACGCCGCGGCGGTGGCCTCCGCGACCGGGTCGCCGCGGGCGGCCCGACGTACGTCGAGCAGGGCCTCGGACAGCCCGCCGCCCCCGGCCAGGGCGTGGTGGAGCTCCACCATCAGCTCGGCGGTCGCCGCGTCGTTGACCTTCGCGACGCTGGAGACCACGCCGGCGGTGCCCATCGCGAGCAGCGCCGCGGCGAGCCCGAGCAGCTCGTCGGCCCCGACCGGCACCATCACCCCGGAGTCGCAGGCCGAGAGCACGAAGCGGTACGGCGCCCGGTGCAGCAGCTCGAGGTCGTGGACGGTCAGCGGTCCGTCGTGGAGCAGCAGCGAGGAGAACATCGGGCTGTCGGGCCGGAAGAGCCCGTGCGTCGCCACGTGGGCCAGCCGGGCCCCGTCGAGGGCCGCCAGGGTCGCGGCGACCGTCGCGTCGGCGCCGCGCAGCACCGTGGCGCCCACCGACTCGCGGGCGAGCACGTCGACCTCGGCCCCGCCGGTGCGCAGCCCGGGCCCCGCGACCAGCGCGAGACCCCCGTCGTGCGGGGCGAGCCGCCGGGCCGCGCGCTGCCAGGTCGCGGCGCTCGGCGCGGCGCTCACCGGCCGCTCGGCGAGCGCGGGCAGCAGGCCCCAGGGGGTCGCGTGCAGACGCCCCGGAGGCGAGACGACCACGGGTCCGTCGCCGAGCGCCCGCGCAGCCGGGCCGAGCAGCGTGCGCTCCAGCCGCGCGCCGAGCCCGGCGACGTCGGCGGGCCGCCCGCGGCCGGTCTGGCGCAGCACGAAGCGGGCCGCGGAGACGGCACTGGTGGCCGCGTCGGTGGGGCCGACCACGAAGCCGCGCACCCTCCCGCGTGGGCGACCTGGGCGCGCAACGTCCCGTCGACGTCGACCAGCTCGACGAACGTGGTCCCGTCGTGCTCGGCCAGGTCGGCCAGCAACCTCGGCAGGTCGAACCGGGCGGTCGCCTCCCCGCGCCCCGCCATCCGGTGCCTGCGGTCACGCACCTCGCGCTCCAGGGCGCGCTGCTCGCGCTGGACGTCGGCCCCCTCGGCGGAGTCGTGGCGCAGCTCGTCGAGCTGGCGCACGGCGAGCCGCAGCCGGCCGAGCTCGTCGGCCGCGTCCCCGGGCGGTCGGACCGGCGGCTGGGCCAGCGCCGTCGCCCGCCACCGCTCGCTCCAGCCCAGCAGCCGACGCGCGGACCCGCTCGCCGCGGCCTCGCGCAGGGCCAGCGTGGCGAGCTCGCGTCCGTGCCGGGTCGACAGGGCCTGCAGCTCCGAGCTGCCCAGCGACGTGCGGTGCTCGTCGAGCGCGTCGAGCCCCCGCCCGCAGGCGCTGAGCACCCCCCGGGGCTCGCCGGCTGCCTCCCGCGCCAGCGCGAGGGCCAGCCACCCCGTCGTCGCCACCAGGGCCGACGGGTGGCGGCGGTAGCGCGCGGCCGCCGACAGGTGGGCCGCCGCCTCGCCGGGGTCGTCCGCCAGCCGGGCCGCCAGCAGCAGCGCGACGGGCGCCTCCGGGGCCCCCAGCGCCACGAGTCGCCGCGTCACCGCGGCGGCCTCCTGAGCGATGCGTCGGCCGCGTTCTCCCCGGGCGTCGCGCACCTGGAGCAGCAGGACGTCGGCCGCCAGCCGCCACCACTCGCGCTGCTGGCGCGTGAACGACGTCCGGGCGGCCCGCCCTCGGACCAGCGCCCCCTCGAGGTCGCCCACCGCGAAGGCCGCCGTCGCGGCGGCGAGCTGGAGGTGGGCCCGGACGACGGCGGACGGCGTACCGTCGGCGAGCGCCTGGTCGGCCACCCGCAGCGCGTCGTCCGCGAGCCCGGCAGCCAGGAGCACGTCGCACCGGTCGTGCGCCAGGTCGGCCGAGAAGGCCTCGCCGCCCGGGAAGGCGCGGCTGGCCTCGTCGAGCAGGGCCAGCGCCCCGGGCAGGTCGCCGCTCAGGTAGGCGAGGGTGCCCCGGTTGTGCAGGGCGGTCGCCGCCTCGAGCTCCTGACCGGTCGAGCGGAACAGCGTCTCGGCCCTCGTCGTGTCCTCCGCGGCCCGGCCCAGCGCCCCGCGCTCGAGGTGGGTGCGGGCCCGCGTGGTCAGGGCCCGCGCCTCCCACAGCTCGTCACCGTGCTCGCGGAAGACCCCGACCGCCCGGCGCAGGTCGTCCAGGGCCTCGTCGTGACGCCCGAGACGACCCAGGACGAACGCCCGCCGCATCAGCACCCGGGCCTGGAGCAGCCCGGTCGCCGCGTCGCTGGCCAGCGCGAGGTGGGTCAGCCCCTGGGCGGTCCGACCGGCCAGGGCGAGGGTCGCGCCGAGCGTCGCCCGCACGTCGGGGTCACGCCCCGGCTCGGCGCAGCGCCCCGCCGCCTCGAGCGCGCACCGCAGGTGTCGCAGCGCCCCGGTGGTGTCCCCGCGGTCGCGCAGCACGATCCCCGCCGCCTGGTGGGCGTACGACGCCACGAGCGGCTCCGGGGCTCCGGCCAGCGCCGCCTCGGCCCTCCGCAACGCCTCGGCGGGCCGGGAGAGGGCGAGCGCGGGCAGTGCCTCGGCGTCGTCCACCGGCGTACGTGCACCCACTGCAGCACCCCTTATGTCGGGGAGTAGATGTCGTTAGGGTCGGAGACCAGATCGGCGTGGCAGGAGACCAGGCTAGCGAACTCGGTCGGCGACCTGGGGCCTGCGACACCGGCGAACTCATGGGGTGGACTCGAGGAGGGCCTTCATGGTCAGCACAGGTGGTCGCACCCCCCGCCGCGGCAAGCGCGGCTCCGGCAAGGGCAAGCGCCCGGAGCTCACGCCCGAGCAGCAACGGGCCCGCACCCGGGCCCAGGTGAAGGTCATCGTCGAGGCGTTCGGCCCCGGCGAGGTCGGTGTCGCGCTGCCCACGGGGAGCGACGACTGGGCCGACTTCCTCTACCTCTACCGGCGCGAGCACCTCCTGGTGCGCGACGAGGACGTCGACCGGGTGCTCGCGGCCCTCGACGGTGAGGCGCGGCGCTCCGACAACCTGGTCCGCGGACTGACCCGGCTGGCGGTGCCGGGCGGCCCGGAGGTCCCCGACGTCCTCGAGCGGCTCGACCGGGCCGTGGGGGTCGGGGTCGCGACGCCCGACCACGTGCTCTACGTCTGCCGGGTCACCGGGGGAGGTGGCTGCTGCCCGGCCACGGAGCCCGAGGAGGTCCGCTCCAAGACGCCGTTCCCGGCGGTCTCGTCCGACGCGGGCGCGGGCCGCGGCGTCCTGGTGTCGGTGGTCGACACCGGTTGGCACGACCCCGCGGCGTCCGACCCGGTCTCGCCCTGGCTCGCCGGGGTCACGGGCGACGCCGAGGTCATCGATCCGACGGCGCTCCACCACTACGCCGGCCACGGCACCTTCATCGCCGGCGTGGTGCGCTGCCTGGCCCCCGCCGCCGAGGTGCGGGTCGAGGGCTTCCTGCCGCGGGGCGGCGCGGTCTTCGAGGCCGACATCGTCGCCCAGCTGGTCGAGACGATCGCGCTCGGACCCGATGTCATCAGCCTCTCCGCCGGGACGACGACGCGGTTCAACCGACCGCCGCTCAGCTTCGAGGTGTTCCACGAGGAGTTCCTCAGCCAGGTGAAGAACACCGTCCTGGTCGCCGCGGCCGGCAACGACAGCACCCGCGAGCCGTTCTGGCCGGCGGCGTTCCCGTGGGCGGTCTCGGTCGGCGCGACCGACGAGGTCGGCGCGCGCGCCGACTTCTCCAACTTCGGCAGCTGGGTCGACGTCTACGCCCGCGGCACCGACCTGGTCAACGCGTTCCCGCACGGCACCTACACGTGCTCCGAGGAGCCCCAGGTCGGCGAGGTCAGGAAGTTCAAGGGCTTGGCCCGTTGGAGCGGTACGTCGTTCTCCACGCCCGCGGTGGCCGCACTGATCGCGACCCGGATGAGCGCGACCGGCCTCAGCGCCCGACACGCGGCCGACCAGCTCCTGGCCGAGTCCCGCGCCGCCGCCGTGCCCGGCGTCGGCCCGATCCTCGACCTGCCCTGATCCGAGACCATGGGCCCGAGGTCGCTCAGAGGGGGAGCCAACCGGTGCTCTCGGTGCGGCCACCGATCTCGACGCGGAGCCGCCAGGGGCTCTCGCCGGCGAGGGGGAGGCTGAAGAAGCCGGACTCGTCGGCCGTCGTCGAGCCCTGGTCGCCGGAGCGGGTGACCAGGGTGATCCGGCACGGGTCGTCCGGGCCGGCCGGGTCGGCGCGGACCACCTGGCCGGAGAGCTGGTCTCCGTCGCGCTCGACCTCGAGGGTGAGGCCCTCGCTGCGGAAGCCGACCACGTGCACGTCGAGCGCCACGTCGCGCACCAGGACCTCCTCGCCGCGGGCGGAGTCGAAGGCGAGCTCCATCAGGTCCTCGTCGATGGTGCGCCAGGCGAAGGCGCCGCGCGCAGCGGCGCGGGCCTCCGGGGTGACCAGGGCGCGGGCGGCCTCGGCCTCTGCGAGCAGCCGCATCAGCCGGTCGTCGTCGTGGCTCGCGGTAGTCATCGGTTCCTCCGAGCGGGGCGGGTGGGGTGGGGAGTCTGGGGCGCGCTGCCGGGGTCGACATCGGGGTCGACATCGGGGTCGTCCTCGCCGAGCAGCGCGCGGACGGCGGGCACCTGGCGCAGCTGGTCGAGCGCACGGGCCCGGGTGGGTCCGATGCTGCCGACCGGGATGCCGAGCAGCGCGCTGATCTCGCGGTAGGGGACCGGCGGGTCGCGCAGCAGCATCAGCAGCAGCTCGCGTCGGTCCTCCGGCAGGGCGGCCAGGGCCTCCCGCACGGTGTCGAGCTGCTCCTCGCGCAGCAGGTCGGCGTCGACCGGCCGCTTCTCGGGGGCGGCGAAGGCATCGACGCCGCGCTCCAGCGCGGGCGAGTCGGTGGGGTCGGCGGGGAGCGTCCGCCGCGACCGGTCGAGCGTGCGCAGGCACTCCCGCCGGGTCGTGGTGGCGATCCAGCCGGGCAGCGCGGCCGGCTCGAGCAGGGTGTCGAGGTGCTCGACCAGGCGCAGCCAGAGCGTCTGGTTGACGTCCTCGGCATCGGCGCCGCGCAGCCGGTGGCGGGCGATCACCGAGCAGACCAGGGGCAGGAACCGCTCGACCAGGGCGTCCCAGGCGCTCGCGTCGCCCTGCTGGGCCCGCACGACGAGCTGCGTGACGGTCGGCGCCTCGGTCTCGATCTCCGACCACCCCCTTCGACAGGAGCAGTCCACACCCGTGACCGGGACCGGCGCAACGCGCAGCGCCGAGGCGGGATCCACGGACATGGCTCTTCCTCTCCTCCTGGGCACGGGGGCGTGCACCAGGAAGGAGCCGTGACGCGGCCCGCTGATACGTCGAGGGCTCAGCGACGCGCCGGCAACGACCGGACCGTCGCCACCGCGCGACCCACCCAGCGGGCGAGCTGCTCGTCGGACGCCAGGGCGTCGGGGGCGACGCGCAGCCAGGTGCGCGAGGAGCGGGCCCCCATCACCATGGGCGCGACGTGCTCCTCCGCCAGCAGGTCGGCCGACTCGTCGGGGCGGCAGCGCACGAGCAGCCCGCCCCGGTGGTCGGCCCCCACGGCCAGGTAGCCCTCGAGCATGAAGCCGAGGCCGCCGAACATCGGCTTCTCCTCGGCCGCTCCGTGCTCGCCCACCAGCACCCGGACCCGCTCGGCCAGCCCCTCGTCGTACGCCATCGTCCGAGTGTGCCGGTCACCGGCGACGTCGTCACCACCCCTCCCAGACGAGTGGCGATCGTGCTGGAATGGGTCGGTGACTCATCTCGGGGAAGCACAGGACACCGCGCGCCCACCACGCTGGCGGGTGGTCGGACCGGGGCTGGTGGTCGCGGCCACCGGCGTCGGGGCCGCCGACCTCGTCTCGACCCTGGTGGCGGGCTCGCGCTACGGCTACGCGCTGCTGTGGGTGGCGGTGCTCGGCACGGTGATCAAGGTGGTCCTGGTCGAGGGGGCGGGCCGCTACTCGTTGGCCACCGGCCGCACGATCTTCCAGGGCTGGACCAGCATCGGCACCTGGACCACGTGGTACTTCGCGCCCTACATCGCGATCTGGGGCTTCGTGTACGGCGCCACCGCGATGTCGTCGACGGCGCTCCCGGTCGTGGCGCTGTTCCCGGACCTGTCGCTGAGGTGGACGGCCATGGGCGCGGGGCTGCTCGGCCTGGTGCTGGTGTGGTTCGGCTCCTACCAGTTCTTCGAGCGATTCATGGCCGCCCTCATCGCGATCATGTTCGTCGCCGTCGTGGGCGCCGCGGTGCTGACCGTGCCCAACCTCGCGGAGATCGCGAAGGGCCTGCGACCGATCGTGCCCGACGGCTCGCTGGTCTACCTGCTGGGCATCCTCGGCGGCGTCGGCGGGACGATCACGCTGGCGGCGTACGGCTACTGGCTGCGCGAGAAGGGCTGGGCCACGCCCCGGTTCATGCGCGTCATGCGCCTGGACAACGGCGTCGCGTACGCCGTCACCGGGGTCTTCGTGGTGGCGATGCTGCTGATGGGGGCCGAGCTGCTGTACTCCGCGGGGATCGCCATCGACGCCGGCGACCAGGGCCTGGTCCAGCTCTCCGACGTCCTCGACGAGCGCTACGGCGAGGTGTTCGGCACCGTCTTCCTGGTGGGCTTCTTCGCCTCGTCGTTCTCCTCGCTCATCGGGGTCTGGAGCGGGGTGAGCCTGATGTTCGCCGACTTCCTCGGCAACCTGCGACGGCTGCCGTCGGGGCACCCCGACACCCGCACCGGCGGTCGCTACTTCCGCCTCTACATGCTCTGGCTGACGTTCCCGCCGATGCTGCTCCTGCTCCTCGACAAGCCGGTCGGACTGATCCTGGCCTACGGCGTCCTGGGCGCGATCTTCATGCCGTTCCTCGCCGTCACCCTGCTGATCCTGCTCAACCGCAAGGGTTCCGGCGGGGGCGCGGGCCACGACGCCGGCGCCGTCGTCCCGACGCAGTGGCGCAACCGGTGGCTCTCCAACGGGCTGATGGTGCTCTGCGCGGTGCTCTTCGTGGCGCTCGCGGTCAACGAGATCAAGGACCTGCTGGTCGAGACGTTCTAGACGCCCACGAGCTCCTCGATCATCGTCACGCACGCGGCGACCGGGACCGCCTCGGTCATCTGCTCGGCCACCTGCCCGGCCTGCACCGCGAACGAGGACGAGCCCAGCACGTGCTCGAGCGCGCCGGGGAGCCGGTCGACCGGAGGCTGCTCGCTCGGGGGCTGCGCCAGCAGCCGGACCCCGACCCCGACCGCCTCGACGTGGGCGGCGTTGACGAACTGGTCCATCGCGAAGAGCGGCACGACCACCTGCGGGACGCCGCTCGCCAGGGCCGCCATCGTGGTCCCGAAGCCGCCGTGGCCGACGACGGCCGCAGCGTGCGGCAGCACCTCGTGCTGGGGCCACCACTGCTCGACGTGCGTGTTGGCCGGGACCGGACCCAGCGCGGCCGGGTCGAGGCCCGCTCCGGTGGTCAGCAGCACCCGCAGCGGTTGGTCGGCGAGCGCCTCCAGCGTGGCGGGGTAGACCGGTCCGAACAGCCCCACCGTGGCCGCGACCGACCCGAAGGTGACGTAGACCAACGGGCACGTCGGGTCGCCCCACGCCGCGGGCAGGCCCCGCTCGGACGCCGGTACGTCGGCCCGGTAGCGGTGGAGCGGCCCCCGCGCCGCAGCCGCGGGCAGGGCGAGGTCGACGGCGGCGTCGTCGACCGAGGCGGGCACGCAGGAGAAGCGCGGCGCCTCCAGCAGCGCCGCCTCCGCGCGGTCGGGGTCGACGTCGGCCAGCTCGGCCAGCTCGCCGAGCGGCTCCAGCAGCAGCGCCGCGAGGGCGGCCTCGGCCTCGGTCATCCCGATCATCACCTGGACGTGCGGCAGCCCGGCCTCCTCGGCGGCGACGAGGGAGGCCAGCTCGGCCGGCTCGCGCACGACCACGTCGGGCCGCCAGTCGTGGGCGAGGGTCCGCAGGCCGAGGAGGGCGGCCTGGGCGTCCAGGCGACCGAAGACCTCGCCCACCACGAGCTTCTCGGCGTCGGCCCGCGAGAGCTCCGGCAGCCGGGCGAACACGCGACCGAGCACGTCGGCGGGCGGTTCGCCCACGGGGGCGGGGGTCAGACCGGCCCGCGCCACCTCGGCGGCGAACGACGTCGGCGCGGCCACCACGACCTCGTGACCGGCGGCGAGGCAGGCGCGGGCGAACGGCACCAGCGGGCCGAGGTGTCCGGCCCCACCGGTCGTCGCGAAGAGCACGCGCATCCTCGATGGTCGCACCCCCACCGGGCGCGGCGCCAGCGTTCAGGCCAGCTCGGGCCAGCGCTCAGACGGGCGCGGCAGACGTCGGGTCGGGCGCGACCTCGAGCACGAACCAGACGGTGGCGCCGACGGCGTCGAGCTCGGAGCCCCAGCGGTCGGAGAGCTCCTCGACCACCTGGAGTCCGCGCCCGTGCACCCGCAGCGGGTCGGTCTCGTCGCGAGGCTCGTCCGCGGGCCGCGAGCTGGCGCCCCGGTCGCGCACGGTCACCGTGAGCACCCCGCGGTCGAGGGCGGCCCGCATCTCCGAGGGGGCGCCGGTGTGGATGATCGCGTTGGTGATCACCTCGGACAGACAGAGGACGGCGGTGTCGGCGGTGTCGTCGTCGACCCCCCACCCGCTGAGCGCTGCCCGCAGGTGGCGGCGGGTCTCGCCCACCGCCCGGGGGTCGGCGTCGACGACCAGGTCGCTGACCGTGACCCCGGGGGCCACCTGCTGGTCCGCGAGGCCGGGCCCCGCCCGCGGGGCCGTGGCCTGCACCGCCCTCAGGCGCTCGGCGAGCTCCGCAGCGCGGCGCTCGAGGTCGTCGCGCTGCGCGTCGTCGAAGGCCTGGCGGGTCTCGTAGAACAGCACCAGCCCACCCAGGGGCGGGCCGGACCCGACCAGCGGCAGGGCGGCCAGGCCCGCGACGGCGCGCTTGCGCTGGCGCTCGACGAGGTCGGCGTACGTCGCGTCGAGGGTCTCCAGGTCGCCCAGCACGGGCCGGCCCGTGCGGACCGCGGCGGTGAGGGGTACGTCGTCGTACGCGTCGATGTGGCACCACTCGACCCGAGCGTCCTCCTGGGCGGGTCCCTCGGAAACCTCGGTTGCTCCGGGCCCGACGGGGTCGGCCGGTGCGCGGTCGCTGGCGGTGAACAGCAGCCGGCGCCCGCCGCCCTCGGTGAGGGCCAGGCCGACGCGGACCACGCCAGGGACGAGGAGGAGCTCGTCCATCACCTCGCGCGCAGCGCTGTCCATCGCGCGCCGCCGGACCGGCGTCGAGAGGACTTCGAGGGGGCCGTCCACGGGACCAGGGTAGATGCGCCCGGTCACTTCCGCCTCCCCTCGGCCCCGGAAACGCCCGCGAGTAGGGTGCCGGGCATGACCAAGTGGGAGTACCTCACCGCGCCGATCCTCACGCACGCGGCCAAGCAGATCCTGGACAACTTCGGTTCCGACGGATGGGAGCTCGTGCAGGTGGCACCCGGCATGAACCCCGAGAACCTCGTCGGCTACTTCAAGCGGCCGCTCGCCTCATGACCGGCCCGGAGGACCGCCTCGCCGAGCTCGGGCTCGCCGTCCCGGCGGTCGCCAAGCCCGTGGCGGTCTACGTCCCGGCCGTGCGCAGCGGCGACCACGTCTACACCTCCGGCCAGCTGCCGATGCGCGACGGCGAGCTGATGTACACCGGCAAGGTCGGCGGCGACGTCTCGGCCGAGGAGGCCGCCGAGTGCGCCCAGCAGTGCGCGCTCAACGCGATCGCGGCGGTCAAGGCCGAGATCGGCGACCTCGCGCTCGTCCGCCGGGTCGTCAAGGTCGTCGTCTTCGTCGCCTCCACGCCCGACTTCACCGCCCAGCCCGGGGTCGCCAACGGCGTCTCCGAGCTGCTCGGCACCGTCTTCGGCGACGCCGGCGTGCACGCCCGGTCTGCGGTCGGGGTCTCGGCGCTGCCGCTCGACGCGCCGGTCGAGGTCGAGATGCTCGTGGAGGTCTCCGCCGGGCCGACCTGGCCGGTCTGAGCCGTCGTGGAGATCCCGCTGCCGCCCGTGCCGCTGCCTGAGAAGGTCGTCACCCTCGCCGCGGAGTACGCCGACGGTCGTCGGGAGCCGGTCGAGCCGCGCAACGCCGCAACCGTCATCCTGATGGCCCCCTCCGAGGAGGGTCCGGCGGTCTACTACCTGCGGCGCCAGGTCTCCATGGACTTCGCGGGTGGCATGTGCGTCTTTCCCGGCGGCGGGGTCGACCCGCGCGACTTCGACGCCTCGGTCGCCTGGACCGGTCCCAGCCCGGCGCAGTGGGCCGAGCGGCTGGGCTGTGACGAGGAGACGGCTCGGGCGCTCGTCTGCGCGGCGGTGCGCGAGACCTTCGAGGAGTCCGGGGTGCTGCTGGCCGGTCCTCACGAGGACGAGGTGGTCGCCGACACGACCGGCGACCAGTGGGAGGCCGACCGCGTCGCCCTGGAGACGCGCGAGCTCTCGATGACCGACTTCCTCACCCAGCGGGGCCTGGTGCTCCGCACCGACCTGCTGGGGGTCTGGGACGCCTGGCTCACGCCGGTGTTCGAGCCCAGGCGCTTCCGCACCTGGTTCTTCGTCGCCGCGCTGCCCGAGGGTCAACGCACCCGCGACGTCTCCTCGGAGTCCTCGTCGGTGACCTGGCTGCCCGCTCGGCAGGCCGCCGACCTCGCCGACGCCGGCGAGCTGGCGCTGATGCCGCCGACCTACCTGACCTCGATCGAGGTCGGTCGCTTCGCGACGCCCGAGGAGGTGCTGGCCGCCGCCGCCGACCGCGCGGTGCAGATGTTCACGCCCTCGGTCGAGCCGCTGGGCGAGGGCCACACGCTCTCGATGCCCGACCGGCTGCGACCGCTCGTCGACGAGCGCCGACGGTCGTGACCTCGCAGGACCGCGCGTGAGCGCCTGGGCGGGCGGTGCCTTCGGCGAGCGGGCGCGCTGCGTGCTGGCGCCCAACCCCGACATGATGACGCTCGACGGCACCAACACCTGGGTGCTGCGCGAGCCCGGCGCCGCCCGGTCGGTGGTGGTCGACCCCGGCCCCTCGATCGCGGCCCACCTGGCCGCGGTGGGCGAGGCCGCCGAGGACGTCGGGGTCGTGCTGCTCACCCACCACCACCTCGACCACTCCGAGGCCGCCAAGGAGTTCGCGGCCTCGGTCGGGTGCGGCGTGCGCGCCCTCGACCCGGCGTACCGGCTGGGCGGCGAGGGTCTCGGCGGCGGCGACGTCGTGGAGGTGGACGGGCTGGAGATCCACGTGGTGGCCACCCCGGGCCACACCGCCGACTCGCTGTCGTTCCTGGTGCCGGCCGAGGGGGCGGTGCTCACGGGCGACACCGTGCTGGGCCGGGGGACGACGGTGGTCGCCCACCCCGACGGCCGGCTCGGGGCCTACCTCGACTCGCTCGACCGGCTGCACGCGCTCGCGGAGTCCCGCGAGGTCCGCTCGATCTGGCCCGGTCACGGACCGGTCATCGACGACGCGCTGCCGGTCCTCGACTTCTACCTCGCCCACCGCCGCGAACGGCTCGAGCAGGTCGAGTCAGCGGCGGCTGCGCTGGTCGACGGCGGCGCCTCGCTCGGCGACGACACGCTGCCGCGCCGAGTCGTCGAGACGGTGTACGCCGACGTCGACGAGATCCTCTGGGGCGCGGCCGAGCTCTCGGTGCGGGCCCAGCTGGCCTACCTGGCCGACCGGCAGTAGCCCGGACGGCTCGGCGGCTCGACCAACCAGCGGGTCAGCGGGAGCGGCGGGCCAGGCGCTCGACGTCCATGATCACGACCGAGCGGGGCTCGAGGCGCAGCCAACCGCGCGAGGCGAAGTCGGCCAGCGCCTTGTTGACCGTCTCGCGGGAGGCGCCGACCAGCTGGGCGAGCTCTTCCTGCGTGAGGTCGTGGTGCACGTGGACACCGTCGTCGGCGGTGCGACCGAAGCGGTCGGCCAGGTCGAGCAGCGCCTTGGCCACCCGCCCGGGCACGTCGGAGAAGACCAGGTCGGCCACGACGTCGTTGGCCTTGCGCAGCCGGCCGGCGAGCTGGGTGAGCAGACCGCGGGCCACCACCGGGCGGCCCTCCAGCCAGCGCAGGAGGTCCTCGTGGGACAGCGAGGCGAACGTCGAGTCGGTGACCGCGGTGACCGTCGCCGAGCGCGGGCCGGGGTCGAAGAGCGAGAGCTCGCCGAACATCTGGCCCGGGCCGAGGATCGCCAGCAGGTTCTCGCGCCCGTCGGAGGAGGTGCGGCCGAGCTTCACCTTGCCGTCGAGCACGACGTAGAGCTTGTCGCCCGAGTCGCCCTCGCGGAACAGCACGTCGCTGCGGCGCAGCCGGTGCTCGGACATGGAGGAGCGCAGCGCGGTGGCTGCCTCGTCGTCCAGAGCGCTGAACAGTGGGGCTTGGCGCAACACGTCGTTGTCCACGGTTCCTCCTCGGTAAAGACGTCTGCGTGATCCTACTCAGTGGCTCAGGTCACAGGTAATCCAAACCCCCTCACCGGGACTGGCCGTGGCCGAGGAGGGGGTGTCGGTGTCGCGCCGTAGGCTGTCCGGGTGCCTCCCGCCGCGCCCGCCGCCGAGACCCCGACCGGTCTCGTGCGCCGCGCCCGCAAGATCGACCGGGTCCTCGCGGAGACCTACCCCGAGGCCGGCTGCGAGCTCGACTTCGACACCCCCTTCGAGCTGCTGGTGGTCACGGTGCTGTCCGCCCAGACCACCGACCGGCGGGTCAACGCGGTGCGCCCGACGCTGTTCGCGGCCTACCCCGACGCCCGGGCGATGGCCGCGGCCGACCGTGCGGCGCTCGAGGCGATCGTCGGGCCGCTGGGCTTCTTCCGGGCCAAGACCGAGTCGCTGCTCAAGCTCAGCGCTGCGCTCGTCGCAGACCACGACGGCGAGGTGCCGGCGCGCCTCGACGACCTGGTCAAGCTGCCCGGCGTCGGCCGCAAGACCGCCAACGTCGTGCTCGGCAACGCCTTCGACGTCCCCGGCATCACCGTCGACACCCACTTCGGGCGGCTGGCCCGCCGCCTGGGCCTCACCGAGGAGACCGACCCGGTCAAGGTCGAGCACGCCGTCGGCGCGCTCTTCGCCAAGCGCGACTGGACCATGCTCAGCCACCACCTGATCTGGCACGGCCGCCGTCGCTGCCACTCCCGCAAGCCTGCGTGCGGGGCGTGCCCGGTCGCGCGCTGGTGCCCCTCCTACGGCGAGGGGCCGACCGACCCCGAGGCCGCGGCCCTGCTGGTGAAGACGCAGGGGCCTGCGTGAGGCGGCTGGCCGCCGGCGTACGCGCCCTCGCGCTCGGCGCGGTGCTGGGCGCCCTGCTCGTCGGGTGCGCCGACGAGCCGACGTTCGACTTCCCGGGGCCCTCCAGCATCGTCGTCGACAGCCCCGAGCTGCGCGCGCTCAAGGCCGAGGCCGGGGTCGAGCCCTGCCGGCCGGGGCCGGAGGCCGGCCTCAACGACCTGCCGCCGGTCACCCTGCCCTGCCTCGGCGGCGGTCCCGACGTCGACCTCAGCAGCCTCCAGGGGCCGTTCGTGCTCAACCTCTGGGGCGGTTGGTGCGGCCCGTGCCGTGCCGAGATGCCGATCCTCCAGGCCTTCGCCGAGCGCCACGCCGACCAGGTGCCGCTGGTCGGCGTCGACGTCCGCGACCCGCAGACCACCGCGGCGCTCGAGCTGGTCCAGGAGACCGGGGTGACCTACCCGTTGCTCGCCGACCCCGACGACGTGCTGTCCGGCAAGCCGCCCTTCCCCGCCAACATCCCGGTCCCGATGCTGGTCTTCGTCGATGCCGACGGCTCCATCACCCCGGTCTCGGCCGCGGTCGAGTCGGTGCAGGAGATGGTCGACCTCGTCGAGCAGCACCTCGAGGTGCGCCTGTGACGCACGGCGACGACAACGACGGCCCCGCCCTGCCCGCGTGGCTGCAGCCGGTCGAGGCGGGGGCCAGGTCGATCACCGTCCACGACCTCACCCGCTTCATGCCACCCGAAGACTCCGACCCGCGTCGCGGGGCCGTGCTCATGCTCTTCGGCGAGACCGAGGCCGGGCCCGACCTGCTGCTCACCGAGCGGGCCCACCACATGCGCTCCCACCCCGGCCAGGTCTCCTTCCCCGGGGGCTCGATCGACCCCGGCGAGAGCGCCCTGCAGGCCGCGCTGCGCGAGGCCGAGGAGGAGACCGGGCTCGACCCCACCGGCGTCGACGTCTTCGCCGAGCTGCCCGAGCTCTGGCTGCCGCCGAGCAACTTCGCGGTGACCCCGCTGCTGGGCTGGTGGCGTCAGCCGACCCCGGTGCGGGCCATGTCACCCGACGAGGTCCACGCCGTCTACCGCGTCCCGCTGACCGAGCTGCTGGCCGAGGAGCACCGCATCGCCGTCAAGCACCCCAGCGGCTGGGTGGGCCCGGGCTTCCTGATCGGCGACGCCAACGACGTGATCCTGTGGGGCTTCACCGCAGGCATCATCAGCCGCCTCTTCGAGCACCTCGGCTGGACCAGCCCGCTCGACGACCCGCCGCTGCACGACCTGCCCGGCCACATGCTGACGGCCGACCCCGCCCGGGTCGACCTGCAGCCCAACACCCGCTTCCGCGCCGGCGCGGCGTGGGAACGACGGGGGAGCAGCGACCTGTGAACGTCCTCGACTGGCTGCTCGTCGTCCTGGTCCTGGCCTACGCCCTCTCGGGCTACTGGCAGGGCTTCGTCACCGGTGCCTTCGCCACGGCGGGCCTGCTGCTCGGCGGGCTCTTCGGCATCTGGCTGGCCCCTCAGCTGCTCGGCAACGCCGAGCCCTCGCTGATGGTCTCGCTGGGCGCACTCTTCATCGTCATCCTCACCGCCTCGCTGGGCCAGGCCAGCCTGCAGCTCGCCGGGGCGCGGCTGCGTGACCGGATCCGGTGGCAACCGGTGCGCGCACTCGACGCCGTCGGCGGCGCGGCGCTGAGCGCTGCCGCCGTGCTCCTGGTCGCCTGGGCGCTGGGGGTCGCGATCTCCGGGTCGCGGATCGGGTCGGTCACGCCGCTGGTGCGCAGCTCGGCGGTGCTCGAGAAGGTCAACGCCGTCCTGCCGACGTCCGCAGCGACGGTGCTCGAGACCTTCAACGACGTCGTCGGCACCAGCTTCTTCCCCCGCTACCTCGAGCCCTTCGCCCAGGAGCGCATCGTCGAGGTCGGCCCCGGGCCGCGGCGCCTGCTCACCGACCCCGACGTGGTCGACGTCGAGCCCCGGGTCCTGAAGATCCGCGGCACCAACCAGTGCGGCCGCGGCATCGAGGGCACCGGGTTCGTCTACGCCGACGACCGGCTGATGACCAACGCCCACGTGGTCGCCGGCGTCGACGAGCCGTCGGTCGAGATCGACGGCTCGACGACCGAGGCCGAGGTCGTCTACTACAACTCCGACCTCGACGTCGCCGTGCTCGCGCTCGACGACGGCGGCATCGCCCCGCTCGACTTCGACGAGAGCGCCGGCCCCGACACCGGCGTCGCGATCATCGGCTACCCCCAGGACGGTCCCTACGACGTCCAGGTGGGCCGGATCCGCTCCGAGCAGAAGCTGCGCTCACCCGACATCTACGGCCAGGGCACCGTGATCCGCGAGGTCTTCTCGCTGCGCGGCCTGGTGCGGCCCGGCAACTCCGGCGGGCCGATCGTCGACTCCGAGGGCGAGGTCGTCGGCGTGGTCTTCGCGGCCTCGGTCACCGACGCCGACACCGGTTACGCCCTGACCGCCGCCCAGGTGGCCGGCAGCGCCGTCGCCGGGCGCCAGGCCGACTCCCCGGTGTCGACCGGAGACTGCGCCGGCTGACCGGCTCCGGTGGCTCGGCTCCGGTGGTCGAGCTTGCCGAGACCCGCTCGGGGTCAGTGCTTGCCCTTGAGCGCCTTCGGGATCTCGCGGCCCTGCTCGATGGCCTTCTCCGGCGGACCGACCTGCTTGACCTTCTTCAGGCCCACGAAGGCCAGCAACCCGGCCACGAGCAGGTAGAACCCGAAGACGATCAGGAAGGCCCAGTGCAGGGCGAGCCCGTCGCCGTTCCAGTTGATGAAGTAGGCCAGGGCGACCGAGAACATGATGATCGCCAGCACCGCCACGAACCCGGCGGCGGCGAAGAGCGCGATGCCCATCCCGCCGGCCTTGACGCTCACCTTCAGCTCGGCCTTGGCGAGCTGGATCTCCTTCTGGACCAGCGAGGAGATGTCCTTGCTGGCGTCGTGGACCAGGCGCCCGATGGTGGGTTCGTCGCCGGTCTCGATCTGCTGGGTTGCCATAGGGATCCTCGATGGTGCTCGCTCGCGGTGGCCTGCTCTCGTGCCTGACCTTACCGATAGGCGGTGCCCCGCTCGCGCCGACTCACACCTGCGCGCCGCTGACGCGGCACCAGCCGTTCGGTAGAGTCGAGCGCGGTGAGCCGGGAAGTCTGGTCGGCACGTCGTCCGCCGACCCCAGAGGAAGCCTCCATCGTGACGCCCTTCACGCCGCGCCCGTCCGGCGACAACTCCCAGGACGACGTCTGGCGCCTCGGCCCGGTCTACATGGCGAGCAACAAGCCGCTGGCCCGCCTCGTGGCCCGACCGTTCCGTGAGTTCCTGCGCATCGAGACCTCGGGCTCGCTGCTGCTGCTGGCCGCGGCGGTCGTCGCCCTGCTCTGGGCCAACTCGCCGGTCTCGGAGTCCTACTTCGACTTCTGGCACCTCGAGATCGGCGTCGACGTCGGCTCGTTCAGCGTTGAGGAGACGCTCCAGCACTGGGTCAACGACGCGTTGATGGTGATCTTCTTCTTCGTGGTCGGGCTCGAGATCAAGTACGAGCTGGTCAGCGGCGACCTGCGCGACCCCAAGACCGCCGCGCTCCCGATCATCGCCGCGATCGGCGGCATGGCCGTTCCCGCCCTGCTCTACCTCGCGATCGCCGGAGGCGGCGAGGCCGGCAGCGGGTGGGGCATCCCGATGGCCACCGACATCGCGTTCGCGGTCGGCGTCCTCGGCGTGCTCGGACGGCGGATCCCGTCCGCGGCACGGCTCTTCCTGCTCACGCTGGCGATCGTCGACGACATCGGCGCCATCATCGTGATCGCGGTCTTCTACACCGACGACCTCGACCTGCGCTGGCTCGCGGCCGCCTTCATCCTCCTGGGCGTCATGATCCTGATGCGGCTGGTCCGGATCTGGTCGATCCCGATCTACGTCGTGGTCGGTGTCGCCGTCTGGTTCGCCACCCTGGAGTCGGGGGTGCACGCCACCCTGGCCGGGGTGGCCATCGGGCTGCTGACCCCGGCGTACGCGCTGCTCAAGGCCGACGTCGCCCGCGACTACGCGGAGGCGGCGCTGAAGGACCGCGAGCTCGACCCCGACGAGCTCCACCGGATGCGCTTCCTGCTCGAGGAGTCGGTCCCGATCGTCGACCGGCTCCAGAGTCGGCTGCACCCGATCTCGGCCTACCTCGTCCTCCCGGTCTTCGCGCTGGCCAACGCCGGGGTCGACCTGCGCGGCGGGGTCCTCGGCGAGGCGGTCACCTCCTCCGTGGGGCTCGGGATCGGGGCCGGGCTCGTGATCGGCAAGCCCGTCGGCATCCTGGCCGCCAGCTACCTGGCGGTCCGGCTGGGCCTGGGTCGGCTCCCGGCGCGCACCTCGTGGAGCCAGGTCCTGGGGGTCGGGGCGATCGCCGGCATCGGCTTCACGGTCTCGCTCTTCATCGCCGGGCTGTCCTTCCCGGGCTCCGACATGCTGACCGAGGACGCCAAGGTCGGCATCATCCTGGCGTCGGTGGTCGCGGCCCTGGTCGGTGTCGCGGTGCTGCTGCTGTCGTCGTCCCGCCCGGAGGAGGAGCCGGAGGTCCCGGCCTCCGGGGCCGAGGCGGAGTCCTCGTCGGCGTGAGCCCGGGGTCGGGGCGCAGCCCCGTGAGACAGTGACCTGATGGCGAGCGAGTGGTTCTCCGAGCACGGGGAGGCAACCACGGTGACGTCGACCGGAGCGTCGCTCGTCGCTGGCGACACGGCCCGCACCCGACGGGCGATCGCGGCCTGGGTCGAGGCCCGGCAGGACTCGTTGGCCGAGTCGGCCACCGACCGGATCTGGAGCGAGCTGTCCAGCTATCGGGCCTCCACCCTGCGCAGCGACGTCTCGCACCACGTCGAGCGGGTCTACGGGGTCTTCGTGTCGACGGTGCGTGAGGCGCGCGAGCCCGCCGTCGAGGACTTCTCCTGGACCGCCGAGCACGCCGAGAGGCGGGTCGCGCACGGCATCTCCCTGGTCGACTTCCTCAAGGCCTTCCGGATCGCCCAGCTCGAGCTCTGGGACGCCCTGCTCGGGTGGGCCGACCGACGTCCGGGCGCCGAGACCGTCGTGCTGGGATTGGTCTCCCACGTGATGCGCACGATCGAGGCCGGCAGCGCCGCGGCGGCTGCGACGTACCTGGAGGCCCAGCAGTACGAGCTGGCCGACCACGAGCACATCCAGCGCGACCTGCTCGAGGACCTGCTGACCGGCCTGCTGCCGACGCAGGCGCGCCGGCTGGCGATGCTGCGCGAGGCCGGGCTCGGCGACGACCAGCCCTTCGTCGTCGCCTCGGCGCTGCTCGCCGGCGACGACGACACCGACGCGCAGGAGACCCTGACCCGCACCGCGCGCACCCACCTCTCCCACGCCGTGGGCGGCATCTACGTCGTGCGCCAGGCCGAGCTCGTGGCCCTGCTCCCGGTGCGCGGCCACGTCGAGCGCGCGCTGCAGCAGCGCCTGGTCCGGGTGGTCGAGGACCTGGCCGGGCGCGACGTCCGGCTCCGGGTCGGGATCGGCGGGCTGCGCACCGACCTGTCCGAGGTCCGCGACGGGCACGCCGAGGCGCGCCTGGCCTGCGACAGCATCGACCCGCCGCACGGCGTCGCGTCGTTGGCCGACCTCTCGGCGCTGGACTACCTGGTCCGGCGTCCCGACGAGACCGTACGTCGGCTGATCCGGCCCCGCGTGCGGGCCTTCCTCAGCGAGGACCTCGCCGGCCAGGGCACCTACGCCGCGTCGTTGCAGGCGTTCATCGACCACGACCTCAACGCCCGCGAGGCCGCGCGCTCCCTGCAGGTGCACGTCAACACGATGTACTACCGCCTGGAGCGGATCGCGGACCGCACGGGCTGCGACCTGCGCCGGGTCGACCAGCTCATGGAGCTGGTCCTGGCGCTGCGGATGCTGCGCGCCGACCAGCCCGGCTGACCCCTCCCGCGGCTCACGGCCTCCTGAGGGGCGGTGGGTCCGCCACCGTTTGTCCCGCGTGAACCGTGGCTGAGCCACCGCCGGTGCCGGCCGACCCGGTGCGGCGGTGGGTGCGCCACCGTTTGGCGCCCGGTGGACGTGGCTGAGTCACCGCCGGTGGGCGCCGACCCGGCGGCGGTGGGTGCGCCACCGTTTGCGCCCGCGTAAACCGTGGCTGAGCCACCGCCGGTGGCGCGCCGCCCGGGGTGGCGGTGGGTGCACCACCGTTCGCCCGCGTAAACCGTGGCTGAGCCACCGCCGGTGCCGGCCGCCCTGGGGTGGCGGTGGGTGCGCCACCGTTTGGCGCCCGCGTAGACGTGGCTGAGTCACCGCCGGTGGGCGCCGACCCGGCGGCGGTGGGTGCGCCACCGTTTGTCCCGCGTAAACCGTGGCTGAGCCACCGCCGGTGCGCGA
>CAWJSY010000009.1:0-187031 GCA_963845645.1 uncultured Actinomycetota bacterium
GCGCGCGCCCCACGAACGCAGCGGTGCCCGCCCCGGAGGACCGGGGCGGGCACCGTCAGGCGACCTGGGGGACCCTGACCGCGGGGGTCAGGACCGCAGGCTCACTGCTCCTCGGGCGCCTTGTACTCCTCGGCGTCGGGGGAGATGAACAGCGGGCCGATCTGCTCGGCGCCACCGGGGGCGTCCAGGCTGGCCTGGGCGATGTAGACCTCGCGCGTGGCGGGCGAGCCCGGCTGCGTGAGGTCGAGGTCGGCGACCAGCTCGTCGGTGGTGATGTCGTCGCTGGCCTTCAGGGCCTCCTGGATGCCGTCGCGGGTCATGTCGCCGTTCTCGCAGGCGGTCTCGAGCAGCTGGCCCCAGATCTCTCCGATGGCGTAGCCGTACGGGACGCCGCCGTTGGGGACGTCGTCGCTGCCGAGCGCCTCGTACGCCGCGGCGACCTTCTGGGCCGCCTCGTTGTCGGAGTTGTAGGGGATCGAGCTGGCGACCTGGTAGTAGTTCTTCAGCGCCGGTGCCGTCTCCGGCGTCACGATCGCGGGCGCGAACGTCGGGTTGTTGCCGACGATCGGCACGTTGAGGCCGAGCTGGGCGGAGACGGTCGCGACCGAGAGGGTCTGCGAGGGCGTGGAGGTGAGCCCGATGGCGTTGACGCCCTTGCCCCGCAGGCCGGTGACGACGTTGCGCAGGTCGGTGTCGGTCGGCAGCACCTTGACGGCCTCGAGCGTCAGGTCGTGCTTCTCGGCGAAGAACTCCGCACCGAGCAGGCCGTTCTCGCCGTACTCGCCGTCGAGGTAGATGAACCCGAGGGTGTCACCGTCCTTCAGCTTGCCCTCGTCCATCAGGTAGGAGAGCCCGTTGATCATCTCCACGTCGTAGGTGGTGCCCGGGATGATGATGAAGGGGTTCTTCAGGATGAACGACGACCACGACAGCGCGACCGAGGTGGTCTTGTTGTCCTGGAGCGGCTGGTCGAGCGCGGCGTTGATCGGCGAGCCCAGGATCTGCATGAAGCCCAGGACCTGCGGCTCGATCTCCTGGTACTGCACCACGCCGGCATCGGCCTGGTAGCCGTGGTCGCGGACGATCATCTCGATGTCGCGGTCGCAGATGCCACCCGCGGCGTTGGTCTCGTCGATCCAGATCTGGTGACCGTCGACGACTCCCGTGCCGAGCTGGACGAACGGCCCGCTCTGGTCGGTGAGCACCCCGAGGGTGATGGTGTCGGCGGAGACGCCCTTGTCGGTGGCCAGGTCGCCGTCGCCACCGCCGCCTCCGGAGCTGGACTTGCTGGAGCAGGCGGTCAGGGAGATCGCTCCACAGACCGCCAGGGCGACGATCGAACGGCGTAGCTGCATGGGTGTTCCTACTTTCATCTGGGTGGGTTCAGCGAGTCTTGCGCGAGGACGTGACACGTCGGGCGAGGGCCGCGAGGCCCCCGGGTTCGAAGATGACGACGAGCACCACGAGGGCGCCGTAGGCGAACGCGGTGAGCACCACCGGGGTGAAGCCACCGCTGCCCCGGGCGAGGTCGGCGAGGAAGCCGATCTTGGAGACGAGCAGCTGCAGGGCGAGCGGCAGCCCGAAGACGAACGCGCTGCCGACGACGGCGCCGGGCACCGAGCCCAGGCCGCCGATGAGGATCATGGCGAGCAGGCCGATCGCGATGGTGATCGACCAGGAGCCGTCGAACTCGTTCTCGTCGGCCTTGAGGATGCCGAACCAGAGCACGGTCATCACGCCCGCGAGCCCGGCGTACGCCGAGGAGACGGCGAACGCGCCGGCCCGGGCCCGGGCGACGTTGACGCCCATCGCCGCCGCCGAGGCGGGGTTGTCGCGGACCGCGCGCCACTCGCGACCCGGTCGCGACTTCACGGCCCCGCTGGCCAGCATGACCGCGACGGCGGTGAAGGCCAGGAAGAGGTACCACATGCGTTCCTGGGCGTAGAACGGCACGCCCATGAAGGTGAAGTCGGGGTCGGCGCTGGTGAAGGAGAAGCCGAAGACGGTGAACGGCGGCGCCGGCCGGCCGCTCGCGGAGCCGCCGGTGAACTCACTGAAGCGCTGTCCGAGGTAGAGCCCGAGGTAGACCAGCGCCAGGGTGGCCACCGAGAGGTAGATGCCGCCCACGCGTCCGGACACCGGTGCGAAGGCCAGGCCCGCGAGCGCGCAGACCACGATCGCCCCCAGCACCGCCACCACGGGGGGCAGCCCGAAGGCCACCAGGTCGGCGCCCTCCTCGGGTACGTCGGCCATCGTGGCGTAGACCGTGCCGCCCAGGAGCATGAAGAACGGCGTGCCGAGCGAGAGCTGACCGGCGTGACCGGTGAGCAGGGTCAGCCCGACGGCGGCGACCGCGCCGACCATGACGTACTCGCCGACGCGGAGCCAGGCCGGGGTCGCGTAGAGGGGCACGGCCAGGAGCACCAGCACCCCCGCGACGATGAGCGCCAGCCGCAGCAGGCGCGGTCCGCTGAAGGGCGACGACGTGGCAGCGTCGCCGGACGGGCCGCCGGCGTGGCTGCCGGCGTCGGTCTCGGGCTGGGTCGTGGCCTCAGACACGATGCACCTCCTGGCTGCCGAAGAGTCCGGACGGTCTGACCACGAGCACGACCAGCATCACGATGAAGACCGCGCTCTTGGAGAAGTCGAAGGCGATGTACTCGGCGGCGTAGGCCTCGGTGAGCCCCACGATGAAGCCGCCGAAGACGGCGCCGCCCACCGAGTCGAGACCGCCGATGATGGCCGCCGGGAAGGCCACGAGCGCCAGGGCGTGCGTGGCCCGGGAGACGCCGGAGCCGGAGAAGTCGGGCGTGGCCAGGAAGAGCACGGCGATGCCCGCCAGCAGGCCCGCGACGATCCACGCGGCGGCCGTGACCTGGCTGTTGCGCACGCCCATCAGGGCGGCCGCCTCACGGTTCTCGGCCTGGGCGCGCATCGCCAGGCCCCAGCCGGTGTAGCGGAACAGCAGCAGCAGGGACCCGATCAGCACGACCCCCACCCCCAGTGCCACGAGCTGGCCCTTGAGCAGCACGATGTCGCCCAGGCGCATGACGTCCTGGGCCCAGGGGGCACGCAGGAACGGCGCGTCGGTGCCGAGCCGACGGGCCGCCTCCTCGGTGACGACGACGTCGACCCCGATGGTGAGCAGGGCCAGCGCGATCGGATCGGCGTTCTTGGTCCGGGCGATCAGGACCCGCTCCACGAACAGGGCCAGCAGACCGGCGCTGAGGATGCCGAGCGCGGCCGCTCCGGCGAACCCGAGGTCGTCGGAGAACGCGTAGGCGACGTAGCCGCCGACGAGGACCAGGGAGCCGTGGGCGAAGTTGACCACCCCGGTGGCCCGGAAGATGATCACGAAGCCGAGTGCCAGCAGCGCGTAGACCGCGCCACGACCCCCGCCGTTGACGGTGAGCTGGAGGAACGTCGTCACCGGTCGGTCTCCTTGGTGTCGTGGGGCGCCGCGGTGGTGGACTCCGCCGCGGCCTTCTCGTCGACCGCCGCGTCACCGAGGTAGGCCCGGATCACCTCGGGGTCGTTGCGCACCTGGGTCGGTGGCCCGTCGGCGATCCGCTTGCCGAAGTCGAGCACCGTGACGTGGTCGGCGATGCCCATGACCAGGGACATGTCGTGCTCGACGAGCAGCACGGAGATGCCGAGCGCGTCGCGTACGTCGGTGATCGTGCGGGCCATCACCGAGGTCTCGTGGTCGTTCATGCCGGCGGCCGGCTCGTCGAGCATCAGCAGCGTGGGCTCGGTGGCGAGGGCGCGGGCCACGTCGACGCGCTTCTGCACGCCGTAGGACAGCTCGGTCACCGGGCGGTGCAGGTCGCCGTCGAGGTTCAGGAAGTGGCAGATCTCGCGCACCCGCTCGGTGTGCCGGGCCTGCTCCTTGCGCATCCGGGGCAGCCGGAAGCCGGCGCTGAGGAAGCCACCCGAGGTCAGGCTGTGGCGACCGAGCATGACGTTGTCGATGACGGTCACGTGGCCGGACAGGGCGACGTTCTGGAAGGCCCGGCCGATGCCGTGGCGGGCGAGCGTGTGCGAGGGCAGTCCGGTCAGGTCGTCCGGGCCGTACATGACGCGCCCCGACGTGGCGGTGTAGAGGCCCGAGACCACGTTGAAGCAGGTGGACTTGCCGGCGCCGTTGGGTCCGATGACGGCGTGGATGGTGCCGGGCCGCACGGTGAACGAGACGTCGTCGAGGGCGGTGACGCCGCCGAACTTCATCGTGACGTGCTCGACCTCGAGGGTCGGGATGTCGCCGCCGGGGGCCTGGTCGGCCCCGGCCGCTGGGGACGGGGAGGCCGCGTGGTGGGCGGGTGTCTCGGGGGTCATCGGGTCCACCTCGCGAGGGTCGGGCGCTCGGTGCGCTCGTCGTCGGTCTGCTCGTCGTGGTGACCGGCGTGGCCCCCGAGGTAGAGCGCCTGGATGTCGTCGGAGGCGGCCAGCTCGGCGGCCGGCCCGGTCATCGCGACCTTGCCGACCTCCAGGACGACCGCGCTGTGCGCGACGCGCAGCGCCATGGCGGCGTTCTGCTCCACGAGCACCACGGGGGTGCCCTGCTCGTTGATCGCGGCCACGATCTCGCCGATCTGGTCGATCAGCTTGGGGGCGAGCCCGAGCGAGGGCTCGTCGAGGAGCAGCACGCTGGGGCTCGGCCATCAGGGCCCGGCCGATCGCCAGCATCTGCTGCTCACCACCGGACAGCAGCCCGGCGCGCTGGTTGCTGCGCTCGCCCAGGATCGGGAAGAGGTCCAGGACCCGGGTGCGGGCCGCGGCGCGCCGCGACCGGGCGGTGGAGAGGGCTCCGGCCCGGAGGTTCTCCTCGACGGTCATCCGGGAGAAGACCTGGCGCCCCTCGGGGGACTGGACGATGCCGGCCCGCGTGACGGTGGCGGCGGGCTTGCGCTGCAGCTCGACGCCGTCGAGGGAGATCGTGCCGCTCACGACGACCCCTCCGTGGAGCGGGAGGGTCCCGGAGATGGCGCGGAGCAGCGTGGACTTGCCGGCGCCGTTGCTCCCGAGGACGGCCACGACCTGGCCGTCGGGCACCTCGACGTCGACCCCGTCGAGGACCGACTTGTTGGAGCCGTAGCCGGTGGTCAGCCCCTGCACGCTCAGCACGGGGTGGCTCCGGAGGTCCGGCGACCCGGTCGTGCAGGACGTCGTGAGGCCGGCGACCTCCGCGTGTCGGTGACAGGCATGCGGCTCCTGATCGTGGTCAGTGGGGTGGTGGCGCACAGCGCGGACGCGCGTGACGCCCCTCACACATCGGGGGCGTCAGGAGAATGATGGGGGACGGGGCACGCCCCGCGATAGTGAGCAGACCACAAATCGGATTGGGTTTCGCCCGATATCAAGCCGTTACCTTGTAGTGCCGTACTGAGGTCCGGACGCGCCGAACCGCCCGCACCGGGGGCCGGTGCGGGCGGTCTGGACCGGCTCAGCTCTCCTTGTCGGAGTCCATCCCGGAGGAGATCAGGTCCATCACCGAGGAGTCGGCGAGCGTGGTCACGTCACCGACCTCGCGGTGCTCGGCCACGTCGCGCAGCAGGCGGCGCATGATCTTGCCCGAGCGGGTCTTGGGGAGCTCGGCCACGACCATCACCTGGCGCGGCTTGGCGATCGCGCCGATCTCCTTGCGCACGTGGTTGCGCAGCTCCTCGACGATGTCCTCGCCACCGTCGCCGGCCTCGTCGCGCAGGATCACGAAGGCGCACACCGCCTGGCCGGTGTCCTCGTCCTTCGCGCCGACCACGGCCGCCTCGGCGACCTTGGGGTGGGAGACCAGGGCGGACTCGATCTCGGTGGTCGAGAGCCGGTGGCCGGAGATGTTCATGACGTCGTCGACGCGCCCGAGGACCCACAGGTCGCCGTCGTCGTCCTTCTTCGCGCCGTCGCCGGCGAAGTAGAAGCCCTGCTTCTCGTAGCGCTTCCAGTAGGTGTCGACGAACCGCTCGTCGTCGCCCCAGATCGTGCGCAGCATCGCGGGCCACGGCTTGGTCAGCACGAGGTAGCCGCCCGAGCCGTCGGGCACGGGCTCCCCCTCCTCGGTCACGACCTCGGCGGAGACCCCGGGGATCGGGATCATCGCCGAGCCGGGCTTGCCGTGGGTCACGCCCGGCAGCGGGCTGATCATGATCATGCCGGTCTCGGTCTGCCACCACGTGTCGACGACGGGGGTCTGGTCCTTGCCGATGACGTGGCGGTACCAGACGTAGGCCTCGGGGTTGATCGGCTCGCCCACCGAGCCCAGGATCCGCAGGGACGACATGTCGAACTGGTCGGGGATCTCCTGGCCCTGCTTCATGAACGAGCGGATCGCGGTGGGGGCGGTGTAGAAGATCGTGACCTTGTAGTCCTGGATGATCTTCCACCAGCGGCCGCGCTCGGGGCTGTCCGGCGTGCCCTCGTAGAGCACCTGGGTCGCGCCGTTGGCCAGCGGGCCGTAGACGATGTAGGAGTGGCCGGTGACCCAGCCGATGTCGGCGGTGCACCAGTAGACGTCGGTCTCGGGCTTGAGGTCGAAGACCGCCCAGTGCGTGTACGCCGCGCCCGTGAGGTAGCCGCCGGTCGTGTGCAGGATGCCCTTGGGGCTGCCGGTGGTGCCGGAGGTGTACATGACGTAGAGCGGGTGCTCGGCGTCGAAGGCCTCGGGGGTGTGCTCGGTGGAGGCGCCGCCGACCACGTCGTGCCACCAGACGTCGACGGCGTCGTCCCAGTCGACCTCCTGGCCCGTGCGACGTACGACGAGCACCTTCTCGACCGTGTGTCCCTTGCTCTCGGTCTTGGTGCGGGCCTCGTCGACGGCGGGCTTGAGGGCGGAGGGGGCGCCGCGGCGGTAGCCACCGTCGGAGGTGATGACGACCTTGGCCTGGCAGTCCACGACCCGCGAGGCGAGCGCGTCGGAGGAGAAGCCGCCGAACACGACCGTGTGCGGGGCGCCGAGGCGGGCGCAGGCCAGCATGGCCACGATCGCCTCGGGGATCATCGGCATGTAGATCGCGACCCGGTCGCCGGCCTCGACGCCGAGGTCGGTCAGGGCATTGGCCGCCTGGCAGACCTCGTCCTGCAGCTGGGCGTAGGTGAGGTCGCGGGTGTCGTCGACGGGCTCGCCGACCCAGTGCAGCGCGACCTGGTCGCCGCGGCCGGCCTCGACGTGCCGGTCGACGCAGTTGTAGGCGGCGTTGAGCTTGCCGCCCACGAACCACTTGGCGAACGGCGGCTCGTCCCAGTCGAGCACCCGGTCCCACCGCTGCTCCCAGCTCAGCCGCTCGGCCTGCTCGGCCCAGAAGGCCTCCGGGTCCTGGTCGGCGCGCGCGTAGGCCTCCTCGGTGAGGTTGGCCTCGGCAGCCAGCTCGGCCGGCGGCTCGAAGCGGCGGTCTTCCTTGAGGAGGTTCGACAGGGTCTGTTCGCTCACGGTGTCTCCCGACGGATCGACGTGCGGTGGCTCGGGGTGCAAAGGGGTGGTGCTGGTCACAGTAGGACGGTGATCCCATCCTCACCAGGTGGGGTTGTCCGGAGGTTGCCCGGTGGCCGTGCGGTGGTCGTGGGCGGTCGCCACGTGGTCGCCCGCCGGCCCGGTGGGTGCCACCGGGCCGGCGGGGGAACGGGGTGGTGCCGGCGGGCGAGGCTCAGTGCACGATCGCCTTCTCGGAGCCGGCCCCGGTGAGGGCGCGCACCTCCAGCTCGGTGAAGCGGTCCTCGGCGGACTGCTCGCGAGCCGAGATGGTCCCGAGGTAGCCGAAGAGGAAGCCGAGCGGGATCGAGACGATGCCGGGGTTCTCCAGCGGGAACCACGAGATGTCGATGCTGGCCGGCAGCAGGCTCTGGTTGACGCCGTCGACGACGCCCTTGCCGGACATGACCGGCGAGAAGACCACCAGTCCGACCGAGGAGATCAGTCCGCCGTAGATGCTCCACGTGGCACCCCGGGTGTTGAAGCGCCGCCAGAACATGTTGTAGACGATCGCCGGCAGGTTGGCCGAGGCCGCGACCGCGAAGGCCAGCGCGACCAGGAACGCGATGTTGAGGTTCTGCGCGGGGATGGCCAGCAGGATCGCCACCAGGCCGATCGAGAGGGCGGCGTACCGGGTGACCCGGATCTCCTGCTTCTCGGTGGCCTGGCCCTTCTTGATCACGTTGTTGTAGATGTCGTGGGCCACGGACGCCGACGAGGTCAGCGTCAGTCCCGCCACCACCGCGAGGATGGTCGCGAAGGCCACCGCCGAGATCACCGCCAGCAGGACCGCGCCTCCGGTGGACCCGGCACCACCTCCCACGGCCTCGGCGAGCAGCGGCGAGGCGAGGTTGCCCTTGCTGGACGCCACGTCCGCGGCCTTGTCGCCGCTCAGCAGAGCAGCGGCGCCGAAGCCGAGCACCAGCGTGAAGAGGTAGAAGATGCCGATCAGGCCGATGGCCCACAGCACCGACTTGCGGGCGTCACGGGAGGTCGGCACGGTGTAGAAGCGGATCAGGATGTGGGGCAGGCCGGCCGTGCCGAGGACCAGGGCGAGGCCCAGGCTCAGGAAGTCGATCTTGCTGGTCGTCGAGACGCCGTACTTGAGGCCGGGCTCCAGGAACGCCTGGCCCTGGCCGGAGTTGGAGGCGGCGGCGCCGAGCAGGTCCGAGAGGTTGAAGTCGAACTTGATCAGCACCAGCATGACGATCAGCGCCGAGCCGGCCATCAGCAGCACCGCCTTGACGATCTGCACCCAGGTGGTGCCCTTCATGCCGCCGACGGTGACGTAGAAGATCATCAGGATGCCGACGCCGAAGATGACCAGGTTCTTGATCGCCTGGCTGTCGACGCCGAGCAGCAGCGCGACCAGGGCGCCCGCGCCGACCATCTGCGCGAGCAGGTAGAAGATCGAGACCACCACGGTCGAGGTGGCAGCGGCCATCCGGACCGGGGTCTGCTTCATCCGGTAGGCCAGCTGGTCGGCCATCGTGTAGCGACCGGAGTTGCGCAGCATCTCCGCGACCAGCAGCAGCGCGACCAGCCAGGCGACCAGGAAGCCGACGGAGTAGAGGAACCCGTCGTACCCGCTGAGGGCGATGGCGCCGGAGATGCCGAGGAACGAGGCGGCCGACATGTAGTCGCCGCCGATGGCGAAGCCGTTCTGCACCGGGGTGAACGAGCGTCCGCCGGCGTAGAAGTTGGCCGAGCCCGTGCCCTGCCGGCTGGCCCACACCGTGATGCCGACGGTCAGGGCGACCACGGAGAGGAACAGGATGGTGGTGAGCAGCTGGTGGTCCATGTCAGCGTCCCGTCTCGTAGCGGTCGTTGAGCTCGCCGGCCAGCGGGTCGAGCTTGGAGGTCGAGTAGCGGCTGTAGGCGTAGGCCAGGGCGAAGGTGGTCACGAACTGGAGCAGCCCGAGCACCAGGGCGACGTTGATGTTGCCGATGACCTGGGTGTTCATGAAGCCGCCGGCCCAGTTGGAGAGCACGACGTAGAGCAGGTACCACGCCAGGAAGGCGATCGTGGCGGGGAAGACGAACGCGCGGTAGCGCCGGCGGAGCTCGGTGAACTCGGGCGAGGCGTGCATGTCGTCGTAGACCGGATCGTGGCGGGCTGCCACATCGTCTGAGCTGGTCACCGGAACCACCCTCCTTCGGGGTTGACCTGGATGTGATGACGATCACCGTAGGAGCGCGCAGTCGGTCGGGTCAGCGGCTGCGCGGGGTCGGGTCGGTGGGCGGGGGTCGCCGTGCGCCGAGCGGTCGGTCGGGCGCGACGAACGGTCGGAGAGCGTCGGGCCGTGAGGACGTGAGGCCCGTGAGGCCGTGAGGACAAGTTGACGCCGCGGTCGCCGTCGTCGGCCGCGACCCGAAACCTGCGTTGCGTTGCCTGGGCACATCCCCGGACGACCAGGAGTGCAGATGACCGTCACCGCAGGACCCACCCCGCCCGCCACCACGCCCACAGCCCCGCCCCGCGCCCGGCGGACGCGGCGGTGGATCGCGGACTGGCGCCCCGACGACGCAGACTTCTGGGCCGGCGGCGGCGCGCGGGTCGCCCGCCGCAACCTGGTCTGGTCGATCTTCGCCGAGCACCTCGGCTTCTCGGTCTGGCTGATCTGGAGCGTCAGCTCGGCGTTCCTGCTCTCGGTCGGCTTCTCCTTCAGCCCCCAGCAGCTGTTCCTGCTGGTGGCCATCCCCAACCTGGTGGGCTCGCTGCTGCGGCTGCCCTACACGTTCGCCGTGCCCCGCTTCGGCGGGCGCAACTGGACGATGGTCAGCGCGGCGATGCTGCTGATCCCCACGATCGGCTTCGCGGTCGCCGTCCAGGACCCCGGCACGCCGTACTGGGTCTTCTGCGTGATCGCCGCGACGGCGGGCTTCGGTGGGGGCAACTTCGCCTCGTCGATGGCCAACATCAACTTCTTCTACCCCGCCTCGCAGAAGGGCGCGGCCCTGGGCCTCAACGCCGCGGGCGGCAACCTCGGCGTCTCGATCATCCAGCTGCTGCTGCCGGTGATCGTCGGGGGAGCCGGGATCTTCGGGCTGGTCAAGGCGTCCGAGGGCGGCATCCACCTCGAGCGCGCGGCCTGGGTGTACGCCGGGCTGGCCGTGGTCGCCACGCTGGCGGCGTACCTGTGGATGGACAACCTCGAGACCGCGGTCTCCAAGCCGCGCGAGCAGCTGCGGATCGTGAAGAACCGCCAGACCTGGGTCATGGCCTTCCTCTACATCGGCACCTTCGGCTCCTTCATCGGCTACTCGGCCGCGATGCCGCTGCTGATCAAGCTCAACTTCTGGGTGCCGGACCCCGCCCCGCTGGGCACCGGGATCTTCTTCGCCTACTACGCCTTCCTGGGGGCCGGCGTCGGCTCGGCCACGCGCCCCTTCGGCGGCTGGCTGGCCGACCGCTTCGGCGGCGCCCGGATCACGCTCTACGCGTTCCTCGGGATGATCGTGTCCACCCTCGCGGTGCTGTGGACGCTCACCCGGCTCACGCCCAACCCCACCGCGGACCCGGCGATCGCCGAGGCCAACACGGGGTGGTTCCCGTGGTTCCTGGGCTTCTTCCTCTGCGTCTTCGCCGCGACCGGCATCGGCAACGGGTCGGCGTACAAGATGATCCCCGCGATCTGGCGCCGTGAGGCCGAGCTGGCCACCACGCCGCACACCCCGCAGCGCACCTCGGCGCTGGCCGCCGCCACCACGCAGTCCTCGGCCGCGCTGGGGGTCGTCGGTGCCTGCGGCGCGATGGGCGGCTTCCTGATCCCGCTCGCGTTCAGCTCGCCGTGGGTCGACAACCCGCTGTCGGCCACCCAGGGCGCCTTCATGCTCTTCACGCTCTACTACGTGGTCTGCGCGGTCGTGACGTACGTCGTCTACCTGCGCCGCACGGCGCCGGCGACCAGCCTGGCCGCGGCCCGGATCTGACGCCGGGACCACGATGTCGACCACCACCCACTGCCCCTACTGCTCGCTCCAGTGCGGCCTGCGCCTGGAGCGGCAGGGCCGCGCGCTCGAGGTGCTCGAGTGGCCGGAGTTCCCGGTCAACGAGGGGGCGCTGTGCCGCAAGGGCTGGACGGCCGCCGGTCTGCGCGGGCACCGCGAGCGGCTGACCTCGCCGCTGGTGCGCGACGGCGAGACCGGCGAGCTGCGCGCGGCCTCGTGGGACGAGGCGCTCGACGTCGTGGCCGCACGCCTGCTGGAGCTGCGCCGTACGTCGGGCGCGGACTCCGTGGCGGTCTTCGGCGGCGGTGGCCTGACCAACGAGAAGGCCTACCAGCTCGGCAAGCTCGCCCGGGTCGCCCTGGGGACCTCGCAGGTGGACTACAACGGCCGCTGGTGCATGTCCTCGGCGGCGTCGGCGGCCAACCAGGCCTTCGGGATCGACCGCGGGCTGCCGTTCCCGCTGGTCGACCTCGAGCAGACCGACCTGCTGGTCCTGGTGGGCTCGAACCTGGCCGAGACGATGCCGCCGGCGGCGCGCCACCTCGACCGGCTGCGCGAGCGGGGCGGCCACGTGGTCGTGATCGACCCGCGGGTCACCGCGACCGCCGAGCGCGCCGACACCGTCCTGCAGCCCGTGCCGGGCACCGACCTGGCGCTGGCCCTGGGCCTGCTGCACCTGGTCGTGGCCGACGGCGCCGTCGACGAGGAGTACGTCGCGACCCGCACCACCGGCTTCGACGCGGTCCGCCAGGACGCGGCCGCCTGGTGGCCCGAGCGCGTCGAGCGGGTGACCGGGGTGCCGGCCGACGACCTGCGCACGCTGGCCGGGCGACTCGGCCGGGCGGAGCGGGTGACCGTGCTGACCGCCCGCGGCGCCGAGCAGCACAGCCAGGGCACCGCGACCGTGCTGGCCTGGGTCAACCTGGCCCTGGCGCTCGGCATGCCCGGCAAGCCGCACGCCGGCTACGGCTGCCTCACCGGTCAGGGCAACGGGCAGGGTGGGCGCGAGCACGGGCAGAAGGCCGACCAGCTCCCGGGCTACCGGATGATCGACGACCCCGCCGCGCGCGAGCACGTCGCCGGCGTGTGGGGCGTCGACGCCGCCGACCTCCCGGGCCCCGGCCGTTCGGCGTACGAGCTGCTCGACGCGCTGGGCACCGACGGCGGACCGCAGGCGCTGCTGGTCTTCGGCAGCAACATCGTGGTGTCGGCGCCCAACGCCACCCACGTCACCGCCCGGCTGGCGGCCCTCGACCTGCTCGTCGTGGCCGACCTCGTGCTCTCGGAGACCGCGGCGATGGCCGACGTGGTCCTGCCGGTGACCCAGTGGGCCGAGGAGACCGGCACGATGACCAACCTCGAGGGCCGGGTGGTCCTGCGCGAGCGTGCGGTCGCGCCGCCCGACGGCGTGCGCAGCGACCTCGAGGTGATGGCCGCCCTGGCCGAGCGGCTCGGCTCGCCGGTGCCGTTCGCGACCGACGCCGAGGAGGTCTTCGCCGAGCTCGGGCGGGCCTCGGCCGGTGGGCGCGCGGACTACGCGGGGATCACCTACGACCGGATCCGCGCCGAGCGCGGCGTCTTCTGGCCGTGCCCGACGCCCGAGCACCCCGGGACCCCCCGGATGTTCAGCGAGGCCTTCGCCACCCCGGACGGCCGCGCGCGCTTCGTGCCGGTGGCCCACCTGGGCGCGGCCGAGGTGCCGTGCGCGGACTACCCGGTCCACCTGACCACCGGGCGCGTGCTCGCGCAGTACCAGTCGGGAGCCCAGACCCGCCGGATCCGGGAGCTGCCCGACGAGGGCCCGTTCGTCGAGCTGCACCCGACGCTGGCCGACCGGATCGGGGCGCACGACGGCGACCCCGTGGTCGTGTCCACCCGGCGGGGCGAGCTGACGGCGCCGGCCCACGTGGTCAGCACGATCCGGCCCGACACCGTCTTCGTGCCGTTCCACTGGGTCGGGGCCAACCGGCTCACCAACGACGCGCTCGACCCCTCCAGCCGGATGCCGGAGTTCAAGGTCTGCGCCGCGGCGGTGCGCACGTGAGCGGGCGCCGTGTCGTCGTGGTCGGCAGCGGGATGGCCGCCACCCGGCTGGTCGAGGAGCTCCTCGCCCGTCGGACCGGCGACCGCCTCACCGTGCTCGGCGACGAGCCGCACGCGCCGTACAACCGGATCCTGCTGTCCGCGCTGCTCGAGGGCACCCACCGGGCGGAGGCGCTGACCCTCCGCGACCCCGACTGGTACGCCGACCACGGCGTCGACCTGCGGCTCGGGAGCCGGGTGCTCGGGGTCGACCGCGAGCACCGCGACGTGATGCTCGTCGACGGCACCTGCGTGCCCTACGACCGGCTCGTGCTGGCCACCGGGAGCATCCCGACGCTGCCGCCGATCCGCGGGCTGGTGCGCACCGACGGGCGGCTGCACGAGCGGGTGCACGCCTTCCGCAGCCTCGACGACTGCCACCGCCTGATGGCCGCGCTCCCCGGTGCCCGGCGCGCGGTGGTGGTCGGGGGCGGGCTGCTCGGTCTCCAGGTGGCCCGGGCGCTGAGCATCCGCGGCCTGGCCACCGAGATCGTGGAGGGCGCCGAGCACGTGCTGCGCAGCCAGGTCGGCGCGCCGGCGGGGGCCGTCCTCCAGCGCGACCTGGCGCGGCTGGGCACCGTCGTCTACACCGGCTCCCGCGCGGTGCGTGTCGAGGAGCCGGCCGACTCCCGCGAGGGCGGTCTCGGGCTGCGTCTCGACACCGGCGTCACCCTCGACACCGACCTGCTCGTGCTCACCGCCGGCGGCCGGCCGTCGACCGCCCTGGCTCGCGGCGCGGGCCTCACGACCCGCCGAGGGATCGTGGTCGACGACCGGCTCCGGAGCGTCGACGACCCCGACGTCCACGCGATCGGCGACTGCGCCGAGCACGACGGCCGGACCACCGGCTTCGTGCCGCCCGCCTGGGAGCAGGCCGGCCTGCTCGCCGACCACCTGGCGGGCGGCGACGTGCGCTACCGCGGCAGCCGCAGCGTCGCCCGCCTGCGGGCCACCGGCCTCGACGTCGCGGTCCTCGGCGACCCGGAGGGCGCCACCCGCGACGGCGGCCAGGTCGTGGAGGTCACCAACCCCGTGGCCGGCACCCACCGCAAGCTCGTCGTCCGCGACGACGTGATCGTGGCCGGCACGTTCGTCGGCGACCTCTCGCGGATCGGCCTGATCACCCAGTACTACGACCGCGGCACCCGGCTCTCCTCGCGCGAGCCCGGCGCCCTGCTGCTCGGTGACCAGAAGGCGCCGCCCTCCCGGCTCGCCGACGACACCGAGATCTGCGCGTGCGCGGGCGTCAGCGCCGGCGCCATCCGCGCCTGCGCGACGTACGACGACGTGCGCAGCACCACCCGCGCGACCACGGGCTGCGGCGGCTGCGCCTCGTCGGTGCGCGAGCTGCTGGCCGCCCGACCCGCACCCACCGCGGTCAACCGCTGATGACCCACCCGGACGCACCGCTCGCACCCAACCCGAGGAGACACCGATGACCCATCTCAGGAAACAGCTGGTCGTGGTCGGGCACGGCATGGTCGGCCACCGCTTCGTGCAGGCGGCGATCCAGCGCGGCCTCACCGAGACCTACGACGTGGTCGTGGTCGGCGAGGAGCCGCGCCCGGCCTACGACCGGGTCGCGCTGACGTCGTTCTTCGACCGCGGCGCCGACGAGCTGTCGCTGCTGCCCGAGGGGCAGTACGACGACCCGCGGGTGCGGCTGCGGCTCGGCACCGAGGTGACCGGGCTCGACCCCGAGACGCGGACCGTGCTGCTGGCCGGCGGTGAGGTCCTGGCCTACGACGAGCTGGTGCTGGCCACGGGGGCGGCGCCGTTCGTGCCGCCGGTGCCGGGCCACGAGCTGGCCGGCTGCTTCGTCTACCGCACCATCGAGGACCTCGAGGCGATCCGCGAGGCCGCGGCCACCGCCACGACCGGTGCGGTGATCGGCGGCGGGCTGCTGGGCCTGGAGGCCGCGAACGCCCTGGCCGGGCTGGGGCTGAGGACCCACGTCGTCGAGATGGCGCCGCGGCTGATGGCGGTGCAGGTCGACGACGCCGGCGGGGCGATGCTGCAGCGGCACATCGAGCGCCTCGGCCTGACCGTGCACACCGGGGCCGCGACCGAGCGGGTCCTCGGTGAGGACCGGGTCACCGGTCTCGCACTCCGCGACGCCGACGACGTCCCCGCCGACCTCGTGGTCTTCTCCGCCGGCATCCGCCCGCGCGACGCACTGGCCCGCGCCGCCGACCTCGACGTCGCCGAGCGGGGCGGCGTGCTGGTCGACGAGCGGTGCCGGACCTCCGACGAGCACGTGTGGGCGATCGGTGAGTGCGCGGCGCCGGGGGGCCGGATGTACGGCCTGGTCGCCCCGGGCTACGCGATGGCCGAGGTCGTCGTCGACGCGCTGCTCGGGGGCGCCGGCACCTTCCTGGGCGCCGACATGTCCACCAAGCTCAAGCTGATGGGCGTCGACGTGGCCAGCTTCGGCGACGCCTTCGCCACCACGGCCGGCGCGCTGGAGCTGGTCTACGCCGACGCGGTGGCCGGGCACTACAAGAAGCTCGTCGTCGACGCCGACGGCACCCGGCTGCTCGGCGGCGTCCTGGTCGGCGACGCCTCGGCGTACGGCGTGCTGCGGCCGATGGTCGCGAGCGCGGACGGTGCGGGCGGCATCCCGCTGCCCGCCAACCCCGAGGACCTGATCCTCCCGGCCGGCCGCGGCGTCCCCGAGATCGGCCTGCCCGACGAGGCGGTGGTCTGCTCGTGCAACACCGTGACCAAGGGCGGGATCCTCGCGGCCGTCAGCGACGGGGTGGGCGAGGGGACCGAGGGGGCCGAGGCGTGCGTCGACGCGACCTGCGTGACCCGCTGCACCGGCGCCGGCAGCACCTGCGGGTCGTGCAAGCCGACGGTGAAGAAGATCGTCGAGGACCACTTCGCGGCGCTGGGCAAGGTCGTGGACCGCAGCCTGTGCGAGCACTTCGCGCTCACGCGGCAGGAGCTCTTCGAGATCGTCTCCGTGCACGGCCACACCCGCTTCGCCGAGGTGCTCGAGGGTCACGGCAGCGGCCGCGGGTGCGACGTCTGCAAGCCGGCGGTCGCCTCGATCCTGGCCAGCCTGCTGGGCGAGCACGTGCTCGACCCCGCGCACCGCACGGTGCAGGACACCAACGACGCCTACCTGGCCAACATCCAGCGCAACGGCACCTACTCGGTCGTGCCCCGCATCCCCGGCGGGGAGATCACCCCCGAGGGACTGATCGTGATCGGGGAGGTGGCCCGCGACTTCGGGCTCTACACCAAGATCACCGGCGGCCAGCGCATCGACCTCTTCGGGGCTCGGATGGAGCAGCTGCCCGCGATCTGGGGCCGGCTCGTCGAGGCCGGTTTCGAGTCCGGCCACGCCTACGGCAAGTCGCTGCGTACCGTGAAGTCCTGCGTCGGCTCGACCTGGTGCCGCTACGGCGTCCAGGACTCGGTGGGCCTGGCCATCGCCCTGGAGCTGCGCTACCGCGGGCTCCGCTCGCCGCACAAGCTCAAGGGCGGGGTGAGCGGCTGTGCCCGCGAGTGCGCCGAGGCGCGGTCGAAGGACTTCGGCATCATCGCGACCGAGAAGGGCTGGAACCTGTACGTCGGCGGCAACGGCGGCGCCACCCCGGTGCACGCCCGGCTGCTGGCCGGCGACCTCGACACCGAGACCCTGGTCCGCTACCTCGACCGCTTCCTCCTCTACTACATCCGCACCGCCGACCGCCTCCAGCGCACCGCGCCCTGGGTCGAGAGCCTCGAGGGCGGCCTGGACCGGGTGCGCGCCGTCGTGGTCGACGACGTGCTGGGTCTCGGCTCGGAGCTGGAGGCGGCGATGGCCCGGCACGTGGAGGGCTACGAGGACGAGTGGCGCGCGACGCTGGAGGACCCCGACAAGCTGGCCCGCTTCGTCTCCTTCGTCAACGCCCCCGACACCCCCGACCCGCACATCGCCTTCGTGGAGGAGCGGGGCCAGGCGGTGCCGGCCGAGCCGGCCGGCCCGGTGGTGCTCGGGACGACGATCCCCGTGGGAGCGCCGTGATGGCGGCGCCGGACGGGGTGGCGGCGGTGGTCGGCACCGCCGTGTGCCGACTGGACCAGATCGAGGTCGAGGGCGGGGTGTGCGCACTCGTGGACGGCGCTGCCGTGGCCGTCTTCCGGACCCACGACGACCGGGTCCACGCGCTCGACAACTACGACCCGTACGCCGGCGCCTCGGTGCTGGCCCGCGGGATCGTCGGCAGCCGCACGGTCGCCGGGGTCGAGGTGCCGTACGTCGCCAGCCCCCTGCACAAGCAGGCGTTCGACCTGCGCACGGGGCAGTGCCTCGACGACGCGGCGACCCGCGTGGCGACGTACCCGGTCCACGTCACCGACGACGGCACGGTGGTGGTGGGTGACCGGCGACAATGAGGTCATGAGCACCGCCGACCACCGACCCCTGGCCGGCTTCCGGATCGGGGTGACCGCGGCCCGCAAGATCGAGGAGCAGACCACGCTGCTCGAGCGCCGCGGCGCCACCGTGGTGTGGGCGCCGGCGCTCTCCCTCAACCCCAACCACGTCGACGACGCGTCCCTGCGCGCCGCGACGGAGGACGTGCTGAGCCGTCCCGTCGACCTCTTCCTGGCCACGACCGGGATCGGGATGAAGGCGTGGTTCGCGGCGGCCGAGGGGTGGGGCCTGCTCGAGGAGCTGCTGGCCGCGCTGGGCTCCGCCGAGATCCTGGCGCGTGGGCCCAAGAGCGTCGGGGCGCTGCGCCGCCGCGGGCTCCAGGAGCTGTGGGCGCCGGAGTCGGAGGCCTTCGAGGACGTGCTGGAGCACCTGCGCGGCCGCGACCTCGCCGGGCGGCGGATCGTCGTGCAGGAGCACGGCCAGTCGCTGTCGATGGCGGCCCACGCGCTGCGCCGCCAGGGGGCCGACGTCACGACCGTGGCGGTCTACCGGGTGCTCAGCGCCGACGACCCGGGCCCGATGTTCGCGCTGATCGACCAGGTGGTCGAGCGGGAGCTCGACGCGGTCACGTTCACCTCGGCGCCGGCGGTGGCCGCGCTGATGGACGCGGCCGGCTCGACGGGCCGGCGCGACGACCTGATCGGCGCCTTCCAGGCCGACGTGGTCGCCTCGTGCGTGGGACCGGTGACCGCCGCGGCGTTCGAGATGTGGGGCGTCCCGTCGATCTACCCGGAGCGCTCGCGGCTGGTGGCGATGGTCAAGCAGCTCGAGGTCGAGCTGCCGGCGCGGGCGTCGGGGGTGTCCTTCGCCGTGGCCGGTCACACGCTGATCGTGCCCAGCGGCTCGGCGGGCGCGGTGGTCCTCGACGGGGTCGAGGTCCGGCTCTCGCCCGCGCCGTTCGCGGTGCTCGAGGCGCTGGTGGCCGACCCCGGTCGGGTGGTCTCGCGGCGCCAGCTGCTGACCGCACTGCCCTCCGGCACCGCCGGGTCCGAGCACGCCGTGGAGATGGCGGTGGCGCGGCTGCGGGCGGCCCTCGGCACGCGGGTGGTGCAGACCGTGGTCAAGCGGGGCTACCGGCTCGCGGTCACGGTCGTCGGCTGAGGCTGCCGGCCCGGCGGTGGTTCCGGCGGTTGTTTCGGCGGGCATGACTTGGCTGAAGAACGTCGGGCCGACGCGTCGGGGTACCTACGATCCTGGGGCCGGGCCGAGGCCTGGTGGTCGTCCCGCCCCCCGTGGTGCTTCTGCGCACTGCGCGCAGGGGGGCGGGTCACCACCCCCTGCGAGACTGCCGGGCCTGGCTGACCGGTGCTCCGCTCGGGGGTGCATCGGTCATCGGTCATCGGCGCCCCGGTGCCGCGGGTCGCAGCGACCGGCGGGCTGGCCGGGCGTGCTCCGGGCGCTGGATGTGGATGGCTGGGGGAGAGTAGGGCCGTGGACCCCCTGACAACCTCCTCCGCGCCGGCTCCTGCCGAGGATGCCGGTCCCCGGGTGCTGGTCACGGTCGCGCACGGCACCCGGCACGGCCCGGGCAACGCCGTGGCCGCCGAGGTGACCGCCGCGGCCGGGGAGCGGCTCGCCACGCGCGCCGTGGCGTCGTACGTCGAGCTCTGCGAGCCGCTGCTCGCCGGGCTGCTGGCGGACCTCCGGGAGCCGGCGGTGGTGGTGCCGCTGCTGCTCTCGACCGGCTTCCACGTGCGGGTCGACCTGCCGGAGGCCGTGGCCGGCGCGGGTGCGCCCGTGCTGCTGGGCCGCCCGCTGGGGCCGGACCCGCTGCTCGCGCAGGCCCAGGCGGACCGCCTGCGCGAGGCCGGGGCGGAGCCGGGGTGCCCGCTGGTGCTCCTGGCTGCCGGCTCGTCCGACCCGCTGGCCACGCCGGACCTGGCCGCCGCGGCCGACCTGCTCGGCGAGCTGTGGGGCGCACCCGTGCGGGTGGCCACCATGACCGCCCTCGGCGAACGCCCGGCCGCGGTGGTGCGCCCGGGCGACGCGGTGTCGCCGTACCTGCTCTCGCCCGGCTCCTTCGCCGACCGCGCCCGCCGCGAGGCGCTCGCCGCCGGCGCGGCCGTCGTGGCCGACGTGATCGGCCCGCACCCCGCGGTCGTCGACCTGGTCGTCCAGCGCGCGACCGCCCTCCGGTGGGCGGCGGCCCGACCGGCCTGAGGCGGGCGCGCCGGGCGGCGGTGGGTGGGCCACGTGGGTGTGGCCGGGGAGGGTGGTGGGTCACCGGCGGTCGGCGGCGGCCGGGCGGCGGTGGGTGGGCCACGTGGGTGTGGTCGGGAAGGGTGGTTGTGCCACCGGCGGTGGTGCCCGGGCGGCGGTGGGTGGGCCACGTGGGTGGGGCCGAGAAGCGTGGTTGAGCCACCGGCGGTGCGGCGGGCTCGTGGTCGGCGGTGGGTGGGCCACGTGGGTGGGGCCGAGAAGGGTGGCTGAGCCACCGGCGGTGGTGCCGCCGGCGGCGGGCTCGTGGTGGGCGGTGGGTGTGCCACGTGGGTGGGGTCGAGAAGCGTGGCTGAGCCACGGCGGTGGTGCCGCGGGCGGCGGTGGGTGGGCCACGTGGGTGTGGCCGGGAAGGGTGGCTGAGCCACCGGCGGTGGCGGCGGCGGCCGGGGCGGCGGTGGGTGGGCCACGTGGGTGCGGCCGGGAAGCGGTGGCTGAGCCACCGGCGGGTGCCGCCGCGGCGGACCAAGGCCGGCGCAGCCGCCACCGAGGCGGCCCGCACCGGCCGCAGCCCCCAGCCGCCAGGTCAGCCCGGGTCCAGCTTCAGCACCTCGGGCGCGTGCAGCCGCACCATGAAGCGGCGCGTGTGGGCGGGGATGCGGTGGGGGGTGGCCCGCGAGACCAGGACCATCACGGCGAAGGCCAGTGGCACCGACCACGCGGCCGGCTGGGAGAGCAGGGCGCCGACCCAGCCGGTGGCCCGCCCGTCGGCGAGCACCCAGATCACCGCGCTGCCGGAGCCCAGTCCGCCGGCGGCGATGCCGGCGATGGCCCCGACGTCGGTGAGGCCGCGCCACCAGATGCCGAGCACCAGCAGCGGGCAGAAGGTCGAGGCGGCCACGGCGAAGGCGAGCCCGACGGCCCGGGCCACACCGACGTTCGGCATGGCCAGCGCCAGCGTCAGCGGCACCGCGACCGCCACGACGGCGCCGACGCGGAAGGCCGCGACCCCGCCGAGCCGGTGCCCGCGCCAGGGTCGCCCGGTGACGTCCTGGCTCAGCACGCCCGCGACCGCGATGGACAGCCCGGACGAGGTCGACAGGAAGGCGGCGAACGCGCCCGCGGTCACCAGCGCGGCCAGCAGCTCGCCGCCCATGCCGCCGAGCATCAGCCGCGGGAGCTCGAGGACCAGCACGTCGGAGCGACCGGTCGCGGCGAGCTCGTCGGCGTACACGGTGCCGAGCACGCCGTAGAGCGGCGGCAGCAGGTAGAAGACGCCGAGCAGCACCAGCACGACCAGGGTGGTCCGGCGCGCGGCCCGCCCGTCGGGGTTGGTGTAGAAGCGCACCACCACGTGCGGCAGCCCCATGGTGCCGAGGAACGTCGCCACGATCAGCGAGTACGTCGTGTAGAGGCCGCTCAGCCCGCCGTCGGCCAGCGGCAGCGACCAGTCCGCGTCACCGAGCCGCGACGCGGGCGACCCGTCGCCGGCCCAGACACCGAGCAGGACGACGAGCGGCACGAGCAGCGCGGTGAGCTTGAGCCAGTACTGGAAGGCCTGCACGAACGTGATGCTGCGCATGCCGCCGGAGCTCACGTTGGCCAGCACCACACCGCCGACGATGACCGGCCCGACCCACACGGGGGCGTCGATGGCGGCGGCCAGCGTGATGCCCGCGCCCTGGAACTGCGGCAGCAGGTAGAGCCACCCGATCGCCACCACCAGCGTCGAGCAGGCGGCGCGGGCGGACCGCGAGCCCAGCCGGGCCTCGGCGAAGTCGGGCAGCGTGTAGGCACCCGAGCGGCGCAGCGGCGCGGCGACCAGGACGAGGAGCAGGAGGTAGCCCGCGGTCCACCCGATGGGGTACCAGAGCATGTCGGCCCCGAAGGTCAGCACCAGGCCGGCGATGCCGAGGAAGCTGGCGGCGGAGAGGTACTCACCGCCGATCGCCGAGGCGTTCAGCCCCGGTCGCACGGTCCGCGAGGCCACGAAGAAGTCGCTGGTCGTGCGCGAGAAGCGCAGCCCCCACGTGCCGATCACCAGCGTGGTCAGGGTGACCAGCACGACCGCCACCACCCCGGGGGCGCCGCTCACCGGTCGCCCTCCGAGCGGACCTCGGACATCAGGTCGGCGAAGTCGCGCTCGTTGCGCTCGGCGCGACGCACGTAGCGCCAGCCCAGCAGCACGATCGCGGGGTAGACCAGGAAGCCGAGCAGCAGCCAGGGCAGCGGCAGCCCGAGCAGGCGTACGCCGGCCAGCCCGGGCGCGAGGGAGAAGACCAGCGGCAGCGACCCGACGCCGACCCCGAGCAGGGCGATGATCCGCAGCGCCAGACCGAGCTGCTCGCGCAGCAGCGAGCCGAGGTAGACGCCGCCGAGATCGGTGGCCTCGTCGATCTCGCGCGTCCGCGTCCGGGCGGTACGTCGGCGGGCCGGGCCGGTCACCCGGACCCGCGGCGGCGGTCCCGGCTCAGCCACCGGCCCCGCCGTTGCCCCCGCCGCTGCTCGCCCCGCCGCTGCTCGCCGCGGACGGCCGAGCAGGTCGCGCAGCTCACGGGTGTGGCGCCGGCTGACGGCCAGCTCGACGTCGCCGACCACGACGGTGCAGCGGCCGGAGTCCATCCGCACCTCGGTGATGTGGGCGAGCGCGACCAGCAACGACCGGTGGATCCGCACGAACCCGGCCGGTCGCCACTCCTGCTCGAGCGTGGAGAGCGGCGTGCGCAGCAGGTGGCTGTCGGCGCCCGTGTGCAGCCGCGCGTAGTCGCCGTGGGCCTCGACGTAGGTGATCTCGCTCCGCTCGACGAAGCGGGTGACCCCGCCGCGCTCCACCGCCACCTGCAGGTCCAGCGGGTCCGCGACCCGGTCGCTGCCCTCGACCACCCGACGTACGGCCTCGGAGAGCCGCTCGGCGCGGACCGGCTTGAGGACGTAGTCGACGGCCTGCAGGTCGAAGGCCTCGACGGCGTGCTGGTCGTGGGCGGTGACGAAGACGATCGGCGGGGGAGTGCGGAAGCGGCCCAGCACCTGGGCCAGCTCGAGCCCGGTGAGCCCGGGCATCTGCACGTCGAGGAAGACGCAGTCGACCTCGGTCTCGCGCAGGATGCGCAGGCCCTCGGTGGCCGAGTCGGAGGTCAGCACCTCCCCGATGCGCTCGTCGCGGGCCAGCAGCCAGGCCAGCTCGTCCAGGGCGGGGCGCTCGTCGTCGACCACGAGCACGGTCAGCCGCGTGGGTCCCGCCGGAGTCATGCCTGCACCCCCGGTGCGAACTTGGGCGCCCGCAGCACGACCCGGGTGCCGGCGCCGGGTGCGGTCTCGACGACCAGGCCGTAGTCGTCGCCGAAGGCGTTGCGCAGCCGCGCGTCGACGTTGCCGAGGCCGATGGAGTCGAGCGAGACGTCGCCGGCCAGGGCCCGGCGGATCCGCTCGGGGTCCTCGCCGACACCGTTGTCCTCGATCTCGATCACGCAGTCCTGGCCGCGGTCGTGGGCGAGGATGCTGATCCGCCCGCCCTGGGCGCCGGAGGCCTCGAGCCCGTGCTGCACGGCGTTCTCGACCAGCGGCTGCACGCACAGGAACGGCACGGCCACCGGCAGCACCTCGGGCGCGATCCGCAGCGTCACCTGCAGCCGGTCCCCGAAACGGGCCTGCTCCAACAAGAGGTAGCGCTCGACCGACTTCAGCTCCTCGGCCAGGGTCGTGTAGTCGCCGTGGCGACGGAAGGAGTAGCGGGTGAAGTCCGCGAACTCCAGCAGCAGCTCGCGGGCGCGCTCGGGGTCGGTGCGCACGAAGCTCGCGATCGCGCCGAGGCTGTTGTAGACGAAGTGGGGGCTGATCTGGGCCCGCAGGGCACGCACCTCGGCCTCCATCAGCCGGGTGCGGCTGGCGTCGAGCTCGGCGAGCTCGAGCTGGCCCGAGACCCACTGCGCGACCTCGTCGGCGGCCCGGGCCAGTCCGGCGGTCGGCTGCGGGGCGAAGGCCTGCAGCGTGCCGACCACGCGCTCGTCGACGAGCAGCGGGCTCACCACCGCCGAGCGCACCGGGCAGCCCGGCTCCTCGCACGGCAGCTGGTGGCGGTCGATGCTGCGGGTCTGTCCGCGCTCGACGGTCTCGGCCACGAGCGCGCGGGCCTGCTGGGCGTGGTGGTCACCCTGGCCGTCCCAGGCCAGCACGCCGGCGGTGTCGGTCAGCGCCATCGCAGGCGTGCCGAGGAGCACGCGCAGGTGCCGGATGGAGCGCTCCGCGCTGGTCGCGGTGAGGCCCTCGCGCAGCGCGGGGGAGGCGAGCGAGGCCCGGTGCAGGGTGCGGAACGTCGTCCGGTCGGCCTCCGTGCCCAGCTGCGTACGCCGCCACGCGCGCACCACGTCCGAGACCGACCGCTACCGGAAGTCGATGAGCAGCGTGCCGTCGTCCCCGGGCGAGGAGGTCTCGGCGGACCCGGTCGTGGACCCGTCGTCCCGGCTCGCGTCCCCGCCGACGACCGCTCGACCCCGTCGTCGATCAGCACACCGTCGCCCTCGAGGGCCGGCACGTCGTCGGCGGACGACGACCGGTCGGGGGAGGTGGTGACGGAGCGCGGTCGCCGGGCTCTTGACCACCCGCGAGCGGTAGCACCTCACGTCGTAGGGCAGCTGCATGCCGTCCATGCCGCGACCGTAGGAGTCGTAGAGGTCGAGCACCTGCGCCACCACCTCGGCGCGCCCGGCCTCGTCGAGGACGGCGACGTTGGAGCGCGAGGAGACGAGGTCCTGGATGGTCCGGCGGTCCACGCGCTGCCACTGCGAGAAGGTCGCGGACTCGACCAGGATGAACTTCATCGAGGTGTCGAGCAGCTCGGTCGGGTCGGTGTCCTGGTCGTGGGTGCCGATGATCCGGCCGAGCTTCTTGACCCAGGGGATCCGCTCGTCGCGCTGGTTCCAGACCACCGAGAAGCGACCGCGGGGCTTGAGGACCCGACGTACCTCGGGCAGGGCGCGCTCGGCGTCGAACCAGTGGAAGCACTGGGCGGCGACGACGAGGTCGTAGGAGCTGTCGGCGGCCGGGATCTCCTCGGCGGTGCCCACCGAGGCGGGACGTCGGGCAGCCGCTCGCGCAGCACCGCGAGCATCGCCTCGTCGGGGTCGGTCGCGTGGACGTCGTGGCCCAGCGCGACGAGCTGCTCGGTGAGCTTGCCGGTGCCGGCGCCGAGCTCGAGGATGCTGAGCGGCTCGGTGCCGACCAGCCAGTCGACGGCGTCGGCGGGGTAGCCCGGACGGCCTCGGTCGTAGGTGTCCGCCACCTCGCCGAAGGACAGGGCCTGTCGCTTCACGTCGTCGCTCATCAGCGCGAGGTTACCCCCCGATACGCTCTCCGGGTGGCTGCTGATCCCCTCGCCTGGCTGGTGTCTCTCGAAGGGGTCCCGTCGGCGTACGCCGCCGTCCGCGACGGCATCGACGTGATGCTCCGCGACCGAGGGCTGCGGCGTACCTCACCCGAGCACACGGGCGAGTCGCTGCTGCGCGGCGCGCACGCCAGCGCGGTGCTCGACGGCTCGTCGTCGACGCTGCAGCAGGTGCGTGACGGGGAGGGCGACGAGGTGGCGCAGGACGCCGTCCGGCTCTCCACCGAGCTGCTGGCGCTGTCGCCGGTCCTGACCCGGACGCCGCTGCAGGCGCTCGCCCGGATCCACGCCGTCGTGGCCCGGGGCACGGTCGACGACGAGCGGCTCGGGCGACCGCGCGACGCCGAGTCGGCGGCCCGGCTGCGCGACGTGGCGACCGTGCTGACCAGCGACACCGAGGCGCCGGCGCTGCTGGTCGCCGCCGCGGTGCACGCCGAGCTCGCCACGGCGGCGCCGTTCGCCTCGCACAACGGGATCGTCGCCCGCGCGACCGAGCGGCTGGTGCTGGTCTCGCGCGGCGTCGACGAGAAGTCGCTGGTGGTGCCCGAGGCCGGGCACCTCGCGCTGCGCCCGCAGTACGAGTCGAACCTGCGCGGCTACGCCGAGGGCGGCGCCGCCGGCATGCACGCCTGGCTGCTGTACGCGGCCGAGGCGTTCGCGGCCGGCGCCGAGGCCAGCCCGCTGCGCCGCGACGCGGAGTGAGCGGACCGGTGCTGGCACGCGACCCCCGGACATGCAGGTGGCACCCGAGGTCGCAAGGATCTCGAGTGCCACCGCTGACACGTGAGTCGCGGGCTACCAAGCGTGCTTTGTCAATGCTGCCGCGGGAATGTCCCGCAGACGAGCGCCCTGTAGGAAGGGTGGATCGCCGCGTGGGTACCCAGGTCACGTGTTGCTCTTGAGTTGTCGTGAGTCCGTTGTACGCCGCTTCGCCCGGCCGTTCAAGGGTTGACAATCGCCGTGTCGTCGGGCCGTGGGCGGCACCGCCCGGGGTGGCTGGGACCGGCCCTGCTCCCGCCCCCGGCGGCCCCTGCGGTGTCCGCAATGCGACCGGAGCGCCCGCAGCAGCACCGCTGAGGAGACTGCCGGCTCTCGTCACGGTCTGGACCGCGACGGTCGTGGGAGGTCGCTCAGCCCTCGAGGCGGCGACGACGGGCGCTGCTCCACAGCATGCCGCCGACGGCGGCCGCGCCGCCGACGGCCAGCACGGCCAGCGCGGGCCGGGCCGGCGGCAGCGGCACCCGGGTGCGCAGGGCGACCGGCCTGGTGAAGACCAGGACCGGCCACCCGCGGGCCGCGGCGATCTTGCGCAGCTCGCGGTCGGGGTTGACCACGAAGGCGTGGCCGACGACCGCGAGCATCGGCACGTCGGTGGCGGAGTCGGAGTAGGCGTAGCACTGGGCGAGGTCGTAGCCGACCTGCTCGGCCATCGCCCGGATCGCGCGGGCCTTCTCCTCGCCGTAGGCGTAGTAGTCGATCTCGCCGGTGTACTTGCCGTCGACGACCTGGAGTCGGGTCGCGACCACGCGATCCGCGCCCAGCAGCTCGCCGATCGGCTCGACCACCTCGCTGCCCGAGGTGGAGACGATGACGATGTCGCGACCGGCGGTGCCGTGCTCCTCGATCAGGGAGACCGCCTCGTCGTAGACGATCGGCTCGACGACCAGGTGCAGCGTCTCCGCGACGATCTCGCGGACCACCGCGACGTCCCAGCCGGCGGTCAGCTGGGACATGAACGCGCGCATCTTCTCCATCTGGTCGTGGTCGGCGCCACCGGCGAGATAGACGAACTGGGCGTAGGCGGAGCGCAGCACCGCCCGGCGGGAGATCAGGCCGCCCGCCTGGAACGGCTTGCTGAAGGCCAACGCGCTCGACTTCGCGATGATCGTCTTGTCCAGGTCGAAGAAGGCTGCGGTGCGGGCCACGTCTCCCAGGGTAGGTGCCGCACGGCGCGACCCGACGGACCACCTGCCGCCCACCTACCTTTCACAGGGGCCGGTCGGGGAGCGCTCCTCCACAGGCCGACGTCCGCCCCGTGCGGCGTACGCCGGACCCGGGCAGCCTGCCGGCATGACCCCACCGCTGATCATCACTCGTGACGAGGCCCTGCTCGACGAGCTCCTGCGCCTGTGCGCCGCCGCCGGGGTCACCCCGGAGGTGGCCGCGGAGGCCGCCGTCTCCCTGCGCTCGTGGGCGGGGGCGCCGCTGGTCCTCCTCGGCGCCGACCTGGCCGGCGAGCTGGCCGTCCTCGAGCCGGTGCGGCGCTCGGCCGTCCACGTCGTCGCGTGGGGGCGGGTGCCCGACGAGCTCTTCCGGGCCGCGATCGCCGTGGGCGCCGAGGACGTGTCCGAGCTGCCGGTCTCGAGCTCGTGGGTGGTCGAGGCGCTCACCGACCTCGGCGACGCCCGGCCCGACGGGCTCGTGCTCGGGGTGCTGGGCGGCTCGGGCGGAGCGGGCGCGACGACGTTCGCGTGTGCGCTCGGCCAGGTCGCGGCCGCGACCGGCGACGCCGTCGTGGTCGACTGCGACCCGCTGGGGCCGGGCGTCGACCGGGTGCTGGGCCTGGAGCGCCACGAGGGCTTCCGCTGGGACGCGCTCTGCCAGACCAGCGGTCGTCTCAGCGCGCGGGCCCTGCGCGAGGCGCTGCCCCGGGCCGGCCGGCTGGGCGTGCTCTCCTGGTACGCCGGGGCCCCGGGCACCCTGCAGGCCTTCGCGGCGCGCGAGGCGCTGTCCGCGTCGCGCCGTGGCCACGACACGGTCGTGCTCGACCTGCCCCGCAGCCCCGACCCGCTCGTCGAAGAGCTCAGCGCGCGCTGCGACCGGCTCCTGGTCCTCGTGGTGCCGACCGTCGCCGGGGTGGCGTCCGCCGCGCGGCTCTGCGCGCGCTTCTCCGACTTCGCCGGGGTGGGCCTGGTCGTCCGCGGCACCGGCCTGGAGCCCGCCGAGGTGGCGAGGGCCACCGGGGTGCCCGTGGTGTCGACGATGCTCGACCAGCGGGGCCTCGAGGAGTCCATCGACCTGGGTCTGGGGCCCGTGCGGCAGCGGCGCGGGCGCCTGGGCCGTGCCGCCCGCGACGTGCTCGAGCGCAGCCGACCGGCCCGTCGCGGCGACGGGGCGAGCGCGGCGTGACCTCGGCGGTCACGGGGGCCGACGATCCGCTGGCCCCGCTGCTCGACGTGGTCCGCGAGCGGCTGGCCCGCGAGCCGGGCCAGCTCAGCCCGCACCGGGTGGCCGTCGCCCTGCGCGAGGCCGGCCGACCGGTGGGTGACGCCACGGTGCTCGCGGTGCACCAGGCCCTGCACCGCGAGGTGGTCGGCGCCGGCCCGCTCGAGCCGCTGCTGCGGCTGCCCGGGGTCACCGACGTGCTCGTCAACGGACCCACCCAGGTCTTCCTCGACCGCGGGCAGGGGCTCGAGCCGACCGGGGTCGGCTTCGCCGACGAGGCCGCCGTACGTCGCCTGGCGCAGCGGTTGGCCGGGTTCGGCGGGCGTCGGCTCGACGACGCCACGCCCTTCGTCGACCTGCGGCTCGCCGGCGGCACCCGCCTCCACGCGGTCCTGGCTCCCGTGGCCCGTCCGGGCACCACGATCTCGCTGCGCGTGCCTCGGGCCGGTGGCCTGCGGCTCGACCAGCTGGTGTCGGGCGAGCTGTTGAGCCTCGTGCGCACCGTGGTGACCACCCGGCTCGCCTTCCTGGTCAGCGGCGGCACCGGGTCGGGCAAGACGACCCTGCTCGAGGCGATGCTGGAGGAGGTCGACCCGGCCGAGCGCCTGGTCCTGGTCGAGGACTCCACCGAGCTGCGACCCGACCACCCTCACGTCGTCGGGCTCGAGGCCCGCCCGGCCAACATCGAGGGCGCCGGGGCCATCGACGTCCGCACGCTGGTGCGACAGGCGCTGCGCATGCGACCCGACCGGCTGGTGGTCGGTGAGGTGCGTGGCGCCGAGGTGGTCGAGCTGCTCGCGGCCATGAACACCGGTCACGAGGGCGGCTGCGGCACCCTGCACGCCAACTCCGCCGCCGACGTCCCCGCCCGCGTGGAGGCCCTCGCCCTGGCCGCCGGCCTCGACCGGCAGGCGGCGCACAGCCAGCTGGCCTCGGCGGTCGACGTGGTGCTCCACCTGCGGCGGGGGCGTGACGGCCGCCGCGGACTGGCCGAGGTCGCGGTGCCCGAGCGCAGCCCTGACGGGTGGGTGCGCATGGTGGCGGCCGTCAGCGTCGACGCCGAGGGCGAGCCGCGCGCAGGCCCCGCGGCCGCCGCGCTCGGTCGGCTGGTCGAGCAGCGGCGCACAGGGTGAGCCCGACCACGGCGACCCTGCTGGCGGCAGGGTGCGCCGGCCTGGCCGTGCTGGTGGCTGCGCCGGTGCGGGGCCCCGTCCGCCCGGCCGACAGCGCCGCACCCCGCTGGGTCGTGGTCACGAGCGCCGGCGCGGTCGCCGCCGCGGCCGGGCTCGTGCTGAGCGGCTCGGCCGTCGTCGCCGCCCTGCTCGCCGGCTGCTCCGCAGGGGCCGGCCTCCGGCTTCTGCGCGCACGGCGCCGACGGCTCGAGGCCGCCCGCACCTCGCTGCGGGTCCTCGAGACCTGCGAGCAGCTGGCGAGCGAGCTGGCGGCCGGCCAGCCTCCTGGCACGGCCCTCGACCGCGCCGCCGGCGACTGGGCGCCGCTGCGACCGGTCGCGGCGACGTTCGCCATCGGCGGCGACGTGCCCGCGTCCTTGCGGCGGGCGGCGGCCCACCGCGGCGCCGGCGACCTGCGCTACGTCGCTGCCGCCTGGCAGATCGCGCACAGCACCGGCAGCGGGCTGAGCGATGCCGTCGACCGGGTGGCCGTCGACCTGCGCGCGGCCGCCTCCACCCGCCGCGTGGTCGACGGTGAGCTGGCCTCGGCGCGGGCCACCGCGCGTCTGGTCGCCGTGCTGCCGGTGGTCGCGCTGCTGATGGGGTCCGGGGCCGGGGGCGATCCGTGGGGCTTCCTGCTCGGCCACCCGGTCGGGCTCGCGTGCCTGGCCGCGGGTCTCGCGCTGGGCTTCCTGGGCCTGTGGTGGATCGAGGCCCTGGCGGCCGCGGTCGAGGGTCGCGAGTGATCGCGGCGCTGGCGCTCGGCCTGGCCGTGCTGCTGTGGCCGACGGGCCGCCCGCGTGCCCGACTCCCGCCTGACGGTCGGGTCGCGGCGACCGCTCCCGCGACGCAGACGACGCCCGCGCCGGCCCGCCGCCCGGCACCGGCTCGCCGGGCGGCGCTGTCGTTGCTGGCCGGCTGCGGGGCGTGGACGATCCTGCCCGGGTCGACCGGCCTGGTCGCGGGCCTGGCGGCCGGCGTGGGGGCGTGGGTGGCGCTGGGTCGCGTCGAGCCTGCCGACGTACGACGCGAGCGGGAGCGGCTGCGACGCGAGCTGCCCCACGTCGTCTCGCTCCTCGCCTCCGCGCTGGGTGGTGGCGCGGCCCCCGACGACGCGCTGCGGCTGGTCGCCCACGCGCTCCCCGGCCCCGCGGCCGACCGCTTCCGTCACCTGGCCGCCCGCCTCGCGCTCGGCGCCGACCCCGCCGCCGCCTGGACCGAGCTGGGCGCGGCCGACCCCGTCCTCGCCGGCCTCGGACGCAGCATGAGCCGCGCCCACCGCAGCGGCGCTCCCGTGGGTGCGGCCGTCGAGCGCCTCGCCGAAGAGCTCGCCCGCACCGCCCGCGCCGAGGTCGAGGACCGCGCCCGGTCGGTCGGCGTCAAGGCCGCGGTCCCGCTGGGCCTCTGCCTGCTGCCCGCCTTCATCCTGATCGGCATCGTCCCGCTGGTCGCCGCCCTGATGGCGACCGTCGTCTGACCCGGTCTGCAGTGCCGGGGCCGGCCGCGTGTCGCGCTACCCCACGGATCCCCCCAGCACCACCGGACGGCCTCTTCCTGAACTTGTCGGCCCTCGCGAGGGCCGACAGTAGGAATCCCCGGTCGACCGGGGATTCCTGAAACCCCGCCACCCGCGCCCGGGTTGGCCGCACCAGCCCACCTGACGTCCACAGCCGACCGCCCCACCGCCCCGTCTCCACAGCACCCGGTGGTCGGGTCGACGGGTGTCCCCGGGCGGGTCGAGGCTCGTCCCGACGGCCGCACCGGGCGGCCCCAGCTCGAGGAGACACCGTGCCCATCACTCCCATCACTCCCAACGCCACGTCCTGCCCGTCCGCCATGCCCGAGTCGGTCACCCCCACCGCACCCACCGACCTCGCCGTCCCGCTCGTCCGCAGGCCGGCGGACGACGAGCGCGGCATCACCACCGCCGAGTACGCCGTCGGCACGGCCGCCGGGGCGGGCCTGGCCGGGTTGCTCTACACCCTGCTCACCGGCGGCTTCGGCGATCGGCTGCTCAAGACGCTCTTCGACCACGTGCTCGGCCTGCTCGGCATCGGGTGACGCAGCCGTGACGCACCGCAGAGGCCCCCGACGGCCGACCGCTGTCCGGCGCCGGAGCAGGCGTCGGAGCAGGCGTCGAGGAGTGGCGGCCCGCGAGCGCGGCGCCGTCACCGCCGAGCTCGCGATGGGTCTGCCGCTGCTGGTCGCGGTCACGATGGGCCTGGTCTGGTTGCTGTCGGTCGGGGTCGCCCAGATCCGCACCGTCGACGCCGCCCGCGAGACCGCCCGCGCCGCCGCCCGCGGCGACGACACGGCTGCGGCCGTCGCACGCGGACGCCGGGTCGCGCCCGAGGGCTCCGACGTCGTGGTCCGGGTGTCGGGCGACCAGGTGGTGGCCGTCGCGACCGGTCGCGTCTCCGGTCCGGGTGGGCTCTTCGGCTTCCTGCCCGGCGTCGAGGTCCGCGCCGAGGCGGTCGCGGCGCTCGAGGAGTCCGGAGCGGGGCCGTGAGCGTCGGCTGGCGGGCCGCTCCGTGCTCGGCGGCGGGCGAGCGGGGGGCGGCCACGGTGACGGTGCTGGCGTTCGTCTCCGTGCTGCTCCTGCTCGGCGGCGCGCTGGGGGTGGTCGCCGCGATGGTCCAGGCCCACCGCACGGCTCAGGCCGCCGCCGACCTGGCGGCCCTGGCCGGTGCGGGCGCCCAGGCCCGCGGTCGCGACCCGTGCGCCACCGGTGGCGCGGTGGCCTCGGCCAACGGCGCCCGGCTGGTGTCGTGCGAGCTCGACGGGGCCGACGTCCGGGTCCTGGTCGAGGTCAGCGGTCCACGGTGGCTGGGCCAGGTGTCCGACCTGGCTGCGTCCGCCCGCGCAGGGCCCGGCTGAGCTAGATGCGTGGCGAGCGGTCGTCGTCGTCGTGGTTGCGCCGACGCTCCGCCTCGACCTCGTCGAGCTTCTCCGAGAGCTCGGTGAGCCGACCCCGTTCGCGACGGTGCCGCATCGAGCGCTTCACACCGGCGCTGCTGAGGGCGAGCCCGAGCAGGATCGCCACCCCGGAGGCGAGGCCCAGCAGGAAGAGCGTCAGCACCCCGATCTCGGTGCCCAGCAGCTCGATCTGTCCCGCAGACAGCTCGAGGGTGGAGACGGCCGAGACGATGAGCAGCACGCCGCCGCCGACCAGCAGCAGACCCAGGATGACCATGAGAGCGAACCTACTCCCTCGGCGGCCCTGACTTCCGGATCAGCCTCGCAACTCAGCCTGCTGACTCGGGGGCGTGGCTGAGCAGGACCTCGAGCAGCCGGGCGGCGCCGGCCTTGTCGAGGGGGTTGTTCTGGTTGCCGCACTTGGGTGACTGCACGCACGAGGGGCAGCCCGAGGCGCAGGCGCAGGCGACGATGGTCTCGCGGGTGGCGCGCAGCCAGCCCTCGGCGGCGTGGAAGCCGCGCTCGGCGAAACCGGCTCCGCCGGGGTGCCCGTCGTGCACGAAGACGGTGAGCCGCCCGGTGTCGGCGTGCAGGGCGGTGGAGACACCGCCGATGTCCCAGCGGTCGCACGTGGCGAAGAGCGGCAGCAGACCGATCGAGCAGTGCTCGGCGGCGTGGGCGGCCCCGGGCAGGTCGACGGCGTCGAGCCCGGCCTCGAGCAGGGCGTCGGGCGGCACGGTCCACCAGACGGCGGTGGTGCGCAGGGTCTGCAGCGGCAGGTCGAGGGGGTGCTCGCCGACGACCTCGCCGCCGGGTTGCCGACGTACGAGGTAGGACACCACCTGGTGGGAGACGTCGACCTCGCCGAGCGACAGCCGGCACTCGCCCCACCAGCGGTGCTCGCGTTCGGCCACGATGCTGATGTCGGTGATCTCGCGGGCCGAGGTGGAGTGGTCGACCTCCTCACGACGGATGACCGCGACCCGCTCCTCGAGGTCGAGGTCGTCGACCAGCCAGGTCTCGCCGCGGTGCACGTAGACCGCGCCGGGATGTGCGGTGCCGTGGGCCCGGGCTCCGTCGACGGTGCCGACCACCCGTCCGGTGACGGCCTCGACGAGCTGGACCTGGCCCGCGCCGCCGGACCGGATGTCGGCCAGGTCGCAGGCGCGTCGGTGGTCGGTCCAGTACCAGGCGTCGGCCCGTCGTCGGAGCAGCCCGCCGTCGGTGAGCGAGCGGACCAGCTCGAGCGCGCCGGGCGCGAAGGCGGCCAGGTCGGCCGGGCGCAGTGGCAGCTCCTGGGCGGCGGCGCAGAGGTGCGGCCCGAGGACGTAGGGGTTGCTGGGGTCGAAGACGGTCGCCTCGACGGGCTGGCCGAACAACGCCTCGGGGTGGTGGACGAGGTAGGTGTCGAGCGGGTCGTCGCGAGCCACGAGCACCCCCAGCGCGTCCTGGGCGCCGCGTCCGGCCCGCCCCAGCTGCTGCCACAGGGCCGCGCGGGTGCCGGGGAAGCCCGCCATCAGCACCGCGTCGAGACCGCTCACGTCGATGCCGAGCTCGAGGGCGTTGGTGGCGGCCAGGCCCAGCAGCTCGCCGGAGCGCAGGGCGCGCTCGAGCTCGCGGCGCTCCTCGGGGAGGTAGCCGCCGCGGTAGGCCGCGACCCGGTGGGGGAGCTCGCGGTCGACCTCCGCCAGCAGCGCGGCCGCGGTGAGCGCGACGTGCTCGACCCCGCGCCGGGAGCGGACGAAGGCCAGGGTGCGGACACCGTCGACCACGAGGTCGGCGAGCAGGTCGGCGGTCTCGGCGGACGCCGACCGCCGGGTGGGCGCGTCGTTCTCGCCGGTGAAGCCGGTGAACGGCGGCTCCCACAGCACCACCGAGACCTCACCGCGAGGCGAGCCGTCGTCGGTGACCGGCAGCACGTCGAGCCCGGTGAGCCGACCGGCCGCCTCCTCGGGCGCGGCCACGGTCGCCGAGGCCAGCACGAACGTCGGGTGGGCGCCGTAGGCCGCGCAGATCCGGCGCAGCCGCCGCAGCACGTGGGAGACGTGGGCTCCGAAGACGCCGCGGTAGTGGTGGCACTCGTCGATGACCACGTAGCGCAGCGAGCGCAGGAACGCCGCCCACCGGTGGTGACCGGGCAGCAGCGAGCGGTGCAGCATGTCGGGGTTGGTCAGGACGTACTCGGCGTGGTCGCGGGCCCAGTCGCGCTCCTCGCGGCTGCTGTCACCGTCGTGGGTGGTGATGCGGACGTCGAGCCCGAGGCCGGCCACCGTGGTCATCTGGTCGTGGGCCAGCGCCTTGGTCGGCGCGAGGTAGAGCACGGTGGCGCCGCGGCGGGCGCGGTCGCCCCGGGCCGCGCGCACCGCGGAGAGCGCCGGCAGCTGGTAGGCCAGCGACTTGCCGGAGGCCGTGCCGGTGGCGACCACCACGTGGCGCCCCGCCCAGGCCGCGTCGGCGGCCTCGACCTGGTGTCGCCACGGTTGGTCGACCCCGGTCCGCGAGAAGGCCGCGACCACGTCGGGGGCGGCCCACGAGGGCCACGCGGCGTGCACCGCCGTACGTCGGGGCAGCACCTCGACGTGGGTGACCCGCTCGGCGCGGCCCGGCGCCGACCGCAGCCGGTCGACGAGGTCGCCGGCCCCCTGCAGGGGCGGGTGGTGGGCGGTGGTCACCCCTTGAGTGTCGCAAGGAGCGCCGACAACCCACCGGCCCGACCCGGTCGGGGCGCGACCGACTGTCGAGGTTCTCGTGCACACGCGCGAGAGGCGTGGTTACATATTGAAGGCCTCCCGAGGGCGAACTACCTCGGGAGCCTTCGCACCGTGCCTGCTGGGAGAGCTCGTGGACCTGACGCTTGAGACGCGCGACGTCGGTGATCGGACCATCGTGTCCGTCGGCGGCGAGATCGACGTCTACACCGCGCCCAAGCTGCGCGACAAGATCACCGAGCTCGTCGCGGCCGGCTGCTACCACATGGTCATCGACATGGAGGCGGTCGAGTTCCTCGACTCCACCGGGCTCGGGGTCCTCGTGGGCGGTCTGAAGAAGGTCCGCGCCCACGACGGGTCGCTCCAGCTCGTGTGCAACCAGGACCGGCTGCTCAAGATCTTCCGGATCACCGGTCTGGCGAAGGTCTTCGTGATCCACGAGTCGGCCGACGCCGCTCTGGCCTGAGCTGCTGCGGCGGTCGTTCCGCCGTCCTTGGGGTGCCGCGCTACATTGCGCTCCTCCCGGGTGAGACCTGGCCCACACCCTCTGCGTAGACTCCGCTCGATCCATGACCTGAGTCACGTCCCACGCTCGTGCGCGTGCCTCGTCCATACGTCTCGCAGGAGGAACACATGACCGGGATTTATCCCGCTGTCGTGGAGCTCTCCGGCGGCAACCTCGTCCTGGTCATCGTCGTCGCCGTGATCGCGCTCGGCGCGCTCGCGATGGCAGCGATGTTCCGCCAAGAGGTCCTTGCCGCTGGTGAAGGCACCGACAACATGAAGAACATCGCCCAGGCGGTGCAGGAGGGGGCCAACGCCTACCTCACGCGTCAGTTCCGGACGCTGGTCATCTTCGCCGGGATCGCGTTCTTCGCGCTGCTCCTGCTGCCGGCGGACGACCTGACCGTGCGAATCTTCCGCTCGATCTTCTTCCTGATCGGCGCCGGCTTCTCGGCCGCCGTGGGCTACCTCGGCATGAACCTCGCCGTGCGCGCCAACCTGCGGGTGGCCGCAGCCGCCAACACGACCGGCCGTGAGCCGGCGATGACCATCGGTCTGCGCACGGGCGCGATGGTCGGCATGCTCACCGTCGGTCTCGGCCTGCTCGGTGCCTCGCTGGTCGTGCTGTTCTTCCAGGACAAGGCCCCCGACGTGCTCGAGGGCTTCGGCTTCGGCGCCGCGCTGCTGGCCATGTTCATGCGGGTCGGCGGCGGCATCTTCACCAAGGCCGCCGACGTCGGGGCCGACCTGGTCGGCAAGGTCGAGCAGAACATCCCCGAGGACGACCCGCGCAACGCCGCCACGATCGCCGACAACGTCGGTGACAACGTGGGCGACTGCGCCGGCATGGCCGCGGACCTCTTCGAGTCCTACGCCGTCACCCTGGTCGCGGCGTTGATCCTCGGCTCGCAGGTCGTTCGGCGACAAGGGTCTGGTCTTCCCGCTGCTGATCCCCGCGATCGGCGCGCTGACCGCGGTCGCTGGTGTCTACCTCACCAAGCCCAAGGTCGGCGAGAACGGCCTCACGACGATCAACCGGTCCTTCTACCTCTCCTCGGGCATCGCCGCGCTGGCCAGCGTCGTGCTGGCCTTCGTCTACCTGCCGGCCGTTCGCCGACTTCGGTCAGGAGTACGCCGGCGACTTGTCGCCGCCGACGGCGACCCGCGCTTCATCGCCGCCTCGGCGGTGGTCATCGGCATCGTGATGTCGGCCGGCATCCTCGCGCTCACCGGCTACTACACCGGCACCGAGCACCGCCCGGTCAAGGACGTCGGCAAGACCTCGCTCACCGGCGCGGCCACCGTCATCCTCTCCGGTCTCTCGGTCGGCTTCGAGTCGGCCGTCTACACCACGCTGGTCATCGGAGCCGCGGTCTTCGGCGCCTACCTGCTCGGTGGTGCGGCCCTGTCGGTGTCGCTCTTCGCGGTCGCGCTCGCCGGCTGTGGTCTGCTGACCACCGTCGGGGTCATCGTGGCCATGGACACCTTCGGACCCGTCTCCGACAACGCCCAGGGCATCGCCGAGATGTCGGGCGACGTCAGCCCCGAGGGCGCGCAGATCCTCACCGAGCTCGACGCGGTCGGCAACACGACCAAGGCCATCACCAAGGGCATCGCGATCGCCACCGCGGTGCTCGCGGCCACGGCGCTGTTCGGCTCCTACGCGACCTCGGTCTTCGAGGCGCTGCGCGACGCCAACGTCGCCGACGACGAGGTCAACCTGCTCGACTTCAGCGTCTTCAACCCGGCGGTCCTCGTGGGCGTGCTGCTCGGCGCCTGCGTGGTCTTCCTCTTCTCCGGCCTCGCGATCAACGCCGTGGCCCGCGCCGCGGGCGCGGTCGTCTACGAGGTGCGCCGCCAGTTCCGGGAGATCCCCGGCATCATGGAGGGCACCGGTCGTCCGGAGTACGGCAAGGTCGTCGACATCGTCACCAAGGACTCGCTGCGCGAGCTGGTGACGCCCGGCATCCTGGCCGTGCTGGCCCCGATCGCCGTCGGCTTCGGCCTCGGTGCGACGGCGCTGGCGGGCTTCCTGGCCGGCGCGATCGGCACCGGCACCCTGATGGCGGTCTTCCTGGCCAACTCCGGTGGAGCCTGGGACAACGCCAAGAAGCTGGTCGAGGACGGTCACCACGGCGGCAAGGGCTCGCTGGCCCACGAGGCCACGATCATCGGCGACACCGTCGGCGACCCGTTCAAGGACACCGCCGGCCCGGCCATCAACCCGCTGATCAAGGTGATGAACCTGGTCTCGCTGCTCATCGCGAGCGCGGTCGTCTCGATGAGCGTCGGCGACGACCAGAACGACGCCGTGCGGATCCTGATCGCGCTCCTCGCGGTCGCGGTCATCGCCGGTGCGGTGGTCATCTCCAAGCGCCGCGGGGTCACGATCGGCGGCGACGACGCCGGTACGCCGGCCCCGCCGGCACCGCCGGCCGGTCACGCCCCGCAGACCCCGGTCGAGCCGGGCCCCGTGGAGCCGCCGCCGACGCAGCCGTTCGAGGCCCCGCGCTACTAGCGGCCAGCGAACCCGGCAGCACCGCACGCACAGCAGCACAGCAGCACACCCGCACCGGCCCGTCGTACCTCGTGTACGGCGGGCCGGTGCGCGTCCGGGCGGGCCCGGTCGCCCCGGTCGGGCCTGACAGGATGCGGCCATGGTCGCCCTCGACACCGCTGGACCGCTCCGCTGCCGCGCTGCTGGACGCGGGCTTCACCTACGACGGGGTGGCGGCGGTGCTGGGTCCGCGGCCCACGACGCGCTGGCCCGCAACGAGACCGTCCCGGGCCTGCGGGCCACCGAGGGCGGCAGCCCGGTGGAGACGCTGGTGCGCCTCTTCCTGCTGCAGACCCCGGTCACCAGCGCCGCGGCGGAGGCGGCGCTGCCGGGTCTGGTCGACCGGCTGGCCACCCACGGGCTGCTCGAGCGCAGCGTCGGTGAGGTGGCGGCCCGCCTGGACTGCCGGCCGTACGCCGCCGACGACGACGAGCTGTGGGTGCTCAGCGACCTCACGCCGGGTCTGGACGGCTCCCCGGTGCGGGTGGGCGCCGAGCACGTGCTCGGCATCAGCTCGGCGTCGACGTCGCTGGCCCAGCTGACGATCCGCGAGCCGGTCGGCACCGCGCTCGACCTCGGCACGGGGTGCGGCGTGCAGGCCCTGCACCTCGCACAGCACGCGGAGCGGGTGGTCGCCACCGACGTGAACCCCCGCGCGCTCGCGATGGCCCGCTTCAACGCCGCCCTCAACGGTGTCGGCACGACGGTCGAGGTCCGGGACGGCTCCTTCTTCGCCCCCGTCGCCGACGAGCGCTTCGACCTGATCACCACCAACCCGCCGTTCGTCATCTCGCCGGCCACCCGGCAGCCGCTGGTCTACCGCGACTCCGGGCTCCCCGGCGACCAGGTGGTCGAGCACATCGTGCGCACCGCGCCGGACCACCTCGCCGACGGCGGCTGGTGCCAGGTGCTGGCCAACTGGGTGATCGACACCGACCGGCCCTGGGACGAGCGGCTGGCGGCCTGGCTCCCCGACGACTGCGACGCGCTCGTGGTCCAGCGCGAGGTCCTCGACCCCGCGGCGTACGTCGAGCTGTGGTTGAAGGACGAGGGCCGGCACGGGGCCGCGGACTACGCCGAGCGCTACGACACGTGGCTGTCGTGGTTCGAGGAGCAGCGGATCGAGGCGGTCGGCTTCGGCTGGGTCAACCTGCACCGCTGCGGTGCGGTGGCCGGCGGTCCGGTGCACACCCTCCTGGAGTGGCCCTACGACGTGGAGCAGCCGATCGCCCCGGCCGTCGCCGAGTGGGGCCGCGCCGCCCGGGCCGAGGTCGGCCTCGACGACCACCTCCGCGCCCGTCCCGACCTGGTCCAGGAGACCACCGGACCGGTGGGAGCCGAGGACCCCAGCACGATCGTGCTGCGCCAGCAGCGCGGCCTGCGCCGCGCCACCCAGGTCGACACCGTCGAGGCGGCGCTGGTCGGGGCTTGCGACGGCGAGCTCAGCGTCGGTCAGATCCTGGGCGCGCTCGCCCAGCTGCTCGACCTCGATGCCACCGACGCCCGGTCGACCTACCTGCCGTCCGTACGTCGGCTCGTCGCCGAGGGGTTCCTCGAGGTCTGAGCCGCACCCGGCTCAGCGCACCACGCCGGAGACGTCGAGGGTGTCCTGCATGACCTCGCTGCCCAGCGTCGCGTCGACCTCGAGGCGGAGCACCGGGGTCGGATCGCACGACGCCTCCAGGACCGTCACGGTCCCGGCGGAGCCGGTCTCGGAGCTGGAGACCTCGTTGCTGCGTGGTGTGCCCTCGGGGTCGGCGACGAAGAGGGTCATCGGCCGCCGGTCGGAGCTGCCCGAGAGCGACTCCGACACGAGCTCGAAGGAGCGCCCACCCTGGATCTTCGCCACGATGCCCTCGAAGGTCACGATGGGGTCGACCAGGCGGGAGCCGGCCTCGTCCGCCTCACCGGTGAAGCTGATCGGGCTGTACATGTAGATCCGCGGTCCGGACGGAGGCGGAGTGCCGACGTCGCCGAACACCGTCGGCGGCTCGCAGCTCACGGTCAGCTCCCCGAAGTCGTACGTCGAGCCATCCGGGCGGGTGAGCACGAGCGTGCTGCCCTGCTCGCCCGGGACCGCGGGGTCGGTCGCCGCGTCCGGCCCGCCGGCGTCGCCGCCGCCCAGCACCAGCACGGCGCCGGTCACGGCGGCCGCCACGCCGGTGCCGGCGAGCGCCGCTCGCCGGCGGCGCCGGCGTACGGCGATCCGTCGCCCGATCCGGTCGGCACCGTCGACCGGCGGGCTCAGCGCGTCGCCCAGGCGCCCGTAGGCCAGCTGGATCTCGTCGTCGGTGGTGCTCATCGGGTCACGTCCTCTCGATCGGGGCGCCGCGGGCCGTGCTCGCGTGCGTGCTGCCGGAGCCGTTCGGTGCCGCGGGACAGCTGGCTCTTGACCGTCCCCTCCGAGCAGCCCATCCGCTCGGCGATGCCGCGCACGTCGAGGTCCTCGACGAAGCGCAGGGCGAGCGCCGTCCGCTGGCGCGGCGTGAGCGTCGCCAGCGCCTCGACCAGCCACGGCTCCAGCTCGCCCGTCACCACGACGTCCACGTCCTCGGGCGGGCCCCCGACCAGCGGCAGCTCGCGCCGCAGCCGCCGGATCCGGTCGATGTTGAGCCGGACCATCACGGTGCGGGCGTACGCCGCCGGCTCGTCGAAGTGCAGCCGACCCCACCGTTCGCCCAGGCGGGCGAGGGTCTCCTGGGTCAGGTCCCAGGCATCGTGGGGGCTCGCCGTCAGCGCGTACGCGTAGCCGAGCAGCGGCGTCGTCTGGACCGCGGCGAACTCCCCGAAATCGGGGTTCTTGCTGTGCTCCACCACCAGGCGGGAGCCAGCCTCGTCCGCCGTACCGGTGAAGCTGATCGGGCTGTACATGTAGATCCGCGTTCCGGGTGGAGGCGGAGTGCCGGCGTCGCCGAACACCGTCGGCGGCTCGCAGCTCACGGTCAGCTCCCCGAAGTCGTACGTCGAGCCGTCCGGGCGGGTGAGCACGAGCGTGCTGCCCTGCTCGCCCGGGCCAGCGGGGTCGGTCGCCGCATCGGGTCCGCCGGTGTCGCCGCCGCCCAGCACCAGCACGGCGCCGACCACGGCCGCGGCCACGCCGGTGCTGGCGAGCGCCGCGCGGCGTCGGCGGCGCCGTACGACCATGCGTCGGCCGACCCGCTCCACGCCGTCCGTCGGCGGGCTCAGCGCGTCGCCGAGGTGCCCGTAGGCCACCTGGATCTCGTCGTCGGTGGTGCTCATCGGGTCACGTCCTCTCGATCGGGGCGCCGCGGGCCGTGCTCGCGTGCGTGCTGCCGGAGCCGTTCGGTGCCTCGGGACAGCTGGCTCTTGACCGTCCCCTCCGAGCAGCCCATCCGCTCGGCGATGCCGCGCACGTCGAGGTCCTCGACGAAGCGCAGGGCGAGCGCCGTCCGCTGGCGCGGGGTGAGCGTCGCCAACGCCTCGACCAGCCACGGCTCCAGCTCGCCCGTCACCACGACGTCCACGTCCTCGGGCGGCCCCCCGACCAGCGGCAGCTCGCGGCGCAGCCGCCGGATCCGGTCGATGTTGAGCCGGACCATCACGGTGCGGGCGTACGCCGCCGGCTCGTCGAAGCGGAGCCGTCCCCACCGCTCGCCCAGCCGCGCGAGCGTCTCCTGGGTGAGGTCCCAGGCGTCGTGGGGGCTCGCCGTGAGCGCGTACGCGTACCCGAGCAACGGCCTGGTCTGGGCCGCTGCGAACTCCCCGAAGTCGGGGTTGACGCTGTGCTCCACCCGTTGCCTCCCAGCTCTCGGATCGGATTGACCTACTCTTCCTTGACGGCGGAGCGCGCCGAAAGGTTGAGGGTTTCCGCTGCATTCTCGGCGACCCGCACGACGAAGGGCCCGGCACCGCCCCTAGGGGGCAGCGCCGGGCCCTGATCGGCCCGGGGTGGGCGCTAGACCCACCCCGGCCGGCTCACCGCCGCTTCTTCTTCTTCTTCTTGATCACCTTCAGGGTGATCGTGGGCGAGGTCGATCCGTTGGTGAGGGCATCGCCGAGGTAGACCGCGGTGAGCCGGTGCTTGCCCTTCTTGAGCTTGGGCAGCTTCACCACGACCGTGCCCCGGTTGCCGGCCGTGAGCGTCGCCTGGCCGAGCAGCTGGGTGCCTTCCTTGACCTGCACGGCACCGAGCGGCGCCGCGAGGCCGGGCGCGGACACCGTGATGGTGACCTTGCCCTTCTTGTTCGTCGGGATCTTGGCCTTGGCCAGCTTGGCGACCGTGGCCGAGACGAACTTCGACCCGACCACCGGGGCGCTGGTGCTGCCCCCGCTGCTGTGGCCGGCCTTCTCGCCGGTGAACCGGACCGCGATCTGGTCACCGACGTCGCCTGGCGTGACCGTGTACGTCGCACCGGTGGCGCCCGCGATCGGCGTCCCGTTGCTCAGCCACTGGCGTCCGGTCGACGTGGTGCCCGGCAGGCTCCACACCGGCTCGACCGCAGTCAGCGTGGTGCCGACCCGCCCGGACCCGGTCGCCCGCGCCGGGGTGGTGGCGACCGGAGCGTCGCCGTTGATCCCGAGGATCCCGTTGCTGGTGGCGGTCCCGTCGGCGTACCCCGGGGTCGAGGCGGTGTAGCGCACGGTGATCGTCGTGCCCAGGTCGGCCGGGACGACGTCGTACGTCGCACCGGTCTGACCCTCGATCGGGGTCGCGTCACGGAACCACCGGCGGCTCTCGGACGCCGGAGTCGTGCTCCACACAGGGCCGGTCGCGGTCAGCGTGGAGCCGACCTTGCCCGTCCCGGTGATGGACGCCGGCGTGGTCACCGTCGGCGCGTCACCCAGGACGCCGGTGACGCCCGGTGAGGTGGCCTGGACGGACTCGAAGGTGACCGTGTCGCCCGTGCCGCCCTCGGTCACGTAGTCGGGTCGCTGACCCGTCGACCGAGCCGTGAAGACTGCACCCACGTCGCCGGCCGTGAGCTGGTGGCTCGGACCGGGGAGCGGGGTGCCGTCACGCAGCAGCTGGAGGCTGGTCTGCGCGAGCGGGCCCGCCCAGGTCGCCGCCTGGGCGGTGATCGTCTGGCCCACCTGGGGTGTCCCCGTGATCGAGGGTCCCGTGGTCGGCGTGGGCGCTGCAGCCTCGCAGGCCATGGTGATCAGCAGGTCGATCCGCTCGGGCGGGACCTCCATGCCCGGGGTGGTCGTGGTCGTGCAGGCTCCGGACTCGGACCGCACCTTGTACCAGCCGGTCGTGACGTCCCAGCGGAAGTAGCCGGTCGCGTCGGTGATCGACGGGTTGGCGCGGTTGGACGGTGACATCACGGTGCTGCCGTCCGGCACCATGGAGAAGGTGCCCGCGCTGGTGTCCGACCGGAGCAGGGTCACCGAGGCGCCCACCAGCGGCCGACCGTACTGGTCGGTGACGATGCCGGACGGGTCGATGTAGATGTTGAACTCGGTCGGCGCCCCGCCGCAGGTGCGCGGGACGGTGGTGGTGATGCGGGCAGCTCCGCTGTCCGGCACGAACGGCGTGATCGTGGCCCGGTAGGTCCCGGCCGGCGACTCGGTCATCGGCAGGGCGTTGCGGATCACCTCACCCGTGTCGAGCGTGACGGTGTAGGTCGGGCTCGCGAGACCGGCGCACCCGGTGACCTGGAGCTGCACCGGATCGCCGTAGTAGACGGAGGGGACGCCGTCCGAGCCCACGCCGTTGCTGGTGATGTCCACGTTCGGAGGGAGCGGGACGGGTGCCTGCAACACGATCGGGTCGGCCGTGGTGGTCTCCCCGCCGGTCACGGTGGCTCCCGTGCCGCCGGCGAAGAGGCCGTCCGGCGGCGAGACCTCGATGTCGTACGACCCCGCCGGGACCGCGATGAAGGAGTAGTTCCCTCCAGAGTCGGTCGAGGTGTAGCTGCAGCCCGTGTCGTTGGTCCGGCAGGCCTGGACGTAGGCGTCACCGAGCGGTGAGCTGTCCCGTCCGTCGACCACCGAGCCCGTGAGGTTGCCCAGGGAGGCCTCGATCTCGTCGTTGCGGACCTGGAAGATGTAGCGCCCGTCCTGGTCGGAGTTCTGCGACCGACCGATCAACGACTGGTCGCCGTCGTCGAGCAGCTGACCTTCCTCGAAGGAGCCCGGCAGCTGCACGAACGTGCCGGGTGCGCCCGAGCCGGCCGAGAAACCGACCGCAGCGGTCGTCCCGCCGAGCCCGCCGCTGCCGCCCGAGGCGTCACCGGCCTCCCACTGGACCTGGTCGTAGTTGAACTTGATGTCGAAGTCGCCCTCGACCCGGCCGGCGCCGGTCTCGTTCTGGGTCAGGAAGAGCTGGAAGGTGTTGAGCCTGTCGTCGTTCTCGCTGTAGTAGCCCACGTCGGCCCAGTTGACGCAGAACGTCGTACCGTCGGGTGAGGAGCCGAAGGTCACCACGTTGGAGCCGACACCACCGGTGTCCACGTCGGCGAAGAACGGCGCGATGATCGGCAGATCGGTGGCGCCGGTGAGGTCGCTGGGCGTGTACTGGCTCAGCGAGTCGCCGAAGGTGACGTTGCCGTTGTTGTTGACGAAGATCGTGTCCTGGGCCTCGCCGAAGAACCGCAGGTCGAACGGCATCTCGACCGGTTCGCTGGAGCCGTCGTCGTTGGCCGGGAGCACGTGGTCGCGGCAGTAGGGCAGGTCCTCACCGGCGACGTCGCCGAGCGAGCTGTCGAACGGTGCGAGGGCGATCGAGCCGAGGGGGAGGTTCCCCGTCGGCCCGGTCTGACGGGAGTTCGTCGCATCCGGAGTGGTCGGCAGGCTGCTGCCGCCGCCGAGGAACTGTGGCGTGAAGCCGCCTCGGGCGAACCGGAACGTCACGGTCGAGTCGGCAGGCACCCGGGCCCGGAAGGAGCCGTCGTCGTCCGTGGTGGTCTCGCCGTACTGGTCCCAGTAATCCTCGTCCTCGTAGTAGACGTAGCTGACGACCGAGCCGCCCGCGAGCCCGTTGCCGAGCGAGTCGGTGAGCTGTCCGGTCGCGACCTGCGACTCGGCCAGCGTCTTGTTCTTGGTGAACGCCCCGGGGGTGCTGGTCACCTCGAAGACGCCGGGAGCGGTGGTCGAGGTCGGCTGCTCCGTGCCCTCGAGCCAAGCCGGCGACAGGGCCTCAGCGGAGTAGGAGGGGTCGAAGTAGAGGGTGTAGAAGCCCGGTTCCAACGAGTTGAACGAGTACTCCCCGGACTCCTGGGTGTAGGTGTTGTCCTCGTAGTAGAAGTCCTCGTCCTGGTCGTCCCACCGCAAGAGCTCGACGTCCACGTACGACGCCGGGCCGCCGGGACCGTCCACCACACCGGAGAGCGTGCTGGCCTCAGCGAGCTGGAGGTCGGGAGCCGTGACGTCCTCGCCGTCCACGGCGAAGGGGGTTCCCTCCTGGACGACTCGACCTCCACCCAGGACGGCGAACGAGTGACCGTCCCCGCGGGCCCCCACGGTGTAGGTGGAGCCCTCGTGGGCGCTCAGCACGTAGGCGCCGGATTCGTCGGTGTAGGTGTCGTCGGCGTAGGAGTGGTCGTCGTAGATGCCGTCGTCGTCGTAGTCGATGAGCTCGAACAGCGTGACCTCGGCGTCGAGGAGACCGGCTCCGTCGCTGTCCAGGATCCGTCCGGAGACGGCGCGACGCCCGATCGGCCGCAGCTGCACGGTCTCCACCTCGACCGGGGTGTCAGCGACCTCGACGGTGGTGCTCGCGTAGGCGTGGTCGCCTGAGTAGTCCTCGAAGGCGATCTCGTAGGTGCCGGGACGCAGGTCGAGCTGGTAGGCGCCGTCGGTGTCGGTCGCGGTCCCGTCCCACATGGGGCCGTCATAGGTGTAGACGTCGATGCCCTCGAGCGGCGTGCCCGCGGTGTCCTGCACCAGCCCGGTCACGGCGACCCGGGGCGCCGCGACGGTCATCGCGACCGTGGTGTCGACGCCCTCGTCGGCGGTGACGGTGAAGGCGCCCGGGTCGGCCGGCGTGCCCGGGGGTTCCGTGGCGCCGCCGCTGAGGCCGGGGCCGTAGACGTCGTTGTAGTCCTGGCCCTGGACGTAGTAGTCACCGGCCGGTACGGCGGTGCTCGTCTCGTAGGGGGTCGAGTCCGTCGCGACCTCGAGGTAGTCGTAGTAGTCGAAGTACTCCCACTCGGGGTCCCAGCGGTAGATCGTGAGCTCACCGTCGAATGCCCCGTCGTCGGGGGTGGTGAGCGTGATGGCGATCTCCCCGGGAGCCGCGAGATCCGCGGCCGATGGTTTGCCTCCGCTGTCTTCTCCCTTGGCCGAGGCCGCCGGCGCAGTGCCGAGGCCGATGGCCATGGTCGCCACCAGGACGACGAGCGAGATGATGCGAGCAATCCACCGTTGTGCGTTCATGCGGTCCCCTTGCCGAAAAATGTCCGAGACGAGCCCGAGCAAAGTACGTCCACCCGGCCCCAAGTCCGCCATGAAATGCGGAACCCTCGGGTCGACTAGCTCAAAGGGACTACTCGAACAGACGTCCGGCAGGTCGCACGTAGTCCGGTGGGCACCCTGGCCGGGGGTCAATCCAGGTCTTGCCCACCAGGGTCCGCAGGCCCCCGTCCTGGGCCGCGAGGGTCCTTTCGGTCGGTCCGGGTGAGACCCGGCGGATCGGTGCGGTGGACAACACGCGCTACCGTGATCGGCGCCGAGCCCTCGACCGAGGGCGTTCTGTGCAGCAACCCGTGAGGAACAAGTCGCAGTGGCACACAAGTTGGTGATCGTCGAGTCCCCGGCGAAGGCCCGAACCATCAGTGGGTACCTCGGGTCCGGGTACGTCGTGGAGTCCTCCATCGGCCACATCCGCGACCTGCCCAACAACGCCGCCGACACCCCGGCCAAGATCAAGGACAAGCCGTGGGGTCGCCTGGCGGTCGACGTCGACAACGACTTCACCCCCTACTACGTGGTGCCGCGCGACAAGAAGTCCCACATCTCCAAGCTGAAGGCGCTGCTCAAGGACGCCGACGAGCTCTACCTCGCCACCGATGAGGACCGCGAGGGCGAGGCGATCGCCTGGCACCTGCTCGACGAGCTGAAGCCGAAGAACATCCCGGTCCACCGGATGGTCTTCCACGAGATCACCAAGAGCGCGATCCTCGAGGCCGTCGCCAACCCGCGCCAGATCAACGACGACCTCGTCGAGGCCCAGGAGGCGCGCCGGATCCTCGACCGCCTCTACGGCTACGAGGTCTCCCCGGTGCTCTGGAAGAAGGTCATGTCCGGCCTGTCCGCGGGTCGCGTGCAGTCCGTGGCCACCCGGCTGGTGGTCGACAAGGAGCGCGAGCGGATCAAGTTCCGCCTGGCCTCCTACTGGGACCTCGAGGGCACCTTCGACGCCGGCTCCAAGCACGACCAGCGGATGTTCCCGGCCAAGCTGCACTCCATCGACGGCACCCGCGTCGCCCAGGGCTCGAGCTTCGGGCAGGACGGGCAGCTCAAGCCGGGCGCCGACGTGGTCCACCTCGACCGCAGCCGGGCCGAGGCGCTGGTCACCGCGCTGGCCGACACGACGTACGACGTCCGCTCGGTGGAGTCCAAGCCCTACAAGCGCTCGCCGTACGCGCCGTTCCGCACCACGACGATGCAGCAGGAGGCCAGCCGCAAGCTCGGCATGAGCGCCTCGGTGGCGATGTCGGTGGCGCAGCGGCTCTACGAGAACGGCTTCATCACCTACATGCGTACCGACTCGACCACGCTGTCGGGCGGCGCGGTCGAGGCCGCGCGCTCGCAGGTGCGCGAGCTGTACGGCGCCGAGTACGTGCCCGACACCCCGCGCGTCTACGCGAGCAAGGTCAAGAACGCCCAGGAGGCGCACGAGGCGATCCGCCCGGCCGGTGAGACCTTCCGGACCCCGGCGCAGACCGGACTGACCGGCGAGCAGTTCCGCCTCTACGAGCTGATCTGGATGCGCACCGTCGCCTCGCAGATGAAGGACGCCGTGGGCCAGTCGGTCTCGGTGCGGATCGGCGGCGCCGCGCAGCACCCGTCCGGCCCGGGCGAGGACGTCGTCTTCTCGGCGTCCGGCCGCGTGATCACCTTCCACGGCTTCCTCAAGGCGTACGTCGAGGGCACCGACGACGGCGGCGCCAAGGACGACGCCGAGACCCGGCTGCCCGCGCTGGAGCAGGGCGACGCCGTCTCGGCCGCGTCGATCTCCGCCAACGGCCACGAGACCAAGCCGCCCGCCCGCTACACCGAGGCCACCTTGATCAAGGAGCTCGAGGAGCGCGAGATCGGCCGCCCGTCGACGTACGCCTCGATCATCGGCACGATCCTCAACCGCGGCTACGTCTACAAGAAGGGCACCGCGCTGGTGCCGGCCTGGCTGGCGTTCTCGGTGATCCGGCTGCTGGAGGAGCACTTCCCGCGGCAGGTCTCCTACGAGTTCACCGCCGTGATGGAGGACGTCCTCGACGCCATCGCCGCCGGCGAGAAGGACCGGGTCACCGAGCTCGGCGAGTTCTACTACGGCTCCGCCGACGTCGCCGGGCTGCACACGCTGGTCAGCGAGCTGGGCGAGATCGACGCGCGCGAGCTGGCGACGTTCCCGGTCGGCGGACCCGACTCGGGCATCAACCTGCGGGTGGGCCGCTACGGCCCCTACCTCGAGGGTCCCGACGACGAGGGCAACCCGATCGGCAAGCGGGCCAACGTGCCCGACGACCTCCCGCCCGACGAGCTGACGCTCGAGAAGGCCACGGAGCTGTTCGAGAACCCCGCCGGCGAGGAGATCGAGCTCGGGGTCCATCCCGAGACCGGGCTGCAGGTGGTGGCCAAGAACGGCCGCTTCGGGCCCTACGTCACCGAGCAGCTGCCCGAGGACGCACCCAAGAACGCCAAGCCCCGCACGGGCTCGCTGTTCAAGTCGATGTCGCTCGACACGATCACGCTCGACGACGCGCTCAAGCTGCTCTCGCTGCCGCGGGTGGTCGGTGAGGACGCCGAGGGCGTCGAGATCACCGCGCAGAACGGGCGCTACGGGCCCTACCTGAAGAAGGGCACCGACTCGCGTTCGCTGACCACCGAGGACCAGCTCTTCTCGGTGACCCTCGAGGAGGCGCTCGCGATCTACGCCCAGCCCAAGCAGCGCGGGCGGGCCGCCGCCGCGCCGCCGCTCAAGGAGCTCGGCAACGACCCCGTGTCCGGCCAGCCGGTCGTGGTGAAGTCCGGCCGCTTCGGCGAGTACGTCACCGACGGCGAGTACAACGCCACGCTCCGCAAGGACGACAGCGTCGAGGCCGTCACGCTCGAGCGCGCCGCCGAGCTGCTCGCGGAACGCCGCGAGCGTGGCCCCGCCAAGGGTGCGAAGAAGGGCGCCAAGAAGGCCCCGGCCAAGAAGTCAGCAGCCAAGAAGACCGCCAAGAAGTCGGCGGCGAAGAAGACGACGGCCAAGAAGGCCACGAAGAAGGCCTCCGCCGCCAAGAAGGCCTGACGGCTTCGCCGTTCAGCGCGAGATACCAGCATCTGCTGGTATGTCAGCGCTTCTGGGCTGTTGGGGAGGCCCAGGAGCGGCAGCAGAGGCCCAGAAGCGTCGGTGGTGGCTCAGCGGCGTACGTCGAGCCGCGGCGAGTTCTGGGGCTGGCGCTCGTGGGTGCGAGTTACCAGCATCTGCTGGTATGTCAGCGCTTCTGGGCTGTTGGGGAGGCCCAGGAGCGGCAGCGGAGGCCCAGAAGCGTCGGTGGTGGCTCAGCGGCGTACGTCGAGCCGCGGCGAGTTCTGGGGCTGGCGCCGTGGGTGCGAGTTACCAGCATCTGCTGGTATCGCGGCGCTTCTGGGCTGTTGGGGAGGCCCAGGAGCGGCAGCGGAGGCCCAGAAGCGATGCGCTTGGGGCGAGATGCTGAGGCGAGATGCAGGAGCGAGATGGGGGAGCGAGATGCGGGGCGGGCTGCCTCCGGGGGCGTACGTCGAACGGGCGCGGGCCGCGGGGCCTGCCGGGTCGGACGCCCCCGCGGCCCGCGGTAGGTTCGGCCGCGTGACCTCCCGCCCGCCGCCAGGCGTCCCCGCGAACGCCGGGTCGCCCGCTCGGCCCGCTCGGCCCGCTCGGCCCGCTCGGCCCGATCGGCCCGCTCGGCCCGCTCGGCCCGCACCGGGGGTCTTCGTCTGCTTCGAGGGAGGCGAGGGGTCGGGCAAGTCCACGCAGTCACGGCTCCTGTGCGACTGGCTCAGCGAGCAGGGCCACCAGGTGGTGGCCACCTTCGAGCCCGGCGACACCCCCGTGGGCCGGGAGCTGCGGCGGATCGTGCTGAGCCCCGAGACCGGTCAGCTGAGCGACCGCACCGAGACCCTGCTCTACGCCGCCGACAAGGCCGAGCACGTCGACGCCGTCGTCCTCCCGGCGCTGGCCCGGGGCGCTGTCGTGGTCACCGACCGGTACGTCGACTCCACGCTGGCCTACCAGGGCGCGGGCCGTCCGCTGGAGGTCGAGGAGGTCGAGCACGTCGCCCGCTGGGCCACCCGCGACCTGCGCCCGCACCTCACCGTCGTCCTCGACCTCGACCCGGCCGCCGGCCTCCAGCGCTTCGAGGGGCGCGACCGCATCGAGCAGGAAGGTCTCGCCTTCCACGAGCGCGTCCGCGCCGCCTTCCTCGGCATGGCCGCAGCCGACCCCGACCACTACCTCGTCCTCGACGCCCGGGCGGAGGTCGCCGCGATCGCCGCCGCCGTCCGCGAGCGGCTCGCCCCCCTGCTCGCGCGGGTGGGGTAGGGATCCCGCATCTACGTGGGAACCCTCCCCCGGCTGTCGGACCCGCCGCCTAGGGTGTCCCGCGTGAGCGTGTGGGACGGTCTGGTGGGGCAGGAGCGGGCGGCGGAGACGCTGCGCGCGGCTGCGCAGGGCCGCGGGATGAGCCACGCCTGGTTGTTCACCGGTCCGCCGGGGTCGGGTCGCTCCAACACCGCGATCGCGTTCTCCGCCGCACTCCAGTGCGAGCAGCACGGCTGCGGCCAGTGCCACGAGTGCCACACCGTGCTGGCCGGGTCACACGCCGACGTGGCGCTGATCCGCACCGAGAAGCTCTCGATCGGGGTCGACGAGGTGCGTGACCTGGTCCGGCGCAGCGCACTGACCCCGGTCGGACGTCGGTGGCAGGTGCTGGTCGTCGAGGACGCCGACCGGCTCACCGAGCAGGCCTGCAACGCCCTGCTCAAGGCGATCGAGGAGCCCACGCCCCGCACGGTCTGGATGCTCTGCGCGCCCACCGTCGAGGACGTCCTGCCCACGATCCGCTCGCGCTGCCGCCAGGTCGGCCTGGCCACGCCGTCGACCGCCGCGGTGGCCGCCTTCCTGGTCCGCACCGACGGCGTGGGCGAGGCGCTGGCGACGTACGCCGCGCGGGCCAGCCAGGGCCACATCGGCCGGGCCCGGGCGCTCGCCCGCGACGAGGCCACCCGCAACCGGCGCCGCGAGATCGTGGCCATCCCGGCGCGGCTCAGCTCGCTCGGCAGCTGCATGAAGGCCGCCACCAACCTGGCCGAGGTCAGCAAGGAGGAGGCCGACGCGATCACCACCGATCTCGACGCCCACGAGAAGGCCGACCTCGACTCCGCCTACGGGGTGGTCGAGCGCGGTCGGCGCCCCCGCGACTACAACCCCGCCCTCAACGCGCTCGAGAAGGGTCAGAAGACCCGGGCCAAGCGCCGCCAGCTCGACGTCGTCGACCGTGGCCTGATGGACCTCGTCTCGGTCTACCGCGACGCGATCGCGGTGGCCACCGGCGCCCCGGGTGCGCTGGTCAACGAGGAGATCCGCGGCGACATCGCCCAGGTGGTGAGCGCCTCCACCCCCGAGCTCAACCTGCGCCGGATCGGCTGGATCTTCGAGGCGCGCGAGCAGATGCTGGAGTTCAACGTGCCGGTCGCCCTGGCCCTCGAGTCGATGATGGTGGCGCTCAAGGTGCCCGAGGGGAAGGCCTCGTGACCCGCGCCGTGGTCCTGCTGGTCGTGGCGGTCATGCTGCTGGCCGCCGTGGGCGCCGGCGTCCTCGCCCTGGTCGGTGGTTCCGACGGTCCCGGAGCGGCGGAGCCGAAGGAGCAGGCGGCGACGTTGCCCGCTCCGCTCCCGCCCGAGCCGGGCGCCGCCGACCCGCCCTCGCGCAAGCTCGCGCCGTTCTACAGCCAGACCCTGAGCTGGGAGGAGTGCGGCTCGCTGTGGTGCAGCACCCTCACGGTCCCGGTCGACTACCGCGACCCGACCGGTGACACCTTCGACCTCGCGCTCAACCAACGCCCGGCCGACCAGCCCTCGGGGCGGATCGGGCCGCTGGTCGTCAACCCGGGCGGCCCCGGGGCCCCCGGCACCGACTACGTCGAGCAGGCCGACTTCGCCTTCCGCGACCAGCTGCTCGACCGCTTCGACCTGATCGGCTTCGACCCCCGCGGCACCGGTGAGTCCCACCCGGTCGACTGCCTCAGCGACCAGGAGCTCGCCGACTTCCTCGCCGCCGACCCCGACCCCGACGACGCCGCCGAGGGTCGTGAGTACGCCGCCAGCCAGGAGGCGCTCTTCGAGGGCTGCGTGGAGCGCTCCGACGCTCTCATCGGTCACGTCACCACCGCCGAGACCGCGCGCGACATGGACGTGCTGCGCGCCGCCCTGGGCCGCGCGCAGCTCGACTACTTCGGGGCCTCCTACGGCACCAAGCTCGGGGCGACGTACGCCGATCTCTTCCCGGCGAAGGTGGGCCACGCGGTCCTCGACGGCGCCGTCGACGTGACCCTCAGCTCGCGCGAGCTCAGCCTCGGCCAGGCCGGCGGCTTCGAGACTGCGCTGCGCGCCTACGTCGACAACTGCACCCAGGTCACCGACGACTGCTTCCTCGGCGACAGCGTCGAGGCCGGGCTCGACACGATCACCGACCTGCTCGCCGCCGTCGAGGACGAGCCGCTGCCCACCAGCATCGACGACCGCGAGCTCACCATCGGCAGCGCCTTCTACGGCCTCGTCGCGCCGCTCTACAACCGCGACAACTGGACCCTGCTGAGCCAGGGCCTGCGCCAGGCGATCGACGGCGACGGATCGACCCTGCTGCTGCTCGCCGACTTCTACTCCTCCCGTGAGGGCGACACCTACACCGACAACAGCTCCGAGGCGATCTACGCCATCAACTGCCTCGACGACCCCTCCAGCATCGAGCCCGAGGACGTCCCGGCCCAGTACGACGACTTCGAGCGCGTCTCACCGACGTTCGGCCGCGTCTTCGCGTGGGGCCTGGTGGGCTGTCGCGGCATCGAGGTGACCTCCACCGAGCCGCCGCACGACCTCAAGGGTCAGGGGGCCGCGCCGATCCTGGTCACCGGCACCACCCGCGACCCCGCCACCCCCTACGAGTGGGCCGTGGGCCTGGCCGACCACCTCGAGTCCGGCGTGCTCCTCACCCGCGACGGCGACGGTCACACCGCCTACAACAGCGGCAACGACTGCATCGACGAGGCGATCGAGGCCTACCTGCTCGACGACGTCGTGCCCGACGACGGCCTGGAGTGCTGAACCTCTGCTGAGCGCGCGTCAGCGCTCACCCAGGGGGCAGGTCGCCGGCCCCTCGAGCACCTGCCCGTCGGGGCCGAAGCGCGAGCCGTGCAGCGGGCAGTCCCAGCTGGCCTCGGCGTCGTTCCAGCGCAGGATGCCGCCCAGGTGCGGGCAGACGGCAGAGACACGGCGCTCGACGCCGCCCACGACGGACTGGGCCGTGGGCGGGCCGGCGTGGTCGTACCGGACGACGCCCTGGCCCTCGCCCGGCACGGGCGTGAGCACGCTCCGGCCGAGGGGGCGCAGCCAGCCGGCCGTCATCTCCAGACCGACCTCGGCGTTGGCCAGGGCGGCGGTCGGGACGCCGGCCACCTCGCGGCGCGACCACGGCTCCAGCACCGACGCCCAGGGGTAGTGCCCGCCGAGGATCCGGCCCGACAGGGCCAGGGCCGCGGCCACGCCGCTGGTCATGCCCCACTTGGCGAAGCCGCCGGCCACCAGGACCTCGTCGCGGCCCGGGAAGGCCTGCCCGACGACCGGGAGGCCGTGACTGGGCAGGTAGTCCTGCGCGGACCAGGCGTGGGTCTCCTCGGCCTGCGGGAAGTGCTCGGCGGTCCAGTCCCGCAGGGTCTCCACGCGGGGCCCGGTCGGACCGCCACGGCCGGGGGTGTGCCCCTCACCGCCCACCAGCAGGAGGCGGTCGCCGCCGAGCTCGGCGTCGCGCAGCGAGCGGGAGGTGCGGTCCGCCGAGAGGTACATCCCGTCGACGGCCTGGGTCGGGGTGCGGAAGGCCATCCCGTAGGACCGGGCGGGCTTGAGCCGGGCGAACCACGCGCCGCGGTCGAGCACCGGCAGGTTGGTGGCGACGACGACCCGTCGAGCCGTGACCGTGCCGGCGCTGGTCTCCACGCGCACCGGGCTGCGGCCTCGCACCCGCTGCACCCGGGCGCCCTCGACCACCTGCACGCCGTGGGCGGCGGCCTCGGCCGCCAGCCTCTCCACCAGGTCGAGCGGGTCGACCTGCAGCTGGTCGTCGAGACGCACCGCACCCAAGGTGGCGAAGGGCAGCGAGGTCTCCTCGACCCAGGTCACCGGCAGTCCCGCGCGCTGCGCGAGGTCGAGCTCGCGGCGCGCGGAGCGCCGGCCGGACGCCGTGGTCGCGTACGTGTACGCCGGACGGCGCTGCGCCGTCACGTCGTTCTCCTCGCAGAACGCCGCCACCCACGACTGGGCCTCGAGCGTCGCCGCGACGTACTGCCCCACGACCTCGGTGCTGTGCCGCGCCCCGATCCGGCTCAGCTGGGTGCCCTGGAGGGCGCTGACCTTCGCGGTGCTGCCCCCGGTGGTCCCGGCGCCGAGCTGGCGGGCCTCGACGAGCAGCACGGAGACCCCCGCGCGGCCGAGCAGCACGGCGGTCGTCAGACCTGTGATGCCACCCCCGACGACGACGACGTCGTGGTGACCCTCGACGAGGGGAGCGGGGGACGGGGTACGCGGGTGAGCGGTCTGCCAGACCGAGAGCAGGGGCATGGGCGGCCGGTTCCCTGCTCGTGCGGACGCATGCCGCGCGGGGTCTGTGACGTGGGACGCGGTCGCAGCCGCGGTCAACGACCGGAGTGTCGTCCTGAGCGTCCCAGCCGCCCGAGCCGAGCCTGGAGCAGCGCTGCCCGGGCCGCGTTGCTGCCGGGCGCCCCGTGCACCCCGCCCCCGGGGTGGGCGGAGGCGGAGGCCAGGAAGAGCCCGCGGACGCCGGTCTCCGGCCGCCCCCACATCCGGGGCACGGGACGGAGGACCAGCTCCTGGTGCAGCTGGGAGGTGCCGCCGTTGACGGCGCCGCCGACCAGGTTGGCGTTGCGCGCCTCGAGCTCGCGTGGACCGAGCACCCGCCGCGCCAGGATGCGGGAGGAGAAGCCCGGGGCCAGCCGCTCGATCCGCGCCTGGATCCGGTCGCCGAACCGTTCGCGGTCCGCGGCGTCCCAGACCCCGCGGATGCCGTCGTCGCCGGCGTCGCGGACCGAAGGGTCGGGCTGGGGGACGTGGGCGTACGCCCACAGCGACTCCGTGCCGCGCGGGGAGCGGCTCGGGTCGGTGGAAGTCATCTGGCCGGCCAGCAGGAACGGGTCGGCGGGGATCCGCCGGGCCGCCACCTGGGCGGTCGCCTCCGCGATCTGCTCGACGGAGTCGGCCACGTGGAAGGTGCCGGGGGTGAGCGCCGGCGGGGACGACCACGGCACGGGCCCGCTGAGGGCCCAGTCGACCTTGACCGTGCCGGGGTCCTGCTCGAAGCGGCGCATGCCCGAGGTGACTCCTCGGGGCAGGTGCTGCGGCTCCACGAGCCGACCGAACAGCGCGCTCGCGCCGACATCGGCCAGCACGGCCCGGGCGCAGTCGATCGACTCACCGTCGGCCGTGAGCACGCCGCGGGCGCGGCCGTCCGCCACCCGGACCCGGGTCACCTCCACCCCGCAGCGCACCTCGCCGCCGCGCGACTCGAGTCGGCGTACGAGCGCGTCGCTGAGGCTGCCCGCGCCGCCCTCGGGAGCCGGGAACCCCACGGTCTGGCCGAGCATGGTCATGAGCAGGCCGAAGACCCCCGAGCCGGGCGAGGTCAGCGGCATGTCGGAGTGGCCGGCGTTGCCGGCGAGCAGGATGGCGGGCGCGCGGCCCGAGAAGTGCTGGCGGCCCAGGTCGGAGACGGGCGTGAGCAGGAGCTTGACCAGGTCGAGGCCACCCGCACGGGGCAGTCGGGCGGCGAGTCCGAGGCCGGCGCGCACCGGGGGGAAGGGCGAGAGGAGCCCCGCGACGAGGTGGTCGCCCACCTGGTCCCAGGTGGCGCACAGGTCGAGCCACGCATCGCCGTCACCGGGCGACGCCTGGTCCATCCACCCGGCGGTCTGCTCCCGGTCGCGGGTCTGCAGCGCCCACTCGCCGTCGAGGGTCGGGTGGCCGAGCACGGCGGGGGCGTGTCGCCACGTCAGGCCGTGCTCCTCCAGACCCAGCGCGCGCAACGCGGGAGACACCGCGGCGAAGGGGTAGAAGGCGCTGAAGGTGTCGGTGACGAAGTCGGCGTCGAGCTCGCGGTCGCTGCGCACGGCTCCGCCGGGGGTGGCCTGGGCCTCCAGGACCAGGACCGACCAGCCCGCGTCGGCCAGCAGGTTGGCCGCGACGAGGCCGTTGGGTCCGGCCCCGACGACCAGGACGTCGTGGCTCTGACGGGTCATTCCTGCACGGTATCCGGCGACTCCCGACGCTCGGCCAGGTAGGACAGGCGGCGCAGCGTCTCGACGTTGCGCCAGGCGATGGGCAGGTGTCGCAGCGGGGCCGGCACCAGCTTGCCGGGGCCCGACACGGCGTCCTCCGCGATCGAGACCTCGGTGTCCTGGCCGCGCGGGCGCAGGCGGATCGTCACCTCGGCCTCGCCGCCCGGCCAGCCGCGGGCGCGGAGCCGGATCATCGAGCCGGGCTCGACCTCCAGGACGGAGGTCGTGTCGTCGAGCAGGGCCGGCCACACCCCCACCGAGTGGTGCAGGCGGGCGCCGGGCTGCGGCCAGTGGTCGTCGACCTCGCGCATCCGGGAGGCGCCGACCACGAAGAGCGGGTAGAGCCAGCCGTCGGCCAGCACCTTCCAGACCTGGTCGGCCGGCGCGGCGACCAGCCGTGTGTTGACAGCCACGAAAGTCTTCTCCTCGACAGCGGGGGGACCAATCGATCCGGTGCCCAGCAGCAGCCGGGTCATGCTCCAGGCGCTAGCCCGCGTCTCCGCTGGACCGGACCTCGGAGAGCCAGGGCGTGGCGTTCTCGTCGCCGGGGAGCGCCCGCATCTCGAGCACCTCCTCGGCGACGTCACGCAGCTTGTGGTTGTGCTCGTTGGAGTAGCGGTGCAGGACCTGGAACGCACGCTCGTAGGTGATGTCGTAGCGCACGGCCAGCACACCCTGCGCGATGCCGATCGTGTGGCGGGAGTCGAGCGCGTTGCGCAGCCCGGACACGAGCCGCGCGGTGCTCATGGCCGCGGCGGCGTGGCTGGCGAAGATCATGGCCACGTCCTGGTCGCCGTCGAACGCGCCGACCTGGTCGCCGTAGAGGTTGAGGGCACCCAGGGTGACATCGTTGGTCGAGAGGCGGATCGACAGCGACGACCGGATCCCGAGCGCCGCGGCGTGCGCCGCCCAGGTGGGCCACCGCTCCTCGGTGGTCATGTCGTGGACCGTGAAGTTCTGACCCTCGAACGCCGCGTCGACGCACGGCCCGTCCTGCAGCGAGTCCTGGAGCGCATCGGCCTCGGCGGCGATGTCGTCGGTGGAGGCGACCGACTCGGCGCGACCGCGGCGCTTGCGCAGGTGGAGCCCGCAGTGGTCGCAGCCCGGCACCATCTGGACGGCCCGCTGCACCACGGTCTGGAAGGTCAGCGGGGCGTCGTCGGTGAGGGTGATCTCCTCGCTGAACTCAGCGAAGAAGGCCGCCAGCCGTACGTCATCGTTCATCGTTGCTCCCTCGAAGCCTCACGGTACGCGCGGCTGGGGCTCACCGCGACGCCCAGACCGTAGCGGAGGCCGTCGTGGCCCGTGACGACATCACGGATCTGCGCTCTCGGGCAGGGCCCGCTCCGCGATGACCTGCTCGGCGAGGTCGCGCAGCTTGAGGTTGTGGTCGTTGGAGTAGCGGTGCAGGACCTGGAAGGCGCGTTCGTAGGTGATGTCGTAGCGCAGAGCGAGGACGCCCTGCGCGATGCCGATCGTGTGGCGGGAGTCGAGGGCGCTGCGCAGCCCGGAGACCAGCCGCGCGGTGCTCATGGCCGCGGCGGCGTGGCTGGCGTAGATCAGGGCGACGTCCTGGTCGCCGTCGAAGGCGCCGGGCACGTCGGCGTACAGGTTGAGCGCGCCGATGGTCTGGTCCTGGGCGGTCAGCCGCACGGAGAACGAGGAGCGGACGCCGAGCGCGGTCACCCGGGCCGCCCACTGCGGCCAGCGTTCGTCGGTGAGGAGGTCGTGGGTCACGAAGTTCTCCTGCTCGAACGCCGCGTCGACGCACGGTCCTTCCTGGAGCACGTCCTGCAGCGAGTCGGCGTCGGCCGCGACCTGGTCGGTGGAGGCCACGGACTCGGCGCGCTGACGGCGCCGACGCAGGTGGAGCCCCACGTGGTCGGCGCCGGCGACGACCTCCAGCGCCCGGTCGACGACGCGCTGGAAGGTCAGGGGAGGGTCGTGGTCGCCGTGGAGCTCGCCGGCCAGGGCCGCAAAGTACGCGGACAGGCGCCGCGACTCGTCCATCAGGGAACGGCGCTCCGGTCGCCGGCCGAGGTGTCCGTGCCGTCGGTGCCGCCCAGCTCGTCGCGCAGGTCCTCGAGGATCCGGCTGAGCAGCCGTGAGACCTGCATCTGGGTGACGCCGAGGTCGGCGCCGATCTCGGCCTGCGTGAGGTCCTCGACGAAGCGCAGCTGGAGGATCCGTCGGTCGCGCTCGGAGAGGCGGCGGACGACGGGGGAGAGCACGACCCGGGCCTCGCTGGCCGCGGTCACGGTGTCCTCCTGGGGGATGAAGTCGCCGAGGCTGGCCGTCGATCCGGGCGAGGCAGGCTGCTCGAGGGAGGTCGGCTGGAAGCAGCCGAACGCCTCCATGGCCTCGCGGTAGTCGTCGTCGCTGAGCCCCATGGCGGTCTTGATCTCGGCGTCGGAGGGCTGGTGGCCCAAGCGCTGCTCGAGCTCCTCGATCTTCTGGTTGACCCGCCACTGCAGCTCCTGGACCCGGCGCGGTGGCCGCACCGACCACGAGTGGTCACGGAAGTGGCGCAGCAGCTCGCCGCGGATCGTCGGCACCGCGAAGGTGAGGAGGTCGTTGCGGGTCGCCGGGTCGAAGCGACGTACGGCCTTCACCAGGCCCTCGTAGGCGACCTGCACGAGGTCGTCACGAGCCAGGCCACGCCCCTGGTAGCGCGAGGCGACGGCCTCGGCGACGCCCCGGTTGAGCAGGATGACCTCGTCGAGCAGGGCGTTGCGCTGCTCCGGTGGGCAGGCGGCAGCGCGGTCGAGCAGCTCGGCGGTGCGAGCGGACCGCTCGGCTCGGGAGACCCCGCGATCTCCGTCGGGGCGGGAGCGTTTCTGGGGTCGAGACGTGGGCAGGGTCATGAGGAGCGTTCACCTGTTCGGTTGAAGCATCCTCGCCGTCGTCTCCAGCAAGGTAGAAGTCGTGGTGCGCTAGTCGACACTACTCACCTGGTGGCATTCGTCAACCTCGGGCCGCGCCACGGGGGGTATGAGCCGGGCGATCGGGGGTACCGGCCGCAGGTGATTCTCCCGAAGCCGCGCGGTCACCTCAGCGACCAGCTCTCCACCGTCCTCAGGGCGTTCCCGGAGTCGACGCCCGAAACCTTCCCCCCCGCGGAGGACGAGGTCGACGCCGCCCTCGCGCTGTGGATGCTCTACGAGCTCGCCTACGCAGGCTTCGAGGACGTCGACGACGCCGCCGAGTGGCACCCGACCCTGATCGGGTTGCGCGGCGAGCTCGAGCGCGATCTCGAGTCGCGGCTCCAGGAGCGGTGGGCCAGCCAGCGCGAGGCGGCGATCGGCTCCTTCGGCACCTCCGCGCCCGGCGCGGGTGAGCTGGCCGAGCGGCTCTTCGCCCTCGTGGCGGCCCACGACGGGCCCTCCGTCGCGCGCTTCGTGCAGTCCGAGGCCACGAGCGAGCAGGTGCTCGACCTGCTGCGGCTGCGGTCGGTCTACCACCTCAAGGAGGCCGACCCCACGGCCTGGGTCGTCCCCCGGCTGCCGGTCCGCGCCAAGGCGGCGCTGGTCGAGCTCCAGTACGACGAGTACGGCGCCGGCAACCCCAACCGGCTCCACTCCCACCTGTTCGCACGCGGGCTGGAGGGCGCGGGGCTGCGCAGCGAACGCGGGGCCTACCTCGACGAGGCGTCCCTCGAGGTGCTCGAGATGAACAACACCCTGTCGTTCTTCGGGCTGCACCGCCGGTGGCGCGGCGCCGCGGTGGGTCACCTGGCGGCGTTCGAGGCGACCAGCTCGATCCCCTCGCGCAGGCTCGCCCAGGGGCTCGAGCGGCTCGGGTTGGGCCGGCCCCTGATCGACTACTACACCGAGCACGTCGCCGCCGACGCCGTGCACGACCAGCTGGCGGTCCGGTCCATCTGCGGGACCCTCGTCGAGGACGAGCCCCACCTGCTCGAGGACATCTTCTTCGGGGCCTGGACCTGCCTCGACCTGGAGGCCCGCTTCGCGACCTCGATGCTCGAGCGGTGGGCGGCCGCATGAGCGACCAGCCCGACTTCGACCACGCCGACGTGGTCATCTGCCCGGAGGGGCCCCTCCTGGTGCGGGGTGCCCGTTCGGTGAGGGCCGCCGACGGCACCACTCACCAGACCGACCGGCCGGTCGTCGCGCTGTGCCGGTGCTCGCGCTCCGGGACCCTGCCGTTCTGCGACGGGACCCACCAGCTGCTGCCCCCCGCGCAGCGACCCTGACGCGAGCGGGCAGCGGGTCTCAGACGCGGTCGAAGCGGGCGACGACCCCACCGTCGAAGGCGCGTACCGTGCGCAGCCGCAGGTCAGCGGCGTACGACGACAGCTCCTCGCCCAGCACGCGGGCCTGCTCGGGCGTGCCGAGCTGCAGCAGCGCGACGCCGTGCCTCGCGAGATGGTCGGCGATCACCTGCAGGCAGGAGCGCGCGACGTCGAGGCCGTCGTCCCCGCCGTCGATGGCCAGCAAGGGGTCCTCGGGAAAGCGGTCGGTCTGGGTGCGGGGCACCCACGGCGGATCGGCGATGATCAGGGGAAAGCGCTCGTCGCCGCCCAGCACGCCCGACAGGCGTCCGAGCCGGACGTCGACGAGGTCCTGGAGCCCGGCCGCCTCGGCGTTGTCGGCCGTGAAGGAGCAGGCGATCGGGTCGGCGTCGACGCAGACCAGCGAGCGCCCGGTGAGGCTCACCGTCAGCAGTCCGATCTGGCCGGCACCGCAGCACAGCTCCAGCACGGGGCCGACACCGAGGCCGGTGGAGATCTCGGCCGCCCACGTCGACTGGTTCGCCGTCCACGCTCGCGGGCTGAGCACCCGTTGGTCGTAGGTGATCTCGAGGTCGCCGAAGGTGGTGGTCTGGGTCATGGCGAGCGCCGGTACCCCGGTCGTGGCCGGGTATGCCGCGTTTGTGGGGAGCGCGGCGGGGATACCGGCGCGGCGTCGACGGTCGCCACGACCGGGCTCACGCAGTCCCGCTCGGGCTGGCTCTGCTGCAGCACTGACGGCCGTCGACGCACCAAGCTTCCCGCCTCGCACCGAGGACGCGACCATTGAACGGACGTCATGCCTGAGGACCTGAACGACACGGTGTCGGTCCTGGCTGCCTTCGAGCAGGCGCCGGTGATGCTCTCGCTGTACGAGGGTGACCCGCTCACGCGGACCGCCTCGAACGCGATGTCCCGCGCGCTGCTCGGAGACAGCGACGAGCACCCGACGACGACTCCGGGCGCCGGTCGGATCGGCCCGTCGGGATTGGCCGACCTGCTGCAGCAGGTGCGCGCGACAGGCGAGCTCCGCAGCGCTGAGGGGTGCCGGGTCGGGGTCGCCGGCGACGGCGGACAGGAGGTCGTGCTGTCCCTCGACATCGTGGCCCAGCCGTGCTTCGCGGCCGACGGCTCGGTGTGTGGCGTGGTCACGACGGCCGTGGAGAGCGCCGGGGGCTCTGCCCGGACGCCCGCCCCGCGGGCGCCGGCCGGTCACGAGATCGCGACCGCTCTCCAGGATGCGATCCTGCCCACGAGCCTGCCCGTCGCCCCCGGCGCGCAGGTCGCGGCTCGCTACCTGCTCGCCCAGGACCGGGCCGGCGGCGACTGGTGCGACGCCGTCGCCCTCGACGACGGACGGGTGGTGCTGGTCGTCGGCGACGTCGCCGGCCACGGCATCGGCGCGGCGGTGGTGATGGGCGAGCTGCGCGCGATCTTCGACGAGCGGGTCCGCGTCGACGGCGACATCGGTGCGGCGGTGCACCTGCTCGAGCAGCGGGCCCAGCGCAACGAGGCCGCGCGGGCCTCGACCGTCTGTGCTGCGGTGCTCGACCCGGCCACGGGTCGGCTCAGCTACGTGACCGCAGGGCACCCGCCGCCGCTGGTGGTGCGGGCGGGTGGGCAGGCGACGTACCTCCCGGCCAGCGGGGGGACCGCCCTGGGTGCGGGCGGTCCGTTCCCGGTGGTCGAGCACGACCTGGCCGTCGACGACCTCGTGCTGCTCTACAGCGACGGACTGGTGGGCCGGGCCCACCACGATGCCTCACGCGGCACCGTCGAGCTGGCCCGTCTCGCGGTCGAGGTCCACGACGCCGAGCGCGCCCGCGAGCCCGGCCGGGCCGACGCCGGCCTGGTGACCAGGTGGTGCCAGCGGCTGCTCGAGCGGGCCAGCCGGCTGGGCTACGACGACGACATCGTGCTGCTCGCCCTGCGGCGTACCGAGCCGGCGGCCCCGCTCGACCTCACCCTGGAGGCCGACGACTCGGCGCTGCCCCTCGTCCGGCGCGAGCTGCGACGCTGGCTGGCGCTCGTCGGCGTCGGGGGGCTCGACGAGACCGTGCTGCAGCACAGCGTGGGTGAGCTGGTGGGCAACGCCGTCGAGCACGGCTACGCCCAGGTGGCGCCGGACCAGCGCTCGGGCTGCCGGGTCCGGGTGCGCGTCCAGCACCGACCGGGCGGGCTCGTGGAGGTGATGGTCAGCGACCAGGGGCAGTGGCGGCGTCCGCGGATCTCGGAGGACCGCGGCCGCGGGCTGGCCATGGTGCAGGGCTTCTGCGACGAGCTCGAGGTCGTGCAGGAGGCGTCCGGCACGACGGTGCACGTGCGTCACCGCCCGCGCGGAGCCGTCGACCTGCTGGTCGGCTCGGGCGCGGCCCGGTCGGTGGAGGTTCCGCTGGAGTTCGAGCACCGTGAGGGCGAGCTGCTCGTGCGCGGGCCGGTCGACGGGGCCGGCGCCGACCGGCTGCGGCGGCGGTTGGCCACCCACACGCAGGGTGGCACCCGACCCTTGCTGCTCGACCTCACCGACGCGACGGTCTTCGCCAGCGGCGGCGTCCAGGCCGTGCTCGACCTGGTGCGGCTCGACCGGGGGCTGCGGGTCCTCGCGCCGCTCGGCTCGCCGGCCCAGCACGTGCTCGACCTCGCCCGGCTGCCCTACTCCACCCGGCGTACCAGCGCGGGTGGGCACGCCGCCGACCCCCGCCAGGGGCTGCACATCGACGTATGACGCCCTGGCGGCCTGGGTACTGGGCCCCCGAAGAGCCGGTCTTATCGGGAGGTCGCCGTGCCGCAGCAGGCGTGGAGCAAGAAGCGTGAGCGTCAGTACGAGCACATCAAGGAAGGCGTGCTCGACCGGGGCGAGAGCGAGGACACCGCCGAGGAGATCGCGGCTCGCACCGTCAACAAGGAGCGGGCCCGAGCCGGAGAGTCCGAGGAGGCGAGCTCCACCTCGACCGACGACCTCTCCTCGGGCCGTCGCGGGGGCCTGCGGTCGCACAGCGGGTCCGGCGGACGCACCCGCGACCAGCTGTACGCCGAGGCGAGGAAGAAGAACATCGAGGGCCGGTCCTCGATGACCAAGGCCCAGCTCCAGCGGGCGCTGGACCGAGACTGACGGCGGCTGAGATGACCAAGCTGCGCGCCGTCGTCCTCGACGTGGACGGCACCCTGCTCGACTCGAACTACCACCACACCCTGGCGTGGGGGCGGGCCTTCGCGGCGGCCGATGTCTCCGTGCCGTTGTGGCGGGTGCACCGCCGGATCGGGATGGGCGGCGACCGGCTGGTCGCCGCCGTGGCCGGCGAGGAGGTCGAGGCCCGTCACGGCGACCAGGTGCGCGACCGCTGGGAGAAGGAGTACGACGCGCTGATCGAGGAGACCCGCCTGTTCGGCGGCGCCCGGAGCCTGCTCGTGCGGCTGCGCCGCGCGGGGCTGATGGTGGGCCTGGCCAGCTCGGCGATCCCCCGGCACGCCCAGCACGCCTTCGACCTGCTGGGCGCCGACGAGCTGACCGACGCGGCCGTCACGGCCGAGGACGCGGAGCGCTCCAAGCCCGACAGCGACCTGATCGACACCGTGATGGACCGGCTCGGCACCGCGGCGGCCTGCATGGTCGGTGACAGCGTCTGGGACGTGCACGCCGCGACCCAGGCCGGCATCGCCACCATCGGGGTGTGCTCCGGCGGCTACGGCCACCAGGAGCTGATCACCGCGGGGGCCGTCTGCGTGTACGACGACCTGGTGCACCTCTCCAGCGACCTCGACCTCGCGCTCAGGTTGTGCGAGCGCTGGTTGGACCGATCGGCTCGCTGACCGCCTGGATGTGACGGGTGGCGACCTCGATCATCACCCGGGCCGCCGGGGACAGCGCCGCTCCCTTGCGGTGCACGATGGCCATCACGTCGTGCTGCTTGGGGCGCAACGACACGAAGCCGACGTGGGGGGTCATCCGGGGCAACAGCTGCTCGGCGGCCGCGCGCGGCAGCACGGAGTCGGCGTACCCCCGGCCGACGAGCTCGACCGCCGTCTCGACCTCCTCGACCTCGATCCGGGTCGGGGGGTTGTGGCCGGCCTCGTGCAGGAAGTGGCGCAGCACGGTGCGCACCGAGTCGGTGGCCCGCCAGCTGGTCTCGGGCATGACGAGGGTCGCCCGGGCCAGCCGGGCCGCGGTCACCGGCGTGGCCAGCCGCTCGGGGTCGGCCGAGACGTAGACCAGCTCGTCGCGGGCCACCGGGATCACCGTCAGGCCCTCGCTCTCGAGGTTGGACACCGCCACGAGGGCGGCCTCGAGCCGTCCGCGGCGCAGCTGCTCCTGCACCTCCTCCGAGTGCTGGCCCACGAGCTCGACGCGGACGCCGGGGTAGCGGTCGAGCACGTCGGCCACGATCTGCGCGCCCGCGTACAGCCGGGCGGCGCCGAACATGCCGAACCGGATCGTCCCGCTCTCCAGGGCCACGGCACTCTGCACGGCTCGGCGTGCGTCCTCGGCGGCCGCGATCGTCTGCTCCGCGTGCGGGCGCAGGGTGTCGGCCAGGCTCGTCGGCACGACCCCCCGCCCGACGCGCAGGAAGAGGCTGACGCCCAGCGTCTTCTCCAGCGCTCGCACCTGCTCCGACACCGACGGCTGGGCGTAGCCGAGCTCCTCGGCGGCCGCGGTGAGCGAGCCGTGCTCGTAGGTGGCCAGGAAGCAGCGCAGCTGGTGGAGCGAAAGCATAGGAATCTCCTTGAGGTGCCTCTGGAAAGCGAGGCTACCCCTGGATCGGAGCAGCGGTCACACTGGAGTGGTTCCAGTTTTCCCAGAGGAGGTCAGCGATGTTCGACAACAACTGCCAGGTGTGCGCCGCGCGCGTGCTCATCTTCCCGAGCCAGGTCACGTCCCTGGCCAACACCGCCGACGGCATCAAGGTCTCGTTCACCTGCTGGTGCGGCACCGAGCAGAGCCGGATCACCGGCAAGGCGGGCGAGCCCGCGGCGAACGCCCCGGTGGCGCGTCGCGCGCGGCGCCGTACGCCGGTCGCTGCCTGAGGACCCTCGCCGGGCTCGCCCGCACCGCCGGGATAGGTTGGCGGCCGAGCCCGGACGCGAGAGGTAGGCAGTGCAACGACATCGGCGAGCCCGGCCGGGCGCCCACCGGCTGGTCCCTCGGAAGGTCGAGACACTGGCCGCGGGCAGCGGCAGGCACCGGCTGGTCGAGGACGCCTCGCCACGGGCTCGGCCGTGGAGCCTGGTCGTCCTCGCGGTGGGCACGACGGCGATGGGTCTCGGGTTCGCCGCCTGGTTCGGCACGGACCTCGGTGACCCGACGTCGACGATGACCTCGCGGGCGTTCGACGAGCCGCCCGCGGCCCCCGACCCGGTGCCGGCGTCGCCCGACGCCTCACCTCTCGCAGGCGCGTCCGACCCGACGTCCCCGGCCACCGGGCGGGAGGCACGTCCGTCGAGGGAACGGCCGCGGGCCGAGCCCGCGACCCGCAGCAGTCGGGCAGCGCAGCGGGTGCCCGAGGCGGCCGACGGGACGTTCACCACCGTGCCGGTCGACGGACCGACGGACACGGGGGCGACGACGTACGTCGTGCAGACCGAGGACGGCCTGCCCCTGCGCCCGAAGTCCTTCGGCAGTGCTGTGGCCAGCACTCTCGCGAGATCCGCGCAGCTGGGCGGAAGGCGACCGTTCGGTGCTGTCGCTGGCGAGCAGCCTCGACTCCGCTGACTTCCGGGTCGTGCTCGCCTCCCCCGAGACCACCGACGCGCTGTGCGCCCCGTTGCTGACCCGCGGGCGCGTCTCCTGCCGCAACGGCGGCGATGTCGTGATCAACGCCTGGCGGTGGGTCAACGGTGCCGAGGGCTACGGCGACGACCTGGCGTCCTACCGCCAGTACGTCGTCAACCACGAGGTGGGCCACGCCCTCGGTCATGGTCACGTCGGTTGTCCGGCCCCGGGCGAGCCCGCCCCGGTGATGCTGCAGCAGACCCTGGGCCTGCAGGGCTGCGCACCCAACCCCTGGCCGGCCGTCACCGACCTGCGAGGTCAGTGACTGCGGTCCGCGGAAAACCGGGACGCGCCGACCGTCCTTGACGGTCGGTGTCGTCATGGCTCGACATACTCGACGTGCTGCTGATTCCTCTCGTAGGAAGTCGACCTCCCCCCATGCCCCCTCGTCCGAACGACTCCCGCTGGACCGTCCTCACCTTCGTCGTGGTGGTGGCGTTGAGCGCCGTGACCCTGGTCTACGTCACGACCCGCGGGGGCGGGCCGAGCGCACCCGTCTCGCCGAGCGTCGCGTGGGTGGCCGGCGCCCCGACCACACCGACCGTCACCGAGACCGGCTTCGGAGACTCCCGGCCCGCCGGAGCCGTCGGACGGACGACGCCCGGAGCGGCAGCAGGCCAGGGCCCGGCCGTGGTCCTGTCGAAGCCGGAGCCCGTGACCGGCTACGGCACGGTCGGCGTGACGTGGGCACCGAGCCCCGCGACCGGCTCGGACGTCCGGGTGTGGGCCCGCACCCGGCTCGACGGGACCTGGGGCGACTGGGTCGACTTCGAGTACGACGCCGAGCACGAGCCCGATCCCTCGAGCGGCGACGGGCAGTCTGCCCGGCCGGGCACCGACGCCTACCCGGTCGGTGAGGTCGACGCAGTGCAGGCGAAGGTCAGCGCTCCCTCCGTCGAGAGCCTGCCCACCGACCTCCGGCTCGCGGTCGTCGACCCCGGCGCGGAGGTCAGTCCGCGGCGCTCGACCGCCGCGATCCCGGCCGAGGTCGAGGAGGCCGGTGACGCCGAGCTGTCCGCGGCCGGCGACGGCGTACCGGCACGGCCGGCGATCTTCTCCCGGGCCCAGTGGGGGGCCGACGAGTCGATGCGCGACCGGTCCTCGCTGCACTACGGGCGGGTCACGATGGGCTTCGTCCACCACACCGTCAACGCCAACGACTACACGCGCGACCAGGTCCCTGCACTGCTGCGCGGCATCTACGCCTACCACACCCGCTCCAGGGGCTGGAGCGACGTCGGCTACAACTTCCTGGTCGACCGCTTCGGCCGGATCTGGGAGGGCCGGTACGGCGGGGTGGCGCGGCCGGTGGTCGGCGCCCACACGCTGGGCTACAACGACGACGCGTTCGCGATGTCCGCGATCGGCAACTTCGAGGTGACCCGCCCCGGCCAGGCGGTGCTGGACGCCTACGCCCAGCTCTTCGCCTGGAAGCTGTCGCTCCACGGCGCCAGCGCCAACGCTCGGCAGACCCTGCGCGGCAGGACCTTCCCGACCGTCAGCGGGCACCGCGACGCCGGCTCCACCGCGTGCCCGGGGCAGTACCTCTACGCCCGGCTCGGCGACCTCCGGCAGGCGACGGCAGCACTGCAGAGGCCCTTCACGTCGCGACAGCTCAGCACCGACCTGGGCGGAGCGCCGAGCCCCGACGCCATCCTGCGCGACGCCACCACCAAGCGAGCCCTGGTCGTGCACTTCGCCGCCGACGGGTCGAGCGCGCCGACGCTGGTCCGGACCGCCCTCGACCTCCGGGGCGTCGTGGCCATCTTCAACGTCGGCGACTGGAACGGCGACGGGATCGGCGACGTCATCGCGCGCCTCGGCAGCAGCAGCGGAAGGCGGCTGGTGCTCTACGCCGGGGGAGCGGAGCAGGACGGCGTCCCGACGTTCTCGCCGCCAGTGGTGATGAACCTCGACACCTCGTCGTTCCGCCGGCTCACCCCGGTCGGCGACCTGACGGGCGACGGGCGGCCCGACCTGGTCGCCCTGGACCGCGCCCGAACCCTCCGGGTGCTGCCCGGCGACGGGCGCGCCGGCTTCGGGGCGGGCTACCCCGTACGTGGCGCCGGCCGGCCCGCGTTGGGGATCGGGCTGTGGGACAGGGACGGCTCCCCGGACCTGGCCGAACGCCGCGACGGCACCCTGTACCTGCTGCGCGGCAACGGCCCCGGCTTCGCCACGACCACGACCACACGCGTCGGCGACGTCACCGGCTACAACCGGCTGCGGATGTCGACGGACGTCACCGGCGACGGTCGCCCTGACGTCCTCGCCCGGCGACGCGGCTCGGAGGGACTCTGGCTGCTGCCCAGCGCAGGCGAGGGTCTGGGCGCGCCGCGCAGGCTCGCAGTCGAGCTGCCGAGGTACGACCTGATCGGGTGAGCCGACCCCCCGGACGGGTGCCGTGGCCCTCGGGGGGCGACACGGTTTCGCCTCGCTCGGTCGCGCTCCGTATACTTCCGCGGGTTGCCCTCCGGACTCGTCCACCGGGCAGCACGCCGCCTTAGCTCAGTCGGTAGAGCGTCTCACTCGTAATGAGAAGGTCGTCGGTTCGATTCCGACAGGCGGCTCCGTGGAGGGCCTCTGACCTGCATCAATGCGGTCCGGGGCCTTCGTCATTCCTCGTAAGAACGACTCAGGTCAACAGATATTCGCGGGAGCCGCACGCGGCGGCTGTGGGTCGGCCAGCAGCGCTCCAAGCCCTGCCTCGCCGCCATGCTCGGCGCTCGTCTTCAGGCTGGGCGCAGTCGGGTCTCGGCTCACGGCGGCATGCGCGTCTGAGGCATTCGCGGTGAAGTGACGCGCCTCGCCGAGGTCCAGTGAGCTTTCCGCGCGACGACGTTGGCCTCGGCACGCTGAGCGAGGCGACCCGTGATCGCCCGTATTGCTGTGTGGGAGTCGAAGCCGCGACGACGACCGCGGTGGGTCATCGATGCGGCTAACGGCGTTCAAGGCGTGGTGGACGCGTACCACCTCGTCGACGCCGCGACCGGGATGGGTCGTCGCTTGCATTCTTCGATGACGATGGCGGCGTCGACGATGTAGAGGTCGTAATCGCGAAGCAGGCGAACGAGATCGGCCTGGCACGGCGCAGCTCGCGGCGCCGAAGTCCGAGCCAACTGACCGAGCTCTGCGTCAGGGGTACCGGCACTACAGCTCTCGGCGCGCGACACTCGGTCCTAACCCGACTCGCGGTGAATAACGCGGCTGACAGTTGTGCTCCGTAGCTCCGGCGGAGAAGGCTCACACGATGAGCGCACTCGATCTCATCCGGTACCGAAGAGACGCGCTTGGTGGCTGGAAGTTCTGCGAAGTCCGACTGGCACGCTACAAGTGGACGCTTCGGTGGCGAGCGGGCATCGGCTGGAGCGACCTGCATGGCTGCAAGAACCAAGCCATGAAGATCGTGGTAAGAAGGTCGGCCTCAAGCGCGCGACGAAAACCCTGCGCTACGGGCTGGTGCGGCAACGCTAGAGGCAGCGCACGGAGTCAAAGATCAAGGGCCCGCTGTCACACCTGACCGTCACCCCGTCTTGAGCGTTGGGCTCGGCCGGCGAGCACCTCAAGTACGGGATCACCGAGGACCCGACCACGCGGTACACATCGAAGGAACGCGACGAGGGCAGTCTCAACAGCCTCGCCCGAGGACCGAAGCAGGGCATGCTCGCCATTGAGCGGTCACTCCACGAGACCCCGCCCATTGGGCCCGAGAAGGGGCATCTGTTCTACATCCAGAAGCAGATCGCCAACGGTCTCCGTCCATCCCCGTACCCCTGATGGGCATCATGGATCTCATCCTTGTTCGTCAGTGGCCGACCGTTTCCCAGACCGACTACAACGCTCTGATCGCGATGAAAGGCGCCCTAGAGATCGGCCTCGCCGAGGCCCACGGCTACGTCGACGGTCACGACTCTGGCTATGGGGGGATGCACGTATCCTCTGTCCACACGGATCTGCCCCTACAGCTCAGGCTGCCCGGTGGTGATGGTCAACACTTGTTCGACAGAAACCCCGGGCTCGAAGGTCATGCATCGTGATCGAGCGGGATTGGCCGGTCGCTGACGGGTAGTCATCCTTGCAGGTCAGCGGGCGACGGAGCCCAATGCGGGCGTGGTGACGGGGGTGGTCACTCGCTTTGAGGAGGTCGAAGGTTCGATGCCGACAGGCGGCTCCCTTGAACAGCCTGTGACCGGCCATGCCCACCGCCTCCCGGCGGACGACGACCTCGCAGCACGGGCCGCAGTCAGCGAAGCTGCTGCACGAGGTCCTTGGCGACGGAGCCGATGGTCGCGTCGATCTGCGCGGGGTCGATGGTGCTGGTGCTTGCACGCCGTGTGAAGACGGCGACCGCATAGGCGGCACCGTCGGGCTCGCTGACGACGCCGACCTCGTTGCGGACGATGCCCAGGAGGCCACCACTCTTCGCCGCGACCGCAAAGCCAGGACCGAAGCCCGAGGCGATCCGGTGGCGCGTGAGCTGGTGGCTCATCAGTAGACGCAGGCGCGCACAGACCGCCGAGGGGGCTGCGGCATCGGTCCAAACAGCCTGGAGGAGTCGCACCATGTCAGCGGGGGTCGTCCGTGACCCGCGGTGCGGGTCCAGCGGAGACGAGGTGGCGACCGCTCGGCGGACCTCGACCTCGCTGGGTGGCCCGTCGACGGCTGGGTCGTGTCGAGCCAGATGGCCGTAGTCGGTGAAGCCCGCCTCGCCCGCCACCGCGTCCAGCGTGTTCCGCAGGTTGCCAGCGACCAGGGTGTCGGTCAGGCCCAGGCCCTGTGTCGTCGCGTTGACCGTCTCGAGGCCGACGAGCTCGATCAGCGCGTCAGTGGCGACGTTGTCACTGATCGTCATCATCAAGACGACCAGGTCGCGGACGCTCACCCGGACCGGGTCCTGGAACAGCGACATGCCGACCGGGCCCGGGGTGCGGCCGGAGACATCGAGGCAGAGCACGGCCGATCCGTCGACCCGCCCGGCATGGATCTCGGTCAAGACCGTCAGTGCGACCTGGACCTTCATCACAGAAGCAGGCGTGACGAGGCCGTGGGACGAGACGCCGACCAGCTCGTCACTCCCGACGCGCGCTGCGCAGCAGGCGACCTTCAGTTCCCGCAGGGGCGGTGCGGTGGGCGTCACGGGTCCACTCTCCCCGACGCGATCATGCGTAGCGGGGCCGCGCGGCGCGGATGCCTGCGATCTCGTCCGGGCTCGCAGGACGCGACGGCCACCACGAGCTCGTCCGCTGATCGTTGGTCAGAGCCAGTGCCACGGCGACGCAGCGCGTCTGCTCGGCGTCGGAAAGATGCAATGTCCTGGCCATGCAGCAGACGGGATCGCTCGCGACCCCATGACGCCGGTGCGAATCACGACCGCCACTCGGCGAGGACGGCCGCGCGCAGGTCTTCGGCCCAGCCGGTGGTGTTGCAGAGCACGACGAGGTGGACGTCGTCGTCGGGGAAGCGGTGCACCAGCACCTCCGCGCCCGGGTCGCCTCCACCGTGCCCCCACCGGCCGTCGGGATGGTGCAGCACGCCGTACCCGTGCGCGTACCCGTCGCCCAGGCTCTGCCGCGGCTCGAGCACGGTCTCGGTCAGCCCACCCAGCAGCGTGCCGTCGGCCAGGCGGCGGAGGAACCGGTCGAGGTCGCCGAGGGTGCTGAACGCACCACCGTCGGGTCCGCCGACCACCGGGATCGAGTAGATGTTGCTGCGCCGCGGCCGTCCGTCGGTGGTCGGCTCGAGGTAGCCCACGGCGACGTCGGGGCGGGCCTCGTCGAGACGGAAGAAACCGCTGGCCGACATGCCGGCGCGGTCGAACACCCGCTCCTGCACCACCGTTGCGTAGTCCTGACCAGTGACCGCCTCCAGCACCAGGCCGAGCAGCAGGTAGCCGGCGTTGGAGTACTGCCAGGTCTCACCCGGCTGCCGGTACGCCGGTCGGTCGGCGAAGAGCGGCACGTAGTCGGCCGGGCGGAGCATCGAGTAGCTGGGCCGGTCGACCCACAGCGAGCCGTAGTCGTCGACGTAGCCGACGCAGTCGGGGTCCTCCTCGGCGTAGTCGGCGATGCCGGACGTGTGCAGCAGCAGGTGGTGCAGCGACACCTCCGGCTGGAGCGTCGTCGGCCTGTGCTCAGCGGGGAGGAGGTCCTGGAGCAGGTCGGCGAACGACAGCGTGCCGGTGTTGACCTGGTCGGCGACGGCCATCGCGGTGAACATCTTGGTGGCCGAGGCGAGCCCGAACCGGGTCGCCGGGGTCACGGGCGTGCCGGAGGCCCGGTCCGCGGCGCCGTAGCACCTCTCGAACAGGGTCTCGCCGCTCCGGGTGACCAGCACCGCGCCGGAGGCGTCGCGCTCCTCGGCGTCGGCGCGGAACTGCTCGTCGAGCCGTGCCGCGCTGTCGAACGACCACATGCGTCCAGGGTGGCAGGGCCCCGAGGGAAGCACCATGTCTTTTCGCCGCGGCGACCCCTTGTCGGTTCGAGATCCGACCGGGACCCGGCCTGGCGGGGCGGCGTCCTGCTGGGGAGACTGGTGCCATGGTGATGGACGAGAAGATCGCACGCGTCGGGATCGTCGGAGGCGGCCTGATGGGCGCCGGGATCGCGGAGGTGTGTGCGCGCGCAGGCAACGACGTGGTCGTGGTGGAGTCGAGCGCCGACGCGGCTCGAGCGGCGGTGGAGCGGCTGGAGAAGTCGGTCTCCCGGGCTGCCGCCAAGGGCAAGGTCGACTCGGTGGAAGAGGTGATGAACCGCGTCCGCATCGTCGACGACCTCGCCGCGCTGGCCGACCGTCAGCTGGTGGTCGAGGCGATCGTGGAGGCCGAGCAGGCCAAGGTCGAGCTGTTCCGCCGGCTCGACGACATCGTCGAGGACCCGGAGGCGATCCTGGCCTCCAACACCTCCTCGATCCCGATCATGAAGCTCGGCGTGGTGACCTCACGCCCCCACCACGTCCTGGGCATCCACTTCTTCAACCCGGTGCCGGTGCTGCCGCTGGTCGAGCTGGTGCCGAGCCTGCTCACCGCCACCGAGGTCACCGAACGGTCGCGGGTCTTCGTCGAGGAGCAGCTCGACAAGCGGGCGATCGACAGCCAGGACCGGGCCGGCTTCGTCGTCAACGCCCTGCTCATCCCCTTCGTGCTGTCGGCGATCCGGATGCTGGAGTCCGGGTTCGCCACGGCCGAGGACATCGACCGGGGGCTCGTGCTCGGGGCGGCCCACCCGCAGGGCCCGCTGGCCCTGGCCGACCTCATCGGCCTCGACACCACGAAGGCGGTGGCCGAGTCGCTCTACGAGGAGTTCAAGGAGCAGCTCTACGCACCGCCGCCGTTGCTGGCGCGGATGGTGGACGCCGGTCTGCTGGGTCGCAAGGCCGGTCGCGGCTTCTACACCTACTCCTGACCGGGCGGGGCCGGACCAGGAACCTCAGCCGCGCCCGACGTTGACGAACCGCGTGTAGTCGCCGTGCAGGCCGTCCCAGAACCCCGAGACGGCCTTGAAGCGGTGCACGCGTCCTTGCGGGGTGAGGCAGCGCTGCGGGACCACGATGCGCACGGTGCTGCGTCGCACGTCCCAGCGGGCCCGGTAGCCCTCGCACGGGACGGGCACGCCGCCGAACTCCTGGTCGGTGCTCAGCTGGAGCTCGGCCTTCTCCCCGCCGCGCGGCGTGCGCTGGGCGAACGCGATGAAGGCCACGTCGTCGGACGGGCGCGGGTCGACCAGGACCTTGACGTTCGACCGCTTGTCCTGGCGCAGCCCGCGGTAGCGCACGGTCAGCGCCACCCGACGCCGGCCGTTGTCGATCTTGACCCGGAGCAGGTCGGTCTGGCTCGGGACGCGGTCGACGCCGTCCCGGATGACGCGGTCGGCCGCGACGGCCGGGGTCGCGGGCACCAGGCCCAGCAGGAGGAACGAGAGGACGGCCACCAGGCTCACGCGCATGACGGCAGGCTACCGCTGGACGGCCGGCGGCGGGGGCTGCGCGGCGCCGGCCAGCCCGGTCTAAGGTCCGTCAGATGACGTCAGTCACCCTGGTCCGCCTGGGCGGGCGCCCGGACCAGCCGCTGCTCGTGCTCGGCCCGGCCCTCGACGCCCCCGCCGCGACGCTGTGGTCCGCGACGGCCGAGCGGCTCGCCGCCCACTTCCAGGTCGTCGGGTGGGACCTGCCCGGGCAGGGCACCAACACCCTCGCCCCGACGCCCGACCTGGGCGTGGCCGGGCTGGCGCGAGGCGTGCTGAGCGCGGTCGACGACCTGATCGGCGGGTTCCAGCCGGTGGCCTTCCACTACGCCGGCGTCTCGGTCGGGGGTGCGGTCGGGCTGCAGCTGATGCTCGACGCGCCCCACCGCGTGGCGTCGGCGACGCTGCTCAGCACCGGCGCCCGGATCGGCGCGGCCACCGACGAGGCGTACGCCGCGGTGTGCGGGGCCCCCGCCCGCTTCGACGTACGCCACCGCCTGGGCCGGATCGCGGCGCCGGTCCTGGTCGTGGCCGGCTCCGTGGACGGTGCGACGCCAGCGGAGGCCATGCACCAGATCGCCGACGGCGTCACGCGAGGTCGGCTCGTCGTGCTCGACGGCATCGCACACCACGCGCCGGTCCAGGCGCCCGAGGAGGTGGCCCGGCTGGTGCGTGAGCACGCGCTGGGTCCGGCCGAGCCGGAGCCGGAGGTCGGCCTCGGCGAGCGGTCCCGCGCGTTGGTCACGCTCACGGCGCTGGTCGTCTCCGGTCGGCTCGCGGAGCTGGACCCGCACCTGCGGGCGGCCCTGACCCACGGTGTCAGCGCCGGCGAGATCGAGGAGCTGCTGCACCTGGCCGCGGCCGACGGGGGGCTGCCCGAGACCGAGGCGACCCTCCGCATCGCCGAGGAGGTGCTGGGGCGGCCCCTCAGCCTCCGACGTACGCCGCCAGGTGCTGGCCCGTGAGCGTCGACCGGTCGGCGACCAGGTCGGCCGGGGTGCCCTCGAAGACGACCCGGCCGCCGTCGTGGCCGGCGCCGGGGCCGAGGTCGATGATCCAGTCGGCGTGAGCCATCACCGCCTGGTGGTGCTCGATCACGATGACCGTGCGGCCTGAGTCGACGAGTCGGTCCAGCAGGCCCAGCAGCTGCTCGACGTCGGCGAGGTGGAGCCCGGTGGTGGGCTCGTCGAGCACGTAGATGTCGCCCTTGCCCGCCATCCGGGTCGCCAGCTTGAGCCGCTGCCGCTCGCCGCCGGACAGTGTCGTCAGCGGCTGGCCGAGCGCGAGGTAGCCGAGCCCGACGTCGGCGAGCCGGGTGAGGATCTTGTGCGCCGCCGGGGTCGCCGCCTCCCCGTCGGCGAAGAACTCCGCCGCCTCGACCACCGGCATCGCCAGCACCTCGCTGATGTCCTTGCCGCCCAGGTGGTGCTCGAGCACCGACGCCTGGAAGCGCTTGCCCTCGCACTCCTCGCACGGTGACTCGACGGTGGCCATCACGCCCAGCTCGGTGTAGATGACGCCGGCGCCGTTGCAGGTCGGGCAGGCGCCCTCGGAGTTGGAGCTGAACAGCGCCGGCTTCACGCCGTTGGCCTTCGCGAAGGCCTTGCGGATCGGCTCGAGCAGACCCGTGTACGTCGCCGGGTTGCTGCGCCGCGAGCCGCGGATGGCGCCCTGGTCGACGACCAGCACGCCGTCGCGCCCGGCGAGCGAACCGTGCACCAGCGAGCTCTTGCCGGACCCCGCGACGCCCGTCACCACGCAGAGCACCCCCCGCGGCAGGTCGACGTCGACGGACTGCAGGTTGTGGGTCGAGGCGCCGCGGACCTCCAGCGCCCCCGACGGCTCCCGGACCGAGGCCTTGAGGGCCGCCCGGTCGTCGAGGTGGTGGCCGGTGACGGTGTCGCTGCCGCGCAGCCCCGCGAGCGGACCCTCGTAGCAGACCGTGCCGCCGTGGGTCCCGGCCCCGGGGCCGAGGTCGACCACGTGGTCGGCGATCGCGATGGTCTCGGGCTTGTGCTCCACGACGAGCACGGTGTTGCCCTTGTCGCGCAGCCGGAGCAGCAGCGCGTTCATCCGCTCGATGTCGTGGGGGTGCAGCCCGATCGTGGGCTCGTCGAAGACGTAGGTGACGTCGGTGAGCGAGGAGCCGAGGTGGCGGATCATCTTGGTGCGCTGGGCCTCGCCCCCCGAGAGGGAGCCCGCGGGGCGGTCGAGCGAGAGGTAGCCCAGCCCGATCGCGGTGAACGAGTCGAGCAGGTGCTGCAGGCCGGCGACGAGGGGCGCCACCGACGGCTCCTCGAGGCCCCGGACCCAGTCGGCGAGGTCGCTGATCTGCCAGGACGCGAGGTCGGCGATGCTCCGACCCTGGATCTTGGAGGACCGGGCCAGCTCGGTCAGCCGGGTGCCGTCGCAGTCCGGGCACGTCGTGAACGTGATCGCCCGCTCGACGAAGGCGCGGATGTGCGGCTGCATCGCGTCGACGTCCTTGGCCAGCATCGACTTCTGGATCTTGGTGATGACGCCCTCGAAGGTGAGGTTGATGCCCTCGACCTTGATCTTGGTCGGCTCGCGGTGCAGGAGGTCGTGGCGCTCCTTCGTGGTGAACTTCCCGATCGGCTTGTCCATGTCGAAGAAGCCCGTGCCGGCGAAGATCCGGCCGTACCAGCCGTCCATGCTGTAGCCCGGGACGGTGAGCCCGCCCTCGTTGAGCGACTTGCTCCCGTCGTACAGCGCGGTGAGGTCGAAGTCGGTGACCGAGCCGCGGCCCTCGCAGCGCGGGCACATGCCGCCGGTGATGCTGAAGCTGCGCCGCTCCTTGGTGGTGGTCCCGCCCTTCTCGAAGGTCACGGCGCCCGAGCCCGAGATCGAGGCGACGTTGAACGAGAAGGCCTGGGGCGACCCGACGTGGGGCTGACCGAGCCGGCTGAACAGGATGCGCAGCATCGCGTGGGCGTCGGTGGCGGTGCCGACCGTCGAGCGGGGGTTGGCCCCCATCGGCTCCTGGTCGACGATGATCGCCGTCGTCAGCCCCTCCAGCAGGTCGACCTCGGGCCGGGCCAGGCTCGGCATGAAGCCCTGGATGAAGGAGCTGTAGGTCTCGTTGATCATCCGCTGCGACTCCGCGGCGATGGTGCCGAAGACCAGGGAGCTCTTGCCGGAGCCGGAGACCCCGGTGAACACCGTCAGGCGGCGCTTCGGGAGGTCGAGGGTGATGTCGCGGAGGTTGTTGACGCGCGCACCCTGCACGCGGATGAGGTCGTGCTGGTCGGCGGGGTGCGGGGTGGTCATGGCGGAATCCTCCCGTGTGGCGCCGGCGGGATCGGTCACGACCCGATCGTGCCACCTGGCGCTCGGTCACGGGAGGAGCACGAGGTTGGGGATGACCGGGACCGCGGGGTGCTCGGCGTGCCACGATCAACGAGTCATGACCACTCCGCCTTCCAGCGCGCCTTCCGGGCGCCTCGACGCCGCGCTCGTCGAGGGGCTCGACCTGCCCGCGCTGGTGGTCGACGCGGGCGGGGTGATGACGTATGCGAACCGGGCGCTGGAGGACCTCTTGGCGCAGGCCTCGCCGGGAGCCCCCCGGGTGGGCGAGGTGCTCGGGGGCGACCCCGGTGCCGTCCGCGAGGCCGTGAGGCACGTCCTCGCCGGTGTGACCTGGACCGGTGACCTCGACCTGGGACTCACGCCCGACCCGGGCGGCACCTCGTCGGCGACCTGGACGCCGGTGCGCGACGGAGACCGGATCACGGGCGCCCTGGTGCTGCTGGACCGGCAGCCCGTCACGGGCCGGCCCGCGGAGATGATGTCGGCGCGGCTGAGCAAGCTGGCCCAGATCACCGCGGACCTGCTGTACGTCGAGACCGTGCAGCAGGTGAGCGAGCTGATCACCCACCACATCACCGACACGGCCGGGGCCACGATCGGGTCGCTGTCGCTGCTGGTGGACGGCGACATGCTGGCGCTGGTCGGGATCCGCGGCGGACGCGAGGGCGTGGCCTCCCGCTGGGCGACGTACCCGCTGTCGGGCAACACCCCGGCCGCCGAGGCGACCCGCACCGGTCACACGCTGCTGCTGGTGGGGCGCGAGGAGATCGAGCGTCGCTACCCCGGCATGGAGTCCGCGGCGGTGGGCGATCGGACCCTGCTCTGCCTGCCCCTGATCGCGTCGGGTCGACCGCTCGGCGTGATGACGTTGTCCTTCCCGGGGCAGCGCCGGATGGACCCGGCCGAGGGTCGCTTCCTGCGACTGCTCGCCGACACGTGCGCCGCGGCCATCGACCGGCTCTCGGCCCAGCAGCGGGCCAAGGACCGGGAGGCCAAGCTGCGCTTCCTGGCCGAGGCCGGGGTCCGGCTGTCCAGCGACCTCGACCACGAGACGACGCTGCGGCTCGTCGCCGACCTGGCGGTCCCGTGGTTCGCCGACTGGTGCGCGATCGCCCTGGAGGAGGACGGCCGGCTGCACACGCTCTCGGTGTCCCACGCCCACCCCGAGCACGCGGCCCTGGTCGAGCGGCTGCAGCGCGACTACCCGCCCTCGCCGGACGCCGAGCGCGGCAGCTACCAGGTGCTGCGCACCGGCGAGACCGACCTGATCCCGGAGGTCACCGACGCGGTGCTCGCCGCGTCGGCGCAGGACGAGACTCACCTGGATCTGCTGCGCCAGCTGAACTTCCGCAGCGCCCTGGCCGTGCCGCTCCGAGGGCGGGACCGGATCCTCGGCGTCATCACCTGGGTCACCGGCGAGGAGGGCCGGCGCTTCGGCGAGGACGACCAGGCCTTCGGCGAGGACCTCGCGCGGCGGGCGGCCGCCGCGATCGACACCGCCGACCTGCACTCCCAGCTGCGCGACTCGGCCCTGCGGCTGCAGCGGGCGGTGCTCCCCGAACGGCTTCCCGAGGCACCGGGCTGGGCGACCGCGTTCTGCTACCTCCCGGCCGGCCGGTCGGGGGCCGGAGGCGACTTCTACGACGTGCTGCCGCTCGACGACGGCCGGTCGGCGTTCTTCGTCGGCGACGTGATGGGTCGCGGCGTCGAGGCCACCTCGGTGATGGCGCAGATGCGCTCGGCGGTGCGCACCCTGATCGCGGTCGACCCCGACCCGACGGTCGTGATGCGCAGCCTCGACCGGGTCTTCGAGCGGTGGAACCTCGAGCAGCTGGTCACCGTCGTCTACGGTGTCGCCGACGGTCGGACCGGGCGGGTGCAATTGGTCAACGCCGGGCACCCTGAGCCGGTGGTGGTCCGGCCCGACGGGGTCGAGGTCGTGGCCACGCCGGACACGCTGATCCTGGGCGCCGGCGGCGGGCAGCGTGGCGTGGTGACCGTCTTGCTGGCCCCCGGTGACCTGCTGCTGGCCTTCACCGACGGGCTGGTGGAACGCCGCGACGAGGACCCCGACCGCGGCGTGGCCCGCGTGGCGACCCGAGCCCCGCGCCTGCTGGGCTCCGCCGACCTCGCCTCCGACCTGGCCAGGCTCGTCGACGAGGTCCGCGACCCGACCCGCGACGACGACGTCGCGGCGCTCGTCCTGCAGCGGGACGGGTAGCCGACGACGCCTCGCCCTCGGTGGTTGAGGGGTGGTTGAGGTGTGAGGAGCGCTGGCGACGAGCCTCGAAACCGGTGTTGCGTGGGGGTGGTTTCGTGGCTCAGGCCTGGCGGCCTTCGCACCTCAACCACCGGGGCGGCGGTGCGTGGGCTTACGTACGTGTCCGTAAGTGTCGGGAGGGCTGGGGTCGGGGCGCGCTGCGTTCGCTCCTCGTCCAGCGGTTGCCCTCGGTGGTTGAGGTGTGAGGAGCGCTGGCGACGAGCCTCGAAACCGGTGTTGCGTGGGGGTGGTTTCGTGGCTCAGGCCTGGCGGCCTTCGCACCTCAACCACCGGGGGGCGGTTGGTGGGCTTACGTACGTGTCCGTAAGTGTCGGGAGGGCTGAGGTCGGGGCGCGCTGCGTTCGCTCCTCGTCCAGCGGTTGCCCTCGGTGGTTGAGGTGTGAGGAGCGCTGGCGACGAGCCTCGAAACCGGTGTTGCGTGGGGGTGGTTTCGTGGCTCAGGCCTGGCGGCCTTCGCACCTCAACCACCGGGGGTCGGTCGGTGGGCTTACGTACGTGTGCGTAAGTGTCGGGAGGGGCTGGGCTCAGGTCCGGTCGAACCAGTGGGCGAGCGCAGGGACCCGCCTCAGCACGACCTGGTCGAGCACCAGCACCAGGAGCAACGACGCCCCGAAGACGGGCAGCAGCACCCCGAGGACGACGAGACCGACCAGCAGCGCGGGGCTGCGGAGCGGCATCCGTCCGCGAGGTGCGCCGATCGAGCGGCCCGCCGCCGGACGCCGCCGCCACCACATGAGCGGGCCGGTCACGCACATGAACAGGACCCCGAGGCACAGCAGCGCTGCACCCCAGAACGAGACCAGGCCGAGGCTGCGCCCCTCGTGCAGCCCGATGCCCTGGGCGACGACCTGGGCCAGCACCGGGTAGTCGTCGAAGCCGTAGGTGTCGACCACGTCGCCGCCGTACTGGTCGACGTGCACGGTCTGCTCGTCCGACGGTGCGTCGAAGGCGTACCCGATGACGGAGTAGACGCCGCCGGGATCCGCGGGGTCGGGCAGTGCCACGGTCATCGGGTGCCGCAGCCCGGTCCGGTCGGCCACCTCGACCGCCGTGTCGATGTTGGCCACGCTGCGCTCGGTGCCCGGATCCGTCGTGCCGTACGGAGGCTCCGAGCGCGGCACCTGGGAGTCACCCATCGCCCACGGCACGTCGGTGCGGTGGCTGTGGGGCAGCGACTCGTCCAGCGGGGACGTCGGGTCGCTGATCGCGCCGTGGTCCTCGCTCCACAACGAAGTGCCGTTGGCGGTGGCGAGCGCCTGGACGCGCTCCCCCCACACCCCGGTCCAGGGCAGGCCGCTGACCAGCAGGGTGAGCAGCCCCAGGCCCACGAAGGAGCCGACCAGGGCATGCCGGCTGCGCAACCGGGCGCGCGGCACGCCGCCGGCGCGCTGTCGACGCCGGGCGGCCCGGCCGCGCCAGAACAGGTAGTAGCCGGTCAGCGCCATGACGACCGCCCAGCACGCGCCGAGCTCGAGGACCAGGTCGCCCCAGCGGCCGGCCATCAGCTCGCCGTGCAGGCGGACGGCGATGCCGGACAGGGTGTTCTCGGGGTCGAGCGACCCGAGCACCTCGGGACCGTAGGGACTGACGTAGACGTCGAGCGACTCCTCCTCCGGCGTCACGATCGAGAAGACGGTGGGCCGGCCCTCCTCGCGGGGCTCGGCCATCGACACCAGGGTGGCGTCGGGGAACTCCTGCACCACCTTCGCCTGCTGGGTGAGGTAGGGCTGGGCGACCGCGTTGCCGGTCGGTGCCTCCACCTGCATCAGGTCGGGGTGAAGCAGGGGTTCGACCTCGAAGCGGAAGAGGTAGATCAGGCCGGTCACGGACAGCAGGGCCACGACCGGGATCACCAGGAAGCTGGCGAAGAAGTGCCAGCGCCACACGGCCCGGAACAGACCGGCGCGTGGTCGATCGGGGGTGGCGCGGACGCGTCGGGGCGGCCCGGCGGCGGGGTCAGCGGGCTCCTGGCCCGGGGTCAGCAGGTCGGTCATGCGGGTACTCCTCGAGTCGGTGGGCGCGCACGCGGAGGGGCGTGCGGGCAGGACGCGAGCACGACGGCTCGCCGAGGACGCCTGCGGACCGGGTCGCGAGAGCGACGCTCAGCGGCAGGACGTCGGAAGGGGCTCGAGGAGGCGCGGGGGTCCGCGGCGGGAGAGCGGGGTGGCGGTGCCGGGGCGGCTGCCGCCCGGGCGTCGGAGGTCGGGGGCCGCGGCCGGAGGACCGCCGGCGGTGACCGCGATCGGGACGAGCGGACGCAGCAGCGCGAGCAGCACGCCCGCGGACAGCGCGAGCAGGGTCCACAGCGCGCGCTCGCCGCCAGCCAGCCACAGCGCCACGAGGACCGCGACCAGCAGGTGGGCGGCCATCATCGGGGCGTGCTCGACGGCGTGGGTGAGCAGTCCGCCTCCGGCCGCGCCCGTCGGCTCGGCGGGTGCAGGAAGGCCGGCGTGGTAGGCGTCCATGAGCGAGCCCACCCGACGACCGTCGCGCTCACCCAGGCCCGGTGAGCCGACCACGTGCTCGACGGGCAGCAGCGGCCCGCCGTGACCGGCCGCACCGCCCGACGGGTCTGCGCGGTGACCGGCCGCTGCGGACAGGGCGAGGTGGACCCACGCCTGACCGAGCACCAGCAGGACCGCGAGGCGCCGGGTGGAGGCCTGCTCCTGCAGGGCGGCCGCGCTGAGCGCCACCGAGACCGCCAGCACGCCGACGACCACCGCCGGCCCGGGGAGCAGACCGTCGGCGCTCACGTGACCCACGGTCCCGAGGCCGCCGGCGAGCAGGCCGACGACCGCGGCCCGCGGCCACACCAGCACGCCCGGGACTCGCTCCACGCCGGCATCCTGGCACGGGCGCACGTCGGTCGCCACGTGAGCCGCCCGGGTGCTCGTCAGCCACCGGCCCCCCGGGGCGCAGGAGGGTCCGACCGGGACCAAGGACCCTCGCGCCGGGGACGGTGCGGGTGACACCGTGATTCTCGAGGGAAGGGGGAGCCATGCGCGAAGGGCCACCACGCAAGCTGGTCGTGACCGTCAGGACGTCCGACGGCGACGACGTGCTCGAGGACGCCGCGGCCGAGGCGCGCCGACGGGGGTACGACGTGCACCTGGTCCACGTCGTCTCGCCGGCGCTGGTCGGACCGAGCCTCGAGTCGCTGGTGATCCGCAACGCCGAGCTGCACCTGCGGGGGCGGGCGGTGCTCAAGGAGGCCGCGGCCCGACTCGAGGACCTGCTGAGCGACGACGACGTCGACGTCACGACCGAGCTGGTCCGCGCCGAGGACCTCCCGGCGCTGATCGCGGAGTCCGCGGACGCCTGACCGGACCTGGCCGACTGCAGGTCACTCAGGCGTGGTCGAGCAGGTCCTCCACCTCGCCGGTCACGACGACCATCGAGCCCACGTCGAAGGTCTGCGCATCGCGGGTCGCCTCGGCCATCTCGGGCGACCCCAGCGCGGTCTTCATCGCCGCCGCGTCGACGAACCACAGCTCGGCGACCAGGTGTGGCGCCTCGGTGCCCAGGCCCCGCGGGTGGCTGATCGTGAAGCGCTGCACCCCGGGCACGCGCCGCGCGATCGGCACGTGCACGTCGCGGTAGTGGGTGTCGAAGGCCTCGGCGTCGGCCGGGGCTGTGTAGGTGATGGTGATCCGGTGCATCGGGGTCCTCGAGGTCGCTCGTCGTGTCGATCGGGCTGGTGCGAGCAGTCTGCACCCGCCGGTCACGCTCACCACTCGTAGGTCAGCGGTTCCCCGTCGCCCTCGCCGCTACCCGGTGACGGCGGCGTCTGCTGCTCCCGCTGCTCCTGCCGGTCCTCCTCGGCCTCACGGTCGCGGAGGCGCTGCTGCTGCTCGCGGCGCTGCTCCTGGGCCAGCTCGTTGCGGCGCGCGAGCCGGGCGGCCGCCGTCCGGGCCTGCGTGCGCGCGCTCGAGGACGCGTCGTCGTCCTCGGGTGCGGGCGGTGTGCGGGGCTGCTGGCGCAGCTTGTCGCGGAGCCGCCGGTCGACCTCGGTCGCGGAGCGCACCCGGGCGAGCTCGGCCTCCGCAGCTCCGCCGGCCCCAGCCCGGCCTCCAGCTCGGCCTCCAGCTCGGCCTCCAGCTCGGCGTCCGCAGCTGCCTCCAGCTCGGCCCGCAGCTCGGCCTCCGTCTCGGGGCTCAGCTGCAGGCACCCACCCTCGGTGAGCGTGCGGGCCGCCGTCCGCCACGAGCGCCGGGCGTCCTCCCGCTCACCTCCGGCGACGGCGGCGTCGCCCACCGACTCGTGCGCCAGGCTGAGGTTGATCCGCACCCGGCACTCCTCCTCGGGCGGCACCGTCCTCAGCGCGGCGGTGAGGGCCGCCACCGCTCCCGGGAAGTCGTCGAGCCGGTAGCGGGCCGTGCCCTCGTCGTACGGGGAGATCCACGACTCGAGGTGGTTGAGCGTCGCGTTGGCGGCGAAGGAGCCCCGGGCGTCCGCGTACCCCCCGGCCGTGTAGGCCGTCCGGCCGGCATGGTCGTAGGCCAGCATCACCGCGACCTTGCCGGCGAACGCCAGCGCGAGCAGCAGCGGCAGCAGCCCCGCCAGCAGCAGGCGGCGTCGCCACCGGCGTCGGGTGGTCCCCCTCGTGGTGTCCGTCATCCGAGCCGCTCCCGCCGGGCCTCGAGGTAGCGCCGCCACCCCAGCCGCAGCTCGGGGAGCACGAGCAGCAGCAGGAGCAGGGCCCACACCCAGCGCAGCTCGCGCTCGGGCTCTCCGGGCTCGAGATCGGCGTACGCCGCGTCCTCCAGCGCCGCCGCGACCCGGGCCATGTCCTGGGTGCCGTCGGCCTCGACGTACGCCGCCCCGATCTGGTCGGCGATCGAGAGCAGGTTGTCGCTGTCGAGGCGCGACCGCGCCGGCTGCCCGGTGGTGGTGTCGGTGACCACGGCACCGACCTCGGCCGGCGTGGGCGGCTGCTCGTCGACCGGGACCCGCTCGAGCGGCATCAGTCCGCCCGCGGCGGTGCCGTAGCCGAGCACCACCCCGGCCTCGACGCGCTTGCCGAGCGGGGCGAAGGAGCGTTGCTTGCCAGGCACCGTGTTCTCGCCGTCGGTGACCAGCACGACCACCGGGATCCGTTCGCCCGGCGTCTCGGCGGCGCGGTCCAGCTCGTCGCGCAGCGCGGGGACGGCCCGCCCGACGGAAGACCCGTTGCCGGCGTCGGGACGCTCGACCTGGATCGCGGCCACGGTCTCGTCGAACGCCGTCCGGTCGGGGGTCGCCGGCAGCTGCAGCGCGCGGGTGACGCCGAAGGTGACGAGGGCGAGCCGTACCTGGTCGAGGTTGCGCACGAGCTCGACGAGGTCGCGGCGGGCCGCGGTGATCCGCGAGCCGCTCGGGTCGTCGAGCGCCGACATCGAGGTGGTGGCGTCGAAGGCGACGACCACGTCGAGCTCGGGGAGCTGTTGGGGAGCGGCCTGCTCGCGGTTGCCCAGCCCGAGCAGCAGCGCGAGGAGGGCCGCGACGAGGGCGACCCGGCGGACGACCGTGAGAGCCCGGCCGGTGGGCAGGCGCGTGGTCACGAGCGCCTCCTGTCCGGTGGCGGTGGCGGCCCACCAGCGGGCCGGTCCACGCGAGCAGCAGCAGCCCGACGCCGAGGCCGCTGACCAGCAGGCCGAGCCCGGGTGCGTCGTAGGAGATCTCGCGGGGCGGCTCCTCGGCGCGCGCCTTCTCGAGGTCGTCGATCCGCTCGACGATCCGGTCGGTGTCGCCGTCCTCGCCGACCAGCGCCAGGACGCCTCCAGTGGCGTCGACGGCCGCCGCGAGCTCCTCGCGGGGGGCGGCGCGAGCGGTGGAGCCGAGCTCGGCCGCACCCAGGCCGTAGACCAGCACCTGCCGCTCGGTGGCGTAGCGGGCCGCCTCGGGCAGCGGGTAGACCGGCTCCCCGACGGGGCTGTTGTCGGAGGAGACGAGCACGGCGCGCGTGCGGTCCGCGGAGGGGTCGTCGAAACGCTGGACGCAGGAGACGATGCCGTCGCCGATGAGCGAGGCCCCACCGGAGCTGTCGACGCCGGCGAAGAACCCCTGCGCCTCGCCGGCGAAGGCGCGCTCGGCGTCGTCGAGCTGGTCGCGCACGAAGTCGTAGTCGTCGGTGAGCGGGAAGATCTGCACGGCCGCACCGCTCCAGATCATCAGGCCCACGCGGTCGCCCTCCAGGTCGGCGACGATCCGCCGGACCTCGCGCACCACGGCGAGGTTGTCGTCGTCCATCGAGACCGAGGCGTCCAGGCACAGCATCAGGTCGCGGTTGCGCGCCTCCCGCGGCGCGGTGTCGACCTGCTGGGGGCGGACCAGCACCAGTGTGGCGCCGGCCACGACGACCAGCGCCGCCAGCGCGAGCAGCAGCCCCGCGAGCCGCTGTCGTCGCAGGAGCTCGACGTAGCGGGGGAGCGTCCGCAGCCGGGCGGTGTGGGCGACGAGCAGCGCGTCGTCGCTGCGCGCGCGCGGGCGCCGAGCCCACCAGAGGAGGAGGAGCAGGACGCCGACCGCGACCAGCGGCAGGGCCCAGGGCCACTTCAGGTCCACGTCGTCACCAGCTGTCGGGCCCGCGCCAGGGCCGGGCCGAGCTGCTCGCGCGGAAGGTCGTCGCCGGGGGCGAAGGCCGGGGCGTAGACCAGCGCGACGATCTCGGCCAGCCGTTGCGGACCCTCCCGCTCGAAGTCGGCGAGGGTCATCGACCGGGCAGGTACGCCGGCCGCGTCGGCGACGAAGCCGCGCACGATCCGGCTGATCTCCTGATGACCCTCCCGAGGCGTGCTCCGACCCGCGGCCACCGCCGACTCCACGTCGTCGAGCCGGGCCAGCCACGTCTCGCGCGCGGTCGGCACCGGCGTCGGAGCTCGACGGGGTCGGCCCCACCAGAGCACGGCGGCGTAGTAGACGGCGACCACGAGCAGCCCCAGCGCGGCCAGCAGCAGCCACCGGCCGTCGTACCCGACCGGGGCCTGCAGCTCATCGACGGCGCGCATGCCGGTTCCTCGCGAGCAGCCGCAGCACGGCGTTGAGGGCGGTCGTCGACTCCGCCACGTGCTCGTGGACCACGCCCACGGCCGCCACCCGCGAGTGGAACGTCGACCGCGCGTCGCGGCGGGCGTCGGCGAGCTCCTCCATCAGCCGGACGTCGCCGCGCAACCAGGCCGGGAGGGCGCGCTCGGAGTCGATGTCACGAGCCGCGGGTGACGTCACCGGCACGGCGACCGGGTCGATGTCGCCGACCGTCACCAGCAGCACCTCGTGCTGGACGACCAGGCGCCGCAGCGCCGCGGTCAGCTCGGGCGGGGCATCCTCCTCGTCGCAGACCACGAGCAGGATCGTCCGGCGCCGCACGGTGCGGGCGACGTGGCGCAGCAGGGCCGGCAGGTCGGTCGCGCCCGCATCGGGCCGGGTCGCGTCGTGCACCGCGCTCAGGCAACGCTCCAGGTGCAGCTCGCCGCTGCGAGGAGGCAACCCGTGCTGAGCGTCGGCGTCGCCCCACGCCACGGCCACGAAGTCGCCCTGGCGCACCGCCAGCCACCCCAGCAGCCCCGCCACCTCGACCGCGAGCTCGCGCTTGCCGGCGTCGAGCGCGTGGGCCGCCGCCATGCTGCGACCGGTCGAGACGACCAGCAGCACGGTGTGCTTGCGCACGGTGACGAACCGCTTGACCAGCAGCTCGCCGGTGCGGGCGGAGGCCTTCCAGTCGAGGTCCTTCACGTCGTCGCCGCGCACGTACTGGCGCAGGTCGTTGAAGTCCATGCCCCGACCGGTCTGCACCGAGGCGTACTCGCCCTCGAGCAGCCCCGCGACCTTGCGGTGCGCCTGGAGGGTCAGGCGCGCCCGGATCCGCGGGATGTGGTCGGCCACCGGTCGGTTCGCCGCGGCTCAGGGGGTCGGGACGGCGTCGAAGACGGCGTCGATGATAGTCTCGGGCGGCACCCGGTCGGCGAGCGCCTCGAAGGTCAGGTGCAGCCGGTGGCGAAGCACGCTGTGCCGCAGCTCCTGCACGTCCTCCGGGACGACGTACGCCCGGCCGCGCAGCACCGCGAGAGCCCGGGCCACGGAGAAGAACGCGATCGAGCCGCGCGGGCTCGCCCCGGTCTCGACGTAGTCGCCGAGGTCGCGGCCGATGACCGCGGAGGCCTGCCGGGTGGCGTGGACGACGTCGACGATGTAGCGCTTGACCGCGGGGTCGACGTACACGCGACCGACCAGCGCCTGGAGCTGCTGGACCTCCGCGGGGCCCACCACGCCCCCGCTCGTCGGGGCCTGGGCGAAGGTCCCGTCACCGACCCGGTCGAGCACCGAGACCTCCTCCTCGGCGGAGGGGTAGTCGAGGACCTCCTTGAGCAGGAAGCGGTCCATCTGCGCCTCGGGCAGGACGTAGGTGCCCTCCTGCTCGATCGGGTTCTGGGTGGCCAGCACCATGAACGGCCGCGGCAGGGGGTGCACCTGGCCGGCGATCGAGGTCTGCCGCTCCTGCATGGCCTCGAGCATCGCGGACTGCGTCTTGGCGCTGGCCCGGTTGACCTCGTCGAGCAGCACGATGTTGGCGTGCACGGGTCCGAGCTGGGTCTCGAAGAGGTGGTGACGGGGGTCGTAGACCTGGGTGCCGATGATGTCGCTGGGCAGCAGGTCGGGGGTGCACTGGATGCGCGCGAAGTCGGCCCGCACGGCCTGGGCCAGCGTCGAGGAGGCCAGGGTCTTGGCCAGGCCGGGCACGGACTCGACGAGCAGGTGCCCCTCGGCGAGCAGGGTCACGAGCATGGCGGTGCGCAGGCGCTCCTGGCCGACGATGCGGGCGTCGAAGGCGTCGGAGATCGCGCCCAGCGCCTCTCCGGCCCGGGCCAGCTCGGACTCGGCCAGGTGCTGCGTCGTGGTCACAGGGGTCATTGTGTCGTCCTCGCAGTCGTCGTCCAGACTGGAGCCATGAGCACGACGACGAAGCACGTACGCCGCGCAGCGGTCGCCCCGCTCCTCCTGGCCCTGGCTCTCGCGACCGGCTGCGGCGCGGAGGAGGAGCCCCCGGCGCCCGCGGCGCCGGCGACCTCGGCCTCGACCTCGGGCTCGGCCTCCCCCGAGGAGACCACGCCGGAGACCCCGTCCGAGACCGCCACCGAGGCCGAGGCTCCTGAGGGTGTGACGGTCGAGATGACGGTGAAGGACGGCGAGATCAGCCCGAGCGGCGAGCGCGTCGAGGTGGGGGTCGGCGAGACCGTGACCTTCCGGGTGACCAGCGACCGTGCCGGCGAGATGCACGTGCACTCGACCCCGGAGCAGGAGTACGCCTACGCCGTGGGCAAGACCGACATCGAGCTGAGCATCGACCGGCCCGGCGTGGTCGAGGTGGAGGACCACGACGCCGGCCTGGTGATCGTCCAGCTCCAGGTCTCCTAGCCCGTCAGGAGGCGGCCGGACCCCGGGCAGCGAACGGGTCGGCCAGGACCGTGCCGGTGGCCGTCGCGACCTCGGGCGCCACCAGGACCGGGCAGTCGCCGTGGTCGAGCACCGCGCGGGCGACCGGTCCGAGGTGCGTGCCCGGTGGCAGCCGGTGGTGACGGCGTCCCAGCACGAGGAGGTCGGAGCGCGAGGCGGCAGCCAGCAGCGCCTGAGCCGGCGGGGCGTGGACGATCTCCAGGCTGAGGGGCAGGGTCGGGTGCTGCGCCCGCACCAGGGCCAGGACGGGCTCGAGCTCGGCCCGGGCCCGGGCGGTCCAGTCGGCGACCAGCTGGTGGTCGAGCATCGGGGTGTCGAGGCCGTTGGCCATCCACCACGCGTGCAGCACCTCGAGCCGGGCGCCGTGCCGGAGGGCGATCTCGGCGCCCGCGCCGACCAGGGAGCCGCCCTCCGTGGGGTCCTGGACGCCCACGGTGACCACGTGCTCGCCGTCGGCGGCTGGCGTCCAGTCCTCCGGCACCGCGACGACCGGGACCCGGGCCCGCGCGGCCACCCCGTTGACCACCGAGCGGGTGATCAACCGGTGGGCGGGGGCCAGGCGGCGGTGCTGGAGCACGGCCATCGTGCCGGCGTCCGCGCTCTCCACGAGAGAGCGCACCAGCGGGGCGTCGGCGATCAGCGACCCGGTCACGACCAGGTCCTCACCGCCCAACGTCTCGGCGCGGGCGACGGCCCCGCGCAGCAGCAGCCGGGCACGCAGGTCCTGGTCGAGCCACATCTCCGTGAACGGCCCCCGGGGGCGGACGACCACGTGCACCACGTGCAGCGGCCGCGTCGTGCGTCGGGCCTCGTCGACGGCGAAGCGCAGGGCCGCCTCGTAGCCCTGGTCGCCGGTGCCGACTCCCACCACCACGGCCTCGTGGGTCACGGCGGCCTCAGGCAGGGTCATCGGACTTCGCCTCGGGCACCACGACCACCGTCGTCCGGGCCCGTTCGAGCACCGCGGTCGCCATGGAGCCGACGAACGCCCGCGACCAGAGGTTGCGCGGGTGGCGGCCGACGACGATCAGGTCCCAGTCGCGGCCACTGGTCAGGACCTGGTCGACCAGGCCGTGCTCGAGCCGCTGGTTGACCAGCACGTCGGGATAGGAGGTGGACAGGCCGGCCACCGACTCGGCGAGCAGCGCGCGAAGGTCCTCGGTGTCGCCCTCGCTGGCGACGGCCGGGTTGATCCCGGCGTACGCCACGACCGCGTCCCAGTAGCAGTGCACGACGGTCAGCGGCAGGTCGCGCAGCGCCGCCTGCTGGTAGGCGAACTCGATGACCGGCAGCGACTCCGGCGTGCCGTCGGCCCCGACGACCACCCCGGTGCCGGCCGGGTCGGCGTCCGACGGACGGGTGACCACCACCGGGCACGCGGCGTGCTTGGTGACCGCCGCGCTCACCGAGCCGAGCAGGAGGCTGCGCACGATGCCGCGGCCGCGCGAGCCGAGGACGAGCAGGCGGGCGTGCTGCGAGAGGTCGATCAGGACCTGCCGCGGGTCGCCCTCGACGACGTGGACCCGTGAGGTGACCTCGAGGTGGTCGGGGACCACCCGGGCGACCGCCTCCTCGACCATGGTCTGAGCCGCCCCGCGCAGGTCCTTCTCGAGCAGCGGGCTCACCGCCCCCGCCCCGGACCAGGGCGCGCCCGGGACCGCGGCGACGCCCGCGACGTGCAGCACCTCGAGCGCGCGCTTCTCCGCTGCGGCCTGCTCGGCCGCCCACAGCAGCGCCCGGTCGGCGTGCTCGGAGCCGTCGTAGGCGACGACGATGGAGTTCGGAGGAATCGTGTGCGTGGTGGTCATGCCTCCAGCCTGGGGCGATGCGCGGTCAAGCGCTACGGGCCGGAGGTCACCGTCGGAGGGACCAAGGTCAGTCGCAGGTGGTCAGAGGGCCGGAACCTCCGCCATCGCTGCGCGCAGGTCGTCGTCGGGGAAGTCGAGGTCGGTCATCTGGCCGCCGAGGTAGGCCTCGTAGGCAGCCATGTCGAGGTGGCCGTGGCCGCAGAGCGCCGTGAGGATCGTGCGCGACTCCCCGCTCTCCTTGCAGCGCAGGGCCTCACGAACGGCGGCCGCGATGGCGTGCGTCGGCTCCGGCGCCGGCACGATGCCCTGGGTGCGCGCGAAGTTCATGGCTGCCCCGAAGCACTCCAGCTGCGGGATCGACTCGGCCTCGACGAGTCCGAGCTCGTAGACGTGCGAGACCAGCGGCGCCATGCCGTGGTAGCGCAGCCCACCCGCGTGGATGGGGTCGGGGATGAATCCGTGGCCCAGCGTGTGCATCTTCATCAAGGGGGTCATGCCGAGGGTGTCGCCGAAGTCGTAGCGGTACTCGCCGCGGGTCAGCGAGGGACAGGCGGCGGGCTCGACGCAGCGGATCACCGGGTCCATCCGGCCGGCCAGCTTCTCGCGGAGGAACGGGAAGGCCAACCCCGCGAAGTTGGAGCCGCCACCGGTGCAGCCGACGATGAGGTCGGGCACCTCCTCGGCCATCTCGAGCTGGAGCAGCGCCTCCTGGCCGATCACCGTCTGGTGAAGGAGCACGTGGTTGAGCACGCTGCCGAGGGCGTAGCGGGTGTCGTCGCGACCCAGGGCCGCCTCGACCGCCTCCGAGATCGCGATGCCCAGCGACCCGGGAGAGTCCGGGTCGGCGGCCAGCACGGACCGTCCGGCCTCGGTGAGGTCGGACGGGCTGGGGTGCAGGGTGGCGCCGTAGATCTCCATCATCGTGCGGCGGGCGGGCTTCTGGTCATAGCTGTTGCGCACCTGCCACACCTCGCAGTCCATGCCGTACTGCGCGGTCGCGAACGCGAGCGAGGTGCCCCACTGGCCGGCGCCGGTCTCGGTGGTGAGCCGGCGGACGCCCTCCTGGTGGTTGTACCAAGCCTGCGGCACCGCGGTGTTGGGCTTGTGCGACCCGGCTGGGCTCACTCCTTCGTACTTGAAGAAGATCTTCGCGGGGGTGTCGAGCAGCTTCTCCAACCGGCGGGCCCGGACCAGGGGCGAGGGTCGCCACAGGCGGTAGACGTCGAGCACCCCGCCCGGGATGTCGACGTACTGCTCGGTCGAGACCTCCTGCTCGATCAGCGCCATCGGGAAGAGCGGCGCGAGGTCCTCGGGTCCTATCGGCTCGTGGGTGCCGGGATGCAGCGGCGGCGGCGGCGGGGCCGGAAGGTCGGGCACGATGTTGTACCACTGCGTGGGGATCTGGGTCTCGTCGAGGAGGAAGGTGGAGCGCTCGCTGGCCATGGCCGGCATCTTGTCGCGTCAACGCTGCTCGCGCCACGGTTGACGGCGTGTCGCCCTCCGGGCCCCGCCCGCAGGCCGCCCCCGAGCCGGGGGCCGAGGTCGACCGTGCCAGGGTGTGCCCGTGCCTCCCCGCAAGCGTCCCGTGCCCCCCGCCATGGCCGTCCCACCCGGCGCTCGTGAGGTCTTCACCGACGGCGCGTGCGCGGGCAATCCCGGCCCCGGTGGGTGGGCCTGGGCCCTCGACGACTCCGTGCAGGCCTCGGGCTTCGACCCGGCCACCACCAACCAGCGCATGGAGATCCGCGCGGCGCTCGAGGCGGTCACCAGCCTGGAGGGTCCGCTGCTGGTGGTGAGCGACTCGACGTACGTCGTGCACTGCTTCCGCGACCGCTGGTGGCGCGGCTGGCTCGACCGCGACTGGATCAGCTCGGCCAAGAAGCCGGTCGCCAACCGCGACCTCTGGGAGCCGCTGATCGACGCGGTGGTGACCCGGGGCGACGTGGGCTTCCGCTGGGTGAAGGGTCACTCCGGTGACCGGATGAACGACCTGGTCGACGCGCTCGCGGTCGCCGCCTGCAAGCGCGGCGCGAGCCGCTAGCGGCGGCGCGGCCCGCTTCAGCGCTCCAGCGAACGCGCCGCCTCGACCAGGGAGGGGCCGTACCAGGTCAGCAGCCGACCGGAGACCAGCTCGGTCGGGGTCGTGGTGAAGACCTCCGGGCCGTCGTCGGCGGTGAAGACGTAGGGCTCGTCGGGCAGCAGCACGACGTCGGCGCCGGCGGCGTCGAGGTCGGCGTGGTCGAGGGCCGGGTAGCGGTCGGCGTGGTCGTCGTAGACGTTGGTCAGCCCGAGCCGGCGCAGCAGGTCACCGGTGAACGTGCGCGAGCCGACGACCATCCACGGGTCCCGCCAGATCGGTACGACGACCCTCCTGGTCACCGGCGGCAGCGGGCCGCACCACAGCGACTCGGCCTCGGCCAGCCAGGCGGGCCGACGCCACCCCAGCACCTCGTCGAAGAGCCGGTGGTAGGCGGCGATCGCCGCGGGGACGGTCTCGATGTCGGTGACCCACACGGCGACGCCCGCATCGCGGAGCCGGCGTACGTCGAGCTCGCGGTTCTCCTCCTTGTTGGCGATCACCAGGTCGGGCGAGAGGGCGCGCACCGCGGCGAGGTCGGGGTTCTTGGTCCCACGCACCCGGGCCACCTCGAGCGAGGCCGGGTGGGTGCACCAGTCGGTGGCCCCCACCACCGCGTCGGTCTCGACCGAGACCAGGGCCTCGGTGATCGACGGGACCAGCGAGACCACGCGGCGTACGCGCGCGGGCAGGTCGACGGGGTGGCCGAGGTCGTCGAACAGGCGGGACATGGGCCCCAGTATCGCGACCGCGGTGGCTAGACCGGAGGCGGTCGTGCGGGACAGGCACCGCGCCGCCGCCCTACTCTCCGAACGTGCCTCCTCCCCCCAGTGGCCTGCTGTGGCTCCGCGCCGTCGTGCTCATCACCACCCTCGGCCTCCTCGCGGCGGGCTGCTCCGGCGACGAGGAGCCGGCCGGCGCCGCTGGTCCGGCTGCCGCGGGAGCCGAGGGATGGACGGTGCTGCACTACTCGATGGCCGACACCAACCTCGAGCCGTTCATGGTCGAGGACGTCAACGAGATCGGGGCCGTGGGATCCAACGCCAACCTGCGGATCCGCGAGCTGATGGACCGCTCCCCGCAGTACGGGAAGGCGAAGGTCCTCGACCAGGGCAACTGGGTCGGCGGGCGGGTCCTCGACATCGGCCAGGGTGGTCGCACCAAGCTGGTGGAGGACCTCGGCGACGTCGACTCGGCCGACCCCGAGACCCTGGCCGACTTCATCGCCGACGGCATCCGGGACAACCGGGCCGCGCACTACGCGCTGATCATCTCCGACCACGGCGCCTCGTGGCCCGGGATCGGACCCGACGAGGGGTCCGGCAACAGCGTGCTCGACCTGGCCGACCTGACCGAGGGGATCTCCGACGGCCTCGAGCGCGCGGGGGTGGACCGGCTCGACCTGCTCGGCTTCGACGCCTGCCTGATGGCCGGCTACGAGGTGGCCAGCGCGATGGCGCCGCTGGCCGACCGGATGGTGGCCTCGCAGGAGCTCGAGCCCGGCCACGGCTGGGACTACCAGGCCCTGCAGCTGCTGGCCGACGACCCGGACGCGACGGCCGACGACCTCGGGAAGGCGCTGATCGACGGCTTCGCGGCCCAGGCGGCGGAGTCCGGCACGGAGGAGTCGATCACGCTCGGCCTCATCGACCTCACGAAGATGGACGCGGTCGACGAGGCGATGGCCGCGTTCGGCGGGGCCCTCGCCGAACGGGCCGCGACGGTCGCCCCGGTCGTCGGCCGGATCGGCGCCGAGACGCTGGGCTTCGCCCGCAGCCCGGACCAGGCGCAGGACAGCCACATGAAGGACCTGGGCCTGCTGGCGAGCACGATCGGGGTGCAGGCGCTCGACGTCTCCGACCAGGCGGACGCGCTGGTGCGCGCCATCAACGACGCTGTCGTCACCGACGTCGACGGTGCGGCCACCCGCGGCGCCACCGGCCTGTCGATCTACTTCCCGCCCAACGCCGACCTCGCCGACGGCGCCTACCTCGACGTCGCGAGCGCCTCGCCCTGGGCCGAGTTCCTCACGGCCTACTTCGACGCCGGCGCGGCGATCCCCGAGGCGGAGCTCCCGCGGTTCACCAACGGCGGTGACGAGCCGATCGTCGAGTTCGACGACGACGGCGTGGCCCTGACGGGCACGTACGACGAGCTCGGCCAGGGCAACCTCACCGGCGGCACGATCAGCTATGCGTTCGTCGAGGACGACGGCTCGCTGACCTACTTCGGCGAGGAGTCGGCCGCCGTCGACCCGGAGGGCTCGCCCCTGGCCGTGGGCGTCTACGACCTCACCGCGCTCACGATCAGCGACGGCGAGGACACCGGCTACGCCTACCTCGCCCTGGACGTCGAGGACGGTGACGAGACCGCCTCGGTCGACGTGCCGCTGGCCTACTACGCACCCGACGACATCGCTGGCGAGACCTACCAGGACGTGCTGCTCTCGATCGTCCTGGAGGCCGACACCGGCGACCTGATCAGCGAGACCTACTACGCCTACGACCCCGACTCGGGTGGCTACGGCGAGCTGACCGCCGAGCCGGACGGCCTGATCGTCCCGACGGTGCTCACCGTCGGTCCTGACGGTGAGCAGACCTGGGACCCCGCCAACGACGTGGGTCTCTACGCCGACCTCGAGAACCTCACCTACGACTTCGAGCCGCTGCCGTCGGGCACCGAGCTGCAGCTGGACCTCACCGTCCACGACTACGGCGACAACTCCAGCACGCTGAGCGCGATCGTCGAGGTGCCGTAGCAGGAGGGACGCGCCTCAGGTCACGCGCAGCTCGGGCTCCAGCCCGAGGAAGTCGGCGTACCGCCGAGCGGCCTGCCCGACGGCGGCGAGCTGGGCGGCGGCCAGCGGCCCGTCGTACGGGCTGACCTCGAAGACGGCCCGGTGGCCGGTCGTGCGCTTCATCCGGGCGACCAGCTGCCCGTCCAGCAGGACCATGCCGATGGCGGTCTCGCGGCCGCGGGGGACGAGGTCAGCGACGTCGAGCACCATCCGGCTGTCCTGGTAGCCGCGGTAGATCTCGTCGAGGATCTGCAGCAGGTGGGCCGTCGGCTCCGCGGGGCCCGCAGGCGGCTCCTGGTCGGGCGCGTGCCAGAAGGTGCGACCGTCGTGCTCGAAGCAGGCGAGCCGGTCGTCGACCAGCCCCAGGCCCCGGCGTACGTCGCCGAGCGTGAGCGTCGCCCAGTAGGCGAGGTCGCGCTCGGTGGCGGGGCCGTGCCCGGTGACGTAGCGCAGCGCCAGCTCGGCGAGCGCCTCGTCGCGGTCCAGCGTCCGTCGGCGCGACACCGGGACCCGATCGCAGAAGGCCGCGTAGGTGTGGGCCGCCGCGAGTCGGCGTCCGCTGCAGACCAGGCGGTCCAGCTCGAGGACGGCCAGCAGCAGCATCATCACCGGTCCGCTGACCTGGAGGCCATGGCCGCGCAGGCACTCGGCGAGCCGCTCGCGGGTCTGGTCGGGCTCGTCGCGGAGGGCGCGGACGAGGAGCGCGCCCGCGTGGTCCACGTCGCTGTCGGTCCAGCCGTGGACGTTCTCGAGCTGGCGGGCGACCAGGGGACGGACGCGGGGAGCGGTCAGCTCGAGGAGCCACCCGATGTCCTCGGCGGTGACGAAGTGCCACGTCGGCCGCAGCACGTGGGTGCGGACAACGTGACCCTCGTCGAGCAACGTGTCGAGGTCGGCAGCGTCGGGGTGCTGCGTGCGGCTCGCGACCGCCCACGCCGCCTGGCTGGGGTTCTCCGCCTGGACGGCCAGCAGGCCCCGGACCACGTCCTGCGCGGACGCTGCGTGCGGTCGGACGAGGTGCTGGCTGCGCAGGCGCCACCTGGCGATCTCCCGGTCGGTCGTCACCGCCCGAGCGTGGCCGACGTGCGGGGCGCTGGGCAAGCTCTCACGGCCGAGCCCCCTCAGGCGTCGAGATCGATGGCGGTCAGCACCGCCACCAGCGCCCGTTGGTCGCCGGTCGCCGCGAAGGCGGTCGCCGCGGTGTCGGCCAGCTTGATCACGTGCTCGCCTCCGTGGTGCAGCGCCTGCGCGAGGACGTCGTCGAGGCCGGTCGGCGCCGGTCGGTAGGGCCGCTCGTCGCGCGGGGTGTACGCCGCGAGGACGGCCGCCGCCGCCGACCAGGCGGCGTCGAAGCTGGGCCGCCACAGCGCGCGGGGGAGCGAGGGCAGCGTGTTGGCCACCGCCATCGGGGCGGTGGCGGCGTGCACGAGCATCGTCGGGTTGCCGTGGGCGTGGCCGGCGTAGTGGGCGAGGACGGCGGTGACCAGGTCGGTGAGCACGGAGGGCACGTCGGCGACCTCCCGCGGAGGTGCGAGCGAGCGACCCGCCACGGCCCAGCCCGGGGTGTCGGCGAGCTGCGCGAGGCGGTGTCGGATGTCGTGCTCCTGGCGGGGGACCGGCGGGATCGCCGCCAGGGCGGACGCCACGCCCCGGGTGCCGTGCGGTGCCACGAGGGGCACCGGCTGCCACCGCGCCGCCCAGTAGCCCAGCGCGTGCGCGAGCTCGTGGCGTCGCGGCTCGGTCTCCAGGGCCCGCAGCGACCGCACGGCGTGGCCGACCCGGATCACCCCGTGGGTGGCGCCCGCGGCGATGCCCGGCAGCAGCCGGGGCCACCACCGGACGAGCAGCGTCGACCACGGCTCCCGTTCCACCTCGGTGAGGAAGAAGCCGATCCAGTCGCCGCTGCGCGTCGGGTCTCCGAGAGGGTCGCGCCACGCCGCGCGGTCGATGGGCTGGATGCCGCGCGGCACATCCTCCAGGCGCCCGAGGTAGCGGTCCGACCAGGGATGCACACGGTCCTCGTGGCCGAGCCGGGTCAGGGCCTCGACCACCATCGGGCCGTGGTTGGACAGCCAGCCGTCGTGCTCGGGGCCGGTCCGGTGGAAGCGCTCGAGCGCCTCGTCGTACGTGCTCGTCCTGGCTAGCATGGCTCTACTGAAGAACATCAAGTGGACTTGAGGTCAACTCCGTGGATCGACGAGACCTGCTCTCGATCGGTGAGGTCGCCGAGCGCTCGGGCGTGGCTCCCTCCGCGTTGCGCTACTACGAGTCGGTGGGGCTGATCGCCAGCAGCCGCACCGCCGGTGACCGGCGGCGCTACCGACGAGCGGTGCTGCGCCGGGTCGCCGTGATCAGGGCGGCGCAGCGGGTGGGCCTCAGCCTGGAGGACATCGGGGCCGCGTTCGCCGGCGTACCGATCGAGGCGGCGCCGACGCGCGCGCAGTGGGCGCGGATGTCGGCTCGATGGCGTCCGGTGCTCGACCAGCGCATCGCCGACCTGGAGAAGGTGCGCGACGACCTCACGGGCTGCATCGGCTGCGGCTGCCTGTCGCTGCAGCGCTGCCGGCTCTACAACCCCGACGACGAGCACGGGGCGGAGGGCCCGGGAGCACGACGGCTGTTCCCGGGGGAGGGGTCGGCGTCCTGAGCCCGTGGTCGTCCCGACCCCCAGCAACGGCTATGGGCAAGCGCCGGTGGCGCGCCTTCTCCAGCCCTCAGCCACCCAGGAGGCCGTCGACGTCGGGCAGGCCCGCGAACCGGGAGAACGCTCCCTCGTCGGCGATCTCCCGGGCCGCCCGCAGGAAACCTCCCCAGGCGGTCCGCGCGAGCGTGCCGCCGACGCTGACCCGCCGTACTCCCAGCCCACCGGCCTCCGCGACGGTGGTGAAGGGCGAGTTGATCAGCAGGTTCACCGGCTTCGGCGACACCGCTGCCACGATCGCGATCACGTGCTCGAGCCGGTCGAGGCGCGGGGCGTAGAGGCAGTCGGCGCCCGCCTCGGCGAAGGCGCGGAGCCGCCGGATCGTCTCGTCGATGTCGGGGCGCCCGCACACGAAGCCCTCGGAGCGACCGGTGAGGACGATGCCGGTTCCGCTCGCGTCGATCGCCCGTCGCGCTGCGGCCACGCGCGCCACCGCGAGGTCGAAGTCGAACAGCGGTCGGGACGGGTCGCCTGAGGAGTCCTCGATCGACAACCCGGCGATCCCGGTGTCCGCCGCCAGAGCCACGTTCTCGGCGACGCCCTCCGGCTCCACCGCGAACCCGCCCTCGAAGTCGGCGTTGACCGGGACCGTGACCGCGTCGACGACGGCGCGCAGGTGGGCCAGCGTCTCGTCACGGGTGGTGCCGTTGTCCGGCCGGCCGAGCGTCCAGGCGAAGCCCGCACTCGTCGTCGCCAGGGCGGGAAACCCCAGCTGCTCCAGGGCCCGCGCGCTACCGGCGTCCCACGGGTTGGGCATCACGAAGCAGCCCGAGGAGTGCAGACGATGGAACTCGGCCGTACGGCTGTCACGCTCGCTCATGTCACACCTCGTCACGGTCTGAGCCTTCGCATCCTAGTCCGGGTCGGGGGCGATGCGACCTCAGAGACGTCATCCGAATCGTGCTACCAGTGGCTCTGTCCGCATGACGTCACGCGGCTGGTCTAGTCGACCCGCTCGGGCTCGGCGGCCAGCATGACCGGGCAGGGGCTGCGGTCGACCATCGCCCGGGCCACCGGGCCGAGGTGGGTGCCGAAGGGGAGCAGGTGGTGCCGCCGGCCGAGCACCATCAGGTCGCAGTGCACGGCGGCCTCGAGCAGCACCGCCGCCGCCGGGCCGTGCCGGACCTCGAGCGTGATCGGGACGTCGGGAAAGTCCCTCTGCACCGCGGCGACCATCGGCTCGAGCTGGGTACGGGCACGGGCCGCCCAGTCGTCGCGGAGCTCCGGGCCGACCACGGCGGCGGCGTACCCGTTGGCCAGCCACCACGCGTGCATGACCACCAGGCGGCCGCCGCGCTCGTGCGCGGCCTGCGCCGCCGCCCGGACCATCGGCAGCGACTCCGCGGGGTCCTGCACCGCGACGACCACGACCGAGTCGGCGACGCCGCGCGGCTCCCACCCCTCGGGAACGGCGACGACCGGCACCCGGGCGCGGCCGGCGACGCCGTTGACGATGGAGCGGGTCAGGATCCGGTGCAACGGGCCGAAGCTGCGGTGCTGCAGCACGCCGAGACTCCCCGCATCGACGCTCTCGACCAGCGAGCCCACCAGCGTGCCGTGCTCGATGATCGTGCTGGTCACCTCGACCTCACCCTCCCCGAGCTCACGGGCGGTCTCCGCGGCGCCGTCCAGCATCGTCCGGGCAGTGGCGGCGACGTCGAGCCACACGTCGGGGTAGGGCCCGGGCGGCAGCATCAGCGTGTGCACGAGGTCGACGCCGCGAGCGGTGCGGCGGGCCTCCAGCACGGCGAAGCGCAGGGCGGCGTCGTAGCCGTCCTCCGAGACGGGCACGACGATCGTGTCGGTGATCGGGCTGGACTGGGACATGCTGCCTCCTGGGCTGGTGGGTGGTGGCGCGGGCGGTCGGCGCTCAGCGCTCGTCGGACACGCTGGCCTCGGGGACGACGGCGACCGTGCAGTCGGCACGCTCGAGGACGGTCGTGGACGTCGAGCCGACGAGCGCCCGTTCCCAGAGGTTCTTGGCGTGGCGCCCGACGACGATCAGGTCCCACTCGCGGCTCTGCGCGAGGAACTGGTCGGCGCTGCCGTGCTCGACGCGGCGGGTGACGTGGACGTCGGGGAACTTCGCCCCGAAGCCCGCCACCGACTCGGAGAGCACCGCCTGCAGGGCGTCGGTGTCGGCCCGCAGCGCGGCAGAGGCGACCTGGGTGCCGGCGTACGCCGCGGCGGTGTCCCAGGAGCAGTGCATCACCGTGAGCGGCAGCGACCGGAACGACGCCTGGCGGAAGGCGAACTCGATCACCGGCAGCGACTCCGCGGTGCCGTCGGCGCCGACCACGACCCCGTTCCTCACCGCGCCGGTCTTCGTCGGTCGCGTGACCACGACGGGGCACGCCGCGTGCCGGCTGACGGCGGCGCTCACCGAGCCGAGCAGCACGCTGCGCACGATCCCCCGGCCCCGGGAGCCGAGCACGAGCAGGTGGGCGTGCTGCGCGAGGTCGAGGAGCACCTGGCGGGTGTCGCCCTCCCGGACGTGGACCCGGGCGTCCAGGGTCGGGTGGCTGGCTGCGACCTGGGAGACGGCGGCCTCGATCAGCAGGCGGGTGTCGCTGGGCAGGCCCTCCACCTCCAACGGGCTCCGCGACCGGGTGCTCGACCACGGGGCGCCCGGCACCGGGGCCGGTCCGGCCACGTGCACGATGTCGAGCGCGCGGTGCTCGAGGTCGGCCTGGTCGGCCGCCCAGCGCAGGGCCCGGTCGGCGTGGGGCGAGCCGTCGTACGCGACGACGACGGAACCGGTGGGGAGGGACGTGGTGGTGGTCATGCCTCCACCCTGGCCGCGCCGGGGGCCCGGGGGAACCGGCGCAGTTCCCCGGCGTCGGGGACCTTGGTCTGCGCGTGGGCCCACCTCCCGGGGCCGGGTGACCCCGGCACGCGGGACCTCCGTCCCTGCCTGCCCGACGGTCCGGGTGCCTACGGTCGTGAGGAAGGTGGGGCGACCACGCCCCGCGACACCGGGGGAGGACCGATGCCGGACACCGAGAGCCCGGTCGCGCTGCAGACGGACGACGAGTGCTGGGCGCTGCTGGAGGGCGACGAGCTGGGCCGTCTCGCGTACCGCCTGGTCGACGAGGTGCACGTGGTGCCGATCAACTACGTGGTCGACGACCGCTCGCTGCTGTTCCGCACGGGGTCGGGCAACAAGCTGTTGGCGGCGGCGTTGGAGTCCGACGTGGCGTTCGAGATCGACGGGTACGACGACGACACGGCCTGGTCGGTGGTCGCGCGCGGCCACCTGCGCCGGCTGGCGGAGGACGAGGCGCACCGGATCGACCTGCTGCCCACCCACTCCTGGACCACGACCCTCAAGTACGAGGTGATCGAGCTGGTCCCCGAGGTCCTCACCGGACGTCGCTTCGTGCTGAACCGGGCCGGCGACGGCAAGAGCGACCACGACCGACCGACGGGCTGAGCGCCCGGCCGCGGCCGCCCAGCGACGCCTCGGCCGCGCCGCGCCCGATGTGGTGGTCGCGCCACCGGGACGGAGGTAGCGTGACGAGCGTGGTTCTCGACGCGGACGCGGGCCCAGGGACCGTCACCGACTTCCTCGACCGGCTCGCGGCCCGGAGCCCGACACCGGCCGGTGGCTCGGTCGCGGCGTTGTGCGCCGCCCAGGCGGCGGCCCTGGTGGCGATGGTGGCCCGCTACTGCGACCAGCCATCGTTGGTCGAGCAGGCCGAGCTGCTGGTCGTGCGCGCCAGGGAGCTGGCCGACGAGGACGAGCGGGCCTTCGGCGCCGTGGCCGCAGGGTGGGGCCTTCCGCGCGGTACGCCGCCGGAGGAGCAGGCCCGGCGAGCGGCCGTCGAGCAGGCGCTGCTCGACGCGGCGGTGCCCCAGGCGCTCGTGGTCGAGATCGCGATCGAGGTGCTGGTGCTGATCGACCTGCTGCGCCCGGCGGGCCGGGCCGGGCTGCTGGCCGACCTCGCGGCGGCCGCAGAGGTGGCGCAGGCCGCCTCGGCGATCGCTCGGAGGAACGTGGAGTCCAACCTGCGCACGCTGCCCGACTCCGAGGAGCGATCGGCACTGCTCAGGCGTATCGGCATCGTCAAGGGGAGGGACTGAATGCTGTCCGACATCGAGATCGCCACCGCGGCCGAGCTGCGTCCGATCATGCAGGTGGCCCAGGAGGAGCTCGGGATCGACCCGGAGCACCTGGTGCCGTACGGCCACCACAAGGCGAAGGTCGACCTGGGTTACCTCCAGTCGTTGGCCGACCGCCCGCTCGGCAAGCTGATCCTGATGACGGCGATCTCGCCGACGCCCGCGGGAGAGGGCAAGACGACGACCACGGTGGGGCTCGCGGACGCGCTGCACGGGCTGGGGCTGAGCTCGATGGCCTGCCTGCGCGAGCCGTCGATGGGTCCGGTCTTCGGCATGAAGGGCGGCGCGGCCGGGGGCGGCTACGCCCAGGTGGTGCCGATGACCGACATCAACCTGCACTTCACCGGTGACTTCGCGGCGCTGGGAGCCGCCAACAACCTGCTGGCGGCGCTGATCGACAACCACGTCCACCACGGCAACGCGCTCGACATCGACGTGCGCTCGGTCGAGTGGAAGCGGGTGCTCGACCTCAACGACCGCGCCCTGCGCGAGCTGGTGGTCGGGCTCGGCGGGCTCTCCAACGGCTACCCGCGCGAGGACGGGTTCGACATCGTCGTCGCCTCCGAGCTGATGGCGATCTTCTGCCTCACCGAGTCGTGGGCCGACCTCAAGCGCCGGATCGGCGACATCGTCATCGGCTACACCCGCGCGAAGCAGCCCGTCACCGCCAGGGACCTCAGGGCCGACGGGGCGGTCGCGGTGCTGCTGCGGGACGCGCTCGCCCCCAACCTGGTGCAGACGCTCGAGCACACGCCGGCGTTCGTCCACGGCGGCCCGTTCGCCAACATCGCCCACGGCTGCAGCTCGGTGATCGCGACCCGGGCCGCCCTGCGGATGGCCGACTACGTGGTCACCGAGGCCGGCTTCGGCGCCGACCTGGGCGCGGAGAAGTTCGTCGACATCAAGTGCCGGAAGTCGGGCCTGCGGCCGGACGCGGCGGTCATCGTGGCCACGGTCCGGGCGCTGAAGTTCCACGGCGGCGTCGAGGTGGCGGACGTCGGGCGCGAGGACGTCGGCGCCGTCGAGCGCGGCATGGAGAACCTGGCGCGCCACGTGCGCAACGTGCGCGAGGTCTACGGAATCCCGTGCGTGGTGGCGCTCAACCGCTTCCCCGCCGACACCGACGCCGAGGTGGCTCGGCTGACCGAGCTGGTCGACGAGCTCGGCGTCCGGGCCTACCCCGCCACCCACTTCTCCGACGGCGGCACCGGCGCGACCGACCTCGCGAAGGGCCTGCTCGCGCTCCTCGACGAGGCCGACCCCGCGACGTTCTCCTTCACCTACCCCGACGACGTGTCGCTGAAGGAGAAGGTCGAGACGTTGGCCCACCGCCTCTACGGCGCCTCGAGCGTGACCTGGGACGGCAAGGCGAAGCGGCGGCTCGAGCGCCTCGAGGCCCACGGGTACGGCGACCTGCCGGTCTGCGTCGCCAAGACGCAGTACTCGTTCTCGACCGACGCCAGCCTGCGCGGGGCGCCGACCGGCCACGACCTGCACGTGCGCGAGGTGCGGCTCTCCGCCGGCGCGGGCTTCGTGGTGCTGGTCTGCGGCGACGTGATGACGATGCCCGGCCTGCCGGCCGACCCCGCGGCCTCCCGCATCGACCTGCTCGACGACGGGACCATCGTCGGCTTGTCGTGATGTGCGGCGTTGGCCGATGCCCGTCAATCGCGATGTGACAAGCGCTTGTCGGGTGGGAAGTGAGCAGGTTGGGCGGTGGCGTGATGACGATGCTCGGTCTGCCGGTCGACCCTGCGGCTTCCCGCATCGACCTGCTCGACGACGGGACCATCGTGGGCTTGTCGTGATGTGTGGCGTTGGCCGATGCCCGTCAATCGCGATGTGACAAGCGCTTGTCGGGTGGGAAGTGAGCGGGTTGGGCGGTGGCGTGATGACGATGCTCGGTCTGCCGGTCGACCCTGCGGCTTCCCGCATCGACCTGCTCGACGACGGGACCATCGTGGGCTTGTCGTGATGAGCGGCGTTGGCCGATGCCCGTCGATCGCGATGTGACAAGCGCTTGTCGGGTGGGAAGTGAGCGGGTTGGGCGGTGGACGTGATGACGATGCTCGGTCTGCCGGTCGACCCTGCGGCTTCCCGCATCGACCTGCTCGACGACGGGACCATCGTGGGCTTGTCGTGATGAGCGGCGTTGGCCGATGCCCGTCAATCGCGATGTGACAAGCGCTTGTCGGGTGGGAAGTCAGCAGGTCGGGCGGCGACCTGTCATTCGCCGAGCGCTGACACCGTGGCGCTCACGTAGTCGTCACACGTTGCGCCGGTACTGCCCACCCACCTCGAAGAACGCCTCGGTGACCTGACCGAGCGAGCACACGCGGGCGGCGTCCATCAGTGCGGCGAAGACGTTGTCGCCGTTGACCGCGGCCTTCTTGAGCCGGGCCAGGGCCTCGTCGGCCTCGATCTCGTGGGTGGCCTGGAAGGCGTGCACCCGCGACAGCTGCGACTGCTTCTCGTCCTCGGTGGCCCGGGCCAGCTCCACGTGCTCGGGCGTCCCGTCGCCGGTCTCCTTCTTGCGGAAGGTGTTGACGCCGATGATCGGGAGGCTGCCGTCGTGCTTGCGGTGCTCGTAGAGCATCGACTCGTCCTGGATCCGCCCGCGCTGGTAGCCGGTCTCCATCGCGCCGAGCACGCCGCCGCGCTCGTTGATCCGGTCGAACTCGGTCAGCACGGCCTGCTCGACGAGGTCGGTGAGCTGGTCGATGACGAACGAGCCCTGGAGCGGGTTCTCGTTCATCGCCAGGCCCCACTCGCGGTTGATGATCATCTGGATCGCCAGCGCCCGGCGCACGGACTCCTCGCCGGGGGTGGTGACCGCCTCGTCGTAGGCGTTGGTGTGCAGGCTGTTGGCGTTGTCGTTGATCGCGATCAGCGCCTGCAGCGTGGTGCGGATGTCGTTGAAGTCCATCTCCTGCGCGTGCAGCGAGCGACCCGACGTCTGCACGTGGTACTTCAGCTTCTGGCTGCGCTCGCTGGCGCCGTACCGCTCCTTCATCGCCACGGCCCAGATCCGGCGGGCGACGCGTCCGATCACGGAGTACTCGGGGTCCATGCCGTTGGAGAAGAAGAACGACAGGTTGGGCGCGAAGTCGTCGATGTCCATGCCGCGCGCGAGGTAGGCCTCGACGTAGGTGAACCCGTTGGCGAGGGTGAACGCGAGCTGGCTGATGGGGTTCGCCCCGGCCTCGGCGATGTGGTAGCCGGAGATGCTGACCGAGTAGAAGTTGCGCACCTTCTGCTGGATGAACCACTCCTGGATGTCGGCCATCATCCGCAGCGAGAACTCCGTGGAGAACAGGCAGGTGTTCTGGCCCTGGTCCTCCTTGAGGATGTCGGCCTGCACCGTGCCGCGCACGTTGGCCAGGGCGTACGACGCCAGGTCGGCCCGCTCGTCACCGTCGGGGTCGCGCCCCTCGAGCTCGCGGAACTTCTCGACCTGCTGGTCGATCACGGTGTTGAGGAAGAAGGCCAGCACGGTGGGCGCCGGGCCGTTGATCGTCATCGAGACGCTGGTGGACGGCGAGACCAGGTCGAAGCCGTCGTAGAGCGCCTTCATGTCCTCCAGCGTGGCGACCGAGACGCCGGACGTGCCGACCTTGCCGTAGATGTCGGGCCGCTCGTCGGGGTCGCGGCCGTAGAGGGTGACGGAGTCGAAGGCGGTGGACAGCCGGGTCGCGTCGCCGTCCTCGGAGAGCAGCTTGAAGCGGCGGTTGGTGCGGAAGGCGTCGCCCTCACCGGCGAACATCCGCGCGGGGTCCTCGCCGTCGCGCTTGAACGGGAAGACGCCGGCGGTGAACGGGAAGTAGCCGGGGAGGTTCTCGCGCCGCCAGAAGCGGACCAGCTCACCGTGGTCGTGGTACGTCGGCAGCGAGACCCGGGGGACCCGGGTGCCGGACAGCGACTCGCGGGTCAGGGCGGTGTGGATCTCCTGGTCGCGCACGACCACGACCTGCTCGTCGCCGGAGTAGGACTCCACGACCGCGGGCCACGCCTCGAGCTGGTCGGCGACCTCGGGGTCGAGGTCCCGACGAGCCTGCCCCAACAACGCCTCCACCCCGTCGGTGGTCGAGCCGCCTCCGGTGGTCGAGCCTGCCGAGACCCCGGCCAGCTCCTCGGCCACCAGGGCGAGCCGCTGCACGCGCCGCGCCTGCTCGACCAGCACATCGGTGCGCGCGTGGTAGCCGCGCACGGCCTCGGTGATCTCAGCGAGGTAGCGCACCCGGTCGCCGGGCACGACCTGACGGATGCCGGAGGACTGCTTGACCTTGACCGGAGCGAGGTCGCCCGCGTGGAACGGCACGTCGTGCGCGGCCAGCAGCCCCCGCAGCTCTTGGTAGAGCGCGGTGACGCCGTCGTCGTTGAAGGTCGCGGCCGAGGTGCCGAAGACCGGCATGTCGGCCGGCTGCTGGCCGAAGGCCTCGCGGTTGCGCACCAGCTGTCGGCCCACGTCGCGCAGGGCGTCGGCCGCTCCGCGACGCTCGAACTTGTTGATCGCCACGACGTCGGCGAAGTCGAGCATGTCGATCTTCTCCAGCTGTGAGGCGGCGCCGAACTCGGGCGTCATCACGTACATGGAGGTGTCGACGAACGGCACGATCGCGGCGTCGCCCTGGCCGATGCCGGGGGTCTCGACGACGACGAGGTCGAAGCCGGCCGCCTTGACGACGTCGATCACGTCGGCGAGGTGGGCCGGCAGCTCGTGGGCGCCTCGGGTCGCCAGCGAGCGGAAGAAGATCCGCTCGCCGTCGAGGGAGTTCATCCGGATCCGGTCGCCGAGCAGGGCGCCGCCGCCCTTGCGGCGGGTGGGGTCGACGGCGATGACCGCGATCCGCAGCGAGTCCTGCTGGTCGACCCGGAAGCGGCGTACGAGCTCGTCGGTGAGCGAGGACTTCCCGGAGCCGCCGGTGCCGGTGATGCCGAGCACCGGGGTGGCGCTGCGGGCGGCGGCGTCGCGGATGACCCTCAGCATCTCCGCGGGGAGCTGGCCCTGCTCCGCGCCGGTGATCGCGCGGGCGATCGCCGAGCGCTCGCCGCTCAGCACCTGCTCCGCCCCGACCTGCTGGGTGGCCCACAGGTCGCGGTCGCAGGACCGGACCACCGAGTTGATCATGCCGGGCAGGCCCATCCGCTGCCCGTCCTCGGGGGAGAAGATCGTCACGCCGGCGGCGCGCAGCCGCTGGATCTCGTCGTGGACGATCACGCCGCCACCACCGCCGACGACCTGGACGTGGCCGGCTCCCTGGGCGCGGAGCAGCTCGACGAGGTACTCGAAGTACTCGATGTGCCCGCCCTGGTACGACGAGACGGCGACCCCCTGGACGTCCTCCTCCAACGCGGCGTCGACGACCTCCTGGACCGAGCGGTTGTGGCCGAGGTGCACGACCTCGCAGCCCTGGCTCTGGAAGATCCTCCGCATGATGTTGATCGACGCGTCGTGCCCGTCGAAGAGGCTCGAGGCCGTCACCAGTCGCACCGGGTGGGTGGGCACGTGGAGGTCGCTCATGCAGGATCCTTCGCAAGTAGTTGGATGTCCAAGCAGATCGTAGGACGTCCAAGTAGTTACTGCGAAGTCACGTCGGTGTGACCTGGCCCTCACCAGGGTTGAGCAAGTCGGCCGGGTCCGTGACATCGTGGGTCCTGGCGGCCCCCGCCGCCCACCGACACCACAGGAGCGCGATGACCACCGTCACCGGCACGATGCGGACCGACAAGCCGCAGCGCTACGCCCGCCAGCTGTTCAGCCACTGGGCCAACCGCGGCACCGTGACCCAGGGCGACGGTGAGTCCGTGCAGCACTGGATGACCGGCCAGGTGATCCGGCTGCGACCCGCCGACGAGGAGCTCCAGGTGACGATCGAGGTGCCCGATGGCGCCGACGCCACGCAATTCGCGCAGACGGTCAAGGAGCACCTCGAACGGCTCGGCCGCCAGGACGAGCTCGAAGTCGTCTGGGACCTCTGACCTTCGACCCTGCACAGCGCCCTCGCGCTGTGGGAACCTGGACCCCCACGAGCGAGGACTTCAGTTGGACCAGCAACCCGGAGCAGAGCGACTCTGGCAGTCCACCGCCGAGCACTCACCGGTCGGCATGTGCCTGGTCACCGCCGACGGCAGCCTGCTGAGCGCCAACCGGGCCATGTGCACGATGCTCGGCTACACCGAGGACGAGCTGAAGCAGCTGACCTTCCGCGAGATCACGCACCCCGACGACCTGGAGGGCGGTCTCGCGTTCGTCCAGGAGACGCTGGCCGGTCGGCGGACCAGCTTCCGCACGACCAAGCGCTACCTGCACGCCGACGGCTCCATCGTCTGGGGCGACCTGTCGACGGCCCTGGTCCGCGGCGACGACGGCGCTCCTACGCACTTCATCAGCCAGATCGTCGACGTCACCAGCGCGAGGCTCGACCGGGAACGCCTCGCCCGGGCGAGGGAGATCATCGACCGTCAGAGCCTCGAGGCGCAGGTGATCCTCGACACCGTCGACGTCGGTCTCGTGCTGATCGCCCCCGACGGCCGCTACGAGCGGATCAACCGCCGCCACGCCGACTTCATCGCCCTGGCCTACCCGGAGGGTCACGACGGTGGGGCGGGCCAGCTCGGCCTGGTCTACGCCAGCGACGGCACCACCCCGCTGACCCGTGAGCAGATGCCGACGATCCGAGGGGTCGGGGGCGAGGAGTTCGACGACTACCGCATCTGGGTCGGCGACGACCCCGCCACCCGCCTGGCGCTGTCCGTCTTCGCCCGGTCGTTGCGCGACCCGACGGGGGCGTTCGTCGGTGCGGTGCTCGCCTACAAGGACGTCAGCGAGCTGGTGCGCGCCCTCCGAGCGCAGGAGGACTTCGTCACGGCGGTCTCCCACGAGCTGCGCAGCCCGCTGAGCTCGGTGCTCGGTCACACCGAGCTGTTGCTCGAGTCCGATGCCCTTCCCGACGACGTGCAGCATGGGCTCGAGGTCGTCAAGCGCAACTCGGTGCGGCTGCAGCACCTCGTGGCCGACCTGCTCGAGACCGGGCAGCAGCGTGAGGGAACGACGTTGTCGCGCTCTTGGATCGATGTCGCAAGTCTGGTGCGCGAGGTCGTCGAGTCGGCGCTGCCGGGGGCCGCCGCCCGCGGCGTCACGCTCGACCTGGAGGCTCCGTCCACGGCGCTCGCCCACGTGGACCCTCCGCGGCTGCGGCAGGTCGTCGACAACCTCGTCTCCAACGCGGTCAAGTACACCGACCGCGCGGGGCGGGTCGCCGTCGGTGTCCGGATCGACGAGCACAACGTCGAGATCAGCGTGAGCGACGACGGCATCGGCATCGCCCACGACGACCTGGCCCGGCTCTTCACTCCCTTCTTCCGCACCCGGCAGGCCCGGGCGCGGATGTCGCCGGGCGTCGGCCTCGGGCTCGGCATCTCCCGGGCCATCGTCGATGCCCACGGAGGTCTCCTCGAGGTCGACAGCCTTCCTGGCCGCGGCTCGACCTTCCGCGCGACGCTGCCTCTCGGCCCCGTCGATACGGCCCACCGTCCGGACCGCCCGGAGGTCGCCTGAGACGATGGCCGCATGAGCGACGACCAGACCGTGTGGCACTCCTCCGGCGAGTGGGACGACATCCGTTACGAGACGACCGACGACGGGATCGCCAAGATCACGATCGATCGTCCGGAGGTGCACAACGCGTTCCGCCCGCAGACCCTGGTCGAGGTCGACCGGGCGCTGATGGCCGCCCGCGAGGACGAGTCGGTCGGCGCGATCATCCTGACCGGCGCCGGCGACAAGGCGTTCTGCTCCGGCGGCGACCAGCGGGTGCGCGGAGACAGCGGCTACAAGCTCGACGACAACGCGACCGGGCGCTTCCACGTCACCGACCTCCACGTCGCGATGCGTCGGTGCCCCAAGCCGATCGTGGCGATGGTGGCCGGCTGGGCCATCGGCGGCGGCCACGTGCTCCACCTGGTCTGCGACCTGACGATCGCCGCCGACAACGCCCGCTTCGGGCAGGTGGGGCCGAAGGTCGGCTCCTTCGACGGCGGCTACGGCTCCAGCATCCTCTCCGACCTGGTGGGCCCCAAGAAGGCCAAGGAGATCTGGTTCCTGTGCCGTCAGTACGACGCCGCGCAGGCCCTCGAGATGGGCCTGGTCAACACCGTCGTGCCGTTGGCCGAGCTGGAGGCCGAGACCCTGCGGTGGTGCCGCGAGATGCTCGTGCTCTCGCCTCGCGCGCTGCGGATGTCGAAGCTGAGCTTCCACGCCCACGAGGACGGCTACGCCGGCATCCAGCAGCTGGCCCACGACGCCAACCTGCTGTTCTACGGCGACGCCGAGGCCCAGGAGGGTCGGGAGGCCTACAAGGCCGGCCGGACCCCCGACTTCTCGCAGTTCCCCCGACGTCCCTGAGCGGAGACCCCGATGAGCGGTTACGGCGACTGGCAGCTCGGCGTCTACCTCGCCGGGCTCGAGGGCATCCGCCCGGAGATCCCGATGGACTTCGCCGGGCTCGCCCGCGCGGCGCAGGACGCGATGACGCCCGAGACCTGGTCGTACGTCGCCGGCGGGGCGGGCGACGAGAACACCCAGGACGCCAACGTCCGGGCCTTCACCCGCTACGGACTGATGCCCCGCATGCTCGTCGGCGCTGCCGAGCGGGACCTGTCGGTCGAGCTCCTCGGCGAACGGCTGCCGCACCCGCTGATGCTCGCGCCCGTCGGCGTGCTCGGGCTGTGCGGAGACGACGGCCACGGCGACCTGACCACGGCCCGCGCGGCCGCTGCGGTCGGCGTACCGATGATCGCCTCGACCCTGTCCGAGGACCCGATGGAGGACGTGGCCGAGGCGCTCGGTGACACGACGGGGTGGTTCCAGCTCTACCCGCCCCACGACCGCGAGCTCACCGAGAGCCTGGTCCGGCGCGCGGACGCCGCGGGCTTCAGGGCGATCGTCGTCACCCTCGACACCCTCACCCTGGGCTGGCGGCCGCGCGACCTGACGATCGCGAGCTTCCCGCAGCTCAAGGGCCTGTGCCTGGCCAACTACTTCTCCGACCCGGTGTTCCGCAGCCGGCTCGCCGCGCCGCCCGAGGAGGACCTCGAGGCGGCGACCGGGCTGTGGGCGATGACCTTCGGCAACCCCCGGCTGAGCTGGGACGACCTGGCGTGGCTGCGCTCGCTGACCGACCTGCCGATCCTGCTCAAGGGCATCTGCTCGCCCGACGATGCCCGTCGCGCCGTCGACAGCGGCATGTCCGGCATCTACTGCTCCAACCACGGAGGCCGTCAGGCCAACGGAGGGCTGCCCGCCCTCGACTGCCTCGCCGACGTCGTCGACGCGGCCGGTGACCTGCCCGTGGTCTTCGACTCCGGCGTACGCAGCGGCTCCGACGTGCTCAAGGCCCTCGCGCTGGGCGCCACCACGGTCGCGGTCGGCCGCCCCTACGTCTACGGGCTGGCGGCGGCCGGGCAGGCCGGCGTCGAGCACGTCGTGCGCTGCCTGCTCGCCGAGGCCGACCTGACGATGGCCATCGACGGCTACCCGACGATCGCGAGCCTCGACCGCGCGGCGCTGCGCGAGGTGCGCTGAGCCGGACCGGTGGCCCGGTCCGGCTGCTCTGTCAGAGCCCCCTGAGCCAGCGCACCACGGTGCTGCGGGTCTGCGGCGCCGAGCGCTCCAGGGGCAGGGCGCTGCCCGCACCCCGGATGGTCGCGGTGGTCACCTTGCGGCTGTTGCGGAAGGCGCGCGCGGCCTCGCCGGCGCTGCCGGGCCGCGTGCGGCTGTCGGCGGAGCCGAACATGACCAGCACCGGCACCTCGACCTTCGACGCCGACGAGGTGGCGACGGCCGTCGCGGAGGCCAGGCTCTCCACGTCGCCGCAGGGGGTCGCGTTGCGCAGCCGGACAGCGGAGCGCTGGACCGCGCGAGGAGCCGTCGCGAAGAGCAGCCGGCGGTAGTCGGCCGTGGAGGCGCCGTACGCCGCGTAGCCGCCGCTGCGGAAGCAGACCGCGCTCTGGCGACGCGCCTCGGCGACGGCCACCGAGGAGGCGCGAGCGCCCGACCACGACATCAGCACGAGCCCGGCCGTGTCGTCGTACGTCGCCGCCTCGATCTGCGCGATCGCGCCCCCGGTGCCGTGCCCCTGCACGACCACGGTGCCGGCGTGCGGCGGGCTGCCGAGTCCGCGGCCGCGACCGGTGAACTCGTAGCTGCCGGAGTAGAGGTGCTGGACGACCTGGTGGAGCATGAACGCCTGGGCGCCGAGGCAGGTGTCGTCGCCGTCGGCGAGCGGGCTGCGCCCGTAGCCGAGGCGGTCGAGCACGAGCGAGGTCTGGCCGCGCTTGGCCAGCTGGGTGGCGTAGTCGTAGGCCGGGGTGCGGCGCTGGTTCCAGAACCAGGCGCCGGTGCCGGCGTCGTGCACGAGGACGTTGATCCGGGTGGCGGGCCCGTGGCCGCGCACGACCTTGCGGGGGCCGACCAGCCGTCCGCGCACCTGGTGGGCGCGGTTGTCGGGCAGGCAGGCCACCGAGGTGTCGTTGCTGTTGACCAGGTCGAGGGCGACCGAGCGCGAGGCGGGGCCGCGTCGACGCTGGCCGGCCTTGTCGTGCGGCCTGCTGAGGGGCGCTTGCGACGGCGGCCGACGCGTTCGCGCCGGGGGCGGCGGTGGTGGCGGTGGCGGGGGCCAGCGTGGCGCCGAGGGACAGCACGAGGCCGGTGACCGCGGTGAGGGCCACGGCCACGACGGCAGGGAAGGACGGGCGACGGGGGGACATGTTGTTGAACATACGTCAATAGAAGGCGTGGTCGACCAACCGTCGGTATGTGACGTTGCCAACGGCGGTGTCACACGACCCTGGTCGGCCGCTGCCACCGTCTCCTCGCGGGTGCCAGGATGGGGTCCATGACGGGGGGAGACGAGTTGTTCGCGGCCCGGCGCGAGCGGTGGCTCCCCGACCTGGTCGAGGCCCTGCGACTGGTCTACGACGACCCCGAGGCCCTCGCCGACGACCTGGTGACGCTGGCCGCGGAGCGCTACGCCGAGCGCAGCGTCGACCTGCACGCGCTCGACCAGCGGCGCTCGCTCCAGCCCGACTGGTTCCAGCAGCCCACGATGCTCGGGTACGCCGCCTACGCCGACCGCTTCGCGGGGACCCTGCGCGAGGTGGGCGAGCGGATCGACTACCTCGAGGACCTCGGCGTCACCTACCTGCACCTGATGCCGCTCCTCCAGCCCCGCCCGGGCGACAACGACGGCGGCTACGCGGTGATGAGCTATCGCGAGGTGCGCCCCGACCTCGGCACCCTCGACGACCTCGAGGAGCTGGCGGCCGGGCTGCGCGGGCGCGGGATCAGCCTGTGCCTGGACCTGGTGCTCAACCACGTCGCCCGCGAGCACGACTGGGCCGAGCGTGCCCGCGCCGGCGACCCGACGTACCGCTCCTACTTCTACGTCTACCCCGACCGGACGATGCCGGACGCGTTCGAGCGCACGATGCCCGAGGTCTTCCCCGACTTCGCGCCGGGCAGCTTCACCTGGGACGACGACGTCCAGGGCTGGGTGTGGACGACGTTCAACACCTGGCAGTGGGACGTCAACTGGTCGAACCCGGCCGTCCTCCGCGAGTACGCCGACATCATCCTGAGCCTGGCCAACCGGGGCGTCGAGGTCTTCCGGCTCGACGCGATCGCCTTCCTCTGGAAGCGGCTCGGCACCAGCGGCCAGAACCTGCCCGAGGTGCACGCGATCACCCAGGCACTGCGCACGCTGGTGCGAATGGCCTGCCCGGCCGTGGTCTTCAAGGCCGAGGCGATCGTCGGTCCGCAGGACCTCCTGGCCTACCTCGGTGAAGGCATCCACCACGGCAAGGTCAGCGACCTCGCCTACCACAACTCGCTGATGGTCCACCTCTGGTCGATGTTGGCCACCAAGGACGCCCGGATGTCCTCAGCCGCGCTCAAGCAGCTGCCGGAGAAGCCGGCCGGCGCCGCGTGGATCACCTACGTGCGCTGCCACGACGACATCGGGTGGGCCATCTCCGACGAGGACGCCGCAGCGGCCGGGCTCGACGCCCATGCCCACCGACGCTTCCTGTCCGCCTTCTACGCGGGCACCTTCCCGGGGTCGTGGGCGCGCGGGCTGGTCTTCCAGGCCAACGAACGCACCGGCGACAGCCGGATCTCGGGCTCGCTCGCGTCGTTGGCCGGGCTCGAGGCCGGTGACCCATTGGCCGTGGAGCGGATCGTGCTGCTCCACGCGGTGCTGCTGGGCTTCGGCGGTCTGCCGGTGATCTGGATGGGCGACGAGCTCGGTCTGCTCAACGACCCCGACTGGGCGGACGACCCCGCGCACGCCGCCGACAACCGCTGGGTCCACCGGCCGCGGATGCCCTGGCCCGTGGTCGACCAGCACGGCGTCTCCGCGCGGCTGCGCCACCTCGTCGGCGTACGTCGGGGGCTGCCGCACCTGCACGCGGCCGCGCCGACCCGGGTGCTGGAGCCGCTGGACTCGGGGGTGCTCACCGTGCTGCGCGACCACCCTCGCGGCCGGCTGCTGCTGCTGGCCAACGTCACCCCCGAGCTGCGCCGGGTGCGCCACGACGCCGTGACCGGTCGCGTGGGCGGCGAGCACGTCGACCACCTGACCGGGGTGCCGCTGCCGCGCGAGGGCGACGACCTGCTGCTCGAGCCCTACCAGGTCGTCTGGCTGACCCTCGCCGGCGCGGAGGCTCAGCCCTCGTCGCCGAAGGTGTCGATGTCGATCACGAACCGGTAGCGCACGTCGCTGGCCACCACCCGCTCGTAGGCGGCGTCGACGTCGTCGATGCTGATCGTCTCGATCTCCGCGCCCAGACCGTGCTCGGCGCAGAAGTCGAGCATCTCCTGGGTCTCGCGGATGCCGCCGATCTTCGAGCCCGCCATGCTGCGCCGCATGCCGGCGAGCGAGAAGGCGTGGAAGGAGTCGGGGCTGTCGGGGATCCCGACGTTGACCATGGTGCCGTCGAGACGCAGCAGCGAGAGGTAGCGGTCGACCGGAAGGTTGGCGGCGACGGTGTTGATGATCAGGTCGAAGCGGCCGCGCAGGTCCTTGAAGGTCTGCTTGTCGCTGGTCGCGTAGTAGTGGTCGGCGCCCAGGCGCTCGCCGTCCTCCTGCTTCGACAGCGTCTGGCTCAGCACCGTCACCTCCGCGCCGAGCGCGTGCGCGATCTTGACGCCCATGTGGCCCAGACCGCCCATGCCGACGATGGCAACCCGCTTGCCGGGGCCCGCGCCCCAGTGCTTGAGCGGGGAGTAGAGCGTGATGCCGGCGCACAGCAGCGGGGCCGCGACGTCGAGGCCGACCCCCTCGGGGATGCCGAGCACGTAGTTCTCGTCGACCACGATCTGGCGGGAGTAGCCGCCGAAGGTCGGCTCGCCGTCGTACTCCTTGCCGTTGTAGGTCGCGACCTCGCCCCGGAGGCAGTACTGCTCCTCGCCGGCCTGGCAGTTCTCGCACTCGCGGCAGGAGTCGACGAAGCAGCCGACCCCGACCCGGTCGCCGACGGCGTACGACGTCACCTCGTCACCGACCGCGGAGACGGTCCCGGCGATCTCGTGACCGGGCACCATCGGGAACAGGGCCTGGCCCCACTCCTCGCGAGCCTGGTGGATGTCGGAGTGGCAGATGCCGGCGAACGCGATGTCGATGACGACGTCGTGGGGCCGGGGGTCTCGGCGGCTGATGGTGCCGCGCTCGAAGGGCTTGCTCGCGCCGGAGGTGATCAGGGCTTGGACGTCGGTAGGCATCTCACGAGTATGTCGACCCGGTGGTCAGGTGCCGACGTCCTCGGGTCGAGCCGGGCGGGTGCGGGAGACGACCTCGCCCGGCAGGCCCCACTCGCGGCCACCGAGACGGGCGACCGGCGCCATCCTCGCGAAGCTCGGCCGGCCCTCGACCAGCACCTCGTCGGCGACCCAGATCCACACGACCTCGCCGAGCACCAGCACGGACGAGCCGAGATCGACGGTGGAGTGCAGCCGGCACTCCAGGGCCGCCGGGCTGCCCGCCACCCGCGGGGGTGCGACCCGGGTGGACGGGGTCATCTCGACACCGACCTCCTGCGACTCGTCGGTGCCGTGGGCGAACGGGGCACTGGTGTCGTTGACCAGGTCGAGCATCGGCTCGCTGGCCAGGCTGATCGTGAACTCCTCGGTCTCCAGCACGTTGCGCAGCGTGTCCTTGCGGCCGATCGAGGCGAAGGCCACGACCGGCGGGTCGGCGCTGGCCACCGTGAAGAACGAGTGCGGCGCCAGGTTGCCCTCGCCGGCCGCGGAGAGCGTCGAGACCCACGCGATCGGCCGGGGCACCACGATCGCGGTGAGCAGGCTGTAGGCGCTGACGTCGTCGGCCGCGGGGTCGAAGTCGGTCACAGGACGTGGTCGCCGTACATCTCGCCCAGCGGGTCGGCGATGATCTCGATCCGCGCGCCGTCCGGGTCGGTGAAGTAGGCCGACACCTCGCTGTGGATCACGTGCTCGACGCCCGCGGCTTCCAGCTTGCCGACCAGGTGGCGCCAGCGCTCGGGCTCCACGGAGATCGCCACGTGGTGCAGGCCGCCGAGGACCTCGGCGTAGGGGCCGAGGTCGAGGCCGGGGAAGTCGAAGAAGGCCAGCAGGTTCTGGTTGCCGATGTCGAAGAAGAAGTGGGAGCTGCCGGGGTAGTCGCGGTTCTCGATCAGCTCGGTGAGCGGGAACTCCAACAGGTCCTGGTAGAAGGCGATCGTCTGCTCCACGTCGCTGCTGATCAGGGCCGTGTGGTGCAGGCCGCGGGCCGAGGAGGCCGGGCGATCGGCGGCCGGGCGCAGGTGTCGTTGGCGCAGCTGCTCGCGGGTGTGGTCGTGGGAGGAGGCGCCACCGGGCGATTCGTTGTCCATCCGCCCATCTTTGCTGGTGCGTGGGTGCCGCGTCAGTAGGGCCGGCCTCGGGGGGCCTGTGGAGGAGCGGTCGCGCCAGACGATCGCGAACGGCAGGCTTGCGCGGTGCCGTCCTACCCCGTGACCTACGAGCTGCTCCGCCTGGATTCTCCTGCTCGCGACGACATGGTGACCGACGGAGCGATGTGCCTGCTGGCCGAGCACGGGGCCGCCGGACTGACCGTCCAGGCGCTCGCCGACTGGTGCGGGCTGACCCGGCCGGCCCTCAACCAGCGGCTCTCGCGCGCCGGCATGCACGAGCTCGTCGCCCGTCGGTTCGCCCACCGGTGGGTCGGCTGGGTCGGGCGGTACGTGACCGACCACGACGCGCAGGAGCTCTTCCGGGACGCCGGGGCCGCGGACTCCGCTGGCTGGCCGGAGCAGTGGCCGGAGGGGTGGCCGGAGAGGTGGCCGGAGGGGTGGCCGGAGGGGTGGGCGCTGGCGAAACGCGGACTCGCGATGCTGCCGCAGGCCGACGACGAGGTCGCGGGCCTCCGGGCCTGGCACGCGCTGGCCACGCTCGGCATCACCGTGCCCACCGTCGCGACGGTGGTCGCCGAGGCCGAGGTGGCGGAGCGTCGGCTGCTCGAGAGGACGGCACCCTGGTTGGCGGCCGGCGACGTGATGGTGCTCGACATCGTCCTCCGTGGGCTGCGCGCGCGGCTGGCGGCGACCCACGAAGCGCTGTCCACGAGGTGCGCTCGGGGCGTCCTCCTGCGGCACCTCGCCCAGCTGCGGGGACCGTGACGGTTGGCTCACCAGAGGGTGGTGGCTGCTGAACTTACGGACGCGTACGTAAGTGCCGAGAGGGCCGCCGGGCCAGAGGCCAGACCAGAAGGAACCAGGCCGCGTCAGCGTGGTCTACGGCGCCGTGTGACGCGGCGTGCAGTCCTGCGGCTCGTCCTCGATCAGGAAGCGCTGTCCACGCGGGGCGCTCGGGGCGTCTTCCTGCGGCACCTCGCCCAGCTGCGGGGACCGTGACGGGTGGCTCGCCGGAGGGTGGTGGCTGCTGAACTTACGGACGCGTACGTAAGTGCGAAGTCGGTCGTGGAGTCGCCGGGTCGGCAGCGAGGCGGTCTCCGGGCGGTGGTCTCCTGCACTTACGGACGCGTACGTAAGTGCCGAGAGCGCCGGGCCAGAGGCCAGGCCAGACTGAGCCGGCTCGCGTCAGCGTGGTCGACGGCGCCGTGTGACGCGGCGTGCAGTCCTGCGGCTCGTCCTCGATCAGGAAGCGCTGTCCACGCGGGGCGCTCGGGGCGTCTTCCTGCGGCACCTCGCCCAGCTGCGGGAACCGTGACGGTCGGCTCGCCGGAGGATAGTGCCTCCTGCACTTACGGACGCGTACGTAAGCGCCGAGAGGGCCACCGGGCCAGAGGCCAAGACCAGAGACGGAACCAGACCGCCTCAGCGTGGTCTACGGCGCCGTGTGCCGCGGCGTGAAGTCCCGCGGCTCGTCCTCGATCATGTAGTTGCGATCGCTCCTGATGCCCGCGACCGTGCGCTCCAGCCAGGCGTCGTCGGAGGTCTCGATGCCGCGCTCGGCGAGCATCTGGCGCAGGGTCTCGAGCAGGTCGGTCTCGCCCGCATCGTGCGCAGCCGACGTCGAGTCGACCGCCTGCTGCAGGTCGGCGTCGTAGGTGGCCATGTCGGGCCGCGCCTCAGAGGTCCACGGTGCCGTGGTCGGAGTCGATCCGGGCGCCGGTGACCTTCGCCTTGACCAGGTTGGCGAGCTGGACCAGCCGGCGGCCGCCGGGGGCGTCCCAGTACTCCGCGGACTCGGGCGTGACCTCGAGCAGGATGTTGTCGGGGTTCTCCGGTCCGCCCTCCAGCCAGGAGGAGGTGAAGGAGTCCCAGAGCTCCTCGAGCTTCGCGCGGTCGTCGACCACGCGGGCCTGCCCGGACAACGACACCCAGGACCCGTTGTTGCTGTAGGACACGTTGACCTCGGGGTGCTCGGCGAGGTCGACCGCCTTGTCCGAGCTGCGCTCGGCGATGAAGCGCACCGTCCCGTCGTAGTCGGCCTCCTGGGTGGCCATCGGGTGGCTGACGAGCTTGCCGGTCGGGTCCACGTGGGTGAGCATCGCGATCGTCGAGGACTGGATCAGGTCGATGACCCTCTGGGCGTGGTCGTTGGCGTGGCTCATGGTGCGCCGGTACCCGGGCCCTATCTCGCCATTCACCCGCTAGCGTCGACCGCGTGACCCACCAGACCGCCGACGGGCAGACCACCGACCTTCCCCCCACCGTCCTGGTGCTCTTCGGAGCCACGGGCGACCTGGCCCAGCGCAAGCTGTTGCCGGCGCTCTACCGGCTCGCGGCCGCCGGTCGGCTACCGGCCGACTACGCCGTCGTGGGCAGCGGGCGGCACTCCCCGGGCAGCGACGACGACTTCCGCGGTCAGGTCGAGGAGGCCGTCACCGACGCGGTCGACGACGGCGACCTGGACCGTGCGGTGCTCGCGGACCTCGTCGGTCGCTTCACCTTCCGCACCTCCGACTCCGACGACGGCTCCGACCTCGCCGCGCACGTGCGCGAGGTCGAGGAGGGGCTGGACGCCGAGGTCGACGACGTACGTCGGCTGGTCTACCTCTCGGTGCCACCGGCCGCGATGGAGGACATGATCGCGATGCTCGGGCGCGAGGGCCTGGTCGACCGGGGACGGCTGGTCGTCGAGAAGCCCTTCGGCACCGACCTGGAGTCGTCGCGCTCGCTGCAGAAGGCCCTGCAGGACGTCGTCGAGGAGGACCAGGTCTTCCGGATCGACCACTTCCTCGGCAAGGAGGCGGTGCAGAACATCCTGGCCCTGCGCTTCGCCAACGGGCTCTTCGAGCCGGCCTGGGACGCGCGCAGCATCGCCTCGGTGCAGATCGACGTGCCGGAGGAGCTCGGTCTCGAGGGCCGCGGGAGCTTCTACGAGGCCACGGGCTGCCTGCGCGACATGGTCTCCACCCACCTGGGTCAGCTGATCGGCTTCGTGGCCCTGGAGGACCCGGGCGCCCTCGACGCCGCCTCGATCCGCGACGCCAAGCACGCCGCGCTCGAGGCCCTGCAGCCGTTGGACCCCACCCGCGTCGTCTACGGCCAGTTCGAGGGCTACCGCGACGACGAGGACGTCGCGGACGACTCCGAGGTCGAGACGTTCGTCGCGCTGGAGGCGCGGATCGACAACGACCGCTGGCGCGGGGTCCCGTTCTACCTGCGCACCGGCAAGGCGATGGCCTCCACCGGGCGGGTCGTCACGCTGCGCTTCCGCGCGCCCGACTCCGGGCTCTTCGAGGAGCGGCCGGGTCGCCACGAGCTGGTGCTGGACCTCACCGACGACCCGCAGATCTCGCTCGCCCTCCGGGCCAAGCGGCCCGGCCCCGACCTGACCCTGGCGCCCGCGACGATGCGCCTCGACCTGGGCGAGGAGCTCCCCGAGGCCGAGCCTCTCGAGGCCTACGAGCGGTTGCTCCTCGACGTGCTCCGGGGCGACCACATGCTCTTCACCCGTGACGACGAGGTCGACCGGCTCTGGCAGGTCTGCCAGCCGGTGCTGGACGCGCCGCCACCGGTGCGTCCCTACGAGCAGGGGTCGTGGGGTCCCGCCGAGGCGCTCGACCTGCCCGAGGGCGGGTGGCGGCTCGATGGCTGACTCCGCGAGCGGGGGCCAGGACGGCGGGACGACCCGCGGCGACCACACCGATCCGGGCTTCGTCGGGATCGCCGACCACGGTCTGATCGGCGACCTGCGCACCTGTGCCCTGGTCGGGACCGACGCCACGATCGACTGGTTCTGCGCCGGCCGCTTCGACGCCCCCAGCGTCTTCGGCTGCCTGCTCGACCCCGAGCGGGGCGGCGCCTGGCGCCTGGGTCCCGTCGACGGGGCCACCCGCTCGCACCAGTTCTACTTCCCCGACTCCGGGATCCTGGTCACCCGCTTCCACACCGAGGAGAGCGTGGCCGAGGTCCACGACTTCATGCCGATCCTGCGCGCCCACGACCCCGACCACCGGCAGCGGATCGTCCGCCGGGTGGTCGCGGTGCGGGGCGCGACGAAGATCCGCATGGAGCTCGCGGCCCGGCCCGACTACGGCCGGATCGTGCCCGATGTCGAGCGCGTCGAGGGCGGGGTGCTGGTCACCGGCGACGGGGTCCGGCTCGGGGTCAGCTCCAGCGTCGACCTCACGACGTACGACGCGTGCGTCGGCGCCGAGCTGACCCTCCAGGCCGGCGACGACGCGCTGTTCGTGCTCCAGGTGCTCGACGAGGGCGAGCTGCCCACGCCCGAGGACTGCGACGACACCGCCCGGCTCTTCGACCAGACCTCCCGCTTCTGGCGCGACTGGCTGGCCCGGTCGACCTACCAGGGACGGTGGCGCGAGATGGTCAACCGCTCGGCGCTGACGCTGAAGATGCTCACCCACGAGCCGAGCGGCGCCATCATCGCCTCGCCGACGACCAGCCTGCCCGAGGAGATCGGCGGCGAGCGCAACTGGGACTACCGCTACGTCTGGATCCGCGACGCCGCGTTCAGCCTCTACGCCCTGCTGCGCCTGGGCTTCACCGACGAGGCGCACTCCTTCGTGCAGTGGCTCTCGGCGCGGCTGGAGGAGCGCGCCGACGAGCCCGACAAGGGCTCCGGGCAGGAGCTCGGGCCGCTGCGCGTCCTGTACGACATCGACGGTCGCGTCCCCGACGCCGAGCGTGAGCTCGATCACCTCAGCGGCTACCGCGGCTCCCGGCCGGTCAGGGTCGGCAACGCGGCGGTCGAACAGCTGCAGCTCGACATCTACGGCGAGCTGATCGACTCGGTCTACCTGTTCAACAAGTACGGCTCCGGCATCAGCCACGAGGCGTGGACCAACCTCACGCGGATCCTCGACTGGCTGATGGACAACTGGGAGCGCCACGACGCCGGCATGTGGGAGATCCGTGACGAGCCGCGCGCCCACACCACGTCGCGACTGATGTGCTGGGTGGCCTTCGAGCGGATGATGCGGATGGCCCGGCAGCGCGGGCTGCCCGGCGACCTGGTCGCCTGGGGCGCGACGCGTGACGCGATCTACGCGCGGATCATGGAGGAGAGCTGGGACCCCGAGGTCGAGGCCTTCATGCTCCACGAGGGCTCCGACAGCCTCGACGCCGGCGTGCTGCTGATGCCGATGGTGAAGTTCGTCGCACCCGACGACCCCCGGTTCGTCTCGACGCTGCGGGTCATCGAGGAGCGGCTGGTCACCGACAGCCTGGTCTTCCGCTACGACGTCGAGAGCTCGCCCGACGGGCTCGACGGCGGCGAGGGCACGTTCTCGCTCTGCTCGTTCTGGTACGTCGAGGCGCTGACCCGCGTGGGCCGGGTCGAGGAGGCACGGCTCGCGCTGGAGAAGATGTTCACCTACGCCAACCACCTCGGCCTGTACGCCGAGCAGGTCGGTCTCAACGGTGACCAGCAGGGCAACTTCCCCCAGGCGTTCACCCACCTCAGCCTGATCAGCGCGGCCCTCAACCTGGACCGCGCCCTGGGCTGAGCGCGGGCGGAGGGGCGCTCTCGGTTGAGGTCTGAGGCCTGGTCCGACCTACGCTGAGGCCATGTCCCTGCCCGAGGTCCGTCCGGCCACGCTGCCCTTCGGGCTCGTGCTCAGCCCGCGCGCCGTGGAGCTGCTGACCTTCCCGGTCCGCGCCACGATCGCCTTCGGGCAGGCCAGCATCGGCGTCGCCCAGCTCGTGAAGCCCGACGGGCCGGCCCGCCTGTTCACGATGCTCGCGCAGGTCACGGCCCCCGACCGACCGCTCGGCCAGGCCCTGCTGCCCGGTGGCGTCGTCGACCGGGTGCTCGACGAGAAGGGCGTGCTCGCACGCTTCAGCCAGCCCGGCGGCCCGCTCGACCGGATCCTGGAGCCCGGCGGCGCGCTCGACCGGGTCCTGGCCCAGGAGGGCGCGATCGACCGGATGCTGGCTCCCGGCGGCGTGCTCGACCGTCTGCTCGACCGCGAGGGCCTGCTCGAGCAGCTCGTCGCCGAGGACGGCATCATCGACCGGCTCGGCGTCCTGATGGTCAACATCGACCGCCTCGGCCCCGTCCTGGAGCCGCTCGGCCCGATCCTCGAGGGCGTGCGCGAGGCGGCCGACGGCATCGACGGCTCCGCCCGAGGTCTCGACCGCTCCGCCGGTGAGATCCTCGCCCTGCTCGAGCCCGTGGTCGACGTGGTCTCCCGGCTGCCCGGCGCCCGTCGCCGGCGCGCCACCGTCGTCCAGGCCGAGCGCGCCGAGCGCCCCGAACGGTCAGAGCGCACCGTCGCCCCGGACACCAGCGCGGACGCCACCCTCCCCGGCCTCTCCCTCCTCTAGCTCCTTTCCCCCGCCCCCCACCCGGAGCCCCTTCCCGTGCCCCAGCCGAACCCGCCTGCCCGCCTGCCCTGGCCCGACCTCGCCAAGGGTCTGTGCATCCTGCTCGTGGTGCTGCACCACGTCACGAAGTACGTCGTGACCCAGATGCCCGACGAGCTGTCCGGGGTCGCCACCGGGTGGATGGCGCTGACCACGGCCCTCAAGCCCGTGCGGATGCCGCTGTTCTTCCTGGTGAGCGGGCTCTTCGCCTCCGGGGCGATCGCGCGGCCGTGGGCGGCCAACCGCGCTCGCCTGGTCGGCGGCGCCTACCTCTACGTGGTGTGGCTGCTGGTCTTCTGGGGCGTCTACTCGGTCGAGACGACCATCGAGGCGAACCGCACGCAGGGCCCCGTCGACCTCGTCGGCGAGCTGCTCTGGGCCGCGACCGGCATGTGGTTCCTCTACGCGATGGTCCTCTACTTCGTCCTGGCCAAGGCCCTGCGCCGACTGCCTCCCGCCGTGGTGCTGCTCGGCGCCGCCGCGGTGTCGCTGTCGACGTCCGCCCTGCCGATCGAGGAGACCAACCGGGTCGCGGTGCTGTTCCACTTCGTGTTCTTCGCCGTCGGCGCCTACCGACCCCACCTCGTGCACGCGGTCGCGGACGCCGACTGGTCGCTGCGCGGCCTGCTGGCGGCGTACGTCGGCGGATCGGTCCTGGCCGCCTGGCCCGGCGTGCCGCGCAGCGTCGAGCTGGTGCTGCTCAGCATCGTCGGGATCCCTCTCGGCATCGCGGTGGCCGTGCGGCTGGGGCGGTGGTCGGGCACGTCCCGGGCGCTGCGCTGGCTGGGCCGCCGCACGATGCGCGTCTACGTGCTGCACATGGCCGTGCTCGCAGCGCTCGTGCACGTGCCGTGGCCCCGCGTGCAGGACCCCTCGGTCGAGGTCCTCGGGCTCCTCGCCGCTCTTCCTCTGGTGGTGGCGGCCGTGGTCGTCGCAGGCTCGATCGGCACCCACGCGCTGCTGGTGCGCCTGGGCGGCGGGTTCCTCTTCGCGGCGCCGGCCGCGCTGGTCGGGGCTCGCGCGGCAAAAGTCTCGACCAGGCCGTTCGCTGCGCCCGCTGAGGTCGAGCGAGCGCGGTCGCGCCCGCCACGGCAGGTAGCCTGACCGTCGAGTCAGCCCTCGAGGAGGAGGCCACCGTGGACGCCCGCACCGACGACGCCGTACCGGCTCCGGCCGCGCAACGGTCGACCCGTCAGCGCCGGGCCGTGGCCGCCCAGCTCGGCAGCTCGGAGGACTTCCGCAGCGCCCAGGAGATCCACGAGGCGCTGCGCAGCGACGGCGAGACGGTCGGCCTGGCCACGGTCTACCGCGCACTGCAGGCGATGGTCGACGCCGGAGAGGTCGACGTGCTGACCCACGCCGGCGAGTCGATCTACCGACGCTGCTCCGAGACCCACCACCACCACCTCGTGTGCCGCGACTGCGGGCGCACGGTGGAGATCAAGGGTCCGGCGGTGGAGAGGTGGACCAGCGCGATCGTGGAGGAGCACGGCTTCGCCGACGTCAGTCACACCCTCGAGCTCTTCGGGCTCTGCCCGGCCTGCCAGCAGCAGCGCCGCTGACCGGTCAGTCGTCGGTGGCGGCGAAGGTGCCGAGCTCGTCGAGGGGACAGCCGCGGGCGCGGCTGCGGATCCGGCCACCGTCCTGGGCGAGACGGGGCCGACGTCGGGCCGGCAGGCGGGCGACGACGTTGGCCCGGGCGCGCAGGGCTCCCGTCGACAGGCGGCGGGCCAGCGGTCCGGGCTCGTCGTAGCCGAACGCGGCCAGCAGCGGGGGGTCCATCAGCGCCCGGCTGAAGCGCTCGACGGCCCGGGACGCGAGGCGGGGGTAGAAGTCGACGAGCAGGGCCAGGGTCGCGTCGGCGACCCGACGTCCGCCCGGGTCGAAGGCGAAGTGCTCGGCCTCGTAGTCGTCCATCAGCCGCACGAACGACTCGTAGGTCTCGGGCACGTCGCGGATCGACAGGTGCCGGCCGAGGTCGCGGTAGTAGTTGACCGACGCCCGGACCTCCCCGTCGCTGAGCGGTCGCCACCCGTGCTCGGCGATCCATCGGGTCGGGACCACGACGAAGGTGGCGAGCACGTAGCGCAGGTCGTCGTTGGTGATGTCGTACATCCGGTGCATCTGGTTGATCCGACGGATCCCCGTGCGTCCCTCGGGGCTGGCGAACCCGTGCAGCAGCGGCGCCTCGAGCAGCAGCGTGGTGTCGTCGTAGCGGCGCTGGCACCGACCGGTGAACTCCCCGGTGCGGTCGAGCAGGTCGCCGATGCTCGGGACGGCGTAGGTGCGGAAGAGGGCGAAGCTGAGCGCCTGGTTGAAGTCCCACGGGAACTCGTGGAGCGTCAGGATCCGGTAGATCTCGGCGTGGTCGGTCTCGGGGTCCAGCCGCTCGATCTGCTCGGCCCAGTGGCGTCGTCTCATGGACGCCAGGGTGTCAGGACCCCGCTCTGCCGGGTGAGATCTCCGTCGGGCAGCAGCACGCCGGTGCCGATCGTGAAGGGTTCGGGGTCGATCCGGAGGTACTTGGGCATGCCCGAGGGCCGGGTCTCCCAGAGCCTGCTGCCGTTGGCGGCGTCGCGGCGCTCGGCGTCGTAGTCGCGCAGCGTGAGGTAGGCGTAGTCGTCGGTGATGTCCATGACGAGGTAGTTGGTCAGTCCGTACTGGAAGGCCCCGCCGTGGGTGATCTGGGTGATGCCGTCGGCCTCGGTGGCCGTCACGTCGTGCACCTCGCCGGCGAGGTAGAGGTCGACGCCGTACTCACGGAAGGTCTTCCAGAGCCGGGAGGAGCGGCCGCCCTCGTAGTGGAGGCCGCTGGATCCGCGGACCCGGACCGGCCACAGGATCGGGGTGTGGCCCTGCACGATGATCCAGCGGACCCCGTCGCGCCGGGCCTGGCCCAGCACCTGGCGCAACCAGCGCATCTGGGCTGGGTCGACCCGGATCCGGTGGCGCTGGGGCGTGATGTCGAAGACGTTGAGCGTGACGAGCTGGACGTCGGGCGTGGGCCGCACGGCGTACGCGCTGTCGTGGTGGACGCCGCGCGGACGGCTCACGGCGCCGAGCGGGGCGCGCTCGGGGAGCCGGCCGAGGTCGCGGGCGTACGCGCGCTCGAAGGAGCGGGCGAGCAGGCCCTTGGTGCGGCCCCAGGGGTCGTCGCCGTACTCGTGGTCGCCCATGGCCGGCAGCACCGTGAGCCCACGCTCGCGGAAGCGCTGGAGCCACTGCGGGTAGTAGGTGGCGGCGGCGCGGCGGAGCGCGCTGCGACGCTGCGCCGGGGTGGCGACGGGGCCGAAGACACCGCTGCGGGTGGCGTCGGTGCCCCACCAGCCGTCGACCAGGTCGCCGGCCACGAGCACCGCGTCGGGCGAGAGGCCGGCCCAGTCGTCGAGGACGGTGTCGAGCGCGCGCCGGTAGTCGCCGTTGATGGAGTTCTCGGTGCGGCCCGGCCGCCAGCGGTTGGGGCCGCGGCGCAGGTCGCCGACGTCGGCGTTGAGGAAGTCGGGGCTGGAGAGCAGACGCAGCGTGGACGCCGGCGCCGGCGGCGGCGTGCCGGGCGTGACCAGCCGACGCGGCAGCGCGGCGGCGGGCCCGCCCTCGACGCGCACGGTCCCGCTGACGGTCTCGCCGGGCGCCGCGACGACCAGGCCCGCGAAGGTGACCGTGCGCCGCTCCGTGGTGCCGGGCAGGAGGAAGCAGCGCAGCCCGTCGACCTCGGCGTCGATCAGCGAGCGGGCGTTGACCGTCGAGCTGCCGGCACAGGCCCTGGGCAGGGACAGGAAGCGCGCGCCGTCCAGCTCGACCAGCACGGTCTGCTGCCCGCGGCCGGAGACGGTGAAGGTGCCCTCGAGCAGCTCGTGGCCCGGCACCAGCGGGCTCGGGTCCTGCCAGGCCGCGCTCACCCTGGCGCCGTCGGCCGCGGCGGTCGACGAGGCGAGGGAGGGGCCGTAGCCGGTGACCAGCGCCGTGGCCAGGACCGCGGCGGTGACCCGGGACCGGGCGGCGACCGAGCGCGTGCCGCGGTGCCTGGGTGTGCTGACGTGCATCGACAACCTTCCGGACCGTCCCCATGAGCGAAGCGAACGAAGCCTAGCCGGGGAGTCGTCGTGGCGGGCCTGGACGGCGACACTGCCCCGCGCTGCACTAGAACTCGTTACAGTTTTCGGGTGACGCCCCCCTCGCCCTCTGTCTTCGCGCCCGTCCGGCTGGGGCCGGTGACGCTGCGCAACCGCACCGTCAAGGCGGCGACCTTCGAGGGGCGGACGCCGCACGGGCAGGTCACCGACGAGCTCGTCGACTTCCACCTGGCGGTGGCCCGGGGCGGGATCGGGCTGACCACGGTCGCCTACCTCGCCGTGGCCCCGGAGGGCCGCACGCACGCGGCCCAGGTCGTCGTCGGCGAGCCCACGCTGGCGGGGCTGGCGCGGCTGGCCGACGCGGTCCACGCGACCGGCGCGGGGATCGCCGGCCAGGTCGGGCACGCCGGCCCGGTCGCCAACGGCCGGTCGAACGGCGTCCACGCGCTCGCGGCGAGCCGGATGCCGAGCCCGCTGTCGCTCCAGCTGGTCCGCTCGGCCACCGAGCGCGACCTCACCCGGATCACGCGCGCGTACGTCGCCTCGGCGCGGACCCTGGTGCGCGCCGGCTTCGACGTGCTCGAGCTGCACATGGCCCACAGCTACCTGATCTCCTCGTTCCTCTCGCCGGGACTCAACCGGCGCTCCGACCGGTGGGGCGGTCCGCTGGAGAACCGCGCCCGCCTGGCCCGGCAGGTCGCCCGGGCGGTCCGCGAGGAGGTCGGTGACGAGGTCGCGGTCACCGCCAAGGTCAGCCTCGGCGACGGTTTCCGCGGTGGCGTCACGACCGACGAGGGCCTGGCGGTGGCCCAGCTGCTCGAGGCGGACGGGCACCTCGACGCGCTCCAGCTCAGCGGCGGGTCGTCGCTGATGAACCCGATGTACCTGTTCCGGGGGGACGCACCGGTCCGTGAGTTCGCCGCGGCCATGCCGCTTCGTCGTCCGGCTGGGGATGCGGACGCCGGTGGGGCGGGCCTTCCTCAAGGAGTACCCGTTCGGGGAGGCCTACTTCTGGGACCGCGCGGTGCGCTTCCGCGAGGCGCTCTCGCTGCCGCTGATGCTGCTCGGGGGCGTCAACCGCCTCGACACGATGCAGCGGGCGATGGCGGCGGGGTTCGACTTCGTGGCGATGGGCCGCGCCGTGCTCCACGAGCCCGACCTCGTCGCCCGCCTCGCTGCCGGCGAGACCGCCGCCGGCGCCTGCCTCCACTGCAACCTCTGCCTGCCCACGATCTACTCCGGCACCCACTGCCCGGTGGTCGCGGTGTGAGAGACACCTTTCGCAATACTAGAACGTGTTCTAGATTCTCCCCATGACTCAGGCAATCCAGGACAAGCCGCTGCGGGTGGTCGTGTGGTCGACCGGCACGATCGGGCGGCACGCGATCGCGGGCATCGACCGGCACCCGGCGCTGGAGCTGGTCGGGGTGTGGGTCTCCAACCCCGCCAAGGAGGGCCAGGACGCCGGTCGGCTGGCCGACCTCGGGCGTGACCTCGGCATCGTGGCCACGAACGACCGCGACGCGCTGCTCGCGCTGGCCCCCGACGCGATCGTGCACACCGCGATGGCCGACGACAGGGTCTTCGAGTGCATCGACGACCTGATCTCCTTCGTCGAGGCCGGCATCAACGTCGTCTCCAGCGGCCCGGTGCTGCTGCAGTGGCCGGAGAAGATCCTGCCGCCCGACTTCCTCGACCGCATCGACGGCGCGTGCGGTCGCGGCGGCGCCAGCCTCTACGTCAACGGCATCGACCCCGGCTTCGCCAACGACGTGCTGCCGCTGGTGCTGACCAGCCTCTCGCAGCGCATCGACCACGTGCGGATGGCGGAGGTGTGCGACTACTCGACGTACACCCAGGACGTGGTCATGAACGACATGTTCGGGTTCGGCCAGCCGCTGGACTTCCCGGCGTTCCTCTGGGAGCCGGGCATCCTCAGCATGGCCTGGGGCAGCTGCGTGCGGCTGGTCGCGACCGGTCTCGGCATCACCCTCGACGAGCCGCTGACCGAGGAGGTCGACCGGCGCCCGGCCGAGCGCGACGTCTCGACCAGCTCGGTGGAGGTCAAGGAGGGCACCATGGGCGCGGTGCGGTTCCAGGTGATCGGCAAGGTCGACGGCGTCCCGCGGGTGACCCTGGAGCACATCACGCGTACGTCGGCCGACCAGGTGCCCGAGTGGGAGACCCCGCCGGAGGGTGACGGCTGCTACCGCGTCGAGATCACCGGCGAGCCCTACCTGCGCGCCGACCTCGTCCACCACGGCGAGAACGGCGACCACAACGTCTCGGGCATGATCACCACCGCCCAGCGGATCGTGAACGCCGTGCCGGCCGTGGTCGCCGCCCGCACCGGCCTGGTCACCGCGCTCGACCTGCCGCTGGTCACCGGCCGTGGCCTGGTCTCCACCGCGACCCCGACGGAGGTCGACCGATGAGCATCCTCGAGCGCTTCGCCGTGACCGACCAGGTCGCCGTCGTGACCGGCGCCGGTCGTGGCATCGGCGCCGCCACCGCGGTCGCGCTGGCCGAGGCGGGGGCCGACGTGGTCATCTCCAGCCGCACCCGGGGCCAGCTCGAGACGGTCGCCGAGGCGATCCGCGCCACCGGTCGTCGGGCGCTCGTGGTCCCGGCCGACCTGAGCGACACCGACGCGGTCGCCGGCCTGGCGCAGGCGGCGTACGACGAGTTCGGCCGGCTCGACACGGTGGTCAACAACGTCGGCGGCACGATCCCGAACGCCTTCCTCGACACCACCGTCGACTACCTCGAGGAGGCCTTCCACTTCAACGTCAGCACGGCGCACGCGCTGAGCCTCGCGGCCGTCCCGCTCATGCTCGCCTCCGCGCCGGAGGGGCAGAAGTCGATCGTCAACATCAGCTCGATGATGGGCCGGGCGTCCGGGCGCGGCTACCTGGCCTACGGCACCGCCAAGGCGGCGCTCGCCCACTGGGCGCGGCTGGCCGCCCTCGACCTCGCGCCCCGGATCCGGGTCAACGGCATCTTCGTCGGCTCGGTGATGACCAGCGCCCTGGAGTTCGTCGCGGGCGTACCCGAGATGATGGACCAGATGGAGACCAAGACCCCGCTGGGCCGGGTCGGCGAGGCCGAGGACATCGCGGCCGCCGCGCTCTACCTCTCCTCGCGCGCCGGGCAGTACGTCACCGGCAAGATGCTGGAGGTCGACGGCGGGATCCAGGAGCCCAACCTCGACCTGCACCTGCCCGACGTCACCGGTCCCGGCGGCTCCGGTCAAGACGGCTCCGGTCCCGACGGCTACAGCGCGGCGTAGGGTCCGAGCGGTGAGCACCGGAGGACAGGTCAGCACCGCGTACGCCGTCTCGCCGGACTCGGGCGAGCACTGGTCGGCCGAGGGGGCCTGGCGGGTCGGCGAGGGCATCTGGCGGATCCCGCTGCCGCTCCCGATGGACGGGCTGAAGGCGATCAACGTCTACGTCCTGGAGACCGACGAGGGGCTGACGCTGATCGACGGCGGCTGGGCCATCCCGGTCGCGCGCGACCTGCTCGAGCGCTGCCTGCGCGACATCGGCTTCGGCTTCACCGACCTGCGCCGCTTCCTGGTCACCCACATCCACCGCGACCACTACACGATGGCCGCCGTGCTCGGGACGGAGCTCGGCATCGACGTGGCGCTCGGGGCCGACGAGAAGCCGGGGCTCGACCTGCTCAACAACCTCGAGGCCGTCACCGAGAACCCCTTCGTGGGCGTGCTGGTGTCGGCCGGCGCCCGAGAGGTCGCCGACCAGTGGCTCGCGGCCGACCCCGACCGCGAGCGGCCCGACCCGGCGCTGTGGCGCTACCCCGACACCTGGCTCGAGGGCGACCACGAGATCACCGTGGGCTCGCGCACCCTGGACGCCGTGCACACCCCCGGCCACACGCCGGGGCACTTCGTCTTCGCGGACCGCTCCGACGGCCTGCTCTTCGCCGGCGACCACGTGCTGCCGACCATCACCCCGTCGATCGGCTTCACGGTCCCGGCGGTCGAGCAGCCGCTGCGCGACTTCATGGGCTCGCTGGCCAAGGTCCGCACCCTGCCCGACCTGACCGTCCTGCCCGCCCACGGGCCGGTGGCGCCGTCGTCGCACACGCGCGTCGACGAGCTGCTGGCCCACCACGAGCAGCGGCTCACCGACAGCCTCGCGGCGACCGCGGCGAACGGCTCGACGGCGTACGACGTCGCCGGTCGGCTCGGCTGGACGCGCCACGAGCACCCCTTCGCCCAGCTCGACATCTTCAGCCAGGGGATGGCGGCCATGGAGACCAAGGCCCATCTCGACCTGCTGGTGGCGCGCGGCCGGGCGACGGTGCGAGACCACCCCGAGGGCGCGGTCTACATGACCGTGGACACGGCCGCGCCGCTGTCCTAGCGTCGGTTCCATGACCTATCCCGCGCCCCGCTACTCGGGCTCGGGCGACGTGTCGGCGACCTACCGTCCCGTCGACACCCCACCCGACCTGCCCCGCCCGGGCGGCGCCGCCAGCTACCTCGCCACCGGTGCCACCACCGACGGCCGTTTCGGCCTCTACCGCTGGGACATGGGGCCCGAGCCGGGCGGCGCCGCCCCCCACTTCCACCGCACGATCACGGAGTCGTTCTTCGTGCACGCCGGCACCGTCCAGCTCTTCGACGGCACCCGGTGGATCGACTCGCGTCCCGGCGACTTCGCCTTCGTCCCGGAGGGTGGTCTGCACGGCTTCCGCAACGCCTCGGGCGAGCCCGCCTCGCTGCTCATCCTCTTCGTGCCCGGGGCTCCGCGCGAGGCCTACTTCGAGGGGCTCGTCGAGATGGCCGAGGGCCGGTGGACGCCCAGCCACGAGGAGCTCCAGGCCTTCCTGGAGGAGCACGACAACATCTACGTCTGAGCCCTGCTGCCGGGCTCGCGCCGCATCGGCAGGTGCGGGATGCCGTCGTCGAGGAACTCCGGGCCCGTGACCTCGAAGCCGAACGTCGCGTACCAGCCGGCGAGCGGCGACTGGGCGTCGAGCACGGTGACCCGGCTGACGGTCTCCTCGAGCGTCCGGCGCAGGAGCACGTCGGCCAGGCCGCGCCCGCGGGCCGGCCTCGCCAGCACGACCCGGCCGACCCGCGCGCGGTCGCCGTCGTCGAGCACGCGGGCGTAGCCGATGACCACGCCGGCCTCGCGGAGCAGCACGTGACGGGTGCCGGGCTCGTCGTCGCGGCCGTCGAGGTCGGGGTAGGGGCAGTGCTGCTCGACGACGAAGACGTCCTGGCGCAGCCGCCACACGGCGTACGCCGTGGCCGGGTCGAGGTCGGCGAACGCGAGCACCTCGACGTCGATCGACGCGGGGTCGCTCACGCTGCGGCCCGGAGGAAGTCGAGCGTCGTGCGCCACGCGCGGGCCGCCTCGGGCAGGAACGGCAGCAGCGGGAAGACGTGGATCAGGTCGGGCACCTCGACGTACGTCAGCGGCCAGCCGGTGCCGGTCGCGCGGGTCGACAGCAGTCGGCACCCGGGCAGCAGCAGGTCGCGCGTGCCGCAGAACATCAGCGTGGCCGGCAGCCGGGCCAGGTCGTCGAGGTCGGCGAGGGCGGGGGAGACCTCGGGCCGACCGAGGTCCTCGGGCCGTCCGGCCCACCAGTCGGCGTACGCGCGCAGCCTGCTGAGGTGCAGCCAGGGGTCGGCGGCCTCGAGGGCGGCGGTCTCCGGGGTGCTGGTGGTGAGGTCGACCCAGGGGGCGTGCAGCAGCATCGAGGTCGGCAGCACGTCGCCGCGTCGCAGGAGGCTCAGCGCCAGGCCGAGGGCCAGGCCACCCCCGGCGGAGTCGCCGAGCAGGGTGACCGGCCCGAGCGCCGTCCGCCGCGCCAGGTCGGCGACCAGGGCGTCGTGCGAGTCGCGCCAGGTGTGCTCGGGAGCCAGCGGGTACGCCGGGAGCACGACGCGAGCCTGCAGCGCCGAGGCCAGCCGGGCGGCGTACCGCACGTGGACGGGGTCGATCGGCGAGACGAAGCCGCCGCCGTGCAGGAAGTAGACGGTGGTGCGGGGAGCGACGCCGCGCGGGGCGAGCACGTAGGACGGGAAGTCGCCCGCGGGCCCGCTGAGGCGCTCGGTCACGAGCGAGTAGCGCCGGCCGAACCTCGGCACCAGCCTGGTCGGCAGCCCCGGCTCGAGGCGGGCGTGGCAGCGGGTGACCTGCGCGCGCTCCTCGTCGACGCTGGTGAGCTCGCGCGAGCCCCGGAGCCGCGGGATCGCCCAGGCCAGCGCCTCGTGACGTCGGCTCGGCATGGGGCGAGCCTGTCACAACGACCCCAGTGCGGCGGTGGGTGAGCCACGCTTCCTCGGGCGGCGTACGTGGCTGGCTCACCGCTGCTGTGGTGGAGGGTGGTCCGGCGGTGGGGGACGGTCCGGCGGTGGGTGACGGTCCGGCGGTGGGTGAGCCACGTTTTCTTCGGGTCGGGACGTGGTTGGCCCACCGCCGCCGCAGATGAGCGCGGTCTGGCGGTGGCTCCGCCACGCTTTCTTGGGGTCGGTACGTGGCTGACCCACCGCCGCTGTGGACCCGTCGGTCCGGCGGTGGGTGAGCCACGTTTTCTTCGGGTCGGGACGTGGTGGGCCCACCGCCGCCGCAGATGAGCGCGGTGCGGCGGTGGCTCCGCCACGCTTTCTTGGGCGTCGTACGTGGCTGACCCACCGCCGCTGCGGCTGCGGCCGGTCCAGCGGTGGGTGAGCCACGTTTTCTTCGGGTCGGGACGTGGTTGGCCCACCGCCGCCGCAGATGAGCGCGGTGCGGCGGTGGCTCCGCCACGCTTTCTTGGGCGTCGTACGTGGCTGACCCACCGCCGCTGCGGCTGCGGCCGGGTCCAGCGGTGGGTGAGCCACGTTTCCTGCGGGTCAGGACGTGGTGGGGCCACCGCCGCCCCGGAGCCGCCGCCCGTGGTCGCGAGGGCCGACGGCGACGGAGAGTCGCGCGAAGAGGAGGTCCCACTGGCCGTGGAAGCACGGCGGTGGCCCGTCGTACCCGCCGCGGACCAGCTGTCGGTGCACCTGGATGACGACATGTCGGGGCGAGCGCAGTGTCTCGGAGGTGACCTGGACGTAGCGAAGGTCGGCGTCGCGCATCAGCGCGTAGCGGTCGAGGTCGGAGCGGTACTGACCCCGGTCGACCTGGTGCTGGTTGCCCTCGTACTCGACCACCAGTCGCTGGAGGTGGTAGAGCAGGTCCGCGATCGCCGTCGACCCGTCGAGGTGGATCGTGGCGTTGACCTCGGGACGCGGGAGGCCCGCGAACACGAGGACCGAGCGGGTCTCGGACTCCTTCTGCGACCGCGAGCGCCCATCGAGATGGGGCAGCACCCAGATCGCCTCGTGCGAGCCGGGACGCCACAGCTCGGCCAGCGCGAGGTCGCGCACCTCGCGCTTGGTCATGTGGCCGTGGTGCAGCAGCCAGTCGCCGGCCTTGATCGCATCGATCGTCCGGGCCTTGGCGCAGAACGCGATGAAGGCCGCGGCCACGCAGACGCCGACGGAGTCGGTCGGCGGCAGCTTCTTGGTCCGGTGCAGGAACACGCGGTCGAACGCGAGGTGCAGGTCGCCCTGCACCACGAACCGCAGCGGGAACAGCGGGCCCAGCTCCAGACCGCACTGCTGCAACCGCGACAACCCGGTGAGGTGCGCCTGCGGTGGCAGCGCGAGCGAGGCGGCGGTCCGCCAGTCGTCGTCGGTCATGACGTGGTCGCGGGCCCGCCAGACGCGCGGATGGATCCTGACGAACCGGGCGCCGTCGAGCATCCGGGCGCTCACCCCCTGTGCGAGCGCCTCTGCGCGGGTGAAGGGTCGGTGTTGCAGGGCTTCGGGGATCGGTGTCATGACGGGTGATCACACCCGTTCGCGAGCGCCCGTGAGACGCACGTGCGGCTGGCTGTGGAGTGCGGCGTACGCCGGCCGGGCTGGGCACGACAAGTGGGCCGCACGCGACATCCCGACCGCCGGTGGCTGAGCCACGTTCTTGGTGGTGACTTACGTGGTGGAGCCACCGCCGCATGCCGGCTCCTGACCGCCGGTGGCTGCCAGCCACCCTGTCGCCCACCGCGTACGTGGCGGAGCCACCGCCGCCTGGCGGCACCCAGCCCGCCGGTGGCCGAGCCACGTTCTCGGCGCCGGCGTACGTGGCTGGCCCACCGCCGCATGCCGAGAGTCCGGCCGCCGGTGGCTGAGCCACCTTTCCGTCCACCGCCCACGTGGTGGAGCCACCGCCGGGGAGCCGGCACCCACGACGTAGGCTGGGCGCCGAACAGACAGGGGAGCACACCCGAGAGACCTCGGGCGCGTGCTGAGAGTGCGGATCCGCCGCAGACCCTCCGAACCTGCACCGGTTAGCACCGGCGAAGGGAGTCCACATGAAGACCATGCGCGCGACCCGCACCCTGGGTGCGGCTCTGACGGCGGCGGCGCTGACCGCCTCGTGCAGCCTCGTCGGGACGGGCGACGACGACGCCCGCGAGGGCGGTGACGGCACGAGCGGGAAGCCGGGCGGGGGCGAGGTCGTGCTGGTCACGCACAGCTCCTTCCTGCTGCCCGACGCCCTCGTCGCCGACTTCGAGAAGGAGTCGGGCTACGACCTCACGGTCCGGGCCTCGGGCGACGCCGGCGAGCTCACCAACAAGCTGGTGCTGAGCAAGGAGAACCCGCAGGGCGACGTGGCCTTCGGGGTCGACAACACCTTCGCCAGCCGGGCCCTCGAGGAGGGTGTCTTCGCCCCCGCCGACCTGACGCTGCCCGACGGCATCGATGCCTACGCCGCCGGCGGCGACGACGACGGACTGCTCACGCCGGTCGACAACGGCAACGTCTGCGTCAACGTCGACCAGACCTGGTTCGAGGAGCAGGACATCGCTCCGCCCGAGACGCTCGACGACCTCACGGACCCGACGTACGAGGACCTCTTCGTCACGCCCGGCGCCGCGACCAGCAGCCCCGGTCTGGCCTTCCTGCTGACCACGATCGACGAGTACGGCGACGACTGGCCGACGTACTGGGAGGACCTCGTCGCCAACGGGGCCGAGATCACCAGCGGCTGGACCGACGCCTACCAGGGCTCCTTCACCCAGGGCGGTGGCCAGGGCCGACGCCCGATCGTGGTGTCCTACGACTCCTCGCCCGCCTTCACGGTCGCCGACGGTGCCTCGACCACGCGCGCGCTGCTCGACACCTGCTTCCTCCAGGTCGAGTACGCCGGCGTGCTGGCCGGTGCCGACAACCCCGAGGGGGGTGCCGCGCTGGTCGAGTGGATGCTCAGCGACGAGGTGCAGGCCGCGCTGCCGGAGAGCATGTACGTGTTCCCGGTCGTGGACGGCGTCGAGCTGCCCGCCGAGTGGGCCGAGTTCGCGGAGCGGCCGACCGACCCGCACGCGGTCGACCCGGCCGACATCGCCGCCAACCGCGACGACTGGCTGCGCGAGTGGACCGAGGTCACGACCCGCTGAGCGGCGTGACCTCGTGACCTCGTGACCCACCCATGACCGGCCGCCGCGCGCTCACCCTCGCCGGCCTGGCAGTGCTGCCGCTGGCCGTGCTGGGCGTCTTCTTCGTGCTGCCGGTGGCCGGCATGGTGGGTCGCGGGTTCTGGCCCGACGGGGTCTTCGACCCGCAGGCGGTGCTCGACGTGCTGGGCCGGCCGCGGGTCCACCGGGTGCTGTGGTTCACCGTCTGGACCGCGTCCACCGCCACGGCCGTCGCGCTGCTGCTCGGTCTCCCGGCGGCGTACGCGCTGCACCGGCTCGACTTCCCGTTGCGGTCGCTGGTCCGGGGCCTGCTGCTGGTGCCGTTCGTGCTGCCGACCGTGGTGGTCGGCGTCGCCTTCCGCCAGCTCCTGGGCGAGGGCGGGCCGCTCGGTGGTCTCGGTCTCGACGGAACTCCCGTCGCGATCCTGGCCGGGCTGGTCTTCTTCAACGTGGCCGTCGTGATCCGCACCGTCGGGGCGAGCTGGGAGTCGCTCGACCCGCGTCCCGCCGAGGCCGCGGCCGCGCTCGGGGCGACGCCGGCCCAGGTCTTCCGCACGGTCACGCTGCCCGCGCTGCGCCCGGCCATCGGCTCGGCAGCGACCGTGGTCTTCCTGTTCTGCGCCACGGCGTTCGGGGTGGTGCTCACGCTCGGCGGGACCCGCTACTCCTCGATCGAGACCGAGATCTACCTGCTCACCACCAACCTCTTCGACCTTCCGGCGGCCGCCGCCCTCTCGATCCTCCAGCTGGTCGTGGTCGTGGCCCTGCTGCTCGTCGCCGGCCGGACCCGGGCCCGGCCCGACGCCGCCGTACGCCGCGCGGCCGTGCGCCCCGCGCCGGTGCGTCGCCGCGACCTGCCCCAGCTCGGGCTGACGCTGCTGCTCCTGGCGGCCGTCGCCGCCCCTGTCCTCACGCTGGTCACCGGCTCCCTGCGCACCGACGGGCGCTGGAGCCTGGTCAACTACCGCGCGCTGGCCGGCGACGGACCCGGCGACCTGCTGGCCGTGCCGGTCACGCAGGCGATGCTCAACTCCCTGCGGACCGCCGTCGACGCGACCTGGATGTCGCTGCTGCTGGGCCTGCTGCTGGCCGTGGTCGTGACCCGGCGGTCCCACACCCGGGTCGAACGACGGGTCCGCGGTGGCCTCGACGGGCTCTTCATGCTGCCGCTGGGGGTCTCGGCCGTCACGCTGGGCTTCGGCCTGATGATCACCCTCGACAGCGGGCCGCTGGACCTGCGCGACTCCCCGCTGCTCCTGCCGATCGCCCAGGCCCTGGTGGCCCTCCCCCTGGTGGTCCGCACCCTGGTGCCGGTGCTGGCCGGCCTCGACGACCGGCAGCGCCAGGCGGCCGCCTCCCTGGGGGCCGGGCCGCTGCGGGCGATGGCCACCGTCGACCTGCCCGCGGTCGCCAAGCCCCTGCTGGCCGCGGCCGGCTTCGCCTTCGCGGTCTCGCTGGGGGAGTTCGGGGCCACGTCGTTCCTGGCCCGCGACGACTACCCGACGTTGCCGCTCGTGATCTTCCGTCTGATCGGCCGTCCCGGCGAGCTCACCTACGGCATGGCGCTGGCCGCCTCGGTGCTGCTGGCGTCGATGACCGCCCTGGTGATGCTGGCGGTCGAGCGCCTGCGCGTGCCCGCTGCGGGGGCCTTCTGATGCTCGACATCGACGCGGTGAGCGTGACCTACGACGAGCTGCCGGCCGTGGTCGACGCCACGGTGACGGTGCCCGACGGCTCGGTGCTGGCGGTGCTCGGCCCGTCGGGCTGCGGCAAGTCGACCCTGCTGCGCGCCGTGGCCGGGCTCGAGCCGGTGTCGGCCGGCCGGATCCGCTGGGACGGGCACGACCTGCGAGGCACCCCCACCCACAAGCGCGGTTTCGCGCTGATGTTCCAGGACGGCCAGCTCTTCGACCACCTCTCGGTGGCCCGCAACGTCGGCTACGCCCTTCGGCTGCGTCGCGTCGCCGCGCGCGAGCGGGAGCGCCGGGTGGTCGAGCTGCTCGAGCTCGTCGGCCTCGGCGGGTACGCCGCCCGGATGCCGGCCACGCTGTCGGGCGGGGAGCGCCAGCGGGTCGCGCTGGCCCGCTCGCTGGCGGCACAGCCCCGGCTGCTGCTCCTCGACGAGCCGCTCTCGGCGCTCGACGCAGGGCTGCGCGAGCGGCTCGCCGGCGACCTGGGCGAGATCCTGCGGGCGGCGGGCACCACCACCATCCTCGTCACCCACGACCACGAGGAGGCGTTCTCGGTCGCCGACCGGCTCGTGGTCATGCGCGAGGGCCGCGTCGTGCAGCAGGGGGCGATCAGCGAGGTGTGGGCGCGTCCGGTCGACCCCGAGACCGCCCTCTTCCTCGGCTACGCGCGGGTGCTGAGCGGTCCTGCCGCCGCCCAGGTGCTGGCGGCCGGTGACCTGTCGCCGGCCCCCGCGGTCGCGCTGCGGCGCTCCGCGCTGGCGGTGGCGCAGGAGGGACCGCTCGGCGGCACGGTGCTGTCCGGGAGGGCCACCCCCGAGCAGATCCGGCTGGTGGTCGACCTCGACGGGGTCGGCGAGGTGGACGCCGTCGCCTCGCCCGATCGGCACCCCGGCCCCGGCGACCGGGTGCGGCTGGTCCTCGACCCGGCCCGGCTGGCCCCGATCCCCGGCGGCTGAGCGGTCCGACCCTCTCTACACTGGCCCGGTGTACCGCCGCGCCTACGCCCTCCTGGTGGCCAACGCCGTCCTGATGGGCGGCCTGGCCGTGGTGGCGGCGATCCTGCTCGACAAGCGGCTGGCCGACCCGGAGGGCAGCTTCCTGGGGCCGTCGTGGCTGCGGCTGCCGCTGCTGCTCACCGGTGCCCTGCTGCTCGACCTGCTGCCCCGCACCATCTGGTACTCCCGGGGGCGGCCCGGCGCCGTGGCCCCGATCGTCCGCGAGCGGCTGCGCACCCACTGGAACCGCGACCGGCTCACGCTGGTGGCCCTCGGCGTCATCTGCTTCTACGTCGTCTACGTCAGCTACCGCAACCTGAAGTCCTTCCTGCCGTTCATCATCGAGACCAAGTACGACCGCGAGCTGCACCTGCTCGACCGGGCGCTGATGTTCGGCAACGAGCCCTCGCAGATCCTGCACACGATCTTCGGCACGTCGGTGACGCCGTACCTGCTCTCGAACATCTACCTGTGGTTCCTGCCGCTGGTGCCGCTGGCCGTGACCGCGTGGGTCGTGTGGTCGCGCAACCTGTCCTTCGGCTACTGGTTCGTGACGTCGCAGTGCATCGCCTGGACCCTCGGCACGGCGTCCTACTACGCGCTGCCGACGCTCGGCCCCGGCTTCGAGTACTCCTCCTTCTACACCGACCTGGCCCCCACGCCGACCACCGACCTGATGAACTCCCTCGCCTACGCCCGCAACGACGTGGTCACCGGAGGGGTCGAGGGCGCGGTGCAGTCGGTCGCCGGGTTCGCCAGCCTGCACTGCGCGATCACCCTGCTGATCGCCCTGATGGTGCAGTTCACGCTGCAGTCGCGGCTGCTCAAGATCATCTTCTGGGTCAACTTCGCGATCACGATCGTGGCCACCCTCTACTTCGGTTGGCACTACATCGCCGACGACATCGCCGGGATCATGATCGCCTTCATCGCCTTCTACGTCGGGGGCATCGCCAGCGGGCAGAAGTTCGAGAAGCACGGCACCGCCTCGCACCCCACGACCACCACCGCCGCCGTACCCGTCGACCGCACCTGACGCGCGGAAGAGGCTGACAAGTTCAGGGATCCCCGGTCGACCGGGGATCCCTGAACTTGTCGGCCCTAGGAGTGCCCGTCAGGTTCAGGGATCCCCGGCTGACCGGGGATTCCTGCGACCCGCCGCGACCGCAAGAGCGAATTACAACGGTGTCATTGTCAAGCCGACACGCCGAGGAATCTGAGAAAGTTGAGCACTTCTGTTCCCAATGTGACGAATGAGCACTAGCGTGCTGGGAGTTGCTCGGGTGGCCGGTGTGGTCAGTCCGAGGTCCCCCGCAGCCGACCGCCAGGAGTCACCACGTGCGCCCCACCGGGTCCACCGCAGCCCTCGCCCTGACCCTCGTCCTCGGCGGGCTGGTCACCCAGTCGGCCGGCGTCGGCGCGCAGGCCGACGATCCCGTCCCGTCCCAGCACCAGGTGCGCGAGGCGCGCCAGGCGGCGGAGGCCGCGGCCGACGACGTCGGCGGGGTCGAGGCCGCCCTGGCCGCCGCCGACGCGCGGCTGCAGCAGCGCCGGATCGAGTCGGCCCAGACGGCCGAGGCGTTCAACGGCGCCCGCTGGCGCGCCCAGGAGGCCCGCGAGGCCGCCCGCCTGGCCGACCGGGCCCGGGCTGAGGCCGACGCGACGCACGACGCGCAGGCGGCGGCGTACGCCGACAGCGTCGTCGACTCCTACGAGAGCGCGCCCGAGCTGTCCGGGCTGACCGCCGTGCTCGGCTCCGACGACTTCGGCACCGCCCTCGACCGCAGCACCACCCTCGAGAACGCCGGCGACGGCTTGCAGACCCGCCACGAGGCGTACGCCGACGCGGCCCGTCTCGCCTCGGAGGCCAGCGACCGGGCCGCCGCTGCCCGGGCCGACGCCGAGCAGGCCCGCGCGGAGGCTGCGGCCGCCCGTGACGCGGCGCAGGCCGCCCAGGACGCCGCCGCTGCCGAGGCCCAGGTCGCGGCGGCCGAGCGCTCACGGCTGATCGGCGAGCTGGCCCGGCTGCAGGGGGTCTCGCTCGAGCTCGCCCAGCAGCGCCAGGCCGGGCTCGAGCAGCGCGCCCGCGACCAGGCCGCGGCCACCGCTCGCGCGGCGCAGGCCGCTGCCGAGCAGGCCGCCCAGCGCGCCGCCGACCAGACCGCGGCAGCGCAGGCGGCGGTCGACGCGCCCGCACCCCAGTCCAGCGCCCCGTCCGAGGCCCCGTCCAGCGCCCAGTCCAGCGCCCCGTCCGGCTCAGCGTCCGCGCCGCAGACCGCCGCGCCGGCGCCCAGCCCGGCGGCCGGTGCCCAGGCCGCGATCGCCTTCGCCCGCGCGCAGATCGGCGAGCCCTACGTGTGGGCCGCCGCCGGCCCGGGCTCGTGGGACTGCTCCGGCCTGACCATGCAGGCGTGGGCGGCCGGTGGCCGGTCGCTGCCGCACTACTCGGTGGCCCAGTACGAGCAGTCGACCCCGATCGGGGCCGGCGACCTGCGTCCGGGGGACCTGCTCTTCTGGGGGTCCTCGGACAGCCCGTCCTCGATCTACCACGTGGCGCTCTACACCGGCGACGGCATGATGATCCACGCGCCGCGCACCGGCCGCGACGTCGAGGAGGTCTCGATGTACTACTGGATCCCGCCGAACTTCCAGGCCCGCCCCTGACGTCCGCACTTGCCCAAGCCGCGCCTCGCGGAGTTCCCGGCCAGTAACGTGGCGTCATGGCCACTGACACCGCTGCCCCCGAGACCGGTTCCGCCGCCGACGACAGCTCTGCCTACGTGACCCCGACGGTCGACGTCGCGGCCCTCCAGCTCCTGCTCGACGGCAAGTACGCCGCGATCCGTGACCTCGTGCGCGGCAACCTGGTCGACTACGCCTCGATCCTCGACGACGAGGAGCAGATGACCACCGCGGACTTCCGCGAGCGGGTCAAGGAGGTCGTGGTCGACATGGCCGCCACCGGTCAGACGGGCATGGGCTTCCCCGAGGAGTACGGCGGCGGCGGCGACATCGGTGCCTCGGTCGCGGCCTTCGAGACGCTGTCCTTCGGCGACCTGTCGGTGCTGGTCAAGGTCGGCGTGCAGTTCGGGCTGTTCGGTGGCGCGATCCTCCAGCTCGGCACCAAGCACCACCACGACACCTACCTGAAGGACCTGGTCACCGGGCGGCTGATGGGCTGCTTCGCGATGACCGAGACCGGGCACGGCAGCAACGTGCAGGCCCTCGGCACCGTGGCGACGTACGACGTGGCCACCCAGGAGTTCGTCATCGAGACCCGCGGCCCCGAGGCCAACAAGGACTACATCGGCAACGCCGCGGTCCACGGCGAGGTCGCCGTGGTCTTCGCCCAGCTCGAGGTGGGCGGCAAGTCCGAGGGCGTGCACGCCTTCGTCGTGCCGATCCGCGAGAAGGGCAAGGTCTGCGACGGCGTCCGGATCGAGGACGACGGCCCGAAGATGGGTCTCAACGGGGTCGACAACGGCCGGTTGTGGTTCGACGGGGTGCGGGTGCCCCGGGAGGCGCTGCTCAACCAGTTCGCCGACGTCACCGCGGCCGGCGTCTACGAGAGCCCGATCGAGAACGCCAACCGACGCTTCTTCACCATGCTCGGCACCCTGGTGCAGGGGCGCGTCTGCGTCGGGGGAGCCGGCATCAACGCCTCGAAGGTCGCGCTCACGATCGCGGTGAAGTACGCCCTGCGGCGCCGTCAGTTCGAGGCCACCTCCGACGAGCACGAGGAGCTGATCCTCGACTACGGCATGCACCAGCGGCGGCTCTTCCCCCTGCTGGCCCGCACCTACGCCTTCCACTTCATGCAGGAGCAGGTCGCGGCCCAGCTGCACGACGTGTTCTCGGCCCCGGGCGACACCCCCGGCAACGAGCTGGCCCGGCGCGAGCTGGAGCTGATCGCCGCCGGCACCAAGGCGCTCGGCACCTGGCACGCCACCCGCACGATCCAGGAGTGCCGCGAGGCCTGCGGCGGTGCCGGCTACCTCTCGGTCAACCGCTTCGCCGCGCTCAAGGCCGACACCGACGTCTTCACGACGTTCGAGGGTGACAACCACGTGCTGCTCCAGCTGGTCGCCAAGGGCTTGCTCACCGACTACGCCAGCGAGTTCGAGGACCTCGACCAGTTCGGCATGGTGCGGTTCGTGGCCAACCTCGGGGTCGAGACCGTGCTCGAGAAGACCGGTGTCCACAAGCTCCTCGAGCGGATCAAGGACGTCCTCCCCGGCGGCGACGAGGGCTGGGACCAGGAGGCCGGGCTGCTCGACTCCGAGTACCAGCTGGCCATGCTCCGCTTCCGCGAGGACCACATGATCGGCGGCGTGGCCCGCCGGCTCAAGCGCGGCGTCGACAACGGCATGAACCCCGGCGCGGTCTTCTCGCGCGTGCAGGACCACGTGATCGCCGCGGCCCGGGCCCACGTCGAGCGCCGGGTGCTCGAGGCGTTCGTCGACAAGACCCGCGAGCTGCCCGACGGCGACCTCAAGGTGGCCCTGAGCCTGCTCTGCGACGTCCACGCGCTCAGCACCATCGAGGCCGACCGTGCCTGGTTCATGGAGCACGGCCGGATGTCCTCGACGCGTTCCAAGGCCATCAGCCGCGAGGTCAGCTCGTTGTGCCGCAAGGTCCGGCCGCTGGCCGGCGACCTGGTCGACGCCTTCGGCGTACCCACCGAGATGCTGCGCGCCGCCGACCTCGTCGGTACGCCCGCGCTGCCGTGACGCGACCTGCCGCGATGCGGGGGGTGCGGCTGCCCGGCCTCGGTGGCTGGAGCGAGGACCCGCTGTGGGCCTCGGTCTACGACTGGACGGTCGAGCACCCGCGCCTGGGCGGACTGGCCTGGGCGGCCGGCCTCCAGAGCGACCTGCGTCGTCTGTACGCCGCGACCGACGAGATCTCCCGGCAGCCCGCCGGGGCCCGGGTGCTCGACGTGCCCTGCGGTGGGGGAGTGGCGCTCCGCGGCCTCCGGCCCGGCCAGGACCTCCGGTACGTCGCCGCCGACATCGCCCAGCGCATGCTCGACCGCACGATGGCCGCTGCCCGCGAGCGCGGGGTCGCCGACCAGGTCGTGCCCCGGATCGCCGACGTCGAGGACCTGCCGTTCGCGAGCGGGTCCTTCGACCTGGTGGTCAGCTTCACCGGGCTGCACTGCTTCCCGGAGCCGACCCGCGCCGTCGTCGAGATGACGCGAGTCCTGCGCCCCGGTGGGGTGATCACCGGCAGCGCCCTGCTCAACGACTCCGGGTTGCGCCACGAGCCGGTGCGCCGGGCCGGACGCCTCGCCGGGCTGCTGGGCCCCGGCTGCACCGGGACCGAGCTCGTCCACTGGCTGGGCGGCCAGGGCTGCGCCGAGGTGACCCTCGAGCGCAGTGGCGCGATCGGCTACTTCCGCGCGGTCAAGACCTGAGCCGACGCTCCGGCGGTCGGGCTCATGGAGACCCGGGTGCGGCGGTCGGTCAGCGCGGGCTCAGTGCCCGTCGCCGCCCTCGGTCTTGAGCCGCTCGAAGGAGGCGTGCACCTCGGCCTCGGCCTCGGTACGGCCGACCCAGTCGGCCCCCTCGACGGACTTGCCGGGCTCGAGGTCCTTGTAGACCTCGAAGAAGTGCTGGATCTCCAGCCGGTCGAACTTCGGCAGGTGGTTGATGTCGCGCATGTGCTCCAGGCGCGGGTCGTTCGCGGGGACGCACACCACCTTGTCGTCGCGGCCGGCCTCGTCGGTCATCCGGAACATGCCGATGGCGCGGCACTTGATCAGGCAGCCGGGGAACGTCGGCGCCTGGAGGATGACCAGCGCGTCGAGCGGGTCGCCGTCCTGACCGAGGGTGTCCTCGATGTAGCCGTAGTCAGCGGGGTACTGCGTCGAGGTGAAGAGCATGCGGTCCAGCCGCATCCGACCACTCTCGTGGTCGACCTCGTACTTGTTGCGCTCCCCCTTGGGGATCTCCACCAGGACGTCGAACTCCAGCACGCTTTTCCTCCGCCGACTCGCTGTTCGCCTCGATCCCGGTTGTCCGGGACGCCTCATCCTCGCGCACAATGGCCGCGAACGCGTACCGGGAGAGGAGATGACGTGGCCCAGCGTGACGCATCCCACGGCCGGCAGCCTCCTCGGCGACGCCGCGGACGGTGGCTCGTGGTGGTCCTCGTGCTGCTCCTGGCAGCCGGGGGCGCGGCCACCTGGCGCTACGACCTCTACGACGAGTACGCCGCCCCGCTGGTCGAGGACTGGTTCGGCGAGCGGCCTCCCGCGGCGCCCCCCGAGCCGGCCGTCGTCGCTCCGCCGCCGGGCCTCGACCTGCCCCCCGTGGTGGCTCCCGCGGCGGTCGCCGGCGTCACGCGCTCCCGGGGGCTCTCCCAGAACCAGGTCAGTGCGGCGCTGACGCCCTACCTCGGCGACCGCGACCTCGGCCGGCACGTGGTGGCCGCGGTGGCGCCCCTGGCGCGGGGCGGGCCGACGTACTCGAGCGGGCAGGGGACCGCGACCCCCGCCTCCACCACGAAGGTCGTCACGACCGCGGCGGCCCTCCTGGCGCTGGGGCCCGACCACGTCTTCACCACCTCGGTGGTGGCAGGCGGCCCGCGCCGGATCGTGCTGGTGGGGGGCGGCGACCCGTTCCTGGGCCGCGAGAAGCCCGACGCCGACACGCCCTACCCGGCCCGGGCCGACGTCGTGACCCTGGCCCAGCGCACCGCCACCCGGCTGCGCAAGCTGGGCCGCACGCGGGTCGCGATCGGGTACGACGACAGCCTGTTCACCGGCCCCGCCGCCAACCCGACCTGGGAGCCCGACTACGTGCCGGACGGCGTGGTCTCGCCGATCACCTCGCTGTGGGTCGAGCAGGGGCGCTCGGCCACCGGCTACGGCCGGGTGGACGACCCCGCGCTCACCGCGGCCGCCACCTTCGCGGGTGCCCTGTCCGACGCCGGCATCGAGGTGGTCGGGGCGCCCGAGCGCGGCGTCGCGGGGGCAGGCGGGACGCGCCTGGCGCAGGTGCGCAGCGCCCCGCTCGGCGCCGTCGTCGAGCGGATCCTCGACGTCAGCGACAACGAGGCCTCCGAGGTGCTGTTGCGCCACGTGGGCCTGGCCGACAGCGGCGAGGGTTCCTCGGCCGCCGGGCAGCAGGGGGTCGAGCGGCTCCTGGGCCGGGCCGGCGTCGAGCTCGGCGCGGGAGTGCTGCACGACGGCAGCGGCCTCTCGCGCGCCAACCGGCTCGCCCCGGAGACGTTGGTCGACGTGCTCCGGCTGGCCGCCTCGCCCGAGCACCCCGAGCTGCGGCCGGTGATCACCGGGCTCCCGGTCGCCGGCTTCACGGGCTCGCTGACCGACCGCTTCGACGGTCCGATCCCCGAGGCACGGGGCCGGGTGCGGGCCAAGACCGGCACCCTGACCGGCGTGTTCTCACTGGCCGGGGTGGCCGTCGGACCCGACGGCGTGCCGATGGTCTTCGCCCTGATGAGCGACCGGATCCGCAAGCCCGACACCCTCGACGCGCTGGAGACCCTCGACAACGCGGCGGCGGCGCTGGGTGCCTGCCGCTGCGGGCGCTAGCCGGCCGGTCAGCCGGTCGGCCGGTCAGCCGGTCGGGCCGGGTAGCAGCCGGGTAGCAGCCGGGTAGGCGGTTGGATCCCGTCGACTACGGTCGTCGCATGAGCCTCGAGCCCGGCAGCCAGCCCGACAGCGGCGCCAACAGCGACCCGCACAGCGACCACGCGGGCGCCATGGTCGACTGGGACCTCGCCGTGCGCCTGGGCTCCCGGCTCGCCGGGGAGGGTCCGGTCGTGGGTCGCGACGAGGCCGACCAGGTGGTCGAGGAGCTGCGCGCCGACGCCGACCGCTCCACCGGCCTGGTCCGCGACTTCACCGGCCTGGTGGCCCAGGACCACGGTGCCCCCGTGCTGGTGGTCGACCGTGCCGGCTGGGTGCAGGCCAACGCCGACGGCTTCCGCCACGCGATCGGCCCGCTGGTCGGCAAGATCGCCTCCGACAAGCCGCCCTCCGCCCTGGCCAAGGCCATCGGGTCGCGGATCACCGGCGCCGAGGTCGGCGGCCTGCTGGGCTTCCTGGGCGGCAAGGTGCTCGGTCAGTTCGACCCCTTCCACGCCCCCGACGGCCGGCTGCTGCTGGTCGCGCCCAACATCGTCCACGTCGAGCGCGAGCTCGGCGTCGACCCCACCGACTTCCGGCTCTGGGTCTGCCTGCACGAGGAGACCCACCGGGTGCAGTTCACCGCCGTGCCGTGGATGCGCGAGCACCTGTTCGCCCAGATCGAGGCGCTCGCGGCGACGGTCGAGCCGACCTCGTTCCTCGACGACGGGCTCAAGCGGCTGACCGAGGCGGTGCGCGGCGGTGTGCGGGGCGGCAGCCTGGTCGACGTCCTCAGCACACCTGAGCAGCGCGAGATCCTCGACCGCGTGACCGGGATGATGTCGCTGCTCGAGGGCCACGCCGACGTGGTGATGGACGGCGTCGGCCCCACGGTGATCCCCTCGGTCGAGAAGATCCGTGGCAAGTTCGACGAGCGTCGCAAGGGCGTCGGCACGCTCGACCGGATCCTGCGGCGACTGCTCGGGCTCGACGCCAAGATGGCGCAGTACCGCGACGGGGCGGCGTTCGTGCGCGGCGTGGTCGACAAGGTCGGGATGACCGAGTTCAACTCCGTGTGGGAGCGCGCCGAGAACCTCCCCAGCAAGGCCGAGCTGTCCGAGCCCGAGGCCTGGGTCGCCCGCGTCCTCGGATGACGCTGGTGCGGCGGTGGGTCTGCCACCGTTCTCCCGTTCCGGACGGTGGTTCAGCCACCGCTGTCCCGGCCGCCGTCCGGGCGGCGGTGGGTCTGCCACCGTTTCCTCGGTGCGGACGGTGGCTCAGGCACCGCCGCTCCCGGGTCCGGCCGCAGGCGGGACGCCGGCCCTGCGGCGGTGGGTCAGCCACCGAACCGGTGGGAGGAACGGTGGCGGAGGCACCGCCGCGCGACCATCCGCCCGTACGGCGGTGGGTCTGCCACCGTTCTGCCGCTCCGGACGGTGGCTCAGCCACCGCCGCCCCGAGCGCCGCCCCGACGGCCGCCGCCGCCGCCCGACCGCCGCCCCGGCCGCCGCCCTGACCGCCGCCCCGACCGCCGCCCCGACCGCCGTCCCGGCGAGCGCCCGATGAGCCGCGACCCGGCCCTGGCCGCCTGCCGCCGTGCGGTGCGGGCCGGCCTGGTCGACGTACGGCCCGGCGAGGTGGTGCTCGTCGCCTGCTCGGGGGGCGCAGACTCGCTGGCCCTGCTGGCCGCCGCGGTGGCCGAGGCCAGGACCCCCGCGGCCCGGGTGGTCGGCGTGACCGTCGACCACGGTCTCCAGGACGGATCGGCCGAGCACGCGGCGCGGGTGGTGGAGCAGATGGCCGGGCTGGGCGTCGACGAGACGGCCAGCGCGCGCGTGCAGGTCGCCGCCGGGGGGCAGGGCGTCGAGGCGGCCGCCCGTGAGGCCAGGTACGCCGTGCTCGACCGGATGGCCGAGCACTTCGCGGCGGTGACCGTGCTGCTCGGCCACACGCTCGACGACCAGGCCGAGACCGTGCTGCTCGGCCTCACCCGGGGCTCGGGCGGTCGCTCGATCGCCGGGATGCGTCGGGCCTTCGACCGCTACCGACGTCCGCTGCTCGACCTCACCCGCGCCCAGACCGAGGCGGCCTGCCGCGCGGAGGGGATCGACTTCTGGACCGATCCCCACAACGCCGACCCGCGGTTCGCGCGCTCCCGGGTCCGCCACACGGTGCTGCCGCTGCTGGAGCGCGAGCTCGGCCCGGGGATCGCCACGACCCTGGCCCGCACGGCCGACCAGCTGCGCCAGGACATGGAGGCGCTCGACCAGCTGGCGCTCGAGGCGCTCGCCGAGCACTACGACGACGAGACCGGCTTCGACGTGTGGCGCATCGAGACGCTCCCGGCCGCCGTCCGCACCCGGATGCTGCGGCTCGCGGCCCTGCGTGCCGGGTGCCCGGCGGGCGAGCTCTTCGCGGTCCACGTCGAGGCGCTGGAGCAGCAGGTGTGGAACCGCACCCACCTGCCCAAGGAGGTCCAGCTGCCCGGCCACGTCTCGGCGTACCGGGCACAGGACCGCTTGCGCCTCGCCAGCACGACTGTGCGACGCTGAGCGCATGGATGCCTCCGACGTCGACGGCGATCTCGTCAACGTCCTCTACACCGAGAAAGAGATCCTCGACCGCCTCTCGGAGCTGGCGGGCGAGATCGAGAGCGACTACGCCGGCGAGGACCTCCTCATCGTCGGGATCCTGCGCGGCGCGGTGATGGTGATGGCCGACCTGGCCCGCGCCTTCTCCCGCCACGTCGAGATGGACTGGATGGCGGTGAGCTCCTACGGCTCCGGCACCAAGTCCTCGGGCGTCGTGCGGATCCTCAAGGACCTCGACACCGACATCTCCGGGCGTCACGTGCTCATCGTCGACGAGATCATCGACACCGGGCTGACCCTGTCGTGGCTCACCGCCAACCTCACCTCGCGCAGCCCCGCCAGCGTCGAGATCTGCACCCTGCTGCGCAAGCCCGAGGCCCAGCGGATGCCGGTCGACGTCAAGTACGTCGGCTGGGACATCCCCAACGAGTTCGTGGTCGGCTACGGCCTCGACTACCGCGAGAAGTACCGCAACCTGCGCGACATCGGCACGCTCGCCCCCCACGTCTACTCCTAGGCGACCACTCCCGGGCGACGCGGCTCACACCCACCCGGGGCCGGCGTGGGAACGCCCGCTGCTGCCCGTCCGTTCCCACCACGGGCCTGCGAGAATGGTGTCCAGCGTCCCGCGTGTACCGTCGGGTGATTCATCGAGCCTGGAGTCGAGAGAAGTCTGTGAAGCGTATTTTCAAGGGTCCCTGGGTGTGGATCGCCGTCGCCGTGATCGGCGTGCTCCTCGCCCTGCAGTACCTCGCGCCCGGGGGCGGGTACGACGAGGTGCCGACGTCCAAGCTCGAGTCCTACATCGCCGAGGGCAAGGTCGAGACCATCACGTTCATCGATGGTGACCAGCAGATCCAGGCCACCCTCGACAAGGGCACCCGCGAGAGCGGCGACCAGGTGATGTCCTACTACATCATCGGGCAGGCCCCGCGGCTGCTCACCGCCGTCGACAAGCAGGTCGCGGCCGGCACCATCGAGGAGTCCAACTCCGAGAACCCCCAGCCCAGCATCCTCGGGAGCCTGCTGCTGACGCTGCTGCCGATCATGCTGATCGTCTTCCTCTTCCTGTTCCTGATGAACAACATGCAGGGCGGCGGTCGCGGCGTCATGCAGTTCGCCAAGTCCAAGGCCAAGCTGATCACCAAGGACATGCCCAAGACCACGTTCAGCGACGTGGCCGGCTGCAACGAGGCCATCGAGGAGCTCGGCGAGATCAAGGAGTTCCTCCAGGAGCCGGCGAAGTTCCAGGCCGTCGGCGCCAAGATCCCCAAGGGCGTCCTGCTCTACGGGCCTCCGGGCACCGGCAAGACCTTGCTGGCCCGCGCCGTCGCCGGCGAGGCAGGCGTGCCCTTCTACTCGATCTCGGGCTCCGACTTCGTCGAGATGTTCGTCGGCGTCGGCGCCTCGCGCGTCCGCGACCTGTTCGAGCAGGCCAAGGAGAACGCTCCGGCGATCGTCTTCATCGACGAGATCGACGCCGTCGGGCGCCACCGCGGCGCGGGCATGGGCGGCGGCCACGACGAGCGCGAGCAGACCCTCAACCAGCTGCTGGTCGAGATGGACGGCTTCGACGTCCGTGGCGGCGTCATCCTGATCGCCGCGACCAACCGTCCCGACGTGCTCGACCCCGCGCTGCTGCGCCCGGGCCGCTTCGACCGTCAGATCGGCGTCGACGCCCCCGACCTCGCCGGGCGCCACAAGATCCTCGAGGTGCACTCGCGCGGCAAGCCGATGTCGCAGGACATCGACCTGCTGTCCTACGCCCGACGTACGCCGGGCTTCACCGGCGCCGACCTCGCCAACGTGCTCAACGAGGCCGCCCTGCTCACCGCGCGCAACAACGAGAAGCTGATCACCAACCACTCGCTCGACGAGGCGATCGACCGCGTGATCGCCGGACCGCAGCGCAGCTCGCGGCTGATGAGCGAGAAGGAGAAGCTGATCACGGCCTACCACGAGGGCGGCCACGCCCTGGTGGCCGCGGCGCTGCCCGGCACCGACCCGGTGCACAAGATCACGATCCTCCCGCGCGGCCGGGCGCTGGGCTACACGATGGTGCTGCCCGACGAGGACAAGTACTCCCAGACCCGCTCGGAGATGCTCGACAAGCTGGCCTACATGCTCGGCGGCCGCGCGGCCGAGGAGATGGTCTTCCACGACCCCACGACCGGCGCCGGCAACGACATCGACAAGGCCACGAGCCTGGCCCGGGCGATGGTCACCCAGTACGGCATGACCGAGACGCTGGGCGCGATCAAGCTCGGCGACGACGCCTCCGAGCCGTTCCTGGGCCGCGACATGGGCCACCAGCGCAACTACTCCGAGGACGTCGCCGCGAAGATCGACGAGGAGACCAAGAAGTTCCTCGCCGCGGCGCACCAGGAGGCCTTCGACATCCTGGAGGAGAACCGCGACGTCCTCGACGCACTGGTCCTCTCGCTCCTCGACAAGGAGACCCTCGACAAGGCCGAGGTGGCCGAGGTCTTCGTGCCGCTGCGCCGTCGTCCGGAGCGGCCGGCCTGGACCGGGTCGCCCGACCGCAACCCCTCCGACATCCCGCCGATCGAGATCCCCCAGGAGATCCGTGACCGGGCCGCGGCCAACGGGAAGGCTCAGGAGGAGGCCGCCGCCGGCGCCATCCTCACGCCCCCCGGCGCGGGTGGCGACGTCCACGGCGGCGGGATCGCTCCGCCCGACACCGCCCCGCCCACGCCTCCGGCCCCGCCCGCGCTGTGACCGACCTGATCAGCCAGCCGCTGCGAACGCCGGAGGAGATCCCGGCGTTCGACCACGACCGCGCCGCGGCCGCGGTGCGCGAGCTGCTGATCGCGATCGGCGAGGACCCCGACCGCGAGGGGCTCCTCGAGACCCCGGCCCGGGTGGCGCGCGCCTACGCCGAGCTCACCGCCGGTCTGCGGCAGCGTCCCGAGGACGTGCTGACCACCACCTTCGACATCGGGCACGACGAGATGGTGCTGGTCCGCGACATCGAGCTGTGGTCGATGTGCGAGCACCACCTCGTGCCGTTCACGGGCGTGGCGCACGTCGGCTACATCCCGGCCGTCTCCGGCAAGATCACCGGCCTCTCGAAGCTCGCGCGGCTGGTCGACGTCTACGCCAAGCGTCCCCAGGTGCAGGAGCGGTTGACCACGCAGATCGCCGACGCGCTGATGGAGATCCTCGAGGCCCGCGGCGTGATCGTCGTGCTCGAGGCCGAGCACCTCTGCATGACGATGCGGGGCGTGAAGAAGGCCGGCGCCCGCACGATCACCTCGGCCGTGCGCGGCCAGATGCACAACGCCGCCACCCGCGCCGAGGCGATGGCGCTGATCCACCGCCGCTGAGCCGCAGCCGGCCACTCGACATACCTCTCGCGTCCCACCAGCACCACTCGGCAGGCACTTCCTGCACTTGTCAGCCCTCGCGAGGACCGTCCAGTTCAGGGATCCCCGGTCGACCGGGGATTCCTGAACCACCCGGTCCCCGGCCACCACCGCCCACCTCGGGTAGCCTCGCCCGCACCGTGATCACCTCCCACGAGCACCGCTTCGTCTTCATGAAGACGCTCAAGACCGCCGGCACCAGCGTCGAGATCGCGCTGTCGCGGGTCTGCGGGCCGGACGACGTGATCACGCCGCTGCCCGAGGACGACGAGGTGCTGCGCCGCGAGCGGGGCGGTCGGGCGCCGCAGCACTTCACCGCGCCGCCGCTGAGGGCGCGCGTCCACGAGCACATCCGGGCCTCCAAGGTGCGCCCGGTCCTGGGCCGGGAGGTCTGGGACGCCTACTTCAAGCTGGCCATCGAGCGGAACCCCTGGGACGCGGTGGTGAGTCTCTACTTCTGGATGCGCCGCAACGGCAAGGTCGACACCTTCGAGCGGTTCCTGACCATGCCCAACATCGAGACGCTGGCCCAGCGCAACTACCAGGCCTACCACCTGCGCGGCGAGATCGCCGTCGACCGGGTGCTGCGCTTCGAGCGGCTCGCCGACGACCTCGCCGACGTCTGGCGCCACCTCGACCTCCCCGGCACGCCGGACCTCCCGCACGCCAAGTCCGGGGCCCGACCGGCGACCGGGTCCGACTACCGCGACCTGTACGACGCCGACTCGGCCGAGCGCGTGCGGGTGGTGTTCGCGCCGGTGATCGAGGAGCAGGGCTACGAGTTCTGACCGCGCGTCACAGGACGAGCCGGCTCCGGGGCCACAGCTCGCCCAGGTCGACCGGGAAGCGCGACTGCACGAAGCGGTAGACGTCGGCGTAGTGCTCGGCCACCTGGCGCACCGTCGACTCGCGCAGCCCCCGGTCGCGCCCGGGGGAGGCGTCCGCCCGCTGGGGCAGGGCCGGCTCGGGGCTGACGATGCCGAGGGTGCCGCAGATCCGGTCGAGCTCGGTGCGCTCGAAGAGCCGCTCGTAGAACGCGTAGGCGACGTCCTGGGCCGGGAACGTCGCGTCGATCCGCTGGATGATCTGGTCGTAGGCGGTGCGCAGAGCGAAGCCCTCGTCCTGGTGGACCCGCAGCAGCGTGTCCTCGGGCGACTCGTGGAAGCGCTCGGGCGTGCGGTGGTGCTGCATCCGCACCTGCGACCACACCCGGTCGACGGGGTCGCGCATCACGAGCACGGTCGCGGTGCGCACGCCGCGCTCGGCGAAGGCCGCCCGGACCGACCGCAGCCGCGTGGTCGGCAGCAGCCCGTTCTCGGGGGTCATGTCGGCGGTCAGCCGCGCCCCGGGCGTGCGGGCCAGCAGCCCGGTGAAGTAGTCGTAGTAGAACGACGGGTCGGCGTACATGCTCAGCCGGTGCAGCACCTCCGCGTCGGCCGGTCGGCCCTCGCGCGCGTCGGTCACCGCCTGCTCGGCGAGGTCGAGGATCCGGGCCCGCATGTAGTCCTGGGAGGCCACGTCGAGGGTGTCGAGGACGTGGAACTCCTTGCGGTAGCCGGCCACGAAGGCCGGCGAACGCTTCAGGTGCCGGTAGAGCCAGGTGGTGCCACCCTTCCGGCTGCCCGTCCCGAGGAGGAACGTCGGCGTGCCGGAGGTCGTCACAGCGAGCCACGGTAGTGGCCGGCGCGGTCGGATAGGTTCGCGCCATGCTGGTCATGGGCGTCGTCAACGTCACGCCTGACTCCTTCTCCGACGGCGGGCGGTACGCCGACTCCTCGGCCGCGACCGCTCACGGGCGACGGCTGTGGGCCGAGGGTGCCGACCTGCTCGACATCGGCGGCGAGTCGACCCGTCCGGGCGCGACCCGGCCGGTGGTGGGCGAGGAGCTGGACCGGGTGGTGCCGGTCATCGAGACCCTGGCCGGCGAGGGCGTGCGGATCTCGGTCGACACGATGCGGGCCGAGGTGGCGGAGGCCGCGCTCGCCGCCGGCGCCACCGTCGTCAACGACGTCTCGGGCGGTCTGGCGGACCCCGCGATCCTCGACGTGGTGGCCGCGGCCGGAGCGACGTACGTCGCCATGCACTGGCGTGCGCACAGCGACCGGATGCGCGACTTCGCGGTGTACGACGGCCCGGGCGGCGTCGTGGAGGCCGTGCGTGCCGAGCTGGCCGAGCGGGTGGAGGCGATCCGGGCCGCCGGGGTCGCCGACGACCGGGTCGTGCTCGACCCCGGGCTCGGCTTCGCCAAGGCCGGCCCGCAGAGCTGGGAGCTGCTGCGCGGCCTCGACCGGATCGCCGACCTGGGCTATCCGCTGCTGGTCGGGGCCAGTCGGAAGAGCTTTCTCGGAGCCGCGCTCACCGACGCCGACGGGGCCCAGCGCCCCGTCGACGAGCGGGAGGCCGCCGGGCTGGCGCTGACCGTCGTCCTCGCCCAGCGCGGCGTGTGGGGGGTCCGGGTGCACGACGTCCGGGCTCACCGTGATGTGCTGCGGGTGCTGGCGCAGCTCCATCCCCCCGCGCCACCGGACGGAGACCCCCGATGACCGACGAGCTGAGCATCCTCGGCGTCGAGTGCTGGGGTCACCACGGCGTGTTCGAGCACGAGCGGCGCGAGGGCCAGAGCTTCGTGATCGATCTCTCGCTCGGCCTCGACACCGGGCCCGCTGCGGCGTCTGACGACTTGCACGACACGGTGGACTACGGGAGTCTCGTCACCTCGGTGAAAGCCGCCGTGGAGCACGATCCGGTCGACCTGATCGAGACCCTGGCCCAGAGGATCGCGGACGTCTGCCTGGAGGACGCCCGTGTGAGTTGGGCCCGCGTGACCGTTCACAAACCGGATGCACCCATCGACGCGACGTTCCGGGACGTCGCGCTGACGATCACTCGAGACGTGAGGCAAGATTCGTGACTGAGACCCCCAACCCCCACATCATCGACGCGGACACGTTGACCGGCGAGATGCGACCCATCCGGCGGGTGGTCGTGGCGCTGGGCGCCAACCTCGGTGAGCGGATGGCCAGCCTCCAGGGCGCCGTCCACGCCCTCGCCGACACCCCCGACGTGTGGGTCACCGGCGTCTCACCGGTCTACGAGACCGCGCCGGTCGACTCCCCGGCCGGGGCCAAGCCCTTCCTCAACGCCGTGGTGCTGGCCGACACGACGCTGGCCGCCAACCGCCTGATGGACCGCGCGCTGGCCATCGAGGACGCCTACGACCGCGAGCGCAGCGACGAGGTCAACGCGCCCCGCACGCTCGACGTCGACCTGATCGTCGTCGGCGACCGCCGCAGCGACACCGACGCTCTGCGACTCCCGCACCCGCGGGCGCACCAGAGGCCGTTCGTCCTCAAGCCGTGGTTCGACCTCGAGCCCGACGCCGTCTTCCCGGGCCACGGTCCGATCGCCGACCTGCTGGGCGATCTCGGCCTCGACGGTGTCACCGTGCGCGAGGACCTCACGCTCGACGTCGGGTGACCCCAGAGCCTCCTCGGGACCGGCCCGAGGACCCCCGGGGCCACCTGCGCCCGACACCGCCCGCTGCGGTGGCCGTCTGGGCCGTCGTCGGGCTCGCGTCGGGCTGGCTGGTGCACACCGTCGCCGACCGGCTGGGCACCACGGCCCCGATCGTCACCTGGCTGCAGCCGCTGGCGCTGGGGCTGGTGGCCCTGGTGCTCGGTGGCGCCGCCCACGCCACCTGGCGCTCGGTGCACGTCCGCCGCGAGCGGCTCCTCCCGCACCAGGCCGTCAACCGCCTCGTCCTGGCCCGGGCCAGCGCGTACGTCGGCGCCCTGGTCGGCGCCGGCTACCTCGGCTACGCGCTCAGCTGGCTCGGCGTCGAGGCGGACCTGGCCGAGCAGCGCCTGGTCCGCTCGCTCGTCGCCGCCGTCTGCGGCCTCCTGGTCGTGGTCGCCGCCTTCCTCCTCGAGCGCGCCTGCCGCGTCCGTCGTGACGACCCCCCGCCCCCCGCCGACCTGGGGCGGGTGTGACGCAAGCGACGCAGGAGGGGTGAGGGGCTGAGGGGTCGGACGGGGCCGTTGCGGCGTGGCGCGAGGATGCCAGGAGGGGGCGCGCCTAGCCTGCCCCCATGACCTCTGCGTCCGGCTCCGACCGTCCCTCGACCCCTTCAGGTGCGCCGGCCCGGCGTCGCGCACGCTCGGCTCGGGTCGTGACCTCGCTGGTCCTGCTCGGCCTCGGTGCGGCCTTCGTCGTCGCGGCGGTCGTCGCGGGCTCGTGGGCGCTGCTGACCAGCGCCGCGGCCACCAGCGTCATCCTGGGCGTGGTGGCCCACCGCCTCACCCACACCCAGCTGCTCGACACCCACCGCGAGGCCGCCCGCGACCGGGCCGCCCTGGCCAAGGACTACCGCGACCTCGCCGTGGTCCGCACCGCCGAGCACCAGCGGTACGTCGCCGGCGTCGAGGCCCGGATGACCGCCCAGGACACCCGGATCACCGAGCAGCACGCCCGGGGCCTGAGCCAGGACGCCCGGCTGGCCCAGCAGGAGGTCCGCATCACCGAGCTGCGCTCCACGCTCAGCACCGCCCGGGCCGACGCCGAGCGGGCCCGGGCCCGGCTGGCCTCCACGACGGCCCGCGCCGAGCAGGCCGAGCGTGAGGGCCACAGCCTCGAGCGCCGGCTCACCGAGGCCGACGAGCGGGCCGCCCACGCCATCGTGCGAGTGGCCGAGCTGGAGCAGGAGCTCGACGTGGTGACCGCCCAGTGGCAGGCCGCAGAGACCTTCCGCAAGCACGCCTGATCCGAGCCGCCGACCGGTCCCGCGTCGGTTTCGGGCAGAATGCCTCCTCGTGATCCCTGAGGAGTCGAGGTTCGGCAACGATCCCGACGAGCTGGTCGACCTGCCCGCGACGCTGCCCGACGGCTGGGGGGTCGACACCCCTGCCGCCAGCGACCGCGCCGAGGTCGCCCGACTCACCGAGCTGCTGCGGGCCCACGAGGCCCAGGGCCGCGGCTGGGCCGCGTCCGGTGTCGACGACGTGCTGGTCGAGGTCTCCGAGCACGGCCTCCTGACCCGCGGCAACGTCGTGGTGCGCGACGACCAGGGCCAGATCCAGGCCTGGGGGAGCGTCCACGACCGCGCCGGCGGCCGGATGCTCTTCGTGCACATCGTCGCCCGCGAGCTGTCGGAGCGGGTCGGCCGCGCCTGTTCCGACGTCCTGCTCGACTGGGCGGTCGGCCAGGCCCAGCAGGTCGGTGCGGCCCGCGGCCTCGACGTCCAGCAGATCGACACGGGGGCCTTCGCCGACGACGAGCGCCAGCACCGGTGGCTGCGCGCCGGCGGTTTCGAGATGGTCCGCACCTGGTGGCAGATGAAGCGACCGGTCGAGCCCGAGGAGGCCGCGCTGGTCCCGGACCCGGCCGAGTGGGACGGGCGTGACGTGACGTTCCGCCGGGTGCGACGCGCCGGCACCGGCATGCCGGAGGACAGCGACCTGCGCGCGCTCCACGAGGTGCTCGAGGGCGCGTTCGTCGACCACTTCAACCACTACGAGGAGACCTTCGAGGAGTTCCTGCACCGGCTGCGGGAGGACCCCGGTCACCGTTGGGACCACTGGTGGCTCGCCGAGCTCACCGACGGCCCCGAGCCGCAGCCGGTCGGCACCCTGGTCGGCACGGTCTCCGAGAGCAGCACCGGGCCCGACGGGTCCTACGTGTCCTACATCGGCGTGCTCGAGTCGGCGCGCGGGCGGGGCGTCGCCAAGGGCCTGCTGCGCACGATCATCGCCGACGCCGCCTCACGCGGGCGCAACCGCGTGGGGCTCGAGGTCGACGCCGACTCCGCCACCGGCGCCCACGAGCTCTACCTCGGCATGGGCTGGGAGACGTCGTACGTCACCCAGTCGTGGCACCGCGACGTGCCGGTCGCGGGGGCCTGAGCGAGCTCGGCCCCCGCGCCGGTCAGGTCGGTCGGCTCAGAGCAGGCCCTTCTCGTCCAGCCACTCCTCGGCGGCCGTGGCGGCCGAGGCCTTCTCGTCGCCCTCGACCCGGTCGCGCAGGGCGATCAGGTCCTCGGTGGTCAGCTCGGCGGAGATGCCGTTGAGCACCTCGGCGATCTCGTCGGAGTACACCTCGTCGGAGATCAGCGGGATGATGTTCTGCGAGGAGATCATGTTCTCCGGGTCCTCGAGCACCACGAGGTCCTCGGTGACGATGGCGGGCGAGGTGGTGTAGATGTCGGCCACCTGCACCGAGTCGTCGACCAGGGCCTTGACCGTGTCGGGGCCACCGAAGTCCTCGATCGGGACGAACTCGACGTCGGAGCCCTTGACGCCGTAGACGCTCTCGAGACCGGGGATGCCGTAGCCCAGCTCGCCGAACTGCGGGTTGGCCCCCAGCTTGAACGGCGCCAGCCCGGCCAGGTCGCCGATGCTGGTGAGGTCGTTGGCCTCGGCGGTCGCGCTCGTGACGACGTAGGCGTCCTTGTCCTCGGCCTCGGCCGAGTCGAGCACCCGCAGGTTGTCGCCGGCCACCGCATCGCCCAGGGCGCCGTCGACCTCCTCGGTCGTGCGCTCGGTGTAGCCCTCGTCGTAGTAGGCCAGCAGGTTGCCGTTGTACTCCGGCATCAGGTTGATCGACCCGTCCTGGAGCGCCGGGATGGTCTGCTGGCGCGGGCCGATGTTGAACTTCGTCTCCACGTCGAAGCCGCCGGCCTCGAGGGCCTGGGCGTAGATCTCGCCGAGGATCTCGCTCTCGGGGAAGGCGAAGGAGCCGACGACGACCGTGTCGCCGCCCTCCGTGGCGGTGGTGGTGGGGTCGTCGGAGCCGCAGGCGGCCACCGTGCTGAACAGGCCCACCGCGAGAGCGGCGGCTCCGATCCGGTGGAGGCGGGAGGTGCGGGTCATGTGTTTTCCCTTCGTCTCACGCGCTCTGGGGCGCGTGCGGTCGTGGTGACCGGCTTGAGGTGCGGCGTCGGGCCGCAGGGCGGGGCTGGGTGACACCGGGTGCGGTGGCGGCCCGTTGGGCCAGGGCGAAGAGCCCGTCGACCGCGAGAGCCAGGGCGGTGACGAGCAGGGCTCCACCCAGGATCAGATCGTAGTCGTTGAGGCCGATGCCGCTGGTGATGATTCGTCCCAACCCACCGAGGCCGGCGTACGACGCGATGGTCACGGTCGCGATCACCTGCAGGGTCGCGGCACGGACGCCGCCGACGATCAGCGGCAGCGCCAACGGGATCTCGACGCGGAACAGGATCTGCCACTCCGTCATCCCGTTGGCCCGGGCGGCGTCGATCGTCTGCCGGTCGACCGACTCCAGGCCGGCGTAGGCCCCGGCGAGCATGGAGGGGATGGCCAGGATCACGAAGGCGATGGTGGCGCCGACGATCGGGGCGGTGTCGTAGGACAGCCAGTAGCCGAAGACCATCAGCAGGAAGTAGAGCAGCCCCAGCGTGGGCAGGGCGCGCATCGAGCCGGTGAAGGCGATCACGAACTGCTTACCGCGCCCGGTGTGCCCGATGTAGAACCCCAGCGGGAGCGCGATCAGGGCGGCGATGACCATCGAGAGGCCGGTGTAGGCCAGGTGCTCGACCAGGCGGTCCTGGATCGGCAGCGGGCTGCGGGCGCCGGCCTCCCAGTGGCTCGGGTCGACGATCCAGCGCAGGGCGCTCATCAGGAGGTCCATCAGGCACCCCCGCCCGCGGTGGCGAGGTCCGGCGCGCGGACGTCGCCCGGGCCGGCGTCGTCGCCCTGGTCGTCGTCGGCCGCGTCAGCACGCTCACGCCGGCGGAGGCGGCGCCGGGCCGTCCGGGTGGAGACCTTGGTGTTCCACGGCATCAGCACCCGTCCGACGGCGACGATCAGCAGGTCGAAGAGCAGCGCCAGCAGCAGGCTGATCAGGATGCCGACCACGACCTCCTCGAGGATGCCGCGCTGCTTGCCGTTCTGGAACAGGTAGCCGAGGTTCTTCGAGCCGATGATCACGCCGACCGAGACCAGGGCGATGGTGCTGACCGAGACCACGCGGATGCCGGCCAGCAGCACCGGCCCGGCCAGCGGCAGCTCCACCCGGAAGAACCGGACGGAGGAGGAGTAGCCCATGGCGGTGGAGGCGTCGATCGTGGACCGGTCGACCGAGGCCAGCGCGTCGGCGGCCGAGCGGGCCATGATCGCGACCCCGTAGATCGTCAGCGCGACCACGAGGTTGGTGTCGTCGAGGACGCCGGTCGGGATGATCAGCGGCAGGATCACGAACAGCGGCAGCGAGGGGATCGTGTAGAGCAGGCTGCCGGTGGTGATGACGATCGACCGCATCAGCGGGGTCCGGTTCGCCAGCCAGCCGAGCGGGATGGACAGCAGAAAGCTGAGCACGATCGGCAGCACCGCGAGCCGGACGTGCGTCAACGTCACCTCGCGGATCAGGTCGAGGTTGTTGAACGTCCAGTTCACGAGGCGGTCGCCCCGTGGGTCGTGGCGGGGACGTCGTCGCGGTCGAGCACCCCGACCGGGCGACCGTCGCCGTCGACGACGAGGGTCAGGTCGCCGTCGCCCTGCCGGTGCTGGAGCTTCAGCTCGCGCTTGCCCTTGTCGGCGCCGATGAAGCTCGCGACGAAGTCGTCGGCGGGGTCGGCCAGGATCTGGGCCGGCGTGCCCGCCTGCGCGATCACCCCGCCCTTGCGGAAGATCACCACCTGGTCGGCGAGCAGGAACGCCTCGTCGATGTCGTGGGTGACGAAGACGATCGTCTTCCCGAGCTCGCGCTGGAGCCGGTTGAGCTCGGCCTGCAGGTCGGCGCGCACGATCGGGTCGACCGCGCCGAACGGCTCGTCCATCAGCAGGATGTTGGGGTCGCTGGCCAGCGCGCGGGCCACGCCGACCCGCTGCTGCTGGCCCCCGGAGAGCTGGCGCGGGTAGCGCGTGGCCAGGCTGCGGTCGAGCCCCACCTTGTCGAGCAGGTCGAGGGCCTCGCTGCGGGCCTGGGCCTTGGGGACGCCGTTGAGCACGGGCACGGTGGCGACGTTGTCGACGACCTTGCGGTGGGGCAGCAGGCCGGAGGCCTGCAGCACGTAGCCGATGCTGCGCCGCAGCTTGACCTTGTCCTTGTCGGCGATGTCCTCGCCGTCGACCAGGACCCGCCCGGCGGTCGGGTCGACCATCCGGTTGATCATCCGCAGCAGCGTGGTCTTGCCGCACCCGGAGGAACCCACGAGCACCGTGGTCTTGCGGGACGGGAGCTGGAAGCTGAAGTCCTTGACCGCCATCGTGCCGTCAGGAAACTGCTTGGACACCGACTCGAACTCGATCATCTGGGGGCTCGATCCGTCTCGGAAGTGATTTCGAGGACGAGCCACCCTAGTCCGCGGCGCGACGCCACGGTGGCTCCTGGCATGCGACACGGGTACCCAACCGGGAGTTGCTGAACCCAGGACCACGTGGTCTAGACCGGCAGGTGGGCGTGGTTTCGCTACTCGTCGGGGCGGGAAATGAGGCGCCATGACGTCTCTCTCCTGGCGCGGCCGTGCCGTGCTGCCCGCCACCCTGCTCGTGCTCGCCTCCGGCCTGGTCGTGTCCACACCGGCCGCGGTGTCGGCGTCCACCGGCGAGATGCACCAGTGCCGGTCGGACGAGATCAACAACGGCAAGGTCATGCGAAAGATCACCCTGACGAACCGTTCGTTCAAGATGACGCACGCGACCCGCAAGCGGGTCCCGGCTCGCACCGAGTTCTCCCGCGAGGTCGCGCTGACCAAGCGAGACGTCGTCGAGGCCTCGATCAAGGCGACCGCGTCGGTCAAGGCCGACGCGGGAGCGTTCTTCGCCAAGGCCTCCGTCGAGGCGGGCCTGGAGGTCGCCGGACGCGGAGAGAAGACTCAGGAGAGCACGGTCAGGGACACCTTCGTCATCCGGCCGGCCCGCAAGCAGCGGGTCTACGTGTTCTACAGCGGAGTCGACACGTTCGGCTTCAAGGTGCACCGGCGCAAGTGCGATCGCGCAGGCCAGCACGACTCCTTCGGCAAGCTCAACAGCTTCAACTCGATCGACGAGACCGGTGCGGTGCTCTGCCCGCACACCCGCTACCGCAAGGGTTCGATCTCCCGCCAGGTGACCCTCAGGGCCGGCTGCTGACCGCTCAGCGCTCGCCGGCGCGCAGCAGCAGGGCGGCGGGGTCGACCGTGCGCGGGTCGATCACCGGTACGTCGAGGCGTCGACCGAGCGCGGAGTCGACCCGGTCGGGCGGTCGACCGAGCCCGGCGACGTACGTCGCGACGGCGGCGGCGTCCTGGCGCCGGTCCTGCTCCACCAGCCACCCGATCAGCCGCTGCACGGGCGGGAGGCCGCTGTGCACCAGGGACCGCTCGCCCCACAGGTCGAGCACGCCCTCGTGCAGCAGCCGCCACCACGCGTCGTCGCAGTCGGGGATGGCCACGAAGTAGCGGGGCAGGTCGCCGGCCAGCACCCGGTCGAGCAGCACCGGCCGGACCAGCGCCGCGTCGGGCGAGGCCTCCACCGCGCGCAGGGTCATCTGCTTGGTCGTCCACCGGTCGCGCAGGTCGGCCAGGGAGCCGCGCTGCTGGGTGATCGAGGAGCCGTCCTGACGGATCCGCCAGTGGTAGACCGGCTCGACGAGCACGTCGAAGGTGCCGCCCAGGTAGGCGAGGGTCGTGGTGGGCTGGTCCTCGTAGCGCAGGCCCTCGGGCCACGACAGGTCGAGCGACTCCCACCACGACCGCCGGTAGAGCTTGTTCCAGGCGAACACGTCGCCCAGGATCTCGGGGTGCTCGCGAGCCTCGATCGCGGTGCGGCCCGGGGTGTGCAGCCGGGCCAGCCAGGGCGGCTCGCGCAGCGTGGGCCCGGCGGGTCCCTGCTCGAGCAGCAGCACCGACCCGGTCGCGAAGTCGGACCCCGACCGCGCCAGCGACCGCACGAGCGTCGGGTAGGCCGTGGCCGGCACGACGTCGTCGGAGTCGGCGAAGGCCAGCAGGTCTCCCCGCACGTGGCGCAGGCCCTCGTTGCGGGCGGCGCCGAGACCGTGGTTGGCGGTGTGCACGACCCGGACGCGGGGGTCGCGGTCGGCGTAGGCGTCCGCGACGGCGCCGGACCCGTCGGTCGAGCCGTCGTCGACGACCACGACGTCGAGGGCCTGGTGGCGCGAGGAGAGGATGCTGTCGAGGCAGGCCGGCAGGTAGGCCGCGACGTCGTACACCGGGACGACGACGCTGACCAGGGGGCCGGCCGCCGACCGGCCCGGGCGGCGGACCCGCGACCAGGGGGCGCGCCGCGACTTCATCCGGCGAGGCTAGCCCCGATACGATCGCTCACCGTGACCGACCCAGCCGACATCGCCCCCGAGGACTACCCGCGCAAGGTGCTGTTCGTGGCGGGTGCCGGCCGCAGCGGCACCAGCACCATGGCCGGCCTGATGCGGATCCTCGGCCTCCACGTCCCGCAGCCCGAGGTCGAGGCCGACGCGACCAACCCGAAGGGGTTCGGGGAGCCGCGCTGGGTGGTCGACCACCACGACCGGCTGCTGCGCGAGGCCGTCGTCCAGGTCAGCGACGCCCGGCCCGACGCGTGGTTCGAGGCGGGTCGGATCGCGACCCGCGAGCCGGAGCGGATCACGACCGCCGACTGGCTCGAGAGCCACTTCGAGGTCAGCCGCGAGCTGGTCGTGAAGGACCCGCGGCTGAGCTGGTTCCTGTCGCTGTGGCGGGTCGCGGCCATCCGCTGCGGCGCCACCCCGGTCTTCGCGACCATGCTGCGCCCGCCGGCCGAGGTGGTCGGCAGCAAGCAGACCTACTACTCCAACAAGCTCGGCGCCGCCCACCTGACGGCGTCGTGGCTCAACATGCTGCTGCACACCGAGCGGGCCACCCGCGAGTCCGTCGACGGCGCCGTCGACGGCAGCGGCCGGGTCTTCGTCCGGTACGCCGACCTGCTCGACGACTGGACCCGGGTCACGATGTCGGTGGGCGAGCGGCTCCAGCTGCAGAACGTCACCCACGCCCGGAGCGAGCAGATCCGCGACGGTCACCGCTTCGTGGACCCCTCGCTGCGCCGGATGAGCCAGAGCCTCGACGACCTCGGTCTGCCGCGTCGGCTCCACGACCTCACCGCGCAGACCTGGGACGAGCTCAACAAGCTCGCCGACGAGGGGGGCGACACGCCCGCCGCGCACGCGACGTTCGACCAGCTGCGCGAGGCCTACGTCGACCTGTACGCCGAGTCCGAGGCGATCTCGCGCTCGTCCGTGGTGGCCGCCGAGCAGCAGACCCGACGGCAGCTCAAGGGAGGGCAGGGTGCGCCCCGGCCCGGGGCGGCCCCGGCGCCCGCGCCAGCCTTCGCCGCCGACAAGGTCCCGCACGGGCTGCGCGCGATCGTGCCGCCGAAGGCGCGGCAGGCGCTGCGCCGCGCGGTGGGCAAGCAGCGGTCGTGACCGCCCACGCGGGGCCCACCGGCCTGAGCAACCTCGAGGGTCACACCGACTTCGACGTCGTGTGGCCCTGGACCCGTGGACCGCTGCGTCCCGGCACGACCGCGGTGCTGCGGGTCAAGGACGAGGCGCCGTCGCTGCCGTTCGTGCTGCCGCCGCTGCTGCGGGCCTGCGACCACGTGCTGCTCGTCGACAACGGCTCGACCGACGGCACCCCCGAGGTCGCGGCCGAGACCGCTGCCCGCGTGGGCCGCTCCGACACGCTGCAGCTGGCGTCGTACCCCTTCGCGGTGGCGCGGGCCGGCGCCGAGCACCGCGCGGTCCACGAGCTCTCCGTGCACTCGCTGTCGTACTTCTACAACTGGTGCTTCGCCCAGGTCGAGACGCGCTACTCCTGGAAGTGGGACGGCGACATGGTGCTGACCACCGAGGGGGAGGCCTCGATCGCCGACCTCGGGTGGCAGGTGGGCGACGTGCAGTCGATCATCCGCGTCCCGCGCCACGGTCTCTACCTCGACGGTGACGCCCACGGCTACCTCGACCTCGGGTTGCGCAACGCCGAGGAGTGGGGCTTCCCGATCGGGCCCGACTTCGTCTACACCAAGGCCTTCGAGTGGGAGATCCGCACGACCCCCGAGCGCTGCCGTTCGATCGGCCTGCCCCACGGGCTGTGCGTGGAGCTGAAGTACCTCGATGGTGACGAGTTCGCCCACTGGACCGACCCGGCGTCGTTCGCCACCTCGTGGCGCAACAAGCGCAAGCGCCGCGAGTGGGAGGTCTTCAACGCCCTCCAGGAGGGCCGGGTGCTGCCCGGGGTGCACGAGATCCACGCCCCCGCGGGCGTCCACATCATCGACCACGTCACCCACGACTGGCTGCCCCGCGCGCCGCGCCCCCTGCAGGTGGGCTGACCGCGCCGGACGTGCCGCGCGACACATTTCGTTCCGCGCTCAGGTCCGGGGGCCTAACCTCGGTGGTGCATCGACAGTTGCCCTGACACCAGGTCGCGCGCAGGCGAGGCCGACGAGCACACCGTCCGGTACCCGCACCGGCCCGCCCCGCGAGGGGTGGGTGGCGGAGGGACTGGAACGAAAGGTTCGCACCATGTCACGACCCCGGTCGCAGTCCAGCCTGCCCACCGCCCCGACGGAGCGTCGCCGCTTCCGCGTGGGTGTCATCGGCGCCGGCCGCGTCGGAGCGGTCCTGGCCGCACGGCTGCAGGCCGCCGGCCACCAGGTGGTCGCCACCGCGGGCGAGTCCGACGCCTCACGCTCGCGGATCGCCGCCCTGCTGCCCGGCCTGGAGCCGGAGAAGCCGACCGCCGTGGCCAAGGCCTGCGACCTGCTGCTGCTGACGGTCCCCGACGACATGCTGGCCAACGTCGTGCACGTGCTGTCGGCCAGCGGCGCCCTGCGCCCCGGTCAGTACGTCGTGCACACCTCGGGCCGCCACGGGCTGGCCGTGCTCGAGCCGGCCGCCGCTGTCGGGGCGCGCCCCGTCGCGCTGCACCCCGCGATGACCTTCACCGGCACCGAGGTCGACCTCGAGCGGCTGTCCGGCTGCGTCTTCGGGTTGACGGCCGACGAGCCCGAGCGCACGGTCGCCGCCGACCTGGTGGCCGACCTCGGGGGTCGTCCGATGTGGGTGCCGGAGGAGATGCGCACGCTCTACCACGCGGGTCTGGCCCACGGCGCCAACCACCTGGTCACGCTGGTGACCCAGTCGATGGAGATGCTGGCGGCGGCCGGTGCCGACGACCCGGCCGCCACCCTGCGCCCGCTCCTGACCGCGGCGCTCGACAACGCGCTCGCGCACGGCGACGCGGCGCTGACCGGCCCGATCGTGCGCGGCGACGTCGGGACCGTGCGGGCCCACCTCGCCGACATCGCGGCCAACGCGCCCACCACGCTGCCGTCGTACGTCGCCCTGGCCCGGGCCACGCTGGGCCGCGCGGTGACCGACGGTCGGGTGCTGCCGATCCAGGCGCTGAAGATCCAGCAGGTCCTGGAGGACGCGCTGAGCGAGGTGGACGCGACCTCGACCGGGATCGCGCCATGACGTCCGCGGCCCCCACCGACCGCTCCCGCAGGCAGCGGATCGGCGACGACCCGGCTGGCGACCACGCGCGCCGAGCTGACCGACCTCCTGGCCGCCGCCCGCCGCGAGGGCCGTCGGGTCGGCTTCGTCCCGACCATGGGTGCCCTCCACGAGGGTCACGCCTCCCTCGTCCGGGTCGCGCGCGAGCACGTGGGCGACGGCCCGGTCGTGGTCTCGGTCTTCGTGAACCCGACCCAGTTCGGCGCCGGCGAGGACCTCGACCGCTACCCCCGCACCCTCGAGGCCGACCTGGAGGTCTGTGCGCGGGAGGGCGTCGACGTGGTCTTCGCGCCGGCCGTCGACGAGGTCTACCCGGGCGGGGTCCCGACGGGCGGCCACCCCGGGGTCACGATCGACCCCGGGCCGCTGGGCGGGGTGCTGGAGGGTCGCACCCGCCCGGGCCACTTCGCCGGCGTCCTGCTCGTCGTGGCCAAGCTGCTCGGCCTGGTCCGACCCGACGTGGCGGTCTTCGGCCAGAAGGACTACCAGCAGCTCGTGCTCGTGCGCCGGATGGCGAGCGACCTCTGCCTCGGGGTCGAGATCGTGGGCGCCGAGACCACCCGCGAGCCCGACGGGCTCGCGCTCTCCAGCCGCAACCGCTACCTCGACGACGAGCAGCGCCGCGAGGCGGTCACCCTCGACCGGACGCTGCGCGCCGCCCGCAACGCCGCGCGCTACGGCGTCCACGCCGCCCTCGACGCCGCGCGGGCCGAGCTGCGGGCCTCGCAGGGCGTCGACCTCGACTACCTCGCGATCACCACCCCCGACCTGGCCCCGCTGGCCGAGGACGCCGTCCTCGAACCCGGCACGAACGCCCGCGTGCTGATCGCCGCGCGGGTCGGCGCCACCCGACTCATCGACAACAGGTCGCTGGTCATCGGCTCCGTGCCGGGGCCGAGGACCGACGCGACGGGCTCGACTCCTCCTGGGGCGGGCACCACCGAAGAAGGGACCAGCTGATGCTGCGCACGATGATGAAGAGCAAGATCCACCGGGCGACCGTGACCCAGGCCGACCTGCACTACGTCGGCTCGGTCACCGTCGACGAGGACCTCCTCGACGCGGCCGACCTGCTGGCCGGCGAGCTGGTCCACATCGTCGACATCACCAACGGCGCCCGGTTGGAGACCTACACGATCGCCGGAGAGCGCGGCAGCGGCGTGATCGGCATCAACGGGGCGGCCGCCCGGCTGGTCCACCCCGGCGACCTGGTGATCCTCATCGCCTACGGCCAGATGGAGACCGCCGAGGCCCGCGAGCTCCAGCCCCACGTGGTCTTCGTCGACGCCGACAACAAGATCCTGGCCACGGGGTTCGACCCGGCCGAGACGTTCGCGGACCCCACGCTGGTCCGCGGTGACGTCACCGCCGGCGGCCCCCGCTAACCTGCCGGGATGCACGAGGCGCGGGAGCCCCGCCCACCCAGGTCGACCGGCGTCCCGGGTCGGCTCACGGCGCCCGAGCCCGGGTGGTCGACCCGGGCCGACGTGGTCATCATCGGCTCCGGCATCGCCGGGCTGACCGCGGCGCTGCGACTCACCGACCACGTCGACAAGGTCCTCGTGGTCACCAAGGACGTGCTCTCCGCCGGGTCGACGCAGTGGGCGCAGGGCGGGATCGCTGCGGCCCTGGGCCCGGGCGACACCCCGGAGGAGCACGAGACCGACACGCTCGTCGCGGGCGCCGGGGCCTGCGACGCCGACGCCGTACGCGTCCTGGTGACCGAGGGGCCAGAGGCGGTGCGTGAGCTGATCGCGCTCGGCACCGTCTTCGACCACGACGACCAGGGCGTCATCTCCCTCACCCGCGAGGGCGGCCACCACCGTGACCGGATCGCCCACGCCGGCGGTGACGCCACCGGCGCGGAGATCCAGCGAGCGCTGGTCGCCGCCGTGGCGGCCGCGCCCGAGATCGAGGTCGTCCCGCACGCGCTGGCCGTCGACCTCCTGCTCGCCGCGGACGGCGGCGTCGCCGGCGTGACCCTCCACGTCATGGGCGAGGGGCAGCGCGACGGCGTCGGCGCCGTCCACTGCCGGGCCGTCGTGCTGGCCGCCGGTGGCCTGGGCCAGGTCTTCGCCCAGACCACCAACCCCCCGGTCAGCACCGGCGACGGCATGGCCCTGGCGCTGCGCGCGGGCGCGACCCTGCGCGACCTGGAGTTCGTCCAGTTCCACCCGACCGTGATGTACCTCGGGTCCGACTCCGTGGGCCAGCAGCCGCTGATCTCCGAGGCGGTACGCGGCGAGGGGGCCTTCCTCGTCGACTTCGAGGGCAGCCGGCTGATGGAGGGCGTGCACCCGCTCGCCGACCTCGCGCCCCGCGACGTCGTGGCCAAGGCCATCACCCGCCGGATGCACGAGACCGGTCACCCGCACATGTGGCTCGACGCGCGACACCTCGGCGCCGCGTTCTGGGAGCGTCGCTTCCCGACCATCCTGGCGACCTGCCGCACCCACGGCGTCGACCCGGTCACCGAGCTGATCCCGGTGGCGCCCGCGTGCCACTACGCCTCCGGAGGGGTGCGCACCGATCTCCACGGACGCTCCGACGTGCCCGGGCTGTACGCCACCGGCGAGGTGGCGTGCTCCGGGGTCCACGGAGCCAACCGGCTCGCCTCCAACTCCCTGCTCGAGGGCCTGGTGTTCTCGCGGCGCATCGCCACGGTGCTGCCCCAGGAGCTGCGGTCCTGGTCGCCGCCGGTCGACGACACCCGCACCGCCGGCCTGGTCGCGGGCCGGGTGCGGCGCGAGCTGCAGGAGGTGATGACCTCTCACGTCGGGGTGCTGCGCCACGCGGAGGGCCTCGCGGAGGCCGCCGAGCTCCTGACCGGGCTCGCCTCGACCGAGGCCGACCTGATCGACCAGGAGTCCTGGGAGACCACCAACCTGCTCACGCTCAGCGCCGCCATGACGCACGCGGCGGCGCTGCGCGAGGAGACCCGAGGGTCGCACTGGCGCGAGGACTTCCCCGAGCGCGACGACGCCGGCTTCGCCGGCCACCTCGACACCGTCATGGACGACGGCACCGCCTCGACGCTCTTCCACCCCGCGCCGGCCACCGACGGGCTCGCGGTCCAGGGAGTGACGCGATGACGATCCTGCGCACCCCGTACGACGCGCTCCCGGCGCCGCTCGTGGCCGAGCTCGCTGCGGCCGGGCTCGAGCCGGAGCGGGTGCACGCCCACGTCGCGGCGGCCTTCGAGGAGGACCTCCCGGGTGGGGGCGACGACGTGACCAGCGCGGCGGTCCCGACCCTGGGGCGCGGCACCGGCGACTTCGTGGCGCGTCACCAGGGGGTCGTCGCCGGCCTGGCGGTGGCCGAGCTCGCCTTCGTCTACGCCCTCGGCGCGGACGTCGAGGTCCACCACCGGGTCGCCGACGGCAGCCGGGTCGCGCCCGGAGACGTGGTGCTCACGGTCTCGGGGCCGTTCTCGGCGCTGCTCACCGCAGAGCGGACGGCGCTCAACTTCGCCAGCCACCTCTCGGGGGTGGCCACCGCCACCGCCGCCTGGGTCGACGCGCTCGAGGGCACCCGGGCCCGGGTGCTCGACACCCGCAAGACGCTGCCGGGCTGGCGAGCACTGCAGAAGTACGCCGTGCGCTGCGGCGGCGGCCTCAACCACCGCTTCAGCCTGTCCGACCGGGCCATGGTCAAGGACAACCACGTGGTCGCGGCCGGCGGCGTGGTCCCGGCCTACGAGGCCGTCCGGGCGGCGTACCCCGGGCTGCGGGTGGAGGTGGAGGTGACCGACCTCGACCAGCTCCGCGACCTCCTCGACGTCGGCTGCCGCGAGATCCTGCTCGACAACATGCCCGCCGCCACCATGGCCGAGGCCGTGCGGATCACCGCAGGCCGGGCCACCCTGGAGGCCTCCGGGGGGCTCACCCTCGAACGTGCCCGCGAGGTGGCCGAGACGGGCGTCGACTTCATCTCGGTCGGCGCGCTGACCCACTCCGTGACCGTCTTCGACCTCGGCCTGGACCTGCGTGACGGGCACGCTGACGGGCAGGGCGGGGGACCGACGCCGTGACCCTCCTGGCGGTCGACATCGGCAACGCCCACACCGTCCTGGGGCTGGTCGAGGACCGCGACGTGCGGGCCCACTGGCGGATCTCCACCGATGAACGACGCACCTCCGACGAGTGGGCGGTGCTGATCCGCGGACTTCTCGCCGGGGCCCCGTCCGATATGCAAGGAATTGTCGTCTGTGCCACGGTGCCAGCGGTGCTGCACGAATGGCGAGACATGGTCGTGCGCCATTTCGGGCACCTGCCCGCGATTATCGTCGAACCCGGTGTGCGCACCGGCATCCCGGTCCTGGTGGACAATCCACGAGAAGTCGGCACCGATCGCGTGATCAATGCGCTCGCGGCGGCCACGATCTACGGCGGGCCGACGATCGTGGTCGACTTCGGCGGCACCGCGACGACATTCGACGTGGTCAGCGCACAAGGCCAGTACGTCGGCGGTGCCATCGCCCCGGGCCTCGAGATCTCGCTCGAGGCGCTCGGCCGCCGGGGGGCCCAGCTGCGCAAGGTCGAGCTGGTGCGGCCGCGCACCGTGATCGCCAAGAACACGGTGGAGGCGCTCCAGTCGGGCATGGTCTTCGGGGTGGCCAGCCAGGTCGAGGGGATCGTGGCCCGGATGATCGCCGAGCTCGTCCTGGCGCCGGGCGACGTGCACGTGGTGTCCACCGGATATCTGGCTCCGGTGATCATCGATGAATGCGGTTGTTTCACCGACCACAATCCCTGGTTGACGCTTCTCGGGCTGGAAATGGTTTTTAACCGTAATGCCTAGGACTTTAGTCCCGACGTTGAGCATTCAGCACGGAATTCTGGCATGCTGGTTGGCGCACAATGCACTGCACCCCCCCTTTAATCGACCAAGGCAGGTATTCATGGCGCAAAAGGTCAACATCGTTCTCGTGGACGACATCGACGAGAGCGAAGCGGTGGAGACCGTTACTTTCGGGCTGGACGGCACCTCGTACGAGATCGACCTCAACAAGAAGCACGCCGCTGCGCTGCGCGACGCGCTGAGCTCCTACGTCGGGCACGCGCGCAAGGTGACCGGCTCCGCGCGTGGACGTCGTCCCAGTGCCAAGACCTCCACCGGGCCCTCGGCCCGCGAGATCCGCGACTGGGCCCGCTCCAACGGGCTCCAGGTCCCCGACCGCGGCCGGATCCCGGCCGACGTGCGCGAGGCCTTCGACAGCGCGAGCTGACGCCCGCCGACGGCCCGCCGCTGCGGGCCGTCGCGCACCATGCACACCACCTCACGGCCCGGGCCCTCGGCCCGGGCCGTGGCGCGTCCCCGTGCGACCGACCTGCGCCGATGTGCGACCGGAGCCCGGTCGGTGTTCGCTGACAGCGATACCTCTAGGGCGCTGAACGGGAACGCGTAGGCTGTCATCGGGGTTGGACCTGGTGTCGGGCCCCAGTGCCTCACCGCCCGCGCCCGGGCGGGAGGCCCCCCAAAAGCTTCAGGAGCGATGCCATGTTCGAACGGTTCACAGACCGAGCCCGTCGGGTGGTCGTGCTGGCCCAGGAAGAGGCCCGCATGCTCTCCCACAACTACATCGGCACCGAGCACATCCTGCTCGGCCTCATCCACGAGGGCGAGGGGGTCGCCGCCAAGGCGCTCGAGAGCCTCGACATCTCGTTGGAGGCCGTGCGCGCCCAGGTCGAGGAGATCATCGGCCAGGGCCAGCAGGCCCCCAGCGGGCACATCCCGTTCACCCCCCGGGCGAAGAAGGTGCTCGAGCTCTCGCTGCGCGAGGCGCTCCAGCTCGGTCACTCCTACATCGGCACCGAGCACATCCTGCTCGGGCTGATCCGCGAGGGCGAGGGCGTGGCCGCCCAGGTGCTGCAGAAGCTCGGCGCCGACCTCAACCGGGTGCGCCAGCAGGTCATCCAGCTGCTCTCGGGCTTCCAGGGCAAGGAGTCCACGGCCGCGGCTGCCGCGCAGTCCGGCAGCGGCGACGCGCCGTCGTCCTCCCTGGTGCTCGACCAGTTCGGCCGCAACCTGACCCAGGACGCCCGTGAGGGCAAGCTCGACCCGGTGATCGGCCGCGAGCAGGAGATCGAGCGGGTCATGCAGATCCTCTCCCGTCGCACGAAGAACAACCCCGTGCTGATCGGTGAGCCCGGCGTCGGCAAGACCACGATCGTGGAGGGCCTGGCCCAGGACATCGTCAAGGGCAACGTGCCCGAGACGCTGAAGGACAAGCAGATCTACACCCTCGACCTCGGCGCCCTGGTGGCCGGCTCCCGCTACCGCGGTGACTTCGAGGAGCGCCTGAAGAAGGTGCTCAAGGAGATCCGCACCCGCGGCGACATCGTGCTGTTCATCGACGAGATCCACACCCTGGTCGGAGCGGGCGCGGCCGAGGGCGCCATCGACGCGGCCAGCATCCTCAAGCCGATGCTGGCCCGCGGCGAGCTGCAGACCATCGGCGCGACCACCCTCGACGAGTACCGCAAGTACCTCGAGAAGGACGCCGCGCTGGAGCGACGCTTCCAGCCCATCCAGGTCGCCGAGCCCTCGATCGCCCACACGATCGAGATGCTCAAGGGGCTGCGTGACCGCTACGAGGCCCACCACCGGGTGACCATCACCGACGAGGCGCTGGTCTCGGCCGCGACGTTGGCCGACCGCTACATCTCCGACCGCTTCCTGCCCGACAAGGCGATCGACCTCATCGACGAGGCCGGCTCCAGGCTGCGCATCCGCCGGATGACCCAGCCCGCCGACCTGCGTGAGTACGACGAGAAGATCGGCGAGGTCCGGCAGCGCAAGGAGGCCGCGATCGACGGCCAGGACTTCGAGGCGGCCGCGCGTCTGCGCGACGAGGAGAAGCAGCTGATGCTCAAGAAGTCCGAGCGTGAGAAGCAGTGGCGCGCCGGCGACATGGACGAGGTGGCCGAGGTCGACGAGGAGCTGATCGCCGAGGTGCTGGCGGTCGCGACCGGGATCCCGATCGTCAAGCTGTCCGAGGAGGAGTCCACCCGCCTGCTCAACATGGAGGACGAGCTGCACAAGCGCGTCATCGGCCAGGAGGAGGCCGTCAAGGCGATCTCGCGGGCGATCCGTCGCACCCGGGCCGGGATGAAGGACCCCAAGCGCCCCGGCGGCTCGTTCATCTTCGCCGGTCCCTCCGGCGTCGGGAAGACCTGGCTGTCCAAGACCCTCGCGGAGTTCCTCTTCGGTGACGAGGAGGCGCTGATCCAGCTCGACATGTCGGAGTTCGGTGAGAAGCACACCGTCTCGCGCCTCTTCGGCTCGCCTCCGGGTTACGTCGGCTACGAGGAGGGCGGCCAGCTCACCGAGAAGGTGCGCCGCAAGCCGTTCTCCGTGGTGCTCTTCGACGAGGTCGAGAAGGCCCACCCCGACATCTTCAACAGCCTGCTGCAGATCCTCGAGGAAGGTCGCCTGACCGACTCGCAGGGCCGGGTGGTCGACTTCAAGAACACCGTCATCATCATGACCACCAACCTCGGCACGCGTGACATCTCCAAGAGCGTCAACCTCGGCTTCCAGCAGGACGGCGCCGAGGGCTCCTACGAGCGGATGAAGGCCAAGGTCTCCGACGAGCTCAAGCAGCACTTCCGCCCGGAGTTCCTCAACCGGGTCGACGAGATCATCGTCTTCCCGCCGCTCACCCAGGACCAGATCGTCTCCATGGTCGACAACATGATCGCCGGCGTCGAGCTGCGGCTCAAGGACCGCGACATGTCGCTGGAGCTGACCCAGAAGGCCAAGAACCTCCTGGCGGTCCGGGGCTTCGACCCGGTGCTGGGCGCGCGTCCGCTGCGACGCACGATCCAGCGCGAGATCGAGGACGTGCTGTCGGAGAAGATGCTCTTCGGCGAGGTCGGCCCCGGTCAGATCGTGCTGGTCGACGTGGACGGCGAGGGCCCGACCGCGGCGTTCACCTTCCACGGCCAGAAGGTCGGCGCGCTGCCCGACCTGCCGCCGTTCGAGACCGCTGAGGTGGGCCCGGGCGGCGACGTCCCGGCCGCCGAGGAGACCGACGGCCCGCGCGACGTCCCGAAGTCGGGCGGCGCGGAGGCCGGTGGCGCGGAGGGCGCAGCCAGCAGCTGAGGCATCCGGTGGTGGTCGCCGGTCAGGGCAGCGCGTAGCTGTCCGGGCCGGCGGCCACGACCAACCGGTCCTCGACCAGCCCGGTCAGGCAGCGCTCGCGCTGGACGGCCTCGGCCCACACCGCCTCGAGGCGGGAGCGGTGCACCGGGCCCGTGGTCTCGCGCAGCACGGCCAGCAGCCGCCCGCGGCACTGCCGGTCGGTGCCGGCCCAGGCCTGTGCGCGTCGCGGCGGTCCGTCGTACGCCGGGTGGCCGGCGGTGCGCCAGGCGCACAGGTCGGCGACCGGGCAGCGGTCGCAGGCCGGCCGGGCGGCGGTGCAGACCAGCGCTCCGAGCTCCATCACCGCCACCGACCAGGTCGCGGCAGTCTCCTCGTCCTGCGGCAGCAGTCCGGCGGCCAGGTCGCGCTCCGCGCGGGTGACCGACGCGGGTGGCAGCTCCGCACCCGACACGACGCGGGCCAGGACCCGACGCACGTTGGTGTCCAGCACCACGTGCCGGCGGCCGTAGGCGAAGGAGGCGATGGCCGCGGCGGTGTAGTCGCCGACGCCGGGCAGCGCGATCAGGTCGTCGTACGACGACGGCACGCTGCCGTCGTGCTGCTCGACGATCGCGACCGCCGCCGCGTGCAGCCGCAGCGCGCGGCGCGGGTAGCCCAGTCGGCCCCAGGCGCGCACGGCCTCGCCGGTCGGCTCGGCCGCCAGCGCAGCCGGCGTCGGCCACCGCTCGAGCCAGGCGGCGTGGACCGGCAGGACGCGGACGACCGGGGTCTGCTGGAGCATGAGCTCCGAGACCATCACCGACCACGCTGAGGCGGCGGGGTCACGCCAGGGCAGGTCGCGCGCGTGGTCGGCGTACCACGCCAGCACGCGCTCGGAGAGCTCCACGGCGACGATTCTGCCGAGGTCCGCCGCGGGCCGGTGTGGCACCCCCGCGAGCGGCGCCGCCCTGGCTACGGTGACGCCATGACCTCGATGACTCGTGGGCCCCGGTCGCCCGGGGTCTACTGGCGCCGCCGGCTCTTCGTGCTCGGGCTGGGGGCGGCGCTGGTGGTCCTGGTCGCCGGCGTCCTGCAGGGCGGCAGCGACGGCTCGTCCGCGGCCGACCCCGACGCCGTGGCCGCCCAGGCGGCCGCCACCCCGCGGTCGGCCTCGCCGTCGGCCGCTGCGACCGCCGGCACCGACGCGACGGCCCGACCGGGCGGCAAGCGCCGCAAGCAGACCGGGTCACCCACGCCCACGGCCCCGCCGCTGGCCGAGCCGAGCGGGCCGTGCGTGGAGGGCGACGTCGTCGTCGAGCCTGTCGTCGAGCAGGCCGTGGCCGGCAGCGAGGTCGCGATCGCCCTCGACCTGCGCACGGTGACCGCCGAGGCCTGCACCTGGCGGATCTCCTCCAAGCACGTCACCGTGGTGATCACCTCGGGCGACGACGAGGTGTGGGCCAGCCGCAAGTGCCCGCGCACGATTCCCGTCACCGACGTGGTGATCCGCCGCGAGGTCCCGACCCGCACCACGGTGCTCTGGAACGCCCACCGCTCCAACCTCGGCTGCCCGGGCCTCTCGCGGTGGGCCCTGCCGGGCTACTACCACGTGGCGGCGGCCGCTCTCGGTGGCGAGCCCAGCGACCTCCAGTTCCGACTGGCCGCGCCGCAGCGCCCGGTGATCACCCAGACCCCGAAACCGACCCAGAAGCCGAAGGCGACCGAGAAGCCGAAGGCGACCCAGAAGCCGAAGCCCGACCGGGAGCCGGCGCAGAAGCCCACCCGGAAGCCCGCCGACCAGTCCACCGGTCAGGGTGGGGCGAGCGAGCCGGCCCAGCCGCGCAGCGACTAACCGGATCTTCGGGCGGTTCGCATCCTGGGTGGTCGAGCTTGCCGAGACCCGCCTTTCGTCTCGGTGGTCGAGCTTGCCGACCCACGCGCCCGGCGGTCGTGAGCCCGGCAGGAGCGGGGTGCGCTTGGTCCGGGTGCGCGGGTGCGTTGGGGGTCTGGACGGGCTCGAGCACCGGGCTGGTGGTGGCGGCCCTGGCTCGCGCGGTCTCTGTGGTGCTTACGGACGTGTACGTAAGGGCAGGAGCGGGGTGCGCTTGGTCGGGGTGCGCGGGGTGCGCGGGTCGCGTGGAGGGGTCTGGACGGGCTCGAGCACCGGGTTGGTGGTGGCGGCCCTGGCTCGCGCGGTCTCTGTGGTGCTTACGGACGTGTACGTAAGGGCAGGAGCGGGGTGCGCTTGGTCGGGGTGCGCGGGGTGCGCGGGGTGGCGGTCGCGGGTGCGTGCGGGGTCGTGCGGGGTGCGCGGGGTCGTGGCGGGTCGCGTCGAGGGGCTCGCCAGGACCACCGGGCTGGTGGTGGCGGCCCTTGGCTCGCGCAGTCTCTTGGGTGCTTACGGACGCGTACGTAAGTGCAGGAGCGGGGTGCTCTCGGTCCGGGTGCGCGGGTCGCGTCGAGGGGTCTCGACCAAGGGCTCGATCATCACGGGCTAGCGGACGGCGCGGGCGCAGGCGCGGCGCGTTGGCACGGTGCGACCGGAGCAGCGGAGGCTCAGACGTAGCGCTCGAGGATCGTCGACTCGGCCAGGCGGGTGAGCCCCTCGCGGACGCTGCGGGCGCGCAGCTCACCGACGCCCTCGACGGCCTGGAGGTCGTCGACGCCGGCGGAGAGCAGCTTCTGCATGGTGCCGAAGTGCTCGACGAGCCGATCGACCACCGGGGCCGGGAGCCGCTGCACCTTGGCCAGCAGCCGGAACCCACGCGGGGTGACCGCCCCGTCGAGGTGCTCGCCGGTGCCGAAGCCGAGCGCGCGGGCGGCGGCGGCGGGGTCGACCAGCTCGGTGGCCGACAGCGCCTCCAGCCGGGCGAGCAGCTGCTCGGGGGACTTGCCGCGGCGTCCGGTCGGGACGTAGTCGCGGATCACCAGCTGGCGTTCCATGTCGACTCCGGTGATGAGCTCTTCCAGCTGCAGCGACAGCAACCGGCCGTCGCTGCCGAGCTCGAGGACGTAGCCCTCGATCTCGGCGGCGATCCGGGTGACCATCTCGAGCCGCTGGGCGACCACGGCCACGTCGCGCAGGGTGACGAGGTCTTCGATCTCGAGCGCCGAGAGGGTGCTGGCCACCTCGTCGAGGCGCTGCTTGTAGCGCTCGAGCGTGGCCAGCGCCTGGTTGGCGCGGGAGAGGATCTGGGCGGAGTCCTCGAGGACGTGGCGGGTCTCGCCGACGTAGGCCGCGATGATCTGCATCGACTGGGACACCGAGATGACGGGGAAACCGGTCTGGCGGGCGGCCCGGTCGGCCGTGCGGTGGCGGGTGCCGGTCTCCTCGGAGGGGATCGTGTGGTCGGGCATCAGGTGGACCGCGGCGCGCAGGATCCGGGTGAGGTCGCGGTCGACGATGATCGCGCCGTCCATCTTGGCCAGCTCGCGCAGACCCGTGGCGGTGAACGGGACGTCGAGGGTGAAGCCGCCGGTCGAGATCGACTCCACGACCCGGTCGTGGCCGAGCACGATCAGCGCGCCGGTGCGCCCGCGCAGGATCCGCTCGAGGCCGTCGCGCAACGACGTGCCGGGGGCGATCAGGGCCAGCGTCTCGCGCAGCCGCACGGCATCGCTGGTGCGCTCGGTGGAAACCACCTTCGTACCCTCTCGTCGATCCCGTACGACCCGGGAGTCGGCCCCGAGCGGCTCACTCTAACGGTCCTCGACCACCTCGAGCGCGTGCTTGGTGCGTGAGACGAGGTTGAGCACCCGCAACGCCCCCACGACGTCGGGCACCTCGACCACGCGCAGCCCCTCGACGCGGCGGTCGGTGCGCTCGGGCCGGACGCCGCGCTGGCCCGGCGGGGCCGGCACCACCGCCATCTGGAAGCCCAGTCGAGCGGCCTCCGCGAGGCGCTGGGGCAGGTCGCGGACCCGGCGCAGCTCACCGGCCAGCCCGATCTCACCCATCGCCACCACCCCGGCCGGCGGCGGGCTGAGGAAGGTGGCCGAGGCCAGCGCGATCGCGACGGGCAGGTCGCTCGCCGGGTCGGAGAGCCGCGCGCCGCCCACCGTCGAGGCGAAGACGTCGTGGCCGGCCAGACGGATGCCGACGTGCTGCTGCAGGACCGCCAGCACCATGGCGATCCGGGAGCCGTCGAGCCCGGAGGTGGTGCGGCGAGGTCGCTCCAGCGGCGAGGGCGTCACCAGCGCCTGCACCTCGGCCAGCAGCGGCCGGCGGCCCTCCATGGTCACCGCGACGCAGGTGCCGGCGACCCGCCCGTGGTGGTGCTCGACGAACAGCCCGGTCGGGTCGGCCACCGGGGTGATGCCGTCGGGGCCGAGGTCGAAGCAGCCGACCTCGTCGACCGGACCGAACCGGTTCTTCACCGCGCGCACCATCCGGAAGCGGCTGTTGCGGTCGCCCTCGAAGTGCAGGACCACGTCGACGAGGTGCTCGAGCACGCGGGGCCCGGCGATCGAGCCGTCCTTGGTGACGTGGCCGACGAGCACGGTCGTGATGTTGCGGGTCTTGGCCACCCGCACCAGGGCCGCCGCCACCTCCTTGACCTGGGTGACCCCGCCGGGCACCCCGTCGATGCCGGAGGCGCCGATGGTCTGCACGGAGTCGACGACCAGCAGGTGGGGCCGCACCTGCTCGATGTGGGTGAGCACGGCCCCCAGGTCGGTCTCGGCGGCGAGGAACAGCTCGTCGTGGACGCCGTTGGTGCGGTCGGCTCGCAGCCGCACCTGGCTGGCGGACTCCTCGCCGGTGACGTAGAGGGTGCGGTGGCCGGGGCCGGGAAGGCGCGCGGTCTGCGCTGCGACCTCGAGCAGCAGCGTGCTCTTGCCGACCCCCGGCTCGCCGGCCAGCAGGATCGCGGCCCCGGGCACGAGGCCGCCGCCCAGCACCCGGTCGAGCTCGGGCACGCCGCAGGAGCGGGCGGTCGACTCGGACACCGAGACCTGGCTGATCGGCACGGCCGGGGTGGTCACGGGGGCGGCCGCGGCGCGCATCTGTGGCGCGGCGGCCTCGGCCACCGAGCCCCAGGCCTGGCACTCACCGCAGCGGCCGACCCACTTGGTGGTCTCCCAGCCGCACTCGCTGCAGCGGTAGGGCGCGCGGGCGGCGCGGGCGCGGGTGGACTTGCTGGGGCTGGACATGCTCCGAGGCTAGGTGGCGGCACCGACATCGCCCCGACGGCACGACGTACGGCATGATGCAGCCAACTTGGAACGATCCAGATGGGGTACCGCTCCGGAGTGGGAAGGACAGGCATGAGCAGGTTGTCGTCGGCGGCGCCGACGCTGGCGGACGTCGCCGAGCGGGCCGGCGTCTCCCGCCAGACGGTCTCGAACGCCGTCAACAACCCCGACCTGCTCCGCGTCGACACCCTGGCCCGCGTGCAGGAGTCCATCGAGGAGCTGGGCTACGTGCCCAACCGGGCCGCCCGCAACCTGCGCACCCGGGCCTCCCACCTGATCGGCCTGCGGATGAACCCCGCGCAGGAGTTCACCGCCAACGCCGCGATGGACCGGTTCGTGCACTCCCTGGTCGAGACCTCGCGCGAGGCCGGCTACCACGTGCTGCTCTTCGCCGGCGACCCCACCGACCCCATCGCGGGCTACGACGACCTGCTGCGCTCGACCGCCGTCGACGCCTTCGTGGTCACCGACACCTACCTCGGCAACCCGCAGGCCGCGTGGCTGCGCGGTCGCCGGGCGCCGTTCGTGGCCTTCGGCCGCCCGTGGGACGACCCCGGCGCCACCCATCCGTGGGTCGACGTCGACGGCGCCGCCGGCACCGAGATCGCCACCCGCCACCTGCTCGACCAGGGACACGAGCGGGTGGCCTGGATCGGCTGGCGCAAGGACTCCTGGATCGGTGAGGACCGGCGCGCCGGCTGGAGCCGCGAGCTCAAGCGCCGCGGCCTGTCCACCACTGCGATGGCCTCCCGGGTCGAGGACACCATCCACAGCGGCCGCGAGGCCAGCGCCGTGCTGCTCGACGAGGCGCGCCCCACGGCGTTCGTCTGCGCCTCCGACACCTTGGCGATGGGCGTGCTGCACACGCTCGCCGATCGCGGGCTCACCCCGGGCCACGACGTCGCCGTGGTCGGCTTCGACGACTCGCAGGTCGCCCAGGTCGTGCGGCCGGGGCTCACCTCCGTACGGCAGCCGCTCGAGCTCGCCGCCGTCGAGATCGTCAAGGGGCTGGAGGGCCTGCTCGCCGCGCCGCCGCAGGTCGGCCCCGGGGTCATGCTGACGCCCACGTTGGCGCTGCGCGGCTCGAGCTAGAAGGTCTTCGACCAGACGTTGACGGCGTAGTCGACCTCGAGCCCCTCGTGGTGGCGCAAGGCCTCTGCGGCCGCCGCCGGCGGGAGCTCGATGCCGACGACCGCCTCGAGGTCGGCCCGGGAGCCGAAGCGCCACCCCATGTCGACCGGCGTCCGCGTCCAGCCCCGGGTGGCCCAGAACCGCTCGATGTCGACCGGGTCCGGCAGGTGCGGGTAGCCCCGGCGGAACCACGCGCCGAACGTCGACCGCGACCCGTCGTTGTCGATGATCACGGCGGTGCCACCCCGGCGCACCACCCGGTCGAGCTCCGCCAGACCGGGCTCGCACCCCGGTCCGAAGAAGTAGGCCCAGCGGACGTGGACGACCTCGACGCTGTCGTCCGGGAGAGGGATCGCCTGGGCTGTCCCGGCCAGCACCCGCACCGTGCTCAGCGAGCGGGTACGTCGCCGGGCCAGGGCCACGAGGTCGGGGTGCGGCTCGACGCCGACGACCTCAGCGGCGGTGCGGGCGAAGAGAGGCAGGTGGAAACCGGTGCCGCAGCCGAGGTCGAGCACCGTGCGCCCCGACCACGGGGCCAACGACTCCAGCGCGGCGCGCAGACGGCCGTCGGGGTCGACGGCGCGGTTCTCGATCTCGTAGATCTCCGGGGTCCGCCAGATGTTGGGGCTCGGGACAGCCCCGCGCAGCGGCTTCAGAGACGGACGAGGCCGGCGGGGGTCTGCACGTGGATGGCGAGCACGCCGGGGGTGCCGTTGGGGGCCACCCACTCGACCTTGACGTCCTCCAGCGGGGCCTCGACGGTCTGGCCGAGCCACTCGCTGACCCGGTTGGGGTCGCCCGCGATCTCCAAGCAGGCCAGGGAGAACTCGCCGTCGGCGCCGGCAGAGGGGTGCATCTCGGCCGGGCTCTCCCACTGCACGAAGAAGGGGAGCTGCGGGTCGGAGATCAGGCCGTTGACCCCGATCTGCCGCCAGCGCAGCTCGGTGCCGTCGGGGCGGTGCCGGCTGCCGACCGCGGAGGCCCGGCCCAGGCGCTGCTCGACGACCGCGATGTCGTCGACCGCCACGACCCAGCCCAGCCAGCCACCGCCGGCGGCGGAGCGGGCCCGCACGGCCTGGCCGAACGGCGCCTTGTCGGAGGCCGGGTGGTCGAGCACCTCGACGACCTCGAGATAGGTCGAGCCCGCCAGCGGGAGGATCATGTTGCGGGTGCCGAAGCGGGGGTGGACCCCGCCATCGGCGAACTCCCGACCGAGCTGGCTGCCCAGACGCTGAGCGGTGCCGAGAAGCCCATCGGGTCCTGCTGCGAACGAAAGATGATCCAAGCGCATGCTCATCATTCTCAGCATCCGCTCAGCACGTCGTCACAGCGGGGTCGGCTTCTCTTGACGTCGAGACACCGAGGTTCATCCTGGGTCGGGCAACGGCTCAACGAGGATCGGCCGGGTGCAGCGCGAGCGCCGAGCGGGAGCGGGCGTGCGCCTCGCAGTGCCGGGCCAGCTCGGCGTACGCCGCCTCACCCACGAGGGCGATCAGCTCGGGGGCGTGGGTCAGGTAGACGGGCTCGACGGCGACGTGGGCCTCGGTGTTGCCCGAGCAGTACCAGTCGAGGTCGTGGCCACCGGCGCCCCAGCCGCGGCGGTCGTACTCGCCGATCGAGACCTCCGTGTACGTCGTCCCGTCCTGGCGCTCGACCTCGCGGAACGTGCGACGGATCGGCAGCTGCCAGCAGACGTCCGGCTTGGTCTCCAGAGGGTTGCGCCCCTGCTCCAGCGCCAGGCCGTGCAGGGCGCAGCCCGCCCCGGTCGGGAAGTCGGCGCGGTTGTGGAAGACGCAGGCCCGCTGGCCGTCGACCTCGATCGCCAGCGTCTTGCGCTCGCCGTCCTCGTCCTTCTCGATCCAGTCGCGCTTGCGGACCTTGTCGCCGGGGTGGAACTGCCACTGCTCCGGCGTGAGCTGGGCGACGAAGCCGGCGACCCGTTTCTCGTCGTCGCGGTCGGCGAAGTGGGCGCCCAGCGTGCAGCAACCGGTGTCGGGGGAGTCGGCGTAGATGCCGGGGCAGCCCTGGCCGAAGATGCACGTGTAGCTCGACGTCAGCCAGGTCAGGTCGCAGCGCAGCACCTCGCTGTCGTCGACCGGGTTGAGGAACTCCACGAACGCACGGGGAAACACCAGGTCGACCTCAGGCATCCGCTCAGCCTACGCACGCCGCGCGCGGGACGATGGGCGCACCGGTAGGTTGAGGGCATGCGCCTGGGCGTGCTCGACATCGGCTCCAACACCGGACACCTCCTCGTGGTCGACGCCCACGCGGGCGCGGCCCCGCTGCCGGCGTTCTCGCACAAGAGACCCCTCCGGCTGGCCGAGCACCTCGACAGCGAGGGCGCGGTCTCCGACACCGGCGTCGCGGCGCTCACCGAGTTCGTGGCCGACGCACTGGTGGTGGCCGAGGACAAGGGCTGCGAGGACATGCTGTCGTTCGCGACCTCCGCGGTGCGCGACGCGGTCAACTCCGACGCGGTCCTCGCCCACGTGCGCGAGCAGACCGGCGTCGACATGGAGGTGCTGTCGGGGGAGGACGAGGCCCGACTGACCTTCCTCGCCGTACGTCGCTGGTTCGGCTGGTCCGCCGGCCGGCTGGCGGTCTTCGACATCGGTGGCGGCTCGCTCGAGATCGCCGGCGGCACCGACGAGCGGCCCGACGTGGCCTGGTCGCTGCCCCTGGGCGCGGCCCGGCTCGCGCGCCGGTTCTTCCAGGACGAGAGCCCCGACGAGGAGACGTTGCGCGAGCTGCGCAAGCAGATCCGCACCGAGCTGGCTCGCGACGCCGGCCACCTGCTGCGCCCCGGACGCCCGCACCGCGCCGCGGCGACCTCCAAGACCTTCCGCTCGCTGGCGCGCATCTGTGGCGCCGCCCCCTCGGGCGACGGTCCGCTGGTGCCGCGCACGCTCACGCTCGACGACCTGCAGCGATGGATCCCGCAGCTGGTCGCGATGTCGCGCGACGACCTCGCGGAGCTGCCCGGCGTCTCGCCCAGCCGCACCCACCAGATCGTCCCGGGGGCGCTGGTGGCCGAGGCCTGCATGGACATCTTCGACATCTCCGAGCTCGAGATCTGCCCGTGGGCGCTGCGCGAGGGCGTCATCCTCGAGCGCCTCGACCAGCTCAGCGTCCGCGACGGGTCCTGAGGCGATGAGCCCGTCGGTGCCGCGGATCGGGCTGTCGACCTCCTCGATCTTCCCCGAGTCGACCGCCCACGCCTTCACCTACGCCGCCAGCCTCGGCTACGACGCCGTCGAGGTGATGGTCGGGATCGACGCCCTCTCCCAGCAGACCAGCGCCGTCAAGCAGCTCTCCG
>CAWJSY010000010.1:0-292098 GCA_963845645.1 uncultured Actinomycetota bacterium
TGGCGAGGGCCGCGGACTCGACGATGCCGGTGAACAGGTCGACGGTCTCGTCGGGCGCGTCGGTGTGGGTGTTCACGACGAGGACCACGCGTCGACCGTCCACGTCGAGCACCCAGTAGCGGCTCACGGACGAAGGCTCAGCACCTGCGGACTCCGCGCCCTCCGGCGCCCAGAGGATCAGCTCCTCGTCACGGCACGCGCCGGAGTCGAACCCGGCAGGGACGGACAGCTCGAGGTAGACCCCCTCATGACCGTCCAGCGACACCGGGACGGGTGTGGTCGTGGCGGTCACCCTCTGGTCGACGAGTGCCCTGGCGAAGCCCTCCACCGAGGGAGCGAGCTTCGGGGGCTTCCCGGCGCGGGCGCACGGGTCGGGATACACGGCGCCGACCGGCAGGAGCGTGATGGCACCCCACTCGTCCTCCGGCTCGGCGTTGACCCAGACCCACGCGTCGTTGCCCGTGAAGCCCGCGGGGAGCTCGAGCTCGGCGCGGGGACTGTCGACCACACCGCGGGCCTGGATCGCCCAGCAGCCAGGCTCGAGAGACTCACGATGGGTCGCCACGGCCGGGCAGTCGGGGGCTTGCGTCGCGGTGGCGCTCGGCTGCTGGCCCTCGTCGTCCACCGAGTCGGTCGCTGCGGGGCCGTCCTCGCTGCAGGCGGCGAGGGCCGACGCCACCACGAACGCCGCGGCTACGTGCTTGAGCTTTCTCATGACCTGATCTCCTTCTCGGGGCTGGAGTCTCCATGAGTGCGCGCGGCGGTATCACCCGCCCGCCGGGCGGGTATCAGCCGGGTATCGGCCCGATTGACGCGGCTGCGGACGAGGTCGACAGTCGGAGCATGGGTATCGCCGTGCTGGGCCCGCTCGAGGTCGACGGTCAGGTCAACGGCTTGAGCCCGAGGGACCGCGTCGTGCTCTCGGCGCTGGTGGTCCGCGCCGGTCGCCCGAGCAGCACCGAGGCGCTGGCCGACGTGTTGTGGGGCGACGACCTGCCGCCGTCGTGGGCCAAGGTCGTGCACGGGTGCATCGCCCGCCTGCGGAAGCGGTTGGGTGCGGCCTCCATCGAGTCCGGAGCGGCCGGCTACCGGTTGACGGTGAACGAGACCGAGGTGGACAGCCGGCGCTTCGAGCGGCTCCTCGAGCACGCCCGGGAGGCCCTCGCGGGTGACCCGGACCGGACGTCGTACCTGGTCCAGGAGGCGCTCGACCTGTGGAGAGGGCGGGCTCTGGCCGACGTGGAGGAGTGGGGACCAGGCCGGGTGGAGGCCGGACGGCTCGACGGTCTGCGCATGGACGCCCAGGAGCTCCGCGTGGAGGCCGAGACCCGCGCCGGACGTGCTCGCCACGTGCTGGAGTCCGCCCACGCCCTGGTCGCCGAGGCACCGTTCCGGGAGCGACGCTGGGCCCTGCTCGCGGTGGCGCTGCACCAGGCCGGGCGGCAGGCAGAGGCGTTGGCGGCACTCAAGCAGGCCCGGGCGATGCTGGTCGAGCAGCTCGGTCTCGACCCCGGGCGCGAGCTGGTGGAGCTCGAGGAGAGGCTGCTCCGGCAGGACCCGGCCCTGGACCCGGTGGTCTCCAGGGACGTCAGCACCACCTGCCCCTACCGCGGTCTGCTCCCGTACGACGCCGACGACGCGGACTCGTTCTTCGGCAGGGAGGCCGACCTGGCGGTGTGCCTGCGCAAGCTGCGGGACTCGAGGGTGCTGGCGGTGGTGGGGCCGTCTGGCATCGGCAAGTCGTCGCTGGTCCGCGCCGGGGTCGTCGCGTCCCTGAGACGCAGCGGCGCGGCGGTGCGGGTGACCACCCCGGGCGTCCGACCCATGGACTCCATCAGCGGGCTGCGCACCCGACAGACCCTGGTGGTCGACCAGGCCGAGGAGACGGTCACGTCGTGCGAGGACCCCGCGGAGCGCGAGCGGTACTTCGCGGCGCTGACCACGCACGTCACCTCGGGGGGCGCGTTGGTCCTGTCCATGCGGGCCGACCACTTGGGCGACGTGGCGCCGTACCCAGAGATCGCCCGGCTCCTCGAGGAGGGCCTGTACCTGCTGGGACCGATGAGCGAGCCGGATCTCCGCAGCGCGATCGAAGGTCCTGCCCGTCGGGCGGGGCTGCGCGTGGAGCCCGGCCTGGTCGACCTCCTGGTGCGCGACGTCGAGGGTGAGCCGGCCGCGCTGCCGATGCTCTCGCACGTGCTCCGAGAGACGTGGGAGCGCCGGGAGGGGCCGACCCTGACGGTGGCCGGCTACCGGGCCACCGGCGGGATCCGCCATGCCGTCTCCCAGTCCGCCGAGCGGCTGTACGACGCGATGGACGCCGCTCAACGCGGTCGCCTACGCACCCTGCTGCTGCGGCTCGTGATGCCCACCGAGGACGGCGACCCGGTGCGAGCGCGGGTGCCCCGGGCGAAGGTGGCCGCCGACGACGAGCACCAGCGACTCGTGGAACAGCTCGTCGCAGCACGGTTGGTGAGCATCGACGGGGACTCCGTCCAGATCGCCCACGAGGCGCTGGTCAGGGTCTGGCCGAGGTTGCGCGGCTGGCTCGACGACGACGTCGACGGGCAGCGCGTGTTCCGACACCTGGCCGGCGCCGCGGACGCCTGGCAGGCGATGAACCGCCCGGACAGCGAGCTCTACCGCGGCGCCCGGCTCGCCCGCACCACGGAGTGGCGGGAACGGGCCGACCCCGACCTGAGCGACACCGAGTCGGCGTTCCTGACCGCCTCCGCAGTCCTGGCCGAGAGCGAGGTCCGCGCGGCCGAGGCGAGGCTCGCGGCTCAGCGGAGAGCCAACCGACGGTTGCGTGGCTCCCTCGTCGGTGTCGGCGTCCTGCTGATCCTCACGCTGGTCGCCGGGCTGGTCGCCGTGCGGTCGGCCGACCGGGCCGGACGCGAGCGCGACCTGGCCGGACAAGAGCGGGACCATGCGGAGCGGGCGGCGGACCTGGCGGATGCCCGTCGCGCCGGCGCTCAGGGCGTCCTGCACGAGGACCTCACCGCCGGTCTGCTCCTCGCGGTGCAGGGGGTCAGGGCCGACGACTCGGCCGAGGCCCGGGAGAACCTCGGATCGACGCTGACGCGAGCAGGCGCCCGGGCCGGCGTGCACGACCTGGGCCGGGAGCTGGGGCGCACGGGCACGGCGCACATGTCCTCGTTGACCGCCAGCCCCGAAGGAGCTCTGCTCGTCGGTTGCCTCTGGGCTGGCGGTGCGCAGCTTTTCGACGCCACGACCCTCGCGAGCCTGCCCTTCACCGACAGCACTCCGGAGTGCGCCTCGGTCGCGTTCTCGCCCGCCGGCGACACGCTGGCCGTGGCGGGAGCCTCCTACGGCCACCTGCGTCTCTACGACGTGCCGACCGGGGAGCCGACTGCGCAGCAGCCGGGCGGCTTCCCTGCGAGCTGGGGGGTGCTGTACACGCCGTGGAACCACGTCGACGTGAGCTTCAGCGGCGACGGGGAGCGGTTCGCCGCCCAGCTCCATCGGTTCCTGCCCAGCGAGGAGTTCGCACGGCTCGGTCGGGTGATGGTCTGGGACACGGCGGACCCGTCGGAGCCGTCAGTCAGCATCCTGCTGCCGTCGTTCTCCCACGTCGCGCTGAGCCCACGCGGCGACCGGCTCTACGTCGCCACGAAGCGCAACCCCTCCCTCCGCGTCTACGACGTCGCCTCCAGTCGTCTCCTGGCCGCGCGTCGGGATCGGGTCGTCGCGGCGTACGGCGCCAGCGCCTCGTCCCTCAGCCCCGACGGCTCGACCCTGGCCGTTGCCGCCGGCGACCGGGTGCTCCGATACGACACGAAGACCCTACGACGGCGAGGAGCGCTCCTGACCGGCCACACGGCCCCGGTCCTCGAGGTCGTCTACTCCCACGACGGCCGGCTGATCGCGACCTCGTCCGAGGACAGCGTCGCGGCGGTCTGGGACGGCCGTACCGGAGAGCGTCTCCACCGGTTCGCAGCGCACGCGAATGCTCTGGCCTTCTCCCACGACGACCTCCGACTGTTCACCGCCGGAGGCGCCGGGCTGATCCAAGCCTGGGACGTCGCTCGTGCCGGCCGCCAGCTCACGCTGGGCGAGGAGACCAGCTCGCCCGACGAGGGGTACGCGATCTCCCTCCCCGCACCCGACGGCCACACGGTGGCCCGCGTCCGGTCCGGCCGGCTGTGGTTCGAGGACACCCGGACCGGGGAGACCACGCCGGAACCCGGTCGGGTGGGGGGCCGCGACCCCGACCTGGCCTGGTCCTCCGACTCCCGCTGGCTGCTCTCCGTCGTCGGTCCTCTCCGCGCTCCGGAGAGAGTCGTCACGGTGTGGAACGCGTCGACCGGCTCCGTCTCCGCACGCACCGACCCCCTCACGGCACCCGTCGGCGACGTCCATGCCGCCTTCAGCCACGACGCAGAGCATGTCTTCGTCCACGACGGGACCGCCGTGCGGACGCTGGACACCGCATCCCTGCGGCAGGCACACCCGCCGACCGCCGCGGCATATGACGCAGGCGACCTGGTCGCCCATCCCGACGGATCGGTGTTCGTCCTGCACTCGCGCGACGGGACATTCATCCGGGTGGACCCGATGTCGGGCGAGGTCGTCGGCGAGGGATCGGGGCTCGGCTCCGAGGACGTGGGCGGCGTGCTGTCGCCCGACGGCACCCGCATGATGGTGACCGGACCGGGCGTCCGGGTCCGTCTGCTCGACGTCGAGAAGCAGGAGTTCATCGACACCGACGCCGGTTGGCGGTGGGGCGCAGCGGCATTCGCTCCGGACGGCAGTCAGTACGCGGTCGCCGCCGAAGGGCGGGTCCGGCTCTGGGACGGTCGCACCGGGGAGTACCAGGCCAGCCTGCCCCTGCCCAGCCTCATCGGGACCTCCTCGATCGCCTACCGCCCCGACAGCACCGGCCTGGTCATCGCCTCCACCGACGGCAGGACCTGGACCGCGGAGACGCGCATCGACGAGTGGGACGATCGCGCGTGTGCGATCGCCGGACGCAACCTCTCACTCACGGAGTGGGAGGAGTACTTCCCGAACGCGCCCTACGAACGCACCTGCCCCCAGTGGCCGCAAGCAGGCTAGGAGCGGAGACCCCTGGCAGCCGGCGCCGGAGTCCTCGTGGACGTCCCGCCGCGACGGACGGTCGGGGATCGACAGGCGCGGCGCCACGGAGAAGGATGGGCCGGATGAAGCGCGTTCCTCCCCCGCTGCTGGCCCTGACCGCGGCCGTGGCGCAGCGCGCCCTGGCGCCTGCCCGTCCCCCGCCCTCCGCGGCGCGCGCCGCGGCGTCCGCGGGCGTGGCGCTCGCCGCGCTGTCGCTGGACGGAGCGGCCGGTCTCGGGTTCCGACGGTCCGGGACCACCGTCAACCCGTACCGCCCCGAGCAGTCGTCGACCCTCGTCACGACCGGCGTGAACGCGATCACCCGCAACCCCATGTACGTCGGGATGGCGGGACTGCTCGTGGCGCACGCGACGTGGCGGGGCTCCTGGACCGCGCTCGTCCCCGTCGCCGCCTTCGTCCTGGTCATCGATCGGACGCAGGTCCCGGCGGAGGAGGCCGCCCTGGTCGCGAGCTTCGGGGCCTCCTACGACGCCTACCGCGCGGCCGTCCCACGCTGGCTGGACGCCCGATCGCTCCGCGGGCTGAGGTCACACTGAGGCACGCGGCCCCCGTCTGCCGCCGAACGGACATGACCCCGGACCTGACGCCCTGCGTGGTCCACGGGTCGGCAGCGCCGGCAGCGCAGTCTTGAGGATGGTGTCCGCACCGGGAATGACGTGACCTCGAAGTGCACGACGTCGGCCAGTCCGCGCGGCGATCCAGCAAGAGTGCTGCGACCCTGCGGCTCAGCGGTGTGTTGTCCCCCGCTCCGCTGCCGCGGCCGTGGCGTGCTCGGTCTCCCGGCGCTCGAGGAAGAACGCCCCCAGGCTGCCGGCGAGAGTGGCGAACACGACGACCGAGAACACGGCGAGCGCCACCTCCAGGGCGCGGGCGAAGCCGTCGGGCTGGCCCAGCGGCTCGCCGGTGATGGTCGCCAGCGCGGTGGCGTGCAGGGCGTCCGCGTACTGGGTGTACTCGGAGAACTGGAAGAGCAGCTGGCTGCTCCCCATCACGGTGATCGCCCAGACGACGCCCAGCCACCCGATCCGGCCTCCCAGCACCTGGTGGGCCGATCGGGAGGACCGGACGGCGGAGGAGAGAACGCGTCCGGTCCGAAGGAACCTGGCCGCCCGCACCACCCTCAAGACGCGTAGGAACGGCAGGACCAGGAAGAGCAGCTGCCACCAGTTGCGGCGCAGGAAGCGGCCCGTGTCCGGGGCCACCACCAGGCGGGCCACGAACTCGACCACGAAGACCAGCCACAGCCCCCACCCCAGCACCGTGAGCGCCACCGCCACCGAGGTCCCCTCGCGGGCGACGCTCTCGCCGAGGACGACGAGCAGGAAGAGGACGCCCAGCGCAGTCATGACGGGACTGAGCCGGTCCAGCACCTCGTCGGCCCAGCGCTCGCGCTCGGTCGGGGTCCGTCGCAGCAAGGTGACCATGGAGGCGAGTATCCCAAGACCGCTGCACGCCGAGACCTGCGCGCGCCCGGGAGGTGCGTCGCTTCGCCTGTGGGCGTCGGGCGCAACCGGATGGGTGCGCGTACCGTCGGACCACCATGAAGATGCGACGCGAGGCTGCCTACCGTGGAGCTCGCCGGGTTGCAATCATTCTTGTCGTGGGCCTCGTGGTGGGCGGCGTGCTGGGCCACGGTTCGGGGGTACGTGCCACCCGTCTGGGCGGGTTGGGGGTGCAGCGATGTGGCCTATCCGAGCCCGCAACCTGCCTTCGCAGAACTCGTCGACCGGTACGGCGAGAGTCCGTACTGCGCCCGCCGCATCCGCGGTGAGGAGTGGTTCTGAGCGGCTGCGGGAACCTCGGGGTTGCTGCACGCCACCGTCCGCACCTGCCGCATCGTCCGCGGCCGCCGATGTGCGCGTGCACGACTCACGGAAGAGAGCTCAGCCAGTCCGCGACCGTGGGGACACGCTGGACCGAGGGGTGGAAGTAGAAGACGCTCTCGTGATGAACGGGGCCGACCACGACCACGTGCTCCAGATCGCCTCGACTCGCGCGAGCCAGGGCAGCGCCGAGCTCGACGAACATCCCCCGGCCCTCGTGCTCGGAGACCACCACCAGGACCGCGTCGGCGTCGAGCACGGCTCGGCCCCCATGTCGTACCGGGACGGGTGGCGCGCCGGGGGCCGCTCATCAGGTGCGGTTCAGCAGCGCTGCTCCTCGAAGGCGAGGAGTTCGTTCTCGGCCTTGGTTGCCTGCCGCTGCGTCACCCCGCTGTCCTCGAGTCCGCCGCGCTGGCGCATCGCGGCGAGGAAGGTCTCGACGTCATCGGTCAGGTCGGCCGGAGCTGTGGCGACGAGCTCCTCCAACAGGTCGGCATTGTCGAGGATGAAGCTGCGCTCCGCAGCTTCATAGTCCGCAGGCGTGGCGTTTCGCCCCAGGCCGGCGAACGCCTGTTCACCTGCCTTCTCGAGTCGACGCGTGGCCTGGCAGTACGGCTGAGGGTCGTACTCCTCCGGCGTCAGTGCGGTGGCCTCGGCGGCCGCCGGGGACTGGTTCGCCGTCGCGGTGCCGCGTGACGACGAGGAGTCGTCGGCGCACGCCGTGGCGAGCGCCAACACAACGGGGACAAGCAGGATTCGAGTGGGTCTCATGATGGCTCCCGGGGTCGTGGTTTCGGTCCGCTCACGCTAGGAGCGGATGCGGCGACACCGCGTCGGTCGGCGGCCCGATTCCTGTCTCCTCCGCGGAGAGGAGGTGCCGCTCCCCGATGTCCTTCTCGGGAACGACGCCGCCGCACCGGGACCGCGCTTAGCATGCGAACATGCCAGTCGGAGCAGGCATCAGGTTCCGTCCCGGAGTCCCGAGGGGACGGGATGCTGCGGTTGCGTGCGGCCTGCTGATCCTGGCCCTGCTGGAGACCTTGCTGACCAGCGACTACGAGCCTCGCACGGTCTACGCCCTGGCCGCCGCCGGAATGACGCTGCCGCTGGCCTGGCGGCGCCAGGCGCCGATCCTGGTCAGCCTCATCATCCTGACGGTCATGGCCGCGATGGACCTGGCCGGTCACCCGCTGGATCCCGCCTACGTGATGGCGGTCATGATCCTCGCGCTGTACTCGGTCGGCGCCTACCGCGACCGCCGTTCCTCCATCGCCGGCTGGGCCGGCGCGATGGCGATGCTCGCCGTCCTGGTCACGATCGAGGAAGGCCCCGGGGCTGCCGACTTCGTCTTCGTGGGCGCCATCGTCACCGGTGCGTGGGCGATAGGCGTCGCTCTCCGGAGGCGCAGCCAGGAGAACGCCGAGCTCGTCGAGCGCGCCGCCGAGCTGGAGGACACAAGGCAAGCCCTGGTGGCCCAGGCACTGACAGACGAACGTGCCCACATCGCCCGAGAGCTGCACGACGTCATCGCGCACTCTGTCAGCATCGTGAGTGTGCAGACTGCCGCGGTACGCCGGCGGGTGCAGCAGTACAGCCCCGAGGACGCGAAACAGCTGGAGGGCGTCGAGCAGACCGCTCGTCAGGCGATGGGCGAGATGCGCCGTCTCCTCGGGGTGCTCGTCCCAGACCACCACTCGCTCGCGCTCACGCCGCAACCGGGCCTCGGCGATCTCACCGCGCTGCTTGAACAGATGCGAGAAGCCGGCCTCGAAGTCAGACATCGGATCGAGGGGCAGCAGCAATCCTTGCCCACGGGGCTCGACCTGGTGGCCTACCGTGTCGTGCAAGAGGGACTGGTCAACGTGCTCAAGCACGCGAGCGGCGCAAGCGCCGAGGTCGTGACCTCCTACGGCGACGGCGAGCTGGCCCTGTCGGTGAGGAACACCGGCAACGGGCGTCCCGCCCCCGCCGCAGACCCCGGCGGGCATGGCCTGATCGGGATGCGGGAGAGAGTGCAGCTCTACGGCGGAAGCGTGTCCGCGGGCCCCGAGCCGGGCGGCGGCTTCGCGGTTCGGGTGCAGCTCCCCTTGGGTGTGACATGACCACGCGAGTCACGATCGTCGACGACCAAGCCATGGTGCGGACCGGGTTGGCCTCGATCGTCGACGGCGAGCCCGACCTGGAGGTGGTGGGTCTGGCAGCGAACGGAGTCGAGGCCATCGCCGAGGTGGGGCGCACCTCGCCCGACGTCGTGCTGATCGACATCCGGATGCCCCTCATGGACGGGCTCGAAGCCACCCAGCGGCTGACTGCTGGTGGCTACGCCGGCCGGGTGCTCGTGCTGACGACGTTCGACATCGACGAGTACGTCTATGCGGCCCTGCGTGCCGGCGCAAGTGGCTTCCTCCTGAAAGACGCTCCGGCCGAGGAGCTCGTCGAAGGGATCCGGATCGTGGCGCGAGGAGACGCACTGCTCTCACCGGCCATCACTCGCAAGGTGGTCGAGGAGTTCGCCCGCCTGCCACCGCGAGACGTGTCACCGTCACCGGCACTGACCCAGCTCACGCCTCGGGAGCGCGAGGTCCTCACTGAGCTTGCTCGCGGAAAGTCGAACACGGAGATCGCTGCCGAGCTGGTGGTCTCCGAGACCACGGTCAAGACCCATGTCGGACACATCCTGCTCAAGCTGGACCTACGCGACCGCATCCAGGCCGTCGTCTTCGCCTACGAGAACGGCGTCATCCGCCCTACCGGTCCGGGACCCGGCTGACCTGCGACGAGGAGGGCAGATCGCGTCAGGCCTTCCGCATACGCGAGCCGCACGCGTCAAGATCGTTGTTGCGCCACGGGCGGTGCCTGGCTTCCGGGGGTCGCCCGTGGGCGCTACGGTCCGAAGCATGAGGGCCATCGTCCAAGACCGCTATGGCTCGATCGACGACCTGAGCCTGCAGGAGGTCCCAACCCCGGTGCCGGCCGAGGACGAGGTGCTCGTCCAGGTGCGAGCAGCTTCTGTGCATCCCGACGTGTGGCACGTCGTGACCGGACAGCCGGCAGTGCTGCGGCTCATGGGGTCCGGGCTACGACGACCGAAGATGCGTGTGCCAGGCACGGACGTCGCGGGGGTGGTGGTGTCCGTGGGTGGTCGCGTGACCCGATTCCGGCGGGGGGACGAGGTCTTCGGCGAGACCATCCGTGGCACCCAGTGGTGCAACGGCGGTGCCTTCGCGGAGTTCGCCACGGCGCCCGAGGCCGGACTGGCACTCATCCCCACCGCGATCAGCTTCGAGGAAGCGGCAGCGGTCCCGACCGTCGGCCTGATCGCGCTCAACAACCTGCCGCAGCGCCGAGTGCCTGTGGGTCACCGGGTCCTGGTCAACGGTGCCGCTGGAGGCGTGGGCTCCGTGGCGGTCCAGCTCGCCCAGTCCTACGGCGCGGAGGTCACCGCTGTCGACGGCCCGCACAAGCTCGACCTCCTACGCGCCCTGGGCGTGGACCGGATCATCGACTACACGCAGGAGGACTTCACCCGCGGCGATGCGCGGTGGGACCTCATCTTCGACGTGCCCGGCAACCACTCGTTCGCCGAGATTCGCCGGGTCTTGACGCCGGGCGGTCGTTACGTGCTCATCGGCCATGACGCATTCGGCGCGACCGGGCATCGTTGGCTCGGCAGCATCCCGCACATGCTGGGGCTGGTGGCCCGCTCCGTCGTGGCGCCCCAGCTGCGAGGTGGCTCGTTCGCGCCACCGGACAAGCGCTCGTCGATGGCGGTCCTGAGCCGGCTCCTGACGACCGGTCAGCTCCGCGTCGTGATTGATCGTGCATTCCCGCTCGGGGAGGCAGGCCAGGCACTGCACTACCTCGCCTCTGGGCAGGCGGTGGGCCGCGTGGTCCTGAGCGTCAGCGCCTGATGGACGGCTGATCCACAGGAGCCGCCCGCCCCAGTCCGCCGCCTGCGGGTCGCGGCTACTCGCCGCCGGTCGGCTCAAGCCATTCGTCGGGTGCGAACTCGCTGCCGAAGTCAGCGCATGCCTCGTTCTCGCAGCGCCCTTGTGTCTCGAAGGTGATGCCGGCGTTGCCTGAGGTCATCACCAGTGTGGCGTTGTCAGGTTGAAGGTGGCCACCGTGCCGGAGTGGCTGGCCACAGGTCGGACAGTGCGGGTCGATCAGCTCGCCGGGGTCACTCATCCGGTCAAGGTAGAGCCGATCGTCGGCCCTCGTCCATGGCCACGCCGGCCCGACGCGCTGCCGCCTCGACACCGAGCAGCACGAGCCGGTCCGCGCGGCCTGACGGCCGGGACCTGCTGCCCGACCAGGCCGCGGTCATCGTCCACGCCGTCGATGCGCTGCCGGAGAGATCGACCCGGAACGCGCGCTCAAGCAGAGGCGTTCCTGCTCGCCAAGCCGCAGATCACGACGCCAAGGCGCTGCGGATCCTCGGCAGGAGGCTGCTGGAGGTCGTCGACCCGAGACCGCGACGCCACGAGGCCGCGCTCCTCGCAAGGAGGAAGCACAGGCCTACGAGACAGCGTCGCTGACGATGGTCGACGACGGCCACGGCAAGACCCACGGCCGGTTCACCGTGCCACCGCCGCCGCAGCATGCTCAAGAAGGCGCTGCTCGCCTGGCCGCACAAGCACCGCGCCGCGGTCGACGGCACGCACCGTCCCGAGCGGCCCTCGGCGACGCGGCTCGGGCAGGCCTTCGTCGAGTACGTCGAGCGCTACCCCACCGAGCGACTGCCCGACGCCGGCGGGCTCAACGCCACCGTCGTGGTCACCATGCCCGTCGAGACCCTCAACGGTGCGTGAAGGCCGCAGCACTCGACACCGGAGAGCACCTCTCACCAGGAGCGGCCAGCGACTGCTGTGCGAGGCAGGCATCCTCCCCGCCGTGCTCGGCGGCGACTCCCAGGTCCTCGACCTCGGTCGCACCCGCCGGTTCCACAACAAGGCCCAACGTCTCGCCGCCGGCGTCCGACATCGAGGCTGCGCCGCCCGCGACTGCGACTGGCCACCGAGCCTGTGCCACCTGCACCACCCCCAACCCTGGGCCAGCACGGCGGCACCGACTCCGATGCGCTGCCGCTGTGCCCGCGGCACCACCACCTCATCCACGACCGCGCTACGCCGCGATCATCCACTCGACCGCACCGTGAGCTTCCACCGACGGCGCTGAGTCCCGGGCGCCTGGCCGGCGCAGCCTTCGCGGTGGACCGCCACGGGCCCGGGTGGTCGAGGTGTGCGGAGGTCAGTGCGGGTCAGTGTCTCGTGCAGCTTGCGCAGGCCTCGGGAGGTGTGGCTCTTGACGGTCCCGGTGGAGATGCCGAGCTCGTGGGCCGCTTCCTCGACCGACAGTCCGAGCCAGTGCCGCAACAGCACTGTCTTGCGCTGCATCACCGGGAGGGCGTGGAGGGCGTCGAACATCGCCGACCTTTCCTCGAGGGGGAGATCGCGGCGCGACCTCGTCGCCGACGTCGAGGGACGGGCGTTCCCGCCGCCAGGGGCGGCGGTGCTCGCTGATGTTGGTGCGGACGATGATCTGCCGGGCGTAGGCCTCAGCGTTCCCGCTGCGACGGAGCCGTGGCCAGGCGAGGTACAGCTTGACCAGGGAGATCTGCAGCAGGTCGTCGGCCAGGTGCCAGTCGCCGCAGATCGCATAGGCGATGCGTCGCAGATGGGCCTGCCGGGCGGCCACGAACTCGCTGAACTCAGCGTCACTGATCAGCGGAAGACGAGACGGCCATGCCGAAGCCCTTCGAGGTGCATCCTTCCGGGGCGCTGCTCCACGGCACCAAGGCCGACCCGCGGTCGGCGACCTGCTCGTCCCCGGACGTCTGTCGAACTACGCAGCGGGCCGCACGATGAACCACCTCTACGTGACGGAGACGTTGGACGCCGCCGCCTGGGGTGCGGAGCTCGCTCAGGGCGAGGGTCGGAGCGGTCTACCTCGTGGAGCCGCTCGGCGAGCTCGAGGACGACCCCAACGTGACGGACAAGAAGTTCCCCGGCAACCCGACCCGGTCCTACCGCACCAGGAGCCGGTGCGCGTCGTCGGCGAGCTCGAGGGGTGGGAGGGACACGCCCCCGAGCAGATCCAGGCGATGCGCGACGGCCTCGCCGACCTGCGGCGCCGGGGCTCGACGTCATCGAGGACTGAGCCCCGCGTACGTCGACGCCGCGCCGGCGTCAGCCGACGGTGACCTCGGTCTTGCCGCCGTCGACGGCCTCCATGCCCTCGGCGATCCGCATGGCCTCCTCGATGAGGGTCTCCACGATCTTCGACTCGGGCACGGTCTTGATCACCTCGCCCTTGACGAAGATCTGGCCCTTGCCGTTGCCGGAGGCCACGCCGAGGTCGGCCTCGCGAGCCTCGCCCGGACCGTTGACCACGCAGCCCATCACGGCCACGCGCAGCGGCACCTCGAGGCCCTCGAGCCCGGCGGTCACCTCGTCGGCCAGCTTGTAGACGTCGACCTGCGCGCGACCGCACGACGGGCAGGAGACGATCTCGAGGCGACGCGGCTTGAGGTTGAGCGACTCCAGGATCTGCAGCCCGACCTTGACCTCCTCGACCGGCGGCGCGGAGAGCGAGACCCGGATCGTGTCGCCGATGCCCTGGCCGAGCAGGTGGCCGAAGGCCACGGCCGACTTGATCGTCCCCTGGAACGCCGGGCCGGCCTCGGTCACCCCGAGGTGGAGCGGCCAGTCGCCCTCCGCCGCGAGCATCTCGTAGGCGCGGACCATGATCACGGGGTCGTTGTGCTTGACCGAGATCTTGAAGTCGCGGAAGCCGTGCTCCTCGAAGAGGCCGGCCTCCCACTTGGCCGACTCGACCAGCGCCTCGGGCGTGGCCTTGCCGTACTTCTCCAGCAGCCGCTTGTCGAGCGAGCCGGCGTTGACGCCGATCCGGATCGAGGTGCCGCGGTCGGCGGCGGCCTTCGCGATCTGCTTGACCTGGTCGTCGAACTTGCGGATGTTGCCGGGGTTGACGCGTACGGCGGCACAGCCGGCGTCGATCGCGGCGTAGACGTACTTCGGCTGGAAGTGGATGTCGGCGATCACCGGGATCTGGGAGTGCTGGGCGATCTCGGCTCGAGCGCGTCGGCGTCGTCCTGGCTGGGACAGGCCACCCGCACGATGTCGCAGCCGGTCGCGGTCAGCTCGGCGATCTGCTGGAGCGTGGCGTTGACGTCGGAGGTCAGCGTGGTCGTCATCGACTGCACGGAGATCGGGTGGTCGCTGCCGACGCCGACCTTGCCGACCTGGATCTGGCGGGTCTGACGACGGGGGGTGAGCACCGGCGGCGGGGCCGCCGGCATGCCCAGGTTGATCTCGGTCATGCGGCCAGGCTACGGGGTGGGCCCGGTCAGCTGGTCAGGCGCAGCGGTACGACGAAGTCGGCCACGATCAGCACGACGCCCATGACCAGCAGCATCGAGGCGACGACGTACGCGACCGGGAGCAGCTTGGCGGCGTCGACGTAGCCGGGGTCGGGCCGTCCGCGCAGCCGGGCGACCGCGGCGGCGCAGCCGCCTCCCACGAGGGCGCTGGCGATGTGGCCGCCGTCGAGCGGCAGCAGCGGGACGAAGTTGAACATGCCGATGAAGAAGTTGAAGCCGGCGATCAGCATCAGCAGGAAGACGGTCTTCTCGACCACGGGGAACAGCTCGCTCGAGACCGTCTCGCCGGCGATCCGGCCGCCGCCGACGATGCTGACCGGTCCGTCGGGGTCACGCTCCTCGAGGCCGACGATGGCCTCGCGCGACGCCCCAGACCTTGACCGGCAGCGTCGCGAGCGCCTGGACGGTGTCGACCGCCATGCCGCCCATCTGCTGGAGGGTGTAGATCGGGCCACCGGTGGTGGTGACGACCGACGTGGTGGGCGTGACGCCGAGGAAGCCGACCTCGCGCAGCGTCTCGTCGGTGGCCGAGGTGGGGCGCGCCTCGACGGTCGTGTTGGTGGTGCCGGTGCGCTGCTGGCCGTCGCGCTCGTAGACGATCGTGGCGTTGCCGCCGGCGTTGCCGCGGATCAGCTCGCGCAGCTGGTCCCAGTCGGTGACCTCGGTGCCGTTGAAGCTGATCACCTGGTCGCCCGGCCGCAGCCCGGCCTCGAAGGCGGGGCTGCGGCGGGTCGGTCGCGATGCACTCGCGCTCGCCGGCGGGGTCGTAGGGGATCACGCACGCGAGACCGGTGTCGATGACCGGCGCGCCGGGGTCGACCTCGAGCGAGCGGTTGCCGTAGGTCGCGAAGACGCCGAGGAAGATCACGAAGGCGATCAGGATGTTGACCGACGGACCGCCGGCCATCACGATCGATCTTCTTCCAGGACGGCATCTTGTAGAACAGCCGCTCGGAGTCCTCGGGCCCGACCAGCTCCCACTCGGCCGCGCGGGCGTCCGAGATCAGCTGGGTGAACATGCCGGTGTTGGACTTGCGGATCCGGGTCACCTGGCGGCCGGAGGCGTCGACGGTGACCTCGTCGGCCAGCTCCGCCGCCGCGGGCGGGAGCATGCCGACGATCTTGACGTAGCCGCCGAGCGGGATCGCCTTGACGCCGTACTCGGTCTCGCCGACCTGCTTGCTCCACACGGTGGGGCCGAAGCCGATGAAGTACTGGGTGACCTTCCCGCCGAACTTCTTGGCCGGGATCATGTGGCCGAGCTCGTGCAGACCGATCGAGGCCAGGATGGCGGCGAAGAAGATCACCACGCCGAGCGTGTAGTAGAGCGCGGTCACGCGGGGTCTCCGATCAGGTCAGTGGCAGCGGAGCGGGCCCAGTCGTCGGCGGCGAGGACGTCGTCGACGCTGAGCGTCTCCTCCGAGCGTACGTCGTGGCGCGCGAGGACGGCTGCGATCGTCGGCACGATGTCGACGAAGGCCAGCCGTCCGGTGCGGAAGGCCTCGACGCACGCCTCGTTGGCGGCGTTGTAGACCGCGGGGGCGGTGCCGCCGCGCTCGCCGGCCGCGCGGGCCAGCGAGACGGCCGGGAACGCCTCGTGGTCGAGCGGGAGGAACTCCCAGGTCTCGGGGCGGGTCCAGTCGACCGGCGGCGCGGCGTCGGGCACCCGGTCGGGCCAGGCCAGGCCGAGCGCGATCGGGATCAGCATCGTCGGCGGGCTGGCCTGCACCAGCGTCGAGCCGTCGACGAACTCCACCATCGAGTGCACGACGCTCGTGGGGTGCACCACGACCTCGATCCGGTCGAAGGGGATGCCGAAGAGCAGGTGCGCCTCGATCACCTCCAGCCCCTTGTTGACCAGGGTCGCGGAGTTGATCGTGACGACCGGGCCCATCGCCCAGGTCGGGTGGTCGAGCGCCTCCTCGACGGTGACCTCGGCGAGCTCGTCGCGGGTGCGCCCGCGGAACGGCCCGCCGCTCGCGGTCAGCACCAGCCGGCGTACCTCGGCGGCGGAGCCGGCGCGCAGGCACTGGGCCAGGGCGCTGTGCTCGGAGTCGACCGGCACGATCTGCCCGGGCGCGGCGCGGTCGAGCACGATCGGGCCGCCGATGATCAGCGACTCCTTGTTGGCCAGCGCGAGCGTGTTGCCGGCGTCGAGCGCGGCGAGGGTCGGGCGCAGGCCGACCGCGCCGGTGATGCCGTTGAGGACGACGTCGCAGGGCCGGGAGGCCGCCTCGACCGAGGCCTCCTCCCCCAGGCCCGGAGTACGCCGGGCGAGAACTCGTCGACCTGCTGCTCGAAGAGCTCGGGCTGCCCGCCGCCGGCGGTGAGGCCGACGACGCGGAAGCGGTCGGGGTTGGCGCGCACGAGGTCGAGGGCCTGGGTGCCGATCGAGCCCGTGGACCCCAGGACCACCACGTCACGCCTGCTCGCCGGTCCAGTCACCGGTCATTGTCGCAGCCGGTCGTCTTCCGTCCTCGGCGCTCGCTGCGTCACCATCAGCGCCATGACCTTCGACACGATCATCCGCGGCGGCCGCTGGTTCGACGGCACCGGCGCTCCCGTCCGCGGTGCGCCACCTCGGCCTGCGCGACGGACGGGTCGCCGAGGTCTCCGCGACCCCGCTCGACGAGACCGGGTGCCCGCGCGTCATCGACGCCACCGACCGCTGGGTGCTGCCCGGCATGGTCGACATCCACACCCACTACGACGTCGAGGTGCTGGCCGACCCCGACCTCAGCGAGTCGCTGCGCCACGGCGTCACCACGATCTTCCTCGGCTCCTGCTCGCTGTCGACGCGTGCACGTCGGGCGCCGTCGACGCCGGCGACCTGTTCGGCCGGGTCGAGGCCATCCCCCGCGGCGCACGTGATCCGCGCGATCGAGGAGCACGGCACCTGGTCCAACGCCCGGGAGTACGTCGCGGCGCTGGAGTCCCGCCCGCTCGGCCCCAACCTCGCGGCGTTCGTCGGCCACTCCGACCTGCGCGCCGCCACCATGGGCCTCGACCGCGCCACCCGGCCCGAGGTGCGGCCCGACGACGGCCGAGCAGCGGACGATGGAGCGGCTGCTGCGCGAGGCGCTCGACGCGGGCTTCCTCGGCATGTCGGCCCAGCAGCTGCTCTTCGACAAGCTCGACGGCGACGCCTGCCGCTCGCGCACCCTGCCCGTCGACGTACGCGAAGGGCCGCGAGATGCGCGGCTTGCGCCGGATCCTGCGCAGCCGCGGCCGTGCGCTCCAGGCCGGCCCGGACGCCAGCCACCCGCACACGATCGTCACCCAGGCACTCGGGTCGATCGGCTGGCGGGCGCTCGGACGGCGTCCGCTCAAGACCAGCCTGCTCTCGGCGGCCGACATCAAGGCGATCCCGTTCATCATCCACCTGATGCGGCTGCTGGCGGGCGTCGTCAACCGGCTGGGCGCCGACTTCCGCTGGCAGCACCTGCCGGTGCCGTTCGAGGTGTACGCCGACGGCATCGACCTGGTGATCTTCGAGGAGTTCGGCTCCGGCGCCGCCGCGCTGCACCTGCCGGAGAAGGTCGCCCGCGACGCGCTGATGCGCGACCCCGACTACCGCACCCGGTTCCGCAAGGACTACGAGAGCAAGTACGGCCCGCGGGTGTGGCACCGCGACTTCTTCGACGCCGAGATCGTCGCCTGCCCCGACGCCTCGGTGATCGGCAAGTCCTTCGGCCAGGTCGGTGTCGAGCGCGGCACCCGGGGTCGCCCCGTGCACCCGGTCGACGCCTTCCTCGACCTCGTCCTCGAGCACGGCACGGCGATCCGGTGGCGCACCACGATCTCCAACCACCGGCCCGAGATCCTGAAGAAGATGGCGCAGAGCCCCGGGGTGCAGATGGGCTTCTCCGACGCCGGCGCCCACCTGCGCAACATGTCGTTCTACAACTTCGGGCTGCGGCTGCTGCGCCACGTGCACACCGCGGAGCAGGCCGGGCCGGCCGTTCCTGATCGATGGAGCAGGCCGTGCACCGGCTCACCGGCGAGCTCGCCGACTGGTACGGCCTCGACGCCGGCCACCTGCGCGTCGGCGACCGCGCCGACCTGCTCGTGCTCGACCCGGCGCACCTCGACGACACGCTGGAGGAGTACGCCGAGAGCCCGGTCGCGCAGTACGACGGCCTGTCGCGGATGGTCAACCGCAACGACGCCACCGTCCCGCACGTGCTCGTCGGCGGGCGCGAGGTGTGGTGCGAGGGCGCACCCACCGACGTGCTCGGCCGCGAGCGCACCGGCCGCTTCCTGCGGGTCGACGAGCGCGCCCGCGAGGACCTGCGCACTGGTGGTTTCGTGGCTCGTCGCTAGCGCTCCTCGCACCTCAACCAGCGGACGCGAGTGCGAGCGCTTTGCGGTGGTTGAGGTGCGAGGGCCCCCGGGCCCGAGCCACGAAACCACCACGCCGGCGTCCACCGAGCGGGGTTTCGTGGCTCCTCGCTGCGCTCGTCGACCTCAACCACCGACGGTCGCCCTTCCGGTGGTTGAGGTGCGAGCGCCAGCGAGCCACGAAACCGCCCCACCTTGGGCGATTCCTCCCCAGCCACCTCCTTCCCGCGCCACAGTGGGAGGCGTGCCTCTCCGGTCAGCGGTCGTCCTCGTGCTCTCCCTGGTCCTCGCAGCGCTGGCGCCGAGCCCAGCAGGCGCCGCCACCGCGGCACCCGCAGCGGCACCGGCAGCGGCCGCCGGCGGCCTGCCGCACCGGCACGGTGTCGCTCACCTTCGACGACGGCCCCTCGCCGAGCCAGACCGCGCGGCTGGTGCGGATCCTGCGGCAGGCCAACGTGCCGGCCGACGTTCTTCATGGTGGGCCAGCGCGTCGCAGCGGCACCCGCCACGACCCGCCTGGTGGCCCGGTCGGGCAACCTGATCGCCAACCACAGCTATGCCCACGCCGACATGACCCGCCAGTCGTCGGCGCAGGTGGCCGCCACGCTGCGCTCGACCGACGCCGCCCTGCGCCGGGCCGGGGTGAGGCCCACCCGTCTGATGCGGCCGCCGTACGGCGCGATCAACGACTCGGTGCGCGCGACCGTGCGCCGCACCGGCTTCGTCGCCGGTGCTCTGGGACATCGACTCCCGCGACTGGACCGGCCTGTCGTCGTCCACGATCGCGGCGCGCATCCTCGGCTCGCTGCCGACCGCACCGCAGCAACGTCGTGCTCCAGCACGACGGGGTCGGGAACTCGCCGGCCTCGATCTCCGCGGTGCCGCGGGTGATCCGCGAGGCCCGGCGCCGCGGCTACTGCTTCGTGGCCCTCGACGAGCGCGGCCGTCCGGGCTTCCCCACGCCGAAGGTGTCGCTGTCGGCGCCGTCCGAGGTCGCGGAGGGCAAGCCGATCCGGCTGCGACTCACCCTCGACTCGCCCACCGCCCGGACGACCTCGGTGCGGGTGCGCGCCCGCGACAAGGTGACCGGCCGCCCGGCCGGCCAGGTGACCGTGACCTTCAAGGCCGGGAGCACCACGGCCCGGGCCTCGCTCCCGACCACCCGCGACGGGAAGGACGGCCCCACCCGGCGCCTCGACCTCAGGCTCGCGCGCGCCTCCGGCCTGCGGGCCGACCGCACGGTGCACCGGGTGCTGGTGCGCGACCGCGACCCCGCACCGCAGGGTGGACGGCGTCGACCGGGCCGCCACCGAGCCGCACCGGCGCACCCACGACCGTGCCGGTGCGCTTCCGGCTCGACAAGGCCTCGCTGCGCCGGATCACCCTCGTGGTCGAGACCCGCCCGGGCACCACCGGGGCCGGTGACGTCCGGCCGCTGCGCCGGCGGGTCGTCGTCCCGGCGGGCACCCGGCGCTTCGAGGTGGCGGTGACGCTGCTGCCCGACCGTGCCGAGGAGGGCCCGGAGGAGGCGGAGACGTTCACGGTCGTGGTGACCAACGCCCGCTACGCCCGGATCGGCCGGCCCGCCACGGTGACGGTCCGGCCGGCCGCGAGCGGCTGAGGCTCAGCGCAGGCCGTTGGCCGCCGTGTCGGCGGGACGACGGGTGGTGTCGAGCCAGGCGGTGAAGAAGCCGTCGAGGTCCTCGCCGCTGACCGCCTCGGCGAGCGCCCGGAAGTCGGCCCCGGAGCCGTGGCCGTGCCGGCGTCCCGACGCCCACGAGCGCAGGATCCGCCAGAAGTCCTGCTCGCCGACGCGGTTGCGCAGCGCCTGGAGGGTCATCGCGCCGCGCCGGTAGACCGCGCCGTCGAAGATCCGGGCGGCCCCCGGGTCGGAGATCTTCAGCCGCCACAGGTCGTCGCGGGGGCCGTAGGCGTCGTAGGTCATCCGCAGCCACGCGGGCCCCTTCGCTCCCCCGTGCGTCTCGGCCCACCGCACCTCGAAGAAGGTCGCGAACCCCTCGTTGAGCCAGATGTCGCGCCACCGCTCCAGCGAGACGGAGTCGCCGAACCACTGGTGCGCCAGCTCGTGGACCACGATCTCGACGTCGCGCGAGTTGACCACCGGGTAGACCGGGCGGGTCTGGTTCTCCAGCGCGAAGCCGATCGGGAGCCCGGTGACCACACCGCCGGTGGTCGAGAAGGGGTAGCGGCCGAGCTGGCGCTCCAGCCAGGTCGTGACCCGCGACGACTTCTTCATCAGCCGCATCAGCGCGGCACGGCGGCGCGGCTCGACCTTCTTCGACACCGCGGCGTACCACGGACGACCGGCGACGCGGCCCCGCGCGACCTGGAAGTAGCCCGCCGCGAAGAACGCGAGGTACGGCGCCATCGGCTCGCGCGCCCGCCAGTGGGTGGTGGCCCAGCGCCCGTGCACGCGGCGTCCGACCAGGCGGCCGTTGCCGATCACCCGGCGGTCGGCGGGCACGGTGAGGTGGACGTCGAGCCTGGCCTTGTCGAGCGGGTGGTCGTTGGAGGGGAACCACCACGGCGCCATGTGCGGCTCGTTCATCGCGACCACCTCGGAGCGGTCGGCGAGCCAGTTGCGCTCCCCCAGGTAGGACAGCCGCCCCGGGCGCCCGGCGTAGACGACCGTGACCCGCACGACCGCGCCGGCGGCCACCGGCGAGCGCGGCACGATCCGCAGCTCGTGCCGGCTGGGCTTGCTGAAGGACGCCCGGACGCCGTTGACCTTCACCGACGTCACCGGCAGCAGCAGGTCGAGGCCGAAGGAGCTGAGCCGGTGGGTGGCGCGCACGGTGAGCCGGGTGTGCCCGCTGAGCCGGCCGCGGCCGAAGTCGTAGCGGTCGTGCACGTCGTAGTGCAGCACGTCGATGCCGCCGCTGCCGTCGAGCGGGAAGTAGGGGTCGCCGATGCCGTCGGCCCCGGGACGTGCCACGGGGTCCGGCACCGCGAGGGCCGTGCCGCCGACGGCCAGCGTGAGGGGGAGCAGCACCCCGACGAGCGCCGCGCGGACCCAGGATCGTCGTCGCGACGCCACCTCGTGCACCGGAGAAACCTAGCCCACCCAGGGCGCCCCCGCTGCCGCCACGACGAGCGCGCCTGGCAGGGTCGTGGCGTGGACCTCTGGTACGCCGCCTACGGCAGCAACATGTCGTCGGCCCGGCTGCACTGCTACCTCGCCGGGGGCTGCCCGCCGGGCGCCACCCGCACGTACGCCGGCGCCCGCGACCGCACCCTGCCCCGCGAGCAGCGGCCGGTCGAGCTCGACGGCGCCGTCTACTTCGCGTGGCACTCCCCCACCTGGGGCGGCGGCGTCGCGTTCTACGACCCGCAGGCCTCCCGGCCGGTCGGTCGGGACGGCGTACCGGCTGAGCCTGGGGCAGCTCTCCGACCTCGCGCACCAGGAGATGCACCGGGAGCCCGGCACCGACCTCGCCCTCGAGCCGCTGTGGGCCGACGGGCGGCACGACCTGGGGCCCGGGCGTTACGAGTCGCTGCACGTGGTGGGCCGCCTCGACGACCTGCCGGTCGTCACCCTCACCTCCCCGGCCGGGCTCGACGACGGCGGCCTCGAGCTCAACAGCCCCACCGGCCCCTACCTGGCCACGATGATCCAGGGGCTGGTCGAGACCCACGGCTGGGACGCCGGGCAGGTGGCCGACTACCTCGCCACGTGCCCGGGCCTCGGCCCGGAGTGGGACGACGCCGCCCTGCGCGCTCTCGTCGACCAGGTCGCCTAAATGGGTTGCGGCCCACGGCCGCCTCCCCCACGCTGGGTCGCAGTGACCCGACGCCCGTCGGTGCCCGACGAGAGGAGCGTGACATGACCACGACTGTCGCTGGCCTGCCCGCAGCCACGCTCCCTCTCGAACTTCTGGAGCACCACCCGTGTCCTCACCCTTCACGTCCACACCCACCCCTGACGAGCTCGACCCGCGCTTCGTCTTCGACTTCACCGCCTACGACGACCTCGACGACGGCCAGCGCTGGTCCACCTGGACCTCGGTCGAGCCGCTGTGCCGCGGCCCCGAGCCACGACCCGACTGGGTCGTGACCTCGCAGGGCGCCGTCGACACCGACCTCGGCATCCTCAAGACCGGCAAGGAGGCCGACGTCTTCCTGCTCGAGCGCGCCGACCCGCTCGACCCCGACGGCGGGGTCGTGATGGCCGCCAAGCGCTACCGCGGCACCGAGCACCGCACCTTCCACCGCTCGGCCACCTACACCGAGGGACGCAGCGTCAAGCGCTCCCGCGACGAGCGCGCCCTCAAGCGCAAGAGCACCTGGGGCAAGATCGTCGCCGCCGGCGAGTGGGCGGTCTCCGAGTGGGACGCGCTCAAGCGCTGCTGGGAGCTCGGGCTGCCGGTGCCCTACCCCGTGCAGATCGACGAGACCGAGATCCTCATGGAGTGGGTGCAGGTCGACGGCGAGACGGCGCCGCGGCTGGCCCAGACCCGTCCGGAGCCGGCGCTGCTCGCGAGCTACTTCGAGCAGGTGCGCGAGGCGATGGCGACGATGGCCCAGGCCGGCTTCGTGCACGGCGACCTGTCGGCGTACAACATCCTGGCCGCGGGGCCCCGGCTGGTGATCATCGACCTCCCGCAGGTCGTCGACCTGGCCGGCAACGCGGCCGGGCCCGACTTCCTGATGCGCGACTGCACCAACGTGTGCACGTGGTTCCGGTCCAAGGGGCTCGACGCCGCCGACGAGCACGCGCTCTTCGCCGACCTGGTGGCGCACGCGTTCTGAACTAGATTCGCCCCCGTGAAGCACACCCGCGGCCGGCTCGTCGACGTCGAGACCCTCGAGGAGCTCGACCGGCGGCTGGCCGCGGGCGCCCGGTCGATGCGCGGCTGGCGGCTGCGCCGGCTCGACCTCACCGAGCACGGCCACGCCCTGCGCGACTGCGAGGTGCGCGGCGCCACGTTCCTCGGCTGCACGTTCGCCGGCGGGGACCGGGTGCGGGTCGAGGACGACGGCGGGCTGGTGCTCCCCGCGCTGACGGAGGTGCCGGTCGACGTCTACCGCGGCGGCCTCTACTCCCCCGACGAGCTCTACGACGACGCCGACTACCGGCGCACGCTCGACGCCCGGGCCTACGCCTGGTCGCAACGGCCCTCCACCTCGGGCGACGCCCTGGCCGAGACGCTGCACGACCACGCGATCGACGCCGCGCTGGCGGCGTGGACCGCGCCCCGCCACCTGGTCGGCGTGATGGGCGGCCACGCCGCGGAGCGCGGGACGCCGGCCTACGCCGACGCCGCCCACCTCGGCCAGGCGCTGGGCGCGCACGCCGTGGTCGCCACCGGCGGCGGACCGGGCGCGATGGAGGCCGCCAACCTCGGCGCCGGCCTCGCCGAGCGCAGCTCCGACGACCTCGGCGTCGCGCTCGACCTGCTCGCCGGCGTGCCGTCGTACCGGCCGTCGATCGGGGCCTGGGCGCGCTGCGCGCAGGCCGTGCGCGAGCGCTTCCCAGCACCCCGCGACTCCCTCGGCATCCCCACCTGGCACTACGGCCACGAGCCGCCCAACCTCTTCGCCACCGCGATCGCGAAGTACTTCGGCAACCCGCTGCGCGAGGCGATCCTGCTCGAGGTGTGCGACCGCGGCATCGTCTTCCTCCCCGGCGCCGGCGGCACGGTGCAGGAGATCTTCCAGGACGCCTGCGAGAACTACTACGCCGACGAGACCGCCGTGGCGCCGATGGTGCTGGTCGGCCGGGAGTACTGGACCGAGACCCTGCCCGCGTGGCCGCTGCTGCGCAGCCTCGCCCGCGGGCGGGCGATGGAGCACCACGTGCACCTCGTCGACACCGTCGACGAGGCCGTCGCCGTGGTGGCGGCGATCACTGGTTGACGACGGACCCGACCTTGGTGGCGACCAGGTAGCTGTCGCCGAACGTGATCCCGCTGGCGGCGCTGAGCCGGCACCCGACGTTGATGTTCGCGGCGGCGTTCAGCGTGATCACCCCGGTCATCGCGATCGTCCCGTCCTGGTAGGAGGGATAGTCCGGGCCCCTGGCCGGGAGGTCGGCGTCCCCCACCGACGCCTCCTGGTTGCCGCTGAACAGCCGGCAGTTGATCGTGGTGGGCTTGTTCAGGTCGTTGTTGCTCAGCGCCAGCGTGGCGGTCACGGCGTAGCTCCCGGCCGGGACGGAGACGGTGCGCATCACGTGCTCGGTCCCGTCCTCCTCGTAGATGTCGTAGCCGACGTCGCTGTACGCCGTGGACGGGCCCACGGGTCCCACGGGACCGGCTGGTCCGGCAGGCCCTTCGGGTCCGTCCCCGGGGTCCGGCGGGTCCCTCTGCCCCTTCGGCCCCGGCGGGCCCCGGCGCACCCGCGGGGAGCTGCCCCGCCTTGAAGTCGACGGCCCGCAGCGAGCCGTTCTTGACCTTGGGCGAGGTGACGGCGTTCTTGGCGAGCTGGGCGGTGCGCACGGTGCCGGCCTTGATCGTCCTCCCGTCGATCTTGGCCGCGGCGTAGGCACCACCGGTGCCGAGCGCGACGGCGAGCGCGAGGGTGGCCACGACACCGGAGTAGGTAGGACGGAGGCGACGGGGGGTCATGTCGCCGAACCTAGGCCGCGGAGAGCACCCTGGACCATGGCCCGTCGTGACCAGACTCCGCCGCTCATCCGGCCAGGCGGCCTCGGGTGGCGCGGAGGCCCGCCACCTCGCGGTAGTGGTCGAGCAACCGGTCGTTGACCGAGTCCCACGACCGGTCGCGCACGCTGCGGCGCGCCGCGAGACCCATCCGCCGTCGCAGCAGCCGGCTCGAGGCCAGCAGGTCGACGTGCCGGGCGAGGTCGGCGCCGTCGCCGGGCTCGTAGAGGAACCCGGCGCCCTCGTCGACGACGTCGATCGGCCCGCCGGACCGGGGGGCGACGACCGGGACGCCCGAGGCCAGGGCCTCCTGCGCCGACTGGCAGTAGGTCTCGTGCCGACCGGTGTGCACGAAGACGTCCAGCGAGGCGTAGGCGCGGCTGAGGTCGTCGCCGTGCAGCACCCCGAGGAAGCGGGCCCCCGGGAGCACGGTGCGCAACCGCTGCTCCTCGGGGCCGCCCCCCACGACCACCAGCTGCAGCCGGGGGTCGTCGGCCAGCACCGCCAGCAGGTCGAGCTCCTTCTCCGGGGCCAGCCGGCCGACGTACCCGACCAGGAGCCGGCCGTCGGGCGCGAGCTCGCGACGCAGCTGCGCGCTGCGGTGGACGGGGTGGAAGGCCTGGTGGTCGACCCCGCGCGGCCACAGCGCGGTGCCGGTCACCGCCAGGTCGTCGAGCTGGCGCAGGCTCGCCGTCGACGGCGCCAGCGTCCGGTCGACCCGGGTGTGGATGGCGCGGGTGAGCGTGGCCATCGCCCGGGCACCGCCGGGGATGTCGTAGCGCTCGGCGAAACCGACCAGGTCGGTCTGGTAGATCGCGACCGTCGGGACGCCGAGCTCCGCCGCCGCGCGCGCCGCCTGGTAGCCGAGCGACGCGGGTGAGGCGATGTGCACGACGTCGGGGCGGAAGCGGGCGATCACCGCGCGCAGCCGGCGCCTGGTCTCCAGCCCGACCCGGAAGTCGCGGTAGAACGGCAGCGCCGCTCCCCGGGCACGGGTCACCGGGAAGCCGGCGTACGTCGGCGGGCCGGTGGGTGCGACCAGCTCGGCGTCATGTCCCTCCGCGGCGAGGTGCTCGAGCACGCGGCGCACCGAGTTGGTGACGCCGTTGACCTGGGGCAGGAACGACTCGGAGACGACCAGCACCCGCAGCCGCTCGTGACGTGCGGGGAGCTCGATGATCTGGGCCATGTCCCGGACGCTAGGGACGCCGCCGCAACACCGGTCGAGGCCGGTGTGGACGGGTGGTGAACGTCGGCGTACCGATCCGGCCGAGCCGCTGGACCGGACCGGCGTGACGTCCGCCGCTCCCCACAGTTGAGGGTCCATGGACCTCACTCGTCGTCGTCTCGTCCGGTCGAGCGCCCTGGTCGGCGGCCTGGCCGCCGCGGCGACCGGCCCGCTGCTGTCCGGCGCCCCCGGCGCGAGCGCCGCTCCTCCGGTCGCGGCGGCCCCGCCGCCGTCGTCCGGTGACACCACGAGCCGCACCCTGACCAAGGGACCGGCCGGGCGGGGCGGCTACCGGCCGCTCGTGACCTCGCCGGGCGAGCAGCACACACTGCGCACCGACCTCGGCATCGTGCCGTCGGCGAAGCGGGCCAAGAAGCGCAAGGCGCTGATCGCGTTCGCCCAGCTCAGCGACGTGCACGTGGTCGACGCGCAGTCGCCGTTGCGGGTGGAGTTCACCGACCGGGTCGACGACCCCTCGCCCCTCCCCCCGACCGGCGTCTTCACCTCGGCCTACCGGCCCCACGAGATGCTCACCGGGCAGATCGCCGACGCCATGGTGCGCCAGCTCAACGCGATCGGCCGCGGCCCGGTCACCGGGAAGCCGCTCGCGCTGGCGATCCAGACCGGCGACAACTCCGACAACTCCCAGGCCAACGAGATCCGGTGGAACATCGACCTCCTCGACGGCGGCACCGTGCGCATCGACTCCGGCGACCTCACGCGCTACGAGGGTGTCGCGGACGACGACTTCCTCTACTACGACCCGGCCTACTGGCACCCGCACGGCACCCCCGCGCTGCGCCAGGACGACGTGATGCGCAGCCGCTACGGCTTCCCCGTCGTCCCCGGCCTGCTCGGCGCCGCCCGCCGTGCGTTCCCGGCGGCCGGACTCGAGATGCCGTGGTTCACCGCGTTCGGCAACCATGACGGGCTCGCGCAGGGCAACTTCCCCCACACCATGCAGCTGAGCCAGGTGGCGACCGGGCCGCTCAAGCTCGTCTCCCTCCCCACCGGCCTCTCGCCCTCAGAGCTGCTGGCCGCGCTGCAGAGCGGCGACGTCCTCGGCATCCTCCGCTCGCTCGCGCTGACCCCAGCGGTACGCCGGGTCACCCCCGATCCCGAGCGCCGGCTGCTGACCCGCCGGGAGGTCGTCGAGGAGCACTTCCACACCACCAGCACGCCCGTCGGGCACGGCTTCACGGCCGAGAACCGCGCGCAGGGCACGGCGTACTACACCTTCGACCGGGGCCGCTGCCGGTTCGTCGTCCTCGACACCGTCAACCCCAACGGGTACGCCGACGGGTCGCTCGACGCCACCCAGTTCGCCTGGCTCGAGCAGGTGCTCGCCGACTCGGCCGACCGGGTGGTGATGGTCTTCAGCCACCACACCTCGAGCACGATGACCAACGTCTTCGTCGCCACCGGCGGCGACACCGAGCAGCGGGTCACCGGCCCGGCGGTGCTCGAGCGGCTGCTGTCCCACCGCGAGGTGGTCGCCTGGGTCAACGGCCACACCCACCGCAACCAGGTCACCGCCCACACCCGCCCGGAGGGAGGCGGCCTCTGGGAGATCAACACCGCCTCCCACATCGACTGGCCCCAGCAGTCGCGGCTGATCGAGGTCACCGACAACCGCGACGGCACCCTCTCGATCTTCACCACCATGGTCGACCACGCCGGCCCCTCGACCGGCGGCGGCACGACCGACGCCCCCGCGCTGGCCGGGCTGGCGCGCGAGCTGGCGGCCAACGACCCGCAGAACCGCACCGACTCCGGGCGCGGCCAGGTCGGCGACCGCAACGTCGAGCTGGTGGTCGCCGCCCCCTGACGGGCGATGCGCCGACGCCACCGCCTCACCTCACGGCCCGGGCCCCGTCTCGGGGACGTCACCGCACCGGCCTCGACGCACGTGTATGTTCATCATGTGATGCATCTCAACGTGCCTGGAGGTCGCCATGCGTACCACGCTCGCCCTTGATGACGCCCTTGTCCTGGAGGCCCAGCGACTCACCGGGACCAAGGAGAAGGGCGCGCTGGTCCGGCAGGCTCTGGTCGCACTGATAGAGCGCGAGAGCGCCAAGCGGCTCGCGCGGCTCGCAGGCAGTGAGCCGGAGGCGTCAGTCGCCCCCCGACGGCGGTCCACGCCGGCGTGATCCTCGTCGACACCTCGGTCTGGATCGACCACCTCCGCGTCGGCGACCCGGAGCTCGTCTCGTTGCTCCAGGACGGCCAGGTGCTGGCCCACCCCTGGGTAGTCGGAGAGCTCGCTCTGGGTCACCTCTCGGAGCGAACCGAGATCCTGGGGCTCCTGCGCAACCTGCCGCAGGCCGAGTCCGCGACCGATGTCGAGACACTGAACCTCATCGACCGCCATCAGCTGTTCGGTCTCGGGATCGGCTACGTCGATGCTCACCTTCTGGCAGCGACGATGCTGACGACCGATGCCCGGTTGTGGACACGAGACCAGCGACTCGCCGCAGTGGCCGCTCGACTCGGGCTCGCCGCCGAACGCGAACAAGCGTGACAGCCTGGATGGACGCACCGGCCGCTGGTCGCGACACTGAGCCCGTGCTGATCCGACGCGAGCGACCCGAGGATGGGGCCAACTCGGTGAGGTCTCCGAGCTCGCGGAACAGCTCCCGACCGCGACGACGTCGCGCCTCGCCTCCCGGCGCGAGGTGGTGGCCGAGCGCTCCTGAGCCGGGTACGTCAGCCGGCCGGTGTGCTCGTCCCGACTCCGTCCAGCGAAACCGTGATCTCGAGCGGGCGCCCGCGAGCGCCCAATCCGGACAGGGTGGTCACGCCTGACGTCCATGGTCGAAGGGGGTCGAGCGTCACGCCGGCCTCGGTCTCGCGGTTCGGGCGGAGTCCGAGCAGCGAGCTGGTGAGGGAGACCGCGGAGGCGGCCGACCAGGCTTGGGGACGGCACGCCGCGGGGTAGGGCAGGGGCACGGGCTGAGCCGAGGCCGCGTCGCCGGCGAAGAGCTCCGGGGGTCGGCCGTGGAACGCCGTGAGGGCCGACAGCAGCGCCTCGGCCACCTCGGCGGTCTCGGGCCGCTGCTCCGCGGCGAGCCCGGCCAGACAGATCGCGGTGTCGTGCGGCCACACGGACCCCACGTGGTAGCCGGTCGGCGAGTAGCCCGCGGCCTGCGTCGACAGCGTGCGGATCCCGAAGCCGGACTGCATGTCGTGGCCCACCAGCCGCCTCGCGACGAGGTCGACGCCCTCGGCGTCGAGGATCCCGGTGCCGAGCAGGTGCCCGATGTTGCTCGTCAGGGAGACGACCGGTCGTTTGTCGCGGTCGAGCGCGATCGCGGGGAACGCGCCGACCGCGTCCTCGACCCAGAACCGCCGGGCGAACTCCTCGCGCAGCCGGGCCGCCCACTCGCGCCAGCGGTCGACGCCGGGCCGCCCGTACGCCTCCAGCAGGTCGGCACCGCGGACCGCCGCGGCGTACGCGTAGCCCTGCACCTCCGCCAGCGCGAGCGGCGAGGTGGCACGGGTGCCGTCGCTGCGACGTACGGCGTCCCCGGAGTCCTTCCAGCCCTGGTTGGAGAGGCCGTGGCCGGAGCGGTCGACGTACTCCAGGAGCCCGTCACCGTCGGCGTCGCCGTGCTCGACCTGCCAGGCGAGCGCCCGCTCGAGCGCGGGAAGCAGCTGCTCGACCTGGTCGTCCGGGGCACCCCAGCTCCACGCGTCGTGCAGGGTCAGCGCCCACAGCGGGGTGGCGTCGATCGTGCCGTAGTAGACCGGTGGCAGGTGGCGGTCGGCGCCGTCGTCCTCACCGAGGCTGGAGCCGGCCGAGCGCACCTCGTGCAGGATCTTGCCGGGCTCCTCGGCGGTGAGGTCGTCGGTGCGGGTGCCCTGGTGGTGCGCGAGGAGCCGCAGCGTCGACAGGGCGAGGTCGGTGGTGACGGGCATCAGCATGCGCGCGGTCCAGAGGCTGTCGCGGCCGAACAGGGTGAGGAACCACGGCGCGCCGGCGCCGATGAACTCCTCGTCCGCACCGTCGCGGCCGGGTGCCGCGAGCCGCAGCAGGCGGAGGTCGTCGAGGCTGCGCTGCAGGACCGGCGCCAGGCGGCGGTCGGCGCTGTCGACACGGACCTCGGGCCATCCGGCGTCGCGCCGGGGCGCCGACACCGCCGCGCCCGAGGTGTCCAGCGTCAGCAGCAGGTCGTGGGCGACGCTCTCGCCCGGCGGCACGACGAGGTCCCACGTCGCGAGCACGTCCGCGCCGCCCGCACCGGCCTCGCTCGTCCGGGCCCCCGGGACGCGGAGGGTGGCCCTCAGGCCGTCGCGGTCCCAGGTCAGCACCGAGCCGCCGACGCCGTCGGCGGGGACGGGGTCGAAGGTCGTGCCGGACTTCACGCCGTCCATCGGCGCGAGGTCGGCGGCCAGCCGCAGCCCGAGGGTGCAGGTCACCGGCTCAGCGGCGGTGCTCGACAGCACGTACGTCTCGCGCACCAGCCCTGGCTCGACGTCGCGCCGCCGGACCAGTCGAACCGTGGGGTCCGGGCCGGGGTCGCCGAGGTGGCGGGGCACGGACACGAAGGAGTGCGTGTCACCGCGGACGCTGTGCGCCGCGACGGGCGTCGGCTCGTGGCCGTCCACCTCGAGCGCCCACAGGCAGATCACCCGGCGATCGGCGTGGTGGACGCCGGCCAGGCCGCCCGATCGCACCTGGCCGTCACCGGCCGACCACACCTGGGTCGGCGCTGCGAGGGTGAGGGACAGGTCGTGCAGCCAGGGTTGTTCCATCGACGCGTCCTTCAGGGTGGTAGCGGAGGGGCTTCCCAACGAGTGTGAGGTGGGTTACGGTTTGAGCGCTCAAAGTTTGAGCGCTCAAACACCCTAGTGGCCGCATCGGGCGACCGCCACCCCCTATCCGGGAGCAGCGGGGTCACCGTCCGCGCACCCCCCGAGGAGGACGACATGGCAGGGACCGGACCCGCCACGCTCGACTCGGTCGCGGCGCACGCCGGCGTCTCGCGCCAAACCGTCTCCAACGTGCTGCGCCACCCGACCCGGGTCGCTGCGCCGACCCGCGAGCGCGTCCTCGCCGCCATTCGCGAGAGCGGCTACCGACCGTCGCTGCCGGCCCGCCAGCTCGCCACCCGCCGTGCGCACGCCATCGCCGTACGTGCCGAGCGCCAGCACGACGGGATCTCGGGCCTGGTGCTCGACGCGTTCTACCACGGGCTTGCCGAGGCCGGGCAGGACAACGGGCTGCGCGTGCTGCTCTACGCCCAGCCCGAGGACGAGGCCGCCGAGGTCGCGCTCATCGACGAGCTGGTCCTCACCGGTGCGGCCGACGCGGTCGTGCTCACGGCCACCAGCGCGGACGACGAGCGCCCCGCCCATCTGCGAGCCCACGGCACGACCTTCTGCGCCTTCGGCCGGCCGTGGGGCCACGACGACGAGCCGCACGACTGGGTCGACGTCGACGGTGCCGTCGGCACGGGCCTGGCCGTGCAGCACCTGCTGGACCTCGGCCGCCGCCGCATCGCGTACCTCGGGTGGCCCGGCGACGGCGAGGAGCCCAGCACCGGCACGGACCGCCGTCGCGGCTGGCTGGACGCCCTCACCCGGGCCGGCCTCGGGGGTGGCGCCCTCGAGACGCGCAGTGTCAACGACGCCGCTGCCGCGCAGGCGGCTGTGGCCGAGCTGCTCGACGCGCCCGACGCCCCGGACGCCATCGTGTGCGCGAGCGACACCCTCGCGCTCGGCGCCCATCGCGCGGCGACGGCCCGCGACGAGGGCGGGCCGACGGTGGTCGGCTTCGACGCCACGCCCGTCGCCGTCGCCCTCGGGCTGGCCAGCGTCGCCCAGCCCATCGACCAGGTCGCCCACCTCTGCATCGAGCTGCTCACCGGTCGGATCGAGGATCCCGACCGGCCCGCGCAGGGCCTGCTCGTGCCGCCGGTGCTGAACCTGCCGACCCGACCGGACCCGACCGGACCTGACCAGACCTGACCGGCATCGCCCCTATCCCAACCCTCCCCAACCCTCCCCAACCCAAGGAGTCACCATGTCGACCACCCCGTCTCCTCGCCCGCGCCGCCGACAGGCATCGCTCGCGGCTCTCGCCCTCGGAACGTCGCTCGCCCTCGCCGCCTGCGGCGGCGGGTTCGAGGACGACAGCTCCTCGGAGCCCGCGTCGTCCGGTGACGGCCCCGTCGAGCTGCAGGTGCTGATCGCCTCCAGTGGTGACGCCGAGACCCAGGCCGTCGAGGACGCGGCTGCTGCATGGGCCGACGAGAGCGGCAACGAGGTCGAGGTCGTGGTGGCCAACGACATCGCCCAGCAGCTCTCCCAGGGCTTCGCCGGCGGCAATCCGCCGGACGTCTTCTACGTCGACGCGAGCGTCTTCGGCGACTACGTCGAGGCGGGCAACCTCTACCCCTACCTCGACCAGATGGAGGACGCGGACGACTTCTACCCCAACCTCGTCGACACCTTCACGCTCGACGACCAGGCCTACTGTGCCCCGAAGGACTTCTCGACCCTCGCGCTGCAGATCAACACCGAGGCCTGGGAGAGGGCCGGCCTGACCGACGCCGACGTCCCGACCACCTGGGACGAGCTCCAGAGCGTCGCCGACGAGCTCAGCACGCCCCAGCAGGCCGGACTCGTGCTGGGCCTGGGGCGCGACCGGGTCGGCGCCTTCCTCGTGCAGAACGGCGGCTTCTGGGTCGACGGCGAGACCGGCGAGGCCACCGCGACCGAACCGTCCAACGTCGAGGCGCTGGAGTACGTCCAGGGACTGCTCGACAGCGGGTCGGCCGTGCTGGCCCCCGAGGTCGACGCCGGCTGGGGCGGCGAGGCGTTCGGCACCCAGAAGGCCGCGATGACCATCGAGGGCAACTGGATCCGCGGGGCGATGACCAACGACTACCCCGACGTCGACTACACCGTGGCCGAGCTCCCGGAGGGTCCGGCCGGCAAGGGCACGCTGCTGTTCACCCAGTGCTGGGGCATCTCCGCCGACTCCGAGGACCAGGAGGCGGCCGTGTCGCTGGTCGAGTCGATGACCTCGCCCGAGCAGCAGCTCGCCAACGCCGAGGCCTTCGGCGTGATGCCCAGCCGCGAGTCGGCGCAGGCCGACTACGTCGAGCAGTTCCCGCAGGACGCGCCCTTCATCGCCGGCGCTGAGTACGGCCGGGGGCCGGTGACCCTCCCCGGGCTCGGCCCGGTGCTGGCCGACCTGGACTCGCAGCTCGAGCAGATCGCCAGGGCCGACGCGACCGAGATCCTCGAGTCCTTCCAGCAGAACGCCGAGGCGGAGCTGCAGTGAGCCAGGCGGGCGGCATCCGCCGGGGCCAGACCCGTGCCGGGTGGCTGTTCGTGCTGCCGACCCTGATCGTCCTCGGACTCTTCCTCGCGGTGCCGGTGGTGATGGCGCTGTGGGTGTCCTTCACCGACTGGAACGGCCGAGGCAGCCCGTTCGCGTCCGGGGTGGGGTTCGTCGGCGCCGAGAACTACCGCGAGCTGTTCACGGAGCAGGGCGGGCTCACCCGGTCGGACTTCATGACGTCGCTGCGCAACAACTTCTACTACGTCCTGCTCGTGGTGCCGCTCCAGACCGCGTTCGCCCTGTTCCTCGCCCTCGTGCTCAACCAGCAGATGTTGAGGGCGGTCGGCTTCTTCCGCACCGCGTTCTACTTCCCCTCGGTGGTGAGCTCGGTGGCCATCAGCCTGGTCTTCCTGTTCCTCTTCTCCGGCGGCGGCGTGGTCAACTCCATGCTCGAGACCATCGGGGTGGACGGGCCGACGTGGTTCAACGACTCCCGCGGGCTGCTGCACCTCATCGGCGACGGGCTGGGACTGTGGAGCGCCTCGGACCCGCCGTCCGCGCTCACCGCGGGAGGCGCGCTCGGGCTGACGTGGTGGCAGTGGGTCTCCGGCCCGAGCGTGGCCCTGTCGGTGATCATCATGCTCGTCGTCTGGACGACCACCGGCACCTTCATGCTGATGTTCATCGCGGCGCTGCAGGACCTGCCGCTCGAGATCGAGGAGGCCGCGCGCATCGACGGCGCCGGCCGATGGGGGGTCTTCCGCAACGTCACGCTGCCGCACCTGCGGCCGACGATGCTGCTGGTCACCACGCTCGGCCTGATCGGCACGTGGCAGGTCTTCGACCAGGTCTACGTCATGACGCAGGGGGGCCCGAGCAAGACGACCCTCACGCCGGCGTTCCTGTCGTACTTCTACGCGTTCGAGAACCAGAAGTGGGGAGTCGCCGCGGCGATGGCCTTCGTCCTGTTCCTCATCATCTTCGCGAGCGCGAGCCTGCAGCGGTGGCTCTTCCGTGACAAGGACGCCCGCGAGCTCAAGCGGCGGGAGCGGCGTGCGAAGAAGGCACGCGCCCGCGCGCTCGCCGGAGGTGCCGCATGACCACCACGACGACGAACACCACGACGACGACCACCCGGAGGGGCACCGGCCGGACCACGAAGCCGATGGTCGGCAACCGCTCCGCCCTGCTCCTCTTCCTGGGCTACGCCGTCCTCGTCTTCTTCTCCTTCCTCTACCTCTACCCGTTCCTGGTGCAGCTCACGACGGCGTTCAAGACCAACACCGACGCCGTCGCCAACCCGTTGTCCCTCATCGCCGACCCCTTCACCACGGCGGCGTTCGGCGAGCTCGCGCGGCGTGACTTCCCGCTGTGGTTCGCCAACTCGGTGGTCGTCACCGTGCTGGTCACCGCGGGGCGGGTGTTCCTCTGCTCGCTCGCGGGATACGCGCTGGCGCGGATCAAGTTCCGTGGTCGCGGGGCGGTGTTCACCGCGATCCTCGCGGTGATGGCGGTGCCCGGCGTCATCCTGCTGATCCCGAAGTTCCTGGTGCTGCGCTACCTCGGCATCTACGACACCTACCCGGCGCTGGTCCTGCCGCTCCTGGTCGACGCCGCGGGCGTCTTCATCATGAAGCAGTTCTTCGAGTCGATCCCCGAGTCGATCGAGGAGGCCGCCCGGATCGACGGCGCCAGCACCTTCCGGACGTTCTGGTCCGTGGTGCTGCCGATGGCGCGACCGGCGCTGATCACCATCACGATCCTGTCGTTCCAGGGGTCGTGGAACGAGCTGCCGCACTTCATCGTCGCGTCGCAGGACCGGGATCTGTTCACCCTCACGAAGGGGGTGGCCACGCTGACCAGCGGTCAGCTCGGGTCGGGCTCGCAGTACCCGATCACCATGGCCGCCGCGCTGCTGATGACCATCCCGGTGGCGATCGTCTTCTTCGTCTTCCAGAAGTACCTCGTCCGCGGAGGTACGTCAGGAGCGGTGAAGGGCTGAGACTCCGGCGCCGGGCGGGATCCGCCTCCTAGCACCCGCCCGGCGCCGGCCCGTACCACTGGGGGACGTGCGGGGACCGGGCCTCAGTGCGCCCCTTCTGCGACATGGACGTGGCACGCGTCGACTCCGGCCACGGGTCAGATCGGCGAACGTTCCGTCAGGCGGATGTATCACCGCGCGATCTCACGACTCCTCGAGGGCAGGACGGCTCGCGGTGCGCGGGCTGCCGACGGACCCGTAGGAGCCACCTGTGGCGATCGCCCCGCCCCTCACGCCGATCCCGCAGCAGCGGCATCACGTCAAGCCGCGACTCAGCCCGAGAGGGCGCGACGAGCGCGGCGACGACGCCGATGCTCACCGTCGACCTGGCGACGGTCCGCAGCTCCTACCGGCAGCTGCAGGCCGCGCTGCCAGGCGTCGACCTGCACTACGCGGTCAAGGCGAACCCGTCACAGGCGGTGCTCGACGCGCTCCACGGCGAGGGCGCTTGCTGGGACGTCGCCAGCCCCCGCGAGATCGACGCCGTCCTCGCCGTCGACCCCGATCCGGGGCGGCTCTCCTACGGCAACACCGTCAAGAAGCCCGTCGACATCGCCCACGCCCACGCCCGCGGCGTGCGGCGGTTCTCCCTCGACTGCGACGCCGAGCTCGACAAGCTCATCGACCTGGCACCCGGCGCCACGCTGCTGGTACGGATCACCACCAGCGGAGCCGGCGCCGATTGGGCACTCGGTCAGAAGTTCGGCTGCGACGAGGTGACGGCCGGCCGGTTGCTCGTCCGGGCGGTCACGCACGGCCACGCTGTGGGCATCTGCTTCCACGTCGGAAGCCAGCAGCATGACGTCACGGCGTGGGACGAGCCGCTGGCGACGACCGCCCGGCTCCGCGCCGTCGTCCGAGCCCTCGGCTCCGACCTCGCCGTCGTCGACCTCGGCGGAGGCTTTCCGGCGCACACCGCCGTGCCGACGCCGGAAGTGCCGGCCTTCGGCGACGCGATCATGGCAGCGGTCGGGCGCTACCTCGGTCCGGACGTGCCGCCGCTCATGGCCGAGCCGGGTCGGGTGCTCGTCGCCGACGCCGGCATCCTCGAGACCGAGGTGGTCCTCGTCTCCGAGCGCGCCGGCCGGCGCTGGGTGTACGTCGACGTGGGCCTGTTCTCCGGGCTGGCCGAGACGATGGGCGAGGCGATCCGCTACCGGATCACCGCGCACCGCGACGGACGCCCGCTCCGCGGACGGACCGCAGACGTCGTCCTGGCCGGACCGACCTGCGACAGCGTCGACGTCCTCTACCAGCAGCACCGTCCACAGCTGCCGCTCGACCTGCGGGTGGGCGACCGGCTGCGCATCCATGCCGCCGGCGCCTACACCACGACGTACTCCTCCGTCGGGTTCAACGGGTTCCCGCCTCTCCGCGAGGTCGACCAGTGAGGCCCCCGGGCTTCCGGTCGGCACTGACGAGCAGGGCGTTCCGTCGGCTCTGCCTCGCGCACGGCGTGGCCACGGTCGGGCAGCTCGTCCTCACCCTCGCGGTGGGGGTCCACGTCCTGGTGGAGACCCGGTCAGGCGTCTGGGTCTCGGTCACGGTCGCGCTGGCGTTCGCGCCGTACGCCGTCTGCTCCGGGCTCGCTGGTGTCCTGGCCGACCGCCGGTCGCGCAGTGCCGTGCTGGCCGGCGCCGCGTGGGTGCGAGCGGCCCTCGCCCTCGGGCTCGTCCTCGGGACGGCCGTCGGTTGGCCGGTCGCGGTCCTGGTCGGTGTCACCGCCCTGGTCGCGGTGGCCGCGACGCCGTCGTACCCCTCGCTCGCCGCTGCCACGCCGGAGTGCGTGCCGGACCGCGACCTGCCGCCCGCGAACGCGCTCGTCACCTGCGTCGAGAACGTGACCTGGATCGGCGGGCCCGGTGTGTTCGGGTTGCTCGTCCTGGCCGGGGCAGGGACGGAGGGGATGGTGCTGGTCGCCGCTGTCCTGTTCGTCGTCGCCGGCACCGTCGCCACGCCCGTGCGACTCCACCGGCCGGTGCGGACCCAGCCCTCCGGCTGGCTGGGCGACCTCGCCGCCGGGATGGCCGCCGTGGCCCGTCGGCCCGAGATCCGCCGGCCCATGGGCCTCGCCGTCCTCGACAACTTCCTCTACGGCTACCTGGTCGTGGCGATCGTGCTGCTCGCCGACGCGGCGCCGGGGGGCGACGGCCCGCTCGGTCTGCTCAACGCCGCCCTGACCGCGGGAGCCCTGGCGTCGATGCTGGTCGTCAACCGGTTCATCCGCGGCGACCGGACCTCCGCGGTCCTGGTCGTGACCCTCCTCGGCTTCTGCGCCACCCTCGTCGTCCTCGGAGCGGTCGGCGCCACCGCGTTCGGCGTCGCGGTCGTCGCGGTGGCCGGTGGCACGACCCTGGTGGCGGAGGTGGCCGCGGTCACGCTGCTCCAGCGCGGGACCGACAGCGGGACGCTGGCCCGGGTGTTCGGGATCTACGACCAGCTCAACGTGGGCGCCATCGCGCTCGGCTCGCTGCTGGCCGGTCCGCTCTCGGCGGTGGCGGGGCCACGCGGCGGGCTGGTCGCCGTCGCAGGCCTCGGGATACTCCTCACGCTGCCGGTGCTCGTCGCACAGCTCCGCCGCCGCGTCCTGGCTCCTTCGCCAGGGCCGAGGACCTCGAGCGCCTCCGCGCCGTCGACGTTCGGGGCGTCTGTGCCGGGCCGGGCCGCTCTGGCGGTGGATCAGCCACCGATTGTTGGGTGACGACGGTGGCTCAGCCACCGCTGGGCTCGGCACCGCTGGTGGGCGCCTGACTCGTTGCGTTACCCAACGGCTCCGGGCACCAGGCCGACGGGGGCGTCGCCGCCCCCTGACCGACCACGCCGATTCCTGCGCCCGGGGTCTTGCATGCAACCCGTTCAGCGTGTCACCTCGTACTAGAGGTGAGGAACGGCGCCTGGAGGTGACGTGGGACGACGAGACAGAGGCGACTTCGTCACGTTCGCCGAAGCGTGCCGCCCGGCGCTGCGCCGGACGGCGTACCTGGTGTGCGGCGACTGGGACCGAGCTGCCGACATCACGCAGGAGGCCCTGGTCCGCGTGTACGTCGCGTGGCCGCGGCTCGACCAGGACCACGGCCTGCGGGCCTACGCGCGCCGGGCGGTCATCAGTGTCGCCATCGAGCACAGCCGCAAGCGGTCGTCCCACGAAGTGCCCGTCGCCACGGTCGACGACCGGACTGCGGAGGACCCAGCCGAGCAGGTGGTCGATCGGCTGTTGTTGATGGAAGCGTTGGCCGAGCTGCCGGCCCGCCAGCGGGCCTGCGTGGTCCTCCGCTTCTACGAGGACCTCAGCGTCGAGGCGGTCGCCGAAGCACTGGGGTGCCGCACCGGGACGGTGAAGAGCCAGACCGCTCGCGGGCTCGCGACCCTGCGGACGGCGTACGCCCGCCGCGGTGGCGAGCTGCTGGTGCGGCCCAGTTCCGCGGCCACGTCGAGGGAGGCCACGGCATGAGCACCGATCTGCACGAAGCGCTGCGGGGGGCCGTCGCGGCCGAGCCCGCCGACGGGTCGGACATGCGCGCCGTCCTCGACGCCGGGGCACGCCGCGTCCGGCGTCGTGCCGTCGTCGCCCTCGGATCGGCCGCGCTGGCCGTGGCCGCCGTGATCGGCTCGGTGGTGGCGGTCACGAACCGTTCCGACCACGACCCCCGGCCGGCTGACGTCGTCCATCTCGACCTCAGCCAGGCCCAACAGCAGGAGCTCGACGTGCTGGCCTCCGTCCGCACGACGTGGCTCGAGCCCAACGACCTCGACCACGACAAGTTTCTCGGGCTGACACCTGACGGACTTGTGCTCCGCAGCCGGTACGTCGCGGATGCCGACGAGTACGAGCTCGGGCTGTTGCGTCCCGCGACCGGACGGCACCGACTGGCTCCCGCCCCCTCCGGGGCGCGTGGAGTCGGTGGTCGAGCTGACCAGCGTCCGGATCGTGCTGTTCGCCCGAGAAGGCTCGCGCCGGGGCACCTTGCTGACGCTCGACCTCGGATCGCGGACCTGGCAGGACGCCACTCTCCGGCTGCCAGCGGATCTGGAGGTGCACTCGCCGCTCCAGGTGGGGATCGGCGCGGACGGTCGGCTGCACCTCGGGCACACCTACGAGGGCGAGTCCAGTCCGATGAGCTGGTGGTCCTACCCGGTGCCGCAGGGTGGCGCGGCCCGACCGGAGCCGAGCCTGACGGGGAAGGCGGTGGCCTGGGAGGGGGACCTGCGGGCCACGGCCGACGCCGACGGCCGGGTCGCCCTGTCGAGCTCCGGTGAGGACCGGCTCGTGGCCGATGAACGCCCGGCCGGCTGCGAGCGGCCCACTGATCCCGTGCTCGCGGACTTCCGTCCCACGGTGGCACTGGCCGGCAGCCGGCCGGTGGTCACCTACGCGTGCAGCGGCAAGGAGACAGCGCTCACCGTCGTGTACGCGCCGGATGGCGGTGACGCCATCCAAGTCCCCGGCGCGAGCGTCCTGGCAGCTGACCAGGGCAGCGTCCTGCTGGGAGGCGCGATCCGCGGCGAGCCGAGCGGCACCTATCTCCTCGATCTCGACCACGAGAGCCTGGTCCGCATCTCTCCGGCAGCACCCGAGAACGAGCACGACGTGGCCGGCGGACTCGTCCTCTGGAACACCGCGGGGCCCATCGACGACACGAAGGTCTACGACGTGGTCTGGCAAGTTGCCCGGGTGCCGTCCTTCGATCTCCGCTAGTCGTGGCCGACGTTCCAGAACTTGCGGTGGACGCGGCCGTGGCGGAACTCGATCACCGACCAGGCCCAGAACCTCATCTGGTGGAACGTACGGTTCGTGTTGCCGCCGTAGGAGAACGGGTCGACCCCCGCGTTGCCGACGATCCGGCGGACCCGCTGGAGGGGCATCCCCACCTTGACCCGCCGGAACTCGGGGTACGAGATCGTGCCCTTCGCGGTCTTCTCCTGGATCGTGAACCGATGGGTGCGGGCGGCCTGCGTGCCACGGCAGCGCACGACCACCTTCGAGGTGTAGGTGCCCACCTCGAGCCGAGGGAAGCGCATCCCCGGGTAGGCGTCGAACCAACCGAAGGAGGTCACCGCGCCGGTCGCGTCGTTCACGACACGCCACCGCATCCGGGGCGTCAGCGAGTAGCTCCCGCCACAGCTGGCGTGCGGGTTCGTGGCACCGCCGCGCTTGCCGATGGGGGCGTCGAACGCCGCGGGCGGGCTGATGACGGGTGTGGGTGACGCGGCCTGGGCGACGCCGGTGGGGGTGAGCCCGGCGGTCATCGCGATGCACGCGATCAGGGCGACGAGGTGGCTGACACGGCGAATCGGCATCGGGACGCTCCGAGAGGTAGTCACCGGGCCGGGCGCATCAGCGACCGGGAAAGGATACGTGCGCGCGGCGCCGTACCAAGCCTTTCCGGCGACGCGTCTGGTGGCGTCACCGCCCGTGCTCCAGTGCGAACCTCCTCCGCTGCGGCGAAGAAACGACGTACAGCTCGGCAACCAGCTCCCGCCGGTAGCGATCTCGGGGTGGCGCCGGCCGGCAGCACGCGCACGGCCAGACCGACGCAGAGAACGGGCACCGGGCCGCTCTGGCGGTGGATCAGCCACCGAGTGTTGGGTGACAACGGTGGCTCAGCCACCGCTCGGCTCGGCACCGCTGATGGGGCGCCTGCAGCGGTGCGCTACTCGACGGCGGCGAGCTGGCCGCAGGCGCCGTCGATCTCGCTGCCGCGGGTGTCGCGGACGGTGGTGGGGATGCCCTTGGCCTCGAGCCGGCGTACGAACTCACGCTCGTCGGCGGGGTCGGAGGCGGTCCACTTGCTGCCCGGGGTCGGGTTGAGCGGGATCAGGTTGACGTGCACCCAGCCCCAGTCGCCGTAGCCGCGCAGCACGTCGGCGAGCAGGTCGGCGCGCCAGGCCTGGTCGTTGATGCCGCGCATCATGGCGTACTCGATCGAGACCCGACGCTTGGTGACCCGGGCGTAGTCCCAGGCCGCCTCGACCGTCTCGGCCACCGAGGAGCGGGTGTTGATCGGCACCAGCTCGTTGCGCAGCTCGTCGTCGGGGGCGTGCAGGCTCAGCGCGAGCGTGACCGGGATGCCCTCCTCGGTGAGCTGACGGATCCGGGGCACGAGGCCGACGGTGGAGACGGTGACGCCGCGCGCCGACATGCCCAGGCCGTCGGGCGTGGGCTCGGTGAGCCGGCGGACGGCGCCGATCACGGCCTTGTAGTTGGCCAACGGCTCGCCCATGCCCATGAAGACCACGTTGGACACGCGGCCGGGGCCACCGGGCACCTCGCCGCGCGCGAGCGAGCGGGCGCCGGCGACGACCTGCTCGACGATCTCCGCGGTCGACATGTTGCGCTGCAGACCGCCCTGGCCGGTGGCGCAGAACGGGCAGGCCATGCCACAGCCGGCCTGGCTGGAGACGCACATCGTGGCGCGGTCGGGGTAGCGCATCAGCACCGACTCGACCAGCGCGCCGTCGAAGAGCTTCCACAGCGTCTTGCGGGTGGTGCCCTTGTCGGCCTCGAGGGTGCGCAGCGGGGTCATCAGGTGCGGCAGCAGCGCCGAGACCAGGTCGGCCCGCTGACCGGCCGGCAGGTCGGTCATCTGCTCGGGGTCGTCGACCAGCCGGGAGAAGTAGTGGGTGGAGAGCTGCCGCGCGCGGAAGCCGGGCAGGCCCTGCTCCTCCAGCAACGCCTTGCGCTCGGGGGCGCTGAGGTCGGCGAGGTGCCGCGGCGGCTTCTTGCGCCCGCGCGGCTCGTCGAAGACCAACGGGAGCGCGGTGGCGCCGTCGGCGGGGGTGGGAGTCTCGGCCATCCGACCGATTCTCCCACCCCGGTCGCCGCAGCGGCGAACTCGCGGGATCCGGTCAGCCCGCCGGCCGGTCGAGCGGGACGACGTCAGGCGCGCCGAGGCGGGCGGCGTCGGCGGTCTCGTCGTCGGGCATCTGCTGGCTCTCGCGCTCCGCGGCGACCCGGGCCCGGTAGTGCTCGATCTCGCGGTCGACCTGCTCCTGGCTCCAGCCCGAGCACGCCCGAGACCAGCTCGGCGGCCTCCTCGACGACGCCCAGGCCGCGGTCGAAGGTCTCGATCGAGATCCGGGTGCGCCGGGTGAGGACGTCGTCGAGGTGCCGGGCGCCCTCGTGGCTGGCGGCGTAGACGACCTCGACCCGCAGGTAGTCGCCGGCGCCGGCCAGCGGCTCACCGAGCGAGGGGTCCTCACGCACCAGGGCCAGCAGCTCGTGCACCAGCGAGCCGTAGCGCCCGAGCAGGTGCTCGATCCAGACGTCGTGCAGCCCGGAGTCGGCCGCGAGCCGGTGCCGGGCGTTCCACAGCGCCTGGTAGCCCTCGGCCCCCAGCAGCGGCACGTCCTCGGTGACCGACGTCGGCACCGTGCGGTCCGCGTGGCTGACCAGGCCGTAGCCGGCCTCGTCGATGACGTCCTTGGCCATCACCCGGTACGTCGTGTACTTGCCGCCGGCGATGACCACCAGCCCCGGGGCCGGGTGGCCGACGGCGTGCTCGCGCGAGAGCTGGGACGACGCCTCGGACTCGCCCTCCAGCAGCGGCCGCAGGCCGGCGTACACGCCCTCGACGTCGTCGCGGGACAGCGGCTTCTCGAGCACCTCGTTGACGTGCTCGAGGAGGTAGTCGATGTCGGCCTCGCTGGCCGCGGGGTGCGCCTTGTCGAGGTCCCAGTCGGTGTCGGTGGTGCCGATGATCCAGTGCCGGCCCCACGGGATCACGAACAGCACCGACTTCTCGGTGCGCAGGATCAGCCCCACCTCGGAGCGGATCCGGTCCTTCGGCACGACCAGGTGCACGCCCTTGCTGGCGCGCACCCGGAACTCGCCGCGCTGCCCGCCCAGCGACTGCGTCTCGTCGGTCCAGACGCCGGTGGCGTTGACGACCTGGCGGGCCCGGATGGTGACGGTGGTGTCGTTCTCGAGGTCGCGCACCACCGCGCCGGTGACCCGCTCCCCCTCGCGCAGCAGCTCCACCACGCGGGCGCGGGTGGCGACCTTGGCGCCGTACGCCGCGGCGGTGCGGGCCAGGAACATCGTGTGCCGCGCGTCGTCGACCTGGGCGTCGTAGTAGTGCAGGGCACCGACCAGGGCGTCCTTGCGCAGCGCGGGGACGAGCCGGCGCGCACCGCGCCGGGTGAGGTGCTTGTGCAGCGGGACGCCGGGGCTGCCGCCGACCCGCGACATCGCGTCGTAGAGCGCGACCCCGGCGCCGGCGTAGAACCGCTCCCAGACCCGGTGCTTGAGCGGGTAGAGGAACGGCACCGGCCGCACCAGGTGCGGCGCGAGGTGCTGGATCAGCAGGCCGCGCTCCTTGAGCGCCTCGGCGACCAGGCCGAAGTCGAGCATCTCGAGGTAGCGCAGGCCGCCGTGGATCAGCTTGCTGGAGCGGCTCGAGGTGCCCGAGGCGAAGTCGCGGGCCTCGACCAGGCCGACCCGGAGCCCCCGCGTGGCGGCGTCGAGGGCCGCGCCGGTGCCGACGACTCCCCCGCCGATGACGAGGATGTCGAGCTCCTCCTCGGCCATCTCGCGCAGCGCGCTCTCGCGGGACTCGGGTGACAGCGGGACGGAGCGCATGGGGCAACACCTCTCGGGGAGCGGACGGCGGCGAGCAGTCCGCCCAACGTACGTGCGCCGGCAAAGCGCCACGGTGCGCCGAGTGCGGCTCAGGAGCGGTTGATCAGCACCAGCAGGACGAGCGCCGCGACCCCCGCGATCACCACGGCCGTGAGCAGCATGCCGAGCAGCATGTAGCGGCCGAACCGGCGGGTGCGGGGCGCGGCGATCAGCCCGAGTGGCACGGCGAAGACCACGAGCACGAAGGGGAACAACGCCTCCACCCGGTCGGTGCTCACCATGGACGCCAGCAGCGCCGCGAAGCCGCCCGGCACCACGACCACGGTGACCAGGCCGGCGTAGAACCCGGCGAGCGCCGCGAACGTCGGATGGTCGCGGTGCCACCAGCTCGGCTCGGTGGCGGGGTCCGCCGCGGTGCCGTCGTCGGTGGTCACCGCTCGATCGTAGGCCGCGCAGCGCTGCCTGGCGCGCCGACCCGCCCCGCCGTGGCGGGCAGGGACTCAGAAGACGAGGTAGTGGAGCAGCAGCCAGATCGGGGCGATGGTCGCCAGCAGGGAGTCGAGACGGTCCATCAGGCCGCCGTGGCCGGGGATCACCTGGCTCATGTCCTTGATGCCGAGGTCGCGCTTGATGACCGACTCGCACAGGTCGCCCAGGGTGGCCATGACCACCACGATCAGGCCCAGCGCGACGCCGACCCACCACTCGCCGTCGAGCAGGAAGACCACCAGCGCGTAGCCCGCGCCGACGGTGAACAGCAGCGAGCCGGCGAAGCCCTCCCAGGACTTCTTCGGGGAGATGACCGGCGCCATCGGGTGCTTGCCGAACAGGACGCCGGCGATGTAGCCGCCGATGTCGGAGGCGATGGTGACCAGGACGAACGTGAGGATGCCCGCGACGCCGTCGTCGTCGAGCCCGCCGCCCGACAGGCCGCCCTCGGAGAGCAGCAGGGCCACGAACGACCCGAGGAACGGCACGTAGATCAGGGTGAACACCGAGGCGGTGGCGTTCTTGACGTAGCCGTCGATGCCGCGCCGCAGCAGCCACAGCATCACCACCAGCGCGGTGACCGCGGTGGCCGTGACCAGCGCCTCGGCGCCCCACACGTAGGCGACGACGACCATCACCACGCCGCCGACCATCAGCGGCTGCTCGGGCAGGTCGATGTCCTTGGCCAGCAGCCCCTGGCGCAGCTCCCAGATGGCCACCACGACGGCGACGACGACGATGCCCATGAAGGCGGGCTTCCAGAAGTACAGCGAGCCGCCGATGGCGGCGAGCAGCAGGACGCCGGAGACGATCGCGGCCGGGAGGTCGCGACCGGCGCGGCCGTGGTCCTTCTGCGCAGGCGAGGACTCGGGTGCGGGATTCGTCATGGTGGGGGGACCGTGGCTGCCGAGGCTCAGACCTCGAGCAGCTCGGACTCCTTGTTCTTCAGCATCTCGTCGATGGCGTCGGTGTGCTTCTTGGTCACCGTGTCGAGCCGCTTCTCCGCGCCGGTGACGTCGTCCTTGCCGACCTCGCCGTCCTTCTCGAGCTTCTCGAGGTTCTGCTTGGCGGTGCGGCGCAGGTTGCGGACCGCGACCCGGCCGTCCTCGGCCTTGGCCTTGGCGACCTTGATGTACTCCTTGCGGCGCTCCTCGGTGAGCTCGGGGAACACGCAGCGCAGCACCTTGCCGTCGTTGGACGGGTTGACGCCGAGGTCGGAGTCGCGGATCGCCCGCTCGACGGCCCCCATCGCGCCCTGGTCGTAGGGCGCGATGATGATGATCCGCGCCTCGGGGGCGGTGAACGACGCCAGCTGCTGCAGCGGCGTCGGCGAGCCGTAGTAGTCGACCAGGATCTTGTTGAACATGCTCGGCGCGGCGCGTCCGGCACGGATCGCGGCGAAGTCCTCGCGGGTCGCCTCGACCGACTTGCCCATCTTGCCGTCGGCCTCGTGGAGGATGTCGTTGATCACTGGTGCGTCCCTGCTTCCGTCGTCGTGGGGGTCAGCTCGCGCTGACCAGCGTGCCAATCCTCTCACCCTGCACCGCGCGCAGGATGTTGCCCTCGGGCTCCATGCCGAAGACGATCATCGGCATCTTGTTCTCCATGCACAGCGCGAACGCCGTCGCGTCGGCGACCTTGCAGCCCCTGCTGGAGGGCGTCGTAGAAGGTGATCTCGTCGAGCTTGGTGGCGGTGGGGTCGAGGTTGGGGTCGGCGGTGTAGACCCCGTCGACGCCGTTCTTGCCCATCAGCACGACCTCGCACTTGGTCTCGAGGGCGCGCTGGGCGGCGACGGTGTCGGTGGAGAAGAAGGGCATGCCCATGCCGGCGCCGAAGATCACGACCCGGCCCTTCTCCATGTGCCGGATCGCCCGGCGGGGCATGTAGGGCTCGGCGACCTGGCCCATGGTGATCGCGGTCTGCACGCGGGTCTCGACGCCGAGCTTCTCGAGGAAGTCCTGGAGGGCCAGGCAGTTCATGACGATGCCGAGCATGCCCATGTAGTCGGCGCGGACCCGGTCGATGCCGCGCTGCTGGAGCTCGGCGCCGCGGAAGAAGTTGCCGCCGCCGGTGACGACGGCGATCTGCACGCCCGCGCGGGCGACGGAGGCGATCTCCTCGGCGATCTTCGCGACGACGTCGGGGTCGACCCCGACCTGGCCGCCGCCGAAGACCTCGCCGGAGAGCTTGAGCAGGACGCGCTGGTAGCCGGTCAATCGATGCTCCCGAGGATGGTTGAGGTGGGCTCTGCCGGAGATGGTGCCTGACGAGGACTGGGTACGACGAAGGCCGGTCCGATGAGCGCTGCATGTCTCATCGAACCGGCCTCCTCGTGACGTCTGGGCTAGAACCTAGTGGATCAGGCCCCGACCTCGAAACGAGCGAACTGCTTGAGCGTCGTGCCCGACGGCGTCGAGGACCGCCTTGACGGTCTTCTTGTTCTCGGTGACCGACGGCTGCTCGAGCAGGACGACGTCCTTGAAGAAGCCGTTGAGGCGTCCCTCGGTGATCTTGGCGATCGCCTGCTCGGGCTTGCCCTCCTCGCGCGAGGTCGCCTCGGCGATCTCGCGCTCCTTGGCGACGACGTCGGCGGGGACCTCGTCGCGGGTGAGGTACTGCGGGCGCATCGCGGCGATCTGCATCGCCGCGCCGCGGGCCGCGTCGGCGTCGCCCTCGTAGGCCGACGAGCACGCCCACGGCGGGCGGCAGGTCGGCCGCACGCTTGTGCATGTAGGCCACGACGGAGCCGTCGAAGTGGACGTACTGGCCCAGCTCGATCTTCTCGCCGATGCTGATCGCCAGGCCCTCGACGACCTCGCCGACCGTCTGCGTGCCGAGCGGGACGGCCTTGAGGGCCTCGACGTCGGCCGGCTGCGGCCTCGGCGGCGGCGTCGGCGATCTTCTGCGCGGTGGCGATGAAGTCGTCACCCTTGGCGACGAAGTCGGTCTCGCACTTGAGCTCGACCAGCACGCCGGGGGCGTGCGCCACCAGGCCGGCCGAGGCCTCGCGCTCGGCGCCACGCTTGGCGGCCTTGGCCGCACCCTTGACCCGGAGCAGCTCGACGGCCTTGTCGAAGTCGCCCTCGGCCTCGTCGAGCGCCTTCTTGCAGTCCATCATGCCGGCGCCGGTCTGCTCCCGGAGCCGCTTGACGTCGGCAGCGGAGAATGCCATGTCTTCTCGTTCCTCGAATCGGTGGTGGTGGGGTCAGGCCTTGGCGGCGTCCTCGGACGCCGGAGCCTCGGTGGCCTCGGCGGCGGGCGCCTCGGTGGCCGGAGCCTCGGCGGCCTCGGGGGCCGGAGCCTCGGCGGGCCTCGGCGGCGGGCGCCTCAGCAGCCGGAGCCTCAGCAGCCGGGGCCTCGGCCGGAGCCTCGGTGGCCTCAGCAGCCGGGGCCTCGGTGGCAGCCTCGGCCGCCTCCGTGGACTCGGCGGTCGAGGACGAGGCACCGGTGGCCTCGGACGCGGGGGTCTCGGTGGCGGCCTTGTCGGCGTCGCCTCCGGTCGCCTCGACGGCGGCCTTCTCGGCGTCGCCACCGAGCAGCTCGCGCTCCCACTCGGCCAGCGGCTCCTCGGCACCCGGGGTCGCGGTCTCGCCGGCACCGGTCTTGGCACCGGAGCGGGCGATCAGGCCCTCGGCGACGGCGTCGGCGATCACGCGGGTCAGCAGGCCGACCGCGCGGATGGCGTCGTCGTTGCCGGGGATCGGGAAGTCGACCAGGTCGGGGTCGCAGTTGGAGTCGAGGATGCCGATGATCGGGATCCGCAGCTTGCGGGCCTCCTCGACGGCGAGGTGCTCCTTGTTGGTGTCGACGATCCACACCGCCGACGGCGGGCGGCTCATCTCGCGGATGCCGCCGAGCGACTTGTTGAGCTTGTCGCGCTCGCGGCGCATCTGGAGCAGCTCCTTCTTCGTGCGGCTGCTGCCGGCCACGTCGTCGAAGTCGACCTCGTCGAGCTCCTTGAGGCGGTTGATCCGCTGGTGCACGGTCTGGAAGTTGGTGAGCATGCCACCGAGCCAGCGCTGGTTGACGTAGGGCATGCCCACGCGGGTCGCCTGCTCGGCGATCGCCTCCTGCGCCTGCTTCTTGGTGCCCACGAACATCACGGTGCCGCCCTTGGCGACGGTCTCCTTGATGAAGGCGTACGAGCGGTCGATGTAGGCCAGCGACTGCTGCAGGTCGATGATGTAGATGCCGTTGCGCTCGGTCATGATGAAGCGCTTCATCTTCGGGTTCCAGCGACGGGTCTGGTGCCCGAAGTGGACGCCGCTCTCGAGGAGCTGGCGCATGGTCACAACTGCCATGGTGGTTCTTCTCCTGTGGTGGAGCCTGACCCCGTGCGTGCTCCCTTCGAGCCGTGAGGCCAGGGCGCACCGGGGCAGGGCTCCGGTCGTTTTCAGTTGCTGCAGGCGGCGGGTGCCGACTGCCCTGACGTCCGCGCGAGGACCCCACCGACATGGGCCCCGAGGGGACCGGTCGGACCGAGGATCGTCGCCCACGGGTGCTCGAGGCCCAGAAGCTGCCTCGTCGCGGTCTGCGGACGTGCGAATTTCACTCCGAGGAGTGATGGGGGTCAGCGTAGTCGAGCCCGCAGGCGTGCCGCGAATCCGGGGAGGCGGGTGCTGACCTGCGACAACGGCCCACCTGTCGTCCACAGCCGGGTCCGGCCGGTCCCGTCGTCCACAGGCGGCGGCTCCGCGCGGGCGCCCCGGGCGCGGTCGGGTCACGATCGGAGCATGGCCACCACCCACCGGATCGTCGTCCCGATGCTCGTCACCGTCGTCCTGGGCGTGCTGCTCGGCCTCGCTCCGGCGGGGGCAGCGGTGCCGCCCGACCAGCCCGGGGCTGATCCGGTGGGTGTGTGGCCGCTGCGTCCCGAGCCCCCCGTGGCCCGGCACTTCGACCCGCCCGACTCCCCCTACGGCTCCGGCCACCGCGGGGTCGACCTGAGCGGTCGCCTCGGCCAGCGGGTGCACACCGCGCTGCCCGGCACGGTCCTGTACGCCGGGTCGATCGCCGGCCGCGGGGTCGTGGTGGTCGGGCACGGCGCCACCCGCACGACCTACGAGCCGGTCACCGCCTCGGTCGCGGTCGGCGCGCCGGTGGCCGGCGGCGCCCCGATCGGCATCCTCGAGCTCGGCGGCTCGCACTGCTTCCCGGCCGCGTGCCTGCACTGGGGCTGGCTCGAGGGGCAGACCTACCTCGACCCGCTGCGGCTCGTGGGCGCCGGGCCGGTCCGGCTGCTCCCGCTGTGGCGGGACACCCCGGTCGACCTGCAGCCGTGGCTCACGCCCGCGGGTGCGCCTGCTGGTAGGCGCGACGCAGCCGGTCCGTGGTGACGTGCGTGTAGAGCTGGGTGGTGGCGAGTGAGGCGTGGCCGAGCAGCTCCTGCACCGAGCGGAGGTCGGCGCCGCCCTCGAGCAGGTGGGTGGCCGCGGTGTGCCGCAGCCCGTGCGGCCCGATGTCGGGCGCACCCGGTACGTCGGCGATCCGGCGGTGCACGAGCGTGCGGACGGCGCGTTGGTCGATCCGCCGGCCGCGGGCCCCCAGGAACAGCGCCGGCCCCGCCCCCTCCGCCCGGAGCAGCCGGCCGCCCGGCGCGCAGCCACCGGTCGAGCGCCGCGGCGGCGGGGTGCCCGAACGGCACGGTGCGCTCCTTGCGGCCCTTGCCGAGCACGCGCACGACGTTGCGGTCGCGATCGAGGTCGTCGACGTCGAGCCCGACCAGCTCGCCGACCCGGATGCCGGTGGCGTAGAGCAGCTCCAGCATGGCGATGTCACGGATCCCCACGGCGCTGCCGTCGTCGGCGATCGCGGTGGCGGCCGCGATCAGGTCGCGGGCCTCGTCGACGCGGAGCACCGGCGGCAGCGGCCTCGGTGACTTCGGCGACCCGAGAGCGGCGCCGGGGTCCACCGGGATCCGGCCGGTGCGGGCCAGCCACGCGGTGAAGACCCGGGCGGCGGTGGCACGGCGAGCGAGGGTGGTGCGCGAGAGCCCCATCGACTGCTGCCTGGCCAGCCAGCTGCGCAGCGTGCGGAGGTCGAGCTCGGCGACGGTGGTCATCCCGAGCCGGCCGGCGTGGTCGAGGAGGCCGGCGACGTCGCCGAGGTAGGCCCGCACGGTGTGCGGGGTGAGGTCGCGCTCGGAGACCAGGTGCCGCTCGTACTCCCCCAGCAGACGCGCCATCGGCTCCGGCAGCCCTGCCTCTGCGGGCTCCTCGCTCATGGCGTCATCGTAGGCAGCGGAGGCCCCCTCCCCCGGCTCATCGGGCCGCGCCGGGTCATGGGTCGCCCACGCGGCGCGCGAGCGGGGCCAGCCGCCACCCGTCGTCGCACTGCTCGACCAGCGCCTGCTTCTCGAGGTAGCCCAGCCGCCGGCGCACCTCCAGCAGGTTGATGCCCGCGGTGTGCGCGACCGAGGCGGTGGAGGCGGGGCTCCCCACCGGCACCGCGTCGAGCACCTGCTGGTGCCGCGTGGACAGCTCGTCGCGCGGACGGGACGGCCCCCGAGGCTCCTCGAGGAGGTGCTGACCCGCCACCCCCACCGACTCGAGCACCTGCGCGCCGTCGCAGACGAGGAGGGCCGCACCGGAGCGGATCAGGCGGTGCACCCCGCCCGAGCTGGCGCTGGAGACCGGCCCGGGCACGCCCAGCACCACCCGGTTGAGGCGGCTGGCCCAGGAGCTGGTGTTGAGGGCGCCGCTGCGGATCGCGGCCTCGACCACGACCGTGCCGCGGGCAAGGGCGGCGATCAGCCGGTTGCGGGCGAGGAACCGGATGCGCTGGGGCGCGCACCCGATCGGCGCCTCGGAGACGACGGCGCCGGTGGTGGCGATGTGGTCGAGCAGGGAGCGGTGCGCAGCGGGGTAGGCCCGGTCGACGCCGCAGGCGAGGACGGCGACGGTGGGGCCGTCCATCGCGATCGCGCCGCGGTGGGCGGCCTGGTCGATGCCGACGGCGGCGCCGGAGACGACCGCGTGCCCGGCCCGGACCACGGTGGCCCCGATCTCTCCGGCCACGGTGGTGCCGTAGCCGGTGGCCGAGCGGGCGCCGACCACGGCGACCGAGCCGGCCAGGGTGTCGAGGCGCAGCGGGCCCTTGACCCAGAGCCCGAGCGGCACCCCGCCCCGGTCGTGCAGCTCACCGGCCGCGGCGAGGTCGTCGAGCTGCGCGGGCCACTCGTCGTCGCCGGGGATCACGAACCGGATGCCGAGGCGCGCGGCCCGGGCCAGCTCGGCCTCGCCGTCGGTCTCGGCGAGCCGGAGGGCCACGTCGTCGAGCAGCCCGCTCTCGGGGTCGCGGCCGGTGCGGAGCAGGTGGTGGAGGTGGACGCCGCCGTACTCGCGGGCCAGCCCCATCATCCGGGTCTCCCCCGGCTCCGAGAGCCGGCTGAGGGCGGCCCGGGCGACCCGCTCCGCACGCCGGGGGTCGCTCACCGGGGACACGCCGCTCATCCGGCCGCCGCCTCGAGGGTGCGCGACAGCAGGGTGGTGCCGAGCCGCAGCCGCAGCGCGACGTCGACCTCCTCGGCACCGGGGCGACGGTTGGTGCCGCGACGCACGGAGGTGAGGTCGGCGACGGTCCAGGCGACCCGGTGCACCCGGACGGCGCCCCGGCGGGTGAGCCGGCCCTTGAAGACCTCGTCGTCGACCAGCAGCTGACCGTCGGGGGTGAGCGGCCAGCGGTCGCGCAGCGCGGGGCCGGGAGCGTGGGCGTTGAGGCGCCACGGGTGCTCGGCGAAGCGGATCGCCTGCAGCCGCCGGGCCAGGCCGACCCGGCCCCGCACCACGGCCGAGGACTCCACCGGCGCGAACCGGTCGCGCTCGTCGTGGGGCGACAGCGGCTCGACGTGGCGCACGATGTCGACCCGGTCGGTGATCGGGCCGCTGATCTTGCGCTGGTAGTCGCGGCGCACCACCTCGCGGCAGGAGCAGTGGTTGGAGCCCGCGTGGGTGCGCCACTCACCGCAGGGGCACGGGTTGCACGCCAGCACCACCATGCCGCGCGCCGGGAGCACCGCCGACTCGCCCTGGCGGGCCACCGTGACGTCGCCGCTCTCCATCGGCTGGCGCAGCGCGTCGATCACGTCGGCGCGGAACAGCGGGAACTCGTCGAGGAACAGCACCCCGCCGTGGGCGCGGCTGATCTCGCCGGGGCGGACCCGGCCGGAGCCGCCGCCGATCAGGCTGGCCTTGCTGGCGTCGTGGTGGGGGGCCACCCACGGCGCCTCGGTGACCAGCCCCTGGGCGGGATCGAGGATGCCGGCGAGCGAGTGGATGGCGGTGAGCTCGAGCGACTCGTCGGGGCTCAGCGGCGGCAGGATGGTCGGGATCCGCTCCGCGATGCTGGTCTTGCCCGACCCCTTGGGGCCGGTGAGCATCAGGTGGTGGCCGCCGGCCGCGGCCACCTCGACGGCGTAGCGGGTCTCGGCGAGGCCGCGCAGGTCGGCGAGGTCGAGCTCCTCGAGCCGGGCGTCGCCCCGCCACGACAGCAGCCTGCTGCTCGACAGCGGTGGCACCGGCGGCGCCTCGGGCACCGGCTCCCCCCGCAGCTCGGCGGCGACCTGGGCCAGGGAGCGCATGCCGAGCACGTCGACGCCGTCGACCATCGACGGCCTCCTGCGCGAGCGGCTCGGGCACGAGGACCCGGGTGACGCCGCGCTCGACCGCCGCGAGCACCATCGGCAGCACCCCGGGGACGCAGCGCAGCCCGCCGTCGAGGCTCAGCTCGCCGATGAACGCCGTGTCGCGCAGCGCCGCGGCGGGCACCTGGGCGTCGGCGGCGAGCACCGCCACGCTGATCGCGAGGTCGTAGTGGGTGCCGCTCTTGAGCAGGTCGGCCGGGGAGAGCAGGATCGTGATCCGCTTGGTGGCCGGCCAGGACAGGCCGCTGTTGATGATCGCCATCCGGCAGCGGTCCTTCGACTCGTTGAGCGAGGCGTCGGGACGGCCGACCAGCGTGGTGCCGACCTGACCGGGCGACACGTCGGCCTGCACGTCGATGTGGTGGCCGAACGCACCGTTGAGCGAGACCGTGCTCGCGGCGGCGTAGGGCATCAGCCGATCCCCCGCACGTGCTCCACGACCGCCGACCCGCGTGGCGGCCGCACCACGGCGACCAGGTCGATCCGGGTCTCCGCGGCCCGGACGCCGTGCGCCTCCTGCCACAGCTGCGCGAGCCGCCGCAGGCGCCGCAGCTTGGTGTCGGTGACCGCCTCGTGCGGCGTGCCGCACGTCTGGGCGCTGCTGCGGGTCTTCACCTCGCAGACCACCAGCACGTCGCGCTCGCGCAGCACCAGGTCGATCTCGCCCCGCTCGCACCGCCAGTTGCGGTCGAGGAGCACGAGCCCCTGCTCCGTCAGGTGGCGCCGGGCCACCTCCTCGCCGTAGGCACCGAGCGCCTGCTTGGCCGCTGTCGTCGTCATCTCGACCTCCTTGCCCACAGCGTCGCCGGGGGTGGGGACGATCGACGCCGGGCCGGGCGGTGCCTGTGGACGACGGCCCGTCCGGGTCCGGCTGTGGACGACAAGTGGCTCGCACAGCCGCGCCGCCGCGTCCTACGGTGGCGCCATGTACCTGGAGAACCTGGTCATCGACGCCCTCGAGCCGCAGCGGCTGGGCGGCTTCTGGGAGGCGGTGGTGGGCGGCGAGCGGCTGACCGACGAGCCCGACATCGTCGAGACCCGGCTCGCCGTCGAGGGCGGCCCGGTGCTCGACCTGTGCTTCCAGCGCGTCCCCGAGCCGCCGTCCGCGTCACCACGGCTCCACCTGGACCTCGCAGGCGGCGCTCGTCAGGCCGAGGAGGTCGAGCGCCTGCTCGGGCTGGGGGCCCGACACCTCGACATCGGCCAGGGCGACGTGCCCTGGGTGGTGCTCGCCGACCCCGAGGGCAATCCCCTCTGCGTGATGGAGGAGCGGGCGGCGTACGACGGCAGCGGACCGATCGCTGCGCTGCCGCTCGACTCCGCCGACCCGGACCGAGATGCCGAGCTCTGGGCGTGGCTCACCGGCTGGACCGAGGTGGCCGGCCCCGCGCCCCGGTCGCTGCGGCACCCGTCCGGCCTCGGACCCCTCCTCGAGCTTCTCCCCGAGCGGGCCCCGAAGGGCGCGACCAAGAACCGGCTGCACCTCGACCTGCGGCTCGAGTCCGGGGACGACCCCGACCGGGTCGAGGCCCACATCGTCGAGCACGGCGGGCGCCGCGAGCACCACCCGGAGTGGGGCGAGCTGCCGTGGCGGCTCTACGCGGACCCGTCCGGCAACGAGTTCTGCGTGCTCCCCGCGCGGGCCTGAGCCCAGCGCAGCCCTACCGAGATCCGGGCTCAGCCGCGCAGCGCGGGCTCCCCGCACCTCGGCGTCGGCCGGGCCCGGACGTCGGCGCCGCTGAGGTCGAGCCCCAGGCTGTTGAGCACCGGGGCGACCAGCGCGGTGTCGAGAGACTGGACGAGCGGGTTGACCAGCCCGCTGGTGAGCGAGCTCAGGATCGGCCCGAGGGTGACGCCGACCGGCAGCCCGATCAGCCGCACCCCCGAGGTGTCGACGGTGAGCGCCGGCAGGCCCGAGCTGCCGTTGCCGACCCGGACCCCGGTGTCGTAGTCCTCACCCAGGATGTTGATCACGGCGTCCCCGACCGACGACTTCGTGCCGCGGATCGTGATCGGCCCGCGGGCCACGGCGATCCGGATGCCCAGCACCCGCGCGTAGACGGTGACCTCCAGCCTCAGGTCGACCTCGACCAGGCCGTCGGAGACCGAGACGGTGATGCCGGGCGGGTCGCAGCGCACGTCGGTGAGCCGTCCGTCGGCGCCGGCCACGCCCACGGTGCCGGAGAGGGACACGTCGGTGCCGAGCAGCCCGGGCACGGTGACGTCGGCCGCGTTCGAGCTGAGGGTCAGCAGGGCCTGGGTGGACGACGCGACCGCACCGGGGTCGTTCGCGACGACCGCAGCCCTGCTTCATCGGCTCGATCACGCTCAAGCTCGACGCGACGCCGACGAGCGGCCCGAGGTCGACGCCGGCCTGCGGGATCGAGATGGCGTTCTGGCCGGTGGCCGCGGCGGCGGAGGCGGTGACCAGGTCGTAGAGGTTGAGGTCGGCGTCGAGCCCGTCGGTGCCGCCGGTGCCGAGGCCGAGCAGGTCGCCGGCGCCGAGCTGGACGTCGCCCACGCTGGCCGCGAGGCTGCGGAGCAGGCTCACCTGGGCCGCGTGCCCGCCCTCCCGCTCGAGCGCCGAGGCCGTCGCCAGGTAGACGTCGCCGAGACGGACCAGCTGGTCACCCCGGACCAGCTCCTCCAGCGTGCCCGCGGCCAGGCTGGTGCCGAGCAGGTCGGCGAGCCGGACGTCGGTGCTCGCCAGACCGTTGTAGTCGACGGCGCTCAGGCTGACGCCGGAGCCGAGCGCACCGAGCAGCTCGCCCAGCACGGGCGAGCTGTCGGTGTCGAGGCGGGCGGCGTAGGAGCCGATGGCGAAGCAGGCCCCCGAGGAGAGCCCCGCGACGGCGGTGCGCACCGCGCCGCCGGAACCCAGAGACGAACGCGAACGAGACGGTCGTGGACGACGTCACCCGCACCGCGCTCGGCACCGCGGAGCCGGACAGCTCCACGAAGGTGCCGTCGGGCTCGAGCTCGCCCAGGTCGACCTCCAGGTCGGGCGGCGTGCCGAGCGTGCCGGCGTTGCGAGCCCGGCTGGCCAGGGCCAGCCCCGGCATCAGGGGCTGGAGGTCGGCGACGGTGCGGCCGTCGTCGAGCTCGCGCACCAGGTCGAGGGCCACCACGTCGGCCAGCGACTGCATGTCGCGCCGCGCGACACGCTGCATCCCGAGGTCGACCGCGAAGGCGGCGATCAGCACGAGCACCAGCACCACGGCCGCCGTCATCACGGCCACCGCCCCACGCTCGTCGCGGCGCCGCACTCAGCTCACCCGGGCCTGGGCGGAGTAGGTGAGCGTCGAGGGCAGCACGTAGCCGACCCCCGGGAAGCTGGGCACGATCGGGTGGTCGCGGTAGTCGAAGCTGAGGGTCACGGTCACGCACTCGACGTCGCCGGCCGCGGCGGGGGTGCAGGCCCCGGGGGCGGAGACGTCGCACGACCCGACGTCGGTGCCGTCCTTGACGAGGTTGCCGGCCGCGCAGGTGACCCCGAAGCTGTCCAGGGCCTCGTCGACGGCGGCGTACCCCTCGGTCTGCTTGTCGGTCGCGACGACGGTGACCGCCGCCGCGCGGGCTCCCTCGGTGGCCGCCTGGCTCATCGTCTGGCGGAAGCTCAGCATCACGCCGTAGCTGATGATCCCGAACAGGATCAGCAGCAGCAGCGGCACCACGAGGGCGAACTCCACCGCCGCCGCACCGTGATCGGTACGACGGGAACCGACCTGGAACCGGCCCTCCCGGCAGCGCATGCTCTTCCCGTCCTCGGACACCCGAAAGGGGCAGGAATAACCGCTCCTGCCCCCTCGGCGAGAGTACGACGCAGCCCGCTCGCCCGTGGCCGAACGACGATCTCTTAACCGTGGCTGCGCGGGGAGGGTCAGCCGACCAGCGTCGGAGCCCCGCAGGTGGCCGAGACGGCGTAGACGTCGGCGCCGCCCACCCGCACCCCGAGCAGCCGGGCGAGGGGCCCGATCAGCTGGGAGTCGATGTTGGCCGCGAGCGGGCGCAGGGTCCTGTCGGCGAAGTTGTTGTTGCCGGTGGTGAGGGAGGCGACGATCGCGTCGGTGACCAGCGTCACCGAGCTCGCGTCGACGCTGGCCGGCCCGACCTTCACCGAGGCCGACCGGACCACGGGGACGACGGAGGTGAGCGGTCCGGTCGTGGAGCCGATCTGGTAGGGCGTCCGGTCGTTCGGCGGCAGCGCGAGCGGGGCGGTCGTCGCCGCCGAGCCGCTCGGCGCCGCGAGCCCGAGGCCGACGACCACGATCGACGTCCGCGGTGACCGCGAGCGGGCCGACGCCGATCTTGACCGTTCCGGTGACCTCGACCTCCGCGTCGAGGGAGTACTCCGCCAGCCCGGACTCGACCGACACCGAGAAGCGCGTCGGGTCGGCCACCGTGTCCTCGCCACAGCTCACCGCCGGCGGGTCGATCAGCTGTGACGTGGCGTTGCCGAGCGAGACGTGGAGGGTGCCGGTCCCCTTGGCCGTCTGGAGGGTGCCCTTGACCAGGCCGGCGTTGATGTTGAGGCTCGGCAGGTTGATGAACTCCATGCCGAGGTCACCGACGATCTGGCTGTTGCGCGCCCGGGCGATCTCCGAGTTCGGCTTGCCGCAGGCCAGCTGCGCGGCCGCGATGATGTCGAGCCGGCCCGTGAAGTGGTTGCCGAGGCCGGGCACGCCCGCCTGGAGGTTCGGCAACGACACCGCGTGGGTGCCGTCGGCGACCAGGACCGAACCCGCCAGCAGGTCCAGGACGTTGAGCTCGGTGGCCAGCGCGGCCCGGTCGGTCGGAGAGATGTTCAGCAGCTCGCCGAGGCGGACGGCGCCGATCTCGCCGGAGACGCCGAGCACGCTGCTCAGGGTGGTCACCGCGGCGGCGTAGCCCGCCGGCTTGCGCTCGTTGAGCACGTCGATCGTCGCCTGCACGAGGTCGCGGTAGCTGACCTGGCCGGTGAGCAGGCTGTCGACGTCGCCGGCGCCCATGACCAGCGCCAGCTCGGAGAGCGAGACGCCCACGTCGGCCAGCCCCTGGTACGACGCCAGGCTGAGGTTGAGCCTCATGATGTCGTTGAGCTGCGAGAGCACGACGGAGTCGCCGCTGTCGAGCGCCGCCACGAAGGAGCCCAGCCGGTGGCAGGCCGACGTCGACGAGGCGCCGACCGCGCTGCGGGCCGCGCCGCCGGACCCCGCGCTGAAGGCGAAGTCGACCGAGGTCGCGGCCGTGACCAGCACCGCCTTCGGGACGGCGCTGCCGCTCAGGGCGACCGGCTGGCCGTCGGGGCCGCGCACGGGGTCGCCCTGCAGGTCGAGGTTCACCAGGGTCCAGGTGACGACCGGGTCCTCACCCAGCGCGGAGCCCTCGTTGCGGTCCTCGCTGGCGACCTTCGCGGCCTCGATGCCGAGCTTCTTCGGAGATCCCGCCACGATCTGGGCCGCGGTCCGACCGTCGACCAGCCGGGCGAGGTCGAGCGCCACGTTGTCGGCCAGGGCCTGCATGTCCCGGCGGGCCACGCGCTGCATGCCGAGGTCGACCGCGAACGACGCGATCAGCACGAGCACGGTCGCGAGGATGCCGACGAGTGGGAGCACACCGCCCGCGCTCGTCGCTGCGCCGGTCGCGCCGGCGTACCGGTCGCACCTCAGCTCACCTGCGCCTCGGTGGCGTAGGCCAGGTGCTCGGGGAGCAGGATGCCGAGGCCGGGGAACGACGGCAGCAGCGGGTCGTCCTTGTAGGTGTAGTCGAGGCTGACCTGCACGCAGCTGGCCCCGACCGTGCTGGTGGTGCAGGCGCGCTTCCCCGAGACCAGGCAGGTGCCGGCGCTGGCCCCGCCCCGCGTCAGCTGACCGGTGGGGGTGCAGGTCACGCCGTAGGAGTTGAGCGCGTCGTTGACCGCGGCCCGGGCCCTGGTGTCGATCTGGGCGTCGGTGAGCCCCGGGGAGGCCACTGCGGCGGCGCGCGAGCCCTCGGCCGCGGCCTGGCTGAGCGACTGGCGGAAGCTGAGCATGTAGCCGTAGGCGATGATCGCGAACAGCAGGAAGATCAGCAGCGGCGCGACGAGCGCGAACTCGACGGCAGCCGCACCGTCGTCGTTGCGACGGCGCGCAGCAGATCTCGAGCCTGGCATCGTGCTCCCTCGTCCCGGCGTCCGCGCGGTCCCTCAACCGCCCGTCCTCCGAGGCTAGGTGCCACGCGGCTCCCGCGGCCCCGTGGTGACCACGGACCACCCGAACGGACTACAAGGTCTGACCGACCGGCCAGAACCGGGGTCAGGGCTGGTCAGGGCTTGGGCGGGTCGATCTCCGCCGGCGAGAGCTCCTCGACGTTGACGTCCTTGAACGTCAGCACCTTGACGCTCTTGGCGAAGCGCGCCGGGCGGTACATGTCCCAGACCCAGGCGTCGATCATCGAGACCTCGAAGAACACGTCGCCGGCCTCGGTGCGGGCCTTCACGTCGACCTGGTTGCACAGGTAGAAGCGGCGGTCGGTCTCCACGACGTACTTGAAGATGCCGACGACGTCGCGGTACTCGCGGTAGAGCGTGAGCTCCTGCTCGGTCTCGTACTTCTCGAGATCCTCAGCGCTCATGCGTGCTCCTCCAGGACGACGTCGATCTCGCCATTCTGCCCCTCCGGGTGTGGTTCGAGGCCCGCGGCCCGCCGGACGTTGACGAACCGCATCCGGTGCACCGGGCTCGGGCCGTGCCGGGTGAGCGCCGCCGCGTGGGTCTCGGTGATGTAGCCCTTGTGCGTCTTGAAGTCGTACGCCGGCCAGTCGGCGTCCAGCCCGGTCATGATCCGGTCGCGGGTGACCTTCGCCAGCACCGACGCCGCCGAGATGCAGGCCGCGACCCGGTCGCCCTTCCAGACCGCGAGCCCGGGCACCCCGCAGGCCGTCGACCGGGAACCCGTCGGTCAGCACGTACGCCGGCGGCAGGTCGAGCAGCGCCACCGCACGCCGCAGCGCCTCGACGTTGGCCACGTGCATGCCGAGCCGGTCGCACTCCTCGTGGCCGACCACGACCACCGACCACGACAGCGCGCGGCGCACGACCTGCTCGTAGCAGCGCTCCCGCGCCTTCTCGGTGAGCAGCTTGGAGTCGGCGAGGCCGGGGACGATGCCGGCCTTGCCGGCCGGGAGGATCGCGGCGCCGGCCACCAGCGGGCCGGCGCAGGCACCGCGGCCGGCCTCGTCGACCCCGGCCACCGGCTCGATGCCGTGGCGGCGCAGCGCGCGCTCGTAGCCGTAGAGGCCGGCGTCCCGGCGTACCGCTGAGCCGCGTGGCAGGTCGGACACGTCGCCCTCGGTCGGCCTACGACGCGTCGGGCACGTCGTCGAAGCTGTCGGGGCGCCCGACCCACTCGAACCGGTCGCGCGGCCAGGCCAGCACGAAGACCTTGCCGACGACGAGGTCGGTGTCGACGTAGGGGTCGAGGGTGCACTCGGTCATCCCCTGCGGTGCACATGTGCACCGTGGAGTCGGCGGAGTTGCCCCGGTTGTCGCCCATCACGAAGAGCTTGCCCTCGGGGATCGGGCCGGTGCTCCAGCCGCCGGTGCCGCAGGTCTGCGGCATCGGGCCGTTGCAGTCGATCTCGTCGTCGAGGATGTAGTCGTCCTCCTCGAGCGGGACCCCGTTGACCAGGATCCGGCCCTCGTCGTCGCAGCACTCGACGACGTCGCCGGCGACGCCGATCACCCGCTTCACCAGGTGCCCCCCGGTGGGGTAGAGGCCGATCGTGGCCATCGCCTTGGTGAGCGCGTTGGTGGGACCGGCCTCCTCGGTGGGGCTCAGCCAGCCGCCGGGGTCCTCGAAGACCACGACGTCGCCGCGCTCGGGCGAGCCGCCGAACCAGTAGGAGACCTTCTGGACCAGGATCCGGTCGTTCTTGACCAGCCCCGGCTCCATCGACTCCGACGGGATGTAGAACGCCTGCGCGAACAGCGACTTGATGACGATCGCGAGCAGCAGGGCGAGGCCCAGCAGCAGCAGGCTCTCCTGCCAGATGCGCAGGTGCCGGCGCGGCGGCCGCCCCGCTCGGCTCCCCCGCCTCAGCGGGGGCGTCGCCGACGGCGTCGGTCTCGGTCTGGTCGCGGCTCACGGGCAGAGTCTAGGTAGGTCCCGAGAAGATCCGCCGGGGGCCTGCTCAGGCCTCCCGACGCTCCTTGATCTTGGCGGCCTTGCCGCGCAGGTTGCGCAGGTAGTAGAGCTTGGCGCGGCGCACGTCGCCGCGGGTCACGACCTCGATCTGCTCGAAGATCGGGGAGTGCAGCGGGAAGGTGCGCTCGACGCCGACCCCGAAGGAGACCTTGCGGACGGTGAAGGTGCGGCCGATGCCGGAGCCGTGGATCCGGATCACGACGCCCTGGAAGATCTGGACGCGGGCGCGGCTGCCCTCGACGACCTTCACGTGGACCTTGATGGTGTCGCCGGCGCGGAAGGCCGGGACGTCGTCGCGCTTGTGGACGTTGCCGATCTCGGCGATCAGGTTGCTCATGGTGGTTCTCCTCGCAGGTGCCACAGGTCAGCCGCGGTACGGGGTGGATGTCGCTGGTCGGCCCAGACATGACAGCCGGCGGCGCGAGGCACCCCCTGTGGCAGGTGCCCGACGCAGACCCCCCTGGTGAGCTGCGGGGCGGTCCTTCGGCCGACTGGGCCGGGGATCGAGTCTGCCACAAACCGCCGTGGGCGCCGTAATCGGGATAGTCCCACACGAGGTGCACCGGATCGGGGCCAGATCGCGTGCAGCTTGTTCGGGACTATCCCGCCGGCCGGCGCTTGGTCATCCGGACGGCGCCGGGCTCGGCGTCGCCGGCGAGCCGGTAGCCGGCCTTGCGGTACATCTTCTGGTTGCGGAGGCTGGCGGCGCCGGTGACGAGCTCGAAGGCGGTCGTCGCGTCGGGGGCGGCCTCCTCGACCAGGGCCAGCAGCCGCCGGCCGAGGCCGTGGCCGCGGTGGTCGGGGGCGACCATCAGCCGACCGACGTGCCAGGTCGTGCCGTCGGCGACGCCGCGGACGGCGCCGACCAGCCGGTCGCCGGCCCGCACGACCAGCACCACGCCGCGGGTCGTCCACTCCCGGACGTCGGCGACGGACTCGTGCAGCGCGGGGATCCGGACCCCGGGGTTGTCGTGGGCCTCCTGCACCCAGCAGGCGAGCTGCAGGGTGTGCAGCTCGCCGGCGTCGCCGGGCCGCACCGGCCGGACGTCGTACCCCTCGAGCAGCGAGGAGGGACGCAGCAGGTCGGACCGGCGCTGCGCCGTACGCCGGCGGGCCTGGTCGCGACGCCAGGCCGCGATCGCCCCGTGGTCGCCGGAGAGCAGCACCGGGGGCACGTCGAGGCCGCGCCAGCTGGGCGGGCGGGTGTAGCTGGGGTACTCCAGGAGGCCGTCCTCGTGCGACTCCTCGCTCAGCGACGCGGCGTTGCCCATGAAGCCCGGCAGCAGCCGCACGACCGCCTCGGTGACCGCGAGCGCGGCGACCTCGCCGCCGTTGAGGACGTAGTCGCCGATCGAGATCTCGCGGACCTCGGCGCGCTGCGCCGCGTGGTCGACGACCCGCTGGTCGATGCCCTCGTAGCGACCGCAGGCGAAGACCAGCCGCTCCCGGGTCGCGAGCTCGCGGGCCAGGGCCTGGGTGAACGGCTCGCCGGAGGGGGTGGGCACCACGACCGTGGCGCCGTCGATCCCGAGCTCGTCGAAGGCCTCGCCCCAGGGCTCGGGGCGCATCACCATGCCGGCGCCGCCCCCGGCCGGGGTGTCGTCGACCGTGTGGTGTCGGTCGTGCGTCCAGCGGCGCAGGTCGTGGACGTGGACCTCGATCAGGCCGGAGTCGATGGCCTTGCCGGGCAGCGAGAGCCGCAGCGGGGCGAGGTAGTCGGGGAAGATCGTGAGGTAGTCGAGACGCACGACGGGGCTGCTACTCGTCGTCGTCGGGCAGCGGCGCGACCAGGCCCGGACGGTCGGCGACGACCACCCGGCGCGCGTCGAGGTCGACCTCGGGCACCAGGGCCTTCACGAACGGCACGAGCGTGTCGCGACCGTCGGGGGTGCGGATCGTCAGCAGGTCCTGGGCGCCGCCGTGCACGAGGCCGGTCACCTCGCCGAGCACGGTGCCGTCGAGGTCGTGGGCGGCCAGGCCGACGAGCTGGTGGTCGTAGTACTCCTCGGGATCCTCGGGCGTCTGGCCCGGCGGGATCACGGTGTGGAGCAGGACGCCGCGGGCGCCCTCGGCGGCCGTGCGGTCGGTCAGCTCGGCGAAGGTCACCAGCAGCGTCGACTGGTGCCACCGGCTGCGCTCGACGGTGAGGCTGGACGCACCGAACGCCGATCCGCTCGGGGCCTGCGCACGGAGCGCGGACCCGGGAGCGAACCGGCGTTCGGGTTCGTCCGTCCGGACCTCGACGGTGACCTCGCCGCGGAGGCCGTGGGGCTTGCCGATGCGCCCCACCACGACCTCGACGGGCTGGTCGGTCACCTCAGCTGCGACGGTCGACGTCGACGAAGTCGATCCGCGCGCCGCCCTTGCCGGCCAGCGCGGAGATCACCGTGCGGAACGCGGTGGCCGTGCGGCCGCCCCGTCCGATCACCTTGCCGAGGTCGTCGGGGTGCACCCGGACCTCGAGCAGCGAGCCACGGCGCAGCGTCTTGTCGCGCACCGTGACGTCGTCGGGGTTGTCGACGACACCGCGGACGAGGTGCTCGAGAGCGTCGACCAACATCAGTTGCTCGGCTCCGTGGCCGCCTCGGCGGTCTCGGCCTCGGCCGCAGCGCCCTCGGGGGTCTCGTCGGCAGGGACCGGGGCCGGGGCCTCGGTCGTGTCCGCAGCCTTCGTCCTCGACCTTGTCCTCAGCCTTGTCGTCGGCCTTGTCGGCCTTCTCCTCGGACTTGTCGGCCTTGGCGGGCTTCTCGGCCTTGCCGGCCTTGTCGTCGGCCTTGTCGGCCTTGTCCTCGGTCTTGTCCTCGGCCTTGTCGTCGTCCTTCTTGGACGACTTCTTGGTCACCGCACCGGACTTGGCCTCGCTGCCGGCGTCCTTGAGGGCCTCGTTGAAGGCCTCCTGCTTGTCCCGCTTGGCGTCGGCGACCTTGAGGGTGCCCTCGGTGCCGGGCAGGCCCTTGAACGTCTGCCAGTCACCGGTGACGCGGAGCAGCTTGTGCACGGCCTCGGACGGCTGCGCGCCGACGCCGAGCCAGTACTGCGCCCGGTCGGAGACGACGTCGATGAGCGACGGCTCCTCCTTGGGGTGGTACTTGCCGATCTCCTCGATCACTCGACCGTCGCGCTTCTTGCGCGAGTCGACGACGACGATGCGGTACTGCGGCACCCGGACCTTGCCCAGGCGCTTCAAACGGATCTTGACTGCCACGTTTGTGGTGTCTCCTCGGAACTCGTGTGGTGGTGAGGCACGACGGCCTGCGTGGGGACGCCAGGTGCCGAGCCTCGGATGGGCCGTGCTCCGCCAGGTGAGAGGGGCCGGACGGGCAGGACTCAGCCTGAGATTGTGCCAGAGCGGGGCGGGCTCACCGAATCCAGCCCGGTCTCGGCCGATACTGAGCCATGAGCACACCACCTCCCCCGTACGGCGCCCCCGGCGGGCCGGTGCCGTCGGTGCCGCCCGCGTACCAGAAGCGGGTGCCGTCGCGGCGGCGTCCGAGCGGGTGGTGGTTCGTGGTCGCCGTGGGGCTGATGCTGGCTGGGGTGGCCGTCGGGGTGCTGCTCGTCGTGCAGTCGGTGCGCGCGTTCGTCGATGTCGACGCCACCGTCCCCGCCGACGGCCAGGTGCACGAGGTCAGCGTCCCGACCGACCGCGACCGGATGATCTGGGCCCACCCGGGGCAACCGCCGATGTGCACGCTGACCGACGCCGCGACGGGTGCGGAGCTCGGGCTCGGAGGGCTGGGCGCGAGCTACACCAAGTCGGGCGGATCCGGTTCGTGGGAGGGCACCCACCGCTTCGACCCGGGCTCGGGCGACCTCGAGGTCGTCTGCGCGCAGACCGGGAGCGAGATCCAGATCGCCCCGACACCGGACTTCGGGTCGGTCTTCGGCGGGCTTGCCGCCGGGATCCTGCTGGCGCTGCTGCTCGGCGGCGGCGGCTTCGTGCTGCTGATCGTGCTGGTCGTCCTGTTCGCGACCGGGCGCCCTCGCGACGTCCCCGCGCCGCGCTGAACGCCGCGCCCGGCGCTCAGGCGGAGGTGACGACCCGGCCGCGGAGCACCACGCGGGTCGGCTCGAACAGGGCGCCGAGGTCGGCGCGCGGGTCGCGGGGGTAGACCACGAAGTCGGCGGGAGCACCCTCCTCGAGCCCTGCGTTCCAGCCCAGCCACTCGCGGGCCCGCCACGAGGCGGCGCCGAGGGCGTCGTGGGCGGGCATCCCGAGCTCGGTCATCGCCACGACCTCGCCGGGCAGGTTGCCGTGCCGCGACACTCCCCCGCCGTCGGAGCCGGCGTAGAGCGGCACCCCGGCCTCGTAGGCGGCCATGATCGTCTCGCGCTGGCGGGCGTGGAGGTCGAGCATGTGGGTGGCGTACGCCGGGAACTTCTCGCCGCCGGCCTCGGCGTACTGCGGGAACTTCTCGATCTGCATCACCGTGGGCACCAGCGCGATCTGCTTGTCCACCATCGCCTCGATCAGGTCCTGCGAGAGCCCCGTGCCGTGCTCGATGCAGTCGATGCCGGCCTCGATCAGCCCGGGCAGCACCGCCTCGCCGAAGCAGTGGGCCGTCACGCGGGCTCCGTGCTCGTGGGCCGTCGCGATCGCCGCGGCGAACGCCTCGGGCGGGAACGACGGCGCGAGGTCGCCGACGTCGCGGGAGATCCAGTCGCCGACGAGCTTGACCCAGCCGTCGCCGCGCTGCGCCTCCCGCGCGACCTGGTCGGCGAGCTGCTCGGGCTCGACCTCGTGGGCGTAGTGGCGGATGTAGCGCTTCGTGCGGGCGATGTGCCGTCCGGCGCGGATCAGCCTCGGCAGGTCGTCGCGGTCGTGCATCCACGCGGTGTCGAGGGCCGAGCCGCAGTCGCGGATCAGCAGCGCCCCGGCGTCGCGGTCCTCGAGCGCCTGCTCCTCGGCCTCGGCGTCGGTGACCGCCCCGTGGTCGTCGAGCCCGATGTGGCAGTGCGCGTCGACCAGCCCGGGCACGATCCAGCCCTCCCCCGCCGTCTCCGCCCCGGCCGGGCGCTCGTACGTGACGTGGCCGTCGACCACGAAGAGCTCGCGCACCTCGCCGTCGGGGAGCACCGGACCGGAGAACCTCAGCGCCGACATGCCCCGGACGTTACAAGGAGCGCGGCGCGGTGGGCGCGTGGCCGGGGCGGGGCGGGGAGGGGAGAGCCGGGGCCGACGGCGGGCCGGGACGGGACCGGCGGTGGCCCAGCCACGTCTCGGCCGGCGCATCCGGTGGCACACCCACCGCCGCCCCGCAGCCCCGCCGACCAGCGGTGACTCAGCCACGTCTCGGCCGCCGCATCCGGTGGCACACCCACCGCCGCCCCGCAGCACCGCCGACCAGCGGTGACTCAGCCACGTCTCGGCCGGTGCGGCCGGTGGCACACCCACCGCCGCCCCGCAGCCCCGCCGACCAGCGGTGGGTAAACCACGTCCAGCGCCAGCGATTCGGTGGCCTACCCACCGCTACCCACCGCCACCCCGCCGCGCCGCCCGCCCCGCAGCCCCGCCAGGGCGTGGGTCAGAGGCGGTCGAGCAGCCAGGTGGGGCCGAGGGAGGTGTCGGCCCAGCGGGCGGCGCGCGCCTGGAGCGCCCGGTCGGCGGAGACGACGGCGACCCGGGCACCGCGCTCGGCGGCGGCCTTGGCCTCGGCGACGATCGTGTCGTCGCCGTTGCCGCGGGCGTGCACGGTGCGGACGTGGGCGTCGCGGCCGGCGCGGACGCCGCCCTTGGCGGCGCCCTCCAGCACCAGGACGACGTCGTCGTAGGCGATGTCGGCCACCATCAGCTCCTCGTGGAGCCGCCGGGCCGCGCCGGCGCGGTCCTTCCACCAGCCGTCGGCGCGGGCGCCGACCACGTTGGCGCCGTCGACGACGAGCGTGGTGCTCATGCCACGTCCGGGGTCACCGCAGGACCACCTCGGGGCTCACTTCAGGAACTTGCTGAAGTCCTTCGGGAGGTCGAGGCTGGCCGCGGCCTGCTCGTAGTCGACCTCCTCGGCGCCCGGGGCCGCGAACGGGTTGCCGCCGGTCTTGGCCGACTCGGCAGCCTTCTGCTTCTCGGCCGCCGCCTGCTGGGCCGCCTTCGCGGGGTTGCCGGAGATGCGCTTGCCCTTGCCCTTCTTGGGCTGCTGCTTGCCCTTGCGCTTGCCGCCGCCGGGCGCGCCCATGCCGGGCATCCCGGGCATCCCCGGCATGCCGGGCATCCCTCCGCCGCGCGCCATCTGCGTCATCATCTTGCGGGCCTCGAAGAACCGGTCGACGAGCTGGTTGACGTCGGAGACCTGGCGGCCCGACCCCTTGGCGATCCGGGAGCGGCGCGAGCCGTCGATCAGCTTGGGGTTGGCGCGCTCGGCGGGTGTCATCGACTGGATGACGGCCTGGATCCGGTCGATCTCGCGCTCGTCGAAGTTCTCCAGCTGCTCGCGCATCTGGCCCATGCCGGGCAGCATGCCGAGGATCTTGCTCATCGAGCCGAGCTTGCGGACCTGCTGCATCTGCTCGAGGAAGTCGTCGAGGGTGAACTCGCCGTCGCCGCTGAGCTTCTTCGCCGCGGCGAGCGCGCTCTCCTCGTCGAAGGTCTTCTCGGCCTGCTCGATCAGCGTGAGCATGTCGCCCATGTCGAGGATCCGGCCGGCCATCCGGTCGGGGTGGAAGACGTCGAAGTCGGTCAGCTTCTCGCCGGCGCTGGCGAACATCACCGGCTTGCCGGTCACCGACCGGACCGAGAGCGCGGCACCACCGCGGGCGTCGCCGTCGAGCTTGGTGAGCACGACGCCGTCGTAGCCGACGCCCTCGAGGAAGGCGAGCGCCGTGGTGACGGCGTCCTGGCCGATCATCGCGTCGACGACGAAGAGCACCTCGTCGGGGTCGACGGCGTCGCGGATGTCGGCGGCCTGCTGCATCAGCTCGGCGTCGACGCCGAGCCGGCCCGCGGTGTCGACGATGACGACGTCGTGCAGCTTGCGCTTGGCCTCGTCGATCGAGGCGCGGGCGACGCCGACGGGGTCGACCGACGCCCGTTGCCGGGCTCGGGCGCGAAGACCGGGACGCCGGCACGCTCGCCGTTGACCTGCAGCTGCTTGACGGCGTTGGGGCGCTGGAGGTCGCAGGCGACGAGCAGCGGCGTCTTGCCCTGCTCCTTCAGCCACAGCGCGAGCTTGGCGGCCAGCGTGGTCTTGCCGGCGCCCTGGAGGCCGGCCAGCATGATGACCGTCGGGCCGGTCTTGGCGTAGCGCAGCCGGCGGGTCTCACCGCCGAGGATCTGGACGAGCTCGTCGTTGACGATCTTGATGATCTGCTGCGCGGGGTTGAGCGCGCCGCTGACCTCCTCGCCGCGGGCCCGCTCCTTGACCGCGGCCACGAACTCCTTGACCACGGGCAGCGCGACGTCGGCCTCGAGCAGCGCGATCCGGATCTCGCGCGCGGTGGCGTCGATGTCGGCCTCGGACAGGCGGCCCTTGCCGCGCAGGTTCTTGAACGTGTCGGCGAGACGGTCGGAGAGTGTGGCGAACAAGGGAGTCCTCGGGAGGTCGGATCGGGAGCCTCCAGCCTAACGGCCCCGCTGACGGACCCCGCCCTGACGCCTCAGTCGTCGCCGGAGAGCACCTCACGCACGGCGTGGGCGGCCTCGGCGGCGCGGGTGTCGGACAGCGCGCCGGCCGACGACTCCTGGAGGTAGAACACGTCGACCGCCTGGGGGCCGAGGGTGTCGACGTGGGCCGAGCGGACGGTGATGTCGAGGTCGGCCAGGGCGCGGCACACGAGGTAGACGCACGCCCGGGCGGTCGGCGGCGCGCACCTCGAGCACGGTCGCCTGGGCGCTCGCCTCCGGCCGGACGCCGACGGTCGGCGCCAGGCCGGGGTCGAGGCTGCGTCGCAGCTTGCGGTCCGGGTCGAGGCGGCCGCCGACGATCGCGTCGTACGTCGTGCGCAGCACCGCGGGGTCGAGGTCCTGCTCGGCGACCTCCCACACCGAGACCGCGTGGCGGCCCTGCGCCCAGGCGCGCGCGGCCCGGACCGGCGTCCGCGACAGCGCCAGGGTGGCGGCCGCGTCGGCGAGCAGGCCCACCCGGTCGAGGCCGATCGTGGTGACCCGCGACCCGTCGGCCACCTGCTCGACGGTGACGGCGATCGAGCCCGGCGCGCAGGTCGGCGGGCACCGGCACCTCGTCGGTGGTGACCGGCGCCGGCGCTGGCCCGCTGCCGTGGTCGCCGAGGTCGGCGAGCGCCCGGCGGGTCAGGTCGCCGACGAGCCCGGCCCGCCACGACGACCAGGCCTTGGCCGCCGTGGCCCGCGCGTCGGCCTCGGTGAGCGCCGCGAGCAGGGTCACGGTCTCGGCGTCGCCGAGCCGCTCGCGCACGAGCGCCACGGTCGCGGGGTCGTCGGGGTCGCGGGTGGTCGCGGTGCTCGGAGAGCAGCAGGTGCCAGCGCACCAGCGTCGCGACCAGGTCGACCGCGTCGGGCGTCGAACCCCATCCGGGTCGGCGATCGCCCGCGCGATCGGCTCCCCCGCGACGCTGTGCTCGGTCAGGCCGCCCTTGCCGATGTCGTGCAGCAGCGCGGCGACCATCAGCACGTCGGGCCGGGAGACCCCGCGGATCAGCGCGGACGCCTCGATGCAGGTCTCGACGACGTGCCGGTCGACGGTGAAGCGGTGGATCACCGAGGCGTGCGGCAGCAGCCGGATCCGCTCCCACTCCGGCAGCAGCCCGGCCAGCGCCCCGGTCTCCTCCAGCGTCTCCCACACACCGAGCAGGCCGCGCCCGGCGGCGAGCATCCGCACCAGGAGGTGGCGCGCCTCGTCGGGCCAGGGGTCGGGCAGCGGCGGCGACTCGCGCACCAGCCGCGCGGCCGTCGGCGGGGCCAGGACGGCGTCGCGCTCGGCGGCCAGCGCGGCGGCCCGCAGCAGCAGCACGGGGTCGCGGTCCGGCCGGGCCCGGCGGTCGAGGACGACCTCGCCGCCCGCCAACGCCACCCCCGGCGCGAGTGGCTCGAGCGCCGGCCGCCGCGCGGTGCGCGCCGACGTCGGCCGCGCCAGGACGCCGTCGACCCGCCGCCAGGCCAGCCGCGAGAGGTGCGTGATCCGCCGACCGAGCTCGCGCACGTGGACCTGGGCGGCCCGCTCGCCGTCAGGGCCCTCGGGATGACCGAGCCCGTCGGCGATCGCCCGCCAGGTCTCGGGGTTGACCCGGTCGGTGGCGCGTCCGGCGGTCGCGTGCACGAGGTCGCGCACGTCGAGCAGCGACTGACGGCAGCGCTCGAGGTCGCCGTCCGGCACGTCGACCAGCCACGTGGCGACCAGCGCCTTGAGCACGGTCGCGTCGCGCAGGCCGCCCTCCGACTCCTTCAGGTCCGGCACGGAGAGGTGGGCGAGCTCGCCCGACCAGCTCGTGCCGCGCCCGCACCATCGCCTGCAGCTCGGGCAGCCGCCCGCGCGCGTCGCGGCGCCACTGCGCCAGCATCGTGGTCCGCAGGCGGAGGGTCAGGTTGGGGTCACCGGCCAGGTGCCGCAGGTCCAGCAGACCGGAGGCGACCCGGACGTCGCCCGCCGCGGCCGTCAGCATCTCCGGCAGCGTGCGGACCGAGTGGTCGAGCCGGAAGCCGGCGTCCCAGACCGGGTACCAGACCTTCTCGGCAAGTGCCCCGACGTCGGTGCCCGGATCGCTGACCAGGACGACGTCGAGGTCGGAGAACGGGGCCAGCTCGGCGCGTCCGTAGCCGCCGACGGCCACCAGCGCCGCGCCCACGTCGGGGCCCCCGCTGCCGGCGTAGGCGGCGACGCACACGGCGTCGGCCTCCGCCGTCCGCGGTCGCCCGCTGGAGCGCGGTCACGGGGTCACGTGGTCAGACTGCGTCGTGGTCTCGGTCGCCGGTGCGCACCCGGACGACGGTGTCGAGCGGCGACACCCAGATCTTGCCGTCACCGATCCGGCCGGTGTGCGCTGCTGCGCTGGACCGTGTCGACGATCGTGTCGACGTCGTCCTCGGAGACCACGACCTCGAGCCGGATCTTGGGCACCAGCACGATGTCGTACTCCGCGCCCCGATAGACCTCGGTGTGGCCCTTCTGGCGGCCGTAGCCGCTCACCTCGCTCACCGTCATGCCCGTGACGCCGACCGCCTCGAGCGCGGCGCGCACGTCCTCCCACTTGTGCGGCTTGATGACCGCGGTGACCAGCTTCATCGGTTCTCCTCCTGTGTCGTCCGAGCACAGCCCCGATGATGCCCGAAGAAGCCCTGCCGGTGACCCGCGCACAGCGCGCGGGCCCCGGCAGGACGGTCGGTCAAGGGGCCCTAGAGCGCGGCCTCGTCCCGGTCGCCGGTGCGGACCCGGACGACGGTCTCGACGGGACTGAGCCACACCTTGCCGTCGCCGATGCGTCCGGTCTGGGCGGACTTGACCACGATGCCGACGATGTCGGCGGCGTCGTCGTCGTCGACCACGACCTCGATCCGGATCTTGGGGACGAGCGCGATGTCGTACTCGGCGCCCCGGTAGACCTCGGTGTGGCCCTTCTGGCGGCCGTAGCCGCTGACCTCGCTGACCGTCATCCCGGTCACGCCGAAGGTCTCGAGGGCCTCCCGGACGTCCTCCCACTTGTGCGGCTTGATCACCGCGGTCACGAGCTTCATGCCGACGCTCCTTCCGAGGCGGACTTGGTCATGCCGGACAGGACGCTGGACTTGCCACCGCCCGTGGTGCTGGTGTGCAGGTCGTAGGCGGACTCACCGTGCTCGGTGAAGTCGATGCCCTCCGACTCGTCCTCCTCGCTGATTCGCAGCCCGATCGTGTACTTGATGGCCAGGGCGATGAGCGTGGTGAGCACGCCGGAGTAACCGATCGCGACGAGCGCACCGAGGCTCTGGTCGCCCAGCGAGCCGAAGCCGCCGCCGTAGAACAGGCCGTCGATCCCGCCGGCACCGGCGGAGGTGGAGAACAGCCCGATCAGGACGGTCCCGATGATGCCGCCGACCAGGTGCACGCCGACGACGTCGAGCGAGTCGTCGTACCCGAGCTTGAACTTCCAGGACACGGCCCACGCGCAGACCGCCACCGGCGATGGCGCCGATCGCGACGGCACCCCCGATGTCGACCGCACCGGCGGCCGGGGTGATGGCGACCAGACCCGCGACGATGCCGGAGGCGGCGCCGAGCGAGGTGGCCTTCTTGTGGAGCACGTACTCGATGAGCAGCCAGCCGAGGATGGCGGCCATCGCGGCCAGCGTGGTGTTGGCGAAGGTGCGTCCGGTCTCGGCGTAGAACTGGGCGATGTTCTCCTCGTCGGAGGCGCCGGTGAAGACGATCGAGCCGACGTTGAAGCCGTACCAGCCCAGCCACAGCATGCCCGCGCCCAGCATCGTGAGCGTGAGGTTGTGCGGGCGCATCTTGTCCTTGGGCCAGCCCAGGCGCTTGCCGAGCAGCAGCACCAGCACGAGCGCCGCGACACCGGCGTTGATGTGCACCGCGGTGCCACCGGCGTAGTCCTGCGCGCCGATCTTGGTGCAGATCAGGGCGGCGTCGGAGCAGCCGAAGACCATGTGTGCCAGGGGGAAGTAGACGATGACCGCCCACAGCGGCAGGAACAGGACCCAGGCCGAGAACTTCATCCGGCCGGCGACCGCGCCGCTGATGAGCGCGGCGGTGATGATCGCGAAGGTCATCTGGAACATCACGTAGATGTAGTTGTCGGTGGTGACCCCGTCGAGCCAGAACAGGTCGAACGGGTTGGCGAAGAACGTGCCGTCACCGCTGAAGCCCATCGACCAGCCGATGGCGACGTAGAGGATGCCTACGATGGCGGCCGAGACGAACGACATCATCATCATGTTGAGCACGGACTTCGACTGCGACATGCCGCCGTAGAAGAGTGCGAGGGCGGGCACGGTCATCATCAGGACGAGAGCCGTAGCGATGAGCATGAACGCGTAGTAGCCGTCCACGAAACCTCCATGGAGTTGTGATCTCAGGAGGCGGAGGGCGCTGGACCACGATGTCGAGGCGCTCCGCCAGGTTGAGGAAGAGACTCGTGAGCACACGTTTCGCGGTGCGGTGCAGCGTGTTGCGGCGGTGCAACGAGTTCCCCGCCCGTGTTACTTCCGCGTTACGCCCCGCCTGCGGTGGCTAGAGTGGCCCGGCCGTCACGACCCCCGACCCAGCGACCAGCGACCAGAGAGGTCCGCGTGAGCAGACTGGCCGTCATGGCCCACTACGACCCGCGTGGTCAGGTGGCGCCGCACGTACGCCGCCAGGTGCAGGCGCTGGCGATGGCCGTCGACGAGCTCGTGGTGGTCTCGACCGCCGACCTCGACGACGACGGCCGCGACTTCCTGGACCGGCACGCCCGGCTGCTGCGGCGCAGCAACTACGGCTACGACTTCTTCAGCTACAAGACCGGCCTGGAGTCGTCCCGGCTCGCCGGGCACGACGAGGTGGTGGTCTGCAACGACACCTACGTGGGTCCGCTCGTCGACTACACGCAGGTCTTCGACACGATGGCGTCGCGGCCCGCGGACTTCTGGGGGCTCACCGCCTCCCAGCGGGTGCACCCCCACGTGCAGAGCTTCTTCGTGGCCTTCCGGCCGTGGCTCGTCGAGTCGCAGGCGTTCCAGCGGTTCTGGGGCGGCATGTCGCCGGTCTCCGACCGCGCGAAGGTGATCAACGAGTACGAGGTCGGGCTGACCAAGGCGCTCACCGGCGGCGGCTTCCGCTGGGCGTCGTACTTCACCGAGACCGAGGCCGACCGCGCCCTGGCCCAGCGCCGCGTCGCCTGGTGGTCCTACCACCGCCTGCCTCCCCCGCGCACCCGCAAGCAGGTCGAGTGGCTGCGGGCCAAGGCCAAGGACCCCTGGAACCCCGCCATCGCGCTGGCCGACGTCGCCCTCGACGACGGCCGGCTGCCGTACGTCAAGATCGACACGCTCCGCTACGACCCCTACGGCCTCGGCGCCGACCGGCTGCTGAGCCTCTGCGAGCGGCGCTTCCCCGAGGCGTTCGAGGGCGTGCGCGACTACCTCCGCGCCACCGCCCCGCTCTCGGCGGCGCGCCCCGACACCGACCTGCGGCCCACCCCCCTCGGGATCCGGCCCCTGCGACGTCTGGTGGAGTACGGCCGTGCCGCCTGACTCCTCCAGCACCGGTTCCGACGCCGGTTCCAGCATCGGCTCCAGCATCGGCCGCCGCGCCCGCCGGGTCGCCGGACGGGCCGCCCGCCGCACCGGGCTGCGGTCGGCCCCGGAGGCCGCTCCGCGCAGCCGGGTGACGCCCCAGGGTCGGCGTACGGTCCTCGACTCGCCGTTGTTCGACCAGCACTGGGTCGAGGTGCAGCTCGGCCGCACCTTCGGGTCACGCGCGGACGCCGTCGACGCCTACCTCGACGCCCCCGACGTCTCCCCGCACCCGCTGTTCTTCATCGAGTACGTCGACCCGCGGTTCGGCCGCCCGCCCCGCGACCGCAACCCGCTGCTCTGGTACCTCAACCACGCGCGGGCCCGCCGCAAGGCCTCGCCGCACCCGCTGGTCGACCTCGACGCCCTCGCCGCGAGCGACCCGGCCGCGGCCGAGCACCGGCTCGGACCGCTCGTCGGCTGGCTGGAGCGCGCCACCCCCGAGTCGGTGCTGCCCACCGGGGCCGGCGGGCCGACCACCACGCTGGGCGAGGTCGCGGCCGCCAGCGAGCGGGCGCTGCGGCGCTGGCGCAAGGAGTCCGGCTGGCGGCTGGCCCCGCGCACCAGCCCCGAGGCGCCGCGCGACATGGTCGAGCCCGGGGCGATGCCGACGGCCGACCCCGACGGCACCCCGCTGGTCAGCATCGTGATGCCGCTGTGGAACCGCGCCACCGTCGTCCGCGAGGCGATCGAGTCGGTGCAGCGGCAGACCTTCCGCGACTGGGAGCTGATCGTCGTCGACGACGGCTCCACCGACGACTCGGTGGCCGTGGTGCGCGGCCTGGCCGCCTTCGACCCCCGGATCGTGGTGGTGGAGGCCGGTCACCACGGGGTCTCGGCGGCCCGCAACCGACGGCCTCGACCGGGCGGTCGGTCGGTACGTCGCGTTCCTCGACACCGACAACCAGTGGCGGCCGGCGTACCTCCAGGTGATGCTGGCCGAGCTCGAGGCGCACCCCGACTGGGGGATGGCGCACGCGGCGCTGCGCGCCACCAAGGACGGCGAGGTCTACTTCCGCGCCTTCGAGGGCACCCACGCGCACCTGCTGGTCGCCAACCACGTCGACCTCAACGTCCTGGTCGCCCGCCGCGACCTCGTGCAGCAGGTCGGCGGCTTCGACGAGACGCTGCGCCGCGGCGTCGACTACGACCTGGTGCTGAAGATGGCGGCCGTCACCGGCCTGCACCTGGTGCGCCACGTCGGCGTCGACTACACCGACGACTCCGACGCCGCCGGCTCCGGGCCGCGGATCAGCACCCACGAGTCCCCGGCCTGGCTGTCGGTCATCGCCTCCCGGCACCTGGTCGACTGGGACGCCGTCCGCACGGCCGAGCGGCCCCCGGGCCACACGACGCTGGTGCTCACCGGGCAGGGCTCGGTGCGGGCGCTGACCGACTGGCTGCACGCGGTGGCGGGCGCGGCGTCGTCCGGTGCCGCGCTCGACGCGGTCGTGGTCGGCGTCCGGCTCCCGCGGTGGCAGCACGTCGTGCTCGCCGTCCTCGCCGACGCCCTGGGGCACGCGACGCTGGTCACGATCCAGGCCGACCGGGGCGCCGCCGTCCGGGCCAACGTCGGCCTGGCCGCCGCCCGGGGCGAGCGGGTGGTGCTGGTGCTCGACCCGGTCCAGCCGGACGCCGATGCGGTGCTCCGCCTCGCCGGGCACCTCGACGACTCCCCCGGCATCGCGCAGCCGGTGACGCTGACCCCCAGCGGCGAGGTGCTGACGGCCGGCGCCGTCTTCGACCCCGACACCGCCCTCCCCCAGCCGTTCCTGGCCGGGCACGCCGTCGACGACGCCGGGCGGGCCGGCCGCCTCTCCCTCCCCGCCGCCGACGGACCGGTGGTCGCGCTGCGTGCCGCAGACCTGGCCGGGCTCGACGGGCTCGACCCGCTGGCCGGACCCTTCGCCGTGGCCGACCTGGCGCTGCGAGCCGCTCAGGACGGTGGGCCGGCGACCGTCCTGCAGCCCGACGTCCGCCTGGTCGCCCGGACCCAGGAGCCCGACCCGGCCGAGGTCGTCGCCGCCCTGCGGGTGCTCGCCGCCCGCCACCCCGTCGCCCCCGAGGGCTCCGAGGCGGCCTGGCGCGCCGCCGGCTTCGACGTCACCGGGCACCGCTACGACCTGGTCCCCGGGCAGCCCACCGGCCCCACCGACCACCCGGTGCTCCGGCCGCGGACGCTGGTCACCCCTACGCCGGTGCCGCCCCGTGCGGTGCCGGGCGGCGGCCTCGAGGTCACCGAGAGCGCCCCGGCGCTGCGGTGGGCGATCGACCTCGCCTCCCCCGTCGGGGCACCCGGCCGGGCCTGGGGCGACACGCACTACGGCGAGGCGCTGGCCGCGGCGCTGCGCCGGCGCGGCCAGCACGTGGTCGTCGACGCCCGCGACACCCGGCACCGGCCCAGCCGCGACCACGACGACGTCGTCCTGGTGCTGCGCGGGCTCGACCTGGTCCGGCCCCGGCCCGGGCGGGTCAACCTCGAGTGGATCATCAGCCACCCCGACCTGGTCACGCCCGAGGAGGTCGCCGGCTTCGACCGCGTCTTCGCGGCCAGCCACGGCTGGTCGGAGCAGGTGAGCACGCGAGTGGGGCGTCGACGTCCGGCCGCTGCTGCAGGCCACCGACCCGTCGCTGTTCCACCCCCGCCGGGCGGAGTTCGACACCGGCGCCGACGTGCTCTTCGTGGGCAACTCCCGCGGGATCTTCCGCAGCTCGCTGCGGCACGCGACGTCCGCCGGGATCGACGTCACCGTGCACGGCGCGGGCTGGACGGAGATGCTGCCGCCGGGCGCCGTCGCCTCGCTGCTGGTCGACAACGCCGACCTCGGCGCGCTCTACACCGCCGCCGGGCTGGTGCTCAACGACCACTGGGAGGACATGCGGCTCACCGGCTTCGTCTCCAACCGGCTCATGGACGCCGCCGCCAGCGGGGCCCGCGTCGCCAGCGACGAGATCCCCGGCCTCGACCTCAGCGAGGTGTTCGGCGGGCTCGTGCAGACCTGGCGCGACGAGCACGACCTCGCCCGGATCGTCCGCGACCGCGACACGCTCTTCCCCCAGGGCGAGGACCGCGTGCGTGCCGCCGAGGCCGTCGCCGCCCGGCACTCGTTCGACGCCCGCGCCGACGAGCTGCTCGACGAGGCCGCGCGGCTGGTGCGGGCGCGGGAGTCCCGGCCACGCGGCTGAGCCACCGCCCCGCCGCCGCCGTCCCGCCGTCCCGCCGCCGTCCCGGATTGCAGGCAGTTCAACCGGTGCCGCGCCTGGCTGAGCGCGCCCGTCGTCCCGGTCGACCCGAACTGCCTGCGCTGCGGGTCGCACAGGCGCCAGAATCCCTGCATATCCTGGGATTCAGCGCCCGGCTCAGCCCCGCCGGGCGCGCTCAGGCGTCGCGCTGCGGCAGGCAGAGGAAGAACGTGCGGCTGGGGAGGTACCAGGGGGTGGCGGTGAGCACGTCGTAGCCGTGGGCGTCGAGCATCTTGTAGAGGTCGCGGGTGCGCGGCCAGAACGAGTGGTCGTTGCCCCACGAGGCCGGGGAGTTCGTCGACTGGTCGGGCTCGCGGTAGAGCCGGCCGGTGTAGCCCTGGAGCGTGGTCGGCTCGGAGAGCGACTTCTTCATCGGCACCGGGCGGTCGTTGGCCACGTGGGTGTCGAGGATGATCGGCGTGCCCTGCGACCGCTTGAGCAGGTCGAGCTGGTCGTCGAGGGTCAGGTGGTACCAGAGCCCGAGGCACGCGATCACGTCGAAGCCGCCGAGGTCGACGTCACGGACGTCGCCCACGACCCACTCGACCCGGGGCTCGTCGGTCGGGTAGCGGTCGCCGCGCGCGTCGAGCGCGGTGACCTTCCAGCCCTGGTCGGCCGCGGCGCGCGCGAACATGCCGTGACCGGACCCGAGGTCGATCAGGCTGCCGACCGGGAAGGACCCGAGCATCTGGTGGAACCACTTGAATCGGAGGGGGCCCGTGGACTCGTCGGCCCCGCCTTGAGGTGTCGCCATGGGCGCGACCCTACCGGGGGCCGAGTCCGGGCCCGGATAGGGTCACGGCGTGGATCACGCCAGACCCGAACGACTCAACGGCCGACAGCGCCGGCTGTGGGACCTGCACGACTTCGGCCGGGGCCGCGGGCTCGAGATCGGTCCGCTGCACAACTCCTCGGTACGCCGCGAGCACGCGCGCGTCGACTACCTCGACGTCTTCACCCGCGACCAGCTGCTGAAGAACTACGAGGGACACCTCAACGTCGACCCCGACCGGATCCCCGAGATCGACTACGCCCTGCACGACGGCGAGCGGGTCCGCTCGATCCCGGAGACGCTCGCCGGGGTGCCGGCGTACGACTGGGTGATGGCCTCGCACGTCATCGAGCACGTGCCCGACGTGGTCGGCTGGCTCGACCAGGTCGCCGAGGTGACCGTCGACGGCGGCGCGCTCGTCCTGGTGGTGCCCGACCGCCGCTACTGCTTCGACGTGCACCGCCCGGGCACGACGGTCGGCCAGATGCTCCAGGCCCACGAGCTCGGCGACGTGGTGCCGTCGGTGCGCGCGGTCTACGACTACAAGCGCGGTCACGCCGGCGTCCGGGCGCCCGACATCTGGGCCGGCCGGATCCCCGGCTACGAGAACCGCATCTACACCCTCGACCAGGTCATGGAGCAGGTCGAGCTGGCCCGCAAGGGCGAGTACGTCGACGGGCACGTGTGGACGTTCACCCCCGGCACGCTGCACGAGCAGCTGATCGAGCTGCGCGACCTGGGGCTCTCGCAGTGGCGGGTGGAGGCGCTGCGGCCGACCCGCCGCGACGAGAACGAGTTCTTCATGGTGCTGCGCCGGCTCCCCCGGACGGGGTGGACCGAGGAGCAGCTCGCCGACGAGCCCCGGCCCGAGCACGACCTGCCCGACTGGCTCGCCGAGTGGGTCGACCTCAAGGCCCGCCAGCACGAGCTGCGCGACCGGCTCAACAAGCGCAAGGAGCGGATCGCGCTGCTGGAGACCCAGCTCGCCGCCGCACGCGCGGAGGTACGCCGGCTGAAGGACGCCTCGGGGCGCCGGAGCCTCCCGCGGCGGGCCGTGGGCCGGCTCAGCCGAGCAGTGCGTCGACGAACGCCTCAGGGGTGAACGGGGCGAGGTCGTCGGGACCCTCGCCCAGCCCCACCAGCTTGACCGGCACCCCCAGCTCGCGCTGGACCGCGACCACGATGCCGCCCTTGGCCGAGCCGTCGAGCTTGGTGAGCACGATGCCCGTGACGTCGACGACCTCGCTGAAGACCCGGGCCTGGACCAGCCCGTTCTGACCGGTGGTCGCGTCGAGCACCAGCAGCACCTCGGTGACCGGCGCCTGCTTCTCGATGACCCGCTTGACCTTGCCCAGCTCGTCCATCAGGCCCTGCTTGTTCTGCAGCCGGCCGGCGGTGTCGACGATGACGGTGTCGACGCCGTCCGCGATGCCGAGCTTGACGGCCTCGAACGCGACGCTGGCGGGGTCGGTGCCCTCGGGGCCCCGGACGACGTCGACCCCGACGCGCTCGCCCCACGTGGCCAGCTGCTCGACGGCCGCGGCGCGGAAGGTGTCGGCCGCGCCGAGCGTGACCGAGCGGTCCTCGGAGACCAGGATCCGGGCGATCTTGCCGACGGTGGTCGTCTTGCCGGCGCCGTTGACGCCCACGACCAGCATCACGCCGGGGCTGCCGTCGGCCCCGGTGACCTGGAGCCGCCGGTCCATGCCGGCGTCGACCAGGGCGAGCAGCTCCTCGTGGAGCACGGCGCGGACGTCGGCCTTGCCGTCGACGCGGAGCCGGGTGCGCAGCTTCTCGACCAGCTCCTGGGTCGGCGCGACGCCGACGTCGGCGGCGATCAGGGTGTCCTCGAGCGACTCCCAGGTGTCCTCGTCGAGCCGGTCGCGGCTGAGCAGGGCCAGCAGCCCGCGGCCGAGACCGCCCTGCGACCCGGCGAGCCGCTGCCGGAGCCGGACCAGGCGCGAGGAGGTGCTCTCGGGGGTCTCGCGGGCCGGGGGCTCCTCGACGGGCGCCTCGACGGGCGCCTCGACCTCGACGGGCGGCGCCTCGGCAGGCGGCGCCTCGGCAGGCGGGGGCGGGGCGAGGACGTCGGTGCCACCGCCGGAGGGAGCCGCGGGCGGCTCCGAGCGGTCGCGGCCGCCGCGGACGCGGGTCGTGACCAGCCCGGCGACGCCGAGCACAGCGACGACCGCGAGGCCGATGATCAGGAACAGCCAGTCACCCATGGAGCCATCCAATCAGGAGGGCAAGGACCCGTCAGCGGCCGGTCGGTGGCCGCTCGGGGGCCGGTCGGCCCCGGTCAGGACCGGTCGGGGTCGGCGTCGGTCTCGTGGAGCACCGGAAGGCGCTCGACCACGGACGCCACGACCCGGTTGACGGCCTCGCCGACCCGGGAGAAGCCGGGCAGGTCGTGACCACCGTGGGGAAAGGCCACGAACACGGCGAGCAGGCCGCAGAGCGCAAGGATCAGCACCATCGAGAAGAAGACGAACAGCATGACGAACCCATCTCCGAGACAACACCGCTACGAGGCACCAGAGTGCCACGAGGGGTCGATGATCACCGAATCCTGAGACGCTTCTCGGTCTCAGATCCGCTCAACCACGGCGCAGAGCGCGTCGAGCGCGTCCGGCGACCCGCCTCGCGAGCGAGCGCGTGGGAGCGCCTTCCGGGGTGCCATCGGCAGCCGGCCGGGCTCGGAGCCGCTCGACCTCGCGGCCCAGCCGGCGGGCCTCCCGGCGGTGCGTCACGAGCTCGCCGCGCAGCTTGAGCATCTCCCCGAGCATCGCGTCGAACGTGCGGGTGAGGCTGGTCGGCGCCAGGTCGAGCGGCGGTGGGACCTCGGCGCCGTCGAGGGGCCGGACGATCCACACCATCTCGTCGGGGTTGAGGTGCAGCCAGGTCGACATCGCCTCGCCCAGGAGCGAGCGCGGGGTCACCCGCTGGAGCGCCAGGCCGCTCTCGGCGAGCCGGTCCTCGAAGTCGTCGCCGTAGTAGCGGACGTGGTCGGCCTGGCCGAACCGCTCCACCCGCACCTCGACGGGCGCGTCGACGTCCTCGTCGGTGAGGGTGCCGGCGCGGTAGGGCACCTGCACGAGCCCCAGGCCCCCGGGCGAGAGCACCCGGGCGATCTCGCGCATCGCCAGCCGGTCGTCGGGGACGTGCTCGAGCACGTGGTAGCAGACGAGCAGGTCCACGGAGTCCTCCGGGAGCGGAAGCTCGGTGAGGCTGCCGAGGACGTCGACCATCCGGCTGTCGAGGCCCAGGTCGATCCGGACGTGGCGGCGTGGCTCGAGCCCGGCGAGCAGCGGCGAGGTCTCCGGGGACGGCGAGACCTCCAGCAGCGTGCCCGAGGTCGTCGAGCACGGGGTCGAGGACGCTGAGCAGCAGGGCGAAGAAGCGGTGCCGCTCCAGGCTGCGGCACTTCGGGCACGACGCGTCGGGTCGGCCGCCCGGGCCGGGCATGAACTCCCGGCGCACGACCTGGTGGCAGATGCTGCAGTAGCGCCGCGGGTAGTCCCCCAGCGTGGGGTCGATCGGGCTGGTCGGGGCGGTCGGGTCGGCGGGGGTCATTCGGCTCCGGTCCTCAGCAGCGGGGTGACGGCCGATCGAACCACATCGGGGATCGGCGCCACCGGACGGTCGGGGTCGGTGTTGTCGACGTAGACGTGCACGAACCGTCCCTCGGCCGCGGCCTCCTCGTCCTGGGACCCGTCGCCTCCCTGGAAGAGCCCGATCCGGTAGACGACCGACGAGGTGCCGACCTTGTCGACCACCAGGCCGAGCTCGACCGGCCGTGGGTAGCCGATCTCCCGGAAGTAGCGGCACCCCACCTCGGCGACCACGCCGACCGCGGGCAGCGACCGGATGTCGCTGTCGGTGGCCTCGGCGAGGTGGGCGTTGACGGCCGTGTCGATCAGCTCGAAGTAGCGGGCGTTGTTCATGTGGCCGTAGACGTCGTCGTCGGCCCAGCGGGTGGTGGCCTGGCGCCACACGACGTAGTCGGCCCGGGTGGGCCGGGCCTGCTGCTCGGGCACGCGCTACGCCGGCTCGTGCTCGCGCAGCCGCTGGCTGATCACGGCGCTGACGCCGTCGCCGCGCATGGTGACGCCGTAGAGGGCGTCGCCGACCTCCATCGTCCGCTTCTGGTGGGTGATCACCAGCAGCTGCGAGCTCTCGCGCAGCTCCTCGTAGATCTCCAGGAGACGGCCGAGGTTGGTGTCGTCGAGCGCGGCCTCCACCTCGTCGAGGATGTAGAACGGCGACGGCCGGGCCTTGAACAGCGCGACCAGGAACGCCACCGCGACCAGCGACCGCTCGCCACCCGACAGCAGCGAGAGCCGCTTGACCTTCTTGCCCGGCGGCCGGGCCTCGACCTCGACGCCGGTGGCGAGCATGTCGCCGGGGTCGGTGAGCACCAGCCGGCCCTCGCCGCCGGGGAAGAGCCGGGAGAAGGTCGCGTCGAAGGCGGCGCTGACGTCGGCGTAGGCCTCGGTGAAGACCTGCTCGACGCGCGAGTCGACCTCACGAACGATGTCGAGGAGGTCCTTGCGGGTGCGGCGGAGGTCCTCGAGCTGCTCGGTGAGGAACTTGTGCCGCTCCTCCATCGCCGAGAACTCCTCGAGCGCCAGCGGGTTGACCTTGCCGAGCATCGTGAGCGCCCGCTCGGCGGTGCGCAGCCGCTTCTGCTGCTCCTCGCGGACGAACGGCGTGGGCTCGGGCGGCTCCTCGCCCTCGGCCACCTCGCCGACGAACGGCACCAGCTGCTCGGGGCCGTAGTCGGTGACCAGCGCGTCGGCCTCGAGACCGAGCTCCTCGAGCGCGCGCTCCTCGAGCTGCTCGATCCGCATCCGCTGCTGGGTGCGGGCCATCTCGTCGCGGTGCACGGAGTTGACCAGCTCGTCGTGCTGGCGGCCGAGGTCGCGCAGCTGCGCGCGGACCGCCATCAGCTCCTGCTCGCGGCCGCGCCGCTGCTCCTCGACGGCCTGCCGGGCCCGGGTGGCGCGGTCGATGCTGACCTCGAGCCGGGTGAGCACGTAGCCGACCGCGACGCCGACGGCCTCCGCGGCCCGCCCCTCGCGGAGCAGCCGCTCGCGGCGCTCGGCGGCCTTGGCCCGGGCCTCGCGCTCGGTGCGTGCCGCGCGCAGCAGCGAGTCGACGCGGCCGTGCAGCGCCCGCGCCCGCTCCTCGGAGGTGCGCAGCGCCAGCCGGGCGTCGGTCTCGCCCTGACGGCTGGAGCGGGCCTCCTCGAGCAGCCGCTCGCGGACGGAGGTGTCGGGCTCCTCGTCGGGGGCGTCCTCGGCCGAGGCGAGCCGGGCCTCGAGGTCGGCGAGGCCGGCGAGGTCCTGCTCACGGGCCTGGCGGGCCTTCTCGATCGCCGTGGCGAGCCGCTCGGCCTCGCCCCGCGCCGACCGGGCCTGGGAGTGGTGCTGGCCGAGCTCCTCGGCGACGGCGGCCAGGGTGGCGTCGGACTCGTGCAGCTTGGCCAGCGCGACGTCGACCCGCTGCTGGGCCTCGAGTCGCTCGGCCTCGAGCCGGGAGAGGTCGAAGGTGAGGCGCTCGCCCGCGGCGACGGCCTCGCCGAGCAGCGTGGTGGCCTCGTCGACGGCGGCCTGGATCTCGATCAGGCTCTGCTGGGCGCTCGACCCGCCGGCGGCGAGGTGGGTGCCGAGCAGGTCGCCGTCGCGGGTCACCGCGGTCACGTCGGGCACCGCGGCGGTGAGCGCCCGCGCCGCGTCGAGGTCGTCGACGACCGCGACCTTGGCGAGCACCCGGGTCAGCGCCGGGCGCAGGTCGTCGGGGCACTCGACCACGTCGACGGCGTACGCCGCGTGGGCGCTCGCGGGGAGCTCGGGCCAGGACCGGTCGTCGGGCGCGGCACCGGCGAGCAGCAGCCCGGCGCGGCCGAGGTCGCCGTCCTTGAGGTGGTCGATGGCGGCGACGGCCGCGTCGGTGCCGGAGACGGCGACGGCGTCGGCCGCCGAGCCGAGCGCGGCGGCGACGGCGGTCTCGTAGCCGGAGCGGACGGTGAGCAGGGCCGCGACCGACCCGAGCAGGCCGGAGACCGAGTCGGAGGCGGCCAGCAGCGCGCCGACGCCGTCCTTGCGGTTGAGGCCCATCTCGAGGGCGTCCTTGCGGGCGGCCAGGGTGGAGCGGTCGCGGTCGGCCTGCAGCGCCTCCTCGCGGACCTTGGCGAGCCGGTCCTCGACGTCGTCGAGGGTGGAGACGGCGGCCTCGTGCTCCGCGTCGAGACCCTCCTCCCCCGCGTCGAGCCCGGCGACCTTGGTCTCGAGCGAGGTGAAGTCGCGCTGGGCGCGGTCCGCGCGGGCGGTGGCGTCCTCGCGCGCGAGCTCCAGGCGTCCGATCTCGTCGTCGGCGGCGGCGGCGCGGGACTTCAGCGCGTTGACCTGCCCGTGCAGGCGGGCCAGGCCCTCGCGGCGGTCGGCGGCGGCGCGGACCAGGCCCGCGACCCGGCGCTCCTCCTCGGCGGCGGACTCCTCGGCGGTACGACGCGCGGTGACGGCGGTCTCGAGGGCGGTGCGCTGCGCCTCCACCTCGGCGGCGATCTGCTGCTCCTGGGCGCGTACGCGCTCGGCCTCGGCCTCGAGCTGGTCGGGGTCGCGGCCCTGCTGGGCGCCGCTGTCGTCGGCGCCGGCGGCGTTGCGGACGCGCTCGGCGGCGAGGCTCTGGGTGCCGCGGAGGCGCTCGCGGAGCCCGCCGAGGGAGTACTGCGTGTCCTGGGCCTGCGAGAGCGCCGGCAGGTCCTCGCGGAGGGCGGCCTCGAGCGCGCTCTCGGCCTCACGGGTGGCGGCGAGCTGCGCCTCCACCTCGGCCCTCCGCTCGACCAGGATCGACTCGTCGGCGAGCTCCTGCTGCAGCGCCGTGCGGGCGGTGACCAGGTCGTCGGCCAGCAGCCGGGCCCGGGCGTCGCGGGCGTCGGCCTGGACGCCGGCGGCCCGGCGGGCGACCTCGGCCTGGCGGCCCAGCGGCTTGAGCGAGCGGCGGATCTCGGTGAGCAGGTCGTTGAGGCGGGTGAGGTTGCCGTCGCACGCGTCGAGCTTGCGCAGCGCCTTCTCCTTGCGCTTGCGGTGCTTGAGGACCCCCGCGGCCTCCTCGATGAAGCCCCGTCGGTCCTCCGGCGTCGCGTGCAGGATCGTGTCGAGCTGGCCCTGGCCGACGATCACGTGCATCTCGCGGCCGATCCCGGAGTCGCTCAGCAGCTCCTGGACGTCGAGCAGCCGGCAGGAGGTGCCGTTGATGGCGTACTCGGAGCCGCCGCTGCGGAACATCGTGCGGCTGATCGTGACCTCGGCGTACTCGATCGGCAGCGCGCCGTCGCTGTTGTCGATGGTGAGCAGCACCTCGGCGCGGCCGAGCGGCGGGCGCCCGGACGTGCCGGCGAAGATGACGTCGTCCATCTTGCCGCCGCGCAGGCTCTTGGCGCTGGCCTCGCCCATCACCCAGGCGAGCGCATCCACGACGTTGGACTTGCCGGACCCGTTGGGCCCCACGATGCACGTGATGCCGGGCTCGAGCTGCAAGGTCGTCGAGGAGGCGAAGGACTTGAACCCCTTCAGGGTCAGGCTCTTCAGGTACAACGCGAGACTCCATCAGGTCGCCGGCTGGCGCTGACGCGGGTCGACGCCGGTGTGCGTGTGCCGCGGGGGAAGCTCAGCGCGCCTCACCCTACCCGCTCAGCCCCCTGGATCCGCGCACCACCGGGGTTTCGTGGCTCGCTCCGCTCGCACCTCAACCACCGCAGCCCGCTCGCCCCCGGTGGTTGAGGTGCGAGGAGCGCCAGCGACGAGCCACGAAACCACCACAGACGCCGTCCCGGGGTTTCGTGGCTCGCTTCGCTCGCACCTCAACCACCGCGGACCGCTCGCCCCGGTGGTTGAGGTGCGAGGAGCGCCAGCGACGAGCCACGAAACCCCGGCAGGGGGAGGTCTCAGAGGGCGCGGACGCGGTTGTTGCGCGGGTTGTGCTCGAGCTCGACGAGGCCGAGGGCCTCGAGGAGGGGCGGGAGGTACATGCCGAAGCGGCCGCGGTAGCCCTTGCGCTGGCCGTACCAGCCGCCGACGGGGTTGTCGTCGGCGCGACCGAAGGCCTCGACGGTGCCGGCGGCGGCGTCCTTCTTCTCGTCGGCGGCACCCAGCGGCACCCAGTCGCCCTGCGCGACGAGCCACGCGTGCAGGTCGTCGACGGCCGAGGCGAGGTAGGTGAGCTTGGTCGAGCCGACCTGGCAGACCAGCAGCGGCGGGTCGGCCGACTCGTCGCGGTGCATCGTGTACGACGAGCTGCCGGGCGCCGTCGTCAGCTGCCAGGGGTCCTCGGGGGTGCCGGTTCCGTCCATCCGCCCAACCTAGCCCTAGCCGGAGCCCACGCCCGGGCCACCGGACCACAGGTAGCCGTGCTCGGGTCGGCCGGCGGACCCGTAGCGCGGCCGGATCTCGGCCAGGCCCATGGCGGCGAGCTGCTCGAGGTAGCGCCGGGCGCTGACCCGCGACAGCCCGCTCCGGCTGGCCGCCTCCCCCGCGGACAGGTCACCTCCGGCCTCGCGCAGCACGTCGGCGACCAGGGTGAGCGTGTGCTGCGCCAGACCCTTGGGGAGGTCGCGGCGCTCGCTGCGGTGCAGCCGGGCGGAGAGCATGCGGTCCACCTCGTGCTGGTCCTGCACCGTGGCCTGCCGATCGGCCAGCCGCTGCAGGTGGTCGCGCTGGACGGCGTAGGCCTGCAGCCGCTCTCGGAGGACCCGCATCGGGAACGGCTTGACCAGGTAGTCGGTCACGCCCCCGGCCATGGCGGTGCGCACGGTCTCCACCTCGCGGGCCGCGGTGATGGCCAGGACGTCGAGCTCGGTGCCACGCTCGCGCGAGCGGAGCCGCCGCAGGACCTCGAGGCCCGACATGTCGGGCAGGTGGATGTCCAGCAGGACCAGGTCCGGCTGCTGCTCCGCCACGGCGACCAGGGCCTGGGCACCGGTCTGGGCCACCGCGACGACCGAGAAGCCGGGGACCGCCTCGACGTACGCCCGGTGGACCTCCGCGACGGCGAAGTCGTCGTCGACCACCAGCACGCGGATCGGCGCCTGCGCTTCCATCACGCCTCCCCCACCGGCCCGGCCACCGAAGCGCGGGACGGCGCCGAGGTCGCCACGGCGTCCGGAGGCAGGTCCACGGTGAACACCGCTCCCCCGCCCGGGCGGTCGTCGACGCTGACCACGCCGGACCGGCGAGCGACGATCCGGGCCACGAGCACGAGCCCGATCCCCCGGCCCCGGTGCTCGTTCGTCGCGTCCTTGGTGCTCACCCCGATCCGGAAGATCTCGTCACGGAGCTGCGCCGGCACGCCGGGACCGTCGTCGCTCACCTGCAGGTGGACACCCTCGCCGCTGGTGTGCCGGACGAGGAGGTCGACGGCACCTCCGGGGCCGATGGCCTCCAGCGCGTTGTCGACCAGGTTGCCGAGGATGGTCACGACGTCGTCGCCGGCGCCGTCCGCCACCTCGCAGGCCGGGTCCAGCCGGAGGATGTGGCCCTTCTCCCGGGCCGCCGCCGTCTTGGCGAGCAGGAGCGCGGCGACCGACGGGTCCTCGACGCGACGCAGCGGCGACCCGCCACCGGTGGCCGTGCCCCCGCCGACCCGCTCGATGAAGCCGACGGCCTCGTCGCGGCGTCCCAGCTCGATCAGGCCCGAGAGCACGTGGAGGTTGTTGGAGAACTCGTGCGCCTGGGCCCGCAGCGCGTCCGTGATCGTGCGCTCCCCGTCGAGCGCCCGCAGCGCCTCGGTCAGCTCGGTCCGGTCTCGCAGCACGAGCACCCGTCCCACCTCGCGGCCCTCGACCCGGGCGGTCGTGCAGCTCACGACGAGGACCCGCTCCCCCACCAGCACGACCCGGTCCGAGACGTCGTCGGGTCGCTCGACGAGCGGCAGCAGGTCGTCGTCGTCGAGGACCTCCTCGGCTCGCCGCCGGGTGGGGTCGTCCTGCAGGCCCAGCAACCGCATCGCCTCGTCGTTGACCAGGGCCAGGCACCCCCGGTCGTCGACGGCGACCACGCCGTCCCGCACGCCGTGCAGCATCGCGTCCCTGGCCTGGAGCAGCTCGACGATCTCCTCCGGCTCCAGTCCGTGGATGCGGCGACGTACGAGGCGCGTCACGGCGATGGCCCCCAGCACCCCGACGAACGCCGCCGCGGTCAGCCAGGCCACCAGTCGCGGGAGCACCCCCTCCAGCTCGGAGGACAGCTCGCTCTCCAGGATCCCCACCGACACCTGGCCCACGACGCTGCCCGCGTCGTCGCGCACCGGCACCTTCGCGCGCAGCGAGACCCCGAGCGTCCCGGTCTCGGTGCCGACGAACTCGCCGCCGCTGAGGGCCACGCTGGGGTCCGTCGAGACGCGTCGCCCGATCTTCTCCGGGTCCGGGTGGGAGTAGCGCAGACCCGCGGTGTCGGTGAACACGACGAACTCCGCGCCCCCGGCGCGCCGTACGAGCTCGGCCAGCGGCTGGAGCAGCGCCGACGGGTCCTCGGCGGCGTAGGCCTCGTGGACCGCTTCCTGCGCGGCGAGGCTGCGCGCCATGCCCAGCACCCGGTCGGCGTACGCGTCGCGGGTCTGGTCCTGCTGGAGCTGGAACGCCAGCATCCCCGCGGCCACCAGGACCGCGAGCACGATCGCGACCTGCATGGCCAGCAGCTGCGCTGCAAGCGGAACCCGACGTCTCACCCCGCCATCGTGCACCACCGCCACGTGTCGAGCGTCACGACCGAAACGACCAATACGACCGGTACGACCGGAGGCTGGTCGGCCGTCCGCGCCGGACCTAGCGTCCGAGCATCTCGACACCGTCACGTCCCCGATACGAAGGATCCGACCATGACCCTGTCCCTCTCGCTCACGTCGCCGCACCGCGGGCCGCCGACGGGGTCACCGCCGCGCGGGCACCGTGGCCGCCGTCCTCGGCGCCGCGGCACTGACCCTGTCGGCCTGCGCCGGCTCCACCGACAGCGGCTCCGACACCGCCAGCGCCCGGATCCAGCTGATGGCGCCGGCCGACCCCGGCGGTGGCTGGGACGGCACCGCCCGGGCCATGGCCGCCAGCCTGGAGGGCGCCGGCCTGGCCAAGTCCACCCAGGTCAGCAACGTCCCCGGCGCCGGCGGGACCATCGGTCTCGCGCAGCTCGCGAACGAGAAGAGCGAGGACTACCTGATGGTGATGGGCCTGGTGATGGTCGGCGCGGTCGAGACCAACCAGTCCGAGGCCACCCTCGACGACGTCACCCCGATCGCCCGGCTCACCGCGGAGGACGAGATCGTCGTGGTCCCCGCCGAGAGCCCCTACGAGACGATCCAGGACCTCGCCGACGACCTGGCGGCGAACGGCCGCGACGTGGCCATCGCGGGCGGCTCGGCCGGCGGCACCGACCACATCGTGGCCGGCCTCCTCGCCGAGGCCGCCGGGGCGAGCCCCGAGGACCTCAACTACATCGCCTTCGCCGGCGGTGGCGAGACCGTGGCCGCGCTGCTCGGCAACAAGGTCGCCGCCGGGATCTCCGGCGTCAGCGAGTACGCCGAGCAGGTCAAGGCCGGCAAGCTCCGCGCCCTCGCCGTGACCGGCCCCGAGCGCGTCGAGGGCATCGACGCTCCCACGCTGACCGAGGCCGGCTTCGACGTCGAGTTCATCAACTGGCGCGGCGTCGTCGCCCCGGCCGGCATCTCGGACGAGGCGACGACCCGTCTGGTCGACCTGGTCACCGAGATGCACGACTCCGCCGAGTGGCAGGACGCGCTGGAGACCAACGGCTGGGACGACACGTTCCTGACCGGCGACGAGTTCGCGGCCTTCATCGACGAGGAGCGCGAGGTCACGACCACCGTGCTGCGTGACCTCGGCCTCGTGAGCTGACATGAGCACCACTGCCGAGTCGGGGACGACGCGTTCCGTCGTCCCCGACGTCGTGGTCGCGTCGGGCATCATCCTGCTCGGCGCGGCGACCCTGCTGGGCGCGACCCGGATCACGGTGCCGCTCAGCTCCAACGTCGTCGGGCCGCGCGTCTTCCCGTACGCCGTCGGCGTCGTGCTGGTGCTCGCCGGCGCGGCCGTGCTGGCCTCCGCACTCCGGGGGCGGCTCGCCGCGCCCGAGGAGGGCGAGGACGTCGACCCGACGGCCACCACCGACTGGGTCACCCTGGCCAAGATCACCCTCGCGTTCGTCGCCCACGTCGCGGTCGTCGACGTGGCCGGCTGGGCGCTGGCCGGGGCTCTGCTCTTCGCGCTCGTCGCGTGGTCGCTGGGGGCCCACCTCGGCCGAGCCGCCGTCGCCGGCGTCGTCATCGGCTTCACGGCCCAGGCCCTGTTCGTCTCCGCGCTCGGCGTGACCCTGCCGGCCGGTCCGTTCGAGGGGGTGACTCTCCTCGATGGGTGACTTCGCTGCTCTGATGGACGGGTTCGGCGTCGCGCTGCAGCCGATCTTCCTGCTCTACGCCCTCGTGGGCGTCACGCTCGGCACCGCCGTCGGCGTCCTCCCGGGCATCGGGCCCGCGATGACGGTGGCGCTGCTGCTGCCCGTCACCTACACGCTCGAGCCGACCGCGGCGTTCATCATGTTCGCCGGCATCTACTACGGCGGGATGTACGGCGGGTCGACCACCTCGATCCTGCTCAACACACCAGGCGAGTCCGCCTCGATCATCACCGCGCTCGAGGGCAACAAGATGGCCCGAGCCGGACGCGGCGCCGCGGCGCTCGCGACGGCGGCGATCGGCTCGTTCGTGGCCGGCACCATCGCCACGATCGGCCTGACGATCGCCGCCCCGACCCTGGCGGGCCTCGCGGTCGAGATCGGGCCGCCCGACTACGTCGCGCTGACCGTGGTCGCGCTCCTGACCGTCTCGGCCCTGCTCGGCAGCTCGGTCTCGCGGGGTGTCGCGGCCCTCAGCGTCGGGCTGCTGGTCGGCCTGGTCGGCACCGACAGCCTGACCGGCCAGCGTCGCTTCACCCTGGACCTGCCCGTGCTGGCCGACGGGGTCGACGTCGCCACGTTCGCGGTCGGCATCTTCGCCGTGGGCGAGGCGCTGTGGGTGGCCTCGCGGCTGCGGCACGGCCCCGTGCACGTGATCCCGGTGAGCCGGGGCTGGATGACCCGCGACGACTTCCGCCGCTCCTGGAAGCCGTGGCTGCGCGGCACCGCCCTGGGCTTCCCGATCGGCGCGATGCCGGCCGGTGGCGCCGAGATCCCGACGTTCATGTCCTACGCGCTGGAGAAGAAGCTCTCCCCGCACCCCGAGGAGTTCGGGCACGGCGCGATCGAGGGCGTCGCCGGGCCGGAGGCGGCCAACAACGCCTCCGCGGCCGGCGTCCTCGTGCCGCTGCTGACGCTCGGCCTGCCGACGTCGGCGACGGCCGCCGTGCTGATCGCCGCGTTCCAGACCTACGGCATCCAGCCCGGTCCGCTGCTCTTCGAGACCGAGGGTCCGCTGGTGTGGGCGCTGATCGCCAGCCTCTACATCGGCAACGTGATGCTGCTGCTGCTGAACCTGCCCCTGGTGGGGCTCTGGGTCCGGCTGCTGCAGATCCCGCGTCCCTACCTCTACGCCGGGATCCTGACGTTCTCCGCGCTGGGCGGCTACGCGCTCAACGGCGTCCGCACCGACCTGTGGGTCCTGCTCGCGGTCGGCGTCCTGGGCTACGGGATGCGCCGCTTCGGCTACCCGGTCGGCCCCGCCGTGATCGGCCTGATCCTCGGTCCGATCGCCGAGGAGCAGCTGCGCCGCACCCTGGCGATCAGCCAGGGCGATCCCACGGCGCTGGTGACGAGCCCGTTCGCCGCCACCGTCTACGCGCTGCTGACCCTCGGGCGTCGTGCTCACCGTCGTGGTACGTCGCCGGCAGCGCGACGGCGGGCCCGAGCGCGCCCGAGCGCTCACCGTCCGACGCCTCGACCGGAGGTCGCTAGGCGCAGCCCCTTCAGAGCAGGGCGCTCGGCTCGAAGCGCGGCTCCGGGTCGGCGTCGTCGCGGCCGGGCCGGACGAACTCGAAGGCCGCGGTGGTCGTGATCGACCAGGCGGGGTCTGCGCCGTCGTACCCGAGGAGGGTCTCGGCGCAGCGCCAGGTGGAGCGGCGGGAAGTGGAAGGCGTTGCGGCCGACCTCGTCCGGGGTGCCGACGAACGCGATCGGGCGGCCCAGCGGCTCGCGGCACACCCCGCAGATCCGGCTCAGCGCGCACTGGGTCACGCGCTTGCGCTCCACGTGGTGCAGCGAGCCCGACCACGCGAACGGCAGCGCCACGACGTCGCCCTCGCCGCGTCCGCTCACGAGGCGCTCCGCGACCAGGCCCCCAGCTCGCGGCGACGGCTGGGCCGCTCGGCGTCGGTCTTGCGGGTGCGCTCGACCGGGGTGGTCGGCGGCTCGGGCTGGTTGCTCTCGGTCATCTTGTTGGGCAGCGAGAGCTTCATGATCGTGCGCAGCGCCTGGCCGTACTGCCGGTGCGAGCGGGCCGGTCGTGTAGGGGATGTCGTACTTGTCGCACAGCGCGCGCACCTTCACCGAGATCTCGGCGTACCGGTTGCTGGGCAGGTCCGGGAAGAGGTGGTGCTCGATCTGGAAGCCGAGGTTGCCGGACATGATGTGCAGCAGGTCGCTGCCGGTGAAGTTGGCGGCGCCGAGGATCTGGCGCAGGTACCACTCCGCGCGGGTCTCGTCCTCGATCTCCTCCTCGGTGAAGTGCAGCGCACCGTCGGGGAAGTGGCCGCAGAAGATGATCATGTAGGACCACAGGTTGCGGGTGAGGTTGGCGGTCGACGTTCGCGGTGAGCGTCGTCCTCCACTGCTTGCCGCTGAGCGCCGGGTAGACGACGTAGTCCTTGAGCACCTGGTTGCGGCCCTTGCGCCAGATCTGCTTGAGCTGGCGCTTCATCTCCTTCGGGTCCTTCTTGCCCTTGCGGATCGCCTCGATGTCGAGGTCGTGCAGCGCGACCCCCCACTGGAAGAGCCCGGCGAGCGCGGCGTTGTAGACGGGCTGTCCGAGGTTGAACGGCGACCACTTCTGCTCGCGCGCCATCCGGAGGATGCCGTAGCCGATGTCGTTGTCGTAGCCCAGCACGTTGGTGAACTGGTGGTGCACGTAGTTGTGCGAGTGCTTCCACTGCTCGGCCGGCTGGGCGGTGTCCCACTCCCAGTTGGAGGAGTGGATCTCCGGGTCGTTCATCCAGTCCCACTGGCCGTGCATGACGTTGTGGCCGATCTCCATGTTCTCGAGGATCTTCGCCGCGCCGAGCAGGCCGGCGCCGAGCGCCCAGGCCGGCTTGCGGGTCCTGCCCGACTGCGTCCCGGCGATCAGGGTGATCCGCCCTGCGGCGGCGAGGCCGCGCTGGATCCGGATCATCCGGTTGATGTACGCCGCGTCGGCGTCGCCGCGGGACTCCTCGACCTCGGCGCGGATCGCGTCGAGCTCGCGCCCGATCTGCTCCACCTCCTCGTCGCTGAGGTGGGTGTAGGCCTGGACGTCACTGATCGCCATGCGGGTGCCCCTTCGGGTTCGGGTCTGGATGTGTCTAGATGTCGAGCGTGCAGTCGCCCACGGCGGCCGTCACGCAGGTCTGGATCTGCTCGTTGGGCTGGTTGTACTCGGTGCCGTTGCGCAGGTCGCGGACGGTGCCGGAGACCATGGTCAGCGTGCAGGTGTGGCAGATGCCCATCCGGCAGCCGTAGGGCATGCCGATGCCGACCTCCTCGCCCGCCTCGAGGACCGTCGTCGCGCCGTCGGCGTCGATGGTCTTGTTGGAGTTGCGGAAGGTGATGGTGCCGCCCTCGCCGCCCTCGCCGCCGAGCTCGAGCGAGAACCGCTCGAGGTGCAGCTGGTCCTCCAGGCCGGCGGCCTCGAAGTGCTCGGTCACCGCGTCGAGCATCGGCGCCGGTCCGCAGGCGTAGGTCTCGCGGTCGCGCCAGTCGGGGCAGAGCTCGTCGAGCCCCGACGGGTCGAGCACGCCCTCGGAGTCGGTCTCGCGCAGGTGCAGCTCGAGCCCCTGGTGGCGGTCGGCCAGCGCAGTGAGCTCGTCGCGGAAGATCATCCGCTCGGCCGTCGGGGAGGAGTAGTGGACGACCACGTCGGGCATGGACCTGCGCCGGTCGAGGGTGCGCAGCATGGCCATCACCGGGGTGATGCCCGAGCCGCCGACCAGGAAGAGCATCTGCTCCGGTGGCGGCTCCGGCAGCACGAAGTCGCCCTCGGGCGAGGCCAGCCGCACGATGGTGCCGGGCTCGAGACCCTTGACCAGGTGGGAGGAGAGCAGTCCCTCCGGCATCGCGCGCACGGTGATCGTGATCGTGCGCCGGCCGCGCTTCGGCGGGGAGCTGATCGAGTAGGAGCGCCACTGGAACCGTCCGTCGACCTGGACCCCGATGCCGACGTACTGGCCCGGGCGGTGGTCGTGGCGCCAACCCCAGCCGGGCCGGATCACGAGCGTCGCCGCGTCGTCGGTCTCCGGGACGACCTTCTCGATCCGTCCGCGCAGCTCGCGGGTGGTCCACAGCGGGTTGAGCAGCGTGAGGTAGTCGTCGGGCAGCAGCGGGGTGGTCAGCTTGGACCCCGCGCGGCGCACGCGGTCCCACGGGATCGTGCCTGCTGCCTTCGTGGCCACGGGCGGCCCCTTCGCGTCGGTGGTGTCTCTGGAGGGGTTCAGTGAACACATGTTCTCCGAACTCGTCAACCTTGGTACCCCGATTAGGATCAACTCATGGGTTATGACGTCGAGAAGTCCGACACCGAGTGGCGTGAGCAGCTCTCGCCCGACGAGTACGCGGTGCTCCGCAAGGCGGGCACCGAGCGTGCCTTCGTCGGCGAGTACACCGACACCGAGACCACGGGCATCTACCGCTGCAAGGCGTGCCAGGCCAAGCTCTTCGAGTCCGACACCAAGTTCCACTCCGGCTGCGGCTGGCCGAGCTTCTACCAGCCGCTCACCGACACCGTCGAGTACGTCGACGACTCGACGCTGGGCATGAAGCGCGTCGAGGTCCGGTGCGCGGCCTGCGGCTCGCACCTCGGCCACGTCTTCCCCGACGGCTACGGCACCCCCACGGGCGACCGCTACTGCATCAACTCGATCAGCCTCACCCTCGAGACCGCCGACGAGGGCTGAGCCTCGGAGCCCCGCTGAGCCCGACCCTCAGGACGGGCTGAACCAACCCGTGGGGCCGAGCTCGGAGCCCATCCGCGGCACGTACTGGTCGAAGTAGATGCGCGAGACCAGCTCGCGCCGGGACCGGACGTCGGCCTTCTCGAAGACCGACTTCAGGTGGTCCTGCACGGTGTACGCCGACACGTGCAGCGACGACGCGATCTCCTTGGTGTCGACGCCCTGGAGCACGAGCTGGGTGACGTCGCGCTCGCGCGGCGTGAGGTCGAAGGCGGCGACCACCAGCGCCACGATCTCGGGCGGCCGGGCCTCCTCGATGGTCACCACCACGTCTCCGGCCGGCCCCCCGACGCCAGACCCGGGCGAGGTCAGCGGCGAGGCCTGGAGCACCAGCCACATGCCGCTCGCTCCTCGCACCCGCGACCTCGGCGGCGTCGTGGACTCGCCCCGCGCGTAGCGCCGCGCGGCACCCACCAGGGCTCCGACGGCGGCCAGCGGGTCACCGGAGGGGCCGCCCGTCGCGATGAGGTCGGCGATCCGCTCCTCGGCCCCCAGGCTCAGCTGGAGGATCCGGTCGTCCGAGCCGATGACCAGGACCGCCGTGCCGCCGGCGGAGCTCGGGGGTGGCGCGTCGGCGAGACGGGCGAGCAGGCCGGTGCGCACACCGAGCGCCAGCTGCTGGGACAACGAGCCCAGGAAGACGATCTCGTCCTCCTCGAACGGGCGGTCCTCGACCCCCCGGAACAACGACATGGCACCCCAGGTCTGCTGAGCGTCGCGGAACACCACGCGCGCCTCGTCGCCGAAGTCGAAGCGAGGCATCATGAACGAACGCATCCGCTGCGACTGCTCGACCTCCCCGCCGTGGAAGGCGTGCACCCCGCCCGCCGGCAGCACCGACCGCGCGAGCTCCTCGAAGGCGGTCGGCTCCGCGGCGCCGTACTCGACGAGCCCGAACTCCCGGTCGTGGGCGTTGTTGCCGCGCAGCGTGCCGAACTTGCGGGCACTGGTGAGCAGCTGGGTGCCGGGGTCCTGGGTGGCCATGCAGGCCGCGACCCAGGGCACCGCACGACAGACCGACTCGACCGCCTCCGCGAGGAAGGTCTCGAGGTCGAGTCCGGCGCGGGCCACGACCCCGATGTCCTGGGCCACGCGCTCGGCGGTCAGCGCCTTGGGCATGGAACCAGTATCGACCGGGGGCGCGACCCGGGACATCCCACAATTCTGGGTGGTCTGGACCACCAGGTGCATCGTCGGCAATCTCCGGTAGGCATGGGATGGTCGTGCGCTCGTCCAGACCCGAGCATCGGAGCATGCTCACCATCCCGGCCACCGGCCCGCTCGACGCCGCCGGACGGCTGGTGCACGAGGACGACGTACCGGCCCAGCTCGCCCTGTCGCTCAGCCGGGTCGAGGACATCGTGGCGGCCGCCGGCCGCGCCGCCGACGACCTGGTGACCCTGCGGGTCGTCACGACCGACCGGCGGGCGGCCGACGACGCGCTCGACGTGCTCACCGACCGACTCGCCGACCTCCGTACCTCCCCCCAGGTCACGGTGGCCGAGACCCCCGACCTGGGGGTGGAGGGCATGAGGGTCGCGCTCGAGGCCGAGCTCGCGCCGCGGCTGCTGGTGGTGGTCGCTCACCCCGACGACGAGGCCTTCGGCTGCGGCTCGGTGCTGGCCCACGCCACCCGCAGTGGCCTGCGCTCCACCGTCGTCTGCGCGACCCGCGGCGAGCTGGGCGAGCCGGCCCCCGGCTCCGGCCTGACCGGCGCCGACCTGCCAGCGGCCCGCGAGCGCGAGCTGCGCGGGGCGTGCGCCCTCCTCGGCGTGCAGCACGTCGAGGTGCTCGGCTACCGCGACTCCGGTGTCGCCGGCGACCCGGCGCCGGGCTCGCTCGCCGCCGCCGACCCGGTCGAGCTGCGGGAGCGCGTCGTGGCCGTCCTCGACGACGTCCGGCCCGACGTCGTGGTCACGCTCGACGCGAGCGACGGCCACCGCGACCACGCCGCGATGCGCGACGCGACCCGCGCGGCGTACGACGTCGCCCGTCACCGGCCCGAGTCGCTGTACCTGTTCTGCCTGGGCCGCGCCGCCATGACCCGGTTCACCGGCGTGGACTCGCTCGGCACCCCCGACGACGACATCACCACGCTCGTCGACGTAGCCGACCTCCTCGACCTGCGGTGGGCCGCGATCCGCGCGCACGGCTCGCAGGTCCCGCCGTTCGACGCGATGGACACAGCCCTGCAGGGCGAGTTCCTGGCCGTCGACCGGCTGCTGCGCCTGCAGCCGCCCTGGCCCGGCGGACCGGTCGAGACCGACTGGACCCCGGCCCCACGAGCTCTCGGGATGCACCTGACCCCACCACCGAAGGACGTCCGATGACCACCACCACGCCCGCTCCGTCCGCCCACATCCTGCGTGACCTCTGCGAGACCCACTTCCCCGGCGATCCCGGGTACGACGCGGCCCGCACGCCGTGGAACGTCGCGATCGACCAGCGTCCCGCTGCGGTCGCCCTCCCGCGCAGCGTCGATGAGGTGGTCGCGGTCGTCCGCGCGGCCGCCCAGCTGGGGTGGCGGGTAGCGCCGCAGAGCACGGGCCACGGCGCGGGCCCGCTGGCCGACGTGACCCTCGACGACGTCGTGCTGCTCCGGCTCTCCGAGCTGACCGGTGTCAGCGTCGACCCGGCCGCGCGCACGGCCCGCGTGGTCGGCGGCACGCAGTGGCACACCGTCGTCGGCGCTGCCGCGCCGCACGGGCTCACCGCGATGCACGGCAGTGCGCCCGACATCGGTGTGGCCGGCTACCTGCTCTCCGGCGGGCTGTCGTTCTACGGACGCACGCACGGCCTGGCCGCCAACTCGATCCGTGCGGTGGAGGTCGTGACCGCCGACGGCTCGCTCGTCCGGGCCGACGCCGCCACCGAGCCCGACCTCTTCTGGGCCGTCCGTGGCGGCGGGGGCAGCTTCGGGGTGGTCGTCGCGCTCGAGATCGACCTCCTCCCCTACGCCGACGTCTACGGCGGGATGCTGCTGTGGGACCGCGAGCACGCGCCCGCCGTGCTGCGCGCCTGGGCCGAGTGGACCCGCACGGCCCCCGAGTCGGCGACGACCTCGTTGCGGGTGATGAGCTTTCCGCCGCTGCCGGAGCTGCCGCCGTTCCTCAGCGGACGCGACCTCGTGGTGATCGACGGCGCCGTGCTCGAGGACGACGACCGCGCCGCCGAGGTGCTGGCTCCGCTGCGGGCGCTGGCGCCCGAGATGGACACCTTCGCGCGCATCCCCGCCCCCGCCCTGCTCGACGTGCACATGGACCCGCCGGTGCCGACTCCGGCGGTGGCCGGGCACAGCATGCTCGACGAGGTCCCGGAGGAAGCGGTCGAGGCGCTGCTGGCGCAGGTCGGTCCGGGCACCGCCAGCGGGCTGCTCTTCGCCGAGATCCGCCACCTGGGTGGGGCGATCGCGCGGCCCGCGTCCGACGGTGGCGTGCTCTCACACCTGCCGGGTGACTACGCGCTGCACTCGATAGCGGTGGCCCCGGTGCCCGAGGCCGTCGTGGCCGGCCGGGCCGCCTGCGCCGCGGTCGACCGGGCGTTGGCCCCGTGGTCGCGGGAGGGCCTCGCGGCCACGTTCACCGACAACCGGGTCGACACCCGCTCGCTGTACGCCGGCCAGGACTGGGCGCGGCTCTCGGAGCTGCGGGCCACCTACGACCCGCGCCGGCGGTTCCTGGCCAACCACCCGGTCTGATCCCGGTGGGCGCCTGGCCGGCTGCGGATCAGGCGTCGACGAGCGCGCCGGTCACGACGACCACACCGGCGCCGTACGCCGCGTCGGCCCACGCCTGGAGCGAGCCGTCGTCGTAGGGCACGTCGACGAGGACCTCCGAGGCGGTGGCGTAGGCCTGGCTCGAGCCACCCAGGTCGCCGACCTCCTCGGCGATCTCGGCCAGCCGCTCGGGTGTGAGCCCGTGGTCGGCCGCTCGGTGCGGGGCGTCGTCGACCGGGCGGTCGCCCGGCGCCGCCGCGCGGGCGGAGGTGAGGGTCAGGGACGTCCCGTCCCAGCGACCGGTCACGACGAACTCGCCCCACCGGACGTCGCCGACCTGCTCGAAGGCGCCGCCGTGGTCGGCCCAGTCCCAGCCGACCACGGCCGGCCCGCTGCACTGGGGCGGGTAGGACTCGGCGACGGCGCCGAGACAGAGCTCCGGCGAGCCCGTGTCCATCACCGTCGCGGGCGTCCGGGTGACGACCTCGCCGACCGCGGCCGGTGGGGATGTCGGCATGGGGCCCGGGTCGGCTGCGGTCGGCGTACCGGCGGGGTCCGCACCGCGATCATCGGCGCCGGGGGTCGCTGTGGAGCAGCCGCCCAGCAGCCCCACGACGAGCCCGGCCAGCAGCCCGACCAGCAGCCCGACCATCCGCCGGCGGGTGCGCCGGTCGCGATCGCTCGGGCTGGTCTGAGGGCGGCGCATGATGGTTCGACGGTAGCGAGCGCGGCACGGTTCCGCGTGAGACCCGTCACCTCCGGCGCGCAGGCTCGTTGAGCGGACGAACCCCCGCTCTCCCCCCACGGCCACCTCGGGCACGCCACCTCCCCTCACGGAGTCCCCATGCCTACCCTGCTGCGCCTGCTCGCACGCCGTCTCGTCGCCCTGGCCGGCTTCGGTCTCGGCATGGTCGTGGTGGGGCTGGTCGGGTCGTCCGCCCAGATCTTCGCCGCTCCCGCCGACACCCGGGTGGCGCCTGGGCCTCCGACCCGGGTCGAGCGGCTGATCGCCGCCCACGACTGCTGGACCACGGCCGCCCCCGCCGACCAGGCGGGTCAGCTGCCCGGCCACGTGGTCGTCTCGCGACCGGGCCGGGCCGCGGTCTGGTCCACCCAGTGGGTCGGCCCGGCGCTGGAGCAGACGTTCTCCGACGTGCCCGACCGCAGGCGCGAGCTCGTCGTGCACGCCTTCTGTCCCTGAGCCGGGCGGTGCGGCGGCCAGGAGGTCAGGCGGTCAGGGCAGCCGGTCGAGCAGGTCGGTGACCGGCACCAGGGCGCCGGTGTAGAACGGCACCTCCTCGCGCACGTGACGCCGCGCGCCGGAGGCCCGCAGGTCGCGCATCAGGTCGACGATGCGGAACAGGTCGTCGGCCTCGAACGCCAGCATCCACTCGTAGTCGCCCAGCGCGAACGACGCGACCGTGTTGGCCCGGACGTCGGGGTAGGGACGGGCCATCTTGCCGTGCTCGGCGAGCAGGGAGCGACGCTCCTCGTCGTCGAGGAGGTACCACTCGTAGGAGCGGACGAACGGGTAGACGCTCACGTGGGCCTTGGGCGCCTCGTCGCCGAGGAACGCCGGCACGTGGCTCTTGTTGAACTCCGCGGGGCGGTGCAGCGCGAGCTGCGACCAGACGGGGTCGAGGCGGCGACCGAACGCCGTACGGCGGAAGCGGTGGTAGGCGTCCTGGAGCTGCTCGCTGCGCGGGGCGTGCCACCAGACCATCACGTCGGCGTCGGCCCGCAGACCGCTGACGTCGTAGACCCCCCGGACCACCGTGTCGCCGCCGGCCAGCTCGGCGAAGAGCGCCTCCACCTCGGCGGCCTCGGCGGCGCGGTCGGCGTCACCGAGCACGTCGCGCAGCCGGAAGACCGACCACATGGTGTAGCGGATCGACTCGTTGATCTCACGCAGCCGAGCGGCGTTGCTCTGCGTGGCCGTTTCGTCACTCATGCTGCCATTCTGCCCGGCGGCCGGACATGATCGTGCGGTGGCTGCCGCTCCCTCCGACCTCGCTGCGCCGCTCGACGCGCTGCTCGACACCCTGGCCGCCGAAGGACGTGAGCCGGGCGGTGCCGTCTGCGTGGTTCGTGACGGCGTCGTCGAGGCCGAGGCCGGCGTCGGCACCCGCGACGGCCGCGAGCCGTGGCGCACCGACACCCTGGTGATGACCTACTCGGTGGCCAAGCCGTTCGCCGCGCTCACCGTGCTCGAGGCGGTCGCCGAGGGGCGGTTCGGGCTGGACCAGCCGGTGGCCGAGGTGTGGCCGGCGTACGCCGCGGCCGGCAAGGCGGGCACGACGGTCCGCCACGTGCTCAGCCACCAGGCCGGGCTGCCCCGCTTCCCGCCCGAGGCGGCCGACCTGGCCTTCGACGACCGGGAGGCGCTCGTCGGCCTGCTGGAGGCGGCCGCACCCGACCACGCTCCCGGGGCCGCCGTGGCCGAGCACGCGCTGACCTACGGCCACCTCTGCGACGCGCTGGTCCGCGCCACGACCGGCGACGACCTCGCCACCCGCTTCGCTTCGTTGGCCGCGCGGCACGGCTGGGACCTCCACCTCCGGGTGCCCGACGCCGACCTCGGCCGGTGCGCCGACGTCGTGGCCCTCGACCCCACCTGGCCACGCGGCTACCTCGACGACCCCCGCTGGGGCCCGGCGCTCTCCCGTCCGCCCGGACTGCTCGATCCCGCCGTCGTCAACAGCCGACGGTGGCGCCAGACCTGCTTCGGCGCGATCGGGCTGCACGCCTCGGCCCGGGCCCTGGCGCTGTTCTACGGCGACCTGCTGCGGCCCGACGGCGCCGTGGCGTCGCTGCTCGGCCCCGACCTGCACAGCCAGTACGTCGGCGCCCAGGCCACCGGGGTCGACCTCGTCATCGGCCGCGAGGTCGCCTGGACGCTGGGCCTCCAGCTGGACGGCGGCGACCTCGGCATGGGCGGCGCAGGTGGCTGCGCCGCCTGGGTCTCGACCGAGCACGGCTACGCCGCGGCGTACGTCACCCGGGGCCTCGGCGACCACGCCCGTGTCGACGCCGTCGCCGACCTGCTGGACCGCGCCTGACGCCGCCGCATGGTGCGCCGATGGGCGGTGGCCGATGGGCGGTGGCCGATGGGCGGTGGCTGAGCCACCGTTCCCGTCGGGCAACCGGTGGCTGACCCACCGCCGAAGCCCACCGCCCCCGGCGGCGGTGACCTAACCACCCTTCCCGCCGGGCAACCGGTGGCTGACCCACCGCCGAAGCCCACCGCCCCCGGCGCCGGTGGCCGAGCCACCCTTCCCGGCGGGCAACCGGTGGCTGACCCACCGCCGAAGCGCACCGCCCCCGGCGGCGGTGGCTGAACCACCCTTCCCGCCGGGCAACCGGTGGCTGACCCACCGCCGAAGCCCACCGCCCCCGGCGGCGGTGACCTAACCACCCTTCCCGGCGGGCAACCGGTGGCTGACCCACCGCCGAAGCCCACCGCCCCTAGCGCCGGTGGCTGAGCCACCGTTCAGGGCTGAGAAGAGGTGGAAGGGTCACCGGCGCCCACCCTCCGACCGCGCAGCCACACGACACCGCTCCCGGCATCAGCCGACGCTCGTCCCGACCAGACCGACGCTTGTCTGGTTCGACGCCAGGACCAACCGCCCTCGACGTGGGCGTCCACCAGCCCCTCCGGCGTCTCCGACTCCTACCGAGCGCCATGGCCGGCGGAGCCCGCGCGCTGGATTGGTGCGCACCGGCGCCTCGGGGTAAAACCCTGGCATGCCCGACTCGGAGATCAGGCCCCCTGCCCCTGCCGCTGACCCTGCTCCTGCCGCTGACCCCGCCCCTGCCGTTGACTACGACGGCTTCGCGGCGGCGTACTCGGCCAGGAACGAGAGAAGCCTCTTCAACGCCTACTACGAGCGTCCGGAGATGATCCGTCTCGCTGGCGACGTCGCGGGCCTGGAGGTCCTCGACGCCGGGTGCGGGTCCGGTCCCCTGGCGGAGGCGCTGCGCGCCCAGGGTGCGGTGGTGACCGCCTTCGACCTGAGTCCGGTCATGGTCGAGCTGGCCCGCGAGAGGCTGGGTGAGGACGCGGACGTGAGGGTCGCCGACCTCGGTGCGCCGCTGCCCTATCCCGACGACAGGTTCGACCTCGTCGTCGCCTCGCTGGCCCTGCACTACGTGGAGGACTGGGACTCGGCCCTGGCCGAGCTGCGACGTGTGCTCAAGCCCGGTGGTCGGCTCACCGTCTCGATCATCCATCCCATGATCTACGCGATCGTCTACCCCGACGCCGACTACTTCGCCCTCACCCAGTACTCGGAGGACTACGACTACGGCGACGAGACGGTGTGGATGACCTACTGGCACCGCCCCCTGCACGACGTCCTGAACTCGTTCACCGACGCGGGGTTCCGCATCACGCAGGTCACCGAGCCGCCGCCCGCGGCAGGCACCCCAGTGGAGCTGCTGCCCAACCCGGACGGCCGGTCGTTCATCTGCTTCCTGTTCTTCGAGCTCGAAGCACCGTGAGCTCGGCGCCGGAGCACGGGTCGCCCGCGGGCCCACTCCCGCTGGATGTCGGCGCCCGGTGGCATGCTCGCGATGTGACGGATGGCGAGGCAGAGGACGAGATCCCGGGGCGGATGGGCGGCACGCCCGAGCGGCCGGCGCGCTTCTTCGATACTCCCGAGGAGTTCGCTGCCTGGCTGGCGCTGCACCACGACACCGAGACCAGCCTGTGGATGGGTCTGAAGAGGAAGCACGTCGCCGATCACGGCCTGACGTGGGAGCAGGCTGTTCCCGAGGCCCTGTGCTGGGGGTGGATCGACTCAGTCGCCCAGCGCATCGACGCAGACACCAGGCGGCAACGCTGGACCCCTCGCAAGAAGACTTCCCACTGGAGCAGGATCAACCTCGACCTCGTCGAGAAGCTGCGCGCCGAGGGGCGGATGCAGCCCAGCGGACTGGCGATCTGGGAGCAGCGTCGTCGCGACGAGGCGCCGTACAGTCACGAGCGCGCGCAGGCCAAGCTCCCCGACCCGTACGCCGCCCGCCTGGCCGCCAGTCCCGCGGCCACCGCCTTCTGGGAAGCATCGACCGCGACCTACCGCAAGGTCTGCACCGTGTGGGTGACCTCGGCCAAGCAGGAGTCCACCAGAGATCGTCGGATGACCCAGCTGATCGAGTGCTGCGCCGCCGGCGAGCTCGTACCGAGCCAGCGCTACGGCGACGTGCCGAGGTGGGTGGAGCGAGCAGCGGCGGCAGCAGCAGCAGCAGCGCGATAGCCGGTCGCGACGCAACGGATGGCTCTGCTTGTCTGGGCGGATGCACGAGGTCGTGGTGGGCGCGCTAGTCCGTGAGGGTCGAGTCCTCCTCGTACATCGGAGGCCGGACAAGCGCGCCAACCCAGATCTGTGGGACTTGCCCGGTGGTCACATCGAGCCTGACGAGTCGGAGCTGGGGGCACTCTCTCGGGAGCTGCAGGAAGAACTCGGCGTACAGATCGTGACGGCCTCGGCGTCTCATCTGTGCCGGCTGACCACAGGGCCTGTGGACGAGCCGGCCGTCCTGAGTGCTTGGCTGGTGCATGACTGGCAGGGAACGCCGGCCAATGTCGCTCCTGAGGAACACGACGACATGGGGTGGTTCAGCCTCGAGGAGATGCCTCCTGCCCCTCACGTCCTCGTGCGCACAGCTCTGGGACGCGCGATGCAGGACCGCCGCGCCTGAGCTCACACCCCCGATCATCGACAGGACCCGCCCGCGAGCAGGGGGCACGCCCCGCTCAGCATCGTCGGTGGAAGCTGACCGGTGCGGTCGGGGTGGATGGTGGTGGTGTAGCGGGGGTCGTGGGCGTGGTGGTGGTGTCGGGGGCAGAGCGGGATGCCGTCGGAGTTGGTGGCGCCGCCGTGGCCCCAGGGGTGGGGGTGGTGGAGGTGGCACAGGCCGGGGGGCCAGTCGCAGTCGCGGGTGGCGCAGCCGTGGTGGCGCAGGCTGATGGCGAGGCGTTGGGCTGGGGTGTGGAAGCGGCGGGTGCGGCCGAGGTCGAGGACCTGGGAGTCACCGCCGAGGACGGCGGGGATGACACCGGCTTCGCAGAGCAGGCGTCGGGCGCCGCCGGGTGAGAGGTGTTCGCCGGTGTCGAGGGCGCAGGCCTTGAGGCCGCCGTGGAGGGTCTCGATGGGCATGGTGACCACGACCGAGGCGGCCAGGCCGCCGGCGTCGGGGAGCCGGTCGAGGGGGTAGCGCTCGATGTACTCCACCAGGGCTTGGCCGAGCCGGGTGGGTGAGGGCCGTCCGGGGGTCGGGGCGTGGCCGGTGACCGCGGTCTGGTGTTTGGGGGCGGCGAGGGCGAGCAGGGCCTTCTTGAGCATCGCCGCAGCGCTGGTGGGCAGGGTGAACCGGCCGTGGGTGCGGCCGTGTCCGTCGTCGACCATGCGCAGTGAGGCGGCTTCGTAGGCGGCGGCTTCTTCCTTGGCGAGGAGGGCGGCTTCGTGGGCGTCGGCGGCGTCGGGGTCGATGACGTCGAGCAGGCGGCGGCCCAGGATGCGTAGGGCTTTGGCGTCGTGGTCGGTGGCCTGGGTGAGCAGGAACGCCTCGGCCTGGGTGATCACCTCGGGTGTGGTGTCGTCGGGGAGGGCGTCGACGGCGTCGATGATCACCCGGGCCTGGTCGGGCAGCAGGTCACCGGCGGCCAGTGCTCACGGACGGGGGTGTGCTGGTCGGTGTCGAGGGCGGTGGCGAGGTGGGTCTTGCGGTGGGCCTCGGCGCGGGTCATCTTGGTCTGGGTGGCCCACCACACTGCGGTGGAGGTGGCGCCGGACTGGTCTTCGAGGTGGCGGGTGTGGGCGGTGGTGGCGAGGCGGGCTTCGAGCTCGGCGAGCCGGGCGCTCAGGCGGGTGACCTCGAGGAGGGTGTCGCGGACCTCGCCGTCGCTCATCGACCAGGTGGGGGTGTCGGTGAGGTGGTCGAGCTCGGCTCGGATGTGGGCGCACGCGACGGGAATCGGGTGACCCGATCCGGTGCCGTCGAGGTGCTTGCTCATGGGTCCACTCAAGCAGGGGGCACCGACACTGAGAGCCTGGATTCGGGGTTGTCCACAGGGGTCTCAGGTCACGGGTCGGTAACGACTTTCGGGCTCAACGATGGGGGTCTCGCCGGGGTGGTCGGGTGCGGGGGTTTCGATACGGTCGGCGCCGGGGCGCCTCCCTACTCAACCACCGACAGACAGCGCCGGGGGCGCCTCCCTGCTCGACCACCGACAACACGCCTCGGGGTCCCGTGCGTCAATCGGGGTTCCGCACGACGCAGAACTCGTTGCCGCCGGGGTCAGCCATGCCGACGCCGTCCGCGCAGCCGGCGTCGACGCGCGAAGCGCCGAGGGCCGCCAATCGCTCGACCTCGGTCTCGACCGTCGAGCGGGCGGCGGGCGCGAGGTCGAGGTGGAGCCGGTTCCTGCCGAGCTTGGGCTGCACCGGCTCGCCACCCCAGGTGATCTTGGGGCCTCCGGTGGGTGACTGGATGGCGGTCTCACCGTCCTGGTCCCAGACCAGGTGCCAGGCCAGCGCCTCGCGCCAGAAGTAGCCGACCGCGGCGAGGCCGTCGCCGGCCAGCGAGCTGAAGAACGGGCAGCCGGCGAGGAACGTGCCCCCGGGCTCGAGCACGCACAGCTCGTTGTGCTCAGGGTCAGCGAGGACGACGTGCTCAGCATCCGGACCCTGGCCGACGTCCAGGTGTCGGGCCCCCAGCGTGAGTGCTCGGCGCACCACTACCGCTTGCTCGTGGATCGAGGTCGGCTTCAGGTCGGGGTGCATCTGGTTGGGGCCCCACTTCCCACCAGTCTCGGCAACGAACCGCAGGCCGAACCCCACCTCGGGCAGGGCCGCCAGTGACGGCGCGTCGCGTGCGGTCGTGACCTCCTGGCCGAGCAGACCGCCCCAGAACCGGGCGAGACGCTCCGGGTCGCTCGAGGCGAAGGTCAGGGCACTCAGCTCACACGCCATGACGGTCATTCTGCGACCCGCTCACGCCTCGTCAACCCGGTTGCAGCGGAGCAGCACCGTCGGGCGTCAGGTCGCGGACCGCGCGTCGGGCCGAGGCGATCACCGCGGGGAGGCCCACGCCGTCGTACGCCGCGCCGCAGACCGCCAGACCGGGCACGTGGGCGAGGTCGGCGCGGACGCGGGCGACGCGGTCGAGGTGGCCGGGACGGTACTGCGGCAGTCCGCCGCCCCAGCGCTGGACGTGGGTGTCGACCGGGACGGCCCGGACGCCGACTGCCTCCGCCAGCGCGGTCAGCGACCGGGAGACGAGGGCGTGGTCGGTGGCCTGGAGGTCGGCCTCCTCGCCGAGCCGACCGATCGACGTGCGCAGGTGGAGCACGCCCTCGGCCGCGCCGGCCTCCCCCACCCAGTCCCACTTGGCGAACGAGAACGTCGCCGCCTTGATCCTCCGTCGGTCGACCGGAGGGACCAGGAAGCCGGAGGCGTCCGTGGCGGCCAGGTCCGGTACGTCGGCGAGCCGGAAGGCCAGCGTCACGACCGCCATGGACGCCGACTCGATGCCCGCCAGCTCGGCGGCGGCCGCCGGGGCGAGCGCCGCCAGCAGGCGCGACGTCGGCGCCGCGGGGGTGGCCAGCACCACGGCGTCGAAGACCTCGGTCTCGAACCGCTCCACCCCGCCTGCGGTCGCGCCCCCGACGGCCGGCCGTTCGGTGGTCGAGGTGCGAGCGCAGCGCGCCACGAAACCACCCGCCACTCGCCGCACGTCCCGCACCTGCACCCCGGTGACCACCTCGGACGGACCGGCGGCGAGCGCGTCGACCAGCCCCGTCATCCCTCCCACCAGCCCCGCGAAGACCGGCGAGGTGTCGACCGGCAGCGCGGCCGCCTGCGCCAGGATCGAGCCCCGCTGGGCCAGCGCGACCAGCTGGGGTGCGGCGGCCCGGGCCGAGATCTCACGGGCCCGGCCCGCGTAGACGCCACCGAGGAGCGGCTCGACCAGCCGGTCGGTCACCTCGTCGCCGAACCGCGCGGCCACGAGGTCGCCCACCGACGGGTCCCCCTCGACGGGGGTGACCACCTCGGCCAGCGCCCGCTCGACCCCCGCGTCGCTCAGCACCCCGGACGCCGCCAGCTGGTCGCCGTCCAGCGGCGCGCCGAGCAGCGTGCGGGGCAGCGGGCGGAGGGCGCCGCGGGTCCACACCCGGGACGACGCGGCGCTGGGGTGCACCGGGTCGAGCCCCAGCGAGCGCGCCAGCTCGACCCCCTCGGGGCGACGGTGGAGCATCGCCTCGGCGCCGACGTCCACCTCGACCCCGGCCACTCGCTGGCGGCGCAGCTTGCCGCCGATCCGGGACGCACCCTCCAGGACCAGCACGTCGTGGCCGGCGGCCGCGAGGTCGTGCGCGGCGGTCAGGCCGGCCAGTCCGGCCCCCACCACCAGCACGCGCACGCGCCCAGCCTGCCAGACGGCCGCTCACCCGGGTCGGGAACCACTGGCGGCCGACCGGCGTCCGACCGGCATGAACCCACGCTCCCGCCCGACGCCCCGGGCCACCCTGCTGATCGCCGCCGTCTCCGCCCCTCTCCTGCTCGTCGGCGCGTGCGCGCTCGGCGGCGCTTCCTCCTCCGAGGACGCGGCCTCGGGCGGCTCGCAGACCGAGGACCTGTCCGCCCCCGCCCCGGCCGCCGCCGACGGTGGCGCCCAGGAGTCCGCGGGAGGTGACACCACCGCGTCGGTCGCACGCACCGCGATCGCGCAGCGCGCCGTGATCTCCACCGCGACGGTCTCGCTGCGCACCGACGACGTCGCCGACGCGCGCTTCACGGTTCAGAAGCTGGTCGACGAGATGCGTGGCGAGGTCACCGACGAGGAGACCTCGGCCGTCGAGTCGGGCGAGGACGACGTACGTCGCTCCCGCCTGGTGGTGCGGGTGCCTGCGGCCGACTTCTCCGAGACCGTCTCGGCGCTGGAGGAGATCGGCGACCTCGAGTCCTCGACCCGCAGCTCGGAGGACGTCACCACCGAGGTCATCGACGTCCAGGCCCGCATCCGCGCCCAGGAGCAGAGCCTGGCCCGCGTGGAGGTGCTCTTCGGTCGTGCGACCTCGATCCGCGACGTCGTCTCGATCGAGGCCCAGCTGACCCGCCGCCAGGCCGCCCTCGACAGCCTGAAGTCACAGCAGGCCTACCTCGCCGATCAGACCTCGCTGGCCACGATCACCGTCCACCTGCAGAAGCACGACGCTGCCGTGCAGGAGCCCGAGCGCGACGAGGCCGGCTTCCTGCCCGGTCTGGCCGACGGCTGGCACGCGCTGGGCGTCATCGGCACGGGGGCCGCGACCGTCGCGGGCGCCGCACTGCCGTTCCTGGTCCTGCTGGCGCTGCTCGGTACGCCGGCCTGGCTGGGCTGGCGCCGGCGGGCGGGTCGCACCGGTCGTCCGACGCGACCGGCGGCCGCCCCCTCGTCGACGTGACGAGGAGACGGCCGCCGGTGTGGTGCGTGAGCCGGGGTCCGGTTCAGCGCGGATCCGGGCTCAGAGGAAGCCGTTCTCCTCCATCCAGTCCTCAGCGACCTGGTCGGGCTGCTCGAGGTCGACGGACACCTTCTCGTTGAGCGCGGTCATCTCCTCCTGCGTCAGCGCCTCGGCGATCGGGGTGAAGATCTCGTCGAGGGCGTCGCCGTACTCGGCGTAGACGTCGTCGGTGAAGACGGGGCTGGGGTTGTAGAGCGGGAAGAAGCCCTTGTCGTCCTCGAGGACGGTCAGGTCGAGCGCGCTCACGCGGCCGTCGCTGGTGAAGACCTCACCGAAGTAGCAGGGGTCCTGCTTGTCGGCGGCGGAGTAGACGATCGCGGTGTCGAGCACCGTGATGTTGCTCGAGGGGAACTCGTAGCCGTAGGTCTTCTCCATGCCGGGCAGGCCGTCGTCGCGCGCCGAGAACTCGCTCTCCACGCACACCGTCGCCTTGTCGGGGTCGCTGCTGATCAGGTCTCCGAGGTCGGAGAGCGTCTCGGGGTTGCCCAGGTCGTCGGCCGCCTCGCTGGCGAAGGCCAGCGCGTAGGTGTTGTTGAAGTCGGCCGGAGCGAGCCAGTGGAGCTTGTTCTCCTCCAGGTCACGGTCGCGGACGACCTCGTACTGCTCGACGCGGTCCGCGATCGGCTCGGTCTCCTTGAAGAAGGAGATCCAGGCGGTGCCGTTGTACTCCCAGTAGGTGTTGATCGCACCGCTGGTCAGCGCGCGACGGGTCACGTCGGTGCCGCCGGTGTTGATCTCGTCCTTGACGTCGGCGCCCGCGGCCTCGAGGGCCAGCTTGCTGATGTTGCCGAGGATGAGCTGCTCGTCGAAGTCCTTGGAACCGACCGTGATCGAGGCGCCCTTGAGGGTGCCCTCGGTCGCAGCCCCTCCACCACCGTCGTCGCCGCAGGCCGCGAGGCCCAGGGCCAGGGCGACAGCGCCGGAAGCGGCCAGGATTTTCTTGCTGTGCATGATGCTCCTTTCGAGAGCGTCGTGGTGCGGTGGGTCAGTTCATCGAGCGGGTGGAGCGGCCGGCTAGAGCCCGCGGGGTGCCAGCAGCCGCCCGGCCATGCCGGCCAGGTAGGACACCAGCAGCGCCAGCCCCGAGACCAGGACGACGCCGGTGATCAGGATGGTGTTGCGGTTGAGCGTGATGCCGTTGTAGACGACGTAGCCCAGGCCACCGGCGCCGAAGAACGTCGCCAGGGTCGCGGTGCCGACGTTGATGATCAGCGCGGTGCGGATGCCGGCGACCATGACCGGCACCGCCAGCGGCAGCTCGACCCGGAACAGCACCCCGAGCGGCGACATGCCCATGCCGCGGGAGGCCTTGATCAGGCTGTGGTCGACCTGCTGGAGCCCGACCATGGTGTTGCGCAGGATCGGCAGCGTCGAGTAGGCGACCAGACCGATGACCACCGGGGTGAAGCCCAGGGCCCCGGTGGCCACGTAGATCACCGCGAGCAGACCCAGCGACGGGATGCCCTGACCGATGTTGGCGACGCCGAGCACCACCGGCACCGAGAAGCGGGCCCAGGACCGGGTGAGCACGACGCCGAGCGGGATCGCGATCAGGATCACGATCAGCGTGGAGACCGCCGTGAGCTGGAGGTGCTCGACGGTGGACTCCCACAGCTTGCTGCCGATGAGCTGACGCTTCTCGATCGAGTCGAGCTCCTTGGACCTCACCCACAGCAGCGTCGAGACCCCGATCACCAGGAGCAGCAACGGCATGCCGATCCACTCCAGCAGGGTCGGCCGGTGGGAGGTGTCGACCGGCCGGATGGTGGGATCGGCCGCGGGGGTGACGACCTCCGCCCCTGCCACCGTCATCGGCGCTCCTCCTCGTAGACGGTGTCCTCGTCCTGATGGGCCTTCTGCGCGAGGTAGAACGCGGCGTGCTGGTCACGCATGGTGCGCACCGCCGCCATGATCGTCTCGAGGTCGACGACGCCCTGGTAGACGCCCTTGCCGTCGACCACGATCGCGCAGCCGCCGTTGGAGGTGATCAGCTCGTTGAGCGCGTCGGCGAGCGTGGCGTGGGGCTCGACCAGCGCTCGCGCCGACAGACCGATCCGGGACAGGTCACCGCCGCGCCGCAGGTCGCCCATCGTGGCCCAGCGGGACGGGCGACGTTGCTCGTCGAGCAGGAGCATCGCCGACCAGTCGCTGGCCAGCAGGGTGCGCTGCAGCTCGGCCGGGTCGTCGGTCACCAACCCGAGGGGCGCGTCGTGGGTGATCTCGACGTCGCGGATCCGCGAGAGGTTGAGCCGCTTCAGCGACGCCCCGGCCCCGATGAAGTCGGCGACGTAGTCGTCGGCCGGGTTGGTCAGGATGTTCTCGGGGGTGTCGAACTGCGCGATGTGCGACTGGTCGCGGAGCACCGCGATCTTGTCGCCCATCTTGATCGCCTCGTCGATGTCGTGGGTGACGAAGATGATCGTCTTCTGCACCTGCTGCTGCAGACGGAGGAACTCGTTCTGCAGCCGGTCGCGGGTGATCGGGTCGATCGCGCCGAACGGCTCGTCCATCAACATGACCGGCGGGTCCGCAGCCAGGGCACGGGCCACGCCCACCCGCTGCCGCTGCCCGCCGGAGAGCTCCTTGGGGTAGCGCGAGCGGTACATGCCGGGGTCCATGCCCACCATGCCGAGCAGCTCGTCGACCCGGTCGTTGATCTTGTCCTTCTTCCAGCCGAGCATCTTGGGCACGGTGGCGATGTTCTGGGCGATCGTGCGGTGCGGCAGCAGCCCCGTCTCCTGGATGACGTAGCCGATCCGGCGCCGCAGCTCGTCGGGGTTGCCGTCGGTGACGTCCTCGCCGTTGATGATGATGTGACCCGAGCTCGGCTCGATGAGCCGGTTGATCAGCTCCATCGAGGTGGTCTTGCCGCAGCCGGACGGGCCGACGAAGACCACGATCTCGCCCTTGGAGACCTTGAGGCTGAGCCGGTCGACGGCGGCCTTGTCCTGGCCCGGGAAGTGCTTGGTCAGCTCGACGAGCTCGATCATCGTCTCGCGCGACGCGTCGTGGTCGGGGGTGCCCTGCAGGGGCTCGGTCGTGGTCATCGGATTCCTCGCGAGGTGGTGAGTCGGCGGATCAGGACGAACACGGCGTCGAACAGCAGCGCGAGCACGACGACGGCCAGCGTGCCCCCGTAGATGAGGTTCGGCGCGTTGGCGTTGGGCACGGAGCGGATGCCGCGGAAGATCTCGTTGCCGAGACCCGGACCACCCACGAAGACGGCGATGGCGGCGATGCCGACCACGACCTGGGTGGAGACCCGGATACCGGTGATGATCACCGGCCAGGCCAGCGGCAGCTCGATCTGCATCATCCGGCGCGCGGAGCCCATGCCCATGCCGCGGGAGGCCTTGATGATGGCCGGGCTCACCGACGTCAGGCCGGCCAGCGTGTTGCTCACCACCGGCAGCAGCGCGTAGAGCGTGAGGGCCGCGATGGCCGGCGTGGCGCCGATCCCGACGATGGGGATGAACAGCGCGAAGAGGGCCAGCGACGGCAGCGTCAGGAAGAAGGAGGTCACGGTGATGATGGGGTCACGCAGGAAGCGGACCCGGTGGGCCACGATCCCGAGCGGGACGCCCAGCAGGATGGCGATGCCCATGGCGATGACGACCAGGCGGATGTGCTCGAGCGAGAGCTCGATCAGGGTGTCGTAGCTGTTGGTGAGGTACTCGAAGAAGCTCACGTTCCTCCAGCGAAAGGTGTCTGTGTCGACGCGTGGAGCTCCTGCTCAGCAACCCCCCGCGACCGGCCCGGACTGCTGGACCGGCTCGGTCACCGTAGACCAGTCGACGCGCACAACCGCGCAAACGAGCAGAATTGTGTCCTCCTCGTGTCCTGGTGGCCGGTCGCGACCCCAGGCTGATCAGCGCTCGTAGGCCTGCACGAAGTCGGTCAGTCGGGCCAGCTGGTCGGGGTCGGTGCTGGGGATCACGCCGTGGCCGAGGTTGAAGATGTGGCCGCGGGCGGCGCGCCCTGCCTCGATGATCTCGCCTGCCCGCTCGAGCATGACCTCGGTCGGGGCGAAGACCAGCGTCGGGTCGAGGTTGCCCTGCACCGAGCGGTCACCGACGAGCGGCACCGCCGCACCGAGCGGCGTACGCCAGTCGACGCCGACCACGTCAGCACCCGCGTCGCCCATCAGGCCCAGCAGGTTGGCGGTGCCGACGCCGAAGTGGATCCGCGGCACCCCGAGCGTGCCCGCGTGCCGCAGCACCTCGCTCGAGTAGGGCATCACGAACCGCGCGTAGTCACCGGGCGTCAGCGCGCCGGCCCAGGAGTCGAAGAGCTGGACCGCGCTCGCGCCGGCCGCCACCTGCACCTCGAGGTAGGTCGCGGCGATCTGGCCGATCTTGTCCATCAGTGCCGCCCAGACCTCGGGCGCGCCGAACATCATGGCCTTGGTCTTGGCGTGGTCCTTGGACGGTCCGCCCTCGACGAGGTACGACGCGACCGTGAACGGCGCCCCGGCGAAGCCGATCAGCGGCGTCCCGCCGAGCTCGGCCACCAGGCCCTGGACCGCGGCGGTGATGAAGGGCACGTGGTCGGCGGTCAGGTCGGGGATCGCCGCGACGTCGGCCAGGGTGCGCACCGGCGAGGCGACCACCGGACCGACCCCCGGCTTGATGTCGAGGTCGACCCCGACGGCCTTGAGCGGCAGCACGATGTCGGAGAAGAAGATCGCGGCGTCGACGCCGTAGCGGCGCACCGGCTGCAGGGTGATCTCGCCGACCAGGTCGGCGTTCATGCACGACTCGAGCATGCCGACGCCCTCGCGGATCGCGAGGTACTCCGGGAGCGAACGCCCGGCCTGGCGCATGAACCAGACCGGCGTACGGCGGACCGGCTCACCGCGCGCGGCGCGCAGGAAGTCGCTGTCGGCGAGGCGGGGATCGGGGGACGTCCCGGGGTCGGGTGCGGTGTTCGCTGCAGGCTCCACGCCGCAAGCCTCCCAGGTCGTACGGCGTGTTCGCATATCGGTTCGAGTCGCTGCGACCTACTGTGACCCTATGGTCGTCAGCCAGGAGACGCGCCCCGGACCGGGCGCGGCCGCCAGCCCGCCGGAGTTCCGGCAGGCGGTGGCCACGATGCGTGCCGCCACGCTGCGCCCCGAGATCTTCTGCGAGGAGATGCCGGCACCCCAGCGCATCGCTCCGTACGCCGCAGCGCTGTCGGCCGACGTGACCGTCGACGGCACCGACATCGGGACCGGCCGGATCATCCTGCTCCACGACCCGGCCGGCAACGACGCCTGGGACGGCACCTTCCGCTGCGTGGCCTACGCCCGGGCCGAGATCGACAGCGAGCTGATCACCGACCCGCTGCTGGCCGAGGTCGGCTGGACCTGGCTCACCGACGCCCTGGAGGGCCACGGGGCCGCCTACACCGCCGCGTCCGGCACCGTGACCCGCGTCGCCACCGAGAGCTTCGGCGGGATGGCCGACGAGGGCGGGACCGCCCAGATCGAGATCCGCGCGTCGTGGACCCCCGTGGCCTCCCCCACGACAGGTCACACCACGAGCCCCGCGTCGCGTCCGGGGTCGCCCGACCTGGCCCCGCCCGACATCGCCCCGCACGTCGAGGCCTGGGGCGAGCTGCTCTGCACCGCCTCCGGGTTGGAGCCCGTGCCGGCCGGCGTGGCCGTGATGCCGAGTCGACGGGGGCAACGGGGCTCCGAGCGCTGATGCCCGAGCTCAGTCCCCCCACCGTCCCGGACGACGACACGACCACCGACCCCGACTCCCTCGACCCCGTGGACCCCGGCGACCCCGTCGACCCGGCCCGGCTCCGGAGGACGTGCCCGAGCCCCCACCGCTGCTCACCCTCGCCGACGGGCTGCCCGAGCTCGTCGAGACCGAGGAGGCACTCGCCGCCGTGTGCGCCGCGCTGGTCGCCGGCGAGGGCCCGGTGGCCATCGACGCCGAGCGGGCCTCCGGCTACCGCTACTCCAACCGGGCCTACCTCCTCCAGCTGCGTCGCCGCGGCAGCGGCACCGCCCTGGTCGACCCGATCGCCTTCGCGAGCCTGGCCCCGCTCCAGGAGGCGCTCGAGGGCACCGAGTGGATCCTGCACGCCGCGACCCAGGACCTGCCCTGCCTGGCCGAGCTGGGGCTGCACCCCACCGAGCTCTTCGACACCGAGCTCGCCGGCCGCCTGCTGGGCTACCCGCGGGTCGGCCTGGCCACCCTGGTCGAGACCCTGCTCGGCTGGCGGATGAAGAAGGAGCACTCGGCGGTCGACTGGTCGACCCGCCCGTTCCCGCGGTCCTGGCTCGAGTACGCCGCCCTCGACGTCGAGGTGCTGGTCGAGCTGCGCGACCTGCTCGCCGAGCAGCTCCGCGAGGAGGGCAAGGACGACTGGGCGCGGCAGGAGTTCGACCACCTGCGCTCCTTCACGCCCACCGTGCGCGTCGAGGCCTGGCGCCGTACGTCGGGCATGCACCGTGTGCGCGGACGTCGCGGTCTCGCTGCCGTGCGCGGGCTGTGGGAGGCCCGTGACGACATCGCGCAGTCGCGCGACGTCACCCCCGGCCGGATCATCCCCGACGCCGCGATCGTCGCGGCCGCCTCCGCGATGCCGACCGACCGCCGTACCCTCCTGGAGACCAAGGGCTTCCACGGTCGCGGGGCGGAGCGCTACACCTCACGCTGGCTCAGCGCGCTGGAGGAGGCCACCCGGCTCGACGAGGACGACCTGCCCTCCCGCACCGCGCGCGGCGACGGTCCGCCGCTCCCCCGGGCCTGGGCCGAGAAGGACCCGGTGGCGGCTCGACGCCTCGAGCTGGCCCGGGCCGCGATCACCGCGCTGGCCGAGCAGCACCACCTGCCGGTCGAGAACGTGCTGACCCCCGACTACCTGCGCCGCGCCCTGTGGTCGCCGCCGGAGGCACGCGACGCCGCCGAGCTGCTCGACGCCGTGGCCGCCCAGCTCTCGGCGCTGGGGGCGCGCAGCTGGCAGATCGGCCTCACCGCGGCGTTGGTGACCCAGGCGGTGCTCGACGCCGACCGTGAGGCGGCCGAAGCCGCCGAGGCGGCCGAGGCGGCGGCTGAGGCGGCCGCGGAAGCCGAGGCGGCTGAGGCGGCGGAGGCAGAGGCGGCTGAGGCGGCGGAGGCAGAGGCAGTCCGGGCTCCCACCGAGGACGAGAGCGAACCTCCGGAGGCCTCGGCCCCAGCGCCAACCGACCCCTCCTGACCGGGCCGATCACTGCTCACTCGCCCGTCGAGCCGAGCCGACGGCGAGCGGCCGCTTCTCGGGCTGCCGGCAGGGCGTTTTCGATGCAATTGTTGGCGCGTGGCCCCAATTTCGGCGATCGCAGGGGCCACCCGCCAGCAATTGCAGTGAAAACGCCCGCCCGCCCGCCCCGGCCCGCCCCGACCCGTTGTGACCGCTGCGCCAGGACACCGCCGCTCACTCGGACGGCGCGGACTCCGAGGGCTCGCCGTCGAGGGTGGGGTCGAGCTCGGGGTCGAGCTCGGGGTCGAGCACGGTGCGTGACTGCTCGTCGATCTGGGTGGTCAGCCCCTCGATGTCGGGGACCGGCATGGTGAAGAGCTGTTGCAGCGGCGCGGCCACCGCGGCCTCGAGGTCCTCGTAGCTGTCGATCAGCGGCAGGACCCGCATCGCGCGGATGCTGGCGTTGAAGACCTGGGCATGGGCCGGTCGCTGGTCGGGCTGGAGGAAGTCGGTGGACGCCGCGACCTCGAGGTTGGCCGGAACGAGGTAGCCGGCGCTGGTCACCCGGGCCACGGCCTCGGCCGAGATCAGGTAGACCAGGAAGTCGGCCGCAGCCGGCAGGCTCTGGGTCTCGGAGGAGATGCACATCCCGGACAGGTCGCCGACCGTCGCCTCGTCGTCGATCATCGGCATCGGCAGCACGTCGAAGTCGAGGTCCTCCTGGGCGCGCAGCTGCGGGGTGGCGGAGCGGAAGCCGGCGATCATGCCGAGCTTGCCGCGCTTGAACCACTCGATGGCCGGCGCGGCCGCCAGCTGGTCCTCGGTGAGGGTCAGCGCCGGGTCGCGCAACAGCTCGAGCGTCGGCAGCAGCGCCTCGCGGGTGCCGTCGGAGGAGAAGTCGAGCGACGTGGGCTCGAGCGCGTCGTCGAAGAGGTCGCCGCCGCCGGAGTAGATGAAGGAGGCCAGGCCGCGCAGCGTCGGATCGACGTGGACGCCCTTGGTGCCGCGTCGCGGTCGGCTGGCGAACTGGGCCGCGGCCCGGAACTGGTCGAGGGTCCAGCGGTCGACCACTCCGGTGTCCTCGTCGGGGACGGGGACGTCGAGGCCGCGCTCGGTCATCTTCGGCAGGTCGACGAGCGCGGTGTTGTAGTAGATGACCATCGGGGAGATGCCGTAGGGCATGCACTGCTGGTCGTTGGTGGCCGAGAAGGCCAGCACCGCGTCGCGGGAGTAGCCGTCGCCGAAGTCGACGCCGCGCTCGTCGACGAGCTCGAGGAGCGGGGTGTTGCGCCCTGCCGCAGTGACGTCCTCGAGGTCGGCCCGGGTGAGCAGGAACACGTCGGGCGGGTCGGGTTCGTCGAGCACCGCGGCGGCGAGTCGATCGGCGTCGGGGTAGGCGCGCAGCTCGATCTCGACGCCCTCGACGCTGCTGGTGTAGGTGTCGACCACCCCGCGGAACGCCTCGACCTCGGGCTGGGTGCCGTAGACGCCCAGGGACAGCTCGGTGGTCTCGACCGCGGCCGAGGTGGACGGCGCAGGCGCGGGCGCCGGCGCGGGGTCGCTGCTGCAGGCCGCGAGCACGCCGGACACCAGCAGCAACGCGGTTGCCGCCAGCGGGGTACGTCGGCCCGCGAGCCCGTGCCTCACCATCGCTGCGCGCTCCCGTCGTGGCGATCTGGAAGGCGTCACAGTACCGCCCACCAGCGACGTCCGCGCAGCCGCTCTGCGCGTGCGCGCCGGACTGGGAGCGCCTCACGGCGCATGGCCGCTCGTAGCGGCTTCTTGTGGGACCCGGGGCTGCCGCAGCCCGACACGCACGCGGGTTCCACCCTAGGGCAGGCGTGGTGAGGGTGCGACAGGTTCGGGTGGAGGTCGCGAGGGCTCAGGGGCGCGGCAGCCAGGCCAGCACGTCGGGCAGCAGCGCGTCCCACAGCGACCACGCGTGCTCGCCCGGCCGGAAGTCGCTGGTGACCGACAACCCAGCGGCCGTGGCGGCCTCGACGAAGGCCCGCCCGTCGCCCACCAGCTCGTCCTCGGTGCCGCAGGAGACGTGCAGCGGCGGCACCCGCCCGAGGTCGTGCCGGTCGAGCCGGTCGAGCCGGTCGAGCAGCACGAGAAGGTCGTCGTCGTCGCTCGGCGGTCCGTCGAAGATGCGCCCGAACAGCTCCTGGCGCTCGGGCCACTGCGCCAGCCGACCCACGTCGAGCGCGCCCGAGAGCGAGGCGGCGCCGGCGTACCGCTCGGGGTAGGTCAGGGCGAGCTTGAGCGCGCCGTAGCCGCCCATCGAGAGGCCGGCCACGTAGGTGAGGGCGGGGTCGTCGGTGACGCGGAAGAAGCGGGAGACGACGTGGGGCAGCTCCTCGGAGACGTAGGTCCAGTAGGCGTGCCCGTGCCGCTCGTCGGCGTAGAAGCTGCGCCCGGCTGAGGGCATGACCACGGCCAGCCCTTGCTCGGCGGCGTAGCGCTCGAGCGAGGTGTAGCGGGTCCAGGCCGTGTGGTCGTCCGACAGGCCGTGCAGCAGGTAGAGCAGCGGTACGTCGCCCCGGCCGCCCGACGTACTGCCCGACGTACTGCCCGTCGCGGTCGCGTCGAGGCCGATCCCGGCGCTCGGCTGCGGGAGCACCACGCTGATCGAGGTGGCCATCTCGAGGGCCTCGGAGTAGAAGTCGCAGCGGACCAGCGCCATGGGGCCCCCTCAGGCCAGGCCGCGGGCGAGCTCGAGGTGGCCGGCCGCCTCGAGCTGCTCGCTCAGCAGCAGCGTCCGGCTGACCTCCACGTCGCTGGACGTCGCCAGGGCCGCTCGGCCCGCGGTCACCACGCGCGCGAACGCCGCCGCCCGGAAGAGGACGTCGGCGAAGTCGCCGGTGGCGATGCCGCGCAGCACCTCGTCGATCATCGCGCGCAGCTCGTCGGGCCCCGGCGGGTCAGCCACGCCGGAGACCACACGGGCCACCTGGGCCCGGGACTGACCCTCCTCGAACGCGGCCGCCACACCCAGCGGGTCGGCGTACACCCAGGAGCGGAGCACGTAGAGCCGCCACAGGCAGCCGGCCAGCGAGTCGGCGGGCGACCCGGACCAGACCTCGGCCACGGTCTCGATGCCCTCGGTGTCGGCGAGGTGCAGCAACCGCTCGGCCACCTGGTCGTCGCCGCTGGAGCGAGCCCCCCGCACCAGCAGCGCCGCCGCGCGGTCGGCGGCCTCGCTCACCAGCGCCGGGTCGGCGCCTCCGATGAACTCGTCGAAGAACTCGGCCTCGCGCTGCGTCGGGCGGTGGTGCGCGCGGTCGGCCATCTGGTCACTGTAGGGCGCTCAGCCCAGGGCCTTGCGGATCCGCTGGTCGCTGACGGGGTGGGCGGTGCCGAGCTGCTGGGCCCACAGCGAGACGCGGAGCTCCTCGAGCATCCAGCGCACGCGGCGCAGCCTCTCGCCCGGCGGCCGTCCCTCGGTCAGGGCGGCGACCTGGTGCAGGTAGGCCTCCTGGAGCTCGGTGACCCGGTCGAGCAGCAGACGGTCACGGTGGATCGCCCCGCCGCCCTCGTCCAGCCGTCGCCGACGCTGGGCGAGGGCCGCGAGGTGGACCGGGATCCGGCGCAGCTGCTCGACCCCGGACTCGGCGACGAAACCGCGGTGGACCAGCCGCTCGACCTGGGCCTTCATGTCCGAGAGCGCAGGCAGCATGGTCATCTCCGCCCGGCCGCTGAGCAGCTTGTCGGCCTCGCGCCAGGCCTCGAGGGTGCGGGTCACGTCGGGCAGCAGGGCGCGCAGCGCTGCCTCCTCGTCGCGGGCCTCGGCCAGCAGGGCGTCGTACGCCGCCTCGTCGCGCACCGGCTCGCGAGCGTCGACCCGCTGCTGGACGATCGCGGCGCGGCAGTCCTGGAGCAGCTCGGCCACCGAGGCGTACGGCGACCCGGCAAGCGCGAGCTTGTCGGCGTTGGACAGCCCGTCGAGGACCCGCTTGACGACACCGCCGCGCTGGTCGAGCCGGTCGAGGCCGAGCAGCACCAGGCGACGTACGCCGAGGCGGTGGCGGGCGTCGCGCTCGTCCTGGCTGCCGAAGACCGCCAGCCCCACGGTCGCGCCCTCGTCGACCAGCCCGGGGTAGCCCTGCACCTCGTGGCCGGCCCGGACCTCGGTGAACGACTCCTCGATCGTACGGAAGGCCCACGTGGTCTCACCCGAGCGCGCCAGCCCGGAGTCGGCGGCGACCGCAGCCATCGCCTGCGCGAACTGCGGACGCAGCGGCTCCTTGAGCGCCTCGAGGTCCTTGCCGCGCGCCTGCTCCCGGCCGCTCTCGTCGACCACCCGGTACGTCGGCCGCAGGTGCTCGGCGACCTTCGTCCAGTCCCAGGCCTCGCGTGGCACCACGACGCCGGCGCTCGCGCGGCACCACCGCTCGAGCGCGTCGAGCAGCGGCTCCTCCCCCGCCGGCGTCCCGGCCAGGAACTCGCGTGCCCGGTCGGGGGCGGGCACGAGGCTGACCCGCAGGCTCTTGGGCAGGCTGCGGATCAGGCTGGTGACCAGCTCTTCGCGCAGGCCGGGCACGTTCCAGGAGAAGTCGTCGGCGGCGACGCGGTTGAGCGTGGCCACAGGGACGTCGATGGTGAGTCCGTCGTCGGCGGCCCCGGGCTCGAAGTGGTAGCTGATCGGGAAGGTGAGCCCGCCGCCGCCGCCCACCCGGCTGCCGCTGGCCACCCAGGCCTGGGGATAGTCGGCCTCGCGCACCTCCCCGACGGTGTCGTGGGTGAGCATCGCGAGGTCGAAGGTCAGCAGGTCGGGCTGGTCGCGGCGGACCTTCTTCCACCAGGTGTCGAAGTGGGCGCCGCTGACCACGTCGGGGCCGATCCGGTCGTCGTAGAAGTCGAAGAGGGTGTGCTCGTCGACGACCAGGTCGCGGCGCCGGGCGCGGTGCTCGAGCTCCTCGACCTCCTCCATCAGCCGTCGGTTGTCGGCCAGGAACCGCTGCCGGGTCTGCCACTCGCCGTAGACCAGCGCGTGCCGGATGAACAGCTCGCGCGACAGCGCGCGGTCGACCTTCCCGAAGGAGACCAGGCGATCGGCGACCAGGGGGACGCCGTACAGGGTCACCCGCTCGCGGGCCATCACCGCGGCCCGCTTCTTCGACCAGTGCGGCTCGGAGTAGGTGCGCTTGGCCAGGTCACCGGCCAGCCGCTCGGCCCACTCGGGGTTGATGGCGGCGTTCTGGCGGGCCCAGAGCCGTCCGGTCTCGACGAGCTCGCCGGCCATCACGAACGGCGGGTTCTTCCCCTTCAGCCCGCTGCCGGGGAAGATCGCGAACTTGGCGCCACGGGCGCCGAGGTACTCGCGCATCGGCTTGCGCCCCCCACCGCGGGCCGCGCCGCCACTCCCGGCGCCGGAGGTCTCCCGCTCCTCCAGGGCTCCGATCTGGGACAGCAGCCCGGAGAGCAGGGCCTGGTGGATGCCGTCGCCGTCGGGCTCGTCGGCGGGCCGGCCGACCTGGATGCCCATCTCCTTGGCGACCTGGCGCAGCTGGGACTCGAAGTCCTGCCACTCGCGCACCCGCAGGTAGTTGAGGAACTCGCGCTTGCACATCCGGCGGAAGGCACTGCTGCTGAGCTCGCGCTGCTGCTCCTTGACGTAGCGCCAGAGGTTGAGCCAGGTCAGGAAGTCAGACGACGCGTCCTTGAAGCGCGCGTGCTGCTGGTCGGCCTGCGGGCGCATCTCGGCCGGGCGCTCGCGGGGGTCCTGCAGGGACAGGGCCGCGGCGATCACGACCACCTCGCGCACGCAGCCCAGCCGCTCCGCCTCGAGGATCATCCGGCCCAGGCGCGGGTCGATCGGCAGCCTCGCCAGCTGCTTGCCGATGCCGGTGAGCCGCGGCGCCCGGGTCGACCCGCTGCCGGCCTGGAGCGCGCCGAGCTCCTCGAGCAGCTGGACGCCGGCGGTCACGTTGCGCTTGTCGGGCGGCTCGACGAACGGGAAGCGGCCGAGCTCACCGAGGCCCAGGCTGGTCATCTGCAGGATGACCGAGGCCAGGTTGGTACGCAGGATCTCCGGCTCGGTGAACTCCGGGCGCCCCTCGAAGTCCTCCTCCGAGTAGAGCCGCACCGCGATGCCGGCGGCGACGCGGCCGCAGCGGCCCGAACGCTGGTTGGCCGAGGCCTGGCTGATCGGCTCGATCGGCAGGCGCTGGACCTTCGTGCGCACCGAGTAGCGCGAGATGCGCGCGACGCCGGTGTCGACGACGTACCGGATGCCGGGGACGGTCAGCGAGGTCTCGGCGACGTTGGTGGCCAGCACCACCCGACGTCCGGTGTGGGAGGAGAAGACCCGGTGCTGCTCGGCGGCGCTGAGCCGCGAGTAGAGCGGCACCACCTCCAACCCGCCTCCCCGCTGATCGAGCTTGCCTCCCCGCTGATCGAGCTTGCCGAGATCCAGCGCGTCGGCGGTGTCGCGGATCTCGCGCTCGCCCGGGAGGAAGACCAGGATGTCGCCGGGCCCCTCGGCGCTGAGCTCCTTGACCGCTTCGACGATGGCCTCGGTCTGGTCGCGGACGACCGTCTCGCCGTCCTCGTCGTCCTCGGCGAGCTCCATCAGCGGGCGGTAGCGGACCTCGACCGGGTAGGTGCGGCCGCTCACCTCCACGACTGGCGCGTCGAAGTGCTGGGCGAAGCGTTCGACGTCGATCGTGGCGCTGGTGATGATCAGCTTGAGGTCAGGGCGCTGGGGCAGCAGCCGCTTGAGGTAGCCGAGCAGGAAGTCGATGTTGAGGCTGCGCTCGTGGGCCTCGTCGATGATGATCGTGTCGTACTTGCGCAGCTGACGGTCGCGCTGCAGCTCGGCCAGCAGGATGCCGTCGGTCATCAGCTTGACCCGGCTGGAGCGGGAGGTGCGGTCGGTGAACCGCACCTGGTAGCCGACGAGGTCGCCGAGCTCGGTGCCGAGCTCGCTGGCGATCCGCTCCGCGACCGAGCGGGCCGCGATCCGCCGGGGCTGGGTGTGCCCGATCAACCCACCCCCGCCGTCCTGGCGCGGTCGCCCGCGGCCGAGCTCGAGGCAGATCTTCGGCAGCTGGGTGGTCTTGCCCGACCCGGTCTCCCCGGCCACGATCACGACCTGGTGGTCGCGGATGGCCGCGGCGATGTCGTCGCGGCGCTGGCTGACCGGGAGCTCGGGCGGGTAGGTGATCTCCAGCGGCGTCGCCGCCTCGGCTGGCGGAGCGGGGTCGGAGGGCATGGCCGGGCCATTGTGCCAACCCGGCGACCGGAAGTGGTTTCGTGGCTCGCTGCGCTCGCACCTCAACCAGCGAGGGGGCGCTCGCACCTCACCCGGCGCGGCCTCCCGGTGGTTGAGGTGCGAGGAGCGCCAGCGACGAGCCACGAAACCCCGACAGCGACAACAGGCCCACCGGGCGCTCCCCGACGGACAACCCCTTCCCTGGCTTACGTACGCGTCCGTAAGCCAGGACAGAGACCGGACCGGGGCGTACGCCCGCCCGCGATCAACGCGCCCGGACGGCCCGAGTCCTCGGTTTCGTGGCTCGCTGCGCTCGCACCTCAACCAGCGCGGGCTCCCGGAGGTTGAGGTGCGAGGAGCGCCAGCGACGAGCCACGAAACCCCGACAACGAGAGCAGGCCCACCGGGCGCTCCCCGACGAACAACCCCTTCCCGGCTTGACCCTTGCTGGAACACGTTCTCGTTGGCACGATCCCCCCGTGACCGGAGCCCAGGAGCACGACGTCGTGGTGGTCGGATCGGGCGGGGGCGCGCTGACCGGCGCGGCGCTGGCCGCGAAGGCGGGACTCTCGGTCCTGGTCGTGGAGAAGACCGACCGGATCGGCGGGACCTCGGCGTACTCGGGCGGCGCCTGCTGGCTCCCGGGGAGCCAGGTGCAGCAACGCGCCGGGTTGCCCGACTCGACCTCGGGCGCCCGCGACTACCTGCGGGCGATCCTCGAGCACCCCGACGACGAGCGGGTCGAGGCCTTCCTCGCCCACGCACCCGAGCTGGTCGCCGCGCTGGAGGACGACCCGCTCCTCGACTTCGAGTGGCTGCCGTTCCCGGAGTACTTCGACGCCCCCGGGCGGGTCCCGTCCGGCCGCTCCATCCAGCCGCTGGACGTGCGGCGCGACGACCTGCCGGCCGAGGTCGCCGACCTCGTGCGACCGCCCGTCGAGCGCGACCGGGCCGGCCGGGGCGGACGCAGCACCCTGAGCGGCGGGCAGGCGCTGATCGCCCGGCTGGCCACCGTCGTCGTCCGGGAGGGCGGCGAGGTGCGCACCCAGCTGCCGGTGACCGGTCTGGTGCTCGAGGACGACCGCGTCGTGGGCGTCGCGGCCATGACACCCGAGGGCCCCCTCGAGCTCCGCGCGCGCCGCGGCGTGCTGCTCGCCGCCGGCGGGTTCGAGGGCAGCGCCGAGCTGCGCTCCACCCACGGCGTACCGGGCGACGTGGCCTGGACGATGGCCCCGCGCGGCACCAACACCGGGGAGCCGCTGCAGGCCGCGGTGGCGATCGGCGCGGCCACCGACTTCAGCGCCGGCGGGTGGTTCTGCCCCGGCCTGGAGCACCCGGACGGCAGCGGCTCCTTCACGCTCGGCTTCCGCAGCGGCTTCCTGGTCGACGGGTCGGGCCGGCGCTACGCCAACGAGTGCCTGCCCTACGACCGCTTCGGCCGCGCGATGGCCCAGGACCCGGCCCGGATCCCGTCGTGGTTCGTGTTCGACTCCCGCGAGGGCGGCCGGCTCCCGGCGATCGCCATGCCCGAGGGCGACCCGGCCGACCACCTGGCCGCCGGCACCTGGGTGCGGGCCGACACGATCGAGGACCTGGCCGGCGCCGTCGGCGTACCCCCGGAAGCACTGGCGGCGACGACGGACCGCTTCAACGGCTTCTGCGCGACCGGCGTCGACGAGGACTTCGGCCGCGGCCTCGACGAGTACGACGGCTTCTTCGCCGCCGGTGAGGGCCCGAGCACGGCCCTGACGCCGGTGGACCAGCCGCCGTTCTACGCGGCACGCTTCGTGCTCTCCGACCTCGGCACCAAGGGCGGGCTGGTCACCGACGTCGCCGCCCGCGTGCTGCGCGAGGACGGCGCGCCGATCCCCGGGCTGTACGCCGTCGGCAACACCGCCGCGTCCGTGTTCGGCGCGGTCTACCCCGGCCCCGGGGCTCCCCTGGGCTCGGCGATGGTCTTCGCCTCGCTCGCGGTGCGCGACCTGCTGGCCGCCGACCCGGCTCAGGTGGCGTCGTCGGAGCCCTGAGCGCTCGGCTCCTCGTCGGGGGTCGCCCCGTCTTCGGGAGTGGTGGGTGGCGCCTCGAAGGTCGGCGGTACGTCTGCCCCGGGAGGCAGGTCGCCGCCGGGCGGGACCTGCACCAGACCTCCCGGCACCCTCGAGCCGTGGCGACCCGGGCCGCCGTCGCGGCTGCGCCCGTCGCGGCCGTCGGACCCCTGCTCGTCGTCGCTGCTGGCCACCGCCGCGATGGCCGTGCCGCCCACCCCGCCGAGCAGCAGACCGGCCACGCCGACGGCGACGACGCCGCGGGTGCCGCGCAGCCGCTCGGCGGCCCGGGCGGGCCAGCTGCGCCGCGCCTGCGCGCCTGTCGGGTCGACAGGTGGGCCCGCCGGTCGCGCGGCCGGCGGCTGGTCGGGGTTCGGGGTGGGCATCGGGGCGTCCGGGTCGTCTGTCATGTCCTCAGCGTGGGCTGCGGCCCTGTGCGGAGACTGTGCGTCACCCGTGCCCTGGAGATCAGTCTGCGGCGGGCCGAGCCGACCGGACAGCGCCCTCACAGCCCACGCACAGCAATCCTTGTCACAGTGGACCCATGACCGCGACCCCGACCGACCTCACCCGCGCCGACGGGTCACCCCTGCGGGTCCTGGTCGTCGACGACGAGGTCAACATCGCCGAGCTGATCTCCATGGCCCTGCGCTACGAGGGGTGGCTGGTCGACACCGCCCACACCGGCACCAGCGCGGTGGCCGCCGCGAAGGACGCCCGGCCCGACGCGGTGGTGCTCGACATGATGCTGCCCGACATCGACGGGCTCGAGGTGCTGCGCCGGATGCGCGGCACCGATCCCGACGTGCCCGTGCTCTTCCTGACCGCCCGCGACGCCGTCGAGGACCGGGTCGCCGGGCTCACCGCGGGTGGTGACGACTACGTGACCAAGCCGTTCTCGCTGGAGGAGGTCGTGGCCCGGCTGCGAGCCCTGATGCGACGCTCGGGAGCACAACGATCGGCGTCCTCCGCCGTGCTGAGCGTCGGCGACCTCAGCCTCGACGAGGACAGCCACGAGGTCGCGCGCGCCGGCGAGGAGATCAGCCTGACCGCCACCGAGTTCGAGCTGCTGCGATTCCTGATGCGCAACCCCCGCCGGGTGCTGAGCAAGGCGCAGATCCTCGACCGGGTGTGGAACTACGACTTCGGCGGGCAGGCCAACGTCGTCGAGCTCTACGTGTCCTACCTGCGCAAGAAGATCGACGCCGGCCGCGAGCCGATGATCCACACGGTGCGGGGCGCCGGCTACGTGCTGAAGCCGCCCGGCGGGACCTCCCGGTCGTGAGTCGATGAAGCCCACCCGACGGTGGTCGAGCCCCCGGTGGTCGAGCCTGCCGAGACCCCTCCGGGTCCCACGCACCCTCACCGCTCGCCTGGTCGTCACCGCGGTCACCCTGGTCGCGGTGGTGGCGGTGCTGATCGGAGCAGCGACCGCGCTGGCCATGCGGGCCTACCTGACCGGCCAGCTCGACGACAAGATCACCTCCTCGCAGCGCCGGGTCGACGGCCCGCTGGGCCGCGGCGACCGGGACGGGCGCGGCCGCCCGGCAGTCGTGCCGTCGTCGACGCCGTGCGGGGAGGTCGGCAACCAGGAGCCCGGGACGCTCGTGGCCTGCCCCGACCTGGGCCGTGCCGTCGTCCTCGACGACCAGCGCGGCGACGAGCAGGAGCTCTCGACCGAGCAGATCTCGGCGCTCGGGGACGTCCCGACCGACGGCGAGGTCCGCACGATCCACCTCGACGGCCGCGGCAGCTATCGCGTCATCGCGGTCGACACCCCCGCCGGGACGCTGGTCACCGGGTTGCCCACCCGCGACGTCGAGCAGGCGGTCGGGTCGCTCGTGCGCGTCGAGCTGATCCTGGTCCTGCTCGGCGTGGTCGCGGCCGGTGTCGCCGGCAGCCTCGTCGTACGCCGCCAGCTGGGGCCGCTGCGCGAGGTCGCCCGGACCGCCCACGCCGTCGCCGCCCTCCCGCTGGCCTCGGGCGCGATCGGGGTGACCGAGCGGGTGCCGGCCCACCTCACGCACGAGGAGACCGAGGTCGGCCAGGTCGGCAGCGCCCTCAACACCCTGCTGGCGCACGTGGAGTCCTCGCTCGACGCGCGGCACCGCAGCGAGCAGCGGGTACGTCGGTTCGTCGCCGACGCCTCGCACGAGCTGCGCACGCCGCTGGCCACGATCGTCGGCTACACCGAGCTGGCGCGCCGCCGGCCCGACCCCGCGACGGCGACCACCGCCCTGGCCAAGGTGGAGGAGGAGTCGGGACGGATGACGGCCCTGGTCGAGGACCTGCTGCTGCTGGCGCGCCTCGACGCCGGACGTCCGCTGGTGCGCGAGCCGGTCGACCTGACCCGGCTGCTGCTCGAGGCCGTCTCGGACGCGCGGGTCGTCGCGCCCGACCACCACTGGCGACTGGCCTTGCCGGAGACGTCCGTCGAGGTGGTCGGCGACGAGGGCCGGCTGCACCAGGTGGTGACCAACCTGCTGTCCAACGCGCGCAAGCACACCCCGCCGGGCACGACCGTCACCGTGACCGCCACCGCGACCGCGTCGCCGTACGGCGGCCGGTTCACGGTGCACGACGACGGGCCGGGGCTGCCCCCCGACCTGGCCGGCGCCGACGGGCGGGGCGCCTTCGAGCGCTTCGCGCGGGGCGACGCGTCCCGCCACCGGGAGGGCGGCGCCGGGCTCGGTCTGGCCCTCGTCGAGGCCATCGTGCTCGCGCACGGTGGGGCCGTCGGTTTGAGAAGCGCGGCCGGGTCCACCACCATCGAGGTCACGCTTCCCGCCGAGTAGCGGCACGACAGATTGTCTGACAATCTTTGCGGGACGAGAGGCAGGCCGACCCATGACGATCACCAGCGCACGCTCCCCCTTCCAGCTCGCGGAGGAACGCACCGCGCACAACTACCACCCGCTGCCGGTGGTGGTCGAGCACGCCGAGGGCGCCTGGATGACCGACGTCGAGGGCACCCGCTTCCTCGACCTGCTGGCCGGCTACTCCGCACTCAACTTCGGCCACAGCCACCCCGAGCTGCTGCGGGTCGCCCACGAGCAGCTCGACCGGCTCACGCTGACCAGCCGGGCCTTCGTGCACGACCGGTTCGCCGACTTCTGCGCCGCGCTCGGCGACCTGTGCGGCAAGGAGCTGGTGCTGCCGATGAACACCGGCGCCGAGGCGGTCGAGACCGCGATCAAGGTCTCCCGCAAGTGGGGCTACGAGGTCAAGGGCGTGACCCCCGGTCAGGCCAAGATCATCGTGATGAGCGGCAACTTCCACGGTCGCACCACCACCATCGTCGGCTTCTCCGACGACCCCGACGCCCACGACGGCTTCGGCCCGTTCACGCCCGGTTTCGTGACCGTGCCCTACGGCGACCTGGCCGCGGTCGAGGCCGCGATCGACGACGACACGGTCGCCGTGCTGGTCGAGCCGATCCAGGGCGAGGGCGGCGTGGTCATCCCGCCCGAGGGCTTCCTGCCCGGGCTGCGCGAGCTGTGCACCCGCACCAACGTGCTCCTGGCCGCCGACGAGATCCAGGCCGGCCTCGGCCGCACCGGTCGCACCTTCGCGTGCGACCACGAGGGCGTCGTCCCCGACCTCTACATCCTCGGCAAGGCCCTCGGCGGCGGCATCGTGCCGGTCTCGGCCGTCGTCGCCGACCGTGACGTGCTCGGCGTGCTGCGCCCGGGGCAGCACGGCTCCACGTTCGGCGGCAACCCGCTCGCCTGCGCGGTCGGCCACGCCGTGGTCACGCTGCTGCAGACCGGTGAGCCGCAGGCCCGGGCCGCCGAGCTCGGCGTCGTGCTGCGCGACCGGCTCGAGGCGATGGTCGGCCACGGCGTCCTCGCCGTCCGCACCCGCGGCCTGTGGGCCGGCATCGACATCGACCCGACGGTCGGCACCGGCCGCGAGGTCTGCGAGGCGCTGATGGCCCGCGGCGTCCTGGCCAAGGACACCCACGGCTCCACGATCCGGCTCGCTCCCCCGCTGGTCATCAGCGAGGAGGACCTCGGCTGGGGTCTCGACCAGCTGGCCGCCGTCGTCGGCTGACCCTCAGGGCAGCGAGGCGACCAGGGCGGGCAGGGAGCCGGCGATCACGGCGAGCAGCTGGTCGCGGGTCACCTCGGAGTCGTGGTCGGGAGCGGCCCAGGTCAGGACCAGCTCCTCGGCCATCACGGCCCAGCCACGCACCACGAACCGCGTGAGCGGGGTGTCGGGCACGAGGTCGCCCTGCGCGTCCTCGTCGAAGATCCGGTCGGTCAGCACCGAGAGCGCCTCGTCGTAGATCTGGCGCAGCGTCTCGTTGCCACCGGCCGCGCCCCTGACCAGCGAGAGGTAGCCCTCGTAGTTGGCCTCGACGTAGTCGAGGTAGGCCGTCATCGAGGCCATCATCCGGTCGAGCGCTTCGCCGGCCGGCGGGGGCGCGGTCTGCGCGATGAGGTCGTCGGCGGCCCGCCGTACGACGGCCTCGTGGAAGTCGTGCTTGTTGCCGAAGTAGTGGTAGAGCAGCCCGCGCGAGATGCCGGCCTCCTCGGCGAGCACGTCGATCGAGAGCTCGTCGACCGAGCGGGTCGCGAGCAACCGGACACCCAGGTCGAGCAGCTGCGAGCGACGCTCGTCGGCCGACAGCCGGGTACGTGTGTGCGTAGTCACACCGCCGATTATATTGACACTTGTTCAATAAAGCCAATACCGTCGTCCCATGAGCACTCGTGAGGTCAAGCACCTGATCATCGGCGCCGGCTTCGCCGGTCTGTGCGCCGCCATCAAGCTCGACGAGGACGGCGAGCGCGACTTCGTCGTCATCGAGAGGGGCTCGGACGTCGGCGGCACCTGGCGCGACAACACCTACCCCGGCGCCGCCTGCGACGTGCCCAGCCAGCTCTACAGCTTCTCCTTCGCGCCCAACCCCGAGTGGTCCAGCTCCTTCTCCCCGCAGCCGGAGATCCACGCCTACATCCGCAAGGTGGCCGAGCGGTCGGGCACGCTCGACCGGTTCCACTTCGACACCACCGTCGACCACGCCACGTGGGACGACGCCGCGCAGCGCTGGGTCGTCGACACCTCCGCGGGCCGCTTCCTCGCCCGCACCGTGATCAGCGGCGCCGGCGGTCTCTCCGAGCCGAAGCTGCCCGACATCGAGGGCATCGAGGGCTTCCAGGGCGAGCTCTTCCACTCCGCGCAGTGGAACCACGACGTCGACCTCGCCGGCAAGCGCGTGGCCGTCATCGGCACCGGCGCCTCCTCGATCCAGATCCTGCCCGAGGTGCAGAAGCTGGCCGGGCACGTCGACGTCTACCAGCGCACCGCGCCGTACGTCCTGCCCCGCAACGACCGGACCTACGGGCGGCTCGAGCGCCTCGCACTGCGTCACGTGCCCGGCCTGCAGAGCCTCTACCGCAGCGCGATCTACTGGGCCCGCGAGGCCTACGTGCCGGGCTTCACGATCCAGCCCAAGCTGGCCACGCCCGCCAAGAAGATGGCGCTGCGCAACATCGAGAAGGGGATCTCCGACCCCGAGCTGCGCGCCAAGGTGACCCCGCACTTCGAGATCGGCTGCAAGCGGATCCTGATCTCCAACACCTACTACCCCGCGCTCGACTCCGACAACGTCGACCTGGTGACCGACGGCATCGCCAAGATCACCGGCGACGCGATCGTCACCGCCGACGGGGTGGAGCGACCGATCGACGTGCTGATCGTGGCCACCGGGTTCTTCACCACCGAGCTGCCGATCACCGAGCAGATCACCGGCCGCGAGGGCCGCACCCTGGCCGACACCTGGCGCGAGCGCGGCATGGCCGCCTACAAGGGCACCGCCGTCGCCGACTTCCCCAACCTGTTCTTCATCGTCGGCCCCAACACCGGCCTGGGCCACTCGAGCATGGTCTTCATGATCGAGTCGCAGGTGACCTACATCCGCGAGGCGATCCGCGCCATGCGGCGCAACGACTACGCCGTGGTCGAGGTCGACCGCGCCGCGCAGGACGACTACAACGCCGACCTGCAGCGCCGGATGAAGCGCACCGTCTGGACCACCGGCGGCTGCGCCAGCTGGTACCTCGACGACCGCGGCAACAACACGACGCTGTGGCCCCGCACCACGTTCGCGTTCCGCGGCGTGACCTCGGAGTTCGACGTCGCGGCCTACCGGGTCCAGGCTCCGAGCCCCGCCCCCACGACGACCCCCACCCCCGTCACCGAGAAGCAGGAGATCACCGCATGAAGACCCTCGACGACAAGGTGGTCGTGGTCACCGGCGCCGGCTCCGGCATCGGCCGCGCCCTGGCGCTCGACCTGGCCGCCCGCGGCTCGCTCCTCGCCCTCTCCGACGTCGACGACGACGGCCTGGCCCAGACCGTCGACCTGGTCAAGGCGGCCGGGGTGCGAGAGCTCCGCAGCGACCACCTCGACGTGGCCGACCGCGAGGCGTTCACGGCGTACGCCGCGGCCGTGGCTGAGCAGTTCGGCCGCGTCAACGTGGTCATCAACAACGCCGGCGTCGCGCTGGCCGGCAACCTCGACGACCTGACCTACGACGACATGGACTGGATCGTCGGCATCAACTTCTGGGGCGTCGTCCACGGCACGAAGGAGTTCCTGCCGCACCTGATCGCCTCCGGCGACGGCCACGTGGTCAACCTGTCCTCGCTCTTCGGGCTGATCTCGATGCCGGGCCAGAGCCTCTACAACGCGACCAAGTACGCCGTGCGCGGCATGACCGAGGCGCTGCGCGAGGAGATGCTGATCGCCGGTCATCCGGTGGGCGTCACCTCGGTGCACCCCGGCGGCATCAAGACCGCCATCGCCCGCAACTCCCGCGTCTCCGAGCAGGAGGACAAGGAGGCCACCTCCACGTTCTTCGACGAGAAGCTGGCCCGGATGGCCCCGGAGCGAGCCGCCGAGATCATCATCCGCGGCATCCTGCGCAACCAGGCGCGGGTGCTGGTCGGGATCGACGCCCACGCCCTGCACCACTTCGCGAAGCTCACCGGCTCGCGCTACCAGGACATCATCGCCAAGGCCTCGAAGAAGGTGCTCCCGGCGAAGGCCGCGGTGGTCTGACCGGGCTCCACGGCTTCCGCCGTGGCGCGCCGAGCGAGTCCGGTCGCCTGGTAGAACACCTGCATGGTCCCTCTGCGTGGTGATGACGTGCACGTCGTCATGACCAAGTGGGGACGCCGACCGCACTGGGAGCTCGACGCGCGCTTCCTCGGCTCCGACGACGCGGGCGACTGGATCGGCGTCCCCGCCGGGACCCTGATGGCGCGTCCCGGGGCGACGTACGTGGCCCCGGTCGACCAGGTCGTCCTGGTCCCCCCGACCGGACCCAGCAGCGACCGCGGCTGGCTGGCCACCTTCCACGCGGCGGGCGGTGACGCGCACACCTACATCGACATCACCACGCCGCCGTACTGGACCGGGCTCGACCTCAACGCCGTCGACCTCGACCTCGACGTGGTGCGCGGACCCACGGGCCGGGTGTGGATCGACGACGAGGACGAGTTCGCGCGGCACCGGCTCGAGCTGGGCTACCCGGTCGAGATCGTCGAGCTGGCGCTCCACACCGCCCAGCGCGTGCGCAGCCTCGTGAGCGACGGCGCGGCGCCGTACGACGGGAGCGCCGAACGCTGGTTCGCGCAGCTCACCGAGCTGATCGAGGTCGGCAGCCCGGACGTCTGACCCATCGGCCTGGCGCCGACGCCTGACCCGTCCGGCACGCAGGACGGCGCCCCGACGTGTGGTTCGCTTGCGGCGTGCGCCTCGACTTCCACGCGTCACCCCGCCCCACGCTCGGGGTCGAGTGGGAGCTCGCGCTCGTCGACCGCCGCACCCGCGACCTGCGCAACGACGCCTCCCACCTCTTCGCCCGCGCCCGCCGCAGCCTCCCCGACCCCACCCGGGTCCACCAGGAGCTGCTGCGCAACACCGTCGAGCTGGTGACCGGCATCTGCGCGACGGTGGACGAGGCGATGGAGAGCCTGCGCGAGACGCTCGGCCACGTCGTGGTCGCCGGCGACGAGCTCGATCTCGACCTGTACGGCGGCGGCACCCACCCGTTCGCGTCGTGGACCGCCCAGGAGCTCACCGAGGGCCACCGCTACCAGGAGCTGATCAACCGCACCCAGTGGTGGGGGCGGCAGATGCTGATCTGGGGGGTGCACGTGCACGTCGGACTGCCCGAGCGCGACCGGGTGCTGCCCGTGCTGTCCGCGCTGCTGACCTACCACCCGCACCTCCAGGCGCTCTCGGCCTCCTCGCCGATCTGGGCCGGGCTCGACACCGGCTACGCCTCCAACCGGGCGCTGATGTTCCAGCAGCTGCCCACCGCGGGGCTGCCCTTCCAGTTCGCGACGTGGCCGGAGTACGAGCACTTCGTGAGCGACCAGCTCACCACCGGGGTCATCGACGAGCTGTCGGAGATCCGGTGGGACGTGCGTCCGGCCTGCCACCTCGGCACGCTGGAGAACCGTGTCGCCGACGGGGTCTCGACCTTCGACGACCTCGCCGCGCTCACGGCGCTGATGCACTGCCTCGTGATCGACCTCGACGAGCGCCTGGCGGCGGGCGAGACCCTGCCGACGCTGCCGCCGTGGCACGTGCAGGAGAACAAGTGGCGGGCCGCCCGCTACGGCCTCGACGCCATCGTCATCGTCGACGACCGCTCGGCCGAGCGGCTGGTCACCGACGACCTGGCCGACCTGCTGGTGCGGCTCGAGCCGGTGGCGGAGCGGCTCGGGTGCTCCGCCGAGCTCGCCTCCGTGGCGGAGATCCCCCGGCGCGGCGCGTCCTACCAGCGCCAGCGCGCCGTGGCCGAGCGCACCGACCACGACCTGGTCGCGGTGGTCGACTCGGTCGTGGCCGAGCTGCGCGACGGGCTGCGCTGATCCCGGCTGGGCTGACCCGGCGGCAAGGCGTCAGTAGCCACCCTCCGGCGGCACCATCTCCAGGCGGACCCCCACCAGCCGCACCGCCCGCTCCCGGTCGACGCGCTCGAGCAGCCGGATCATCTCCTCGGCCAGCAGGTCGGGGTCGTTGGTCGGGGCCGCCAGCTTGTGGCTGCGACTGATCGTCGTGAACGGGCGGTAGCGCAGCTTGAGCCCCACCCGGAAGGCCGGACGCCCCTCGCGGTCGATGTCGGCGACGACCCGCCGGGTGATCCGACGCACGGCGTCCTCGACCTCGGCCCAGTCCTCGAGGTCGACCTGGAAGGTCTCCTCGCGGCCGTGGGCGCGCGGCACCCACGGGGTGGCGTCGACCGGGCTGGGGTCGACGCCCCGGCCGAGCCGGTGGTACCAGGGGCCCATCGTCGGCCCGATCTCGGCCGCGAGCAGCCGGGCGTCGGAGGTGGCCAGCTGGGCGACGGTGTCGATGCCGACCGCGGACAGCCGCGCGGAGATCTTGGCGCCCACGCCCCACAGGGCCCGCGTGGGCCGGTGACCCATCTGCTCGAACCACGTGTCGTCGGTGATCACGTGGACGCCCGGGTCGGGCTTGCCGAAGTCGGTGGCGATCTTGGCCTGCAGCTTGTTGTGGCCGATGCCGACCGAGCAGTGCAGCCGGGTCGCCTCCAGCACCGCCGCCCGGACCTGCTGCGCGAAGGCCACCGGGTCGCGCCCGGCGACCGGCGGCCCCTCTCGGGGAGACCCACCCCCCTCCCCCTCACCCTGCGCCTGGAGTCCTGGTGCGACGAACGCCTCGTCCCAGCCGAGCACCTCGACCACCACCGGGTCGCCGTCCCAGTGCTGGGCCCGGAGCGCCGCCATCACCTCGACCGAGGCGGCGTCGTACGCCGGCGCGTCGACCGGCAGGAAGACGGCGTCGGGGCACTTGCGCGCGGCCACCCGCAGCGGCATGCCCGACCCGACCCCGAAGGCCCGCGCCGCGTAGGAAGCCGTGGCCACGACGCCCCGCTCCGTCGGGTCGCCCCGGCCGCCGACGACGACCGGCAGCCCCGCCAGCTCGGGCCGGCGGAGCACCTCCACGGCGGCGATGAACTGGTCGAGGTCGACGTGGAGCACCCACCGCTGCGCGGGCGTCACGTCAGACCCCGGGCGGTGGCGGCAGCACGTCGGTCGACTCCATCTGGTCGAGCCCGCTGAGCAGCAGCAGGTCGACCACGATCGAGCGCAGCTGGGCCAGCACCGCCTCGGAGGCGAGCTCCTCGGAGCGCTGGACCCGGCCGGTGGCCTCCGCCACCGCGACCAGCGCGGGGCGGGCCGCCACCGCCATCCGGTCGGACGCCAGCTCGTCGGCCATCCGCTCGGCGGCGACCGCGAGGTCGGCGGCGAGCCGGGCGTACGAGGCCGGGACCGGACGACGGTGGTAGGCCGTCACCGCGGTCTGCCGCACCAGCACGCGAGTGCTGCGCAGCGCCCGGTCGAGCGGATCGACCAGCTCGCTCATCCGGCGCAGCTGGGTCTTGTGGCGCACCCGGAAGGGCGAGGAGGCCACCACCGACATGCCCTCGTCGGCCGCGAGCTGCAGCTCGCGGATCAGGTGGTCGGTGGCGCGCGCGTCGGCCAGCAGGTCGAGCGCACGGTCGACCTCGCCGTCGACCATCACCTCGCCGGCCGTGCGCAGCAGCTCAGCGATCTTGACCATCACGACCGCGGCCTGCTCCCGTGGCCGGCGCAGGGGCGCGGCCGGGGCGATCGTGGCCGCGACGAGCGCGACCCCGCCACCGATCAGCGCGTCGGTCCACCGGGTCAGGGCAGCGTCGGGATCGGGGATCAGCGTGCTGACCACGATCGACTGCACCGCCGCCTGGGTCACGAAGATGTTGCCGGTGTCGAGCAGCAACGCCGTCGACATCGCGAGCGACACGATCAGCACGAGCTGCCAGGCACCGGAGCCGATGACCTGGACGAGCAGGTCGGCGACCAGCACCCCGATGGCGACCCCGAGGGTCACCTCCGCGACGCGTCGCAGCCGCTGGCTGTAGGAGGTGCCGAGGCTGACCACCGCGGCGATCGGCGCGAAGAACGGCGTGGGGTGGCCGAGGACGTCGGAGGCCAGGAACCAGGCCACGCCGGCGGCGAGCGCGCACTGCGCGATGTGGAACCGCTTGGAGCGCCACCGGGCCAGGCGCTGCCCGGCGGACGTACGCCCGCGGCTCCACATCCGGTCGAGGGGGCCACGCTCCATGCGCCGATCCTGCCAGGTGGCGGCGGCGACCCGGTGCCGCTAGGACCGATGAGCATGGGCCAGCGCCTGCTGGAGGTCACCGAGGTCGCGGTACCAGACCCGGACCTCGGTGCGGCAGCGCACCCGGGCCACCCGCGTGTCGTACTCGCGGCACTCCGCGCGCGCCTCGGAGGCGGTGGGCGGGAAGAGCGCGCTGCCGTCGTAGAAGTGGACCGAGAAGCCGTGGGCCTTGTCGCCGCGGACCGAGACGATGGTGTCGGGCGGCGGCTCGCGCCCCGCGCCGGCTGCCCCGGCACCGGTGGCCCCGCCGGCACCGGTGAGGACGGCCACGCCGAGCAGGGCGGGCAGGAGGGACAGGGACAGGGACCGTGCACGGTTCACGAGCGCTCCTCGACGTCGGTCGCACCGGCGGGTCCGGTGACGCCCTGGACGCTAGGAGCGGCCGCAGACTATTCGGGCTCGCTGCCGACCCTCCTGTGGAGGACGGGGCCGGGACGCCAGGCTGTGGACGCCAGGTGGGTCGCCTTGTGCCGCACGTCGCGGACAGGTTGGATCGACTCGGACGAAAGGTTCTCCTCTGTGGCTATCCCGATCGACCCGACCTCCACGGCGTTCCTGCTCGCGGAGAACCGCTCCATGCCGATGCACGTGGGTGGGCTGGCGCTCTACAAGAAGCCGGAGGGAGCCGGACGCCAGTACGTCCGGGAGATGTACGAGCAGATGCGCGACACCCCGGAGGTCGCACCGCTCTTCCTGCGCACGCCGCACCGCTCGTTGAAGACGGCGGGCCAGCTGGTCTGGAAGGAGGACGAGCAGTTCGACCCCGAGCACCACGTCCGGCACAGCGCGCTCCCGCAGCCCGGCCGGGTCCGCGAGCTGCTCGAGCTCTGCGGCCGCCTGCACGGCACCCGCCTGGCGCCCGAGCGGCCGCTGTGGGAGGCCCACGTGATCGAGGGGCTGCGCGACGGCCGGGTCGCGATGTACACCAAGATCCACCACGCGCTCGTCGACGGCATCTCCGCCAACCGCTTGCTCCAGAGCGTCCACAGCACCAGCCCCGACAAGCGCGGAATGCCGGCGCCGTGGGGTGCCGGGGCCGGCACCTCGCGGGTCCGCAAGGAGACCGAGGCGGCCGAGCGCTCGCTGGCCGACGTCCCGATCTCGGCGCTGCGCAGCGCCCTCGGCCTGACCGCCGAGGCCGCCGGCCTGCCGACGGCGCTGGTCAAGACACTCACCAAGGGCCTGCGCAACGAGACCTCGTCGGTCTCGCTCTACGCCCCGCGCACGATCTTCAACCAGTCGATCACGGGGTCGCGACGCTTCGCGGCGCAGGACTGGCCGATCGAGCGGCTGAAGGGCATCGGCAGGGCCAGCGGCACCACCCTCAACGACGTGGTGCTGGCGATGTGCGCGGGCGCGCTGCGGGCCTACCTCCTCGAGGTCGACGCGCTGCCCGACGCGCCGCTGGTCGCGATGGTGCCGGTCGGCCTCAAGGCCAAGCAGTCGCAGGTCGCCTCGGCCGAGGGCGGCAACGCGGTCGGCGCGGTGATGGCCCAGCTCGCCACCGACGTCGCCGACCCCGCCCAGCGGCTGAAGACGATCCACGCCTCGATGAAGGACGGCAAGCAGGCGCTGTCGTCGATGACGCCGGTGCAGATCCTGGCCATGAGCGCGATCGGGCAGGCGCCGGCGATCCTGACGCCGATGCTGCGGATGCAGGGCATCGTGCGGCCGCCGTACAACGTGATCATCAGCAACGTGCCGGGCCCGCGCTCGACGCAGTACTGGAACGGCGCCCAGCTGCTGGGCAACTACCCGCTCTCGATCCCGATCAACGGCATGGCCCTCAACATCACCTGCACGTCGTACGACGGCAACATGGCCTTCGGCCTCACCGGCTGCCGTCGCACCGTGCCCCACCTGCAGCGGCTGCTGACCCACCTCGACGACGAGGTCACCGCCCTCGAGAAGGCGGTCGGGGTCTAGGGCTCACCGCCCGCCTTCGGCCCGGGCGCTTCAGTCGGCCCAGCCGGCGACGGTCTCGAGGGTCGGCTCCGCGAGCCCGCCCCCGAGCGCCTCGGCCACCGCCCGCAGCCGGGCCCGGGTGATGTCGGCGACGGTGCCGAGCCCGGCCAGCGCGGCGTTGGAGCCGGACCGGGTCGGTTCGGCCGAGTTGACCGACAGGCAGCGGCGGGCGCCACCGTCGGCGAGGTTGGCCAGCGCCACGGCGTGCCCGGTCGTGCCGCTGCCGGCGAAGAAGTCGACCACCACGGCGTCGTCCGGCATCGTGCCGAGCACGCGCAGCAGCATCCCGGTGGGCTTGGGCGACTCGAAGACGTGACCGACGATCGCCTTCAGCTCGGCCACGGCGGTGTCGGTGGAGCCGATCTCCTCGGCCAGCCAGATGGTGCGCAGCTTCTTGCGCCGCCCCGGGTGCAGCCAGTCCTTCTGGAAGACGTCGACGCGCTCGCCGGTCCGCCCGCGGACCACGCGGCAGACCAGGTCGTCGCGCTGCGCCTCGATCTTGGGCCGGCTCCACCGCCACACCGCCGGGCGTCCGTCGCCGAAGACCGGCTCGATCTCGACCGCCCCCGCGAACGGCTCCGGGCGCACCTCCCCGGACGCCGGGTCGCCCCAGACCGGGAAGTGCAGGGTGCGGGCGGTCGTGGGGTTGAACTTCTTGTTGGTGTTGCGCAGCGGGAGCCGTCGGTAGCGCCGGCCGTCGGCCTCGGCCAGCGGGAAGTCGCGCGGGTCCACCGTGTCGGCCGAGCTCGCGTCGAGCACGCAGCGAGCGGCGTCGCGGGCGTAGACCAGCAGGTACTCGTGGCTGGTGGCGAAGCCCCGCCCGAGCTGGCGGCCCTTGGCGTTGAGGTTGACCACGACCTGCGCGAGCCGTTGCTCCTCGCCGAAGACCTCGTCCATCAGCAGGCGCAGGTGGGCGTCCTCGTGGTCGTCGATGCTGACGTAGATCGCGCCGGTCGGGCGCAGCACCGCCCGGGCCGCCTCCAGCCGCGGGCGCATCATCGCCGCCCACGCCGCGTGCCGCGTCGTACGACCGCGCGCCTGGGCGTGCCGGAAGTCGTCGACGTAGGCGAAGTCGTGACCGGTGTTGTAGGGCGGGTCGATGTAGACCAGGTCGACCGAGTCCGGGCGCAGAGCCCGGAGCACGTCGAGGTTGTCGCCCTCGACGAAGGTGTTCCACACCCCGCGCACCCTAGTGCCGGGCCGGCGCACTCCCCGGCAGGTCGGGGCGTCGGTCGGGTCCCGGGTCGGGTCCGCACGCACGGCCTTGGTCCGCCGGGTGATGATGGGTAGGTGGATCCCTGGGAGCGCCCGCCGCGTCGACGCCTCGGCCTCTCGGACCGCTCCCGGGCCTACCTCGCCGCGCTGATCGCGCTGATCGCCGCGGTGAGCGTGCTGATGATCGACCCGGGCGAGAACGGCAGCCGCTTCCGGCGCCTGCTGGGCCTGGAGCACCGCCTGGTCGGTGCGGTCTCCGCCTCGGGCGAGGGCAGCTACGCGTTCTTCGCCCAGCAGCCCGGCGGCGAGCGGCCCGTGGCCTGGGACCCCTGCGCGTCCATCCACTACGTCGTCAACCCCGACGGCGCCCCCGACGGGTGGGAGTCGCTCGTGGAGCGCAGCGTCGCCGAGGTCGGCCGGGCAGCGGGGCTGCGGTTCGAGTACGACGGCGTGACCGAGGACCGCAACTTCTCCGACCGGGCCAGCCTCGGCGGTGCTTCCCCGGTGCTGGTGGGCTGGGCCACGGCCGACGAGGTGCCCGGTCTCGCCGACGACGTGGCCGGGCTCGGCGGCCCGGTGACGCGCACCATCGGCGGCCACAGCCGCTACGTCAGCGGCATGGTCGTGCTCGACCGGGCGTCCTACGACGACCTCGACGGCTTCGGGGGCGACGCGCGGCAGCAGGCGATCCTGATGCACGAGCTGGGCCACCTGGTGGGCCTCGACCACGTGGACGACGCCGGCGAGCTGATGTTCGCCGCCAACATCGGGCGTACGGCGTTCGGTCCCGGCGACCTCACGGGCCTGGCCCTGCTGGGTGCGGTGCCCTGCGGCTGACCAGCTGCTGACCTGCGGCCTGACCCAGCGGCTGACGCGCCGTTCCGGCGGTTGCCCTCCGAACGCGGCCTCCGCGCCTACCCTGGGGCAGGTGCGCACCCGCCCTTCCCTCGCCGTCGGCACCCTCGCCTGTGCCCTCACGCTGCTCGCGCCGCTGACCTCCACCGCGAGCAGCCCCACGGCGCCCGACCCCGAACGCCCCGCCCCCACTGCGCCCGGACGGGCCGGCCCCGGCGCGATCGCCGACCCGACCGCTCCCGTGCTGCCGAGGGTCGGTGAGGGGCCGCGGGTGCCGCGACGCTGGCTGCACTCCTCCGACGGCGTCCGCGGCGAGATCGCGACCCGGGTGCCGTCGTACCGACGCGGGCCCCAACGGGCCACGGTCTTCCGCCAGTGGACGGCGGCGCCCGGCGTCAGGGTGACCAAGTGGGACCAGGCCACCGCCCGCGGCCCCGTGCGCCTGCAGCTGCTGAGCGTCGACCTCCGGACCCGCGGCCTGTCCGTCGACCACGTCGACGCCGGACGGGTCAGCACCACCGCTCCGCTGACCAAGATCCTGGCCCGGCACCGCGCCGTCGCGGGCGTCAACGGCGACTTCTTCGACATCGGCGACACCGGCGCTCCGCTCGGGGTGGGTCAAGACCGGCAGGAGGGCCTGCGGCACGCGCCGCTCACCGGCTGGAACGCCGCGTTCTTCCAGACCCGCGACGGCCGCTACGCCATCGACACCCTGCCGCTGGTCGCCCGCGTCAAGCAGCGCCCGCGCTGGACGGTCACCAACGTCAACTCCCCCGAGGTGGCGCCGGGCGGCATCGGCGCCTACACCAGCGCCTGGGGCTCGACCTCTGGCTACCGCGTCACCGGCGGGCAGACGTCGCAGGTGCGGATGATCGAGATCCGGCGCGGCCGGGTGGTCGCCAACCGTGGCCGGCTGACGTCGGGCAAGCGGATCCGCGGCACCGTGCTGGTCGGTCGCGGCGAGGGCGCCCAGCTGATGAGGAAGGTCCGCGTGGGCCGCAAGCTCACGGTGAGCCGGTGGGTCGAGGGCCGCCCGCGGATGGCGATCACCGGCAACAAGTTCCTGGTGCGCGGCGGCGTCGTCGAGGTCGTCGACGACCGTGAGATGCACCCGCGCACCGCGGTCGGGATCGACCACGAGACCAAGCAGCTGCTGCTGCTGGTGGTCGACGGTCGTCAGTCGTTCAGCCGTGGCTTCACCATGGTCGAGCTGGCCCACATGATGATCGACCTCGGCGCGGACGAGGCGCTGAACCTCGACGGTGGCGGGTCCTCCACGCTGGTCGCCGCCAAGCCCAACGGCAACGTCCGGGTCATCAACCATCCCTCCGACGGCAGCCAGCGCTCCGTGCCCAACGGCCTCGAGATCACCTACCGCCCACGTCGCTGAGCCCGCTGGGCCCGCTGAGCCCGCTGGGCTCCGCTGGACCGATGTCGGTCAGCCCTCGATCTCGAGCACGGCCACGGAGGTCACGGGGGCGAAGCAGTTCGGCAGCGGGTCGGCGACCTCGTCGGGGATGACCTCGCCATCGACGTACGTGACGCCTGGCGGTACGTCGCACCCGATGGCGATCACCGCCGCGACCAGCTTCGAGCCGGGGCGGGCCTGCGTGGTCCGGGCGATCCGGTCGATCTCCTCGGGCAGTCCGGCGCGGGTGAACTGGGCCGTGAACGTCGCCCGCTGCGACGCCTCACCAATGGGGCTGGGCGTGCCCGAGGTGCTTCCCCCGGCGGCGGTCGCGTGGACGATCTCGATCAGGCGCCATCCGTCCGCCCCTGTGTCTGCCGGAGTGTCTGCCGGGGTGTCCGCGGGGGTGGGGGCCGGCTGGTCGCTGGGGGTGGTCGTCGGGCTGGCCGTGGCCGGCGTACCCGGCTCCTCCGCCCGGTCGGACGCGGAGCCGTCGCCGGCGCACGCGCTGAGCAGGGTGCCCGCCAGCACCACGGTGAGCACCGCCACCAGGGCTGCGGGCGTGAGCAGGGCCGAACGTGTGCGTCGCATGATGGTCTGACGGTAGCCCTCGCCGTAGGGTTCCCGCTCGCCTGGCAGGCTGGTCTGGTGAGCGAGACGGAGCCCCGCCGCCGCAGCTTCACGCGGGCCGAGCTGGAGTCCTTCCAGGACGCGGTGGTGCCCGACCTGCTGGGCCCGGGCCTGCGGCTGCTGTTCGTCGGGATCAACCCGGGTCTCTGGACGGCCGCCACGCAGACCCACTTCGCCCATCCCGGCAACCGCTTCTACCCGGCGCTGCACCGGGCCGGGATCCTCGAGCACCCTGTCGACCCCGCGGCCGGCATGACCGATCAGGACCGCGACCGCTTGCGGGCGCGGGGCCTCGGCATCACCAACCTGGTGCGCCGCGCGACCGCCAAGGCCTCCGAGCTCGGCGACGACGAGCTCCGCGAGGGCGGCGCCGCCCTGGCCGAGCTGGTCCGTCGGGAGGCGCCCACGGTGGTCGCGGTCGCCGGCATCACGGCGTACCGCAGCGCCTTCGGGCAGCGCCGCGCCGTGGCCGGGCTCCAGCCCGAGCCGCTGCAGGGGGCCGAGCTGTGGGTGGTGCCGAACCCGAGCGGGCTCAACGCACACGAGACCGTCGCCTCGCTCGCCATCGCGTACGCCGCCCCGGCCCGCGCCGCCGGCCTCCTCTGAGGGCTCTCGCCGGCAGCCTGTGGATAGCCGTTCGCGCGATCTCGCGATCGGGTCCAGGCTCGTGGCATGACCTTCCGACCCACCATCTCGTCCCAGTCCGACCTCGAGCGCACCTGGTGCCACCTGATGAGTCCGCTGGGCTTCAGCAGGCACAGCGTGTGGCTGATGCTGATCGACGCCGACGGTCGCGCGCTGCCCCACCTCACCGAGATCGAGGACGCCGTCGACGTCCCCGACCCCGAGCAGGTCGAGCAGCTCGCGACGTTCGTCGGCATGCTCCTCGGCGACCTCTTGCCCGGCGGACGGGTGGCCTTCCTGCGCTCCCGTCCCGGGCGCGACGCCGTCGGCGCGACCGACCGCGCCTTCGCCGCCGCGCTGTACGCCGCCACGTCGGGCGCCGGTGCGCCCGCCGAGGTCGTCCACCTCGCCACCGACGTGGCCGTCACCCCCATCCCGCTGGACGACGTCGAGCTCAGCGCCTCCGCCTGACCTCGGGGCCGGTCCGGGTCCCGGCTGGGGCGGGGTCGGGCGGGAAGTAGGTTCGACGTCGTGACCAAGGTGATCTACGCCGTGCGCGGCGCCGCCCAGCCCGAGCTCCACGACCCGGCCTGGCACGCCGCGCTCCGCGAGGCCGGCGCCGAGCGGTTGCAGGTCAACCTCGACGACGAGCCGGTCGCGGCCGCGATGCGGATCCCGACCGCCGAGCCGATCACCGCCGTGGTCAGCGTGTGGCTCTCCGAGGACGCCGCCCCCTCGGCCCTGGCGCCGGCCCTGACTGGCCTCACGGGCCTGGTGCACGGCTGGCTCGTCGACGAGCGCCGCCCGATCGACCCGCCCGAGACGTGGGACGGGTCGCGGCTCGACGGGCTCGCCAACGTCGCGGTGCTGCGACGTCCGCCCGAGCTCACCCACGACGAGTGGCTCCACCGCTGGCTGGTCGACCACACGTCGGTCGCGATCGAGACCCAGGCGACCTTCGGCTACCTCCAGAACATCGTCGTCGAGCCGGTCACCGAGGGCGCCCCCGAGGTGAGCGCGTTCGTGGAGGAGCTCTTCCCGACCGCGGCGATCACCGACATCCACGCCTTCTACGGCAGCGGCGGCGACTCCGAGGAGCTCACCGCCCGCATCACGCGGTTGATGGCCAGCGTCGCGCGCTTCGGCGCCGACCGCGACCTCGACCTGGTGCCGACCAGCCGCTACCTGCACGACCTCACTCGGTGCTGACGTAGCGGAAGAGCAGCTTGCCCTCACGGTCGGCCTGGAGGTAGCCGGACTCGGTGTAGGCGTTGCTCGCGTAGACCGAGTACCACTCGCCGGCGGGGTCCTTCGGACGTCGCACGATCACGTAGACCATCGTCGGCTTCTCCACCAGCTCGGTGCGCGCCCGGGCGATGAGGTCGGTGATCACCGCGGGGTCGAGCCGCGCGAGGTCGAAGCGGCTCTCGGTCGTCGTACCCTGCCCGTTGCGGCGCAGCGCGCCGTCGAAGAAGTAGGAGTGCGACCGCGCCCCGCTCGCCTGCGCCGGCACGTTGACCGAGGCGTACGTCGGGTAGATCACCGCGTCGAAGACCGTCGCGCTCCCCGTCTCGGCACTCAGCGCCTCGACGAGCTCGCCGAAGCCCGCCGCGGTGTGCAGCTGTGCGGGCGGCCTCGCTGCGTCGCCGAGGCTCCCGTCGTCGTAGCTGCGGACCGCCGCCACGATCCCGATCACCAGCGGCACCAGAACCGCGAGCGCGACCACCGAGAGCAGCACCCGGCGCCCGGTGCGCTCGTCGCTCGCGGCGGTCGGGGAGGTCGCGGCGGTCGGGAAGGTCGAGGACGCTGAGGCCGTCGGGCTGCTGCTCGGCCCGTACGGCACCTGGGGCGGCGGTCCCTCGCTCGGCTCCACCTCGCCGCGGGCGCCCGCTTCGCCGCTCGGCGGTGTGTACGTCGACCACGTCGGGTCGCCGCTCACCCCTGCTCCGCCCGCGGGAGGGTCCTGCTGGGCCACACCCCCACGCTAGGGCACCCCCACCCTGGTCGTCCTGCCTCGACGCAGCCGGTCCAGCCCAGGGCCGAGCGCTTCATCCACAGACCGGGCCGCGGCACTTTTCGGCGTCCTCCGGCTTGGGTACGGTCGAGACCTCTCGGGAAGGACTGCCCATGACACCCACGCGCCTGGTCACCGCCCTCGCGGTCGCCGCCGCCCTCGTCGGCTGCTCCGGTGATCCCGAGCCCAGGGTGGCGCCTACGGAGGCGCCGAGCGTCAGCGCCAGCCCCAGCCGCCTCTCCTCGCACCCAGCGAGCGCCGAGCTCGACCAGCGAGCAGACGGTGCGTGCGTGGGTCGGCGCCTTCGCGAAGTTCTGGGTCGAAACTTTGAACTACGCCCAGGAGAGCGGAGATCTAACCGAGTTTCGAAAGCTGAACCACGAGCTCCGTGGTCGGGTGTCAAGGAGCGGTCAAGGCTGTTGGCAGCCCCATATGAAGAAGGCGGCCGAATCGACGGAGGTGCGTGGTCGATCGGCACCTTTAGACAAGTTGCCCAACGACTACGGATCAGATTGGGCGGGATCCGCGACGCTGCGCACTGCGCGGCAGGTGATCATCGACAGCGACGGGTCGCGAGACGTCAATGAGCCGGGTGAGTTCTGGTTCTACGCCTACACGCAGTGGATCGACAACCACTGGCGGATGCGGTTTCTCGCCAGCCCGAGAAGTCCCGGTGACCCCTCTGAGGCGGCGAGCGCTGCGACTGACCACCGCGGTTGCGGTGGCCACTCCCCTGCTCTTGCTGACGCCCGAGCGCGCTAGTCGCTGCTGCAGCCTGCGACAGCATCTCAACTGGAGCGAGCAGCAACACGAACTCGATCGTCATTGGTGCGCAGCACGGCTACTGCGGTTCTTCTGACGCGCAGCCGCCAAGTGGCGCTTTCGAAGACTCCGACATCGTTCCACTGACCGATCTCAACCTCGATGTCATCTGCGTCAGAACTGCCATTGCCTCGGGCCACGACCCCTCAGCTCCTGCGACATCCCGGCCGAAGCAGTCGCCGCCGTCGCGGCGGTCCAGCTGACCCCCGACATGGTCGCGGCCGCCTTCGCGCGCATCCCGCTGCCCGCCAGCCAGCTGGCCATCCAGCCCGCCAACGGACGCACCCTGGTCAACTTCGACACCAACTTCTACACCGACTCCACCCCCTTCACCCGCACCGTCACCCTCCTCGGCCGACAGGTCACCCTCGACATCACCCCCACCACCTGGACCTGGACCTTCGGCGACGGCACCACCACATCGACCAGCACCCCCGGCGCGCCCTACCCCGCCCTCGACATCACCCACACCTACCAGCGCAAAGGCCGCGTCGACCCCAGCGTCGCCACCACCTACACCGCCACCTACCGCGTCGGCGGCGGACCCAGCCGGCCCGTCCCCGGAGCCGTCACCATCCCCGGCCCCGCCGTGGCACTCGACGTCCGCACCGCCCCACCCCGCCTCGTCGGCAGCCACTGACCGCCAGACACCACGATGGCCGCGGATCCTGGTCACCAGGTGACTGAGATCCACGGCCATCGCCGCTGCGGCGGCGTCCTCGCCCGCCCCGCGCACACTCACACCGCGCGGGCGGTCACCACCAGGTTGTCGGTGTAGTGGAAGCCTCCGCTCCGCCGGACGCGGCGCGTGCAGGTGATGAGGTGGAGAGTGCGAGGACCGTCGGTGCGGAACAGGTCGGCGGGCAGGCCCCGTGCGCGGGCGAAGCGACGTACGCCGCTGACCTCGAACGTGTGGGCGCTGCCGCCGACCGTCCAGCGCACCCGGTCGCCCACGCGGGCGTGGCGCAGCCGCCACAGCGCACCCGGTCGGTCGCGGCGGCTCGAGACGTGCCCGGAGATCACGCTCGCACCCACCAGGTCGCTGGCGGCGGCCGACCGGTCGAGCCAGCCGACGCGGCGCGGGTCGTTGGGGACCGCCATCGTCCCGCGGTCGAGCCCGACCCCGTCGACGGTGGCCGAGACGCCCACCGAGGGCACCGACAGCGACCCGCCGGACGAGCGCGCGCCCGACCCCGCCGCAGAGCGGTAGCGGGTGGTCAGGTGGCGCGGCACCGCTCGCGCCCGTGGCACGAAGGCCGCCCGCGGGGTCCGATCGCCGTCGAGGGCGAGCGGCAGACGAGTCGCCGCCGGGCCCGACGCAGGTCCGGTCGGCACCTCCGGCACGTAGGGCACCGACGGCCGGGTGACCAGCGCGGTCTCGAGCGGCTGGCCCGGCTCGCTGACCACCGGCATCGTGCTGGGGGTGGCCGGCAGCCGCTCGCTGTAGGTGTAGCAGCCCGGCGCGGTCAGTCGCGTCCGGCCGGTGAGGTGGCTGCCGTTGGTGCGGACCATGACGACGCCGCGGTCGGCCACCGGGGCTCGGCCCCAGGCCAGCCGGTCGCACGAGCCGTCGGAGCGGGGCGCGAGCGGACCGTGCAGCGTCCACCGCACCGCGACCGACGTCCAGTCGGGCAGCCCACGCACGACCACCCGGTCGCGGATCGTCGCGCCGACCAGCGCGTGCTGCGTCGAGGCGACGGTGTGCACCCGCGGCGTACGCCGGTCGACGACCACCGTCTCGAGCGGTTGGCCCGGCAGGCTGGTGGCGGGCTCGGTGTAGGGGGTCGCCGGGAGGTGCTCGCTGTAGGTGTAGCAGCCACCGCGGGTCACCCGCACCGGCGGCGTCACCACCGTGCCGTCACCGGCCAGCGCCAGCTCACCGCGCCCGGCCACGGGCGCGCCCGCCCAGTCGAGCGCGTCGCACGACCCGTCGCGCGGCGGCACCGGCCCGTGGAGCGTCCACTGCACGGTCACCGGGTGAGCGCCGACGCCGGTCACGCGCACGGTGTCGCGCAGCCGGGCGCCGACGTACGCCCGCTGGGTGGAGGCGACCGTCGAGACCACCGGCGTCGCCCGGACCACCTGCGTGGTCTCGGGCACCAGGCCGCAGGGGCTGGTGACGGGCAGCGTGTGCCGGTCGCCGGGCAGCCGCACCACCCAGGTGTAGTAGCCGGGCTGCTCGACGACCACCGGTGGCGTCGCGTGGCTGCCGTCACCGGTGACCCCGAAGGTCACCCGCCCGGCCAGCCGCTCCGGGCGGCAGTCGCCCACCCCCGGCTGCGAGGCGAAGGGGCCGTAGAGCGAGGCGGTGGCCGTCTCGGCGTAGCCGCGCGGGGCACCGCTCACGCGGACCCGGTCGTGGATCGCCGCGCCGGGCGTCACCTCGACGTCGGAGGTCTCGGTGACCACCCGCGGTCGCGCACGCCGGATCTCGGCGCGAGCCCGGACCACCGCCGTCGTCCGGCTGCTGCCGGCGATCCAGCCCCGCTGCACCCCGGCGTTGCGAGCCGTACGGCCCGGGTGGGTGTGCCACCCCGCCGCGACGTAGAGGCGGCCGTCGGAGCCGGGACCGGCCGCGCTGGCGCGGATCCGGAAGCGGCCGAGCTCGCGCGGCCGGACGGCGACCCGCACCGGGCGCCGCGCGGAGACCACGGACTCGGGGCACCGCACCGGACCCCGACAGCTGAGCTCGACCCGGACCCCCGGCACCCGGTGACCGGTCGCGGACAGCACGCTCACGCGGTAGGCGCGGACCCGGCCGAGCCGGACCGGGCGGGGAGCACGCGTCGTGAGGCTCAGCTCGTGGGGCCCGCGGTCGCGGGACGCGACCGCCCACATGCGCTGCGCCAGCGGGACCACCGGGCCGGGCAGTCCGCCGGCCGGTGGGAGCACGCGCCCACCGACCTCGAGGCCGCTCGGGTAGACGACCAACCCTCCGGGTCTCGTGCCGTCGCTCATCACCTCACGCACGATCAGCGCGATCGCGGCGTCACGCACGGCGCTGCCGGTCGAGCCCCGCCCGGCCCACCGCGAGACGACGTAGTTGAGCGCGGCCACCTCGGCGTCACCGACGCGGTCGCCGAGCTGGTTGACGAGGTCGTCGGTGGAGCGGATCTCGGCCCGGCGCGGCAGCCGGGAGTCGTAGAGGTAGTCGATGCAGAAGAAGACCCGACCGGTCGGCGCCCGGTAGGTGCCGAGCCAGGTCAGCCCGCGGTGACGACCCACGGCGTAGCTCAGGCAGACACCACGGACGAGGTTGGGATCGATCCGTCGACACCGCGCGGGCGCCACCACCCGGGCTGCCGGGGCCGGTGCAGCGCCCGCCACCGGCACGGGCGCAGCAGGCGGCGTCTCGGCCACGGCAACCACCGGAACACCCGGGACCAGCAGCGCCGCCGCGGTCAGGGCGACCGCCAGCAGCCGCCTCACGGGGCCACCACCGCGAGGCCGTGGCGTCGGCTCAACCGGGCCAGCTCGAGGCAGCGCTCGCTGCTCACCCCGGTGGTGCAGCCGGCCAGCACCCGCCACACCCGCTCGAGGTCGCCACCGACGCAGCCGTCGCAGTCGGACGCCGCGTGGAAGACGCGCGCGTCGAGCAGCGCCGCCTCGACGTGGGCCGCCGCCCCCAGCAGGAAGCCCGCGTCGTGCTGCACGCCGCGCACGCACAGCAGCAGCACCGCCAGCCGGCACGCCGTACGTCGACCCAGCCCGCTCGCCACCTGGGCCTCGACCCAGGCGTGGAGCTCGCCGTCGGCCCGGTCACGTCGTACGTCGGCCAGCACGGCCGCAGGGACCACCGGGTGGGCGCCGGGTCGCGCCGCCTCGGGCGGGTGGGCCTGCTGCTGGATGGTGGGTGTCGCCACGGGAGCCTCCGAGGTCGCGGGGTCGGGTCGGGTGACGCGACACCGATGCTCGGGCCGCGTGCATCGACCCTGGTCGCGATCGCCGGCGGACGACAGCGACCCCGCCCGACCTGTGGAGGGCTGGTCACGCCCTCCGGGCCTGTGGACGCCTCGTGGCCCTCAGCGACCCCGGCCGACCGGCGCGAGCGGCTCGACCCAGGCGAACGGCACCGTCAGCACCTGGCGACCGACGCGCAGGTGGTAACGGGTGCGGCCGCGCTTGACGACCCGGGCCTCGGTGCCGTGGTGGTCACCGGCGGCCGTCACCCGCACCGCTGCCCCGACCGGCAGCAGCACGGTGCGCTCGCCCGACCGCAGCCGCGCCAGCTCGGCGTCGTAGTTGGGGTGCATCGGCGCGGGGAGCCCGCGGTAGGTCCAGGTCACGAGGTGGGTGAGGTCGAAGCGGCGCGAGCAGGCGGCGCAGGTCATCACCCGCTCGGGCCGGCGGTGACGGCCGGTGGTGTGGCCGGCCGCGCAGACGCCCAGCCACGGCGGCTCGACCCGCGGGGCGTCGGCCGGGGTGCAGCGCAGGCCGGAGCAGCCGATCTGGCGCGCCGCGCGTCGCCAGGTGGCGTCGTGGCCGTGGCGAGGACCGACCAGCGCGTGGGCGATCTCGTGGAGGATGGTGTCGCGCACCTCGGCCTCGTCGTGGAGGCGGGTGATCGGCGCGCTGAGGCTGATCTCCTGCGGGCCGAAGCGACAGACACCGGCCCGCCGCTTCGCCCCGTCGAAGACCACCCGCCAGCCCGCGGCGTCGAGCCCGTGCTCGGCCAGCAGCGTCTGCCCCATCGCGTGGGCGTCGGTCAGGTCCATGAGCGGGAGGCTAGAGGCTGCCACCGACAGCGCCCGCGACCCCCGGCCCAACACCCGGCCCTGCACCCGTCCCCGCACCCGTCCCCCACCCGGCTCGAACCTCACTCCTCGCCCAGCAGCCCGCGGATGTCGTCGGCCCCGACGGCCGCGCCGAAGCCGCCCTCGCCGTCGATGACGTCGGCGAAGAGCCGGGCCTTGCGCTCCTTGAGCGCCATCACCTTCTCCTCGATCGTGTCGGTGGCGACGAGCCGGTAGACGATGACCGGCTTGGTCTGGCCGATCCGGTGGGCGCGGTCGACGGCCTGGGCCTCGACGGCGGGGTTCCACCAGGGGTCGAGCACGAAGACGTAGTCGGCCTCGGTGAGCGTGAGCCCGACCCCGCCGGCCTTGAGGCTGATCAGGAAGACCGGGTCGTTGCCGCTGCGGAAGCCCTCGACCACCGCCGGCCGGTCGCGGGTCGACCCGTCGAGGTAGGAGGTCGCGATCCCCTCGTCGTCGAGCCGCCGACGTACGCGAGCCAGGAACGACGTGAACTGGCTGAAGACCAGCGCCCGGTGACCCTCGGCCGCGAGCTCGCGCAGGTGGTCGACGAGCAGGTCGAGCTTGGCCGAGGTCACGGTGTCGTGGGCGTCGTCGACCAGTCCGGCGTGCAGCGCGAGCAGCCGCAGCCGGGTCAGCGCGGCGAAGATCGCGACCCTGTTCTCGGCGAAGTCGTCGAGCAGCCCGAGGATGCGCTGGCGCTCGCGCTGGAGGTGGGTGTCGTAGGCCTTGCGGTGGCGCGGCGCCAGCTCGACGTCGAGCACCTGCTCCTGCTTGGGCGGCAGGTCGGCGGCGACGACCTCCTTGGTGCGGCGCAGCAGGAGCGGTCGGATGCGTCGCTGCAGCCGCTGCAGCACCTCGCGGTCGCCCGCCTCGACCGGCCGCACGACGTGGCGGCTGAACCGCGCCGGGTGCGGGTAGAGACCCGGGTTGGTGATCGAGAGCAGCGACCAGAGCTCCATGAGCCGGTTCTCGAACGGCGTGCCGGTGACCGCGAGCTTGAACGGCGCCTCGATCCGGCGCACCGCCTGGTAGCCCTTCGACTTGTGGTTCTTGACGTGCTGCGCCTCGTCGAGCACCAGCCCGCCCCAGGTGATCGCGGCGTACGCCGGCTCGTCGAGGCGCAGCAGCGTGTAGCTGGTGACCACGACGTCGGCCTCGGCCACCAGCGCCGCGAGCGCCTCCGGGCCACCGCGCCGGGCGACCGAGGAGGTCAGCACGAGCACCCGCAGGTCGGGGGCGTGCCGCGCGGCCTCGCCCTCCCACGCGCCGACCACGCTGGTGGGCGCCACCACCAGGAACGGCCCGGGGTCGGCGGCCTGCGCGTGGCTGATCATCGCCAGCACCTGGAGCGTCTTGCCCAAGCCCCATGTCGTCGGCCAGGATGCCGCCGAGACCGTGCTCGCGCAGGAAGGCCAGCCAGCGGAACCCCTCGAGCTGGTAGCCGCGCAGCGTCGCCGTCAGCCCGACCGGCTCGTGGGCCGGCAGCTCGGTGAGGTCGCGCAGCACGGCCGCGCGGCGCAGCCACTCCTCGGCCTGCCGGTCGACGAGGCCGGTGGCCTCCAGCTGGCTCCAGGTGTCGACGTCGACCAGCGACACCCGCAGCGTCTCGTCGTCGTCGTCGGACCCGCCGTGGATCTCCGCAGCAGCCGCGACCAGCTCGCGCAGCCGGGCCAGCTCGGGCCGGTCGGTGGGGAAGAAGAGCCCGCTCGGCAGCACGATCAGGTCGTCGCCGAGCGTGAGCGCGGCCAGCACCGCCGGCAGCGGCACCTGCTCGCCGTCGATCTCGATGACCACGGCGAGGTCGAGCCAGTCGGTGGCGGCCGGCTCGCCCTCGGGGTGGGGCGAGGGCTCGACGGCATCGAAGCGGATCTGCGGCGCCCCCTCCGCCTCGCGGAAGACCGGAGGCTCGACCTCGGTGATCTCGACCAGCCCGCTGCCCCGCAGCGCCGGCAGCACCCAGCGACCCAGCGCCAGCGCGCCGGCCCCGCTCACGTCGAGCCGCTCGGGGAGCCGGCCCGACGGCTCGACCAGCCGGTCGACGTGACCGCTGGCCAGCAGCTCGGCCAGCAGCTTCTGCTCGGCCTCGTCGTCGCGCAGCCCGGGCAGCGCCGTGCGCTCGCCGAGGCCGCAGGTGTGCTGCGTACGCCCGGAGCCGTAGCCCCACCGCCACACCAGCTCGGCGGCCGAGGCCTCGCGCCAGGTCACCTCGAGCAGCAGCCGCGGGGGCAGCGGCGCCGGCACCCGCACGGAGCCGTCGCTGGAGCCGACCCTCAGCTGACGCACGAGCCGGGGCAGGTAGTCGGTCTCGAGGCTGTCGCGCTCGGCCCGGGGCACCTGCAACGGGCTCTGCCCGAGCCGCAGGGTCGCCGCCGGCACCGGCCGCGCGAGCCCCGCCAGCACCGCCGCGTACGCCGGCCCGGACCGTCCGCGCCCGGCTCGCTCGCCGCGCGGCTCACCCGCAGCCGCGGGCTCGAGCAGCACCACGCCGTGGGCGGGCAGGCCGACGGGCAGCACGGGCTCGCCGCTCCACCACCGCCCGCGGGCCTCGACCCCGAGCACGACCTCGGTCTGGCCCTCGGCGGTGCGGCGCAGGTCGACCGCCATCTCGACCGGTTCGTCGAGCACCTCGACCGAGCCCAGCGCCCCCGCCGCGAGCAGCTCGACCCCGAGGTCGCGCGCCCGGCGCAGGAGGGTCCACAGCCGGGGGCCGACGTCACCGATGACGATCTGGTCGTTGCCGTAGACGTAGGAGCGCCGGCCGGCCGCCGCGGCGTGGAGCTGGGTGAGCACCTCGACGTGCTCGGGCACGTAGGCGCCCCAGTCGGCCCACCCCACCAGCCGGCTCCAGCCGACGCCGCTCTTGACCCAGGTGTCGCCCTTGGCGCCCCGGCGCATCGGCCGGAGCAGGATCACGGGGTCGGCGTGGTCGCGCCAGCCGCGGCCCATCGTGGGGCTGAGCAGCTCGAGCTGCAGCGCCAGCGGCGCCGGCTCGGCGGGGCGCCGCGGCCGGTGGTCGCCGAGCTCGTCGAGGACGACGTCGAGCGAGCGCTCCCACGCGGGCCGTCGGTCGCGCTGGCCGAGCTCACGGGCCGCCAGGGCCACCGCGACCCCGTGCTTGCACTGGCGCGAGACCGGGCAGGTGCACGAGGTGGTGGTCGTGACGGCGCGGGTCGGGTCGTGGACCACCCAGACGTGCACGCGGTAGGGCACGACCGAGCTGCCCTGCACCGAGGCGACGGCCTCGGTGCGGCCGTCGGCCAGGTCGACCTGGAGGCCGTGGACCGTGCCCTGGGCCGCCAGCAGGCGGCCGCGGGCGAGCGAGCCGTCGTCGAAGTCGGCGCGGAGCGCCGGTTCGTCGATCAGCAGGAACAGGTCGGGCACGGTCAGGTCGCTCTCTCCCGGGACGTCGTGGACGCTACCCACGGTCGCCGACAACCGGCCGCGGCGCCAGCCGGCCCCGACCGGCTGTGGACGATTGCGGACGGCGCAGGACGGCTGAGGACGAGGGGGCCGCTCAGCTCAGGATGTCCTTGCGCGAGAAAGCCAGGAACGCCCCGGTGATCAGCACCACGGCGTACCCCAGGGCCCAGAGCGAGCCGGTCGCCATCTGGTCCCACTGGACGTCGCGCTGGAGCGCGTCGGCCCACGCGAACTGCCCGTGGGTGGGCAACCCCTCCCGCACCGCGCCCAGCGGCTCGATGCTGTCGAGGATCGAGGAGACGATCGTGAGCATCACCGCGCTGCCCACCGCCCCCAGCGGCGCATCGGTCAGCACCCCCACGAAGAACGCCAGCGCCAGCACGAAGAGCAGGCTGACCATCTGGTAGCCGACGATGATCACCAGCCGCACCGCGAACTCGCCCCAGCCCAGCCGCTCGCCGCTCGGCCCCTCGAACGACCCGGTGCCGTAGGCGATCGTCCCGACCAGCAGGCACCACAGCGGCAGCACCACCAGGGCGGCCGCGCTGGTCAGCGCGGCCACGGCGAGCTTGACCCGCAGCAGCCGGGCCCGGGGCACCGGCGCGGCCAGCAGGTAGCGCAACGACGACCAGCTCGCCTCGGCCGGCACCGCGTCGCCCGCGAAGAGCGCGACCAGCACCACCAGCAGGAAGCCGGTCGAGGCGAAGAGCGCGAAGACGGTGAAGTTGGCGGGCCCCTTCTGGGCCAGGTCGACGAAGGTCGCCCGGCCTCCGTCGCCGCCGTCGTCGGAGCCCAGCGCGAAGGCGCCCACCAGCAGCAGCGGCAGCAGGAGCAGGAACCCGAACGAGATCTGCGTACGCCGCCGCTTGAGCTGGCGGCGTACCTCGGCGCGCAGCGGCAGCGCCCGGTGGGCCATCACCGTCGTGACGTCGTGGCTCATGTCGTCGTGGCCCAGTGCGTCGTGGCCCAGCGCGTCGTGGCCCAGTGCGTCGTGGCTCATGGCTTGCTCCCGACGTACGTCGCCTCGACCTGCGCGGGCCGGTCGTCACCGACCAGGCTCATGAAGACCTCCTCGAGGTGGCGCCGGCCGTCGACGGACGAGACGGGGACGCCGTGGGCGACCAGCTCCTCGACCAGCCGGGGCCGCGACACCGTGCCCTGCACCCGCACCCGGCCCTCGTCGTCGACCGACGCGTCGGTGACCCCGTCGAGCCGGGCCAGCGCAGCCGCAGCAGCGGCGGGGTCTCCCCCGTCGACCGTCACCACGGTGGTCTCCGAGCCCTCCACGAGGTCGGCCATCGCGCCCTCCAGGACGACCTGGCCGCGGTGCATGACCACGACGTGGCTGCAGGTCTGCTCGACCTCGCTGAGCAGGTGGCTGGACACGACGACGGTGCGGCCGCTCGCGGCGTACCGGGCCAGGACGCCGCGCATGGCGCGGATCTGCGGGGGGTCGAGCCCGTTGGCGGGCTCGTCGAGCAGCAGCAGCTCGGGCAGCCCGAGCATGGCCTGGGCGATGCCGAGCCGCTGCTGCATGCCGTGGCTGTAGGAGCGCACCGGCTTGTCGAGGGCGACCCCGAGATCGGCGATGGCGAGCGCCTCGTCGTAGCCCGCAGCCTCCTCGGGCTTGCCGGTGGCGGCCCAGAAGGCGTGCAGGTTCTCGCGCCCGGTGAGGTGGGGCAGGAAGCCGGGCCCCTCGATCAGCGCGCCGACCCGGCCGAGCACCGGGGCGCCGGCGGTGACCTCGTGGCCGAGCACGTGGATGCGACCGCCGTCGGCGCGGATCAGCCCGACCAGCATCCGCATGGTGGTGGTCTTGCCGGCGCCGTTGGGTCCGAGCAGCCCGACCACCTGACCGCGCTCGGCGCGCCACGACACCCCGTCGACCGCGCGGAAGCCGTTGCGGTAGGCCTTGACCAGGCCCTCGACCACCAGCGGCACGTCGGCCAGCTCCTCGACCACCGCCGCGGGCCGGTGACGCCGCGCGCCGAGCACCCCCGCGAGGAGCGCCGCAGCCAGCAGCAGCCCGACGGTCACGAGCAGCGGCAGCGGGACCAGCTGGCCGTCGCTGGCTGCGCGGTCGGCCTCGACCAGGGGCACCCGCAGGGCGCCCGCACCCTCACCGTCGGCGAGACCGACCTGGTAGACCCGCCCGTCGCGCGGAACGGCGTACGCCGCGTCGGTGCTGGAGACGACCAGGCGCAGGGCCTGTCCCTCCTCGACCTCGTACGCCGACGCGGGCAGGGCGACCTCGACCTCGCGCGGCTCGCCAGGCGTCAGTCCCGCCAGGTGGACGGGCGCGACGAGCTGGCGGGGCAGGACGGGGGTGCCGTCGGCGGAGACGATCCAGAGCGAGGCGAACAGCGTCGCGTCGGTGGTCGAGGAGGCGACCGACAGTCGCACCCGCGGGGCGCCCACCACGACGAGACCGTCGGCGCTGGCCGGCGACTCGAAGACCGCGGAGGCACCGGGCAGCGCAGCCAGCCGGAAGCCGGCGCCGCTGAGGCCGGCCGCGGCCCCGAGCAGCGGACCCGTGCCGGGCAGCCCGGTCAGCGCGGTGGGCTCACCGCCCGGCGGCGAGACCACCGGCTGGGCGCCGCCGGCGAGGTCGAGCGCCTCGGTCGTCAGCCCGGCGCCGTCGGTCGGGTAGGCGTCGGCCTCCCGGCGTTCCACCGGGCCGTCCTCGAGCGCGGCGTTGGGCAGCGTGAACTCGAAGGTGACACCGGGGTCGGGACCGCCGCGCAGGTAGTGGTCGAACCAGGCCGTCGCGGGCTCGGTCAGGTCCTCGGCGAAGGAGGTGTCGCCCGAGGCGTCGTGCCCGCCGTCGATCCAGTGCACGCCGACGGGGGTGCCGGCGGCCGCCAGCGCCCGGGCGGTCGCGTCGGCCTGGTCGAGGCCGAAGAGCGAGTCCTGCTCGCCCTGCACGAGCAGGGTCGGCGCGGTGACCCGGTCGAGCACCGGCGCCGGCGAGCTGCGGCGCAGCAGCGCCAGCACCGCGGCGGTGGGTCGGCCGGTCGTCGCCGACTCGGAGTAGAGGGTGCAGATCCGGGGGGCGAACCGACCGCACGCCGCGGGGCCGGGCGCGTCGGACCGCGAAGCCCCGCCGGGTCCGTCGGCGATGCCCTCCAGCGCGCCGGCGAAGAACAGCGAGGCCCAGCGCCGCTTCAGGACGCCGGGGTCCGCGACCGGGTCGACCGCGGCGGGCGAACGACGCCCGTCCACCGCCTCGACGGCCGACTGCGGGTAGAGGCTCTGCGCCAGGTCGTTCCAGGTGATCGCCGGGACGATCGCGTCGACCCGCTCGTCGTAGGCCGCGGCGAGCAACGAGATCGCCCCGCCGTAGGAACCGCCGGCCATCCCCACCACCGGGTCGCCCTCGCCGTCGAGCCGGACGTCGTCGCGCTCGGCGAGCAGGTCGAGCAGCCGGGAGGCGTCGGCGACCTCGTAGTCGGGAGAGTTGAGGTGGATCAGCCCGCCGGACTCGCCGAACCCCCGTGCGGTCCAGGTGAGCACGACGTAGCCCTCCTCGGCCACCTCGCGCGCCTGCTCGGCGAGGTCGGCCTTGCTGCCACCGAAGCCGTGGGCCAGCAGGACGGCCGCGCGCCGCCCGTCCGCGTCGGCCCCGGCGTCGCCCTCGGCGGTGAAGACCGAGGCGTCCAGGCTGACCTCGTCACCGGATGCCTCCTCGCCCACCGGGACCTCCAGCGGCGTCTCGGTCACGTCGACGCCTGGGGCCTCTTCGCCGGTCAGCGCGACGACGCCCACCCCCAGCACGACCGCCGCCACCAGCGCAGCCGTGACCTGGATCAGTCGGCGTCGGCGTGTCTCGGTCACCTGCTCATCCTTCCGGACAGCACCAACGCCGTCGTACACGGACGTACCTATCGGGCTCCGGTCAGCCGTCGGGAGGCCCGGATCCACGCTCAGCCGCGCGCTGCCCGCCCGTCGCCCGCGCCGATAGGTACGTTCGTGTACGAGGTGTCGCCGTGATGGCGGGCGACCTGCCGCCGGACACCTCGATCGACGAGGGGCTCTCCGTCCGGCTCTGCCTCAACGGCGACGGGGCGGAGGAGCTGCGGGGCTGGTTCGCCGCGCTGGCGGAGGGCGGCGAGGTGCACACGCCGCTGGAGGTGCAGATGTGGGGCGACGAGTTCGGGCAGGTCGCCGACCGCTTCGGCATGATCTGGCTGGTCAACATCACCAGGAGTCAGGACCCCGACGGGTCTTGACACCCCCGCCTTCCAGCCGTAGTACAGGAAGGGCAGATCCACGTCGTCTCGGGCTTATCTACCTGGGGTCGTCATGTCGCTTGCTCGCTCCTTCGCTCGTCCCGCTCTCGCACTCGCCACCGCCTCGGCCCTGGCCCTCTCCGTCGCCACGACGGTCCCCGCTTCCGGCCAGGGCGCCGCGAAGCCCCAGACCCGGCCCACGCTGAGCCCGGTCGTCTCGCTCGACAGCCCGCGCGGGGTCGATGCCCTCGGTGACGGACTGACCCTGGTCACCCAGGGCGACGGCACCTTCAGCCTGGTCATCGAGCGCCCACGGCGGCGCGCGGTCGCCCTGCCGCTCGGGGAGCTGCCCGGTGGTCTCGCCCCGGCCGTCGCGCTCGGGCGCGGCTTCACCGTCTGGCTCCTCACCGGCGCCGCTGGCCCACCCGAGGACGCCATGATGCGTCGACTCCAGGGCAAGCGGGCCGCGGCGGTGCCGCCCGCCGGCAACACGCTCTACCGCTGGCGTCCCGGCCTCGAGGAGCCCGTCGCCGTCGCGGACATCGGCGCCTACCAGGCCTCCGACCCCGACCCCTACGACCTCGAGGACTACCCCGAGGACAGCAACGCCTTCGGTCTGGCCGCGCTGGGCGACGGCAGCGTGCTGGTCGCCGACGCGGCCGGCAACGACCTGCTGCGGGTCACGCCCGACGGCTCGATCTCGACCGTGCTCCGGGTCAAGCCCCGGACAGTGACGATGCCCGACGGCTACCCCGACATCCCGCCCGAGGAGGGCGGACCGCTCCCGCCCGCCGGGACCCCGATGCCGGCGGAGGCCGTGACCACCTCGGTGGCGGTCGGCCGTGACGGCTACTGGTACGTGGGCGAGCTGCGCGGCTTCCCGGGCACGCCCGAGACCTCGCAGATCTGGCGGGTGCGGCCCGGCACGACCAACGCGACCTGCGACCCGGAGGCACCGCGGTCCGGCCCGTGCAAGCGGTACGCCGACGGCCTGACCTCGATCATGGACCTCGCCACGGGCAAGCTCCGGGTCCGGCGCAACAAGCGCAAGCCGGTGGTCTACGCGGTCGAGCTGTCCACGCAGGGCTGGCTGGCCATGGAGTTCGGGCTGCCCGGCGCCGAGAAGGGCGCGTTGAAGCGGGTCCGGCTGATGCGCGGTGGCCCGCGCATCGACGAGATGTTCCCCGGTGAGTTCACGATGCCGGCCGGCGTCGACGCCACCAAGGACTCGATCTACCTCACCGCCCCGATGTTCGGGCCCGGCAACCTGCTGCGGATCCGCTAGCCGGGAGACGTCCGGTCACGCCGTCCGCCGAGTCACTAGGCTGACGGCGTGACCGAACGCAACGTCTTGGGTGGCGCGCTGGAGCCCTGCGGGACCGACCCGATGACCGGCTTCTACCGCGACGGCAGCTGTCTGTGCGGCCCCGAGGACCAGGGTCTGCACGCGGTCTGCGCGGTGGTCACCCCGGAGTTCCTCCAGCACCAGCGCAGCGTCGGCAACGACCTGTCCACGCCGCGTCCGCAGTGGGGCTTCCCGGGGCTCACACCGGGCGACCGCTGGTGCGTGGTGGCCGTGCGGTGGCTCCAGGCCCACGACGCCGGGGTCGCCGCGCCGATCGTGCTCGCCTCGACCAACGAGCGGGCGCTCGAGGTGATCCCGCTCGAGGTGCTGCGCGCGAACGCCGTCGACGTGCCGCCCGACCTCAGCTCGCTCTGAGCTCAGGCTCCGTGGTCAGCTCCGGCCCTCAGCCCTGGTACGTCGCCAGCCACCGTCGGTCGATCCGGCGCTTGAGCCGCAGGGCGGCCGGGCCCTGCCACCACATCGGCCCCCAGACGGCCAGCCCGGTGCCGGCGCCCAGGTCGAGGATGGCCAGCGCCCGGCGCTGCGGGTCGTACGTCGGCAGCGGCTCCCCGGCGCTGCGGGCCAGCAGGCTCCGGTGGAGCACCGGTCCCTGCCGCACGCCGTGCACCCCGATCCGCGGCAGGGGCTCGGGCACGAAGTGGGCGCAGTCGCCCACGGCGTAGACCTCGTCGTGCTCGACGTGCTGCAGCGTCGCCCGCACCGGCACGCCGTCGGCGTCGCCCAGCCCGAGGTCGGCGAGCAGCGGCGGGGCGGCCAGGCCCGTGGCCAGCACGGCGCAGTCGTGCGGCAGCGTGGTGCCGTCGGCCGTGGTGACGCCGTCCGCGCCCAGATCACTCACGGCGCAGCTGGTGCGGACCTCGACCCCGCGGCGCGCGAGCAGCCGCACCAGCCGGCGACGCGCGCCCCGCGTCAGGTCGGCACCGACGAGCGGACCGGCCTCGACGAGCCGCACGTGGGCGACCCCCCGACGTACGGCCAGGTGGGCGGCGAGCTCGAGGCCCGTCGCACCGCCGCCGACCACCGTGACCGTGGCGGCGTCGCCGACGGTCGCGGCGATCCGTGCGCCGAGCTCGGTGAGGCTGCTCAGCGGCTTCACCCGGAGCACGGCGGGGTCGACCCGCATCTCGCGGGGCGCGGCGACGCTGCCGAGGTTGAGCGACAGCACGTCGTACGCCAGCTCGGCGCCGTCGGCGGTCATGGCGACGCGCCGGTCGCGGTCGAGGCCCGCGAGGGTGCCCTCGTGGAAGGTGACGCCGGCCTGGCGCGCGAGACGGGCGACGTCGATCCGCCCGGCCGAGGCCGGCAGGTCGCCCGCGGCCGTGGCGGACGCGACGCCGCTGTAGTAGAAGTGCCGCGGGCTGAGCAGCCGTACGTGGTAGCCGGCGGCGACCAGTGCGGCCGCGTGCGTGGCGACGTACAGGTGGGTGTGGCCGGCGCCGACGAGCAGCAGCTCGGTGGGCCGGGGGGCAGCGCCCGTCATGCGCGCACGGCGAGCTGGGCCAGCACGCGGGCCCGGGGGTCGTGCTGGAGTCCGGACCAGCGGTCGGGGTTCCAGCCGGCCAGCGACAGCACGTCGCGGGTCGCCCGCGCCCAGTGCCGGGCGTCATGGGGGGCCACTCCCCCGTCGACCTCCCAGCCCAGACCGCTGAGGATGCGGGACGCGAGCCGTTCGGGGCGCTCGTCGCCGGCGGCGGTGCCGACCAGCGTCAGCCACCCGGCCTCGGTCTCGTGCTGGCCGCGACCGCACGGCAGGCGGGCTGCGAGGTGGTGGGCCAGGGCCACCGGGTCGTCGGCCAACGGGCGACCGGCCGCGGTGACCAGCAGCCGTCCGCGCAGCTTGCGGACCAGCCCCAGGGCTGTCGCCGAGGCCCGCAGGGCGGCCACCGGCGGGGCGTGCTCCTCGCGGTTGCCCTTGCCCCAGACCGGATGACGCAGCGGCAGGGTCGTCAGCAGCTCGACCACCGTCGCGGGGCGGAGGTAGCCGGCGCCGGTCAGCGCGAGGCCCTCCTCACCGACCAGGGCCAGCAGCGTGCGCCACGGAGCGGTGAGGGCGGCGGCGGTCTGCTCGTCGAGGTCGACGTCGTCGAGCGCGCCGGCGCCCAGCCAGGTGGCGACGTTCGCCGCTCCCTCGTTGTCGAGCCTCGGCAGCAGCAGCCCGAGCCCGACGGCCAGGTCGCCCGCGCGCGGCAGCTGGCTCGGGGCGGGCCCGGACCCGACCCGCTGCACCACGGCGTCGACCACCTCGACGTCGAAGGCCTCGGGGTCGAAGTCGTCGCCGAGCCAGCTCAGCCGGTGCCGGTCCCACTGCGTGGTCGCCGCTCCTGGGGCCCGCAGCGCCAGCATCTCCTCGTAACCGTGGACACCGCCGGCGTCCTCGGGCGGGCAGGCCCGCTCGCCCTCGAGGCAGCGGGCCGCGGGCGCGTCGCCGTCGCGCGGAGCGACCGACTCGACGCGCAGCGTGTGGTCCCAGCCGTCGCCGAGGTCGTACTCGTAGACGAGCACGTGACCGGGCTCCGCCACCACCTCGTCGAGTCGTACGTCGCGCTCGTGCGTGCCCTCGTCGCCCTCCGCCTCCGCGAGGTCGGTGACGAACGGGGCCGTCCGGTGCACGGACTCCATCGGGCCCATCCGGAACTGGTGCAGGTGGCAGTCGGTCCACCCCATCGCCACCTGCAGGACTCCGTGCAGCTGGGCCAGGCTCAGCCCGCCGTCGAGCACCAGGCGGCGCCAGATCGGCGGCTGGGCGCCGTCGAGGTCGATGCGCACCGTGAACCGCAGCGGCGACGCCGGGCGGGGCAGCAGCCGGGGCTGGTCCAGCGCCTCGAGGTGGAAGCCGGGGTGGTGGTCGGCGTTGGCGCTCAGGGCGCGCAGGTCGCGGAAGATGGACTGCGGGTCGAGTCCCGGCATCGGGATCACGTTGGAGGGCAGCCCGGGGTTCGGGTCGTCGGGCAGGTCCGGCACCTGGCCAGGCTAGTCGGAGGGGGTTGGCCTGCGGATCAGCCGCAGTTGTCGCAGACGCCGGTCGGGGGGATGACGAAGTTGCAGGACGCGCACACGGTCGGCTCGATCGCGGCGATCCGGGCCTGCCGCTGGCGCTCGCGGGCGCGGGCCAGCTGAGGGGTGAGCGCGGCGCGGCCGCCGTCAGCAGGCATGGTGGCACCGAAGGCCTGGTAGCAGCGGTAGCGCTCGACCGAGGCGCGGTCGTCGGCGTCCTCCTGCGCACCCCCGTCGGGCGTGCCGGTCGCCTCGTCGACGTACCCCTTGCCGACGCTGCCCTGCGAGTCGACCACCAACGCGGAGAGGCGGGGCTCGTCGCGCGAGGCGGAGTCCTCGCCGATGCCGTTGAGGACGTCGCCGATCCAGTGCTGGGAGAGCTGGCGGGTGGTGATCCCCGAGCGCTCCATGACCCGCTGCGACAGCTCGCGGTGCGTGATCGTCGCCTGGTACGTCGACGCCAGCTCGATCAGGACCTCACGTCCCGCCGCGATCCACGCGACGCGGGCCGCCTCGGGCCCCACGTCGGAGACGTCCTGGGGGCCGGTGGCGGGCTCCGCCGACTCCGACTCCGTTTCCCGAGCTTGCTCAGCCACTGCGTACTCAGAAGAGGTCATCCGACAAACTTACGTCGCCCTGGGGCAAAGTCGGCATCGGCGGAGTGATCAGCGTCGGATCCTCGACGATTGCCGGGCCTTTCTAGGGGGCGCGAGGACCCGGCAATCATCGCGCGTCGGACACGTCACTGAGCAGCGCGGCCGCCGCGGTGCAGGGGGCACGCTCCGGCCCGGTGTACGCGCCTGACAAGCGTTTGTCAGGTCCGGCGGTTTAGGAATCCCCGGTCGACCGGGGATTCCTGAACTTGTCAGCCCTCGCGAGGAGGCGAGCTCGACCGGTTCAGGAACGGTCATGCGCTGCCGGGTTGGCGAGCAGCGCGGCCACGCTGGGGCACGGTGCGCAGGGCCAGGGTAGGGCGGGGTCGCTGTCGACGGTGGCCGGCGATGCGGGCGAGGTCGGCGGGGCTGTGTGCGGAGAGGTCGGTGCCCTTCTCGAGCCAGAACCGCAGGACGCGGTTGGTGTTCGTCGTGCCCATGCGCCGAGGTGCTGGAGCCGTCGATCCGGCGCGTGCGCAGGACGAGTGCGCGGCGTCGACGGCACCTGCCGGCGCGCTGGCAGCCGCGCTCGCCAGGTCCGCTCGGTCGTGCAGGCGGTCGTCCTCGACGGTCTGACCACCAAGGAGGCCGGGCGGCTGCTCGGCGTCCGCGAGAACACCGTGAAGACCCGCCTGCACCGCGCCAAGGCGCAGCTGCGGGGCTCGCTGACCCAGACCCAGGAGGGATGGACATGACCACCCAGAGCTGGCACGCCGACCCCGCCCTGCTGACGGCGTACGTCGACGGCGCGCTCGACGCGATCAGTGGCGCCTCGGTCGAGCAGCACCTCGTGCGCTGCGCCGACTGCCGCGCGAGCATCACGAGCGTGGTCGCCGCGCCGCCGCTGGAGCGCGCCTGGGCCGGTGTCCGCGACCGGGTGCAGAGCCCGCCGCTGCCGCTGGTGGTGCGCCTGGCCCGTCGCTGCGGGGTCTCCGAGCCCACGGCGGTGCTGCTGGCCGCCACCGCGTCGCTGCGCACGGCCTGGCTGGCGAGCGCGTTCGTGGCCGTGGGTTTCGCGACCCTCGCGGTCGCCCTCAGCGGCGAGGAGCTGATCGCGCCGTTCCTGCTGGTGGCCCCGATGGTGCCGGTGGTCGGCGTCGCCGCGGCCTACGGCCCGCTGTCGGACCCGCTGGAGTCGCTCGTGGTCACCGCCCCCTACGGCCGGACCCGGCTGATCCTGGTCCGGACGCTGGCGGTGCTCGTCTCGGTGCTGCCGGCCACCGCCGCGCTCGGGCTGCTGCTGCCCGGCCCCGACTGGCTGGCGCTCGCCTGGCTGGGGCCGGGGCTCGCGCTGGTCCCGGTGCTGCTGGCCCTTTCGGCGTACGTCGGCCCGCGCGCCGGCGCCGCGGTGCTCGCCATCGCGTGGTGCGGCGTCGTGCTGCTCTCGGTGCGCGTGGTGCCGGCGACCTGGCCGGTGGAGGCCAACCAGCAGATCGCCTACCTCGCGCTCGCTGCCACGGCGTGCGTCGTCCTCGCCCTCAAGTCCCGTCAGGACCGTCAGATCGGAGCAGTGCTGTGAACGCTGTCGAGCTCACCGGCGTCACCAAGACCTACGGCCGCACCCGCGCCCTCGACGGCGTCGACCTCGCCTTCGACCGCGGCGTCACCGGGCTGCTCGGCCCCAACGGCGCCGGCAAGACCACGCTGCTGCGGATCGTCGCCACCTCGATCGCCGCCGACTCCGGCCGGGTCAGCCTGCTGGGGCACGACCCGCACGGCTCCCACGGCGAGGTCACCGCGATCCGCCGCGGCCTCGGCTACCTGCCCCAGGAGCTCGGCTACCCCGGCGACATGACCGCCTTCGGCTTCGTCGAGTACGTCGCGGTGCTCAAGGAGTGGAACGACCGCGACCGCCGCCTCCGCGAGGTACGCCGGGTGCTCGACCTCGTCGATCTCGCCGAGCTGGCCACCAAGCGGGTCTCGAAGCTGTCCGGGGGGCAGCGGCGCCGCGTCGCGCTGGCGCAGTCGCTGCTCGGCGACCCCCGGCTGCTGGTGCTCGACGAGCCCACGACCGGTCTCGACCCGACCCAGCGCGCCGACCTGCGACGTACCCTCTCGGTGCTCGCGGGCCAGTGCGCGGTGCTGCTCTCCACCCACCAGACCGAGGACGTCGCCGCCCTCTGCGAGCGCGTCGTGGTCCTCGCCGGCGGCACCGTCCGCTTCGACGGCGCCGTCACCGACCTGGTCGCCACCGCCGAGGGCCGGGTCTGGCTCTCCGACGACCCCGGCCCCGACGCGCTGGTGAGCTGGCGCACCGGCACCGGCCGCCACCACGTCGTGGGCGGTACGCCGCCGCCCGGCGCCGTCCCGACCGAGCCGACGCTCGAGGACGCCTACCTGCTGATGCTCGGCGCCGACGCCCGCAGCGTCCGCGCACCCGCCTGACCCGTCCCACCTCCATCCTCAGGAGCAGCCATGACCACCACCTCTGTGTCCACGACCGGCTTCGCCGGCCTCGGCCCGATGGCCACGATCGAGGCCCGCCGCCTCGCCCGGCACCCCGTCTTCCTCGTCGGCGTCGTGCTCGCCTACGTCGGTGCTCGGCCTGATGTACGTCCTCGACGACGGCCCCTACTTCCCCGACGCGCTGTCGACGCCGGTCATCCCGGCGTTCTTCATCGGGCTGACCAGCCTGGTCGCGACCGCACGGCTGACCCGGTCGACCGAGGCCGCCGTCGAGGCCGTGGCCACCGCCCCCGGCACCGAGGCCCGCCGTACGGCGGCGCTCGCCGTGGCCTGTCTCGTGCCGTTCGCCGCCGGGGCGGTGTGGACGGCGCTGCTGCTCGTCGTCGACGACCACGCGCGGAGTGGCACCGCAGGAGTGGTGGTTCGGCACCCTGCCCGACTGGCAGGTGTGGAGCATCCTGCTCGCGCTGGGTCCGGTCGCCTGCCTGGGCGGTGGACTGCTCGGCGTGCTCACCGGGCGGTGGGTGCGCTTCCCCGGCGCCGCGGCGGTGGTGGTCGTCGCCCTCGTGGCGCTCGACCTGGTCGCCCAGATGCCCGTTCGCCTACGAGCCGCACCTCGGAGCTGCGGCTGTGGGTCCCGTGGGCGATGTTCCACTCCGGCACGGAGGACGGGGGCTGGGCCACGATCCTGGCCGGCAACCCGCTCGCCTACCTCGGCTACGTGCTGTGCCTGTGCGCGGTCGCCGTGCTGGTGGCGATCTGGCACGACCGCACCGCCCGCACCCGTCAGCTGCGGGCCCTGATCGCCGGAGCCGTGGTCGCCGCTCTGGCCTGCCTGGCCCTCGCGATGACCACCGGCAGCTCCGAGAACGTCGACTCGGACCCGATCCCGTCCCGGGTCGAGACGTGACCCTGCGCTGGTGGTACCTGCGCCGCAGCCTCCCCTGGCCCGCCGTCCTCAGGGCGTGCGCGGCGGCGGGGTTGCTGGCCGGGTGCCTGGCCCGCTGGCCGTCGACGGCGGTAGTCCTGCTCCCGGCGCTGCTGGCCTGCTGCGCCACCGCCGCCGCCTTCCTCTTCGACGAGGCGGCGGTGCGGGTCGTGGCGGTCACGCCGCGCGGCGCGACCTGGCGGCGTACGACGCGGCTCGCCGTCGCCGGCGTACCGCTCGGGCTCTGGGCCCTGGTCGTCCTCGCCCGCCCCGGCGACCTCCCGCTCGAGCGCTCCGGCTGGTGGCTGGTGGGCGGCGCCTCGATCGCCCTCACCGTCGGCGTCGCGGCCCTGGCCTCCCGCCGCGAGGTCCCGGCGCCCGGCGCGCTGCTCGCCGGCGTCGTCGCCCTCGCCACGATCGGCCCGGTCGTGATCACGTCGTTCCTGGACTGGCCGTCGGTCTACCCGATCGGCGACTTCGGCGACGGGGTGCTGGTCTTCTGGCTGGTCGTCGCCGCTGCGGGCGCCGCGGTGCTGGGGGCCACGCTGCGGCCCGGCGTGCGCGTGTGACCGCTGACGGCGGTTCAGGAATCCCCGGTCGACCGGGGATCCTGAACTTGTCAGCCTCGCGAGGGCCGACAGTCAGGAACGGCCCGCCCAGTGGTGCTGATCGGGGACCGGTCGGTCAGGCCGGGCTGACCGCGGGCTGCGCCACGAGCTGCTTGAGCTGCGTGCGCCAGTTGCGGCGGTTGGTCTCGGCCAGCCACCCGTTGGGCAGCGACAGGCGTACGACGCGGTGCCAGGCGCTGCCGACCTGCCGCACGAGCGGGCGGGCGTTGTAGGCCAGGTCGTAGCGGTCGAAGAGCTCACGCACCCGCGGCGCGATCTCGGCGTACCGGTTGCTCGGGAGGTCCGGGAAGCAGTGGTGCTCGATCTGGTGAGACAGGTTGCCGCTCATCAGGTGCAGCACGCGCGAGCCGCTGATGTTGGCCGACCCGAGCATCTGGCGGACGTACCACTCACCGCGGGTCTCGTCGTCGTCGAGCTCCTCCAGCTCGAAGACGGAGACGCCCTCGGGGAAGTGGCCGCACATGATGATCGAGTGGCTCCACAGGTTGCGGGTCAGGTTGGCGGTCGCGTTGGCGGCCAGGGTCGCCTTCCACGCGCGACCGGACAGCGCCGGCCAGACCACGTAGTCCTTCACGACCTGCTTGGCCGCCTTCTTCAGCGTCACCCGCGCCTCGGCCTTCTTCTCCGGGGACATCGCGCGCTTCTCGCGCAGGTGCTCGCCGAGGTCGAGGTCGTACATCGCGATGCCCCACTCGAAGATGCAGGCGGTCACGAAGTTCCACGCGGGCTGCGCCAGGTAGCGGCGCTCCCACTCCTGCCCCTCGTCGACGCGCATGATGCCGTAGCCGAGATCGTTGTCGCGGCCGATGATGTTGGTGTAGCGGTGGTGCACCTCGTTGTGGGCGCGCTTCCACTGCGCCGGCGGTGACGCGTGGTCCCACTCCCAGGTGCTCGAGTGGATCTTGGGATCGCGCATCCAGTCCCACTGTCCGTGCAGGACGTTGTGACCGATCTCCATGTTGTCGAGGATCTTGGCGGTGCTGAGCGCGGCCGTGCCGAGCGCCCACGCCACCTTGTCGCGACCACCGAGCAGCGCCAGCCGGCTGACGACCTCCAGCACGCGCTGCGTCCTGATCACCCGACGGATGTACGCCGCGTCGCGCGCCCCGCGGCTCTCGATGACGTCCTGCCGGATCTGGTCGAGCTCGCGGCCGAGCTGCTGGACCTGCTCGGGAGTCAGCCCGTGGGGGCCCTTCTCGGCGGCGGGGGTCGCGGTGTGCTCGACCGGCGTGAGCGTCGATGTCATGCCTTCCAATATGCCCACCTCGTCCTCGTCCCATGCCCCCGGGGTCAGCGGTCATGATCGCGACCGATCCTGTGGATGACCGAATGCGAGGGCGACAGAACGGCCGCAGCATCGACCTATGACCACCCATGACGTCGTCAGGCACGACCCGGCCGACAGCCCGGACGATCGGTATGATCCGGGTATGACCGTGAAGATCACCGTCAGCCTCCCCGACGACCTCGTCGCGCAAGCACGACGAGCCGTCGCGGACGAGCGGGCCACCTCGGTCTCGGCGTACGTCGCCGAGGCGATGCGGGCCCACGGTGGCGGTGAGTCCCTGTCGGCCATCCTCGACGACCTCGACGCCCAGCACGGTCAGCCGTCCGAGGACGTGCTGGCCTGGGCGGACCGTCAGCTCGGGCTGACCGAGACGTGACCCCGGCCGCCGCTGGACATCATCTGGTGCTCGACACCGGAGCACTCATCGCCCTGGAGCGCGGAGACGTCCGAGGTGCGGTCGATCGTCCGAAGGGCCCGCGACCGCCAGCGTCGCATCTGCATCCCGGCACCGGTCGTCGCCCGGCAGGCTCTGGCGCGGCGGACCGCGACAGGCGGTGCTCGCTCGTCTGCTGCGCTCCCCCGAGGTGGAGGTCCCGGCGCTCGACCGGCTGGCCGCCGCTGCGGTCGGCATCCTGAGCGGCCGGTCGGGTCACCCCGACGTCGTGGACGTCCACGTCGTGCTGTGCGCTCGGCAGATGGGCGGGCTGGTGATCACGTCCGACCCGGACGATCTGCGGCGCGTCGACCCGGGGGTGCGGCTCGTCGCGGTCTGAGCGCGGCGGCGACACCGACCGTCAGTCCGGGGTGCACCGCGGAGCAGCGCACGAACCCCTCCCACTCACGCATCGCCCGCTCGATCAGCAGGTCGGCACGCTTGTGAACACCGATCAGCGACTGGACGCCGGACAGGTCGCCCACCTCCTCGCAGGTGGCGCGGTGCAGGTGACCGTCGGCCATCACGAACGCCTCGGGGTGGTGCGGCAGCCACCGGGCGCTGCGATCCACGAACTCCGCGTACGTCGTGGTGCGTGCGGGTCTCGGGGTCGCCGCCGATGACGTAGACCAGCTCGTCGGGCTCGGCGACCGCCGGGGGTGCCGGCCGCCGAGACCTCGGCTGCCCGGGACGTCCGGGCTTCGGTGGGATCGGGATCGGCGTCACGGCGTCGCCACCCCCAGCTGCTTGGCCACCTCCCCACCACCGACCTCCCGCACGTACGCCGGGTCACCGACGACGACGAGCCGGTCGGTGGCGCGGGACATGCCGACGTACAGGCGCTCCCGCGCGCGGTCGCGGATGGTGGTCTCGTTGAGGCAGAGCACGACGGCCGCGCGCTCGAGCCCCTTGCATCCGAGGACGTGGCCGTAGAAGACCTGGTCGTCGTCCCAGAAGGTCTCCCAGTAGGCCTCGTGGCCGTGGGCCTCGGTGCGCTCGAGCTGGCAGGGGTGGCGATGGCCGGTGGTGAGCAGGGCGACGTTGGCCTCCGACCAGCCTTCCTCCAGCAGCGCGTCGACCGCGTCGTCGGCGTCACCGAGAGCGTCCTCGGCCGAGCTCGCGACGAAGGTGACGTCGGGCCCGTCGCCCCCGCCGGCGTACATCCGGCTGGGGGCGAGCGAGGCGAAGGAGCTGTGGATCTGCTTGGTGTTGCGCAGGTTGTGGTCGAGCACGAGCGGGATGAGCGGCACCGGCGGGCGGCCGAAGCGGGCGAAGATGCGCTGGTTCTCGTCGGAGTAGACGTAGAGCCCGCCCTCCGCCTGGTCGCGCAGTGACAGCAGCACCGGGCGCCACCAGCCGTCGGCGAAGTCCTGGGCCTCGTCGACGATCACGGCGTCGTACAGCTTGTTGTGCTCGAGGCCCTCGGCCAGGTCGCCCATCCGGCGCGGCAGGGTCTCCTCCCAGAAGTCGCTGTCCTCGCGGTCTCCCTCGGGCGCTCCCCACTGCTTGCCGAACTCGTGGAAGGTGCCGACGAACGAGGGCCGTTGTCGGCGCGGCCACGTGGCGACCTCGCGCTTGAGGTGGGCGGCGAGGCCGAGGGAGTAGCAGAGCAGCGCGACCCGCTGCGCCGGGCGCGCGCCTGGGCGTCCGCGGCTGAGCTCCTTGGCCTGCTGCAGCGCGAGCACGGTCTTGCCGCTGCCGGCGCCGCCGCGCACCTCGACCCGCCGCAGCAGCCGGGTCACCTGCAGGATCGCGGACTGCTCCTGCGTGAGCCGGTCGGCACGCGCCGTGCGCTCGGCCGCCTCGGCGTTGACGTCGTACGTCGTGTGCGCGCGGCCGGCGAGGATCTCGACGACCGCGTCGACGTCGTCGTGGTTGGGCGGACTGTGGTGCTGGCTGAGCCCCCAGGCGTGCTGACGGACTCGGCCCGCCAGCGTCGCCAGGTCGTCGCGGTCGTGCAGCGCCCACCGCGGCAGCTCGGGCACCTCGAAGTCCTGCGGGAACGCGGAGTACGGCGTCACCACCCCGTGCGCCCACACCACGTGCGGCCGGCTCCCCCACCGGGGGTCGCGCTCGACGTACTCGCGCAGGGCGTACTTCGCCTCCCGGGCCTGGTCGACCGGGTGGATCCGTCGCTGCCCCTCGCTGCTCCGGGTCCACCAGCCGGACTCGTCGTGCCAGACGCTCCCGCCCTTGACCTCGAGCACCAGGATCCCGACGTCGGGCATCAGCACGACGAGGTCGGCCTCGTGGTCCTTGTCCTCGTCGGTCAGGCGCTGGTTGGCCATCAGGACGTCGTCGTCGCCCAGGGTCTCGGCGAGGAGCTGCCACACCTCCCGCTCGGAGGTGGTGACGAAGGTCGGGTTCTCGGGGACCAGGCGTGGCATCAGGCGGTCTCCGTGTCCCAGTCGCCCTGGTCGAGGGTGTCGTCCGCCACCGGCAGCAACGACAGCTGCTGGGTGCGCGGCTGCCGCTTGCCGGCCCGACGCCGGGCGACCTCGGCTCCCACGACCCGGTGGAGGGCGCGCCGCAGGTGGTCGAGCACGACCTCGCGGTCGACGTCACCGCAGTCGATCCGTCCGTCGCTCACGAGCACGATCTGACGCACCAGCTCGGGCCGGTCGTCGTCGAACAACGTGGTCACGGTGGCGGTCGAGACGGGACGCAGCCGGAGGAGCTCGAGGAGCGCCACCAGCCCGTGGTGGACCCGCGCCATGGGTAGCGTGCGCGCCACGGGCCGGGGAGCCTCCGCGAGGTAGCGGCGGCCACCCACGCGTCCGGCGAGCTCGCCGGCCAGCTCGTCGACCATGCTGAGCATCGATCTCAGCACGATCCGCAGCTGCATGGGCACGAACGGCGTCGCGCAGAGGTTGTGCCGCATGACCACCCGCTTGCCCTCGAGCGTGAACGTGGCGAACGGGTGGGTGCCGTTGAGCATCTCCAGCTGGACCGCCACCCGATCGGTCTGGACGATGTCGACCACGAGGTAGGAGAAGAGCTCGATGGTCGGGCCGGCCTGGCCGAACCGCGCGTAGACCACCGACTCCCCCACCGGCAGCGGGACGTCGCCGTCGTCGTCGTACTCGACCTCCGCGCCGAGGACGCTCGCGAAGACGGGCTCGGCCTGCTCGATCAGCTCGTCGCGGTTGGTCGGGAAGTAGATCAGCTCCTCGTCGTCCTCGTCGCCGGTCTCCTCCTCCAGCCTCGGCAGGGAAGGCGTGCTGTCCTCGGGCTCTGACCACTCGGGATCGCGCTCGAGGCCCTCAGCGTCGAGGAAGACCGGGTGAGGCACGCGAAGCACGTCACGCAGCACCTGGACGGCGAGGACAGCGACACGGTCGACCTCGTGACGGGCGGCCTGCAGCTGGAAGTAGTCGGTCTCGTCTGCTGGGTAGGCCCAACCACTCGCTTGCAGGGTGGACATCTGGACCTCGTCGAGCGCGAACCGCTCGTCGAGGAAGTGGTTGCTGCACACCTGGGCGCGCAGGAGATCGCCGTCGACGAGCGAGATCGAGGGAAGGCGGGGACCCGGCGCTTTCGCTCGATGTCGATCCCGGTGAGCACGCCAAGACACAGCACGTCGCCGTCCTCGAGGTCGTGCAACGCATCGGCCAGCCTCGCCTGGAACCGCACCCATGCGGCGGAGCTGCCCGCCCTCTGCTGGTCGTCCACAGTGCACCCGTTTCGTCGTCGTCCCGCCCGCGCAACTGACGCTAGTGGAGGCCACCGACAGTCGACCTAAGGCAGAGTGAGCCGTTGCAAGAAAACTCGCTGTATTGGTTCACGACGCGACTCAGGCATGAGTTCTTTACCTAGGATGATCGCTTGCCGATAGGCACCGCGCTCGAGAATTAGGGACGACTTGGGTAATGAGTGAACCGCTGCCAGACGGCATCTACGAATCCTTGGTCACCGATCATCTGCTCGACCGCCTCACGGCGGTGCCGCCAGACGCAGCGACCTTCTCGGTCGTCGACCCCGCCGACCAGCCACACGTGTTGGCGCAGCATCTGTTCACCGCCGCCTACCGTTCGCTGTCAACCATGGGCGACCCGGAAGCTCGTCTCGCTCTGGTGAACCGCGTCCTAGAACTCCTCGCACAGCCACAAGAGTCGATACCGGGCGGCGCAGACCGACTCACTCGAATTGCCCGACCTGCCCCCATGGGCAGCCCCCAGCTTTCCCGGGCGCGCCCGCGGACTCCCCTCACGGAGCCGGCGTTACTGACCAACGCACCGAAGGAGCCCAACCTGGGCGCGGAACTTCGCGCCGAAATCGACAGCAGCGACGAAGTCGACCTGTTGTGCGCTTTCGTGAAATGGCATGGATTGCGGGTGCTTGAATCGGAGCTCACTCGCCTCCGTGAGCGCGGCGCTCCGCTTCGAATCATCACCACGACGTATATGGGGGCGACCGAGCGGCGTGCTCTCGACCGGCTCGTGCAGGACTTCGGCGCCGAGGTGCGTATTCAATACGACGCGGCACGAACACGTCTGCACGCCAAGGCCTGGATGTTCCGGCGACGTTCGGGCTTCGACACTGCCTACGTCGGCTCATCGAACCTCTCGCGAGCAGCCCTGCTCGATGGCGTCGAATGGAACGTCCGGCTCTCCGCGACGTACACCGGTCCACTGCTCCTGAAGTTCCGCAACACCTTCGATACCTACTGGCACGATCCGAGCTTCGAGACCTACAGCCCCGAGCGAGACGCCGACCGCCTCGATGACGCGCTGATGGAAGCCTCGGGCCACAGCCAGCATCAGCGCGTCACCGTGTCACTGTCCGGCATCGGCGTGCGGCCTTACCCCTACCAGCAGCGCATGCTTGATGACCTCGCGGCCGAGCGGAGCGAACACGGTCGGCACCGGAATCTGGTCGTCGCGGCAACGGGCACGGGCAAGACGGTGATGGCTGCGCTCGACTATCGCTCGATGTGCGGTGACACCGCGGCCGACCGCCCCAGACTTCTCTTCGTCGCTCACCGCAAGGAGATCCTGGAGCAGGCGCAGCGGACCTATCAGGAGGCGCTCGTCGATGCGAACTTCGGCGAGCTGTTCCTCGGCGGACGCCGACCCGAGCGGGGGTCGCATGTCTTCGCGAGCATCCAATCGCTGACTTCACGCGGAATCCACAACATTCCGAGCGACTCGTTCGACGTCGTCGTCATCGACGAGTTCCACCATGCGGAAGCGTCCTCGTACCGGACGTTGCTCGACCACCTTCAACCGCGCGAGCTTCTCGGGCTGACCGCCACTCCCGAACGCGCCGACGGGGTGGATGTTCGGACGTTCTTCGACAACCGGATCGCCACTGAGCTGAGGCTGTGGGACGCCCTCGGAGCGGACCTCCTCAGCCCCTTCCACTACTTCGCGGTCGCCGACGGCACGGACCTGCGACGCGTTGCTTGGAGTCGAGGGCGGTACGACGACGCTGCGCTCGACAACGTCTACACGGGCAATCGGAGTCGAGCAGCCGTAGTGGTGCGGCAACTACGCGACAAGGTCCTTGACCTAGGGCAGATGCGCGCTCTCGGGTTCTGTGTCAGCGTTGCTCACGCGGAGTTCATGGCCGCGATCTTCTCGCAAGCCGGAATCCCGGCTCAAGCGGTCAGCGGGAAGACACCGGCAGCGGAGCGCGAGCGGGTCCTCGCCGACCTGCGCGAGCGACGAGTCAATGCCGTCTTCACCGTCGACGTCTTCAATGAGGGACTCGACGTCCCTGATGTCGACACCATCTTGTTTCTCCGGCCCACCGAGAGCGCCACCATCTTTCTGCAGCAGTTGGGTCGCGGTCTTCGGCGGACCCGTCACAAGGCAGTTCTCACTGTTCTTGACTTCGTGGGCTTTCACCGTCGTGAGTTCCGCTTCGATCTCAAGCTTCGAGCGTTGACCGGGCAAACCAGACGTGGTCTGGAGCGCGACATCGAGCGCGGTTTCCCCTTCCTCCCGTCCGGCTGCCAGATCGTCATGGACCAGCAGGCACAGGAGATAGTGCTGGCCAATGTGCGTGGACAAGTAGCTAACCGGTGGCGCGACATGGTCACCGAACTCCGCCGTCACCCGGACCAGGATCTACCGACCTATTTGATGGAGACGGGGCTCGAGCTGTCCGATGTCCTCAAAGCCGGGACGAAGTCCTGGACCGCTCTGCAACGCGACGCGGGCATCCTGACCAACCAGCCGAGCGACCTCGAATCCGACTTGCTCAAACGGATGCGAGCTCTTGCCCACGTCGATGATCCCATCCGAGCCCAGGGTTATGCCGCCCTGTTGGCGCCGGAAGCCCGAGATCAGACGGACCTGACGATCGCAGAGCAGCGGCTGGCGCGCATGCTGTTCTTCACCCTCTATCCCGGAGGCAAGCCCGCGTCCTACGACGAAGGGCTGGCCGCTGCCCGAGGCGAGGCGAACGTCAGCAATGAAGGGCGGACCATCGTTGACCTCGCCTTCGACAGTGCGCGCAATGTCTCGATCGACCTCCGTGACGAGCTTGCCTCGGTTCCCCTGCGCGTTCACGCGCGCTACCAACGGGAGGAGATCCTGGCCGCGCTCGACTACGCCTCGCTGCAGCGAAAACCAACCAGCGTGATGCAGGGCGTGGCGTACTCCGAATCGCTCAACGTCGACATCCTCTTCGTCACTCTGCGGAAATCAGAAGCCGATTTTTCGCCGACCACCATGTACCGCGACTTTCCCGTCGATGCGCAGACGTTCCACTGGGAATCGCAGTCGACGACATCTGTCGCCTCGCCCACTGGCCAGCGCTATCTACAGGGCACGAGCACGGTGCTGCTGTTCGTCCGCGAGGAGCAGAAAGATGAGTTCGGGACGTCCCCGTACCTGTTCCTCGGCCCGGTCTCCTACCTGTCACATCGCGGAGAACGACCCATCGCCATCACGTGGCGGCTCGACCACGCGATGCCGTCTGAGTTCCTCTCCTCGGCGACTCTCGCGGCCCAGTAGCTCTCGGTGAGCAAGCGCAGATAAGCAGGGCTGCTTCACCAGACTTTCGCTTCTCGCGCTGAGGCGTACAGGCGGAACAGGAGGTACGCCGCGACGGCGCCCAGCAGGTGCCATGCGGCGTGCCCCTGCAGCAGCGAGTCCGGGGTGCACCACCGCGACTTCGCGAGGTTCCAGACGGCGAAGGCGAGGAGGATGACTGCCAGGGCGGCGGCGCCGTACCGCAGATCCGCGTGCTCGACACCCCGCCGCCAGATCAGGACCTCCAGTCCGACGGCGGCGACCAGGAGGGCGCCAAAGGCGAGGTTGCCGGTCGACATCACCACCGGAATCTCTCGTGATGACCCGAGCACCTCGATGAGCACGCATCCCGCGACGAACAGGAACCCCAACTGGGCGAAGGTCAGCGTGGACTGATGCAGCAAGCGCATCGCTGCATACGCGGCGGCGAACGAGGCGATCAGGTACATGCTCAGTAGATCCAGGTGACCTCCGAGGGACGACTGGGTGGCGTGCATGGCGGCGCTCGCGGGTCCGAGCAGCACCAGCACCATGGCGTACGTCGTCGCCAAGCCCGGATGCCGCGGCAGTGTGTCGCCGAGATTCGACCGTTTGCCGGACCGCCAGGCGACGAGCAGACCCGCCAGGACGAAGCCGGCGTTCGAGACACTGTTGGCGGGTTGCTTGAGCAAGCCGGGCCGGGCCGCCTCGCAGAAGTTCGCACCTCGCCCGACATCTGCTCCCAACCAGCCCTGGCCCACTGCTAGGACCAGCAGCCCGGTCGACACAGCGGCCAGCGCGGCGGTCGCGCCCAGCGGTCGTAGGTCACGCGGCTCGGCGTCGTCCTCGCCAGCGTGTGGCGCCGGTGCGTGCCGCGGTGGGCTCACGACCACCCCGAAGCAAAGGAACGGCCCCGATCTCGAAGACTCACCGCCACGGGTCGAGCGGTCCGCTGTGTAAGCGCGGCCTGCCGCCCGCCGAGCGCACGTGACCACGGCACAGGCCCAGCCCCTGGACGGGGGCCGGGCCGGTGCGATCGATCACCATCATCACTATCAGCATCGAGCCATCATGCGCGTACAGATGAATCTCGACGGTGGCGCAGGGCAGCCACAGGGCGAACCGGCCGCCGCTTCGTTCAGCTGCAGCCGCTGGTGCTGCCGCAGCCCTCGCAGACGTAGCAGGAGCCGGCGGGGCGCATCTTGGTGCCGCAGGTCATGCAGAGCGGGGAGTCGACGGCGGTGCCGGTGAGCTTCTCCATCAGCTCGGCTGAGGTCTGGGCCCCCTGGGCGCGCTGGGCCGGGACCTGGCGCTGGTTGCTGCCCTGGGTGTCGTCGGTCTCGACGAGGTCGGCGTCGACGGTGTCGGGGGTCTCGATACGCTCGCTGGCGCTCGCTACTCGACCAGCGGTGTCGCTGGCGCCTCGCACCTCCACCACCGAGGGCGGCGGGTCGAGGAGCTCGGAGGCGTTGCCGGTCTCCTCGAGGGGCTCGTAGGAGCCGGTCTCGAGGTGACGCTGACGCTCCTGGGCGGAGTAGATGCCCATCGCGGAGCGCTGCTCGAAGGACATGTAGTCGAGCGCGAGCCGGCGGAAGATGTAGTCCATGATCGACTGGCTCATCCGCACGTCGGGGTCGTCGGTGAGGCCGGCGGGCTCGAAGCGCAGGTTGGTGAACTTCGAGACGTAGGTCTCGAGCGGGACGCCGTACTGGAGGCCGATCGAGACCGCGATCGAGAAGGCGTCCATCACGCCGGCCAGGGTGGAGCCCTGCTTGCCGAGCTTGAGGAAGACCTCGCCGAGCTCGCCGTCGTCGTGGGCACCGGAGGTCATGTAGCCCTCGGCGCCGCCGACGGTGAAGCTCGTGGTGCGGGAGGTGCGCGACTTCGGGAGCCGCTTGCGGGTCGGGGCGTAGACGACCTTCTCGATGACCTTGGTCTCGGCGGCGGCAGCGGCCACGCCGGCCGCGGCGTCCTTGGCGGTGGAGCCGCCGTCGGAGAGCGGCTGGCCGACCTTGCAGTTGTCGCGGTAGACAGCCGTGGCCTTGAGGCCGAGCTTCCAGGACTGGAGGTAGACGTCCTCGATCTCCTCGACCGACGCCGACTCGGGCAGGTTGACGGTCTTCGAGATCGCGCCGGAGAGGAACGGCTGGCAGGCCGACATCATCCGGACGTGGCCCATCGGCTTGAGCGAGCGGGCGCCCATCGCGGTGTCGAAGATCTCGTAGTGCTCCTGGCGCAGGCTCGGGGCGTCGATGACGTGCCCCTTGTCGGCGATGTAGTCGACGATCGCCTCGACCTGCTCGGGCTGGTAGCCGAGCTTGCGCAGGGCCCGCGGGATCGTCTGGTTGACGATCTGCATCGAGCCGCCGCCGACGAGCTTCTTGAACTTGACCAGCGAGAAGTCGGGCTCGATGCCGGTGGTGTCGCAGTCCATCATGAAGCCGATGGTGCCGGTGGGCGCGAGCACCGAGGCCTGCGCGTTGCGGAAGCCGAGGTCCTGGCCGAGCGCGACCACGTCGGCCCAGGCCTGGGTGGCGAGCCGGTGCACCTGGGAGTCGCTGACGTGGAGGGTGCGGACGGTGTCGTTGGCGGCCTGGTGCTTGCGCATCACGCGCTGGTGAGCCTCGGCGTTGCGGGCGTAGCCGACGTAGGGGCCGACGACGCCGGCGAGCTCGGCCGAGCGCTTGTAGGAGACACCGGTCATCAGCGAGGTGATGGTGGCGGCCATCGCGCGGCCGCCGTCGGAGTCGTAGCCCAGGCCCATCGCCATGAGCAGCGCGCCGAGGTTGGCGTAGCCGATGCCGAGCTGGCGGTAGTCGCGGGTGGTGTCGCCGATCGCCTGGGTCGGGAAGTCGGCGAAGCAGATCGAGATGTCCATCGCGGTGATGATCACCTCGACGGCCTGGGCGAACAGCGCGCCGTCGAAGGTGTCGTCGTCCTTGAGGAACTTCAGCAGGTTGAGGCTGGCGAGGTTGCACGAGGAGTTGTCGAGCGACATGTATTCGGAGCACGGGTTGGAGGCGGTGATCCGGCCGGTCTCGGGGTTGGTGTGCCAGTCGTTGATCGTGTCGTCGTACTGGAGGCCGGGGTCGGCGCACTCCCACGCGGCGCTGCTGATCTTGCGGAACAGCTCGCGGGCGTCGACACGCTCGATGACCTCGCCGTTGGTGCGCGAGCGCAGGCCGAAGTCGGTGCCGTCCTCGACCGCGCGCATGAACTCGTCGGAGACCCGGACCGAGTTGTTGGCGTTCTGGTACTGGACCGAGGTGATGTCGCGGCCGCCGAGGTCCATGTCGAAGCCGGCGTCGCGCAGCGCGCGGATCTTGTCCTCCTCGCGCGCCTTGGTCTCGACGAACTCGACGATGTCGGGGTGGTCGACGTCGAGGACGACCATCTTGGCCGCGCGGCGGGTGGCGCCACCGGACTTGATGGTGCCGGCGGAGGCGTCGGCGCCGCGCATGAAGGAGACCGGGCCGGACGCCGTACCGCCGGAGGAGCGCAGGAGCTCCTTGGAGGAGCGGATGCGGGAGATGTTGAGGCCGGCGCCGGAGCCGCCCTTGAAGATGAAGCCCTCCTCCTTGTACCAGTTGAGGATCGAGTCCATCGAGTCGTCGACCGAGAGGATGAAGCAGGCCGAGACCTGCTGGGGCGACTCGGTGCCGACGTTGAACCAGACGGGGGAGTTGAAGGAGAAGTACTGGTTGACGAGCAGCCAGGTCAGCTCGTGCTCGAAGACCTCGACGTCGACGTCGGAGGCGAAGTAGCCGTGGTCGCGGCCGGCCGCGACGTAGCGGGAGACGACCCGGTCGATGAGCTGGCGCAGGCTCCACTCGCGGGTCTCGGTGCCGACGGCGCCGCGGAAGTACTTGGTGGTGACGATCGTGGAGGCGTTGACCGACCAGGTGGAGGGGAACTCCACGCCCTTCTGCTCGAAGACGGCCTCGCCGGTCTTCCAGTTGGTCTGGACGACGTCGCGACGCTCCCACGTGAGCTGGTCGTAGGGGTGCACGCCCTCGGTGCTGAAGACGCGCTCCATCACCAGACCTGTCTGCGGCCCGGTGGAGGTCGTGGGGTTGGCCGTCTCGGTCATGGTTCTCCTTCGAGGTGCGGTGCTGAGATGAGTCAAACAGGTGCCACCGACACTCGGTGGCGACGTCTTCGGGGGGCCGACGGTCGTCGGGAGGTCTCCGTGCTTCGGGGAGAGGTGGTGCGCCCGGCAGGCAGCTTCCCCACTGCCTGCCGGGCGGTCTGTGGCTCAGCCGCTGGGGGCTGAGTGGGCGAGCGCCGCGGGCGAGTCGGGCACCCGCTCTGCGCGGAGCATCGCGATCTCGGCCTCGAAGTCGTCGGCCGAGCCGAAGGCACGGTAGACGCTGGCGAAGCGGAGGTAGGCGACCTCGTCGAGGCGGCGCAACGGGCCGAGGATGGCCAGGCCGACCTCGTGGGCGGGGATCTCGGCGGCACCGGCGAGGCGCAGCGCGTCCTCGACCTCCTGGCCCAGGCAGTCGAGCTGGTCCTCGGTGACCGGGCGACCCTTGCAGGCCTTGCGGACCCCGGCGATGGCCTTCTGGCGGGTGAACGGCTCGGTGGCGCCGGAGCGCTTGAGCACGGTGAGCTGCATCAGCTCGACGGTGGTGAAGCGGCGCTCGCAGCCCGAGCAGGTACGCCGGCGCCGGATCGAGCTGCCGTCGTCGGAGACCCGGGAGTCGACGACCCGCGTGTCGGTGCCACGGCAGTAGGGACAGTGCATCGCGAGCCTCCTCTCGGGCGCAGCAAGAACACCCTCGAGGAGGGTGTGTGGTTGTGGATAACTAGGCTTTCCCTGTGTAGAACGCCTCGTGATCTGTGAGGCTTCCCCATCCGGCCTGTGAACTAGATGTGGATAACTACACCGGTGTAACTACTAGATGTTGTGGTAACCGTACGCCCCTGCTCCGGCGGTGTGCAAGTGGTGCCGGGACATTCGTGCGATCTGGCTCACCCGGGTTGCGTTCGTGCAGGTCAGCGACCTGCCCGAGCCGGTCTGGTCAGCTGTCGTGGGCGTGTCGGACGTCCTCGGCGGCCTTGCGACGGCGGTGCACTGCGGTGGGAGCCAGGAGCTCGGCGAGCGTGTGCCACCAGGACAGCCGGTCGGGTCGGCCGTCGTAGTCGCGTCGGTGGTTGGCGCCGCTCGGGCCGGGCAGGACGAAGACCTGGGCCGGACCGACGTACCAGTCGCACGGGCCCAGCGCGGGCCGGCGCTCCCCCAGCGCCCGGGCGAGGATCGCTGCGTTGGTCTTGCCGGTGAGGGCCAGCCACTCGGGACGCCACCGCTCCACCCGGGCGACCAGGTCGTCGACGTCCCAGGCGGGCGGGTCGCCGCGCAGCACCAGGTCGGTGAGACCCAGCCCGAGGTCGAGCACCTGCTCCTCCTCGTGGGGCGCGAGCAGCCGGGGCGAGAGGCCGCTGCGGTGCAGGTGGTCCCAGAAGCTGTTGCCGGGATGGTCGTAGCGGTGCTCGCGACGCCCGGGCCGGCAGGTGTTGGCGAGCCCGCAGAAGACCACGCGAGGCTCCGGCGGGACCAGGTCGGGGAGCACGTCCATGCCCACCGGGTACCCCGCCACGGCGATCGCGTTCGAGTCGATGCTGGACGGGGCTCGAGGATCAGCCACAATTGCGCGGTGGCCACGGGCAAGAGAGCGGGACCGAAGAAGAAGCAGGGCTTCCGGCCCGTGCTCGCGGTGCTCGCTGCCGGCGTCACGGCGTCCGTCCTCGCCTGGGGCTACCTGGTCTACGCCGCCATCGACTTCGGTACGTCGGCACGCGAGGGCGACGGCCAGGGCTGGCTGTTCCTCGCACTGGCGGCCCTGGGTGCGGTCGCGTGCCTGTTCGTCGGGCTGATGCTGATCGCCCGGCTGCTCCGCGCGCTGGGGGTCACCCGCTCGTCGTAGCAGGGGCCGACGGCTGGGTCTCGACAGGCTCGACCAGCGGCTGGATCAGCGGTCGCGCAGCCGGCGGACGAGCTTGAGGCCGGACCAGGTCTCGTCGATCGCGGCCACCTTGACGTCGACGAACCCGAGCTCCAGACCCAGGGCCCGGACGAGGTTCTCGTCGAGGTCGGCGTCGAGGGCCTGCGCCTTGCGGGCGCTCAGCTTGGGCCAGCACACCCAGACCATGCCGGCGGTCGCGGTGCGCTGGAGCAGGAGCGGCAGTCGCGGCACCAGGGTCGCGAGGTGGGTGTGGAAGGTGAGGGTCACGTCGGCCTCGCGCGGCAGCCGGCGTACGACGTGCACGCCGGCGAGGTCGCCCAGGTCGAGCGCGGGGATGCGGTCGCCGCCGTCGAGCAGGAGCGTGTGGCCGGGCTTGATGCCGAGCTTGGTGACCAGCGGGGTGCTGGAGTAGCCGGACATGGAGTGAGGGTAGGGGTGCGTGGGTTTCGTGGCTCGGCGCTGGGGCGCCTCGCACCTCAACCAGCGAAATGCCGCGAGGGGCGAGGCTCCACGCGTGGTGAGCCTCGCCCCTCGTCTTCCCCGGCCCGTCAGCTCAGGGCTCAGCACCGGGGTCGAGTCGGTGGAGCGGGCTGACGAAGAGTGAGGGCTACGCGGGGACGCGCAGCTGCTGGCCGGCCTGGAGCGAGCCGGAGTCGAGGTCGTTGAGGTCCTTGAGGTGGCTCATCATCGAGCGCACGTCGCCGGACTCGGCGTGCTCGGAGGCGATGTCCCAGAGGGTGTCGCCGGTGGCGACCACGATCACCTCGGTGGCCTCGGCGCGGTCGGTGGCCGAGGAGCCCCCCGAGAGCAGCCACAGCGCGGAGAACGCCACCAGCAGCGCGACGACGAAGACCACGACGCGGCCACGCCGGGTCAGGCGCAGCGTGGTGGCGGTCGAGCTGGTCGGGCGGACGGCGTAGGTGGTGCTCATGATCGACTCCTGGGGAAGGGGTGTGGTGCTGATGAGAGATGTCTAGTGGTGACCACCGACAGCGCCTCGGGCCTTGCTGGGAACAGCTGCTCGATCAGACGTTCGATCGAACACCTGAGCGAGACTAGATCAGGTGTTCGAACGAACGCAAGCCCCCGCGCGAACAATTGTTCGAGTCGACCGCACCCCTCCAGCCGCGACACGCGGGTTCGAACAGGTGTTTGAATCTGTCGGTGGCAAGGTCTAGGTTCAGCCTCATGGCTGCGAAGACACCGAAGCCCGCCTCCGGCTCGGGCACCGGCAAGAAGACCGTCACCGAGCTGCCCGACGGGCCGCCCGACGCGACCGGGCTCACCCCCCGGCAACAGCGCGTGCTCGCGCACATCAAGGACAGCATCGAGCACCGCGGCTACCCGCCCAGCATGCGCGAGATCGGCGGCGCCGTGGGGCTCACCTCCACCTCGAGCGTGGCCCACCAGCTGCGGGTGCTGGAGGAGAAGGGCTACCTCAAGCGCGACCCCAACCGGCCCCGCGCCCTCGAGGTCTTCCTGCCTGAGGTGATGGCCGCGCGCCGCTCGCTCGGCGCGGCCGAGGAGACGTCGTACGACGAGACCGGCATCGGCGACGCCTCGCCCCGCCCCGTCATGGTCCCGATGGTCGGGCGCATCGCGGCCGGCGGCCCGATCCTGGCCGAGGAGCGCATCGAGGACGTCTTCGCGCTGCCCAAGCAGCTCGTCGGCGAGGGCCAGCTCTTCCTGCTCGAGGTCAGCGGCGAGTCGATGATCGAGGCGGCCATCTGCCACGGCGACTACGTCGTCATCCGCCAGCAACCCACCGCCACCAACGGCGAGATCGTCGCGGCGATGATCGACGGCGAGGCGACGGTCAAGACCTTCCAGAAGAAGGGCGACCAGGTCTGGCTGCTCCCCCACAACCCGGCGTTCGAGCCGATCGACGGCACCCACGCGACGATCCTCGGCAAGGTCACGGCGGTGTTACGACGCATGTGAGGAGGGGCGCATCCGAGGCGGTTCCCCGTACACTCCGCTGGTCCGACGTCCACGACGTCCGCCCCCTTCCTGGAGTGCTCATGACCCCACGACGGTCCTCGCTCGTGCTGGCCGCCTCGGCCGCCCTGCTGACCTCGGTCCTGACGGTCCCGGGCGCCCTCTCGGCGTCCGCCCAGCCGTCCGCTCTCCCGACCCCGGCCGACCCGACTCCGTCGGTGACGGCGTCCACGTCGGACGCCCTCGCGGCGCTGCGCGTGGTTCGCTCGATCTTCGACGGGGCCCGCCACGGAGGCCGCGGCTTCGCCCAGGACGGCACCCCGGTCGACCCCGCGGCGTACGACGCCACGCTGGCGCTGCGTGACCTCTCACTCGTCAAGCACCGGCTGAGCGGCCCCGCCCGCGACGAGGCCGAGGGCTACTTCGCCCGGCCCACCGACCCCGAGGGCCCCAACAACCCCGACACCGCCTACTCCGTGCCCGAGGCCCCGCCGGTCTGCAACACCGAGGTGTGCGTCCACTACGTCGCCACCACCAACGACGCACCGCCGATGACCGACGGCAACGGCAACGGCCGGCCCGACTACGTCGACACGACGTTCTCGACCGTCAGCAGCGTGCACGACCAGTTCGTCTCCGCCGGCTACCGCTCGCCCAAGCCCGACGGCACCCGCGGCGGCAGCAGCGCCACCGACGTCTACATCGCCGACATCGGCGACGACGGTCTCTACGGCTACTGCACGACCGACCAGAACGTGCCCAACCAGGGTCCCGCTGACGCCTGGGCCTACTGCGTGGTCGACGACGACTACGCCGCCAACGAGTTCCCGACCAACACCTCGATCGAGAACCTCCAGGTGACGGTGGCCCACGAGTTCTTCCACGCCGTCCAGTTCGGCTACGACTTCCGCGAGGACAGCTGGTTCCTCGAGGGCACGGCGGCGTGGGCCGAGGACGAGTTCTTCGACAACGTCGACGACAACCTCCAGTACCTCCCGCAGAGCCCGCTGCGCCAGCCGAAGGTCCCGCTCGACACCTTCGGCGGCAGCTTCCACTACGGCACCTGGATCTTCTTCCGCTACCTCACCGAGCGCTTCCCGGCCGCCGAGGGCGGGCTCCCGGTCATCGTGCGCGACATGTGGCGCCAGGCCGACAGCCTCGCCGGGGCTCCCGACCTCTACTCCATGCAGGCGATCAAGAAGGTCGTGCGCAGCAAGGGCAAGCAGTTCCCCGAGCTCTACGCCCAGTTCAGCAACGCCAACCGGCGTCCGCGGGCGACCTACTCCGAGGGCCGCGCCAACCGCTACAAGTCGGCGCCGCTGGTCAAGCGCTACCGGCTCGGCAAGGGTTCCGCCCGGCGCGGCGCCGTGCGGCTCGACCACCTCACCAGCGCCACGGTGCGGGTGACCCCGGCCGCCGCCCTGCGCGGACGCACCACCTGGAAGCTGCGCGTCAACCTCGACATGGCGAAGGCGGCCCGCGGCTCCGCGGCGCTGGCCAGCATCAAGCTGCGCAACGGCAAGACCCGCAAGGTGGTGTTCAACATCCGCGACAACGGCACCAGCACCCGGGCCCTGCCGTTCTCGGCGAAGAAGATCAAGTACGTCGAGCTGACGCTGGTCAACGCCGGCACCCAGTACCGCTGCTTCAAGGGCGGGCCCTACTCCTGCCGGGGCTTCTCGCGCAACGACGACACCAACGAGGCGTTCCGCCTCCAGGTGGTCGGGCGCGGGCCGAAGCCCGAGGGCCGCAGCTGACTCCAGGCCCACGCGAGACGGAACGGCGGGTGAACTCCACCCGCCGTTTCGTCATTTCGGGTGACGAGTCGCCTCCGCGGTCGTTGAATGAACCGTGACTGCGTCCCAGACCTCTCTCCCCCGTCGTACCGTCCTCGCCTCCGGAGCCGGGCTCGCCGCCGTCGGGACCGCGCTCGGCCCCGGCTCGGCCGACGCCTCCGCCGCCGGGCGCCGCTACTTCCGGCACGGCGTGGCCTCCGGCGACCCGCTGCCCCACCGAGTGGTGCTCTGGACCCGCGTGACCCCCACCGCGGCCGCGAAGCCGGGCTCGGGCAAGGGCCCGCAGGCGCAGGTGCGCTGGGAGGTGGCCCGCGACGCGAAGTTCCGCAAGATCGTCAAGCGCGGCACCTTCACCACCGCCGCCCACCGCGACCACACGGTGAAGGTCGACGTGGGGGGCCTCAAGCCCGCGACCTGGTACCACTACCGCTTCAGCTACGCCGGCGCCCGCAGCCGCGTCGGCCGGACCCGCACCGCGCCGGCCCACCGCTCGCTGCCGAGCCACCTGCGCCTCGGCGTGGTCTCGTGCGCCAACCTGCAGGCGGGGTGGTTCTCGGCGTACCGCGGGCTGGTCGAGCGCGACGACCTGCACGCCGTGGTGCACCTCGGTGACTACCTCTACGAGTACGCTCCCGGTCGGTACGGCCAGGGGCAAGGACAACGTCGACGTGCGCAAGCACGACCCCGCGCACGAGATCGTCAGCCTCGAGGACTACCGCCGCCGTCACGCGCAGTACAAGACCGACGTCGACCTGCAGGACCTGCACGCGAAGTACCCGTTCATCGTCACCTGGGACGACCACGAGGTCACCAACGACCAGTGGAAGCACGGCGCCGAGAACCACCAGCCCAGCGAGGGCAGCTATCCGGCGCGACGGGCCAAGGCGCACCGCGCCTACGACGAGTGGATGCCGGTGCGGATGTCGGGCACGGCCTCGCTGCGCGACGGCTCCCGGCTCTTCCGGCGGCTGCGCTTCGGCCGGCTCGCCGAGCTGAGCATGCTCGACCTGCGCACCTACCGCGACCAGCAGGTCGAGACCGGGACGCCGTCGCCGGTGCCCTCCCCCGCGGGCGGCGTCAGCGACCCCGACCGGACCATCCTGGGGGCCGCGCAGATGGCGTGGCTCAAGCGCTCGCTGCGCCGCAGCGGTCCGCAGTGGAAGGTCGTCGGCAACCCCGTGATGATCGCGCCGGTGACGTTCGCGTCGCTGCCCCGCGACCTGATCGACCCCGTCAACGACGTGACCGGGCTGCTGCCCTCCGACGGGCTGCCCTACAACGTCGACCAGTGGGACGGCTACACCCACGACCGGCGCGAGATCTTCACCCACATCAAGGACCACCAGGTGAAGGACGCGGTGTTCATCACCGGAGACATCCACTCGGGGTGGGCCAGCGAGCTGCCGTACGACGTCGGCGCCTACCCGGTGGTCGACGGAAGCGCGGGCGTGGAGTTCGTCTGCACCTCGGTCACCTCCAACAACCTCAAGGACATCCTTGGTACGCCGCCGCGCACCGCGAGCCGGGTGGTCGAGGAGCTCATCCTGGCCAACAACCGCCACATCAAGTACCTGAACTTCGACGACCACGGCTTCTCGGTGCTCGACCTCAGCCCGCGGCGCGCCCAGATGGACTGGTTCGTGATCGGCGACCGGGGCGACCGACGTACCTCGATCCGCCACACGGCGTCGTTCCAGACCCGCAGCGGCACCGGCCGCGTCGAGCGCGTCGCCCGGCCGGTGCGCTGATGTGCGGGCCGCAGGCCGACCGGCCCGGTGCCGGCACGGCGTACGCCGCCGGGCTGGCCGAGATCGAGACCGGACGACGCACGCTGCTCCAGGCGGGTGGCGCGGGGCTGGCGTTCTCGACGCTCGCCGGTGTGGGCCTGGCCGGTGCTGCTGGCGTGGCCGGTGCGGCCGGTGCCGCGGGGGCCGGCGCAGGGCGTCCGCGCCGCGGGCAGCGCAAGCGCGCCTACGTGCTCGTGCTCGACGGCTGCCTGCCGGGTGAGATCGACTCGGGTCTGACGCCCCACATCACGGCGCTGCGCGACGGCGGGATGCACTGGCCGCGGGCCTCGTCGCTGCCGATCATGGAGACCATCCCCAACCACGTGATGATGATGACCGGCGTGCGGCCCGACCGCACCGGCGTGCCGGCCAACTCGGTCTACGACCGTCGCGAGGGCGAGGTGCGCGAGCTCGACCGGCCCTCGGACCTCAAGATCGACACCGTCATCGAGCGGCTGAACCGGCACGGCTTCCGGACCGGCACGGTGCTGAGCAAGGAGTACCTCTACGGCATCTTCGGCGGTCGCGCCACGCACCGCTGGGAGCCGGCACCGATCATCCCGGTCTCGGGGCACGCGCCCGACTGGTTCACGATGCGCGCCGCGACCGAGATGGTCTCGAGGTTCGACCCCCACCTGATGTTCGTGAACCTCGGCGACATCGACCGCTTCGGTCACGCCGACTTCACCGGGCAGTCGGTGCGGCTGCAGCGGCGGCTGGCGCTGGCCGACACCGACCGGCTCGTCGGCGACTTCGTGGCGATGCTCAAGCGCACGGGGCGGTGGCGCCACTCGATCGTCGTCGTGCTCGCCGACCACTCGATGGACTGGTCGCGGCCCGACCGGGTGATCTCGCTGCAGGGCGTGATGGACGACGACCCGCTGCTGGCCGGGAAGGTGGTCATCGCCGGCAACGGCGGCGCCGACCTCCTGTACTGGACCGGCCCCGCGGCCGACCGTGAGCGCGCCATCACCCGCATGCGGACCTTGGCCGCGCGGGTGCCCGGCGTGCTGGCCGCCCACCCGCGCACGCACCCGTCGCTGCGGCTCGGACCGGAGGCCGGCGACGTGGTCGTCTACTGCCGCGCCGGCTGGCGGTTCAGCGACCCCCGCCCGTACGTCGACAACCCGATCCCCGGCAACCACGGCCACCCCTCGACCCGCGCGATCCCGTTCTTCATCGGCGGCGGCCACCGGCGCGTCGAGCGGCGCACGGCCTTCTCGGCTCAGGCCCGCACGCTCGACGTGGCGCCCACGGTCGCGTCGTTCTTCGGCCTGCGCGGGGCTCCGCGCGGCGGGTGGGACGGGCGCGCCAGGCTGTAGGCCGGCATCGGCTGCGGCCGTCACCGCGCAGCCTCAGGTGGCGGCGAGGCGGGCGAGCGCCTTGCGGACCAGCGCCGGGTCGGTGGTGGTCCACATGGGCGGCAGGCTGGCCTTGAGGAACCCGCCGTAGCGGGCGGTGGCCAGGCGCGGGTCGAGCACCGCGACCACGCCGCGGTCGGTGGTGGTGCGGATCAGCCGGCCGGCGCCCTGGGCGAGCAGCAGCGCGGCGTGGGTGGCGGCGACCTGCATGAAGCCGTTGCCGCCGGCCTTGTCGGCCGCCTGCTGGCGCGCGCTCATCAGCGGGTCGTCGGGCCGGGGGAAGGGGATCCGGTCGATGATGACCAGCTGGCAGGTCTCGCCGGGCACGTCGAGCCCCTGCCAGAGGCTGAGGGTGCCGAACAGGCAGGTGTGGGGGTCGGCCACGAACTGCTTGGCGAGCTCGGGCAGCTGGGCCTCGCCCTGGGCCAGCGTCGTGAGGTGGGGCAGCCGGTCGCGGACCACCTCGGCGGCGGCCTCCGCGGCCCGCCGGGACGAGAAGAGCCCCAGCGTGCGCCCCTCGGCGGCGTCGACCAGCTCGACGATCTCGTCCAGCGTGGCCGCGCCGAGCCCGTCGCGGCCGGGCGGCGGGAGGTGGCGGGCGAGGTAGAGGATCGCCTGCTGCCCGTAGTCGAACGGGCTGCCGACGTCGAGCCCCACCCACGGCAGCACCCCCTCGGCGGCGGTCGGCACGTCGAGGCCGACCTCGACCCGCTCGGACGGCTTGAGCCCGACGCTGGTGGCCAGCGAGGAGAAGTCGCCGCCGAGCATCAGCGTCGCCGAGGTCATCACCGCGGTCTTGTCGGTGAGCAGCTTGTCGCGCATCGGGCCCCACACCTGCAGCGGCGCCACGCACAGCCGCGGCGGGATCTTGCTCTGGGCGCCCGACCCGCCCTCGCTGAGCCACAGCACGTCGGACTCGGCGCCGGCCGCCATCCGCTCGGCGGTCGTGAAGACCTCCTGGACGGTGCCGCGGGCCTGCTGGAGCCCGGCGTCGGGCTCGCCACCGCCCTCGCTGCTGGGCTTGGGATAGGCCGAGAAGCAGGCCCGCGCCGCGTCGCGCACCAGCACCAGCGCGTCGGCGACCTCGGCCGGCGTGGTCTCGAACCGACCCGGCCGCGCCTCGGCGATCGCGTGGCGCAGCGCCTCGGCGGCGTCGGCCAGGTCGTCGGCCTCGGTGCCGTCGACGTGGCGCTGGCTGCGTCGGGCCGCGCGCTCGACGTCGGTCGCGGAGAGCTCGTCGGTGGCGGCCTGGGTCACCCGCGCGGTGAGCTCGTGGGCCTCGTCGATGACCACCACGTCGTAGTCGGGGATCATCGGCACCCCCTCGATCGCGTCGATCGCGAGCAGCGAGTGGTTGGTGATGACCAGGTGGGAGCGGTGGGCCTTCTCGCGGGCGACCTCGACGAAGCACTCCTCGCCGAAGGGGCACTTGCTGGCCCCCAGGCAGTCGCGGTGGCCGACGCTCACCTGGCGCCACTCACGATCGGTGTGGCGCGGGGCGGCGTCGCGCTCGCCGCTGCCCTTGGCCGTGGCCTGCTCCTCGGCCCAGGTGCGCAGCTCGAGGACGGTGCTGGCCATCGAGCTCGGGGGCACGTCGACCAGCACGCCCTGGTCGTCGGGCACGCCTTCGCGGATGCGGTGGAGGCAGGCGTAGTTGGAGCGCCCCTTGAGCACGGCGTACGACGTGTCGACGCCGGGCTGGCCCTCGACCGCCTCGACCAGCCGCGGCAGGTCGCGCTCGACCAGCTGGTGCTGGAGGGCGAGGGTGGCCGTGGCGACCACGACCCGCTTGTCGTGGAGCAGCGCGGGCACGAGGTAGCCGAGCGACTTGCCGGTGCCGGTGCCGGCCTGCACCACGAGGTGGCGGCCCGAGCCCATCGCCTCGGTGACGGCCTCGGCCATCTGCACCTGGCCGGGTCGTTCCTGCCCGCCGAGCGCGCCGACGGCTGCGGCGAGCACCCGACGTACGGCGTCGGGGGCCTGGGCGCGCTCGCCCGCCGCGCCGGTGGCGGGCGGACGGTCGGTGGCGGACTCCTCGAGCACCCGAGCACCTTAGTCGCGGCGACCGACACCGCGACCGCCCCGCCCACAGGCCCGATGGCGGCGGGCGGTGAGCGGGCGGTGGGCGGGCGGTAGGCGGGCCGCAGGCGGGCCGCGGGCGGGCACTTCCGCGGGTTCGACGACACTTCCGCGCCCCTGCAGACCCGCGGCAGAGGGGGATAACTCCGCGTTACAGCTGCGGGGGTCAGCCGGCGTCGAGGGCGAGGCTGGCCGCGTCGATCGCGGCGGGCGAGAGCACGTGGCCGATGGCCAGGGCGGCGGCGCCGAGGACGCCGGCCCGCTCGCCGGCGAGCGAGGTGGTGATGCTCAGGTGCTCGGTCGCGAGCGGGAGCGAGCGCGAGTAGACGACCTCGCGGATACCGGCCAGCAGGCTCTCGCCGGCGTCGGCGAGCGAGCCGCCGATCACGATCGCGGACGGGTTGATCACGTTGACCAGGGTGGCCAGCACCTCGCCGAGGTCGCGCCCGGCCTGCCGGACGACCCGCGCCGCGGCGACGTGGCCGGCGCGAACGAGGTCGACGACGTCCTGCGCTCCCTCGGCGGCCACCCCGGCCTCGCGCAGCGCCGCGGCGAGCGCGGGCCCTGCGGCGACCGCCTCGAGGCAGCCCTCGTTGCCGCAGCGGCAGGCCACGCCCTCGGCCCGGGCGACGCGGACGTGGCCGAGGTCGCCCGCGGTGCCCTGTGCCCCACGCTGGAGCGCGCCGCCGGAGATCAATCCGGCACCGACCCCGGTGCTGACCTTGACGAAGATCAGGTCGCCCACCTGGGGCAGGTGGGCGTGCTGCTCGCCCAGGGCCATGATGTTGACGTCGTTGTCGATCAGCACCGGGACGGGGTAGGCACGCTGCACGTGCGCCGGCACGTCGTAGCGGTCCCAGCCCGGCATGATCGGCGGGTTGATCGCGCGCCCGGTGGAGTGCTCGACCGGCCCGGGCAGGCCCATGCCGATCGCCGCGAGCTCGCCGACCGCGCGGCCCTGCCGCTCCAGCAGCGTTCCGATGGTCTGCTCGGCCCAGCCCAGCACCTGCGCGGGTCCGGTGGCGATGTCGAGGTCGGCGCGGTGCTCGGCGAGGATCGTGCCGGAGAGGTCGGCGAGGCAGGCCCGCGCGTGGCTGGCACCGAGGTCGACGCCCGCGACGACGCGCGCCCCGGGGTTGAGGGCCAGCAGGGCGGGCGGTCGGCCGCCGGTCGAGACCCCGCCGCCGTACGGCGCCACGAGGCCGAGCCGCATCAGCACGTCGATGCGGGAGGAGATGGTGGAGCGGGCCAGGCCGGAGAGGTCCACGAGCTGCGCCCGGGTGCGCGGCTCACCGTCGCGCAGCAGCTCGAACACGTCGCTGGTCCTCACTTCGGAAGTGAACCACGGGGTGTTTTGAATGAGCAACAAACATCTTCTGTCGACCTCTCGACAAAAGTGTCGCCGAGTGCCAGAGTGCTGCTGTGCCCCAGCAGCCCGCCGCGTCGCCGCCCAGCGCCCCGCCGCTCCTGCGCGTGCGCGGGGTCTCGAAGAGCTTCCACGGCCACCGGGTGCTCCACGACGTCGACCTCGACCTGCACCCCGGGCAGGTGCTCGGACTGGTCGGCGAGAACGGCGCCGGCAAGTCCACGTTGATGAAGGTGCTCGCCGGCGTGCACTCCCCCGACACCGGCACGCTCGAGCTCGACGGCGAGCAGCACTCCTTCCACCACCCGGTCCAGGCCCAGCAGGCCGGGCTCTCGACGGTCTTCCAGGAGTTCAACCTGCTGCCCGAGCGCAGCATCGCCGAGAACATCTACCTCGGTCGCGAGCCCCGGCGCCGCGGCCTGGTCGACACCGACCGCATGCAGCGCGACACCGAGGCGCTGCTCGCCGACCTGGGCGCCACCGGCCTGCGAGCGACCCAGCGGGTGCGCACGCTCTCGGTCGCCGAGCAGCAGGTGGTCGAGATAGCCAAGGCCGTCAGCTACGACGCCCGGATCATCTCCATGGACGAGCCCACCGCGGCGCTCGCCGAGCACGAGGTGGCCCTGCTCTACGCGATCGTCCGCCGACTCACCGACCGTGGAGTCGCGATCCTCTACGTCTCCCACCGGCTGAAGGAGATCTTCGACCTCTGCGACACGATCACGGTGCTCAAGGACGGCGAGCAGGTCACCACCCGCCCCGCGGCCGAGCTCGACGAGGCCGAGCTGGTCCGACTGATGGTGGGCCGCTCGATCTCCTCCTTCTTCCCTGGGCCCGTCGCCGGCACCGAGGTCGGCGAGCCGCGTCTGGAGCTGCGCGACGCCGGCAACGGGTACGTCGACGGCATCGATCTCACCCTGCGCGCCGGCGAGGTCGTGGGCGTCTCCGGCCTCCAGGGCTCGGGCCGCACCGAGCTGCTCGAGGCCGTCTTCGGCGTCCGCCCCCTCACCCGCGGCGAGATGCTCCTCGACGGTCGCCCGGTCCGCCCCCGCTCACCCCGGGCCGCGATCCGCGCCGGCCTCGCGCTGATCACCGAGGACCGCAAGGCCACCGGGCTCGCCCTCAACCAGACCGTGCTCGACAACGCGCTCGGCGTGGTCCGCAGCGTCTTCCCCCGACGTACGTCGGCGGCCCGGCGCGACGTGCCCGGGCTGCTCTCCTCGCTCGAGGTCTCCGCCCGCGCGATGGACCAGGAGGTGCAGTTCCTCTCCGGCGGCAACCAGCAGAAGGTCGTCCTCGCCCGTTGGCTCTCCACCGAGCCGCGCGTGGTGCTGATGGACGAGCCCACCCGCGGCATCGACGTCGGCGCCAAGCACTCCATCTACGAGCTGATGCGCTCCCTGGCCGCCCAGGGCGCCGCGGTGCTGATGGTCTCCAGCGAGCTCCCCGAGGTGATCGGCATGTCCGACCGGATCCTGGTCATGCGCGACGGTCGCCTGGCCGGTGAGCTGCCCGCGGGCTCGACCGAGGAGACCGTGCTCCAGCTCGCCACGGGCGTCACCACGGGCGTCATCACGGGCGTCACCACGGGCACCGAGGAGGTGGCCCGATGACCGCGCGGCTGGGCCGGCTCACCTCCACCGGCATCGTGTACGCCGTCCTGCTGCTCGCCGTCGTCGTCGGCGCGGTGCTGACCACGCTCGACGGCCGCAGCTTCTTCGCCAGCGGCAACATCTCGGCGATCCTGACCTTCACCAGCGTGCTGGGCTTCATCGCCATCGGCCAGACGCTGGTGATCCTGGCCGGCAGCCTCGACCTGTCGGTGCCGTTCGTGGTCAGCCTCAGCAGCGTCGTCGGCGGCGGGGTGATGGCCGGCCAGAGCGGCAACGTCGTGCCCGGCGTCCTGGCCGCCCTGCTCGTCGCGGCCGTGATCGGCACCGTCAACGGGCTCGTGGTGAGCCTGCTCCACGTGCACGGCTTCGTGGCCTCGCTCGGCATGGGGCTGATCATCAGCGGCTACCTGGCGAGCAACTACCAAGGCAGCCACGGCTCGGCGCCCCGCTCCTTCCGCCTGATCGGCGCCACCCAGGTCGGGCCGGTCCCGCTCTCGACGCTGATCATGCTCGGCTGCGCCGGGCTCGCGATCCTGCTGCTGCGCCGTACCCGGGTGGGCCACCACCTGTACGCCGTCGGCGGCAACCGCGACGTGGCCCGGCTCTCCGGCATCCGCACCGCCGTCCCGGTCGTGGTCGCCCACGCGCTGTGCTCGGTGCTGGCCGCGCTCGCCGGGCTGCTGCTCCTGGCCCGGCTCAGCGTCGGCAGCCCCACGATCGGCTCGCAGGGCGACTACGACCTGATGTCGATCGCCGCCGTCGTGCTCGGCGGCACCCTGCTGGCCGGCGGCAAGGGCAACATCGTCGGCACCATCGGCGGCGTCGCGATCTTCGCGGTGATGAGCCAGGTGATGAGCGTGCTCGAGGTGAAGTCCTTCCTCCAGGACGTCATCCGCGGCCTGGTCATCGTGCTCGCCGTCGCCGTCTACGCCCGCCGCGAGATCGAGCGCCGCCCGGCGCCCTTCGACCACCCCGAGCGCCGCGAGGCCGCCCTGCAGGAGGCCCGATGACCACGATCGAGGGCATCACCCACCGCCCGGGCGCGCCGTCCCGGCCGCCGCTGCCCGCCCACCAGCGCGGGTTCGCCGGTCGGGCCGCGGCCGCGGTCTCCACCCCCGGCGGCGCGATCTTCGTGCTCGCAGGGCTGCTCCTGGTCGCGACGATCGTGGCCAACCCCAACTTCGGCGACCCCGGCGTGGTCATCCGCTTCGCCGGTCGCACCGCGCCGATCGCCATCGCCGCCATCGGCCAGTACTACGTGATCGTCGCCGGCGAGTTCGACCTCTCGATGGCCGCGGTCATCTCGATGCAGGTGGTGCTGGCCGGCAACTTCATCGGCGACGACACCGGCCGGATCCTCCCCGGACTGCTGCTCATGGTGGCCCTCGGCGCCGCCATCGGTGTGGTCAACGGGCTGGCCACCACGGTGCTGCGCGTGCCGAGCTTCATCGTCACCCTCGGCACGATGCTGGCCCTGGCCGGCATCGTCGACTACCTCACCGGCGGCGCCGCCAAGGGCAACCCGCCCGACGGCTTCCGCGAGATCGGGCGCGGCGGGTTCACCGGCATCCCGGTGGTCGACGTCATCCCCTACTCGCTGCTCATCCTGCTCGTGATCGCCGCCGCGGCCGCCTGGCTGATGCGCCGCCCGTACGGCCGCAGCCTGATCGCCGCCGGCGACAACCCCGAGGCCGCCAGCGTGGCCGGCGGCTCGCTGGTCTGGCTCAAGACCCGCGCCTTCGTGCTCTCCTCGCTCTCGGCGACGGTGGCCGGCATCCTGCTCGTCGGGTACGCCGGCGTGCACCCCTCGGTGGGCCGGGGCTACGAGTTCATGGCCATCACCGCGGTGGTGCTGGGCGGCGTGCTCCTGGGCGGCGGCCGCGGCTGGGTGCTCTCGGCCGCGGCGGGCGCCTACGCCCTCGAGCTGCTCTTCACCTTCCTCACCGCCGTCGGAGTCGCCTCCACCTGGCGCGACACCGTGCAGGGGCTGATCATCATCGCCGCCGTCGCGGTGGCCGGCCGCGCGTGGCAGGCCGGTCGCCGGCCCGGGCGACGTACCGCCTCCTTGTCCTCTCGGGACGCTCCACCTGAACCACCCGCTCCACCCAGCACCGCCACACCCACCAGGCCCGGCCCGGGCACGACCACAGGAGACAGCTGATGCGCACCACCAAGCTCACGGGCGTGATCGGGGCCGCGGCGCTCGTCGCGGCGCTCGCCGCCTGCAGCACCGACGACTCGCTCGACTCGACCGGCGCCGACCCGGGCGCCAGCGACACCGCTGGCGACACCGGCGAGGAGGCCACCGCCTCGGACTTCTTCGACCAGGCCGACATGGACACCCAGGACGAGCAGCGCTCGGCCACCTTCGAGGGTGACGAGGCGGAGCCGTGGCTCCAGTACATCGACGGACCGATGACCGACACGGCGGGCTTCGCCACCGAGGAGGCGCAGAAGGTCTGCTTCGCCAACGCCTCGATCAGCAACCCGTGGCGCCAGACCGGCTGGATCACGATGAACCAGCAGCTCGAGGTCCTCCAGGACGAGGGCGTGATCTCCGAGATGGAGACCCGCGACGCCCAGGACAACGACGACACGCAGATCGCCGACATCGACTACTTCATCAGCGAGGGCAACTGCGACGTCTTCATCATCTCCCCCAACTCCACGGCGGCGATGACGCCCGCCGTCGAGCGCGCCTGCGAGACCGGAAAGCCGGTCATCGTGTTCGACCGCGGCGTGCAGACCGACTGCTACACCACGTTCATCCACCCGATCGGTGGCTACGCCTGGGGCATCGACACCGCCGAGTTCCTGGCCGACAACCTCGAGGAGGGCGACAAGGTCGTCGCGCTGCGCATCCTGCCCGGCGTCGACGTGCTCGAGACCCGCTGGGGCGCCGCGCAGCAGATCTTCGACGAGAACGGCATCGAGGCCGTCGACTACTTCACCGGCGCCGACCCGACCAAGATCAAGGGGATCATCACCGACGAGCTCACCAAGGGTGACGTCGCCGGGGTGTGGATGGACGCCGGCGACGGCGCGGTCGCCGCGATCGAGGCCTTCGAGGACCAGGGCCTCGACTACCCCGTCATGACCGGCGAGGACGAGATGAGCTTCCTGCGCAAGTGGGAGGAGACCGGGCTGACCGGCCTCGCGCCCGTCTACTCGAACTTCCAGTGGCGCACCCCGCTGCTGGCCGTGGCGAAGATCGCTGCCGGCGAGGAGGTCCCGGCCGAGTGGGTGCTGCCGCAGACGCCGATCACCGAGGACGAGCGTGCCGACTACCTCGAGGCCAACGACGGCATGCCCGACGGCCACTACGCGAAGTTCGGTGGCGAGGAGCTGCCGGGCTACCCCGAGGTCTGGCAGGACCGCATCATCCCGTAACCCCTGACCACCTCTCGTGGGGCCCAGGGTGCGCTCCGGCGCACCCTGGGCCGCACGGCCCGACCCCGCGAAGGATCACCGTGCGCCCGATCGGCATCAACACGTGGGTGTGGACCTCCCCGCTCACCGACGCCAACCTCCTGGGGCTGCTGCACACCATCGCCGACCTCGGCTTCGACGGCGTCGAGCTGCCGCTGGAGAACGCCGGCGACCTCCACCCCGCCACCACCGCCGCCGCGCTGGCCGAGACCGGCCTGTCGGCGTGGGTCGTCGGCGCGATGGCGCCCGGGCGCGACCTGGTGGACACCACGCCCCAGACGGTCGACGGACACCCAGGACTACCTGCGGGCCTGCGTCGACCTCGCTGCCGCGGTCGGCGCCCCGGCGGTGTGCGGCCCGTTCTACGCCGCCACCGGCCGCACCTGGCGGCTCAGCGCCGAGGAGCGGACGACGACGTACGCCGCGTGGCGCGAGGCCCTCGCGCCGGTCGTGGCGTACGCCGCGGAGCGCGGGGTGCGCGTCGGCATCGAGCCGCTCAACCGCTACGAGACCTCGCTGGTCACGACCGTCGACCAGGCCCTGACCGGGCTCGGCCCGCTGCTGGAGTCCAGCGGCGGCGTGCTGGGGCTGGGGCTCGACACCTACCACCTCAACATCGAGGAGCGCAGCAGCGCCGATGCGATCCGCGCGGCCGGCGACCACCTCGTGCACCTCCAGGTCTGCGGCAACGACCGCGGCGCGCCGGGCGGTGACCAGACCGACTGGCCGGCGATCGCCGCGGCCCTCGACGACGTCGGGTACGCCGGTGGGCTGACCATCGAGAGCTTCACGCCCGACAACGCCTCGATCGCGGTGGCCGCCTCGATCTGGCGCCCTCTGGCCGCCTCGCCCGACGACCTCGCGCGCGACGGGCTCTCCTTCCTGCGCACCCTCCTCACCGACGGGGCCCCACGATGACCGCAGCGTCCCCACGCCCGCCGCAGAGCCCGAACGGCCGCCCGACCGACCGCCCGTTGGGCGTCGCGGTCATCGGCTACTCGTTCATGGGCAAGGCCCACTCCAACGCCTGGCGCAACGTCGGCGCCTTCTACCCCGGCGTCGCGCCGGTGCGCCAGGCCGTGCTGGTCGGCCGCGACGAGGCACAGGTCGAGGAGGCCGGCGCCCGCTACGGCTGGGCCGAGACCGCCACCTCGTGGGAGCAGGTCGTGGAGCGCGACGACATCGACGTCGTCGACATCTGCACCCCCGGCGACAGCCACCACGACATCGCCCTCGCGGCGCTCGCCGCCGGCAAGCACGTGCTCGTCGAGAAGCCGCTGGCCAACTCCGTCGCCGAGTCTGAGGCGATGGTGGCGGCCGCGGCCGCCGCGCGAGACCGGGGCACCCGGTCGATGATCGGCTTCAACTATCGCCGGGTGCCCGCCCTGGCCCTGGCCCGCGCCCTGGTCGCCGACGGTCGGATCGGCACCGTGCGCCAGGTGCGAGCGGCGTACCTGCAGGACTGGCTGGCCGACGACCAGGCGCCGATGACCTGGCGGCTGCGCCGTGAGAGCGCGGGCTCCGGGGCGTTGGGCGACCTCGGTTCCCACGTGGTCGACCAGGTCCAGCAGCTGCTCGGCGAGCCGGTCACCACCGCGCGCGGCACGCTGCACACGTTCGTCACCGAGCGTGCCGGCCCCGACGGCCACGAGCCGGTGACCGTCGACGACGCCGCGTGGGCCACGCTCGAGACGCGGTCGGGCGCGGTCGCGAGCATCGAGGTCTCCCGGATGGCGACCGGGCGCAAGAACGGTCTCACGATCGAGGTCTACGGCTCCCGCGGCTCGCTCTCCTTCGACCTCGAGCGGCTCAACGAGCTGCAGGTGCTCGAGGACCCGGGCTCCCCCACGTCCGGCGCGCGTCGGGTGCTGGTCACCGAGGCCGACCACCCCTACCTCGCCGCGTGGTGGCCGCCGGGCCACGTGCTCGGCTGGGACACCACGTTCACCTCGCAGGCCGCCGACTTCCTCACCGCGGTCGCGGCCGGCACCGACCCCGCGCCGTCGTTCGCCGACGGACTCGGCGTGCAGCGGGTGCTGGCCGCCGTGGAGCAGAGTGCGGCAGGCTCGGGCGCCTGCGTCGACGTACAGGAGGACTGAGATGGGCAAGCGCTTCACGCTCTTCACCGGCCAGTGGGCCGACCTGACACTGGAGGAGGTCGCCGGGCTGGCCGCCGGGTGGGGCTACGACGGCCTGGAGATCGCGGTGTCCGGCGAGCACCTCGACGCGTGGCGGGTCGACGAGCCGGGCTACGTCGAGGAGCGGCTCGCGCTGCTCGAGCGGCACGGTCTGGAGGTGTGGGCGATCAGCAACCACCTGACCGGCCAGGCCGTCTGCGACGACCCGATCGACGAGCGTCACCAGGCCATCCTGCGCGCGCGCGTCTGGGGCGACGGCGACCCCGAGGGGGTCCGGCAGCGGGCCGCTGAGGAGCTGCGGCTGACCGCCCGGCTGGCGCAGAAGCTGGGCGTCGACACCGTGGTGGGCTTCACCGGCTCCTCGATCTGGCCGTACGTCGCGATGTTCCCGCCGGTCTCCGCCGCACGGATCGAGGCCGGGTACGCCGACTTCGCCGACCGCTGGAACCCCATCCTCGACGTCTTCGACGAGTGCGGCGTCCGGTTCGCCCACGAGGTGCACCCCTCGGAGATCGCCTACGACTACTGGTCGACGGTGCGCACGCTCGAGGCGATCGGCCACCGGCCCGCGTTCGGGATCAACTGGGACCCCAGCCACATGATGTGGCAGGACCTCGACCCGGTCGCGTTCATCACCGACTTCGCCGACCGGATCTACCACGTCGACTGCAAGGACACCCGGCTGCGCGTCGGCGGCGGCCGCAACGGCCGGCTCTCCTCGCACCTGCCGTGGGGCGACCAGCGGCGCGGCTGGGACTTCGTGTCCACCGGCCGGGGCGACGTCCCGTGGGAGGACTGCTTCCGCGCGCTCGCCGCGATCGGCTACGACGGCCCGGTCTCGGTCGAGTGGGAGGACGCGAGCATGGACCGGCTGCACGGCGCCCCTGAGGCGCTGGAGTTCCTGCGGCGCTTCGACTACGCGCCGCCGACGGCGTCCTTCGACGCGGCGTTCAGCTCGGGCCCGTAGCCATCTTCCGCGGGCCTGCCCACACCTCCGCGCCCCTGCAGACCCGCGGCAGAGGGGGACAGCTCCGCGTTACAGCTGCGGGGCGAGGGCGGCCGCGACGGCGTCGCCGAAGACGCGGTGGCCGGCCGGGGTGAGGTGGAGCCGGTCGCCGAGGTAGGTCAGGTCGAGCCCGCTCATCTCGACGTACGTCGCCCCGTGCCGCTCGGCGAGCCCGGCCAGGAGGGCGTCGACCCGGGGCACGCCGGCGGCCCGGGCGGGCGCGGCGACCGGGCCGACCACGACCACGTCATGACCGGCGAGGGCAGCCATCAGGCGCTCGAAGCCGACACGGATCTCGGCGCTGGTGCGGTCGACGTCGTTGAGGCCGCCCTCGACGACGACCAGGTCGGCACCGCGTGCGGCGCGGGTCGCGCGGGTCGCGTAGGAGACCGGCCCGCAGGCGCTGGCCCGGGCGCTGAAGCCGGAGCCGGAGAAGCCGTCGACGTGCACGCGCGCGTCGAGCGGGCCGGCCAGACGGGCGGGCCAGGAGTCCAGGGTGCGGTCGAGGCCGAGCCCGACGGAGTAGGAGTCGCCGATCACCGTCACCCGCCGTCCGTCGGGGGCGCCGGCGTCCGTGGCGATCCTGGCCGCCGCCGTACGCTCGAAGCGGTCGCAGCGCTCGGCCACGCCGCCGTTGGCGGAGTCGACGAGCCGGACCGACAGCACGACGAGGACCGCAGCCGTCGCGATCACCACCCACCACCGTCTCGACCGCGGCAGCAGCCGCGGGAGCACCTGTCCCCCGTGCGCCACGGACCAATTGTGCGGCCTCGGCGGGCTGGCACAAGAGGGGTGGCCGCAGGTTTACCGAACTGTGAGGCGACCGCGGCCACCAGCGACCGCTCGGGCCGGCGAGGCGGCGTCAGGCCGGGTTGACGGCGTACGCCGCGAGCTCGCCGGCGAGGTCCTCGTTGGCGCGGCCGCTGACCAGCGTGCCCTCACCGGTGTGGTCGAGGGAGTCGATCTCGCCGTGCTGGTGGAGCCGGTTGACCAGGTCGCCGCGCTCGTAGGGCAGCAGCGCGCGGAACTCCACGTCGGGGCGCGGCAGCTCGCCCTCGATGACGGCCAGCGCGTCGGTGATGCCCTCGCCGGTCTTGGCGCTGACCACCACGCAGTGGGGCTCGCGCTGACGCAGCCGGGCCAGCACCATCGGGTCGGCCGCGTCGGCCTTGTTGATGATGACCAGCTCGGGCACCGTGTCGGCGCCGATCTCGGCAAAGACCTCGCGCACGGCGTTGATCTGGCCCTCGGGGTCGGGGTGGGAGCCGTCGACCACGTGGAGGATCAGGTCGGAGTCGCCGACCTCCTCGAGCGTGGAGCGGAAGGCCTCGACCAGCTGGTGGGGCAGGTGGCGGACGAACCCCACCGTGTCGCTCATCGTGAAGACGCGGCCGTCGGAGGTCGTCGTACGCCGGGTGGTGGGGTCGAGCGTCGCGAACAGCGAGTCCTCGACCAGCACGCCGGAGCCGGTGAGCCGGTTGAGCAGCGACGACTTGCCGGCGTTGGTGTAGCCCGCGATCGCGACCGACGGGATCCGGTGGCGCAGGCGCTCCTGGCGCTTGGTGTCGCGGGTGCCCTTCATCGCCTTGAGCTCGCGGCGCAGCTTGGCGATCTTGTCGTTGATCCGGCGCCGGTCGGTCTCGATCTTGGTCTCACCGGGGCCACGGCCACCGATGCCGCCGCCGTCGGCACCGACCCGGCCACCGGCCTGGCGCGACAGGCTGCCGCCCCAGCCGCGCAGCCGCTGCTTCATGTAGCTGAGCTGGGCCAGCTCGACCTGCGCCTGGCCCTCGCGCGACTTCGCGTGCTGGGCGAAGATGTCGAGGATCAGCGCCGTGCGGTCGACGACCTTGACCTTGAGGCGGTCCTCGAGGTTGCGCAGCTGGCTGGGGGCGAGCTCGCCGTCGCAGATGACCGTGTCGGCGCCGGTGGCCTGGACGATCTCGCGCAGCCCCTCGACCTTGCCGCGGCCGATGAACGTCGCGGGGTCGGGGTTCTGGCGGCGCTGGTAGAGCGCGTCGAGCACCTCGGAGCCGGCGGTCTCGGCGAGCAGGGCCAGCTCGGCCATGGAGTTCTCGGCGTCGGCGACCGACCCGTCGGTCCAGACCCCGACCAGCACGACCCGCTCCAGTCGGAGCTGGCGGTACTCGACCTCGCTGATGTCCTCGAGCTCGGTGGAGAGCCCTGCGACGCGGCGCAGCGAGTGACGCTCGGCCAGCTCCATCGCGCCCGTGGTGGGGGCGGCGGACGTGTCGTCGGCGTCGTCGGCGTCGTCGGTGCGGTGGCCCGGGGTCTCCTCGGGGTCCGGTTCGTCGACGTAGCCCGAGATGAAGTCGTCGGGGGCGTCGGACTCGTCGTGCGCGTCGTGCGCGTCGTCGTCCCAGCCGTCGGTGGACTCGAGCTCGTCGTCGAGGGAGAAGTCAGGTGCGTTGGTCGTCATATGCCTCCAGCCTAGGTCGGTATCAACGCGCGGGCGACCGGGTTTCATCCCGCCGGACCGCAGCGCGCTGTTTCCCGAGCCCGGCGACTCAGGCCACCCAGGGCACCACGCCGCCGGGGCCGCCGTCCTCGCGGGTGACCGTTCCGGAGCCGACGGTGGTCGCCGTTGCGCCGAACCCGTCGGGACCAGCCGTGAAGCGTCGCATCTCCCCCGCGGGCAGGACCGCGGTGTCGCCCGCGACGAGGTCGTACGTCGCCGCACCCACGTCGAGCCGCGCGCGGCCATGGGTGATCGTCCAGACGACCTCGCTGTCGAAGGCGTGCACCGGTCCGGCGGCATCAGGGTGCATCTCGACCAGCCAGAGGCTGGCGCCGGCCGCGCCGAGCGTGGGCGAGGCGAGCGTGGTCATCGTGGCGTTGGGGGTGGCGGTCTCGCGCCGGTCGGCGGCGGTGACGATCTGCATGGCTTCCTCCTATAATGGACAACATGGTTGACGATAACGACAACTCGGTTGTCGATCAAGTGCCTGCCTGGGAGCTGGCGCTGCTGCTGCTCGGCGGCTTCCGCACGCTGGTCGACCGGGCACACGAGGCGCTGGCCGCGCGCGGCCACCCCGGCGTCCGCCCCTCCCACGGCTTCACCCTCCAGGCGGTCGGCGGCGGCGCCACGGCCTCCGAGGTGGCGGCGCGACTCGGGGTGAGCAAGCAGGCGGCGACGAAGACGCTGACGCTGCTGGAGCAGCAGGGCTACGTCGCCCGCTCCCCCGACCCGACGGACGCCCGGCGCCGGACGGTCGTGGTCACCCCCCACGGACACGACCTGCTCGACGCTTCGACCACGGCCTTCGCGGACGTCGTCGACGCGTGGCGCGCGCAGATCGGCGACCGGGCCGTGCGCTCGCTCGGCGACGGCCTGAGGGCGCTCGACCTGCCGGCCGCGACCCGGCTCGACCTCGGGGCGTGGTCGGGGTGAGCGGGCCCGACGGGCTCGGCCGGTCAGACTGGCCCGGCCTCCCGCCACTGCCCGACGTACGTCTGCTCGGCCTCACCGGCGCCCCGGGGGCGGGCAAGTCGACGCTGGCGGCGGCGCTCGTCGCGGCCGGGACGGCGGCGGGGACGGCGGCGGGGACGGCGGCGGGGGTGGTGGCAGGGGTGGTGCCGATGGACGGGTTCCACTACGCCGACGTCGAGCTCGAGCGCCGGGGACTGCGCGACCGCAAGGGCGCGCCCGACACCTTCGACGCCGAGGGGTACGCCGCGCTGCTGCGGCGGGTGCGCAGCGGTGAGCCCGACGTGGTCGCCCCCGCCTTCGAGCGCGACCTCGAGCAGCCTCTGGCCGGCGCGATCGCCGTCCCGGACAACGGACTGGTGATCACCGAGGGCAACTACCTGCTGCTCGACCAGCCGCGCTGGCGAACGGTGCGGGCGCAGCTCGACCAGGTGTGGCACCTGCACGTGGACGACGACGTACGGCGCGAGCGGCTGGTCGCCCGGCACGTCGCCTTCGGCAAGCCGCTCGCCGCGGCCCGGGCCTGGGTCGCCCGCGTCGACGAGCCGAACGCGGCGCTGGTCGAGGCCGCCGCCGTACGCGCCGACCGCGTCCTGGACCTGACTCGGCTGACCGGTTAGAGCGGGCTTGGCGGGGGCGGGCCGTCTCGCTGCAATTGCTCGGCTGCGGCCCCTCGATGAGCCGAACGAGGGGCCGCTAGCCAACAATTGTTGCGGGCAGGCGCCCGCGGCCGGACGCGCGGACCGGACCCTCGATCTCACCGGCCGCGCCATCTGACGCGGAGCCGTCCTCTCTTCCGCGGGGGTGCAGACCCGCGGCAGAGGGGGATAACTCCGCGTTACAGCTGCGGGTCGCGGGGTCGGGGTCGGGTCGGGGTCGCGGTCGGGGGTTACTTCGGGGGCATGCGGATGCCGCCGTCCAGGCGGACCGTCTCGCCGTTCATGTAGGAGTTCGTGAGGCACTCGACGACCATGGAGGCGAGCTCGTCGGGCACGCCGAGCCGCTTCGGGAAGAGCACGCTCTCGCCCAGCTTGGCCTTGAACGCCTCGGAGTCGGGGCCCTCGCCGTAGATCGGGGTGTCGATCAGGCCCGGCGCCACCGTGTTGAGCCGGATGCCGGCGGCGGACAGGTCGCGCGCCACGGGCAGCGTCATGCCGACCACGCCGCCCTTGGAGGCGGAGTACGCCGCCTGGCCGATCTGGCCGTCGAAGGCGGCGACGCTGGCCAGGTTGACGATCGCGCCACGGCAGCCGTCGGCGTCGGGCTCGTTGTGGCTCATGGCGGTCGCGGCCTGGCGGACCATGTCGAAGGTGCCGATCAGGTTGATCTGGACCACCTTCGTGAACGCCTCCAGGTTGTGCGCCGACTCGGGCAGTCCGTCGCGCCCGATGGTGCGCTGCGCCCAGCCGATGCCGGCCGAGTTGACCACCGCGCGCAGCGGCGCGATGTCGGCGGCGGCCTTGACGGCGCCGGCGATCTGCTCGGTGTTGGTCACGTCGACGTGGGCGAAGACGCCCTTGATCTCCTCGGCCAGGGCCTCGCCCTTGTCGGCCTGGAGGTCGGCGACCACGACGGTGCAGCCGAGGGCGGCGAGCCGGCGCGCGGCCGCGGCCCCGATACCGCTCGCGGCGCCGGTGACGATGGCAGTTGATCCGCTGAGTTCCATGCGCAGGAGGGTAGTGCGTCAGCCGGTGCGACCGCCGCACGGTCGGCGACCTCGGGCCCGACCCCCCTTTACCTTTCGCCCCACACGTCCCAGAATGCAGGAGTGGCCGGGGGTGCGGCGCAGGCGCCGCTGGAGGAGCTGCGGCTGGCGCTGGTGCTCAACGGCGGCGTCAGCCTCGCGGTGTGGATGGGTGGTGTCACCCGCGAGGTCGACCTGCTCGTGCGCGCCAACCGGCACGGTGAGCAGGAGCAGTCTGGCGGGCCGTACGCCCCGGTGCTGGACCTGGCCAGAGCCTGGGCCTCGGTCGACGTCATCTCCGGAACCTCGGCGGGTGGCATCAACGGGGCTGCGCTCGCGCTCGCGCAGGTCAACGCGAACGCCGACCTCGGTGCACTGCGCGACCTGTGGGCAGAACAGGGCGACCTCGACAGCCTCCTGCGCCCGCCCTTCCGCGGCCAGCCGAACGCCCTGCTGCGCGGCGATGAGTACTTCCTGCCCGCGCTGACCCGCGCCATGCGCGGGCTCACCGCCGACTTCGCGCCCACCCGAGCCGATGTCGACCTGACCATCACCACGACGCTGCTGCACGGGTCGCTGACCGTGACCACCGACGGACTGGGCCAGCGGCTGCCGCAGCGTCACCACGGCGGTCGGTTCCGCTTCTCGACCTCCACCGATCTCGGGCGGGGCGACGACTTCGCCGCCGCACAGATCGAGGAGACCGCGGAGGCGATGGCGCTGGCCGCCCGCTGCACGGCTGGCTTCCCCTTCGCCTTCGAGCCCAGCTTCGTGCCGATCGGTAGCGCAGCAGACGCGTCGGCGGCGGGCCATCCCGTGGACGAGCCCCCCGGCGTGCTCCGGCCCGACATGACCCGGTGGGCCAGCTGGGCACCCACTCGTGGCGAGCCGCCCTCGGACCAGTCCCGGTTCGCCATCGACGGCGGCGTCCTGGCCAACACGCCCACCCGGGAGGCGCTGGACGCCATCGATCGACGCTCCGCGCAACGCCCGATGCGTCGGGTGATGATGCTGGTCTTCCCGCACGCGCCCATCGTCGGGACCGGGGCGCGCAGGTCCGACCCCGCCGACCGGCAGGACCGGCCGCCCTCGGTCACCGACTCTTTGACCGGTGTCCTCGGCGCGCTGACCGCCCAGGGATCGCTGACGTTCGTCGAGGAGGTCGAGGCGCACAACCGCGAGGCTGCCCGCTGGCGCGGCGGCCGGATCCAGGTCCTCGAGAACTCCAACCTCGAGAACGTCTACGACCTGGTGCGCTCCGCGTGGCAGCACTACCGGTCCATCCGGACGCGCGCCGCAGCGGGCACGTTGACCGACCGGGTCCCGCGCCCCGAGGGCTGGACCTACTCCCGCGTCACAGAGGCCGCGATGGCGGCGCCGGCCACCAGGGACTGGGCGCGGGACCGGAGCGAGCCCCTTCCCTACGTACCCTCGGCTCCTCCACTCAGCCTGCCGCCCTCTCTCGCAGCCGACGGCACCCTCGGGACCTCGTGGTGCTGGGGTACGACGGTCGCGCTCGGTGTCGCCGACTCCGCGGGCGAGATCCTCCGCGAGGCACAAGGAGTGGCGTGGGCGGGCGACGAGCTGTCCGGCCTCAACAGTGCGCTGGCGAACGTCTCGGAGGCACGCGACACGATGCTCCACGTCCGTGACCACTTCGACCTCACGTGGTGGGAGGTCGCGGGGCTCAGCGAGCTGGCGCCCGATGTCGCGTACTGGCAGGTGCGACTCGTCTGCTACCGACGGGCGATGCTCGGTCCTGACCCGCGCGACGTCGATCTGATGGCCACCCTGGCCGACAAGCTGCGCCATGCCGACGGAACGTTGATGTTCAGACAGGCTGGTCCCGGCCAGCCCCGCACGGAGGCGGAGCTGGCCGCGCGGGACGCGCTCGTCTCCAGCCTGCTGGAGGCCTACGACAGCTCCGAGTGCGGGCGCCGCACGGCCGAGGCGATGTGGTGCGTCGTCCAGGCCCTGCTCGAGGCGTCCCCAGTCGTCCTCGGGATCGCCCAGCACCCGGTGCGCGGGCCGATGACCCGGTTGGGTCCTTGGGCAGAGATCCTCGACCCTCTGCCCATGAGCGGTGAAGCCCTCGGACCTGCGGCTGCGGCTGCTGACGCGGCTGCTCACCCTCGACTGCGCCACCTGGCTCCTGGCCGACGCCGAGTCCCAAGGAACGTCCCAGCAGATCCGCCTGGCTCAGCTCAGCCTCGACATGGCTCATCCCTTCGCCCACAGCAGCCGGACACCGGACGACAAGGTGGCCGGCAGCGAGCTGCACCGCTTCGGCGGTTTCCTGAAGCAGTCCTGGCGGGTCAACGACTGGATCTGGGGCCGACTGGACGCCGCGCAGATGCTCTGCCGTCTCGTGCTCGAACCGAAACGGTTGATGCGCATCCACGCCCTCACCGAGTCCGACGTCGAACCCGACACCGGGCCAGAAGCGGATGAGGCAGCCGACCCGAACGCCTCGGGGGCGTCCACGCTGAGCGCCGACGAACGAGCCGAGCGAGCCCGGCAACGGACCCGGCGGAGGGCCGGCCACAGCGCCGAGCGCATGGTGGCGCACCTGGTCTCGACGTCGTACGCCGACGCCTCGCCCCCCGACGATGATGATTTTCGCGCTCTCGTGACGAAGGCGACCGAGGAGCTGACCGACCTCCTGGCCCAGGACCCCACGGCGGTCGGCAGCGGCTTCCTGCCCTATCTGGCCCAGCTGGCGGCGTACCCCGTGCAGCAGAGGATCGTGGTCGCCGAGCTGTCGGCGCTGGCGGGAGCCATCCGGGCCGACCAGCTGGCGGGCGCCAGCGAGCGATCGCACGGCCAGCTCTTCCTGAAGCAGCACGAGGACCTGCTCATCCGCATCAGCGACGCCGGCGAGGCGCACGCCTGGCACCTGCACGGCGCCGAGGCCCTGCACGCCTTCGACCGGGCCGGCATCGGCCGCGAACCGATCGAGGATGAGGCCCGCAGCGACGCGATGATCCAGACGACCGTCAACGCGGCCGCCGGGATGGTCACCCTGCTCGACAGCGACCAGCTGGGGATCAAGGCGCTGCAGCCGATCTCGCGGGCGGTCCGCGGCGCCGCTCTCGTCCCGTACTGGCTGATCACGGGGCTGACGTCCGGCGGGAGCGCCGCTCGCAGCCTCGCCCTGCTCGGGTTCGCCACCGGCGGCGTGCTGCTGAGCCTCAGCCTCCTCGGCGTCCTCGGTGGGCTCTCCTCGGTCGGATCCTCGGTCGGCATCGGGATCCTCCTCGGAGCACTGGGGTACGCCGCGCTGCGCAGCGGCACGCTGCTTCACGGCGTCATCCTCCTCGGTCCGGTGGTCCCGCTGCTGGCCTATGCCTTCGACTCAGGCCCACGGGGCACAGCGGCGGCGTCGGGCGCCAACGCCCGTGCGTCGGCCGACGCCGCCGCCGAGGCGGCCCGTGCCGGAGTGTCGGTCGTCGCGGTGCTCGCGCTGACCGCCGGACTCGTGGCCCTGGCCTCACTCCCCTATCCGTTGCGCTCTCCGCTCGCCACCCTCCTTGGGCGCAGCCGTCGGGCCCTGGTGTCGACCGGCCTCGGCCTGCTGCTCCTGGCGGGCGTCGCCTGGGCGTTGGTCCGCTGGTGGAGCGACGTGCAGGCGGGGCTCACCTCGGCCTACGACTGGCTCACCGCGGCCAACCGGGCCGACCTGCGGCTCTGGCTCGCGCTGGCGGCCACGGCGACGGTGGTGGTGCTGGCGACCCTCGGCGGCTGGGTGCGCGGACGCGGGATGCGTCGTTGGTCGCAGGGCGGAGACAAGATGTGGCAGCTCGAGTCCCAGGCGACCCACCCCGCGGCGGTCGCCGCAGGCTGGTCCGCGGTCTACGGCGTGGTCTACGTGGCGATGGCGTGGGCGACGTACCTCACCGCCGCCGCCTGGCTCGACACGTGGCCGGCGTGGCTGGTGGTGACGATCGTGTGGAGCGCGACGCTCGGGGTCGTGCTCTGTCTGCTCGGTCCGACCTGGATCACCTGGCGGGCGCGACGTCAGCTGCGCACGTCGCTCACGAGCCTGGTGCTCACCCGCTCCGAGGAGGTCGCCGGGTTGTCGACCCACGACCACCTCACCCAGGACTTCCTGGATGACCTCGAACGCCGCGGCCGCGTCTTCGGCTACCTCGTGGTCGCCGCCGCCTGGTCCGACCGGCTCAGCGGCCGACGGCTGACCGGCAGCCTGACCGAACGACCAACCCTCGGCAAGCGCGGAAAGGCGCTCGTGGCCGACTACCGCAGGCTGGAGGCGGCGAGGGACCGGGCCCGGCCACGCCGACGTACGAGCCGCGGGGTGCCGGCGGTGGACGCCGCCGCCGGCTCGGGGGTCACCCCAGCGACGTCGAGCCCTGCGCCACCACCACGGCCGGGCCGGTCATCAGCAGCCGGTCGTCGGCGGTCCAGGTGATCGTGAGGGTGCCGCCCGGCAGGTCGACGCGGTAGGCGGTGTCGCGCGGTGCGTCGTCGGCGAGGGCCGTCGCGACCATGACCGCACAGGCGCCGGTGCCGCAGGAGCGGGTCTCGCCCGAGCCCCGCTCGTGGACCCGCATCGCGACGTGGTGGGGGCCGCGACGTACGACGAACTCGATGTTGACGCCCTCGGGGTAGAGGGTCTCGTCGCGCGTGGGCGGCGCGAGCAGCGCGCCCGCGTCATCGAGGTCGTCGACGAACGCCACCGCGTGGGGGTTGCCGAGGTCGACGTGGCGAGCCGGCCAGTGGTGGCCCTCGACGCCGACCTGGGTCTCGCCCAGCACCTTCGGGGTCCCGAGGTCGGCGGTCACCAGCTCGCCCTCGACCGTGAGGACCTTGACGCCGTCGCGCGTGCCGACCCGGATCGGGCCGGACGGGTCGGCCAGGCCCTCGTCGACGAGGTGACGCGCGAAGACCCGGATGCCGTTGCCGCACATCTCCGACAGCGACCCGTCGGCGTTGCGGTAGTCCATGAACCACTCCGCGTCCTGCCCGCGGCCGGCGTCGAGCGCGGCGGTCCGGATCACCCGCAGCACGCCGTCGCCCCCGATGCCGGCGCGGCGGTCGCACAGCGCGCGCACCCGCTCGGCACCCAGGTCGCCGTGGACGCTGCCGTCGTGGTCGGGCAGCAGCACGAAGTCGTTCTCGGTGCCGTGGCCCTTCAGGAACGGGTACGTCGTCGTGGCGCTGACGTCGCGGGTCGCGGGTGGGCTGCTCACCCGACCACGGTACGCCGCGCCCCGCCCGGGCCCGCGTGCGCGCTCAGCGCGGCCGTACGACGCGTGCGGCCCCACCCCCGCGGCGTACGGGCTCGGCGGCGGCGGTGAGCAGCCGACCCCGGCCGATCTCGATCGCCGCGGCCGCACCGATGTAGGGGTCGCTGGTGAGCCCGTCGCCCGCCGGGACGAGCTCGTGGCCCAACGCCTCGAGCTCGGTCTCGTAGGCGTCGATGAAGGCCTGCTCGGCGGTGACCTTGGCCGTGTTGCGCTGGGAGGCCCGGGGCGCCGCCAGCGACTCGGGCAGGCTCATGCCGAGCGCCAGCCGGTTGACCAGGATCTGCAGCACCGTGGTGATGATGGTGGACCCGCCCGGCGAGCCGAGCGCGAGCACGGGCTTGCGGTCCTTGAGCACGATCGTCGGCGACATCGAGCTGCGCGGGCGCTTGCCGCCCTCGATCCGGTTGGGGTCTTCGGGGTCGGGGACCGCGCTGAAGTCGGTGAGCTCGTTGTTGAGCAGGAAGCCCCGCTTGGGCACCACGATCCCGGAGCCACCGGTCTGCTCGATGGTGAGCGTGTAGGCGACGACGTTGCCGCGCTTGTCGACCACGGTCAGGTGGGAGGTCGAGATGTTCTCGTTGTCCTCGTCGATCTCGCCCTGGGCCGTGGGCGCATCGCACACGCCGTCGTAGTCGGTGACGTCGCCCGGCGGCACCGGCTTGTCGGCTGCGCGCGCCGGGTTGATCGCGCAGGCGCGCTCGTCGGCGAAGCGCTGCGAGAGCAGGTCGGCCTTGGGGACGTCGACGTAGGCCTCGTCGCCGACGTACTTGCCGCGGTCGGCGAAGGACAGCGCGCTGGCCTCGAGGTAGCGGTGGAGAGCCTCGGCGCGGGGCAGGGCCGCGAGGTCGGTGCGCTCGAGCATGTTGAGGGCCTCGCCGACCGCGATGCCACCGCTGGAGGACCCGGCCATGCCGTAGACGTCGTGACCGAGGTAGCGGACGCGGGTCGGCCGCTTGGCCGGCGCGCGGTAGTCGCGCAGGTCGTCGCGCCGCATGAACCCCCGCGGGACCGGCAGCGTCGGCTCGGCGACCGTCGGTGGGTTGCGGACGGCCTGCACGATCTCGCGGGAGAGGCGGCTGTCGTAGAAGTAGCGGCGCCCGCCCTCGCCGAAGCGCTCGTAGGTGCGCGCGAGCTGGGGGTTGCGGAAGCGGCTGCCGACGCGCGGCAGCTCGCCGCCGCGCAGGTAGAGCCGGCGGGTGGAGCGGAACTGCTCGAAGCGCTCGCGGTTGTCGTCGGTCTGGCGACGGAAGGTCTCGTCGACCACGAAGCCACGACGCGCGATGCGGACCGCCGGCCGCAGCGACTGCCCCAGCGAGCGCGTGCCCCACCGCTTCAGCGCGCGGATCCAGGTGAGGGGGGTGCCGGGGACACCGACCGAGACGCCGCTGGTCACCCGGTCGGGGGTGAAGGGGTAGGGGTCGCCGGTCTCGGGGTCGATGAACGCGTCGTCGGGCATCGCGGCCGGGGCGGTCTCGCGGCCGTCGATCGTGTGGACCCGCTTGGTCTTCGCGTCGTAGTAGACGAAGAAGCCGCCGCCGCCGATGCCGGTGCTGTAGGGCTCGGTGACCCCGAGCGCTGCCGCGGTGGCGATCGCCGCGTCGACCGCGTTGCCGCCGCGGGCGAGCACCCGGACGCCGACCGCGGAGGCGTAGGGGTCGACCGAGGAGACGGCGCCGCCCTTGCCCTGCGCGGTTGCTCGCTTCGGCGGCGTACGCCGCTCCGGCGCCGCGGTCGCGCTGACGGCCGCCGCCGGACTCGCGGCGGCCGGGGCGGGCGCCGTGGTCGAGGTGGCGGGCGCGGTCACGGCTCCGGCGCAGGCCAGGCTGAGGGTGAGGGGGACGCCGAGGGCGATCCGACGAAGCATGGTTCCTCCCGAGAGGGTCGCTGGTGGACCCACCCTGCACCCACCCACCGACAGTTGTCGACAGGTCGGTCCGGACACGTGGCGCGCGCCCGGGCGCGGGCTACTTCAGGCCGGGGTGGCTCCTCGCCAGCACCGGCACCAGCAGCGACCGGGGCACGACCTGGGCGAAGGTCGCGGCGACACGGTTGGCCCGGCCCGGGATCACGACCATCCGGCCCTTGTCCATGCCCGCCACGGCCGCCCGGGCCACGACGTCGGCCTCGACCCACAGCACGCCCGGCAGCGCGTCCTGGGCCTCCTCCTCGGAGAAGCCGGCCCGCTCTCCGAACGCGGTCTCGACCGGCCCCGGGCAGAGCGCCGTCGCGGTGACGCCGGTGCCGCGCAGCTCACCGGCCAGGCTCTGGGTGTAGGAGAGCACGAACGCCTTGCCGGCGCCGTAGCCCGCCTGGCCGGGCAGCGGTTGGAAGGCGGCGGTCGAGGCGACGTTGAGCAACGCACCCCGGCCGCGCTCGACCATGCCGGGCAGGAAGCGGGTGCAGAGGTCGGCGACCGCCACCACGTCGACCTCGAGCATGGCGGTCTCCGCCTCCGGGTCGGCCTGGCTGACCGGGCCCAGGGTCGAGAAGCCCGCGTTGTTGACCAGGATCTCGGGCACCAGCCCGAGCGCCTCGACGCGGTCGGCCAGGGTCGAGCGGGCGGTGCGGTCACCCAGGTCCATGACGACGACGTGGGCGCGACCACCCGCGGCGATCAGCTCGTCGGCCAGGGCGGTCAGCTTGGACTCGGTCCGCGCGACCAGCACGACGGTGTGGCCGCGTCGGGACAGCTCGCGGGCGATCTCGGCGCCGATGCCGGAGGAGGCGCCGGTGACGACGGCAGCGCGGTCGGGGCCGGGGGTGGGGAGGCTCATGCGCCCGAGGCTAGCGGTCGCTCTCGACGCCCTCGCCCCACGCTCCCGGGCCCACGACGTCGTACCAGGCGCAAACGAAGTCGCCGTTGCGCTCCAGCCGGGTGAGCCGGAGGTCGAAACGGCGTGGGAAGAGCGGCCGGCCCACGCCGAGCGTCACCGGCGCGATCGAGACCTGTACCTCGTCGAGGTGCCCGGCCTCGGCGAACTGGGCCGCGAGGTCTCCCCCGCCGACGACCCACACGTCGCGCTCACCCGCCGCCGCGGCCAGCTCGGCGTGCACGTCGCCCGGTGGACCGGAGACCATCCGGACGTTGTCGGCCACCGGCTCGAGGTCGCGGTGGGTGAAGACGAAGCAGGGCACGTCGTAGCCCCACGGCTCACCGGTGCGTCGGCCGTGCGCGACCACCCACTCGTACGTCGTCGCCCCCATCGCGAGGGCACCCACCCCGGCGATGAAGTCGGTGTAGCCCATCGGGCCCGCGGGGTCGTTGTCCTGCACGAACAGCCAGTCGAGCGAGTCCTGCTCGTCGGCGAGGAAGCCGTCGAGGGTGGCGGCGGTGTAGTAGACGGTGCGGGTCATCGCGGCAGCTCCCCGAGCTGGCGCCGCAGCCAGGTGATGGGGTCGCCGTGCTCGACCTCGTGACCGCCGGTGCGCAGCATCTGCCGCACCAGCTGGCGGCGGTGGGCGGAGAAGGTCAGCACGTGCGCGACCACGCTGCTCATCACGAAGCTCTCGGGCGGGTCGCAGAGCGCGTCGACGAGCCGGTCGTCCCAGGCGCCGCGCCGGTCGAGGTCGCGCACCATCTCGCGCCAGCGCGGCGCGACCGCGTCGTGCCGCTCCAGCAGCCGGACGGCGTCGCAGTCCTCCTCGTGCGTGGGCGTGTCGTCGCCGTCGATCGAGGCCAGCCACACCTCCTTGGTCCACACCAGGTGGTCGAGCACCTCGGCGATCGAGTCCTCGGGCCCGTCCCACCGCAGCACCGTGCGGCCCTCGCTGTGGGCAGCGCGGAGCTCGTCGTCGGGCAGGCCCTTGGCCACCTCGATCAGGTCGCGGGTGTCGTCGAGGTCGTGCCCGACGAGCTGCTCGGTGAGGGGGTTCATGGCCTGCTCCGTGGTGTGCACCCACAGCGAGGTGGGCGGGTGGAAGTGGATGCCGTTGGGCGCAGGCAGCCAGCGACCACGGCCGGGGGACGCCGCCTCGCTCGGCGGGTGCCCGAAGGCCCGGGTGAACGCACGGCCGAAGCCCTCGACGGACTCGTAGCCCGCCGCCCACGCCGCATCCGTGACCGACGAGCCCTGCCCGATCTGCCAGGCCGCCCGCTCCAGCATCACCCGGCGGCGCATCGCCACCGGCGGCTCGCCCGCGTCGCGGGACAGGCGTCGGTTGAAGTGGTACGGGCTCGCGTAGGCGCCGTCCGCCATCTCGCCCAGGGTCCGGTGCTCCTCGTCGAGCACGGAGTCGAGCAGCTCGCGCAGTCGGTCGCGTCCGGTGTCGCTCATGAGCCCCAGTCTGGACTGCCCGCGCGCTCCCGCACCCGACCGATCTTGCCCTCGTGCCGACGTACGACGTGGGGTCAGGCGGTGAGCCCGGCCACCGCTCTGACCGCGGCCAGCGCCGCCGAGACCCGGTCGGGGTCGTCGTGGCGCACCCAGACGATGCGCGGGTCCTTGCGCCACCACGACTCCTGGCGGCGCGCGAAGCGTCGCGTGGCGAAGACGATCCGCGCGCTCGCCTCGTCGCGGCTCAGCTCGCCGGCCAGGTGGGCGGTCACCTCGCGGTAGCCGATGGCTCGCCGCGCCGTGATGCCCTCGTCGAGACCCGCGGCCAGCAGCCGCTCGACCTCCTCGACCAACCCGCCCGCGAACATCGCCCGGACCCGCTCCTCGATCCGCTGGTCGAGCGTGGGCCGGTCGATGTCGACCCCCACCTGGACCGTGGCCGGGTCGAGGTGCTCGAGCACCGGCAGCGAGGCCGAGTAGGGGCGACCGGTGAGCTCGATGACCTCGAGCGCGCGGACCACCCGCCGACCGTTGTCGGGCTCCATCCGCCCGGCCGCCTCCGGGTCGGCCTCCGCGAGCCGGGCGTGCAGCGCCACCGACCCGACCTCGGCCAGCTCGGCCTCCCAGCGGGCCCGCACGGCCGGCTCGGTGCCGGGGAAGTCGAAGCGGTCCAGCACCGCCCGGGTGTAGAGCGGGGACCCGCCGACGAGCACCGGGGTGCGACCACGCCCGCGCACCTCGCCGATCACGGCCCGCGCCCACCCCTGGAAGTCCGCCACCGTCAGCGGCTCGCGCACGTCGAGCAGGTCGAGCAGGTGGTGCGGCAGCCCGCGGCGCTGGTCGGGCGGCAGCTTGGCGGTGCCGACGTCCATGCCGCGGTAGACCTGCATGGCGTCGGTGTTGAGCACCTCGCCGGCCAACGCCTCGGCGAGGTCGAGGGACAGGCCGGTCTTGCCCGACGCGGTGCACCCCACGACGGCCACGATCGGCGGGACTCGACCCACCCCGGACTGCTCAGTCATCGCCGCTAGTGTGGCAAGCACTCCGGCGCCAGCAGGGCGTCGACCCCCGAAACCAAGGAGGCCGTCCCGTGGGATTCCTCGACAAGGCCAAGGACAAGCTGGGCGACGCCGTCGACAAGCACGGCGACAAGATCTCCGACGGCATCGACAAGGCGGCTCGCGCCGCGGACGACAAGACCGGCGGCAAGCACGCCGACAAGATCGCCTCCGGCGCCGAGAAGGCCAAGGACGCCCTCGACAAGCTCGACGGCAAGAACGACGACCTCAGGTGACCGCTCCCGTGCCCGAGGAGCGCAACGATGCGCTCCACCTGGATGAGCAGCCGCCCGGCGAGCACGACGCCGAGCTGCCCGACGGCGACGACTCGGCGGCGCAGGCCGACCAGCCCGAGGGTGCCGAGCAGGAGGAGAACGCCGAGTCCTCCCTGGACCAGCCCTCGCAGTGAGGCCGGCGTGAGCACGTCCGCCGCCGACACCCACGGCCGCTTCGTGGTCGTCCCGGCGGCCTACGTCTTCCTGCTCCGCGAGCAGGCCGGCCGCACCGAGGTGCTGCTCCAGCTGCGCCGCAACACCGGCTACATGGACGACCACTGGGCGGCCGCAGCCGCCGGTCACGTCGAGCGCGGGGAGACCGCACCCGACGCGGCTCGGCGTGAGGCGGCCGAGGAGATCGCCGTCGGCGACCTCGACCTGACCTTCGTCACCTCGATGCAGCGCACCCGCCACGACCTGGCGATCGACGAGCGGATCGACTTCTTCTTCACCGCCCGCTCCTGGTCCGGCGAGCCGCGCATCGTGGAGCCGCACAAGTGCGCCGAGCTGCGCTGGTGCGCCCTCGACGACCTGCCTGCCCCGGTCGTGCCCCACGAGCGCCAGGTGTTGGAAGGGCTGCGAGCGGGCACCGTCCCGCCGTACTCGACGTTCGGTTTCTGATGTCACACCCACCCCGAGGAGAAGCCATGTCCGATCCCGATCTGGGCCCCAAGCCCGAAGCGCAGATCGAGCCCGGGGAGCAGAACCCCGGCGGCGTCGACGCCGTGCCTGACAGCGACGGCGTCGACGGCGAGACCGCGCAGCCCGATCCCGCGCCGCGCGACCTCGACCCCGACCACAACCCGGCCGTCGAGGACGCCCTGCCCGAGGAGATGAAGATGGGCGAGGACACCGACACCGAGGCCACCAAGGGCGATGGCGACGGCGACGACGTCGACCCCGAGCAGGAGGCACCGGTATGAGCTCTCAGGACCCCGACTACGACATCACCGAGTCCGACCAGGACATCAGTGGCGACATGGGCGTCAGCAGCGAGCGCGAGGGTCACGCCGGCCCCGGCCAGCACGCGCCCACCGGCACCCGCGACACCCTCGAGGGCGATCCCTCGTCCGAGGGCGAGAAGCCACGCGAGCAGTCCGCCGGGGGCGAGGAGATCAACCCCGACGGCCTGACGCCGAAGGCCGGCTACTCCTCCACGGACCCTCGGTCGGACTGAGCTCTCGTACCCGGACGTACCTATCGGCGCCAGGGACCCTCGCCTCGTCCAGGCGGGACGATCGCCGTCGCGGGCGATAGGTACGTTCCGGTTCGCCGCCGGATGACTGTCGGTAGTGGATGGGCGAACGCCAAACCCTGCTGCGACTCGGGGATGGTCCCGATCCAGGCACTCTCCGGACACGTCGGATCTGTTGTGGTTGGCTCGTCCGGAATCCCTCGCCCCCCAGGAGAATTGCGCATGCGCACGTTGCGACCACTACCCCTCATCGCAGTCGTCGGAGCCGTGGTGCTCGGACTTCTGAGTGCCGCCCCCGCGACGGCCCGAGGACCAGTCACCAAGTTCAGCGGCCATGACTTCAGCACCATGGCGGGAGCCGACAAGTACGCCGAGCAAGCCCCCATGGACCTCAAGGCATTTCTCGTGAAGCGTGTGCAGCAAGAGAAACGCCGGGTGGAGCAGGAAGTGGGAGCTGCTGAGTACGACAGATTGGCGCGGGAGTGTCGGGAAGCATCCGACTCTCCACCCGTGCACGCCCGACTGACCGCCCATCACCGCAAGGGGTTCGCCCTAGGGGATTACCTGTCGTGCGTCGGACGAACCGGTGACGGCGGCGTTCTACGGAAGAGGAACGGCACGTGGCGCATCGTCGTGCATGCCTCGCAGTCGGCCGCCGCGTGCGCAGAGCTGAAGAAGTTTCGTGTGCCCGCATCTCTCTGGAAGGGTCGTGGGGGCAAGTGTTATGACCGAAACGCTGACTACGTGACGTATCAGCCTTGATCCCGGCGTTCCTGGCACCTGTGACCGGGACCTGAGGCGAAGCGGTGGCTCTCGGGCTCGGGCCTGACGGCCCTCGCACGTCGACCAGCGAGGGTCAGCGCAGGAGGCGGGTGTCCAGGGGGGTCTCGACGGCGGGGCCGTCGGGGCCGTCGGGGCCGCGCTCGACGAGGTAGCCGCGCGCGCCGTCACGCTCGGTGAGTGCCTCGACCAGCTCGGTGCCGCGGTAGTGCAGCCCGGCGCCGTCGTCGGTGGCGTAGCCCGTGGGCAGGGTGCCGTCGGCGACCAGCGACTGGAAGAGCGGGCGACGCTGCGGCTCGGAGTCGTAGTGCACGCCGTTGGAGAACGGCAGCAGCGCAAGCCCGTTGGTGATCGGGCGTAGGTCAGGGCCGAAGGAGTCGGTGGTGCCGCCGACGTGCCAGCACAGGGAGCCGGCCGAGACCCCGGTGAGCACGACGCCGGCCTCCCACGCCTCGCGCATCACCACGTCGACGCCGTGCAGCACCCACATCGCGAGCAGCCCGGCGACGCTGCCCCCGGACACCCAGATGACGTCCTGGCCGAGCAGGTGCTCCCGGACGTCCTCGACGTTGGGCATCGTGAAGAGCTGCAGGTGGCTGGCTTCGAACCGCGCCTCGTGCGCCATGTCGTAGAAGTCGCGGATGCCCTGAGGGTTGTCGCCGCCGGCGGTGCCGAGGTAGCAGACCCGCGGCGCGCGACCGGTGACCGCGGCGAGCTCGACGGCGTACGTCGTCAGCGGACCCACCGACCACCGGGTACGACGTCCGGGGACGATGCCACCCGAGGTGGCCAGGATGGTGGGCGCGGCTGCGGCCATGGTGTGGGTCTCCCGAGAGGTGAGGTGCTGGGGCAGGTCAGGAACAGGCCGGGGCCGCCGGCAGCGGCGCCGGGACGCCGCGGCTGGGCATGCCGAGCACCACCCCGGCCGGCGCGGTGCCGGGGGCGCGGCCGCGCCGGGCCTCCCACGCGTCGCCGGAGCGGGTGCGGCGTACGTCGGTGGCGGTGCCGTCGGCAACCAGGTGGTGGGGAGCGGCGTAGGTGATCTCGGCGGTCACGATGTCGCCCGGGCGGACCTCGACGGGCTCGCCCGCCTCGTCGACCGGCGGGGTGAAGTGGACCAGCCGGTTGTCGCGCCCGCGGCCGGAGAGCCGGTGCGTGGCAGCGTCCTTGCGCCCCTCGCCCTCGGCGACCATCAGCTCGACGCGGCGGCCGACCAGCCGCTGGTTCTCGGCCCAGGCGATCTCGGAGACGACCGCGGCGAGCCGCTCGTAGCGGTCCTTCACGACGGCCGCGGACACCTGGTCGGGCAGGTCGACGGCCGGGGTGCCTGGCCGCTTGGAGTACTGGAAGGTGAACGCCCCGGAGAAGCGCGCGGCGCGCACCACGTCGAGGGTGGCCACGAAGTCCTCCTCGGTCTCGCCGGGGAAGCCCACGATGATGTCGGTGGTGATGGCGGCCTCGGGCATCGCTGCGCGCACCCGCTCGATGATGCCGAGGTACTTCGACTGGCGGTAGGAGCGGCGCATCGCCTTGAGCACGCGGTCGGAGCCGGACTGCAGCGGCATGTGCAGCGACGGCATCACGTTGGGCGTCTCGGCCATCGCCTCGATGACGTCGTCGGTGAACTCGGCGGGGTGCGGGCTGGTGAAGCGCACCCGCTCCAGCCCCTCGATGGCGCCGCAGGCACGCAGCAGCTGGGAGAACGCCTGCCTGTCGCCGAACTCCACCCCGTAGGCGTTGACGTTCTGGCCCAGCAGCGTGACCTCGGAGACGCCGTCGGCGACCAGCGCCTCGATCTCGGCGAGGATCTCGCCGGGTCGACGGTCCTTCTCCTTGCCCCGCAGCGCGGGCACGATGCAGAACGTGCAGGTGTTGTTGCAGCCGACCGAGATCGAGACCCACGCGGCGTACGCCGACTCGCGCTTGGTGGGCAGCGTCGAGGGGAAGACCTCGAGCGACTCGAGGATCTCGACCTGGGCCTCCTCCGCGACCCGCGCGCGCTCCAGCAGCACCGGCAGCGACCCGATGTTGTGGGTGCCGAAGACGACGTCGACGTACGGCGCCTTCTGGGTGATCGTCGCGCGGTCCTTCTGGGCCAGGCACCCGCCGACCGCGATCTGCATGCCGGGGTTGGCGGCCTTGACCGGCGCGAGGTGGCTGAGGTTGCCGTAGAGCTTGTTGTCGGCGTTCTCGCGCACGGCGCACGTGTTGAACACGACGACGTCGGCCTGCTCCCCCGCGGGCGCGGCGGCGTACCCGGCCGCCTCCAGCAGTCCGGTCAGCCGCTCGGAGTCGTGGACGTTCATCTGGCACCCGTAGGTCTTGACCTCGTAGGTGCGGGGGGTTGTCCGGGAGGGCGCGAGCGGGGCAGTCATGACGTGCCCCAGGGTACGGCGCCGCCGAGTGCTCGCCTCAATCGCCTGAGGACCGGCCGCAACGGATGTAGTTGAACGTCGCGCTCATCCCTTGCGCACCGTTGCGGGCAGCAATTAAATGACCCGCGAGTCACCAGTGTCGCTCACTCCCGAGCGACTGGCCTCACTCTCGGAAGGATCGATCCCGCATGTATCGACGTGTCCTCATCCCCCTCCTCGCCAGCGCACTGACCGCGCTCACCCTGGCGCTACCAGCGCCCGCCTCTGCCGCTATCGGCTGCTCTCCAGAATCGCGCCTGTTCGAGTCCGAGACCTATGGCGTGATGGCCGTTTTCGGCGCACGCTGCGATCACAGCCTCAACGTCACCGCCGAGGGGCGGCTCTTCCGGAACGGCACCCTCGTCGGAAAGAACTCCGTGACGTGCAGGAACACCTCGCAGGGCCAGGTCTGTGACGACTTCACCTTCGCCAACAACCCGAAGGGCCAGCAGACGTTCAAGCTCAGGGTCACCATCTGGTGGGACTTCGCTGAAGACCCGAACGACGGGCCGTACAAGCAGGTTCACCAAGAGACCCGAACGTTCTGACCCCCTTCACGACAGGACTCATGCCATGCGCAAACTCATCATCGCCACGCTTACCATCCTCACCGTCGTGCTGAGCACCACCTTCGCAACGCTGTCGCCCGCCCAGGCGTCCAGTGGCTGCTCGGTGCGCGTCGACTGGATCTACATCGACAACAGCGTCCGTGCGACACCTTCGTTCAAGTGCAACAGCTGGCGCCACCAGGTGACCCTCCGCACCTCGATGCACGTGAACGGCCAGTGGAAGTCGAACCTGGACAAGGAGAAGACGTGGTGGAGCGTGGGCACCAAGCGCCACTTCGGCCCATGGACCCAGCACATCAACGAGATGGGATCCAACACCTACTGCCTGCGCTACTGGCTCAGCACCTGGCTCCCGAACGGGACCGTCGATGAGCTCTCGGGTCGGAGCTGCTTCGTGGAATGAGCCGCGTTTGACGGCGGGGGAGATTCGCCCAGTCCCCCGCCGTCGACACGCACGGAACCCGAATCGGTTCGGTCACGAGCCGGTTGCAGTCGCGTGGCGCTCATGGCCCCTGCGGTCCTGATGGGGCTAGGGTCCTCGACATGACGCTTCAGGACGAGGCCGCGAGGCCGTCCAGCACCGGGGAGCCGTTGGTGGTCCTCGATCACGTCGACAAGTACTTCGGTGACCTGCACGTCCTCCAGGACATCAACATGTCGGTCAAGCGCGGCGAGGTCGTCGTGGTGATCGGCCCCTCGGGGTCGGGCAAGTCGACGCTGTGCCGGGCGATCAACCGCCTCGAGACCATCGACAAGGGCTCGATCACGCTCGACGGCAAGCCGCTGCCCCAGGAGGGCAAGGAGCTGGCCAACCTGCGGGCCGAGGTCGGCATGGTCTTCCAGAGCTTCAACCTCTTCGCCCACAAGACGATCCTCGAGAACGTCAGCCTCGGTCCGATCAAGGTCCGCAAGAAGGACAAGGCCGACGCCGACAAGCGCAGCCGCGAGCTGCTCGACCGGGTCGGGGTCGGCCACCAGGCCGAGAAGTACCCCGCCCAGCTCTCAGGCGGTCAGCAGCAGCGCGTCGCGATCGCACGCGCGCTGGCGATGGAGCCCAAGGTGATGCTCTTCGACGAGCCCACCTCGGCGCTCGACCCCGAGATGATCAAAGAGGTGCTCGACGTCATGGTCGACCTCGCGCAGGGCGGCATGACCATGGTCGTGGTCACCCACGAGATGGGCTTCGCCCGCACGGCCGCCGACCGGGTCATCTTCATGGCCGACGGCGCCATCGCCGAGGAGAACACCCCGGAAGAGTTCTTCACCAACCCCCAGAGCGATCGAGCCAAGGACTTCCTCGGCAAGATCCTGAAGCACTGAACCGCACCAGCAAAGGGAGAAAACCGAATGCGCAGAACACACATCAAGATCGCCGCGGCGGCGCTCCTCATCGCGGGATCGCTCGCCGCCTGCGGTGACGCCGGCGACGAGGGGGCCGGACGCGAGGTCGAGGCGGAGGAGGTCGCCTCCGACAAGTTCGAGGCCGGCTCCTACATGGCTGAGCTCGCCGAGTCCGGCAAGGTCAACGTGGGCGTCAAGTTCGACCAGCCCGGTCTGGGCTTCAAGGGTGCGGCCGACGACCTGCCCACCGGCTTCGACGTCGAGATCGCCAAGATCCTGGTCGCCGACCTGGGCATCGACCCCACCGACGTCGGCTCGGTCAACTACACCGAGACGATCTCCGACAACCGCGAGCCGTTCCTCACCTCCGGCAAGGTCGACCTGGTGCTGGCGTCGTACTCGATCACCGACGACCGCCGCAAGGTCGTCGGCCAGACCGGGCCCTACTTCGTCACCGGCCAGCAGCTGCTGGTGCCCGCTGACAGCGACGTCGAGAGCATCGACGACCTCGCGGGCCAGGAGGTCTGCTCGGTCACCGGGTCGACCTCGATCGACACGATCAACGAGAAGGGCGCCAAGGGCGTGGGCTTCGACTCCTACTCCGAGTGCGTCCAGAAGGTCATCGACGGCACCGTCGAGGGCATGTCGACCGACGGCTCGATCCTCGCCGGCTTCGCCGCGCAGAACGAGGGCGAGCTCAAGGTCGTCGGCGAGACCTTCTCCGAGGAGCGGATCGGCGTCGGCTACAGCCAGGACCACCCCGAGATGTGCGAGTGGATCAACAGCGTGCTGACCGACGCGTTCGAGGACGGTTCCTGGGCGGAGGCGTTCGAGCTGACGCTCGGCCCCTCGGGTGTCGAGACTCCGGAGCCCCCGGCCCTCGACGAGTGCCCCTGATCGATCACCGTTGATCGGCTGCTGCTGATCAATCGCTGACTCCGGGGCGGCCCACCACTCAGGGCCGCCCCGGAGGTCAGTCCCCACCAGGAAGGAGGCGCACCCGTGAACGCCGTGCTCGACAACTTCGACGTCTACCTCAAGGCGTTCGGCTACACCTTCTTCCTCTTCGTCGTGGCCGGCATCCTCTCGATGATCCTCGGGACGATCCTGGTCGCGCTCCGCGTCGGTCCGGTCGCGGTCCTGCGAGGCGCCGCGACGACGTACGTCACCGTCGTGCGCAACACCCCGCTCGTCATCGTCTTCGCGGTCTTCACCTTCGTGGCGCCGATCTTCGGGATCCGCTTCAACTGGCTCCAGGTCAGGATCGGCGACTTCAGCTTCACCGCCTTCTTCGGGGCGGCGGTGGTGTCCCTGACGCTCTACACCTCGACGTTCGTCTGCGAGGCGATGCGCTCGGGCATCAACGCGGTGCCCCTGGGCCAGGCCGAGGCCGCCCGCGCGATCGGGCTCCCCTTCACGGGCGTGATGTCGAACATCGTGCTGCCGCAGGCGTTCCGGGCCGCGGTGCCACCCCTGGCCAGCGTTCAGATCGCGCTGATCAAGAACACCTCGGTCGCCGCGGTCTTCGGCGTCGCTGAGGCGGTCTCCCGCATGCGCAGCTTCACCAACGACTTCGGCTCCCAACGCATCGGCATCTTCCTCACCTTCGCGCTCGGCTACATCATCATCGTCGAGCTGTTCTCGTTCATGGCCATCAGGGCCGAACGCCGTTACCGGGTGGCGACATGAGCACGAGTGTCCTGTTCGACGCACCCGGGCCCAAGACGGTCGCCCGGCACCGGATGTACACCGTCGTCGGCGCCCTGCTGATCGCAGCGATGGTTGTCGGTGCCCTGTGGCGCCTCTACGACGACGGACAGTTCGCCGGCGACAAGTGGGAGGTCTTCACGACTCCGCGCTACCTCGAAGTGATCCTGATCGACGGTCTGCTCAACACCCTCAAGATGGCGGGCGTCGCGATCGTGCTCGCCGTCGGCTTCGGCTTCCTGTTCGGGGTCGGCAAGATGTCCGACCACGCCTGGGTGCGCTGGCCGTCCTGGCTGGTGGTGGAGTTCTTCCGCGCCGTGCCCGTGCTGCTGCTGATGGTCTTCATCTGGTACATGCTCGGCATCGCCAACTCCGGCAGCTCGTTCTGGGCCGTGGTCATCGCCCTGATGCTCTACAACGGTGCGGTGCTCGCCGAGGTGCTCCGCGCCGGCGTCAACGCCGTGCCCAGCGGGCAGCGAGAGGCGGCGTACGCGATCGGCATGCGCAAGACCGCGGTCATGAACATCATCCTGCTCCCGCAGGCGGTCAAGATCATGCTGCCCGCGATCATCAGCCAGTGCATCGTGGCCCTCAAGGACACCGCGCTCGGCCAGTTCGTGCTCGCGCCCGGCCTGACCAAGGTCTACAAGCAGCTCTACCTGCAGTTCGACAACCGGGTCCCGACGATCATCGTGATCGCCAGCCTCTACATCCTGGTCAACCTGCTGCTGACCTGGCTGGCCACGTGGGCGCAGAAGAAGTTCGTCGGCGAGCAGAAGCCCCTGGCGGTCACCACCGTCGACGCCGGCGGCACGTAGCCACCGCGGAGACCTGCTCGGTCAGCGGGACTTCGGCGTCACCCAGAGCCGGATGACACCCTCGATCACGACGGTGCCGTCCTCGCGCACGCCCCTCACCCGCACCGGCAGGTCGGGGTCGTCACCGGTCCACTGCTCGGCGTCGGTCTCGGCGGTGCACGTGATGTCGCTCGTCGCCTTCGCGGTGTAGGCGACCTCCATGCCCTTGGGGATCCACCGCTTGTCGGCCGGGATCGTGGCCTCGGCCAGGGCCCCCATCGCGGCCTCGAGCCCGTTGCAGAGCGCGATCGCGTGCACCGTGCCGAGGTGGTTGTGCACGCCCCGGCGCTTGGGGATCACCAGCGCCGCACGGTTGGGGCCGATCTCGGTGAAGCGCGGACGGATCGTGGCGAAGTACGGCGCCTTCTGGCTGAACGCGAAGGAGAACACGCGCGCGCCGAGGATCGGGCCCACGACGGGCAGGGTGGTGGACTTCTGCCACAGGGCGAGGACGCTGCTCATCCCTCTAGGCTACCAGTCGGTAACTTGACGGTCAGCGCAACGAGAGGAACAGCCGCTCCGCGCGGGCCAGCTCCTCGTTGGGGATGCCGGTGTCGGACGAGATCGAGCCCTTGAGGTCGGCGACCAGCACGACGTACGCCGCGCGGTCGAGCGCCTTCGTGACCGCCTTGAGCTGCTGGAGGATGGCCTCGGTGTCGCGGCCGGTGTCGATCATCTCCAGGATCCCGCTCAGCTGGCCCTGGGCCCGCTTGAGACGGTTCACGGCCCCGTTCATCTCACGCGCGCGCACGTCCATCAGTCCACCTCCGGGGGGCGGCGGTCCCAGATCCCCACGTGCCTGGGCTCGCCGTGCCTAGAGGTTAACCCCGGGGTGCATGCCCGCGGAGCAGAATCTCGACACGGTTGCCGTGCCCGTCGGCCGTGTGGAGGCGCTCGTAACCGGGGAACGTGTGCTGCTGGCTCCGGTCCGCCGCGAAGCCGAGCCGCTCGAGCCGCTCGGCCAGCGCCTCGACGGACGGCGCCTCGTGGTCGTCGAGGAGCAGCGCGGGGTGCGCCTTGCGCGCGGGCACGAAGGGGTCCTCGACCCCGACGTGGATCTCGGCGGTGACCGCCCCGGAGGCATCGACGGCACGGAACCATGCGCCACCTCGCCCCGCCAGGTCCGCGGGCTTGTCGACCTCGGTGAGCCCGAGCGCGCCCGAGTAGAAGCGGCGCGCCTCGTCCTCGCCTCCGGGCGGGCAGGCGACCTGGACGTGGTGCAGCCTCATCGCCCGCCCTCCGCCGCGACCCGGGCGACCCGGGCGACCGCGAAGATGCGTCGGAACGGCAGCACGACCGTCGCGTCCGGTCGTGTCGGGTAGGCCGTCCGGAGCCGCTGTCGGTAGTCGGCCTCGAAGTCGGCGCGCAGGGTGTCGGGCAGCGCCGCGAGCACGGGTCGGGCGCCGGTCGCGCTGATCCAGGTGAAGACAGGGTCCTCGCCGCGCAGCAGGTGCAGGTACGTCGTCTCCCACACCTCCACCGTGCAGCCGAGGGCGAGCAGGGCGTCGAGATAGGTGGCCGGGTCGTGGGAGGCCGGCCGCTCCACGCCGGCGGTGTGGGCGGCGTACGTCGGCGCGCCGGCGAGCTCGTGCAGGATCGTGTGGCTGGGCTCCTGGAAGTTGCCCGGCACCTGGAAGGCCAGCCAGCCGCCGGGCGCCACGGCGCCGACCAGCCGGGGCAGCAGGTCGAGGTGACCCGGGACCCACTGGAGCGTGGCGTTGCTGACCAGGACGTCGACGGGGCGCGCGGGTCGCCAGTCGCGCAGGTCGGCCTGCTCGAACGTCGGACCCTGACCCTCGCCCTGGTCCTGGCCCTGGCCCTCGGCCTGGTTGCGGTCGGGTGCGCTCTCGCGCGCCTTCGCCACCATCTCGGCGCTGCTGTCGAGGCCGGTGACCTGCGCCCCGGGCCAGCGCTCGGCGAGCAGGCGGGTGAGGTTGCCGGGTCCGCAACCGAGGTCGACCACCTCCGCGGGGCTCTCGGCCGCCACGCGGGCGAGCAGGTCGACGAACGGGCGGCCGCGCTCGTCGGCGTACGTGAGGTAGTGGGCGGGGTCCCAGGTGGTCGTCACCCTTTTATCTTGATCTCAAGATACCTTCATGTCAAGAATCTCGACCGAACCCGTTAGACTCCTCGCCATGCGGGACGAGGTCGACGAGCTGGTGGAGGCTTGGGCGCGCGAGCGTGACGACCTCGACCTGGCACCGGTGGCGGTCTTCTCCAGGATCTCCCGGTTGGCCCGCCACCTCGACCTGGCCCGCCGCGCGGCGTTCGCCGCCCACGAGATCGAGTCCTGGGAGTTCGACGTGCTCGCCGCGCTGCGTCGGGCCGGCGAGCCCTACGAGCTCTCGCCCGGACGGCTGCTGCGCGAGACGCTGGTGACCAGCGGGACGATGACCAACCGGGTCGACCGGCTCGCCGCCCGCGGACTGGTCGAGCGCTCCCCCGACCCCGGTGACCGGCGCGGCGTCATCGTGCGGCTCACCGCCGAGGGAAAGACCGCCGTCGACGGCGCGTTCGAGGCCCTGCTGGAGGCCGAGGCGGCGCTGCTGGCCGACCTCCCCGCCCGCGACCGCGCCCGCCTCGCCTCCCTGCTGCGCACGCTCCTGGCGCCGTACTCGTAGACCCCGTCGGGGTAGTCCCGCTGCGGCACGGCGGTGGTTGAGGCACCGGCGGCTCGCACTGCCCTACCGCGCCGCAGCCGGCGGTGGCTCCACCACGTACGCCGCTTCTGGAACCGTGGCTCACCCACCGCCACACGGCCGTGCCGCAACCGGCGGTGACTCCACCACGTACGCCACACCCGAAACCGTGGCTCACCCACCGCCACACGGCCGTGCCGCAGCCGGCGGTGACTCCACCACGTACGCCGCTTCTAGAACCGTGGCTCACCCACCGCCAGCTCGGCTCGCCGCGCCCCGGCGGTGGCTCCACCACGTACGCCGCTCCTGGAACCGTGGCTCACCCACCGCCACACGGCCGCGCCGCAACCGGCGGTGGCTCCACCACGTACGCCACACCCGAAACCGTGGCTCACCCACCGCCACCCGCACGCTCGGACTCGGCCGGGGTCACTCGACGAGGTCGGACGCCTCCAGCCACTCGAGCTCGAAACCCTCGCGCTCGGCGTGGAGGCTCTTCAGGCGGGTGGTGAGCTCGGTCAGGCGCGGGAAGTCGGACGACGCCGACGCCGCCGCGAGGTCGGTGGTCAGCGTCGCCTCCTCTGCGGCGAGCCGCTTGAGCTGCTTGTCGAGGCGGGACAGGGTCTTGCGGGCCGCGCGCTCCTCGGCGCTGCCGGGCTTGGCCTTTCCGGAGGCTGCGGGGGCGGGTGTGGGCGACGGGTCGGCACCGCCGGGCGCGGACGACGTACCGGGCCGGTCGTGATCGGCCCCTGCGGCCCTTCGTTCGAGGTACTCATCGACCCCGCGCGGCAGCATCGAGATCTGGCCGTCGCCCAGCAGCGCCCAGACCGAGTCGGTGACCCGCTCGAGGAAGTAGCGGTCGTGGGAGACCACGACCAGGGTGCCGGGCCAGGCGTCGAGGAAGTCCTCGAGCACGTTGAGGGTGTCGATGTCGAGGTCGTTGGTGGGCTCGTCGAGGAGCAGCACGTTGGGCTCCTCCAGCAGCAGCATCAGCAGCTGGAAGCGGCGGCGCTCGCCACCGGAGAGCTCGCCGATGCGCGCGGTCAGCTTGTCGCCGGTGAAGCCGAAGCGCTCGAGCATCGAGGTCGCGCTGATCTCGCCGCCGTCGGTCTTCACCACGCGCCGGTAGGACTCGACCATCGGCAGCACCCGCACCTCGGGGTCGAGGGTGTCGAGCTGCTGGGTCAGGTGGCGCAGCGAGATCGTGCGACCCTGCTTGACCTTGCCGGCCGACGGCGCCAGGTCGCCCGCGAGCAGCGAGAGCACCGAGGTCTTGCCGGCGCCGTTGACCCCGACCAGGCCGACCCGGTCACCCGGCCCGAGCCGCCACGTGGCGTCGGACAACAGCGTCCGCTCGCCGCGCTGCAGGTCGACGTGCTCGACGTCGAGCACCTGCTTGCCGAGCCGCTGGATCGCGAACTTCTGCAGCTCCAACCGGTCGCGGGGCGGCGGCACGTCCTCGATCAGCGCGTTGGCGGCCTCGATCCGGAACTTCGGCTTCGCCGTGCGCGCGGGGGCACCGCGGCGCAGCCAGGCGAGCTCCTTCTTGGCGAGGTTCTGGCGCCGGGTCTCCGACGCCGAGGCCTGCCGGGTGCGCTCGGCCTTGGCCAGCACGTGCGCGGCGTACCCGCCCTCGTAGGCGTCGACCACGCCGTCGTGGACCTCCCAGGTCCACTGGCACACCTCGTCGAGGAACCAGCGGTCGTGGGTGACGACCACCATCGCCGACGTACGCCGCACCAGGTGACGGGCGAGCCAGGCCACCGCCTCGACGTCGAGGTGGTTGGTGGGCTCGTCGAGGACGATGAGGTCGTGCTCGCCGAGCAGCAGCGCGGCGAGCGAGCAGCGACGACGCTCCCCGCCCGACAGCCCCGTCACCGGTCGGTCCAGCGAGACCCCGACCAGCAGCTCCTCGACGATCTCGCGGGTCCCGACGTCGGCGGCCCACTCGTGGTCGTCCATGCCGCCGAGCACCGCCTCGCGCACGGTGTGGGTGTCGACGAGCTCGTCGCCCTGGTGCAGGTAGCCGACGTGCAGGCCGCGGGTCATCGAGACCCGGCCGGAGTCGGGCTCCTCGAGGCCGGTCATCACCTCCAGCAGCGTGGTCTTGCCGTCGCCGTTGCGACCGACGATGCCGATCCGCTCGCCGGCGGCGATGCCGAGGGAGACGTCGGTCAGCAGCGGCCGGACGCCGTAGGACTTCGAGACCCGCTCGAGGTTGAGCAGGTTGGGGGTGGCCATTCAGGTGCTCCTCAGAGGACGACGTGCGCGCCGGCGACCGGCGCATTGGCGACCAGGACCGTGACATCGCTGTCGGCCTGGAGGGATCCGGCGACGGCGCGCGCCTCGTCGGCTGAGCCGCAGAGGAAGGCGCACGTCGGTCCGGAGCCCGAGACGATGCCGCGCAGCGCGCCCTCGGCCTCGCCGCGCACGATCAGCTCGGCGAGGTCGGGGCGCAGGTCGAGCGCGGGCTCCTGGAGATCGTTGTGCAGCAGCCGCGCCAGGGCCAGCGGCTCGCCGGTGGCGAGCGCGGTCAGCAGGTCGTCGGCGGACAGCGGCTCGGCGGGCGCGTCAGGCGTGAGCTCGTCGAAGCGGCGGTAGACCGCCGGGGTCGAGAGCCCCACGCGGTTCGGCACCAGCACCCACCACCAGATCGCGTCGTCGGCGACCGGCTCGACGACCTCGCCGCGCCCGGTGCCGAGCGCCGTGCCACCCATCAGCGCGAACGGCACGTCGCTGCCCAGCTCGGCGGCCAGCCGCAGCAGGTCGTCGTCGGTGGTCTCGGCGCCCCACAGCCGGTCGAGGGCCACGAGCGCGGCCGCGGCGTCGGCAGAGCCGCCGGCCAGCCCGCCGGCGACCGGGATCGCCTTGACGACCTCGAGGTGGCCGGTGCGCGGGAGGCCGTGGTGGGCCGCGAGGGCGGTAGCGGCACGGGTGACGAGGTTGTCCTCGCCCAGCGGCACCCCGTCGACGTCGATCCAGGCGCTCCCCCGCACCTGCAGGTCCCAGTCGCGGGCCTCGTAGGCGACGACGTCGTCACACAGGCCCACGGCCTGGTAGACCGTGGTCAGCGGGTGGAAGCCGTCGGCCCGGGGCGCCCCGACCCCGAGGTGGAGGTTGACCTTGGCGGCAGCGCGCACGGTGATCATGCGACCACCTGCAGCGCCTCGGCCACCCGGGCGAAGTCCTCGACGCCGAGCGACTCGCCGCGCGCGAGCGGGTCGACGCCCGCGTGGGCCAGCGCCGCGTGCGCGCGCTCGCTGGAGCCCGCGATCGCGCGCAGGGTCCCGCGCAGCACCTTGCGGCGCTGGGCGAACGCCGCGTCCACCACCGCGAAGACCTGCTCGCGGGTGGCGGTCGTGACGGGCGGCTCGCGGCGGGTCCAGGCGACCAGCCCGGAGTCGACGTTGGGCGCCGGCCAGAACACGGTGCGGCCCACCGCCCCCGAACGACGTACGTCGGCGAACCAGGCGGCCTTCACCGACGGGATGCCGTAGGTCTTGGAGCCCGGGCGCGCGGCCAGCCGGTCGGCCACCTCGGCCTGGACCATGACCAGGCCACGCTCCAACGACGGCAGCAGCGCGAGCAGGTGCAGCAGGACCGGCACCGAGACGTTGTAGGGCAGGTTGGCCACCAGCGCGGTCGGCGGCGGCCCGGGGATCTCGGCGATCCGCATCGCGTCGGCCAGCACCACCTCGAAGCGGTCGGCCTGGGCGGGGGCGTGCTCGGCCACGGTCTCGGGCAGCAGCCCGGCGAGCTTGGCGTCGATCTCGATCGCGACGACCCGACGGGCCACGCCGAGCAGCGCCAGCGTGAGCGAGCCGAGCCCGGGCCCGACCTCGAGCACCACGTCGTCGCCGGTGACGCCCGACTCGCGGACGATGCGGCGCACGGTGTTGGCGTCGATCACGAAGTTCTGTCCGCGCTGCTTGGTCGGGCGGAGGTCGAGGCGCTCGGCGAGGCGACGCACCTCCGCCGGACCGAGCAACCTCGGTCCAGCGGAGGTGTTCATGACCTACAGGCTAGTGGTCATCGCGGCAGGCCCAGCTTCGCGGCACAGCCGGGCCACGCGCCGTAGCCGCCGCTGGCGTCGCGGAGCCGGCTGGCCACCGCGATCTGCGTCTCGCGGGAGTTGTTGCTCGGCAGCCCGGTGCCGCCGTACGACTGCCAGGTGCCGAGGTTGAACTGCAGGCCGCCGTAGTAGCCGTTGCCGGTGTTGATGGCCCAGTTGCCGCCCGACTCGCACTGCGCGAGCGAGTCCCAGACGGTGCCGCCGGAGGCGAAGTTGGTGGTCGGCGCGGGCTCCGCCGTGCCGACCTCGACGATCTTGGCGACGGGCTCGCGGAGCCGCTTGGCGGTGACCACCTTGCGCTTGGTCACCTCACCGTTGCGGAGCACCAGGCGGTAGGTCACGTCACGCAGGCCGGCGCGGCCCTCGCGGACCACCGTCGTCTCGCCCTCGGTCGCGGAGTCGTCCTCGCGCTCGATGGTCGAGAAGGCCAGCGCCTCGTCCTTGACCCGCTTCTTGGTGACCCGGATGTCGGTGTAGACGATGCGATCGCCGTCCTCGAGCACCTTCGCGACGCGGGGCTTGGTCTGGTCGTTGTCGTCGACCTTCACGCCCATCCGCTTGAGCGCGTCCTCGACGGTCAGCACGGCCATGGTCTTCTTGACCGGCTTCTTGCCGGCGACGGCCAGCGTGAGCTTCTTGGGGGTGACGACCTCGAGCGCGAGCCCGCCACGGTCGATCTCGGCGCCGCGGCTGGTGGACAGGCGCGCCTGGTCGAAGTCGCGACCGATCTCGCCGAGCGCGAGGTTGACCTCGTCGGAGGTGACCCAGTGCGTGGTGGTGTCGCCGTCGACGGTCAGCTCCAGCGGTCGGGCGAACTTCACGTTGACCCGGTCGCCCTGGGCCACGGGCTCGTCGAGCCCGGGCGCGACGATGTCGCGGGACTCGACCTCGATGCCCTCCTCCGCGAGGACGTCGGCGACGGTGTCGCCGAGGGTGCTGACCTCGCGGTCCTCACCGTCCACCGAGAGCGTCACCTCGGTGGTCATCGCGGAGTAGCCGTACGTCGTCCCGGCGACCGCCAGCAGCGCGACGGCCACCAGGGAGGCGAGGACGGCGCGGCTGCCGAGCAGGGCCTTGAGGCGGGCCCGGCCGCCCTCGCGGGGGCTGCTGTCAGGCGTCTCGGGGAGGGGCATGGTGGGCGTGTGTCCTAGGTCGGGCACAGTTCTCCGTACGTCGTGTGTTCCGGTTCTCAGGAGCCGGCGCGCGCCGCCCGGGCATCAGTCCACTCGGGCCACTGTCTGTTCGGGGGCCACCACAGCATCCGCATCGGACCGCGGCGGCCACCCCTCACACCGGCAAGAATCGTTCCCGATCCCGGCCATCAGTGCTCCACGACAACAGGCCCGCGGGCGGGTACGCAACTCGACGGGACCTTGGTCCTGCCGCTCCCAGGCGTGGATCCGGCGTGCGGCGTGAGCGGGATCGCATCGATGAAGAGGGGTCTTGGCGGTGGCGAGTCGTGGTTTCGTGGCTCGTCGCTGGCGCTCCTCGCACCTCAACCAGCGCATCCTCGGTGGTTGAGGTGCGAGCGCAGCGAGCCACGAAACCACTACCAGGCGCCGCCGAAGGCGGTCTCGGTGTTGGCGTCGAGCGCGGCGCAGAGGTCGGCCAGGTCGTCGCCGCGGGTCTCCGCCATCGCCCGCACGGTCAGCGGCACCAGGTAGGAGGCGTTGGTGCGGCCGCGGTACGGGTGGGGAGTGAGGTAGGGGGCGTCGGTCTCGACCAGGAGCCGGTCGCGCGGGGTGACGACGAGGGCCCCCCGCAGCGGGGCGGCGTTCTTGAACGTGACGGTGCCGGCGAAGGACAGGTGGGCGCCGCGGTCGAGACAGCGCCGCGCGAAGTCGGCGTCGCCGGAGAAGCAGTGCATCACCCACCGCTGCGGCGCCCCCTCGGCGTCGATCACGTCGAGCACCGCGTCGTGGGCGTCGCGATCATGGATGACCAACGTCTTGTCGAGCCGCTTGGCGAGGTCGATGTGGCGCACGAACGACTCCACCTGCGCCGCCCGCCCCTCCTCGCCGGTCCGGAAGAAGTCGAGGCCGGTCTCGCCGACGGCCCGCACCCGTTCGTGCGCGGTGGCCAGCGCCTCGATCTCGGCCAGGGCGTCGTCCAGCAGCCCGGCAGCGGCCAGGCGGGGCGCCTCGTTGGGGTGCAGCGACACGCCGGCCACCAGCGCGTCGTACGTCGTCGCCGCCTCGACCGCCCAGCGCGCGCCGGGCAGGTCGCAGCCGATCTGCACGATCCGCGTCACCCCGACCGCCTTCGCCGCGTCCAGCGCGGCCGCGACGTCGACCTCCTCACCGTCGCGGGCGACGTCGAGGTGGCAGTGGTTGTCGACGACCGGGTGCGGCAGCGGCTCCGGCGCGGGCGGGCGCTCGCTCATGCCTCGCCCTCCGGCGCGCCGATCCGGGCGAGCACGGCCGCGACGAGCGCCTCGGGAGCGTGCGTCGGGATCCAGTGGCTGACCCCCTCCAGCACGACCAGGTCGTACGGCGCGTCGACGTACGGCGGCGTCCGGTCGACGCCGGCGCGGTCGATCGCGCTGTCGCCGTCGCTCCAGACCATCGTCGTCGGCACCGTGATCCTGCGCCCCAGCAGGCCGCGGTCGAGGAACGGCATCGCGCGGTACCAGCCCAGGGCGTGCGGGAGGGCGCCGCTGTCCACGATCTCGGCGCGGAAGCGCTCGAGGTCGTCGTCGGACATGCCGGTCGCGCGCAGCATGCGGTCGAGCAGACCGCCCGGGCGCCGGCCCGCGAGCTCGGGCAGCCACGGCAGCAGGAAGAAGAACATGTACCAGGACCTCAGGAGCTGGCGCGAGCGCACCATCGAGGCCAGGTACGCCGTGGGGTGCGGGACCGAGACCGCCGTGAGCGTCCGCACCAGGTCGGGCCGCCGCGCGGCGACGATCCAGGCCACCACCGCTCCCCAGTCGTGCCCGACCAGGTGGACGGGTCCGCCGAAGCAGGCGGCCAGCGCCTCGACGTCGCCGGCGAGCTCGGCCGAGCGGTAGTCGCGACGTCGCCGGGGGCGGGCGCCCTCGGAGTAGCCGCGCTGGTCCATCGCCACCGTGCGGTAGCCCCGCGCGTGCAGCAGCGGCGCGACCTCGCGCCAGCAGGTGCTGCGCTCGGGGAAGCCGTGCAGGAGCAGCACCACCTCGCCGTCGAGCGGTCCGGTGTCAAGGACGACGAAGCGGTGGCCGGCGTGCTTGAGCGCCGTCAGCCGCTGCCGGTGGACGCTCATGCCGGACCCCGGGGGCCGACATCCGGTCCGCCGGCTGGTCCGCCGGCTGGTCCCGCGCCGTGCACCAGCGCGTAGACCTCCCGCTTGGGCACCCCGGCCAGCCCGGCCACCTCCACGATCGCCTGCTTGCGGCTCATCCCTGCGTCCTCGCGTCGGGCCACCGCGGAGCGGAGGCTGTGCTCGTCGGTGTCGATGCTCGGCCCGCCGGCGGCGCCGGTGACGACCAGGGTGACCTCGCCGCGGACCCCGGCCTCGGCCCAGTCGACGAGGTCGCGCAGCGGGCCCCGGCGTACCTCCTCGTGGGTCTTGGTCAGCTCGCGGCAGACGGCCGCGGCGCGCTCGGGGCCGAAGGCCTCGGCCATCGCCGCCAGGGTCGCGGCGGTGCGGTGCGGGGCCTCGAAGAACACCAGCGTGCGCTCCTCGGCGGCCAGGCCGGCCAGCCGCCGGGCGCGCTCGCCCGCCTTGCGCGGCAGGAAGCCCTCGAAGCAGAACCGGTCGACCGGCAGCCCCGAGACCGCCAGTGCGGTGAGCACCGCCGAGGGGCCCGGCACCGCGGTGACCCGGACCCCCGCCTCGACCGCGGCGGCGACGATCCGGTAGCCCGGGTCGGACACGCTCGGCATGCCGGCGTCGGTGACCAGCAGCACCCGCTCGCCGGCCAGCAGGGCCTCGAGCAGAGCCGGCGTCCGTGCCGCCTCGTTGCCCTCGAAGTAGGAGACGACCCGCCCGCCCAGGGTGACCCCGAGGTCGGTGGTCAGCCGCTTGAGCCGCCGGGTGTCCTCCGCGGCCACCACGTCGGCCGCGGCCAGCTCGGCCGCCAGCCGCGGCGGCGCGTCGTCGGGACGACCGATGGGAGTCGCAGCCAGCACCAGGGTGCCGGGACCGGGCCCCGCGCCGGGGCCGGGGTCGGGGGGCGTCGTGGTCACGGACCCGATGATGTCAGCCCGTAGAGTTCCCGAGCGTGACGCCCGTGCCCCCGCCGCCGCGCACGAGCCTGTCCGTCACGACGAGCGGCGACGTCGTACCCCTCGCCGCCGAGCGTGCGCAGCGGTCGCGGGGCCTCTCCGACGTGGCGGTCGGCTGGCTGGCGCCGGTGGCGGTCACCCTGCTCGCGCTCGGCATGCGGCTGTGGCGGCTGGGCGAGCCGCACCGCTTCCTCTTCGACGAGACCTACTACGCGAAGGACGCCTGGTCGCTGGCGCAGTTCGGCTACGTCCGGTCGTACGTCGACAAGGTCCGCGGCGTCGACGTCAACGACGCCATCCTCGACGGCACCACCACCAGGCTCTGGAAGGACGATCCGTCGATGATCGTCCACCCCGAGGTGGGCAAGTGGCTGATCGCGCTCGGCGAGAAGGCCTTCGGGATGGACCCGTTCGGGTGGCGGGTCATGTCGGCCGTGGTCGGCGCGCTGATGGTGCTGGTGATGTGCCGGCTGGTCCGGCGGCTGACCGGTTCCACGCTGCTGGGCTGCGTGGCCGGCGGACTGCTGGCGCTCGACGGCCTCCACCTGGTCCTGTCGCGGCTGGCGCTGCTCGACATCTTCCTCGCGTTCTTCCTGCTCTGCGGGGTGACCTGCGTGGTCAACGACCGCTACTGGATGCGGGCGCGGATGGCGCGGCTCGTCGGCCCCGGCCCGGTCGCGCGCCACGGCTGGGGCCCGGTCCGCGGACTGCTGTGGCGCCCCTGGCTGCTGCTGGGCGGCGTGAGCTTCGGCCTGGCGGTCGGCACCAAGTGGACCGCCCTCTTCCCGATGGCCGCGTTCGGTCTGCTGGCCTGGCTGTGGAGCGCCGGTGCGCGGCGTTCGTTCGGCGTGCGGTGGCCGCTGGTCCGCTCGGCCCTGGTCGACGGCGTCCCGGCGTTCGTGCACCTGGTGCTGGTCGCGCTGGTGGTCTACGTCGCGTCGTGGGCCGGGTGGCTGGTGCACGCCGACCAGTACGAGGCCAGCCTCTCCTCCACCCAGTACACCCGCTTCGTGGCCGAGGCGCCCTGCGTCGACGGCGAGACCGACCACGTCCTCGGCGACAAGACCTGGCCGACGGCGACCGAGAAGGACGCCGGCGGCCCGGGCGAGATGACGCAGTCGCTGCGCTCGCTGTGGTCCTACCACCAGGACGTGTACACCTTCCACGCCCACTTCCTGAACTGCAGCGACCACGCCTACGAGTCCAAGCCCTCCGGGTGGCTGCTGCTCAACCGCCCGGTGGGGGTGGCCGCCGACACCGACATCGAGCCAGGCACCCGGGGCTGCGACGCCCCCGCGGGGAGCAGCTGCCTGCGCCAGGTGCTGCTCCTCGGCACCCCGATGATCTGGTGGGGCGGGGTGGTCGCGCTGATCTACGCGGTCGGCATGTGGCTGGGCGCCCGCGACTGGCGCTTCGGTCTCGCGGTGATCGGCACGGCGTCCACCTGGCTGCCCTGGCTGGCGTACGACGACCGGCCGATCTTCCTCTTCTACGCCGTGGCGATCCTGCCGTTCCTGGTCATCGCCCTCACGCTCGGTATCGGCAAGCTGATCGGGACCGACCGCTCCCCCACCCCCCGACGCACGGCGGGGGTGATCGTGGCCGGCTCCTTCGTGGTGCTGGTGCTGGTCAACTTCGCGTGGTTCTGGCCGATCTGGACCAACGAGCTGCTGACGCGCTCGGAGTGGCTGGACCGGATCTGGTTCACCCGCTGGATCTGACCCCGGCCCCGACCGCTGACTCAGGCGACGCGGCTCAGCGTCCGGTGGCCGCCTGGGCGGTCGGCTCGGTGCGGCACGACTCGGCGAACTCGACCAGGTCGGGGGCGTTGAAGTGGGACGGGTCCTCGTGGAGCCCGGTGGCTCGCAGCAACGAGACGTCGGCGCCGACCGCGCTCAGGGTGGCGATCAACGGACCGGCGTTCTCGTCGTAGAGGACCCAGTGGTCGTCCTGCGAGGCCACGACGCGGTAGCGCGTCGAGGTCGGCAGCGAGTCGAGGTTGCGGACCGGGTCGCGCGCGACCGGGACCTCGCCGTTGAACGCGGCGGCGATGAACTTGCGCCCGCCGGGCACGTTGTCCATCTGGGTGAGGCTGATCGCCGGCTTGACGCCGTACCAGCACGGCGGCGGCTGCACGCCGAAGTTGAGGGCGTTGAGGGCGACCGCACCGCCCATGGAGCCACTGACCCAGATCTTCACGTCGAGGCCGGTCTCGGCCTCGGCCCAGGCCACGAGACGACGGGCGTCGTCGGTGGACTCGGCGTTGCCCCAGGACGTGCGGTGGAAGTCGCTGGAGGCGATCACCCAGCCGTCGCGGCGCAGCGACTCGAGCCACGGGCCCTGGACCCGGTTGGCGGCGTTGCCCCCCTGGCCGTGGAACCACAACGCGATCCCCTTGGGGGTGCCGGTGCCGGAGGGGAACGAGAGCCGCGCAGCCTGACCGGCCAGCTTGGTGGTCGCGACCCGGCCGGTGCGCTCACCGCTCACCGCCGTGGCGGCCCCGACCAGGAAGAGGGCCAGGACCGCGATCGCCGTCGCCTTGACCACCGGCGTCAGCCAGCGCCTCACGACCTCACCTCGTCTCGTCCCATGATCGTCAGCAGAGTCATCCTAAAGGAGAGAGCCGACAGCCGAAATCCAACGTCTCGTGGGGGTCAGCGTGCGCTGGGGCGCACGCTCAGCCGCACGCGACGGGGTCGCGCACCGCGAGGGCGTCGGTGAGCAGGGCGACCAGCGCCTCGAGCTGGATGTCGGCGGAGGACGAGACCTCCTCGTCGGACCCGTCCAGGGCGCGGGCGGCGAGGCCGGCCTTGCTGTCGATCAGCTCGGCGACCCGGGCGTCGATCGTCTGGGCGGCGATGACCCGCCAGGCCGTGACGGGCTGGTCCTGGCCGATCCGGTGGATCCGGTCGATGGCCTGGGTCTGCTCCGCGTCGGTCCAGGACAGCTCGGCGAGCACCATGTTGGAGGCGACCTGCAGGTTGAGGCCGACACCGGCCGCCGAGAGCGAGCAGACCACGACGGCGACGTCGGGGTCGTTGACGAAGGCGTCGATGTTGCGCTGGCGGACCGCGGTGGTCTGGTTGCCGCGGATCGAGGTGTAGCGCAGTCCACGACGGGCGAAGGTCTGCTCGGCGATGTCCATCGCCTCGATGTGCTTGGCGAAGAAGACGACCTTGCCGACGCTGCGCGCCAGCTGGACGGCGTAGTCGGCGGCCAGGCCGGCCTTGGCGACCCCGATGCGCTGCATCATCGAGAAGACGTTCTCACCGCCGGTGGAGCTGTCGCTGTCCTCGCGCTCCCAGGTCGCGACCCGACGTACGAGCTCGTGGTCGATGCCCTCGAGCAGCATCGGCCGCGAGGTCCGGGCCGCCATCGCGCTGTCGTAGCGCGAGACCAGGCGGCGGGCCAGGTCGCGCTCGGCGTTGAGGATCGAGCGGCCCTCCTCGCCGTCCAGCTCGACCGGCAGGTCGGCGACGCGGCGGGCGGGGATGTCGGCGGCGACGTCGATCTTGCGGCGCCGCACGATGCCCTGCTCGATGACCTTGGTGCGCGCCGCGGGGTAGAACGCCCGGTCGATGGGCGTCAGGCCGGTGTCCTCGAGCGCCTCCATCAGGTCGTGGCGCGGCTTCTTGTCGTCGATCCAGCCCAGGAACTGCCAGATCGCCTTGAAGTCCTCGATGTCGTTGATCAGCGGGGTCCCGGTGAGGGCCATGAACAGCGGCCGCGCGACCCGGGCCCGGATCCGCTCGGAGAGCTGCAGCACGTGCTGGGAGCGCTGCGAGGACTTGTTCTTGATGAAGTGGGCCTCGTCGACGACCATCCCGCGGAAGCCGAGCTTGCCGAGCCAGCCGACGTGCCGGTCGAGGATCTCGTAGTTGACGACCACGATGTCGGCGAAGCCGTCCATGTCGTCGCCGTTGCCGTGGATGACGGTGGCCGGGTGGGCCGGGGTCCAGATGTCGGCCTCGCGGGCCCAGTTGGTCTTGACCACGTTGGGCACGACCACGAGCAGCGGGTAGGCCTGGGCGGCCTGGGCGGCCAGCAGCGCCTGCGCGGTCTTGCCCAGACCCGGCTCGTCGGCGAGCAGGAAGCTGCGGTGCCCGGCCTCGGCGGCGGCGACGACCTGCGCCTGGTGCGGCATCAGCGTCAACCCGGACCGGATCCCGTTGAGCCGGCTCGTGTCGGCGTCGGGCAGCCGCATGCTGGCGCCGGTCCCGTCGGTGGCCTCCTCGAAGGCGCGCAGCAGCGGCTCGAGCAGCTCCCAGCTGTCGAGCCGGCGGGGCCGGGCCTCGCGGCGCTGGGCGCCGGTGAAGTCGGGGGGCATGAACGGGTTGGCCAGCTGGCGGGCGATCACGGCCTGCGGCACGACCTGACGCTCGATCGCCGGCGGCGCGGCGTCACCATCGGGGGCGTCCTCGGCCGGCTCGGGCTGCTCCAGCCCGGCGGCCTCCTCCATCTCGCGCCGCAGCGCCTTGGCGTCGCTGGAGATCTCGGCGCCCTCGTCGAGCAGGGCGAACAGCGCGGGGTGCCGGGCGGCGGTCTTGGCCAGGATCGTGGCGACCCCGTCGAGCCGCTTGAGCTGCTCGGTGCGCTGCGCCTCCGTGGTCTCCTTGTCGGCCTTGACCCGGGAGCGCTCCTCGCGCACCAGCAGCGCGATGACCTGGAAGTTGGTGTGGGTCGACTGGCTGACCCGCCCCCGCTGGACGTCGCCCTCGACCTCGCGCACGGCCTTGGCCAGCACGGGCATGATGCCCTCGTTGTCCTGCGGACGGGTACGCCGCTGGCGGGTTGCCGTGCGGTTCCCGCCTGACTGGCGCTGGCCTCGTCGAGCCACTAGCTCCTCCTCCCGGTGCCCGCCGCATCGGACTGCGTCGGGCGATCGGCACGGCGCACCGATCAGGGCCAGCGACGACGAGGCGTCGCACCACAGAGGTTCCGGAGAAGGTCCTGAAGGGGTGTGGCCCGTCGTGACACGGCCCTGCTGGGCCCGGACGGACGACACGAGTGTGCGGCGGTGCTGTGACCAGCATAACCCCAACCCGCCGAGCGCTCACACCCTCCGGCGCACGCCCGTCGCGGCGGCCCGGCCGGCGACCTCAGCCGACCCGTCGGCTCTCCACCAGCACCGCCGCCTCCGGGTGGAGCGCCGGCGCCTGCAGGCCCATCTCGCCCAGCACCCGGCCGGGCAGGGTCACGCCCGCCTCCGTCCACCACGCCGGCAGGGTCATGCCCGGTCCGCGCACCACGTCGCCCGGTGGCAGCGGCCGGACGACGTACGTCGCCTCGGGCCGGAGGCCGGGGAGCCGCACCGGTCCGGGCGGGCTGTGGACGCTGGTCTCGGTCTGCACCAGGGCGTGCACGGCGTGCGACCCGTCGTGCGCGACGACGCCGTGCACCCACAGGGCCGGGTCGGGGTGGTCGCCGCGCACCACGCGACCGTGGTGGAGCAACGGGCGCAGCCGCTGGTGGGCCGTGACCCACGCGCGCAGCCGCTCGAGGTCGTCCGGCTCGACGGTCGCGAGGTCCCACTCGATGCCGAGGTGGCCGAAGAACGCGGAGGCGGCCCGGAAGTCGAGGGTCTGGGACCGCCCCGTGGTGTGGGCGACCGGCGACCCGATGTGAGCGCCGATCATCTCCGGAGGGACCAGCTGGCCGGTCCACCGCTGGATCTGCTGCCGCTCGAGGGGGTCGACGCAGTCGCTGGCCCAGACCCGCTCGGTGCGCTCCAGCACCCCGAGGTCGACCCGGCCGCCGCCGGAGGAGCAGGACTCGATCTCGAGCCCGGGATGGCGGCGCCGCAGCTCGTCCATCAGGGCGTAGACGGCGAGCGTGTGCGCGTGCACCCCGGCGCTCCCCCGCGCGTCGCCCGGGTCGACGAGGTCGCGGTTGTGGTCCCACTTGAGGTAGCCGATGGCGTAGTCCGTGAGCACCGCGTCGAGCCGCTCGAGCAGGTGCGCGAAGACCTCGGGGCGGGCCAGGTCGAGCACCTGCTGGAAGCGCGAGAGCGGTGGCAGGCGCTCGCCCGCCCGCAGGATCCAGTCGGGGTGGGCCCGCGCGAGCTCGGAGTCGGGGTTGACCATCTCGGGCTCGACCCACAGCCCGAACTCCATGCCGAGCCCCACCACGTGGTCGACCAGCGGGTGCAGGCCGTCGGGCCAGACGTCGCGGTCGACCTCCCAGTCGCCCAGGCCGGCCCGGTCGTCACGACGGCCGCGGAACCAGCCGTCGTCGAGCACGAACCGCTCGATGCCCACCTCGGCCGCCCGGTCGGCCAGCGCGGTCAGGCGTGGCAGGTCGTGGTCGAAGTAGACCGCCTCCCAGGTGTTGAGGGTGACCGGGCGCGGCGAGGTGGGGTGCTGCGGACGGGCCCGCAGGTGGTCGTGGAAGCGGGACGCCAGCGCGTCGAGCCCGTCGGCATGACCGGCGTACACCCAGGGCGCGGTGTGGCCCTCGCCCTCGCCGAGGCGGATCTCTCCGGGGAGCAGCGTCGCGCCCGCGGCGAGCACCCGGGCCCCGGACGGCAGGGCCTCGGCCAGGGTGCGGTGGTTGCCGCTCCAGGCCACGTGCACCCCCCACACCTGGCCGGCGCCGAAGCCGAAGCCGGTCTCGCCGGCGACGTGCAGCAGGGTCGCGTCGGTGCCGGTGCGTCCGCGACGGCTCTCGCGCACGTGCGCGCCCAGCGTGAAGGCGTGACGCTGCGGGCTGCGCTCGCGCAGGTGGCGCCCGGTGAGGTCGAGCAGCTCCTGGGCGAGCGGGGGCACGGGCAGCGCGAGCTGGAGGGCCTGGACGTCCAGCGGGCCGACGCCGTCGTTGGTCACGCTCGCGCGCAGCCGCAGCAGGCCCGAGGCGAGCAGCTCCAGGTCGAGCGCCAGCCCGACGCCTGCCTGCTCGTCGTGGGCGTCGATCCGCACCGTCTGACCGGTCCGGGTCAGGTCGCGCACGGTGAACGCCGTGGAGAAGTCGCGGCCCTCGCGGTGCGCGAGCAGCCCGGGCGTCCCGGCCCAGCCGCGCGAGGCCTCCGGCAGGAGCGACAGCGGGACCCGTTCGTCCATGGTGTTGCTGACCAGGGGCGCGACCGTCGACTGCGCGAGCGCGCCCAGCGCCTCCTCGCTCATCTCGCCGAGGTCACGACCCCAGTGCAGGACACAGGGCAGCCCGTCTCCCCGGCAGTCGAGGACGAGGCTGGTGCCGGAGGAGCGCAGGTGCAGGACGGGCGACGAGATCACGCCCAGATTCTCGCCTGTCGCGGGGCGGGCGGGTAGATCGGCGTGCGGCTCGTCGGGTCTCGTGGCTCGTCGCTGGCGCTCCTCGCACCTCAACCAGCGGGGGGGCCGTGGCGCTCCTCGCACCTCAACCAGCGGGGGCGGGGCGGCGCAGGAGGACCGCGGTGAACTGCTGGGTGCTGCCCCACGGGGTCACGTGGTCCTCGCCCGCGGTCGAGACCAGCTCGTACGTCGGGAACTCCGCGGCCAGCTGCTCGTGGGTGTACTTCACGATCGGTAGTCCGCTGCAGGTGTCCGGGCCGTCGGGGCCGAACGTCGCGACGACGACGTACCCGCCGGGGCGCAGGCACCGCTCGAGCGAGGCCAGGTAGTCCTCACGCTCGTCGGGCTCGGTGAGGAAGTGGTAGACCGCGCGGTCGTGCCACAGCGCGTACTGGCGGCCGGGCCGGTAGTCGAGGACGTCGGCCACGTCGAGCACCACGTCGCGGCCCGGGTCGCCGATCCGCTCACGCACGGTCTGCAGCGCGGTGGCCGACAGGTCGATCGCCGTGAGGTCGCGGTAGCCGCGCTCGACGAGGTGGTCGACGAGCGTCGACCAGCCGGCGCCGACGTCGATGATCGGCTCGTCGAGCCCGACCCCGGTCTCGTCGACCAGGCCGAGGGAGAGCCCGGGGACCGACTGCCACCAGGAGACGCCGTCGACGTCCTTGTCGCCGTGCACCCCCTCCCAGAACGAGCTCCGGGCGGCGGCGTCCTCGGGTCGGGGCAGGGGCTCGGCAGACATGCCTCCGACAGTAGAGCCTCGCCCGACATCGGGGCCGTTCGTCACCCAACTGACGCACTTCGGCACGGGTGGGCCGACGCACGAGCGCTACTGTGAAGTGATGCCCACCGCAGCGGAGCACGACCACGACACCCCGACGCCGTTGGGCGACATCGCGAGCCTCATCGACGGGGGCGACATGGATTGCGGCAGCGGCCTGCTGCTGCTGATCACCCGCGCGATGCGCCGCCTCGAGGGCGGCCAGGCGCTCGGCATCCGCAGCGCCGAGCCCAGCGTGGTCATCGACCTGCCCATCTGGGCCGAGCTGGTCGGCCACGACGTGGTCGCGGAGGTGGCCGAGACCGAGCGCGGTCCGTGGTGGTTCTCGGTCCGCAAGGCCGGCGCGACCAGCACCGGCACCGTGTTCAGCCAGGGCAGCTCGACGCCGGTGGGTCACCGTCTCTGGGCCTACACCAACTTCAACTGCAACTTGGCCTGCCTCTACTGCTGCGCCGAGTCCAGCCCGAAGGCCGACGCCCGCCGACTGCCGGTCGACGTGGCCCGCGCGGCGTTCGCCGAGTTCGCCGCGCTCGGCGGCCGTGAGCTCTTCCTGACCGGCGGCGAGCCCTTCATGCACCCCGAGCTCGGAGAGATCGTGCGCGCAGGCGAGGGGCTGGAGCGCACGATCCTGACCAACGCCATGGTGTTCGGCAAGGGCACCCGCCGCCAGATGCTCGACGAGATGGACCGCGACGTCGTGATGCAGGTCAGCCTCGACTCCGCGACCCCCGACCTGCACGACAAGCAGCGCGGCGCCGGCTCCTGGGCCCGCGCCCTCGACGGGATCGTCCTGGCCCGCCAGCTCGGCTTCCGGGTGCGCGTGGCCGCCACCATGTTCGACGAGGACCCCGAGGGGGTCGCGGCCCTGCACACTCGCCTCGACGCGGAGGGCATCGACGCCGAGGACCGCGTCATCCGCCCGGTGGCGGCCGAGGGGTTCGCCGACACCGGCATCCACGTCTCGATCGACAACCTGGAGCCGGAGCCGGTGATCACCGCCGACGGCGCCTGGTGGCACCCGGTGGCGATCACCAACCCGAACATGCGCATCGCCGACGCCCCGCTGCCCGTCGAGGAGATCTTCGGCGTCGTCCGCGACACGCTCTCGGTCCAGAGCAAGGCCGCCGCGAGCGGCCGGGAGGTGTTCCGCTGTGCCTGAGTCCCGACTGACCGACCGTCTCCCCGCCCGGCTCCAGGGCCCGGTGGGCTGGCTGCTCGCCCCGGCCACCGAGGAGGTCCCGAAGGCGCACGCCGTCGGCGCCTCGGCCCTGCGCATCCTGATCGGCCTCCTGTGGCTCTACAACGTCGCCTGGAAGCGCGTTCCCGACTTCGGCCAGGACGCCGGCAACGGTCTCTACAAGTTCACCTCGTACGCCGTCAGCCACCCCGTCTTCCCGCCGTACAGCTGGATCGTGGAGAACCTCGTCCTGAAGGTGTTCACGCCCTTCGGGATCCTGGTCCTGATCGCCGAGACCACCCTCGCCGTCATGCTGCTCACCGGCGCCTGGGTCCGACTCGCCGCCGCGCTGGGCCTCGCGCAGTCGGTCGCGATCGCACTCTCGGTGGCCTACGCGCCCGACGAGTGGCCGTGGGCGTACTGGATGATGATCGGCATCCACGCCCTGCTCCTGGTCAGCTCCGCCGGCCGGTACGTCGCCGTCGACGCGGTCCGCGCCGGGCTCTCCCCCGCCGCGATGCTCGCCCGCCTCTGGGGCGCGCTGGCGGTCGTCCTCGGCGTGATCAGCACGCTCGGCTCGCTCAGCGACCCGCTGGCCAAGACCGGCTTCGGGTTCCGCTCGACCGACCTGTCGATGAGCACCGGCCAGTACAACCTGGTCGGCGGGCTCGTCCTGGTGGTGGTGGGTGGCCTGATGATCGCCGGCTCATCGACCGGCCGGCCCCGACTCGGACAGGCGGCGGCCGCCCTGGCCGCGCTGGGTGCGCTCTCGCTGCACGCCCAGATCGGCTTCACCGACCCCCTGCTGGGGGGCACCCCGACCTCCGCCGCGGTGCTCTTCTGCCTCGCGCTCGTCGCGGCCACCACCAGCCGCGCCGTCACCCCGTCCGGTGCACGTCGCCGTGAGCCCGCCAGCTGACCGCTCCACCACCGCTCCTCCCCTCCCCAAGACCTCCAGAGGAAAACTTCATGCAGACCAATCGACGATCCCTGCTGCTCGGCACCGCCGGACTCCTCGTCCTCACGGCGTGCGGCAACGACAAGGACAGCGGGAAGGCCGGGGGGTCAGGAGCCGCCGCGGTCGGCCCGCTCGGCATCTCAGCGATCCCCGACCAGGACCCCGAGCTGCTCAACCGGCTCTACCCCGACCTCGCCGCGCGCTTCGCCGCCGAGACCGGGCTGGAGGTCGCCTACCGCCCCGTGACCGACTATCCCGCGGTCGTCCGTGCGTTCGAGATCGGCGACATCCACCTGGCGTGGATGGGCGGCCTGACCGGCGTCCAGGCCCGGGCCCGCGTGGAGGGTGCGACCGCGATCGCCCAGCGCGACATCGACGCCGACTTCCACAGCCTCTTCATCGCCACCAAGAAGTCCGGCCTCGAGCCGTTCGACGACGTCGAGGGCCTCCAGGCCCTGGCCGGCCACACGCTCACGTTCGGTAGCGAGACCTCCACCTCGGGCCGCCTGATGCCGCAGTACTTCATGGAGGAGGGCGGCCTCGACCCCGCCGATCTCACCGGCACCCCGGCGTACTCCGGCTCCCACGACGCCACGATCGAGGCGGTCGCCGCCGGCAGCTTCGAGGTCGGCGCGGTCAACGAGCAGGTCTGGACCGCCACGGTCGAGGCCGGCGAGGTCGACGTCAGCAACGTGGTCGTGCTCTGGCGCACCCCCGGCTACGCCGACTACCACTGGCTGGCCCGCCCCGACCTCGACGAGGTGTACGGCGACGGCACGACCGAGTCGATCACGAGCTTCCTGCTCGGCCTGGACGCAGCCGACGCCGAGGACGCCAAGATCCTCGAGCTCTTCGGCGCCGAGTCGTTCATCGCGACCGCGAACGCCGACTACGACCAGATCGAGGCGGTCGCCCAGGAGCAGGGCCTGCTGGCGTGACCCCACCGCCGCCGGTGATCGCGCTCCGGGGGGCAGGGCGGAGCTTCGGCCACCACCCGGCTCTCCGCGGGGTCGACCTGACGGTGCAGGCCGGCGAGCGCGTCGCCGTCCTGGGCGCCAGCGGCGCCGGGAAGAGCACCCTGCTCGCGCTCGTCAACGGCTCCGTGGCACCCACCGAGGGCACCGTGGAGGTCTTCGGCGAGCCCCTGGCCGACCTGTCGACCGGTCGGCGGCGCGAGCTGCAGCGACGGATCGGCACCGTCACCCAGCGACTGGACCTGATCGAGCAGGTGCGGGTGATGCACAACGTCAACGCCGGCCGGCTCGGCCGGTGGAGCACCCCGCGTGCGCTGGCGTCGATGGTCTGGCCGCGTCCGGACGACGTCGTACGCGGCGCCCTGGACCAGGTGGGTCTGGGCTGGGCCCTGCACGAGCGCACCGAGCGGCTCTCCGGCGGCGAGCGGCAGCGGGTGGCCATCGCCCGCCTGCTCGTCCAGCAGCCTGACCTGATCCTGGCCGACGAGCCGGTCTCCAGCCTCGACCCCGCCCGCGCGGCCGGGATGCTCGACCTGCTGCGGGCGCCCGCCGAGGGCAGCACGCTGCTGGTCAGCCTGCACCAGCCCGACCTCGCCCGGCAGCACTGCTCGCGAGCCGTCGGCCTGCGCGACGGAGAGGTGGCCTTCGACGTCGCGATCGACGAGCTGAGCGACCGGCTCCTGTCCGACCTCTACGTCCTGGCATGACCCAGCTGCTCGAGCCGGAGCCGCTCGCCGCACCGCCACCGGCACCACGCCCGGTCGGTCAGCGCGTCGTGACGCGCCGGCAGGTGCTCACCCGCAGGATCATCGGGCTGCTGCTGGTCGTGGTCCCGGTGGCGTGGGCGGTGCAGCGCGCGGTGCCGGCCGGGAGCGACCTGGTCAACCCCGGCGGTCTCCCGCTGCTGCGCGACCTGCTGGCCAGGGCCCTGTCGCCCGAGCTCGACCCCGGCTTCCTGCTGCTGGTGCTCGACGCGACCGGCACCACGCTGGCCTTCGCGGCCCTCGGCACCGGCGGAGCGCTGGTCCTCGGTCTGCTCGGCGGCCTGGTCCTCAGCGACGCCGCCTGGTCACGCCGGCCGCCGTGGCCGGTGCGGATCGTCCGGCTCGTGCTGCGCGGGATGCTGGTCGCCGTCCGGTCCGTGCACGAGCTGATCTGGGCCCTGCTGTTCGTCAGCGTGCTGGGGCTCGACCCGCTCGTCGCGGTGCTGGCCATCGCGCTTCCGTTCGGGGCCCAGACCGCCCAGGTCTTCGGGCAGACCCTCGACGGTGTGCCGGCCGGCCCGCTCGACTCGGTCCGCAGCGCCGGCGCGCGACCGCTCTCGGCGCTGGTCTACGCGCTGCTGCCCGGCGCCTCGCCGCTGCTGCTGTCCTACTCGTTCTACCGGTTCGAGTGCGCGGTGCGCTCCACCGTCCTGCTCGGCGTCGTCGGGGTCGGCGGGTTGGGCCAGGAGCTCGTGGTGAGCCTCCAGTCGCGCAACTGGGCCGAGGTCTGGACGCTGATCGGCGCCGTGCTGCTGCTCTCGGCGCTCGTCGACCTGTGGAGCACCCGGGTCCGCACCGACATGGCGGTCGTGAGCTGCTCGGACTGGTCGGGCGGCAGCCGCCGCGAGACGCGCGGCTCCAACCGCGGCGCCACCTCGCGGTGGGCCCGGTGGTCGGCCCTGGCCGTGGTGCCCGGCCTCGTGGTGGCATGGCTGGCCTCCGACGTCACGCTCGGCGGTCTGACCAGCCCGCGCACCCGCGACCTCACGGTCGGCCTGCTCGACGACCTGTGGCCACCACAGCTGCCGCTCGGAGGGTGGCCCGTGCTGACCGGCGCCGTCCTCGACACGCTCGCGATGGCGGTCCTGGCCATGGTGGTGGCGGTGCTGCTGACCCTGCTCGTGGCGCCGTGGGCCGCCAGCCCCCGCCCCTCACCGACCGAGCAGCGCCCGGCCCTCGGCGGCCGTGTCGTGCGCCGGGTGGTCTGGTGGCTGGCCCGGGCCGTGCTGCTGGTGCTGCGCTCGATCCCGCCGACGGTCTGGGCGGTCATCGCCCTGCTGGTGCTCTTCCCCGGCGTCCTCCCCGGCGCGCTGGCGCTCGGGCTCTACACCGGCGGCATCCTGGGCCGGTTGGTGGCCGAGGCCTGGGAGAGCATCGACGTCCGGGCCCGCGACGCGCTGCGCCACTCCGGCGTACGCAGTGGACTGGCCGGGCTGGCTGCCTCCGTGCCGCCGTCCAGCCACCAGCTGCTGACCTACACGCTCTACCGCTTCGAGATCTGCGTGCGCGACACGGCGGTCGTGGGCGTCGTCGGAGCGGCCGGGCTGGGCCGGCTCTTCGCCGAGAACCTCGCGGTCTTCCGCTTCCCCGTCGTCACGACGCTGCTGGTCGCCTCGTTCGCGGTGAGCCTGGCCAGCGAGCTGCTCGGACGGTGGCTGCGCACCACCATGCGTCCCTGAGCCGGCGGGACGGCTCAGGCGTGGGTGGCGACGATCTCCTCGAGCTGCGGCACGAGGGTCCGCACCAGGTTGCTCTTCTCCAGGTAGGCGTCGGCGCCGGCCTCCAGGGCGCCCGCTGCGGCGGTGGCCGCGGGGAAGCCGGAGAGCATCACGACCAGCGAGCGGGGCGAGGCGAGGCGGACGAGCGGCAGCGCCTGGAGGCCGTCCATCACCGGCATGGCGATGTCCATGAGCACGAGGTCGGGCTGGGTATCGGTGACCACCTCGCTGGCCGAGAGCCCGTCACCGGCGGTGCCGACCACCGTGAAGGCTCCGTGGCCGTGCCGCTCGAGCACCATGCAGATCAGCTCACGCAGGTCCTCGGCGTCGTCGACCACCACCACCGCACAGGTCACGCCGGGCCCGTCTTCGTCGCCGGAGGGCTGCCGGCCCCCACTGACCGGCACGTCGCGCACCGCCATCCCCGGGACGAGCTGGCCGCCCACGAGCTCGCCGATCAGGGTGCGGGCCTGACGGGAGGTCGCGGTCACCAGCGCCCGGGCCCGCTCGACGTCGTCGAGGTCGAAGGCCATCTCGGCGGTCACCAGGCCCTGCACGATGGTGTCGTTGAGGTCGTGGGCCACGCGGAGCCGCTCGGCCCGCTTCTCGGCCGCCCGCACCTCCTGGGCCAGGAAGCCCTCCAACCTCCGTTGGGCGGTCATGTCGGTGAGGACGCAGCACACCAGCGGCAGCCCGTCGACGGTCACGGCGGTCACGGCGACCAGCACCGTGGCGTCTCCTCGGGGCGTGACCAGGCGCAGGTCGGTGCGCTGCGTCTCGCCCTCCTGCACCCCGAGCAGCGACGCGACCCGCTCGTGGTCGTCGTCGTGCACGTGGGCGACGAGGTCCTGACCGAAGAGGGTCTCTACCTCGACACCCAGGAGGGTGGCCAGCTGGGCGTTGGCGAACAGGAAGACCCCGTCGCGCGACAGCGTCGCCGCCCCTTCGCCGAGGTTCTCGACCATGATCCGGTAGGGCAGCAGCGCCCCGGAGAACACTGCCACCTGCTCGTTGCCCCGATGACCGACGACGAGCCCGTCGACCCGGCCGGCGCGCACGGCCAGCAGCGCCTCCTCGACCTCGTCGAGGCGGGCACGCAGCGCCGCCACGTCGCCCTCGGCCGCCGCGGGGCTCGCCACTGTCAGGTCGTCGTCGGTCACGAGGTTTCCTCGGTGAGGTCCAGGCCGTGCATCAGCTGAGCCCGGTCGGACAGGTCGCCGACCACTTTACGGCGCGGCTCGGGATGGCGGCGGACCAGCGTGGGCACGGCGATGATGCCGTCAGCGCTCGCGCGGGCCGGATGCCGGAGGAGGTCGACCACCTCGATGTGGTGACGGCCCGCGAGGTGGGCGGCGCACACCTGCTCGAGGTTGAGCCGCGCGACCGCGGAGCGCGGGGTCTGGCCCGCGACGTAGAGGCGCAGGTCGTAGACCGGCCGGTCGTCGTCGTCACTCACGCGCGTCGTCCGGGTGCGTGCGATGCCCCACCAGCGAGGTGCGGTCGCGGGCCTCGAGCGCACCGCGCTCCTCGAGCTCGGCGGCCCGTCTGGCCAGCTCGTCGGACTCGCCCTCCAGCTGCCGACGCAGCAGCGCCACCTGCGCCTCCACCTCGGCGCTGCGCACCTCCAGGTGACGCCGCAGCCGTGCGGCCTCGGCCTCACGGTCCTGGGAGCCACGCCGGTCGAGGTCGGCCTGCTGGCGGCGACGCGAACCGGTGAGCACCCCGTCGGCGCCCACGGAGACGTCGACCACCTCCGGGCCGCGCGAGGTCAGCACGAACTCGCGCACCTGGTTGGAGTGCGCCGAGCCGCGGTTCTTGATCACGAAGAGCAGCCGGTTGCGCTCCCCGTCGCTCTCGACGTTGCGCAGCAGCATCCAGGTGTCGACCAGGGAGGACGCCGACACGTCGGTGCTGGCGTCCGACGTGCCGACCTCGGACAGCGCGGTGAGGATGGTGGTCACCCCCCGGGTGCGCAGCAGATCGATGTCGCGGGCCACGACCGAGGCCGTGGCGTTGCTGCTGACGCCGCGGTTGAGGCTGACCACCGCGTCGATGACGACCAGGTCGGGCCGGAACTCCTCGAGCAGCAGGTGGATCCGGGCGAGGTGCTCCTCCAGACCCATCGCCGCCGGCCGCAGGTGGCTGACCTGCAGCGTGCCCGCCTCGATCCAGGTCGCCAGGTCGAGCCCGATCGAGCGCATGTTGCGCACCAGCTGGGCGGCCGACTCCTCGAGCGAGACGAAGAGCGCCCGCTCGCCCCGTTCGCAGGCCGCCACGGCCGCGCACGCGGCGATGCTGGTCTTGCCGGTGCCGGCGGTGCCGCTGATCATCGTCGTCGTCCCGCGGAAGATGCCGCCGCCGAGCATCTCGTCGAGGCGCGGGATGCCGACGCCGATGCGTTCGTCGCTCGCGCCCGGTGCTTCGTCACCGCTGCTGATCGGCATCACGGCCAGGCCGGAGCCGGTGATCAGGAACGGGAACTCGTTGGTGCCGTGCTCCGAGCCGCGGTACTTCGCCACCCGCAGCCGGCGCGTGGAGATCTCGTCGACGACGCGGTTGTCGAGCACGACCACGCAGTCGGAGACGTACTCCTCGATGCCGTAGCGGGTGAGCGTGTCGACGCCACGCTCGCCGGTCACCACCACGGTCAGCTCGCGCGCCTTCAGCCAGCGCAGGAGCCGGCCGAGCTCGCGACGTACGGTCGACTCGTCGGGCAGGCTGGCGAAGAGCACCTCGATGGTGTCGAGCACCACGCGCTTCGCACCCACCGTGTCGATCGCGTGCCCCAGCCGGATCACCAGTCCCTCGAGGTCGAAGTCGCCGCTCCCGACCAGGTCGTCGGTGTCAGCGACCAGGGACTCGACCACCAGCAGCCCCGCCGTGCGCAGCGCGTCGAGGTCGAAGCCGAGCGACGCGGCGTTGGCCACGAGGTCGTCGGTGGTCTCCTCGAACGTGACCAGGACACCGGGCTCCTCGTGATCGAGGGCGCCACGGACCAGGAACTCCACTCCGAACAGCGACTTGCCGGAGCCTGCCGCACCGGTGACCAGGGTCGCGCGGCCCCGCGGCAGACCCCCGTGGGTGATCTCGTCGAACCCGCGGATCCCGGTCGCGGCCTTGGCCACGGTCGTCGTCCTGCGGCCTGCGTCGTCCTGCGGCGAACCCATGACCCAACCCTCCTCTGTGCTGCCACCGAGCATGCGGGCGCCCCGTGCGGGGCCGGGGAGTCCCTCGGAGCGTGGTGGGTGCGCGAGGACGGCTCGACGGTGCGAGAGGCGCTGCCAGCAGCGTAGTCGTGTCTTTACCTTGGTGCGCGAATGTCTCGCGGCAGCGCCGTGAGGGGGAGTCCGACGCCGCCCGGCCTGCGCGCGGCGGGTAGATTCGGCGGGATGTCCGACAGCCGCCCCCGACGCACCTTCGCGGTGATCAGCCACCCCGACGCCGGCAAGTCCACCCTCACCGAGGCGCTGGCCCTGCACGCCCGGGTGATCACCGAGGCGGGGGCCGTGCACGGCAAGGGCGGACGCCGCGCCACGGTGTCCGACTGGATGGACATGGAGAAGGCCCGTGGCATCTCGATCACCTCCGCCGCGCTGCAGTTCGTCTACCGCGACCACGTGGTCAACCTCGTGGACACCCCGGGTCACAGCGACTTCTCCGAGGACACCTACCGCGTGCTGTCCGCGGTGGACTCCGCGGTCATGCTCGTCGACGCCGGCAAGGGGCTCGAGCCCCAGACGCTCAAGCTCTTCAAGGTCTGCGCCCTGCGCGGCATCCCGGTCATCACGGTCATCAACAAGTGGGACCGGCCCGGGCTGGGCGCACTGGAGCTGATGGACCTGATCGAGCAGAAGATCAAGCTGCGCCCCACCCCTCTCACCTGGCCGGTCGGCGAGGCCGGCGACTTCAAGGGCGTGCTCGACCGGCGCACCGGGGAGTTCGTGCAGTACACGCGGACCGCCGGCGGCGCCACGCGCGCCCCGGAGCGACGGATGCCGGCCGACGAGGTGAGCGAGACGGAGCGGGCGACCTGGGAGGCAGCGGTGGAGGAGCACGAGCTGCTCGCCGCCGACGGCGCCGACCACGACCAGGAGCTCTTCCTCTCGGGCGTGACGACCCCGGTCATGTTCGCCTCGGCCCTGCAGAACTTCGGGGTCGCCCAGCTGCTCGACCTGCTGCTCGACCTGGCTCCCGCCCCCGGCCGGACCCCCGGCGTCGACGGCTCGGTGCGCGACGTGAGCGACGACTTCAGCGCGTTCGTCTTCAAGGTGCAGTCGGGCATGAACGCCGCCCACCGCGACCGGCTCGCCTACGCCCGCGTGGTCTCCGGCACCTTCGAGCGCGGCATGGTCGTCACGCACGCCACCACCCGCAAGCCCTTCGCCACGAAGTACGCCCAGGCGGTCTTCGGGCGTGAGCTGTCCTCGATCGAGGAGGCCTTCCCCGGCGACATCATCGGCCTGGTCAACGCCAACGCCCTCCGCGTCGGCGACACCGTCTACGTCGGCGACGCCATCGAGTACCCGCCCGTCCCGAGCTTCGCCCCCGAGCACTTCATGACCGCCACCGCCGCCGACATCGGGCGCTACAAGCAGTTCCGCAAGGGCATCGAGCAGCTCGACCAGGAGGGCGTCGTCCAGGTGCTGCGCTCGGACCTGCGCGGCGACCAGAGCCCGGTGCTGGCCGCGGTCGGGCCGATGCAGTTCGAGGTCGTGCAGGAGCGGATGGCCAACGAGTTCAACTCCCCCATCCGCCTCTCGCAGCTCGACTACCGGGTCGCCCGGCGCACCGACGCCGCAGGCGCGGTCGCGCTGTCCGGCAAGCGCGGCGTCGAGGTGCTGCAGCGGGCCGACGGCACCCACCTGGCGCTGTTCGTCGACCAGTGGCGCGCCGGCGCCACCGCCCGCGACAACCCCGACGTGATGCTCGAGGAGCTCCCGGCCGGCGGCAGCTGACCTCCAGCCTCGCCCGGCTCGCCGGCTCAGTCGTCCAGCAGCCGGCGTACCAGGTGGAGCGCGGCGACCACCGACCGCGAGCGGACAGCCGCCCGGTCACCGCCGAGGCTCAGCCGCGCCTCGAGCACACCGCCCGCGCCCGAGGTCACGCACAGGTGGACCAACCCGACCGGCTTGTCGGGGGTGCCGCCGTCAGGACCGGCGACGCCGGTGATGCCCACGCCGACGTCGGTGCCGAGCCGCGCCCGGACGCCGTCGGCCATGGCTCGGGCGACCTCGGCGCTGACCGCACCGTGCCGCTCCAGCAGGTCGGCGCCGACGTCGAGCTGCGTCTGCTTGGCGGTGTTGCTGTAGGTGACCAGGCCGCCCTCGAGGTAGGCCGAGGACCCAGGGAGGTCGGCGAGGCGGCCGGCCAGCAACCCCGCCGTGCAGGACTCGGCCGTGCCGATGGTCCAGCCGCGCTCGCGCAATCCGTGGGCCACCACCTCGTCGACCGTGCGGCCGTCGGCGGAGAAGAGCGTGTCGGCGAAGTCCGCGCGCAGCGCCGCGACCAGCCCGTCGTACGTCGGCTGCTCGGCGGGCGAGTAGCGCGTGACGACCTCGAGCTCACCCTCGCTCAGGCAGGTGGTCACCTCGAGCCCGCCCAGGTCGACGACGCCCTCGTGGCGGCGCAGCACCGCCGCCAGCTCGGACTCGGGCGTGCCCCACAGACGCACCGTGGCCTGCTCCAGCGGAGCGCGGTCGGCCAGGGCCGCCTGCACGGACGGGTCGGCCAGGGCGTCGTCCCACATGCCCTGCAGCTCGGGAGGCGGCCCCGGCAGCACGACGACCGGCGGTCCGGCGACGCCCTCGAGCGGCGGGACGACGAGCCCGGGGGCGGTCCCGACGGGCTCGAGCACCGTCGCCCCCTCGGGCACCAGGGCCTGCTTGCGGACGCCCGCGGCGGTGGCCTGCGGGTCGCGGCGCCAGCCCTTGCCGGCCGAGAGACGCTCCACGATCTCCGCGATCCGAGCCTCCAGCTCGGGCACCAGCCGCAGGGGCCGTCCCAGCGCCTGACCGACCACCTCGGCGGTGAGGTCGTCGGCGGTCGGCCCGAGCCCGCCGGTGGTGATGACCAGGTCGTTGGTGTCGCGCAGCATGACGATCGCGGAACGCAGGTCCTCGGGTCGGTCGCCGACCACCACGACGTGACCGACGTCGACCCCGTGGCGGCGCAGCCGTTCGGCCAGCCACGGTCCGTTGCGGTCGGTCACCCTCCCGGTGAGCACCTCGGTCCCGGTGACGACGATCCCTGCCCGCGCGCCCACGCCCCGAGGCTAGCCCGGCGAGCTCTCCCGGCGCTCAGCGGGCGTTGTCGCTCACCGCTTGGAGGACGGTCTTGACCTGGAACGGGGTCAGGCCCGGGTGCTTGGACAGGATGAGCGCCGCCAGGCCGGCGACGTGCGGGGCGGCGCTCGTTGCGGGCGAACCGTCGGCGCCTCGCCAACGCCAGGACGTCTCCCCGTTCAGATTCGGTCAGGCTGGCGAACAGCGACCACGGCATGGGGTCATCCAAGCACCGGGTGTGCGCCGGGGCGACCCGCACGACAGGCGGCGGTGGTGTCGTCGGGCCCTGACGGGGTACCTGCGGGACCCAGGACTCTTCGGCCAGGAGGAAACGGCCTTGATGGAACCTCTTCGCGAATCAGCCGAGACCATCGACGAGATCGCTCGGGTCACCGGCGACACGGAGATGTTGTCTCGGATCCAGCAGCTGGCGGATCGTGTTCACGGCGTCGTGCCGGACTGCGTCGGCATCAGCCTGACCGCCGTCGAGCACGGCGTCACCGTCACCCTGGTGGCCTCGACCGAGCTCGTCGAGGTCCTCGACGCCGCCCAGTACCTCGACGACGGGCCGTGCGAGCGGAGCGTCCGCCAGGGCGAGACGGTGGACGTCGTCCTCGACACCCTGGACGAGCAGACCTGGCAGCTCTTCGCCCGGGCCGCCGCCGCACGAGGCGTGGCCAGCACGCTCTCGCTGCCCGTCGTCGACGACGACCGGGTCATCGGCGGCGTCAACCTCTACGGCGCCACCGAGCGGTGCTTCGACGGTCAGCACGAGCGGCTCGCCGAGATCGTCGGCGCCGACGCCGTCGCCGCCGTCACCAACGCCGACCTGGGTTTCTCCACGCGCGAGGCCGCGCGGGGGGCCCCCGAGGTCCTGCAGGCCACCGCATCGCTCGACATCGCGGCGGGCATGCTGGCGGCCGCCCTCGACCTCAGCATCGCCGAGGCCTTGGGCCGGATCCGCACAGCCGCCGTCCGGGCCGGGGTCACCGAACGCCGTGCCGCCGAGGTCGCGATCGCGCTGCTGGAGCCGCGGGGCCCTGACTGACCCCCGCACGCCCAGGTCAGTCAGGGCCACCGCGTCAGGGCTGGAGGCCGCCGATCTCGGCGAGCACCTCGCCGAGCGACTTCTGGAGCGCCTCGCTCCCGCCGGCCTGCACCATCTGGAAGGCCTGCGTGACCACCAGCCCGGCGATCGGGTCCTCGAGGTCGTCGAAGACCCCCTGCGGCTTCGGCGGCCAGTGCCGGGGCCACGGCGTCGCGCACCACCAGCCGTCGAAGTCCGCCGCGGCCGACAGCGCGCGCACGCGGGCCGAGGAGGACATCTTCTCGCCCTCTCGGACAGTGGCCCGCCCGGCCACCTCCACCAGCTTCCTGGTCGTCTCGACCGAGGCGACGGCGCCGACCCGCGCCACGACCACCGACGCGAGGATCGCGTCGACCTCGTGCGCGAACCTCGCGCGGATGAGCAGCGGCCAGGGCACGTTGTCCGCACCCGGGAAGTTCTCGGGGTCCCACATGAGCGTTCTCCTTCTGGTCTCGGCCCGACCTGTGCCGGGCCCGTAGCAGGAGGAGCGGGGTGGGAGGGTCGTAGATACGGCCCGTCGGGGCTCCTGGCGTCCGGAAGACCGCGGAGCGTCGTTCTCCGCAGCTCAGGAGCCGGGTGCCTTACGATCGTCGCACGGAGACGACGGTCCCCCGGCCGCTTCACCCGGACCAGAGACGTGCGGGAGGGAACGCCATGGCGCAGTCGGTGGACGACTCCGCGAACCTCGGGCCCCAGGTGATCTTCGGCATGGACACCCGGGGTCGGTGCACGCTGTCCGTGGGCCCGGGCCTCGAGGCTCAGGGGCTGCAGCCGAGCGAGCTCGTCGGGCAGGACCTGTACACGCTGTACTCGACGCCTGAGGACGTCGAAACGCTCGAACGGGCCCTTGCGGGAGAGGCGTTCACCCAGCAGACCACCGTCAACGGGCGGCTGCTGCGGACCTTCTTCCAGCCGGTGCACGGTGCCGACGGCTCCCTCGAGGGCGTCATGGGTGTGGCCACCGATCTCACCGACCACGTGCGGGCCCAGGAGGAGCTCAGCCGCTTCAAGGCGTTGGCGGACGACTCGCAGGACCTCATCTCGATCGCAGACGAGAGCGGGGTCCCGTCGTACTTCAATCCACGGCTGGAGGCGCTGGGCCTGCCGCTCTGGGGCCCGGACCTCTGGGAGACGGTCGCGGAGGTCGTCGGCGTGACCATGGCCGCCGAGCTGCACGACTGCCTCACCACCGGTCGGCGGTGGGCCGGAGACCTCGAGCTGGCGCTCCCGTCGGGCGACCTGGTGGTCCGGGGGCAGGTCTTCCCGCTCCACGACGCCAGCGGCGAGCGTCGGCTCGGCACCGGCTGGATCGGGCAGGACGTCACCGAGCTGCGCGCCTCCGAGGCGGCGATGCAGAGCCTCAACGCCGACCTGAAGCAGTTCCGGGCGCTGGTCGACGCGTCCAGCGACTTCATCGCGATCGCCGGGCTCGACGGCCACGTCCGCTACCTCAACCCCGCGGGGCGAGCGCTGGTCGGGATCCCCCCCGACCTGGACGTCACGACCACCACGATCAGCGACTACCTCACACCCGAGGGCCTCGAGCGGTCCGAGCGCATCGAGCAGCCGGCCGTCATCGAGCACGGGCGGTGGCAGGGCGAGTCGACCCTGAAGCGGGCCGGGGGCCCGCCGGTCCCGGTCGAGATCTCCAGCTTCCTCGTCCCTGACCCCGAGACCGGCGAGCCCTTCGCCCTGGCCACCGTGCAGCGCGACATCACGGCGCGGCTCGCCGCCGCGAAGGCGCAGGAGGAGTTCGTCACGCTGGTCGCGCACGAGCTGCGCACCCCGCTGACGTCGGTGAGGGGGTACGTCGAGATCGCGGGAGAGTCGCTGGAGTCGCAGGCCGATCCCGTGCGACTCTCGAGTCACCTCCGCGTGGCCGCGCGCAACATCGCGCGGATGGAGAGGCTGGTCGAGCAGATCCTGCGGGTCGCCGGCGAGAACAAGAGCCAGCCCGACGCCCGCCGACCCAGGGACCTCGTCGGCGTCGTGCGCCAGGCCGTGGAGTCCGCCCGCCCCGGGGTCGAGAGCGCCGGCCTCCGCTTCGAGCTCGTGACCGGCCCGCCCCTGACGGTCACCCTCGACGAGTCGTTCGTCGAGGTCGTCGACAACCTCGTGTCGAACGCGGTCAAGTACACCCCGTCCGGGGGTGAGGTCCGCGTGAGCGTGACCCGAGAGGTGGACCGCGCGGTCGTCAGCGTCAGCGACACCGGGACCGGCATCCCGCCCGAGGAGCGCGCCACGATCTTCGAGAAGTTCGTGCGCGGCGCGAAGGCCGAGCACCGGAGCGTCCCGGGCCTCGGCCTGGGACTCTTCATCACCCGCGCGCTCGTGCTCTCCCACGACGGGGAGATCAGCGTCGACGAGCCACCCGGCGGCGGCACCCGCTTCGTCGTCCGGCTCCCTCTCGCCAGCCTCTAGGGCCGGCGGCCCGCGGGCTCAGGACGTCCTGGCGTGGTCGCGGGTGGCCACGGTGAGCAGCACGGCGGAGTCCTCGACCGCCTCCAGCGCGTGCCGGGAGTCGGGGATGGTGAGCAGGTCGCCGGGCGATCCGTTCCACCGGGTCTGCCCCGCGACGAGCGTGACGCGCCCGTGCAGGACCTGCAGGGTCGCCTCACCCGGATTCTCGTGCTCGTCGAGGCTGGAGCCGGCGCGGAGCGCGACCAGGGTCTGGCGCAGCACGTGCTCGTGACCTCCGTAGATCGTGTGGGCGCTGCGGCCGCTCGACGCGGCCGTGGCCTTCGCCAGGTGCTGACGGACCAGCGCGGTCAGTGATTCCTTCTGCATGGGGTGCTCCTGCTCCTCGTGACGGGTGGGGCGTGGGTCTGCGGGCCGATGGCGCGGGTGCCGGCTGGTCTCACCTGTCGACGCGGTCCCAGCCCGGACGTGGCGAGTGGCTCCCGAGCTGGCTGTCGTCCCGACTGCGGTAGACGATGTAGGGGCGGGTCAGGTAGCCCAGCGGGGCGCTGAACACGTGGACGAGCCGGGTGAACGGCCACAGCGCGAAGAGCGCGAAGGCCACCAGTGCGTGGAGCTGGAAGCCGAGGGGCGCCTCGCCCATCAGGTCGGCGTCGGGCTGGAACGCGAGGAACGAGCGGTACCAGACCGAGACGCCCTCGCGGTAGTTGTACTCGCCACCGATGGTCAGGATCGACCCGGCGACGGTGTTCCACATGCCCAGCACGATCGTCACGGCCAGGAAGGCGTACATGACCTTGTCCATCACGGTCGTCGCCGAGAAGACCGGCCCGACCGTGCGGCGCCGGTAGACCAGGATCACCAGGCCGACCACGGTCGCCACCCCGGCGAGCAGGCCTCCTCCGACGGCGACCACGTGGTAGGTCCGCTCGCTGACCCCGATCGCGTCGGTCCACGACTGCGGGACGAGCAGGCCGATCACGTGGCCGCCGATCACGCCGAGCATCCCGAAGTGGAACAGCGGGCTGCCGATGCGCAGCAACCGGTTCTCGTAGAGCTGGGAGGAGCGGGTGGTCCACCCGAACTTGTCGTAGTGGTAGCGCCACAGGTGACCGACGGCGAAGATCGTGAGACAGATGTAGGGGAAGACCACGAAGAAGAACTCGTTCATGGGCGGGCTCCTCGGAACGACGGCATGGGCAGCAGGACCCGCTCGGGGGCCGCGCCGGCGGCGGCACCGGGGCTGAACTCGGGCTGGGCGAAGGGCGCCAGCCCGACGTCCTCCTCGGGCGGGCCCTCGGCGGCGAGACGACGTACGGCGTCGCGCTCCTCCCCGCGCAACGGCGGCAGCGTGGCCGTGACCGCGTCGAGCAGGCTCGCCCACGGCGAGCGCCGGTCGCGCAGCGAGAGCCGCAGCAGCTCGAGCCCGGCGCGGTGGTCGAGCATCAGGTCGCGGCCCCGCTCCTGGTCCACGGTGGCCGCGAACTCCAGCACCACGCAGAGGTGGTCGGGCAGCTCGGTTCCCCGGGACGGCTCCGCGTCGAGGTCGACCCCCGCGGCCAGGTAGGTCTGCTTGAAGCGCAGCAGCGCCATGCCCCGCTTGCGGGTGTCGCCGTGCGCGAAGTAGGTCAGGAAGAGGTTGCAGCGACGCCGGTTGTCGAAGGTCTCGACGTAGTCGGCCTGGAGCTGCGGCAACGGTGTGGCCGCGAGGTGGTCCAGGAAGGTCCGGACGGAGTCGCCGGGGCCCGGTGGCAGTCCGTGGGACGCCTCGCGGAGCAGCCCGGTCTGCGCCAGGAGGCTCTCGTCGGGATAGTCCAGCAGCAACGACACCGACTGCCACACGATGGTCAGCTGGGAGCGGGTCAGCGACTGACGTCCACGCCGGCCGCTCACGAGTCCGCCCCTCTCGGCGGGAAGAGCCCGGGTGGGGAGCCCTTGCCGTCCCAGTTGAGCAGGTTGACCCGGCTCCCCTTGTCCTCGGGCCCGGCCAGCGAGTCCGAGGTCTGCCGGTCCTGGAGCATCCGGAAGTTCTCGACGGCGATCGGCGTCGGCGTCCCGGACCCCTCGCCGAACAGGTCCTGCTGACCTCCGCCGTACTCCGAGACCGAGCACTCGGTCGCGAGCTCCTCCAGCGAGTGCGCCTGCTCGGCGTGCGCGGAGGGGATGACGTAGCGCTCGTCGTACTTCGCGATCGCCAGCAGCCGGTACATGTCGTACATCTCCTCCTCGCTCATCCCGACCGCCGCCGGGATCGAGGCGTCGGCCTCGCGGCCCAGGTTGAGGTCGCGCATGTAGCAGCGCATGGCGGCCAGCTTCTTCAGCACGGCGTCGACCGGCGCGACCTCGCCGGCCGTGAAGAGCTCGGCGAGGTACTCGACGGGGATGCGCAGCGCGTCGATGGCGGCGAAGAGGTTGCGCGGGTCCTCGGCGTCCTCGCCGGTCTCCTGCACGACGTCGACCACCGGCGAGAGCGGCGGGATGTACCAGACCATCGGCATCGTGCGGTACTCCGGGTGCAGGGGCAGCGCCACCCGGTAGGTGTTGATCAGCGCGTAGATCGGTGACCGCTGGGCGGCGTCGATCCAGTCCCGTGCGATGCCGGCCGCCTCGGCCGCCCGGACCACCTCGGGGTCGGAGGGGTCGAGGAAGACGTCGCGCTGGGCCTCGTACAGCCCGTGCTCGTCCTCGGTCGAGGCCGCCTCGAGCACCTTGTCGGCGTCGTACAGCATCAGCCCGATGTAGCGCAGCCGGCCGACGCAGGTCTCGGCGCAGACGGTGGGCAGGCCGACCTCGATGCGCGGGAAGCAGAACGTGCACTTCTCGGCCTTGCCGGTGCGGTGGTTGAAGTAGATCTTCTTGTAGGGGCAACCGGAGACGCACTTGCGCCAGCCGCGGCACTTGTCCTGGTCGACCAGGACGATGCCGTCCTCCTCGCGCTTGTAGATCGCGCCGCTCGGGCAGGAGGCCGCACACGAGGGGTTCAGGCAGTGCTCGCAGATCCGCGGCAGGTAGAACATGAAGGTCTGCTCGAACTCGAACTTCACCTTGTCGGCGATCTTGGCGAGCATCGGGTCCAGGTGCGCGGTCTCGGTGGAGCCGCCGAGGTCGTCGTCCCAGTTGGCCGACCACTCGATCTTCATGTCCTCGCCGCTGATGAGCGACTTCGGCCGGGCCACCGGGGTGTGCTCCTGCGCGGGTGCGTCGGTCAGCGTGGCGTAGTCGTAGGTCCACGGCTCGTAGTACTCACCGATCGAGGGCAGCTTGGGGTTGGAGAAGATCGTCATCAGGTTCTTGAACCGCCCGCCGGCCCTGAGCTTCATCCGCCCGCGCTTGGTCAGCCTCCAGCCGCCCTGCCACTTCTCCTGGTCCTCGTAGGTGCGCGGGTAGCCGAGGCCGGGCCGGGTCTCGACGTTGTTGAACCAGACGTACTCCGTGCCGGACCGGTTGGTCCACGCCTGCTTGCACGTGACCGAGCAGGTGTGGCACCCGATGCACTTGTCGAGGTTCATCACCATCGCCATCTGCGCCATGACCCTCACGTCAGTACTCCACGTCTTGAGACCGCTTGCGGATGATCGTGACCTCGTCGCGCTGGTTGCCGGTGGGGCCGAGGTAGTTGAAGGCGAAGGTCAGCTGGGCGTAGCCGCCGATCAGGTGGCTGGGCTTCACCAGCAGGCGGGTCAGCGAGTTGTGGATGCCGCCGCGCTTGCCCGAGGTCTCCGCGATCGGTACGTCGATGAGCCGGTCCTGGGCGTGGTACATGTACACCGTTCCTTCCGGCATCCGGTGCGACACGATCGCCCGGGCCACGACCACGCCGTTGCGGTTGACCGCCTCGATCCAGTCGTTGTCCTTGATGCCGACCTTGACGGCGTCGCGGTCGCTCATCCAGATGTTCTGGCCGCCGCGCGAGAGCGAGAGCATGAACAGGTTGTCCTGGTACTCGGAGTGGATCGACCACTTGTTGTGCGGGGTGAGGTAGCGGACGGCCAGGCCCTCGACCTGCTCGACGCCATCCACCGCCGATCCGTCGGACACGGTGCCGAGGGCCGGTTCGGCGAACAGGGCGGCCATGTTGAGCGGTGGCCGGTAGACCGGCAGCCCCTCGCCCAGCTCGGTCATCCAGTCGTGGTCGAGGTAGAAGTGCATCCGCCCGGTCAGGGTGTGCCAGGGCTTGAGGCGCTCGACGTTGATCGTGAACGGCGAGTAGCGCCGGCCGCCGGTCTCCGAGCCCGACCACTCCGGTGAGGTGATCACCGGGACGGGCGGGCCCTGGGTGTCGGCGAAGGTGATCTGCTTGCCCTCGTGCTCCTCGGCCAGGTCGGCCAGCCCCACGCCCGTGCGTTTCTCGAGGGTCTTGAAACCCTGGGTGGCGAGGTGGCCGTTGGTCGTGCCCGACATGGCCAGGATCGCCTCGCAGACGTCGACGTCCCGCTTCAACGAGGGCCGTCCGGCCGCCACACCACCGCGCACGGCGCCGTTCTTGTGCCGCAGGTAGTCGACCTGAGCACCGAGCTCGAAGGTGACCCCCTTGGTGGTCGCCCCGAGCGTGTCGACCAACGGGCCGAGGGCGTTCATCTTCTCGGCGACGGCCCCGTAGTCGCGCTCGACCTCGACCAGCTTGGGCATCGTGACCCCGGGGACCGGCTCGCACTCCCCCTTCTTCCAGTCACGCACGACCCCGTGCGGGTTGGCCATCGCGTCGGGGGTGTCGTGCGTCAGCGGCACCGCGACGACGTCCTTGCGCACCCCGAGGTGGGTGGCGGCGAGCTCGCTGAACGTCTCGGCGATCGTCTGCCACGCGTCCCAGTCGGTGCGGGTCTGCCACGGCGGGGCGATCGCCGGGTTGAAGGAGTGCACGAAGGGGTGCATGTCGGTGGTGCTGAGGTCGTGCTTCTCGTACCAGGTGGCCGCCGGCAGCACCACGTCGGAGAAGATCGTCGTGCTGGTCTGCCGGAAGTCGATCGTCATCAGCAGGTCGAGCTTGCCCTCGGGGGCCTGGTCGCGCCACCGCACGTCGACGGGGCGCTGGCCCTCGGGCGTCTCGGTGGCGCGCACCGAGGAGTCGGTGCCGAGCAGGTGCTTGAGGAAGTACTCGTTGCCCTTGCCGGACGAGCCGAGCAGGTTCGCACGCCAGATCGACAGGACCCGCGGGTAGTTCTGCGGTGCGTCGGGGTCCTCTCCGGCGAAGTCGAGGTCGCCCGACTTGAGCTGGTCGACGACGTACTCGCCCACCGGCTGGCCGGCGGCGGCCGCGTCGTCGCTGAGGTCCAGCGGGTTGCGGTCGAACGTCGGGTACGACGGCATCCAGCCCATCCGCGCGCTCTGGGCGATCACGTCGGCGGTCGACTTGCCTGCCAGCTGACCGGTGCCGGTGGTCGCGGAGAGGGTGTCGGCGCCGAACTGGTCGTAGCGGTACTGGTCGCTGTGCAAGTACCAGTAGGCGGTCTGGATCATGTTGCGCGGCGGGCGGTTCCAGTCCAGCGCGTTGGCGATCTGGGTGTAGCCGGTGATCGGGCGGACCTTCTCCTGGCCGACGTAGTGCGCCCAGCCGCCGCCGTTGACGCCCTGGCACCCGGTGAGGTTGGTCAGGGTGAGGAACGCGCGGTAGATCGTGTCGGAGTGGAACCAGTGGTTGGTGCCGGCCCCCATCACGATCATCGAGCGGCCCTGGGACTCCTCGGCGTTCTGGGCGAACTCCCGCCCGATCCTGGCCGCGGTCGCGGCCGGTACGCCGGTGATCGCCTCCTGCCAGGCCGGGGTGTACGGCGCCTCCGCGTCGTCGTACCCGCTGGCCCACTCCCCCGGCAGCCCGGCGCGGCCCACGCCGTACTGCGCCATCAGGAGGTCGAAGACGGTGGTGACCAGGTGCCCGTCGACCCTCCGCACCGGCACGCCGCGGGGCAGATCAGCTGCGGCACCGTCGGGAGTGTCGAAGCGCGGCATGCGGACGACGACCGACTCGGTCGCGGTGTCGAGCAACGAGAGGACCGGGTCCACCTCCCCGAGGTCGAGGTTCCACTTGCCCACGCCGGCCTCGCCGTAGCGGTGACCCAGCGAGCCGTTCGGGATGACTGGCTCCCCGGTCGCCGAGTCGATCAGCACGGTCTTGAAGGCGGCGTTCTCGTCGTCGGCGTGGCCGGTCAGGTCGTCGGCGGTGAGGAACTTGCCGGCGGTGTACTCACCGTCGCCCGCTTCGTCGAGGCGGACCAGGTAGGGCAGGTCGGTGTAGGTCTTCACGTAGCCGGTGAAGTACGGCGTGGTGCGGTCGACGAAGAACTCCTTCAGCACCACGTGACCCATCGCCATCGCGAGCGCGGCGTCGGTGCCCGGCTTCGCCGGCAGCCACTCGTCGGCGAACTTCACGTTGTCGGCGTAGTCGGGCGCTACCGCGACCACCTTCTGGCCGCGGTAGCGCGCCTCGGTCATCCAGTGGGCGTCGGGCGTGCGGGTCACCGGCAGGTTGGAGCCCCACATGATCAGGTAGCCGGCGTTCCACCAGTCGCCCGACTCCGGGACGTCGGTCTGGTCGCCGAAGACCTGGGGTGAGGCGACCGGGAGGTCGGCGTACCAGTCGTAGAAGCTCAGCATCGAGCCGCCGATGAGGTTGACGAAGCGGGCTCCCGACGCGTGCGAGACCATCGACATCGCCGGGATCGGCGAGAAGCCGGCCACGCGGTCGGGGCCGTACTTCTTGATCGTGTGCACGTGGGCCGCCGCGACGATCTCGGCCGCCTCGTCCCAGGTGGCTCGGACCAGCCCTCCCTTGCCGCGCGCGGACTTGTAGGCCTTCGCCCGCTGCGGGTTCTCGACGATGTGCTCCCACGCCTTGACGGGGTCACCGCCGTGCTGGCTCTTGGCCTCGCGGAACATCTGCAGGAGGACACCGCGCACGTAGGGGTAGCGGACCCGCGTCGGCGAGTAGGTGTACCAGGAGAACGCCGCACCCCGCGGGCAGCCGCGAGGCTCGTACTCCGGGGAGTCCGGTCCGACCGACGGGTAGTCGGTCTGCTGGGTCTCCCAGGTGATGATCCCGTCCTTGACGTAGACCTTCCACGAGCACGACCCGGTGCAGTTCACCCCGTGGGTGGAGCGCACGACCTTGTCGTGGCTCCAGCGGTCGCGGTAGAAGTCGTCGGCCTGGCGGCCCCCCTTCTGCGAGAGGGTCCGGAGGTCGTCCGAGACCGTGCCCCTGGTGAAGAAGCGGCGGCTCCGTACGAGCGCCTCGGCCAGCGGGCCGTCCAGGCCGATCTCTTTGCTCACAGGGCTTCCTGCTGCCGAGCGGTCTGGCGTACGACGGTCAGGGTGAGGACGAGCGTGGCGACCGCCGTCGCCGCCAGCATCCACAAGCCGATCGCGTAGGAGTCGGTCTGGCCGTAGACGTAGCCCATGACCAGCGGGGGCACGAAGCCGCCGAGCCCGCCGGCGGCGCCCACGAGCCCGGTCACCCCGCCGACCCGGCTCGCGTCGGTCACCCGCGCGATCAGCGCGAACGTCGCTCCGGTCCCCGAGCCCAGCGCCATCGCCATCGCCAGGAACGCGACGGTGCCGACGTGCTCGAGGAGGGGGGTCGTGGCCGCGACCGCAGCGCCGCCGGCGACCACGGTGTAGCCGACCGCGAGCACGGCGACCGGTCCGACCTTGTCGGACAGCCAGCCGCCGACCGGACGCATGAGCACCGCCAGCAGGACGAAGCCGGCCATCTTGTTGGCAGCGTCCGCGGGGTCCAGCTCGTAGGCCGTCTTGAGGTACGACGGCAGGTAGACCGAGAACGCGACGTAGCCGCCGAAGGCCACGGCGTACAGGATGCTGGCCTGCCAGGCGATCGGGAGGCTGGCGTTCGCGACGAGGCGGCCGGCGAGCGACCCGGTGGGCGGCGTACGCCCCGGGGCGTCCTTCATCACCGTCCAGGCGACGACCGAGAAGAGCGCGAGCGCCGCCGCGGCAGCCACGAACGGCGCCTTGTCGCCCACGTTCGTGTAGAGCTTGACGGTGGTGAGCGCGCTGATCGCCGTGCCGCCCATGCCGGCGCCGAAGATGCCCACGGCCAGGCCCCGCCGCTCGGGTGGGAACCACGCATTGACGAACGGCACGCCGACGGCGAACGAGGTCCCGGCGACCCCGAGGAAGAATCCACCGACGAGCATGGCGGTGTAGCTGGTCTGGGCGAAGAAGCCGATGAAGGTGACCGGTGCGATGGTGGCGATCGAGACCGCGACGAACATCTCGCGTCCCCCGAACGTGTCGGTGAGCGCGCCCACCAGGATCCGGCCGACCGAGCCGACGATCACCGGGACCGCCACCAGCAGCGCGACCTGCGACTCGCTCAGCACGCCCAGCACCCCGCTGTCGCGGAACACCGGTCCGAGCGGGCTGAGCAGGGCCCAGGCCCAGAAGTTCACGGCGAACCCGATCGTCGCCAGGGCCAGCATCAGCCAGGGGGTCCTGTCGGCCACCGGGTTCGGAGCTCCGGCGTCGGCCGCGACCGGCGCCGCTCTCTCGTCTGCTCGCCTCGTCATGTGCTCCCCCTCGTCGGTGCGCAGGCGGCGGTGCGCCAGGCCAGGCCAGTCCAGCGCGGACCGGGCGGGAAGCCGAGGGCCCAAGGTCCCCCCACCGAGGGTCGCCCGGGCCGAGTCGTGCTCGGGAGCAAGGGGCCTGACACCAGGGACCATCGGCACTGCTGCTTGACCTGCCCGGAAGCCGAGGATCGAGTCAGCAACCGACCACCGGAGGTATCACCGTGCACCACTCACTCGATCTCAGCAGAGCGGAGTGCGAGACGCTGCTGCGCGCCGGGGTCATCGGCCGCCTGGCCCTGTCGACGCCGGACGGGCCGCACGTGATACCCATCAACTACTCCGTGGTCGACGACTCGATCATCGTCCGCACCTCGCCGTACAGCGTGCTCGGCACCTACGGGCGCGACAGCATGCTGGCCTTCGAGATCGACGAGGTCGACCAGGAGCACCACAGCGGCTGGAGCGTCGTGGCGCGCGGACGTGGGACCTTCGTGACCGATCCGGTCGAGCTCGACCGGATCCGCGCGCTCTGCGAGTTCCACCCCTGGGCGGGCGGGTCCCGCGAGATGCACCTGCGCCTGAAGTGGGAGCAGCTCAGCGGACGCAGGATCGACGCCGGGAGCGAGCCGGCGGCCGACGTCCGCGGGCAGGGCCGGTGAGTGCGTCCGGCACCCGGACCGCCCGGCCGTGCCCCACACTGGCGGGGTGACCTCTCACGCGCGTCCCGAGCTGCCGAGCACCGCCCAGGCGTTGCTCGACGCGGTCATCGCGATCTCCTCCGACCTCGACCAGCGCAGCGTCCTCACCCGCATCGTCGAGGCGGCGTGCGAGCTCACCGGCGCGCAGTACGCCGCGCTGGGCGTGATCGGCGGCGGCGACTTCCTGGTCGAGTTCGTCACCACCGGCCTCGATGACGAGCAGCGGGCGCTGATCGGCGACCTCCCTCGCGGCAAGGGAATCCTGGGCCTGCTCATCGAGGAGCCGGAGCCGATCCGGCTGCCCGTGCTCAGCGCGCATTCGCACTCGGTGGGGTTCCCTCCGAACCACCCGCCGATGACCACCTTCCTGGGGGTTCCGGTCCGGATCCGCGGCACCGTGTTCGGCAACCTCTACCTGACCGAGAAGGCCGGCGGCCTCGAGTTCACCGAGCACGACGAGCTCCTCGTGGGCGCGCTGGCCAGCGCTGCGGGCTTCGTCATCGACAACGCTCGCGCCTACGGCCTCAGCGAGCGTCGGCGGCAGTGGCTCGAGGCCTCCGCCTCACTGGCCGACGCGCTGCAGCCGCCCGCCGACGTGGACCGGGCGCTGTGGCTGATCACCCAAGGGGCGCGCTCGATGTCGCGGGCGGCCGCCGCCGCCGTGCTGAGCTACCGCTACGACGCGGCCCGCACCGTGACCGCCGATCCCGATGACGCCGAGCGTGTCGACGCCGCCCTCGACGAGCTGCTCACGGTCGGCCACCGCGGCTCCGAGCCGACGGTCGTCGAGCTCACCTCGGTGAGCGCGCTGGTGATCCCGCTGCGGGCGCACCTGACCGACCACGCCGCCCTGGTCACCCTGTTCGAGACCGGTCAGCCGCCCCCGGACGTCGAGGAGCGCGAGCTGCTGGCGTCGTTCGCCGACCAGGCCGCGCTCGCCCTCGACCGGGCCCAGGCGCTGGCCGACCGCGAGGAGCTGGCGGTCATCTCCGACCGCGACCGGATCGCCCGCGACCTGCACGACGTGGTCATCCAGCGCATCTTCGCCGCCGGGCTGCAGCTGCAGGGGGCCGCCCTGCTCAGCGCCGACCCCGACATCACCGCGCGAGTGTCCCGCGCGGCCGCCGACCTCGACCAGACCATCAAGGACATCCGCGGCACGATCTTCGAGCTCCAGCAGCCGCGGGCCGGATCGCTGCGTGGCGAGCTGAGGGACCTCGTGCGGGAGTACGTCCCCGTGCTCGGCTACACCCCCACCATCAGGATCAGCGGCCCGGTCGACACCGCGGTGACCGACGTGGTCCGCGAGCAGCTGCTGCCGGTGCTGCGCGAGGCGCTGTCCAACCTGGTCCGGCACGCCGCCGCGACCGAGGCCGAGGTCGGCGTCGTCGTGACGGCCGAGGAGCTGCGGCTCTCGGTGGTCGACGACGGCGTCGGCGTACCGGCAGAGACGTCCGAGAGCGGGCTGCGCAACGCCCGACGCCGGGCCGTCTCGCTCGGCGGCGAGCTGGAGCTCGTCGCCCGCGAGCCGCGCGGCACCTCGTTCCGCTGGCGGGTCCCGCTCGGCTGAGGCTCAGTGGGTCGGGCCGGGCGGCTGGGTCGGCGGGCTGGTCGGAGCGAGCAGCTTCGAGGCCAGCACGGCCGCCTGGGTGCGGCGCTCGACGCCCAGCTTGGCGAGGATGCCGGAGACGTTGTTCTTGACCGTCTTCTCCGCCAGGTACATCCGCTCGCCGATCTGGCGGTTCGTCAGCCCCTCCGCGATCAGCCCGAGCAGGGTCAGCTCGCGCTCGGTCAGCCTCGCGAGCTCGGGAGCGATCGTGGGCCCGTTGCGCACCCGGTCGAGGACCCGCGCGGTGAGGGCCGGATCGATGAGGGAGTTGCCCGCGGCCACCTGGCGGACGGCGCCGACGAGGTCGGAGCCCATGATCTCCTTCAGCACGTAGCCGGACGCCCCGGCCATGATCGCCGCGAACAGCGCCTCGTCGTCGTCGTACGACGTCAGGATCAGCGCCTGGATCGAGGGGTCCACCGCCCGGACCTGCCGGCACACCTCGACCCCCGAGCCGTCCGGCAGCCGACCGTCGAGGATCGCGACGTCGGGACGCAGCGCCGGGATGCGGGCGGACGCTTCCACGGCGGACCCGGACTCACCCACGACCTCGATGTCGCCGGCCACCTCCAGCAGGGCCCGCAGACCCTGACGCACCACCTCGTGGTCGTCGAGGAGGTAGACCCGGATCCGCGGTGGTTGCGTCATGGCCCCACTCTCGCACCCGGCCGCGGAAGGTGAGTACCTGCGCTCAGGCGCGGACCGCCGAGCTCGAGAAGACTCCCACCATCAAGCCGAGCCGACAGAGAGAGTGACCATGACGAACCAGTCCGCCCCCACCAAGAACACCCAGGCCTTCTTCTTCCAGGCCGGCGCCTCGTTCGGCATCGCCATGCTGGGCCTGCTGTGGGCGCTGCTCTACATGCCGATGGACCCCTGGCAGCGCGGCTTCCTCGGCATGACCTGCCTGTTCCTGGTCTCGTCCTCCTTCACGCTCGCGAAGGTGATCCGGGACGCGCAGGACGACAAGTACGTCGTCAGCCGGCTCGACCAGGCACGCGTCGACAAGATCCTCGCCGAGCACGACCCGTTCCGCGCCGTCTCCTGACCCGGGGCGGTTGGTGTGGTCTCGTACACCGACGTACCTATCGGCCGTGATCGGCCCGATCCACGCTCCGTCCAGGCGGGGCGGGGGCGGGTCGAGCGGCGATAGGTACGTCCGTGTACGACGGATCGCGAATAGATGCGTCAGCTAGCGGTGCGCAGCGCCTTGACCTCGTCGCGTGCGGCGGTGACCGCCGCGTGCTGGCGGGTCAGGACCTCGCGGAAGCCCGCGCTGAGGTCGGCCTCCAGCGCCTTCTCGTACTCCGACACCGCGTGGTCCTCGCCGGTCTCGGCGGCCGACACGACGCCCTCGGCGTCGTCGCCGGTCAGGGCGTCCTTGAGCGAGAGCCACCCGCGGTGCAGGGCCGCGGCAGCGGTCCCGCTCTCGTCGACGTCGTCGCCGTAGTCGTGACCGAGCTCGACGATCTCCTGCCGGAAACCCGCGCGCTGGTCCGCCAGGCGCTGCAGCGTCGTCGCCCACGCGGCGTGGTCGCTGTCGCGCAGCTTGTCGGCAGCGCTGCTGAACCCCTTCTCGCCGTCCTTGAGGGTCTCCACCAGCTCCTTGGCGACCTTCGCGTCGTCCGTCATGGGCACTCCTTCATCCGGGGTCTGTGAACGTCTGGGAGGTACCCGGTCGGGCCACGACCCAATCGCTCCCGGCGCGCCGGGAGGTGGACGACGCGTGCCTCAGGCGTCGATGACCACCGGGATGATCAGCGGCGTACGTCGGAACGCGCGGTGCGCCCAGCGGGAGACGTCGCGGCCGATCATCTGCTCGAGCTGGTGGGCGTCACCGATGCCCTCGGCGGCCGCCCGCGACAGCGTCTTCTCGATGACCGTGACCGCGGGGTCGAACGCGCGCGGCTCGTGCTCGAAGCCGCGGACCAGGAAGTCGGGCGGGTCGGCGAGCGCACCGGTGTTGGCGTCCACGATGGCCAGCACGGTGACGACGCCCTCCTCGGCGAGGGTGCGGCGGTCCTTCAGCGTGTTCTCGGTGACCCCGCCGACCACCGAGGCGTCGACGTAGACGTTGCCCGCAGAGACCTTGCCGGTGATCTTGGCCTTGCCCCGGCTGAGGTCGACGACCACACCGTCCTCGGACAGCACGACGCGGTCGGGGTCCATGCCGGTGCTGATCGCCAGGTCGGCGTTGGCCCGCAGGTGGCGGTACTCGCCGTGCACGGGCATGACGTTCTTGGGCTTGACGATGTTGTAGCAGTAGACGAGCTCACCGGCGCTGGCGTGGCCCGAGACGTGCACCTTCGCGTTGCCCTTGTGCACGACGTTGGCGCCCCAGCGGGTGAGCCCGTTGATGACGTTGGAGATGGCGTTCTCGTTGCCGGGGATGACCGAGGAGGCCATCAGGATCGTGTCTCCCTCGCCGACGCGGATCTTGTGGTCGCGGCTGGCCATCCGCGACAGCGCGGCCAGCGGCTCGCCCTGCGAGCCGGTGCAGATGAGCGTCGCCTTGTTGGCGGGCAGCTTCTCGAGCTGGTCGAGCGGGACGATGAGGCCCTGCGGCACGGTGAGGTAGCCCAGGTCCTGCGCCACCCCCATGTTGCGGACCATGGAGCGACCCACGAAGGCCACCTTGCGACCGTGTGCGTGCGCGGTGTCGAGCACCTGCTGGATCCGGTGCACGTGGCTGGCGAAGCTGGACACGATCACCCGACGCGGCGCGGTCCGGAAGACCTGCTCGATCGCGGGGGCCAGCTCCTTCTCGGAAGTCGTGAAGCCCGGGACCTCGGCGTTGGTCGAGTCGGTCAGGAAGAGGTCGACGCCCTCCTCGCCGAGCCGCGCGAAACCGCGCAGGTCGGTGATCCGCTTGTCCAGCGGGAACTGGTCCATCTTGAAGTCGCCGGTGTGCAGGACCAGGCCCGCCTTGGTCCGGATGCCGACGGCGAGGCCGTCGGGGATCGAGTGGTTGACGGCGAGGAACTCGCAGTCGAACGGCCCCAGCTGGGCGTGGTCGCCCTCCGAGACCTCCTGCAGCTCCGGACGGATCCGGTGCTCCTTGAGCTTCTCCTTGATCAGGGCCAGCGTCAGGCGCGACCCGATCAGCGGGATGTCGGCGCGCTCGCGCAGCAGGTACGGGACGCCGCCGATGTGGTCCTCGTGACCGTGGGTCAGCACGACTCCGACGACCTGGTCGAGCCGGTCGCGGATCCAGCTGAAGTCGGGGAGGATCACGTCGACGCCGGGCTGGTGCTCCTCGGGGAAGAGCACCCCGCAGTCGACGATCAGCAGCTTGCCGGCGTGCTCGAAGACGGTCATGTTGCGACCGATCTCGCCGAGACCGCCGAGCGCGACGACCCGCAGGTCTCGCGGGTCGAGCTTGGGTGGCTTCTGGAGCTCAGGATGGGGATGGCTCACGGCACGTCCGTTCTTCGCCCGCCACGACCTGGTCGTTGCCGGCGGTTGCATGGTGGAGGCTCCCCAGCCTACGGGGGCTCCCCGCCAGACCGTGGAGCGGTGGTCGCGTGGTCCGGTGGCGGTGTTTGCGGGGTGGTGACTCCGGGGACAGGGCACTCACAGATGCACCCGCCCGCCGGGTGCGCTGAGCCCCATCCACTCCCCTGAAATCGAGGTTCGGCCGTGGCTGACAGCTCCGTGACCGTTGACGAGGCCGACACCGACGAGGGCGGGCTCAAGCGCTCGATCACCGGTGGGCAGCTCTTCTTCTACACCCTGGGCGACGTGCTGGGCTCGGGGATCTACGTGCTCATCGGCCTCGTCGCTGCTGCGGTGGGCGGGGCGTTCTGGCTGGCGTTCGGCGCCGGGATCGCAGTCGCGGCGATCACCGGATCGGCGTACGCCGAGCTGGTGACGAAGTATCCCCAGGCCGCCGGCTCCTCGCTCTACGTCCAGAAGGCGTTCAACAACAAGGCGCTCACCTTCCTGGTCACCGTGTCGTTCCTCGCGGCCAGCTTCGCGGCCACCGGCTCCCTCGCCGCCGGCTTCTCGTCGTACTTCGGAGAGCTGTGGGGCGGACCGCCTGCGCTGCTCGTCTCTCTCGCCTTCGTCGCCGTCCTGGTGCTCGTCAACTACATCGGCATCACCGAGTCGGTGGTCGCGAACATGATCATGACCTTCATCGAGCTCAGCGGCCTGGTCATCGTGATCATCATCGCCGTCATCTTCATCGCCCAGGGCAAGGCCGACTTCGGGACGCTCACCGACATCAGCGTCGCGGGCAACCCCGCCCTGGCCGTCCTCGCCGGCGTCGCGCTCTCCTTCTTCGCCATGACGGGATTCGAGAACACAGCCAACGTGGCCGAGGAGACGGTCGACCCCTACAAGGCCTTCCCGCGTTCGCTGGTCGGGGGCATGCTCGTGGCGGGTGTCGTCTACGTGCTGGTCTCCATGGCGGCAGCGCTGACCGTGCCCACCGAGCGGCTCGCCGCCTCCGAGGTAGCCCTGCTCGAGGTCGTCAAGCAGGGCATCCTGCCGTTCTCCACCGACCTGATGACCACCATCTTCACCGTCATCGCGCTCGTCGCGATCACCAACACAGCACTGGTCACGCTGGTGACGCAGCCGCGCATCCTCTACGGCATGGCCCGCGAGGACGTCGTCCCAGCGGTCTTCGCCAAGATCCATCCGACCCGTCGCAGCCCGTGGGTCGGACTGCTCTTCGGCGGTCTCGTGGTGGGATCCCTGCTCGTCGCCGGGACGCTGGTCCTGGAGGCCGGTGGGAAGCTCGACCTGGTCGAGCGGCTCGCGCTGGTGACGGTGGTCTTCCTCCTGGCGATCTACGCGCTCGTCATCGTGACGTGCCTCAAGCTGCGCGGACGCGACGAGCACGACCGCGCGTTCCGGGCCAACACCCCCTTGCTGGTCCTCGGGTTGGTGGGCAACCTCGCGATCCTCTACTACGTCATCTACGACGACCCGAAGTCTCTGTTCTGGTGCGCCGCACTGCTCGCCATCGGCGGGGTGCTCTACCTGGCGGAGAGGCTGCTCGGGAGCAAGTCCGGCTCCGCTGGCGCCCCCGTCTCGGCCACCACCTCCACCGGGTCAGGAGATCTCTGATGCACGTCATCGTCGCCACCGACGGCTCCAAGCAGTCACTTGCGGCCGCACGCCACCTGAAGTCCTTCGCCGACCCGGCCGCCATCACCGACGTCACCGTGGTGGCCGTCATCCGTCCGCTGGCTACCGTGGCCTTCGCCGACGAGCTCTCCGACAGTGACCAGAAGGCGTCCTGGGAGACGCTGTCCTTCCGGAGCGCGGCAGAGAACGCCGTTGCGGTCATCGCCAGCGAGTTCGACTCCTGGGGACCCAAGGTGCACCAGCGCGTGCGCTCCGGCTCGCCCGCCAACGAGATCATCAAGGCGGCCAAGCAGTACGACGCCGGGCTGGTCGTCGTCGCCGCAGGAGCCCGGGGCATCAGCGAGGGCGTGTTGATCGGCAGCACCGCACAGCGGGTGCAGCACTACGCGCCGTGTCCCGTCCTGGTGGTACGCCCCCGACCCAAGTCGTCGACAAGGGCACCGAGGGCACCGAGGGCCAAGAAGTCTTGAGCTGGGCCGGCTCGGCCGAGTAGGCCATGCCGGCCCGTTCCCTGGCCAACCGAGATCGGTGGATCCGGGCTGCCATCACTCGCGGAGCAGTCGGGCGCCTGCCGCGGGCCAACGCCCCGCCCATGGCCCCGAAGCCGAACGAGCTCGCCGGAGCGGCCAAGAGCGATGAGGAGCAGGAGCATCCCCAGGAACGAGCCGAGGAACGCGGGCACGATGAAGGCCAGGGCGCCCGGCAGCTGGCTCGTCGCGTCGAGGTAGCCAGACGCCTGCGCTGTGGGCTCCTGGCCGGCGGTGAGGTGGCACAGGCGCCTCGGGTTCTCTGCTCAAGGACGCGACAGCCGAGCAGCTGGTCGAGACCGTCCGAGTCGTCGCCGCCGGACACAGCAGCCTCGCTCCGGTCGTGACACGACGCCACCGGTGAGCTGTGGCTCATCGGCGTGCTGATGCGACGTACGCCAGTCCGGGAACTCTGAGCCCGTCCGAGGTCTGGTACCGCGACAGCCCTTCATGGACCGTGTCTCGGATGGCGCTCATGTCGTGGGCAGGGAGGGCGGCCAGACGTTGCCTCAACGGGCCTGACAGATCGACCCGCAGCTGCCAGTAGTCGTCGAAGGAGGCATCGTGGGTCGGTACGTCGACCGGCTGCACGCTGACCTCCTCGAAGCCGGCTGCGCTCAGGGTGGTCTCGAGAGCGCCGTCGGCGCCCAGGGAGAACGGACCTGGCATTCCGGCAGGAGGTACGGGTGTGCCGGTGTGCAGGTGTACGGCGTCTGCCAGCACTCCCAGCCACGGGTTGAGATCGCGTGGACCCCACACCGCGATGGCCGCTCGGCCGCCTGGCCGCAGCACTCGGGCGATCTCGCGCGCGGCTCGGACCGGGTCGAGTGCGAACATGAGTCCCTCGCGGCAGACGACGATGTCGAACGAGTCGTCGGGCATGTCGATCTGCTCCAGGTCGAGGAGCTGCGCCGTCACTTGCGTGGCGGCTCCACCGCCGCGGGAGCGAAGCGCCGCCTGCGCGGACGCGATCGCCACCATCTCCGGCGCCGCGTCGGAGAGGACGACCCGTCCTCCTGGTGAGACCTGGTCGGCGATCGCCAACCCCAGGCCACCTGCGCCGCAGGCGAGCTCGAGCACCTCCTCGCCAGGAGCTGGTGCCACCGCCTCGATCATCAGCCGGGTGACCGCCTCGGCGCGTTGCTCGACGTGATCGACGTGCTCACCCCAGGACTCAGCGACCGAGCCCCACATCTGGTGCACCCGGTGGCGGATCTGCTCGGCGGTTGGCCGATGAACAGTTCCTGAGGACATCTCGACGCCTCCTCGGCAGTTTCATTACACGCTGAGAGCAACCAATATTGCTAGGTTAGACCTGTGGCCGCCGAAGTCAAGAGACCTCGCCCCTATGACTCCTCGCTGCGCGCGCAGCAGGCCTCGGATCGGCGCCGCACGCTAGCCCTGGCCGCCCGGGATCTCTTCGTCGCAGGTGGATACCCGGCAACCACGATGGAGGCGGTCGCGAGACGCGCAGACGTCTCGCTCAAGACGGTCTACAACGCCTACCGCAGCAAGGCGGGCCTGCTCAGGGCGGTATGGGACCTCTGCCTCAAGGGCGACATCGACGACGCTCCCATCGCCGAACGCGGTTGGTACACCGAGCTGTTGTCGGAGCCGGATCCTCACCGGCAGCTGGAGATGACGGCGAAGAACTCGCGCATCGTCAAGACGCGCATCGGCCCCATGCTCAGGGTGATCCGAGACGCCGCACCCGTCGACGACGATCTCGCGGCCCTGTGGGAGCTGATCCAGACCGACTTCTGGGCCAACCAGCGCGCGATCGTCGAGAGCCTCGCCGACAAGGGCTCCCTGCGACCTGGACTCGATGTCCAGCGCGCCACTGACCTGCTCTGGACGCTCAACCACCCAGATGTCTGGCTGCTGCTGGTCGATCGGCGGAGCTGGTCTCCAGAGGAGTGGGAAGGCTGGTTCGCCAGAGCCTGCCGAGAGCAATTGCTGGCTTGAGGTGGAGATCGTGCTTCTTGGCGGGATCGCCACCTCGGTGCCAGGCCGGGACTGACCCAGTGACCTGGTGTTCGGTGCTTGGTGGAGCTGAGGGGATTCGAACCCCTGACCTTCTCATTGCGAACGAGACGCGCTACCAACTGCGCCACAGCCCCAGGCGAGGAAACGTTAGCACCGGGCCGTCGAGGATCCGCAATCGGTTGCGGGGTGCGGGCCGGGGCCCTCTGACGGGCCGGTCAGGAACCCGTGGCGCGGCGGCGTTCGGCGTCGGCGGCCTCGCGGGCGGCCTTGTCGGCCTTCTCCGTCTCCTCGGCCCCGCGGGCCAGCGCGCTGTCGATCTCGCTGCGCCCGGAGGTCCAGACACCGGTGGACTCGAGGTCGATCGTGCGGACGCTGCGGCGGGCCGCCGGCTCCTTCGACACGTACGTCGGCAGGGTGACCGGGACGGGGTCCCAGCCGACCTGGACGCTCTCGCCGCCGGCGACCGAGACCGTCACGGCGGGAGGTCCGGCGACCGGCTCGGACGCGGGCACGGCGTCGATCTCCTCGGTCAGCGGGCCGTCGTCCTCGACCTCGGGGTTCGGGCGCGGGGTGCCTCCGGGGAGGCGCACGACCACCCGGCGGGCCCGGCGCTCGGAGCGGACCATCAGCCGGCAGGCGACCAGCCAGGCCACCAGCAGCCCGCCCGGGATCGCGAGGTAGGGCCAGGCGACGACCGAGACCGTGGCCAGGGCGGCGACCGCGACGTTGGCCACCAGCACCAGGCCGAGCACTCGGCGGCGACGCCGGGCGGCGGTGGCGCGCGCGGCCCGTGCGGCCCGGCTGCTGCGCGGGGGGGCACCGAGCGCGATGTCGACGGAAGTGGCACCGCGAGCGGGCCGACCGGGCACGACGAGCCGCGCCGTACGCCCGTCGAGGGAGTCGCGGCTGGCCAGCACCCGGATCGAGGACGAGAAGCTGTCGACGGTGCGGTTGCGCTGGTCCTCCTCGTGCTGCTTGAGCGCCTTCGGGATGAGGTAGGCAGCCCAGGCAACCGCCAGGGCGACGAAGATCAGAGCGCTCAGGTCCACGCTCAGAGGTTAGGAGCGATACCGCAGCCTGGGTCGGATGTCTACCCGTGTGTCGCAAATTGCTGCTGTGGCTCGTGTGACTCGTGGTCGACTGCGCTGGGTGCGTGGTCCCGGACGATCCGGGGGCCGATCGGGCGTTCTCACCCCGGATCTCGTCAGGGACCACGCGTCCGGCGAGCTAGTCCTCGCCCGGGATCTCCAGGCGGCGCAGGAGACCGTCGGGGGCCTCCTCGACGGTCACCGCGTAGAGGCGGTGGTCGCGCCAGTCGCCGTCGATGTGCAGGAACCGCGGGGCGTAGCCGACCTCCTGGAGGCCGAGCTTCTCCACCACGCGCAGGGAGTTGGTGTTCTCGGGACGGATCGCGACCTCGATCCGGTGCAGGCCGCCGGCGGTGAAGCAGTGGTCGATCGCCATCGCCAGCGCGCGCGGGATGACGCCGCGGCCGGCGTGCTGCTGGTCGATCCAGTAGCCCGCGGAGGCGAACTGCGCGGAGCCGCGCACGATGTTGTTGATCGTCAGCTGGCCGGCGAAGGCGCCGTCGACCTCGACCGCGAAGGGGTACATCGTCCCGAGCCGCGCGGCCCGGCGCAGCCGGCGGACCAGGGCCCGGAACGTCGAGCTGCGGGTGTCACCACCCGGCGGGACGGTCGCGTCCCAGCGCACCAGCCACGCGGCGTTGCTGCGGCGGGCGTCGTGCCAGGCCCGCGCGTCGGACATCGCCAGCGGGCGCAGCGTCACCACGGGGTCGGAGCCCGACATCATCCGTGTCGGCCAGCCGCGGGCGGAGCCGCTCAATGATCGCTCCCGACGATCTGCTCGACCGCGTGCACCAGCACCGGACGCAGCACCTCGAGACCGTCCTTCACGCCGCCGCGCGAGCCCGGGAGGTTGACCACCAGGCACTGGCCGACGACCCCGGCGAGCCCGCGTGACAGCACGGCGGTCGGCACCCCCTGCGCCACCCCCGCGGCCCGGATCGCGTCGGCGATGCCGGGCACCTCTCGGTCGAGCAGCGGCCGTGTCACCTCGGGGGTGCGGTCGGTCGGGGTCAGCCCGGTGCCGCCGGTGGTGAGCACGACCCGGGCGCCACCGCCGGCCGCGTCGGCGATGGCCCGGCCCACCGGCTCGCCGTCGGGCACGACGACGGGCGTCTCCACGAGGAAGCCGAGCTCGCGCAGGAAGTCGACGATCAGCGGGCCGGTCGTGTCGTCGTAGACCCCGGCCGCGGCCCGGTTGGAGGCCACCACCACCTCACCGCGCAGGCTCATCGGTCCGACCCCTCGCGCCGCCACTCGCCGGACTTGCCGCCGCTCTTGGCCTCGATGCGCACGTCGGTGATCACCGCGCCCTTGTCGACCGCCTTGACCATGTCGATCACGGTCAGCGCAGCGACCGTGACGGCCGTGAGCGCTTCCATCTCGACGCCGGTGCGGTCGGTGGTGCGCACGGTCGCGGCGATCTCGACGGCGTCGTCGACCACCGTGAGGTCGAGCGTGACCCCGGAGATGGCCAGCGGGTGGCACAGGGGGATCAGCGCCGGCGTCTGCTTGGCGCCCATGATCCCGGCCAGCCGGGCCACCGCGAGGGTGTCGCCCTTCGGCACGCCGGCCCCGCGCAGCAGCGCCACCACGTCGGCCGAGACCAGCACCCGGCCGGTCGCGGTGGCCTCGCGGGCGGTCACGGCCTTGTCCGAGACGTCGACCATCCGGGCGGCACCGGCCTCGTCGACGTGCGTGAGCCGGGTGGGCGAGCCGTCGTCGGTCACCGTGCTCACCCCCGGTCCAGGGGTACGACGGCCACCCGCGCGCCGGCCTCGAGGGAGGTCACGTCCTCGGGCACCACGATCAGCGAGTTGGCGCGGGCCAGGTCGGCCACGAGGTGGGACCCCGCACCACCCACCGGCGCGACGCTCGGCTCGGCCTCGAGGTCGTCGTACCAGCCGCGCAGGAACTGGCGCTTGCCCTCGGGCGAGCGGACGCCACGGGTGAGCCGGGCCGTGCGCAGCGGCTCGACCGCGGGCTCGACGCCCATCATCCGGCGCAGGGCGGGCCGCACGAAGATCTCGAAGGACAGGTAGGACGAGACCGGGTTGCCGGGCAGCGTGAAGATGGGGACGTCGCCGATCATGCCGAAGCCCTGCGGCTTGCCGGGCTGCATGGCGACCCCGCCGAACCAGACGGTCCCGAGCGGCCGCAGCGCCTCCTTGACCACGTCGAAGTCGCCCTGCGAGACGCCGCCCGAGGTGACCACGACGTCGGCCCGGACGATGTGGTGGTGCAGCGAGCTCAGGAAGCGCGCCGGGTCGTCGCTGACGATCCCGACGCGGTGGGCGACCGCACCGGCCCGACGGACGGCGGCGGAGAGCAGGAAGGAGTTGCTGTCGTAGATGCTGTCGGCCATCAGGGGCGTCCCGGCGTCGGCCAGCTCGGAGCCCGTGGACATGATCACCACGCGCGGGCGGGTGCGGGCCCGCACGCTGGCCCGACCGAGCGCGGCCAGCAATCCGATGTGGCGCGGGCCGATGACGGTGCCGGCGGGCAGCACGCGGTCGTCCTTGCGGACGTCCTCGCCGGCGTCGCGCACGTGCTGGTGCACCTCGGGTGCCTGCGTGATCCGCACGTGGTCGGCGCCGCGGTCGGTCCACTCGTAGGGGACGACGGAGTCGGCGCCGGCCGGCATCGGGGCTCCGGTCATGATCTTGGCGACGGTGCCGGGCGGGAGGGTGCGCAGCGACACCTGGCCGGCGCCGATCTGGCCCGACACCGGCAGCACGACGGGCGCAGCAGGGTCGGCCCCCGCGATCTCGGAGGCCCGCACGGCGTACCCGTCCATCGCGGAGTTGTCGAAGCGCGGCAGGTCGAGCGGCGCGACGACGTCCTCGGAGCAGGCCAGCCCGAGGCTGTCCATCAGCGGCTGCTGGAAGTCCGGCAACGGGCGGACCGTCGAGAGGATCCGGGCCAGGTGGTCGTCGACGGAGACCAGGGCGGGCGCGGCACCGGCGTCGCTCATCGGCCGGCGTCCCTCAGGTCGCTCACGGAGTGCTGTCGGCGTCGGTGAACACCGTCGACGCCGGCACCCGCTGGGCGGAGGCGGCCTTGATCGCGACGTCGCCGACGACCTCCACCCCCCGGCCGAAGGTCCAGTCGCCGTGGACCGTGAAGGAGCTGGCCTTCACCAGCGACGGCGCCCCCTCCGGGAACCGCTTGTCGAACTCACCGACCAGCCGGTAGTGGGCGGGGTCGAGGTCGACGTACGGGATCTCGTCGGCGGTGAGGTCGAGCACGAAGTCCTTGCCCAGGCCGTAGACGTCGGAACGCAGCACCAGCAGGTCGTTGGTGGTCTTCACCGGCACGAACCGGTCGCGCCCGACCTCGATCAGCTGGGCCCCCTCGAAGACCTCGACGGCCGAGCCCATGGCGGTCTCGATCTGCACGACCTTGGGCGTGCTCGGCGTCGCCGGGGTCGACGTTCTTGACGTTGCGGATCATCGGGAGGCCGAGGATGCCGTCGCGCACGTCGAGCAGGTGCTTCATGGCGGCGAGGTCGAACCACAGGTTGTTGGTGGAGCAGTAGCGGTGGCGGTCGAGGTCGGCCAGCGCGTCGGCGTCGGCGTCGGGGGTCTGGGCGGTCTCGCGCAGGACCAGCCGGCCGTCGGCCTTGCGGCGCGCGAAGTGGCCGCCCTTGCGGTCCGACGGCGTACGCCGCACGGCCTCGATCGCGAACGGCGCCCCCGAGCCCGCGAACCAGCCCGCGACCCGCGGGTCGGGCACGGCGCCGAGGTTGTCGGAGTTGGAGACGAAGACGTGGCGGTAGCCGAGCTCGATGAGCCGGTCGAGCAGGCCGGTGCCGCGCAGCGCGGTGTAGAGGTCACCGTGGCCCGGCGGGCACCACTCGAGGTCGGGGTCCTTGGGGTAGCTCACCGGGGTGAGGTCCTTCTCGAGGAGCTTGGGCTCCTTGTTCTGCAGGAACTCCAGCGGCACGCCGTCGACCGGGAGGTCGCCGTAGCGCGCGACCGCGGCCAGGGTGTCCTCGGAGGTGCGGAAGGAGTTCATGAAGATCAGCGGAAGCGTGGCGCCGTGCTCCTGGCGCAGGTGCAGCACCTGGCGGGCGATCACGTCGAGGAACGACAGGCCGCGTCGCACGCAGAGCAGCGACTTGGCCCGCTCCATGCCCATCGAGGTGCCGAGCCCGCCGTTGAGCTTGATCACCACCGTGTGCCGCAGTGCCTCGGCGGCCACCTCGTCGTCGACCTCGACCTCGGCGAGCGAGTCCATGCCGACCGGCTCGATCGTGTTCTCGGGGATCATCCCGGTCTCGCCGTGCTCGAGCAGACGGTGGTAGTGCTCGAACGTCTGGATCGCGACCTCGTCGACGCCCGCGGCGACCATCTTCTCCCGCGCGAGCCGGAGGCCCTTGCTGGCTGCAGTACCCATGCTCCCGATCGTAGGCTCGCGGTGTGTCCACGTCTCACCCTGGTCGAAATCTCCCCGCCAAGACCGCGCTGCGCGACCAGCTGGTCACCGCCCGCGGCCGGGTCGGCGTGGCCGCGCTCGGTGAGGTCGCGCGCGCCCTGGCCACCGAGCTCACGCAGCTCCCGGAGGTGCGCCGCGCGGCCACCGTGGCGGCGTACGTCTCGATCGGCAGCGAGCCCGGCACCGGTCCGCTGCTCGCCGCGTTGAGCGCCGCCGGGAAGCGGGTGATCCTCCCGGTCCTCCTCCCGGACGGCGACCTCGACTGGGCGGCGTACGACGGCGACGAGTCGCTGGCGCCGGCGCGGCTCGGCCTGCTCGAGCCCGTCGGTCCGCGGCTCGGCGTCGACGCGGTCGCCACCGCCGACGTCGTGCTCGTCCCGGGGCTGGCGGTCTCGCCCACCGGGCTGCGCCTGGGCCGCGGCGGCGGCTCCTACGACCGGGCGCTGGGTCGGGTGCCGGTCGGCACCTTCACCTGCTGCCTGCTGCTGGACCACGAGGTCGGGCTGGACGTCCCGGTCGAGCCCCACGACCGTCCGGTGACCGCGGTCGCGACCCCGACCGGGGTGGTGCGCTTCGCCGGCTGACGCGCGCCTGCACGCCTACTCGGCCGGCAGCAGCCGGAGCGTGTCGCCGGCGGACGCGTCGACCGCGTCGCGGCTGAAGGCCCACGGCAGGGTCTCGCCGCGGGCCCAGAGGTCGGTCTGGTCGGTGTAGTGGCCGCTGAACGGGTGACCCGAGACGCCGGTGAGGTTGATCCAGCGCGACGCGTCGAGGTCGGCCAGGTCGACCACCATCCGCATCGACGGCGCGGCGGTCACCTCGTAGCCCTCGGCGGCGTCCCAGGAGGTCGCGTTGACGATCGAGGGGCCGCCGCCGACCTCCCACGGGCCGCGGTTGAACAGCCGGCGGACGACGTCGGGGCCGGCCTGCCCCAGGGTGCTGGACTCCAGGCGGAGGCGGTGCAGGTCGCCCCAGCGCCACTCGTCGCTGTCGGGTGACTGACGCCGGGTGAGCTCGTCGCGGGCCTCACGCAGCACCTCGATGAGCACGTCGTCGCGGGTCTCGGTGACGGTCTCGGTGTCGAGGTCGTCCCACCACGCGGCGTCGGGGTCGGCCAGCAGGCCCTCGACCACCGCGAACCAGCGGTCGCCGCCGTCGGGCCACAGGCTGGGCGGGAGCTGGTCGTGGAAGGTGTCGGCGAGCAGGCGCCGCCAGACCACGTTGTAGTAGGCGCCCGCGGCGCTGTCGGCGTCCTGCTGGTGGTCCCAGTCCTCGAGCAGCCGCTGGCCGTCGGAGAAGTAGCCGTCGGGCAGGTCGACCGCGAGCAGGTAGGGCGTGAGGATCGGCGACATCGGGTTGGCGGCGTCGAGCTGGAGGTCGAGGAGGTCGTCGGCCGAGAGCACGCCGGCGTCGACGATCCGCTCGCGGATCCGCTGGGCGCGGTAGCCGAGGTCCCAGTCGTCGGTGAGGAAGTAGGGGTAGTCGGGGTCGGTCACGGCCTGGTTGGCGGTGACCACGAACCCCTCCTCGGGGTCGAGCACCGACGGCAGCCCGGCGAACGGGACGAACTCGCCGGTCCAGTCGTTCTCGGAGCGCCACCCCGCCGAGGGCAGCCGACCGTCGTTGCCGGACTTGCGGATCGGGACCCGCCCCGGCGCCTGGTAGCCGATGTGGCCCTCGCGGTCGGCGTAGACGAGGTTCTGGGCGGGGACGGCGAAGTCGGCGGCGGCGGCCCGGAAGTCGTCCCAGTCACGGGCTCGGCCCAGGGTGAGGATCGCGTCGGCGGTCGTGGTGGGCGAGAGTGCCGTCCACGCCAGCGACACGGCGTACTCCTCGTCGGCGGCGCGAGGCACCGGACGCCCACGGCGCAACGGCTGCTCCTCGGCCATCTCGCCCAGGACGCCGTCGAGTGCAGCGTCGGCATCGGACAGCACCGGCCCGTGGTCGGTGCTGCGCACGGTGATCGTCAGGTCGTCGCCGCCGGCGACCTCGATGGTCTCCTCGCGGCTGCGCAGGGGGACCAGCCGCCCGTCGCGCAGCCACCGGTCGCCGCGGATCCGCTCGACGTACAGGTCGGTGACGTCGGGGCCGAGGTTGGTGAAGCCCCAGGCGATGTCGGCGTTGTGGCCGATCACCACTCCCGGCACCCCGGAGAAGCTGAAGCCGGCCACGTCGTAGGGGCAGCCGGCGTCGACGGTGCGGCAGTGCAGCCCCACCTGCATCCAGACGCCGGGCAGCGAGACGCCGAGGTGCGGGTCGTTGGCCAGCAGCGGCGCCCCCGTCGTCGAGTGCTCGCCGTCGACGACCCAGGAGTTGCTGCCGAGCCCGTCGCCGCGGCCCAGCCACGACGGCATCCGGTCGACCCGCTGTCCCACGTCGGCCAGCAGCCGCTGGGCCTGCGGGCCCCACGGCGGCCGCTCGGGCACGCGGCTGCCGCCCTCGGTGGCGTCCTGCTCGAAGACCCCGTCGACCACGACGCCCTGGTCGACGATCGCGCGGTGCTCCTCGAACGGGTACGTCGGGTAGAGCGTGCTCAGCGCGTCGTCGGGCAGCCCGTCGGCCGCCAGCGTGTCGGTGCCGGCCCGCAGCGTGGCCAGCGTGGACCGGTCGATCTCGTCCTGCATGTTGCCGCGCAGGTCCCAGGCCATCGCCTTGAGCCAGGCCAGCGAGTCGGCGGGCACCCAGTCGGCCGGGCGGTACTCGCGACCGCCGAGGTCGAGGATCGTGTACTCGAGCGCGATCTCGGAGGGGTCGTGGTCGGCGAGGTAGGCGTTGACGCCCGCCGAGTAGGCCTGCAGCGCGTCGCGGGTCTCGGGCTCGAGCAGCGCCAGCTCCTGCTCGGCGACCCGGCGCCAGCCCATGGTGCGCACGAGCACGTCGGACTCGACGGCGTCCTCGCCGAAGAGCTCGGCCAGCCGACCCGCGGTGGCGTGGCGGCGCACGTCCATCTCGAAGAAGCGCTCCTGCGCGTGCACGTAGCCCTGGGCCCGCATCAGGTCGTCGACCGAGTCGGCGTAGATCTGCGGCACGCCGTGCTCGTCGCGCACCACCTCGACCTCGGCCTCCAGCCCGGGAAGGTCCAGCGTTCCGGCGGCCTGCGGCAGGGGGCGGCGGACGACGACGGCACCGACCGCGAGGCCGGCCACGAGCAGCAGCACGAGGACGATCCCGACGTACGTCGTGACGCGCAGCGCGCGCGGCAGCCGCAGGTGGCGCTGCCACCAGGTGGTCCGCGGGGGCCGCGCGGGCTGTGGGTCGCCGGCCCGGGTGTCCGGGGCTGTGGTGCCGCTCATGGTGCGGGACATTGTGCCGTGTCGTAGCATTGGCACTCGCCGGGGACGAGTGCCAGCCCCGGACCCCCGACCACGTGGCACCACCGGCTACCCAGGAGCGCCCATGCCGACGTACCAGTACGCCTGCACCGAGTGCGAGCACGCGTTCGACCAGGTGCAGAGCTTCTCCGAGGACTCCCTCACCGAGTGCCCGCAGTGCTCGGGTCGGCTGCGCAAGCTCTTCAACGCCGTCGGCGTGGTCTTCAAGGGCAGCGGCTTCTACCGCACCGACAGCCGGGCCGACGCCCGCGCCACCGCCGCCTCGGGCAGCGGCACCAGCGCCGGCGAGAAGAAGTCCGACGCCTCCGGCTCGGGATCGGGCGCCTCGGAGAAGACGGCGGCCAGCACCCCCGCCGCCGCGTCCTCCGGCTCCGGCGGGTCGTCCACAGGTTCGTCGAGCGGCTCGTCCTCGAACGGCTCGTCCTCCGGCAGCTCCAGCGCCACGAAGAGCACCGCCGCCGCTTCCTGAGCTGCCCTGCCGGACAGCCCCCGTGAGGGGCCTGTGGAGAGCCCGCGCGGCCCGGCCCCGGGTCGCCTAGCGTCGCCGGATGACCCCGCGACCGCCTGACTCCCCCGCCCGCGAGCGTCGGCTGACCCGCCTGGCCCGGGGCGTACGCCGCGCGGTCCTGCGCCGCCGTCGGCTGCTGGTGGCGCTCCTGGTCGCCCTCGCAGTGGCGACCGGGTTGCGCAGCGTCGCCGCGCCTCCCCCGGCCACCGTCGAGGTCACCGTCGCGGCGAGCGACCTGCCGGCCGGTCGGGTGCTGGTCGAGGACGACCTGCGCCTGGTCGCCGTGCCGCCCGAGGTCGTGCCGGACGCCGCCGTGCGCTCCCCGGTCGGCCGCACACTGGCGGGCGCGCTGCGCGAGGGCGAGCCGGTGACCGACGTACGCCTGGTCGTGGCCGGGCTCACGGCGGGCCTGACCGGGGTGGTCGCACTGCCCGTCCGCCTCCCCGACGCCGGGGCAGTGGCCCTGCTGCAGGTCGGCGACGAGGTCGACCTGCTGGGAGCCGACCCCCGGGGCGGCGAGGTGCGCGCGTTGGCGCTGGCGGCCCGGGTCCTGGCCCTCCCGGACGCCGACCACGACGCCGCCACCGGCCCGACCGGGCTCCCCGGGCGGTTGGCCGTCGTGGGGGTCGACGAGACCGAGGTCGACGCGCTGGTCGCCGCGTCGGTCGACTCGGTGCTGACCTATGTCTGGGCGGGCCGCTAGGTTGCTGGGTGCCCTCGGGGGCGCATGCACGCAGCATCGGACGACAACGAGGAGCACTACATGACGGGGTTCAAGAACTTCATCCTGCGCGGCAACCTGGTCGACCTGGCCGTCGCGGTCATCATCGGCACGGCGTTCGGCCTGGTCGTCACGACCTTCACCAACTGGCTCACCGCGCAGATGCCCGAAAGCATGGACGACGTCTTCACCAACAAGGCCAACAGCTTCGGCGCCTTCATGAACGCCGTCATCGCGTTCCTGATCCTGGCCGCCGTCGTCTACTTCCTGATCATCGTGCCCTACACCAAGGCCAAGGAGCGCTACTTCCCGAGCCCTGAGCCCGGCACGCCGGAGGACATCAAGCTACTGCAGGAGATCCGCGACCTGCTGGCCACCGGTGGCCAGGCGCCGACCACCCCGCCGCGCCACTGATCTTGCTCGACCTGCTCAGGCCGTCTCACCCGTGGTGAGGCGGCACCTGCGCTTTGAGCCACTCCTCGGAGGACCGCTCGCCGGCGGCCCCGTCGTCGCCCCGCTCGTCGGAGGTCGTCACCGGCAGGACGTCGCCGAAGACCTCAGCGAGCCGTCGCTGACGCTGCCAGGCGGTCTCGGGTCCTGCGCGCTGGTCGGCGCCGGGGTCGGGCTCAGGCACAGAGGCCGGCCTGCTCGCGGGCCGCGGAAGCGTCGGACTGCTCGGGGTCGGCCGACTCGGACGCGCTCGGGTCGTCGCTGGGATCCTCGCCAGGTGAGGCGGACCCGCTGGGGTCGCCCTCTGAGCCGGACACGTCGTCACCCGCGGTGATCACGCCCTCGGACAAGCGACGCGTCAACGGCTCGTCGTTGATCACGCGCTGCCACAGGTCCTCGGCCTCGGGCAGGAACTCGACCCGGCCCGGCTGCGCCTCGCTGTACTGGAACGGCACCGTCACGAACTTGATGCTGTCGAGCCCGATGTTCTTGAACCCGAGCCCGACCCGGCCGATCTTGAACACGTTGCCCATGTCCTCGTCGACCACGAGCGACTTGGTCGCGGCGTCGAGGAACGGCACCAGCCGGTCGAAGCGGGCCAGCACTCCGTTGGAGACGACCTTGTTGGCCATGGCCGCGATGAAGGCCTGCTGACGCTTCACCCGACCGATGTCGGAGCCGTCACCGAGGGTGTAGCGGGCACGGACGTAGTTGAGCGCCTCCTTGCCCGCGATCTCTCGGGTGCCGGCCGGGATGTTGATGCCGTGCTCGGGGTCCTCGATGTCCTCGGGGATGCAGACCTCGACGCCGTCGATGGCGTCGACCATGTCCTGGAAGCCGGCGAAGTCGACGACGATGAAGTGGTCGACGAAGACCCCCGTGACCTGCTCGACCTGCTGCACCGTGCACGCGGGACCACCGACGGCGAAGGCGTCGTTCCACATGGCGCCGGTCGCGCCCGGGATCGTCTCGCCCTTCTCGTCGGTGCAGTCGGGCCGGTCGACCAGGGTGTCGCGCGGGATGCTGATCCCGTAGGCGTTCTTCCGGTCGGCGCTGAGGTGGAAGAGGATCGTGGTGTCGGAGCGGGCGCCGTCTCCGGTCAGCCCGTCGATGTTGTTGCCCTCGCCGTCGCGGTCGTCGGAGCCCATCACCAGGATGTTGAGCGGCTCCTTGGGCAGCGGGCTGCGCTCCTTCTCGGGGCGGTTGTCGAGCTGCTGGGCGATGTCGAGGATCGTGAGGTTGTCGTTGAGGTGGCGGTAGAAGTAGACGACCGACAACCCCGTGACCATGCCCAGGATCACCACGGTGGCCACGACGACCCGACCCACGACGTGCCGCTTGCGGTTCTTGCCGCGCCGTCGCCCGCCCCGGTGGGGCGACGAGCCCGCGAGCGCGGCCCCGGTCGAGGCGTCGCTGCTCTCGGAGGCGGCGTTCGGGCCGGTCGGGTCGACTGTGTCGGCCGGGTCGGCACCCTCGGGACGATCGGACATGGGTCGCTCTCGTGGTGGTTCGGGTCTGCGGGAAGACGTGCGGGGGGCGCTTGCGCCGTTGTGAATCTAACGGTCCAGCCAAATTGTGACCTACGCCCTCGTCGCCGACAAACCTACGCCGGGACCCGCCGGCCCGACATCCGCCCGGGCGGACCGAACGCCACAGGCGGGAGGGGCGACCCGCGTGCGTGGCAAGATGTCCGCCGACGACCGCCCCCGCGGGCGGCGGACGCCCCAGTAGCTCAGCGGATAGAGCAGCCGCCTCCTAAGCGAAAGGTCGCAGGTTCGACTCCTGCCTGGGGCACCCGACCCAACCCAGCGCCGCTGTCTGCCGGGATCAACCCTCGCGGCTGCTCC